>JAEWSH010000010.1 GCA_023398375.1 Bacillota bacterium | reverse complement strand
CAGAGGGAAATAAACTAAAATAATAATAACCCCATCGGTCAAGACTTTTTAAGGGGGCATTGTTGAATGTTTTAAGGGGGCAGAATCGCTTGGTTTTAGGGGGCAGCTTACACTGGATTTTCCACTTGGCATTTCTTCGTAAATAATCTAGATTGCCCATCATTTCCACGAAGACACAATCAAAATTTTGAGTGCTAATATTCTCTATATATTCATGTATATCCTTAATATTCTTTATGTATTGCATATCCATAATTTCTGCAATAGCACATCCATAACCAGTTAATGCCTGTGACTTATTGAATAACGAAATCATGGATGTTGCAAATGGAGCAGCACTTAAATTAGCAGTCTCTACTAATAGTTCTGGATCATAAACCTTATTAAACAATTCATTTAGTTTGTTAACTAAATGATGATATGTATCTACAAAATCATAAAATAGAGTATTAGAAGTAGCCACACGCGATATTCTTTCCAAATCTCGTACGTTTTCCAAAATATCCTTTTTGTCTAATGTAAGATAATCTCTTTGCAGGAAGGATGTAAAACCCTCTATGACATCTCTAAATTTATACTCCCCTATCTCGTTAGGAGTATGTCCATCGGTTTCCGCAAATAATGTAACCCCAGGAACATCACACTGATTTCTATATTCTGAATAAATAATTTCAATTTGATGCCTAGTGGTCATTTGTGTTTGACCAGCATTTAATGTTAGCATACGGTATAGTATTCCCAGTTTATTTATGCCGACATATACTTCTACTCTGACCCTTCGTTCTAACGGATTGACATCTCCAAATAAAGATCCCTGACATTCGTTCACAATCTCTTTGATTGTATATGAGCGCTGAAGGCCATCAAGTATTTTTAAATCACCTTTTGCCTGTCGTAACGCCACCTCAATATCCTCTCCGGGTGCCAATGTTCTACAAAGTGCTAATACCAACGGGGGCATCACACACCCCTTTATAATATCTTGTTTAAGGAGATTATATATAGAACTAGAGTTTCTTACTCTTTTCCTTTGATATTCATTATCATTTAAGCAGTCTTTAACCAAGTCATAGTATTCGCCAATTGTCATATTAAGCGAATAGCTATCTGCATTTATTCTATTGTCACGTATACAGTCTATATATGTCATATTGTCCATATGATGGTTGTTTACTAGTATGAATGTCAATATTAATTTCTTATTTATAATATTGTGATTATGTATAATCGCTTCAATATAACACTCTCACTTCTGGCATCTTGGTTTTGAACTCAGGATCAATATTGTGACATTGTTCCTTAACTATGCCTCGTCTATGTATTGCCGGGTTAAGACAATACATTTCAAATTCCTCTTTGTTCACATCATCTACATTGCGCCAATGAGGGAACAATAATTTCATATATCCGGTTGCGATTCGTTTGATTGCCTTCTGGTCTCGGACATCGGCTTTCTCCTCAAACTTCACCAATTGGTCAAACAACAGTCCATATGTGTTGTTTGTACGCATCGAATGAAGTATCTCAGAGAAATATTCAACGTTGATAGTCCACCCTTTAAAGATCATACTCGTGTCTATACGAGGTAATAACCAACCTTCAATAAAGCAATGGAAGCGATCAAGCAATGCTGACTCTCTGAAATTCTCAGGCAGTGAGCCAAAATAGAATGATGATACAGGAAGATGATTTGCAGTCAATGGGATATTACCCATAAGCATCAAACCACACTCCGAGGTAAACTCATTATTGTCAATGGTTGTCTTACCGCTCTCCAAATATGATTTTAGAGCAGCCTGAATCTCTGCTGGCTCTTGGAAAACAATTGTCTGAATTTCATCAAATACCGTAAAATCGTGGTTCTTGATTATGCCATTCTGCTGTTTCGTCTTATCATAAAACAATTTAGCACGAGTAACTTTACCGCCACTCACAAGCCATCCATATTTTGACAAATTACCAAACACATAAGACTTACCGGTACCCTTAGGCGCAAGTTCAATAACATTAAGCCTAGGCTCTGCAAAAATCAATAATCGAGTTAGGAACTCCATTTTCTGTGTAAGATTGGCAAAACCATCTGGATCATACTCCATCGCAGACAACAACAAGTCCATCCACTCTTGCGTAGTAAAATGTCTGCGAGCCTCTGCCAAGTAGTTAACATCTACCGAGCTATATGGTCTGAATGGCTTGTAATCAACCATCTGGACATGATAGCTTCTGCCATTGTCATCAGGCAATAAACAGAGTTTAACAATGCCCCATTTCTCACCATCAACAAGCTCTCCTTGGTGCTTTGTATATGTAAACTCTGGGATAATGCCTTCTCGTAGCTTTATTCCATAATCTGGTATGGCAAATTGCTTAACACCCTTTACCAAATCGATATAAATAATGAAACGGCACAACAACACAACCTCTTCTCCGGATACTATGCGATCCTTCACAGAACCCGTATTAGTGGGTATTACTTGGTCGAGAAATTGTGTAAGGCTTAAAGTATCAATATCTCCAGTCTGCACATTCAGATATCTCTTCATTAAATAATCCTTAACGAATGCAGGGAGATTACGACCAGCAAATATACTATTTGTCTTTTCTGGATCTTTATATATTGACATCGCAGAAAAATACTGCCTTACTTTTTCTTCAATTTCGGGTTTCATATATTGTAATCTTAAAAGTCAAACAAATCATCCTCTTGTGCTCCAGCATTTACTGAAATATGATATATACGAGTAATGCTTCCTATAACAAGAGCAATTTCGCGAACATTTTCGTCAATCACTATCGGCTCTGACCTATATACATCAGTTCCAATTTGGTTAAGGGAATATCTAATTCCATTATACTCAATCATAGGAATATGCATAGTAGGCGCATTCTTTATCTTGAAATCGATTGTTGGATTGGCACCAGATACTTCCAATGTTAGTATCTCTGCGCTCCATTCAGCATCAGCCACATAGCTAGATATCACGAATATAGGCACCAACACCTCTTCTGGAGTACACCCTCCGTGAATACCTTGTCCTTTGGGGACCTTATTACACAATGATTGATGACGAAGTGCGCACACGGTTTTACCATCCTCTAATTTAATGTAGTTGTCGTCAGTCGTCCAATTCCCACTACCTTTGATAGCCAAGCGTCCGTGATGGTCGGAATTTACTCCTGCGATACCGAGTCCGTTACACAATTGCGACATATAAGTTAATCCATGATCTGAGATAATGGCAATCTTCTTCCCATTATACTTGGCTAATATCTCTTCGATCACAGAGCGAACTAATTCTACCTCTTTGATAACGAAAGTTGGCCACACATTTGTTGGCTGATGTGCAAAGTTATCCAAGTCTCCAGCTTTCTCCAATTTCTGAAAATCTGGGAGTAGCTTTTGTAAGTCAAGCTTATTTGTGCTTGTAGTAGATGGCAACAAAGCCCTTGCTATTTTTACTTCGTTAAGGAAGATATTTTGATTGCTCTTTTCTTGTATAATTTGCTTTATCAGAGGAATCCACTCAATGCCCAGACCATCAACCCAATAAAACACTTCAATATCTCCTCGACCTTGCAGGAGCGTGCGAGTTGTGCTAAACTCCTGATACCATTGGTCAAAGGAAACATCCGAATTATTCAACTCTCTTATCCTCTCTTCAATCTCTGAGGTGTAAGTGTTAGCAATTTTAGCTTTTTTATACTCATTAATGTATGGCGCAACCCAAGAAGGTATGTTATATGACACCCCCAATGGTTCGGACAAGTAATAATATAAGTCAGGGAAGAACGGCTTAATCTGGTCTATGGTAATTACTTTTTTACCAAGCCAAGCAACTGCAAGTTCTTTCTCCTTTTGACATATTCCAGTAAAATACCTTATTGCACTTGTGTAGTTGTATTTCTCGGCCATTGCTACCAATCGAGCTGATAGTGTAGACTGTACGGCTTCTCTTAATACAACTCCTCGTTTTTGAGCCTCGCATAAACAATAAGCACGCTCTTGCATTTCACTCTCAATTTCACTGAGATATAATGTAATTTGTTCTATTAAATCATTTCCAGTGAGCGAAGTGATATTATCTAATATTCTACAGATGAGGTCTGTTTCATCTTTGTGCTGTTTGTAATAGCGAGTAAGCAACCAACGATGGTATTGGTCGGGATAATCAAACCACAATTTTATAAATGAAACATAGTTCTCTATACTATTCACAGAGAAGTAACTGTGGACATACTTACTAAATTTAAATCCGTGAGTGATATCTATTTCGTTTGCTAATATCTCCCAATTATTATTATCAGTTACTCGTTTCTCTATTCCTCCAAATTGGAGTTGTAATCCTCTGGTTAAGAAATCATAAGCATCGTTACAAACAACGAAACTAAAAGCGTTATCAGGCTGTGCAAATATCGCATTTGCAAAGAGACTATGTGAGGTGCAAATAATGTTGGGTGTCACCTGTTTATTCACATCCTTCCATATATTCAACCACTCTTGCATAGAATTAACTACTGTATAGTGATTGCTCAAACCCTGCACGCCAAAAGTTTCCTTATCAGTTATGATTAGACGATAGGTTAAATCCTTTTCCTCGCTTTTTAGTCGCCAAATGGTACTTTGTGTATCCTTACTAAAGGATTCCATTTTACCCTCCAGTCCCACTATAGGAACAAATACTCTTTGGTGTTTCCCAATTGCTTTCGGACTTGCCTCAATCGCTTTAATTGTTTTAAGCAGGGCATCAAAGGTCTTATTTACATCATTTTCATAGAAGCGAGCCAACTCCGAGAATGGGGCAATAACACAGTCTGCTCCATTCATCTTCTTAATATGATCCTTGATTCGTTGCGCCAACTCTGTGTGAGTTATCATTAAATCCGGATAATTAGGGTCAATCCATTTATCTACACTTTGTACGGTCGTACTAATCTCTTCTTGAACGAAATCGACAAATAGGCTACAATCCCGAAAGTTGTCGAACAAAACAAATCGAATCGGATATCGATTTCTCATATCGACACCGAGACCGATAGACTCTTTGTCCTCCAAGACGAGACTCTTTAGTTCTTCAAAGTTTTTAACCTCTTTATACATTTATTTCAAGTATTTTAGAAGTATATCAAGTATTGTATCCTCAGACTCTATAATGTCGTTAAGTAGGTCCTTTGCTTCGTTGGCTGGCATAAATTTTAATGCCTCTTTAAGCAGACTTCTCTTATGAGCAACATTTGATACGGGAGGTATAGCTCCATTAGAGGAAGCACCCATTCCAGACTGGTTGCCACTTGAAGCACCGCTTGCACTACCTCCCTGTCCACCATTGGCCGGAGTGGTTTGAAGAGATAGTCTCCAATCTTTGAGGCAATCTTTAACCTCTGCTTCTTTCCAAAGTCCAACTTCTGCAAGGTGTCCTTTAAGATACACTATTGCATCATCGATTTCGTGGTCTTGGATCTTTACATTCTCAACACTCTTTAAGAAGTTGATAAATCCATCTCTATAATTGCCGCCATTATTCTCAACCAGAAGATTTCCCCACTCAAATCGTTGTGCCTCATAGCCATTTATCGTATCATTAAGGAGTGCAGGATTCTTCATACTTTCAGAATCGCCTACAACTTTGATAACATTGTCAATTAGCAGACGTATATCTTCTGTGTTGTAATCGCTACTGCAATATTTTAATGACCACAATGGATAGCCCTTCTCCTTCGCATATTCATTTCGAATGGCCCATCTCGCATCTTTCAAAGAGCTGATATCTGAGTAGCCTTTAAGTTTCTTAAGCGAAAACATCGCAATCAAATGCTTGCTTAATTTACCAGCCTCTTTACTTTCGAACAAGAAGTTCAACTTATTTGAACTACGACCGCTTTCCCATGCCTTAAACAATTCGACTACATCATCAACAAGATGTTGGGCTGTACGCTGTTTGCCATTCGTGTCAAATATCTGGTTTACATATTTACGCATAGCAAATGCGACCATTGCCATTGGAGCGTATCCTTGGAATAATCCGAACGGTGCTTCAGTAAGGCCAATCAACTTCTCCCCTAAATTAAAAGTCTGGTTCTTATTTGTATGACGACCAGATAGCCACTCATCAATGTAATCACAAACCCTCTTTAATGGATGGTTAGGATCAACATCACTCTTCCAATCAAGATTGTCATCAACACTATCTTGTAGTAGGAATTCTACATGTCGTGCAGGCCCGCCACACGCAGCAACAATATCTTGTTTTGTATTAAATGACAGTACTGCATCGACTGTAGCTTTAACCGAAGCTTTTTTCCAATATGTGGTAGAGTGCTTAATTCGAACAATCTCCAAAGATTCTGGACCTGCTTCAAAAACACTAGGAGCAATTGAGTTATTTATTGTTGAAGCCATTTTGCTACCAACAGTCGTCATATACTCACCACGCAAATAGAAAGTAGCATTGCCACCCTTCATTCTTGTAGCCCATGCCTCAATCATGTCTGATGCGTTTTTCGAATAAGTCTTTTGCTGATTAGGCAAACTATGACGCTGAGCACATTGTGCATTTGCTTGATATTCTATAAAACGCTCGTAATTCTTATCCTCGAAGAAGGTTTCCATAACAACAAATGTTGTATTACGGAATCTCTCTTCTTTGCTATTCCTTTCTGCGATATCTTTGAGGGCAATAACTTCCTCTTGGTTGCGGCCTACAAGAATTGCAAGGAATATTTCATATGTTTTGGTTTGCTTCTGAGTATTCTCAATCTTACTCAACAAAGTATATTCATTTGCCTGCTTCGAGAAGAACTGGAACGAAAGAGGTCTACCAATTTGTTTAAAACTCTTATCAAAGCTCGCATAAGCAGCATCCCCAAAGCGAATGACTTGATCCGTGTAAAGGTAATTACTTGATATTAACTCCTCTTTAATCTTTTGTATTTCCTCGCCGGGCAGTGCAGTGAAAAGAATTGAGAAATTGCCATTAGGCTGACGCTGAATAATACTCTTGTCATTTAGGAAATCAAGGATATCTGCTAATTCATCCGCGACCTCCGTTCCAACGAACAAGTTTTCAATATTCTCCTGACTAGGTGTAACAGTGTCACTATTAGCAATATTGTTCAATGCATTAAGCAACAATATTCCTTTGAATACTTTCGAGTAATTATCGCCAGCAGCCTCAACCGCAAGATGGTGGCTATTGTAGCGTTCTGTTACAGCACCAAACTTGGTTGTATCACTTTCAAAGTATTCCTTAACATAGTCCCATAAGTAGTCCGCCGTAATTGTTCGTTCGTTTGCATAATTATCTTCACAATCAAGGAACTCCTTAACAGCATCGCAAGCCAAGAACTCAAATACGCTTCGGCTTGAAGAGCCCGCCTCTCGTGCATAATATGTTGCGAGGTTGGCTGTCGAAGGATGAAGAGGGAATAAATTCTGAATATTCTCGATAGTCTCACTTGTGTTGGTTGACGACGATGAGAATGTATTTAGCAAATCATTATGCAGGACAAAGAATCGTTCTTTACGCTGATTATAAACCGTATCATTCACAATCTTGAACTTCTTCGACATAATCTTAAATGCCGAAACAGGCTCCATATTGTAGGCTACATAGTGATAGCGACCTTTTGTTTTTTCACGCTCTTCTTCTTTTATAGAATTCAGAGCAGAAGGGTGTGAAATAAACAAGAAGTATGAGTCATTCTCATTATTCATCATCGCCTCGGCAATCTCTTGGAGGCGAACAAGTAGACGAACACCGATACTAGATGTCATAATCTCGGTAAACTCATCCCATATAATGAGGAGACCATCATATACACCTTGCTCTTTGAGTTTGTCCTGAACCTCGAATATCCACTGTTGAATATTGTTGCTCTGCAAGCGAATGTCGATACCAGCTATTCTTTGAGCATTGCGAACACGGTCCAATACTTCTGTATCGTAGTTGCACAATAGCTGCCTCAACTTCTTCAAATCTGGGGCTACACTACTCAAGACAGTGTTATTATCAATAAGTGATTGCCAAATTGCAGGCTGCTCATCAATATGCTGAACCATAACATCAAAGTCGGTCTTAACGGTAATATTGATGTCCGCTTTGTTCAACGCATTTCTAATCTCTTTTTGCAGCTGCAAAGACAAATCCTCTTCGTGAGCGATGCTCTGCTGACCATATAGATTGACGGGGAAAAGACGCTTATGCTGGCGCACTGACAAAATCGACGAACGAATCAAAGCATATTTGTCCTTCTTGTATTCGTCCTCGATATACTCTTGAATATCTTCTATTGGATCACAGAAAAGGTGTTTGAGAACAGCACCTGCGTGACTCTTACCAGTACCATAGGTACCAGCAATCCATATTGACTTATGGTGGTCTGCATCGTTGTTGCGAACCGCCTTAATCATTCGGTTAAGAATGTCGTTGAACTGATCATTTGCAATAAATGTTTTCCATTCACCTATGCCCTCCTCTTGAATATTGTAGGCGGGACGCATTGATCTAAGTTGTACAATGTCGCTGTATCTCATAAGTATATATCGGTTTCTGTTATTCAGCTTTTAGGTAGTGTGTTATAATCGCTTCTTTATACTCTTCTCTTATATCCTTATCTTGGAGTAGTTCCCACAATGTATCATCTAAATATGCATAATCAACATTTTCAGTTAAGAACTTGCCTGAAGGTGTATGCCATTTGTGTGGAGGTTTCGTTACTGTCTTCCATTTAATGTTGTAAAAATCATCCTTAATAAAATGATAGTATGGTTTAAAGAAAGGCGTAACAATAGTGTTAGGTTCGTATTTCTGGCACAAGAGTTTATAAGACAAGCTTATCTCCTTACTATATGGAATTCTATTACCTAATATGGCACCGTCCTCAATACCTTTAATTATCGTTAAGAGAAATAATGGCTTCGCATTAGAATATAAGCCATTCTTCCACCCACGGTGAATGGATAAAATAACATTCCTATAATAAGATGTTTGTAAACTCATATCATTACTCTATTAATGACTGTAAACACGAAATCGCATCTAAATCTTCTCTTAATGTAATGCTATCAAGTCCCATAGACAGTTCAGCAATGAGGACTCTATTGGCAGAAGAATTTAAGGATTTAAGAGCATTGGTGAATACCGCCTTACTTATTCCTAATACCTTATAAGGTCCGCTAGTACATTCTGCACTGTAAAAATCAGATACGCGCAAAGAACGTATTCCTTTCTTCTCGGCATATTTGTAAAGGCAATAAGCCAAGCCGGCATTGGTTACACTCTCATAACTGCCTCGTATATTATGTTTGCCATCCTCTGATGGCATACGAAGATTTAATGTATCTCCTATAGGTGAGTAGTCAAATGTTTGCACTAACGCTGCAACTGCATTGGCAACAGTTTTTCCTTTTGATGAAAAACCTTGCTCGTTAATCAGTCCCTCTAGTACTTTTCTATCGTACTCCTGGCCAATCTTAATATTGTTAAGGAACCAATTAACAATAAATGAATTGTATGAAAGATTTATTAATATCAATTCCCAAGTCAAATTGACATCGTCTATATGTATCTGTTGAATTAATTCACCAAACTTTGTCAATTGATTCTTTGCATCATTGATTTCGGCATCTTTTAGCCACGCCTTAAAACCGTCAAGCTGGGCTGTGCCCAAAGAATTGCTTTGCCAGAAATACTCTGGATCCACCAGATATTCCTGCAACCATTCTTCTCTAAATCCAAAGGTCTTATAGCCTTGGATTTTGGTATTTTCATTGTTGTTCATATTTTTAATCATTCTTACACAATCTGCTGAAATGCACCCTAAATCGTGAGAGGTTAAGCATTTGTGGCAATGAATACATTTAGTTTTATCTATTTTAACTTCTGGCACAATAGAAAGAGCTCCTGTAGGGCAATCCACCTCACATACTTCACAATTCACACAATATGCACTTTTGTAAATAACCCTACGCATCAAGAAGCTTAATTGTGTTGATGGATTCTCTACTATAAATGTGTATTGATTTTTAGCGGGGACATACTCAACACTAAAGTTATATATCTTTCCATCAAATTTTAATGTGCCTAAATCTCGTCCTTCTTTGCTCTCCACAACATACTCACACAAACTAGGTAGCCATGTATATACGGAATACCTAGAATTAACAACATTTGCCACAAATGTGTGATTAGCATCTGAAAAAGAGACTAAAGTATTGGTTAAAGGTGTGTCTCCAATAGCTTTGATTTTCCAACGACGCTCTTTTATAAATTCTTTTACGTCTCCAATCCTATTCTTCTTAGACCATTCAATTAATCTTCCAGCAAAAGGCTTAAGTTCTTCGCCATATTTTTTGGTTGCTATCATATCATCCCACGAAGATGAGAATGGACATATAATACATCCGACACGAGCCTTTCCATATCGATAAGCCTCATTAATCGGAAGATTATACCTAAAGAGGTATAAATATATTTCCACTGCATTCCAATTCAATATTGGATGTGCATTGTATATCGTCGTGTGTTTACCCCTACCAAAACGAACATATGCACCTCGTTTTGTACTTTCTTCTGCTCTTACTCCATCAAATGTTAATACTTTTGCCTGCTTATTCGTTCCTTCTATTTTAAGCATTCGATATAATGGCGCAGTTTTCATTACCGAACAGCACCAACGGTGAGTATCACTAGGAGTGCCTATCTTATCCCAATAATTCAATACACTCTCGTGATTTCTGGCCACCGAGAATTTCAGGTCGGGATAGAGCGCTTTATAGTACTCTTGAACCTCTTCGTATAGTTTCAATGAAGATGGTAGCTCGTATCCTGTATCACTATATATCACCTCAAAATCTGTAGAAGGAATAGCGCGAGTACATAAATCGAGGATAACTTGTGAGTCCTTACCACCAGAGAAAGACGCCAAAAAGCGGTCGATTTTGGTTGTCTGAAAGATTTTCTTACCTTGCTTTTCAGCCTCTTCTAATGGTACGATGTCAAACGAATCACAATTCTCCTTAACGATCGCCATTTTGGTCTTGGTACGCTTTTCGGCTCTTGCAGCAAGTGCATCATAATCGAGCCTATTCGCAGCTACGGCTTGAATACTTTTTTGAGCTCCAGCATATTGTTCGTAGGTCTCGTGAATAAACTCTATGGCTTCGCTTTCGAGAAGGAACATATACTCCTTGCATCGCTCCAGCATCTTCTTGACATCAACAGGCTTAAGTTTGAGTTTTTCCTTACCATCCTGAAAAACGACTGTCGCATCATCGTATATATTGGCACCTTTTGCCTCAAAAACCAATTCACCTCTATACCAGTATTGCTTATTTATTGCCCACAAGAGAGGCTCCTCGCAATGAGGATAATCCCATCCGAGTTCGTTTAATTTAAGTAAATCTAATTCTTCCCAGAAGACAGGACGAGGAGAGGTGCCAAGCGTCCCCTCCACGATGCGAGAGTGCAATCTCACACCTCCAGTTTCCTTATCCCAGGTTATCTTGTACATATCAATTATTCTATATTTACCAATTGAGTTAGTTTAACATCAAGGAGTTTGGCTATTTTAATGTATGTTTCCATTGTTGGCTGACAAGCATTTGTACACCACTTTGACACAGTTGTAGGTGCACATCCTAATTGTTCAGCCAGCCATTTATTTGTTCTTTTTTTCTCTGCAAGAACAACCTTGAGTCTATTTATATCCTTGTCCATAATAGGCTATTTATCGTACAAAGTTAATAAAATCCTTTTATATAAGGTGTATATTGAGAACTATTTTGCTTTCAACGGAATTAAATTAGCATTTTTCTCATTGTATATTCAAATCTCACCTTCATCAATTTTCTATATTTAGATCTTGGCTATCTCCCATATTTTTCGTAACTTTATAAGAAAAATATGGGATTATTTGAGGAATATAAGAACCATCCTGATAAGGCTGTTAGAGAAAGGGCGAACAATTGGGGTGCAGCAATAGGCTTACAGAATGTAGATGGACTTAGTGTGTCTGAGTTTCTGATTCAACTTGCTCGACAACAAATTGAGGGTAAGATTACGATGGAGGAAGTTACAAAAAGGCTCAATGAGCATTACAAGCATAGAAAACTTTATAATTCGACTTATGAGATTGTTCCTCCTAACTCAGAGATGATCAAAAGGATGAAAGAGGAAAACGAACTCAGACGCCCAAAGATGTATGAACAGGATTCAGCCATCTGAAATTCTTGACTGTTGATGCAATTATTTCAGTTGACTACAAAATGTTGCCAACTGAACTCGTGAGCCGCACTCACGAGTTGAATTATTCTACTTTTGCAAATAGTTATCTCATAATTTTGCCGAATAAGAAAAGTGTATTATATTTGCAGTTGCGAAACCGCTATTTCGGAAATGTGCGTTTCGGAACTAAAATAGAAGCGTATGAGATTTTTTGATAGAACAGAGGAGATTGCGTCACTCAAAGAGATACTTGAACTCTCAAAGAGTAATGCTCAGTTTACGGTAGTGACAGGTCGTCGTCGTATCGGTAAGACATCGCTTGTTTGGAAGGCGTATGAGAATGAGCCGATACTCTATTTCTTTGTTGCACGCAAGGCTGAGAGCGATTTGTGTGCGGATTATATACAAGAGATTGAGAATAAGTTGGGTATCCCTACAATGGGTAGAGTGGAGCGATTTCCTAAGATTTTCGAGTACCTGATGAAACTCTCTATCGAGCGACCAATTACACTGTTTATTGATGAGTTCCAAGAGTTTTTCAAGGTAAACAAGTCTGTGTATAGTGATATGCAACGCATTTGGGATATGTATCACACCAAGGCCCATATTAACCTTATTGTGTGTGGTTCTATATTCTCGATGATGACAAAAATTTTCAAGGACAAGAAGGAGCCACTGTATAATCGCCAGACTCGTTTTATGTCAATCAAGCCATTTACACCTGCTGTCTTGAAGGAGATAATGGCAGAATATAATCCCAACTACACATCCGAGGACTTGTTGGCGTTATACTCGTTTACAGGTGGCGTGGCAAAGTATGTTCAGCTGCTCGTTGATGCAGGAGCGACAACCAAGACAAAGATGCTTAATCATATCATCAAGGCAGACTCTGTATTCTTGGGCGAGGGCAAGGCTATACTTATCGAGGAATTTGGCAAGGACTATGGTGTCTATTTCTCTATTCTTTCGGCTATAGCTCGTGGCAAAACATTACGCTCAGAGATTGAGCAGATTGTCGGCAGGGAGATTGGTGGCTACCTCACAAAATTGGAGAAGGAGTATGAGGTTATTACCAAGAACCAACCTATCTTTGAGAAGAGTTCTACAAAGAATGTTCGCTATACGATTGAGGACAACTTCTTCACCTTCTGGTTCCGTTTCATATACAAGTATAACTATATGCTTGAAATTGAGAACTACGATGCGGTAAAGACTATCATCAACCGCGACTACGAGACTTTCAGTGGCAAGATGCTTGAACGATATTTCAAGCGTGTGCTTATGGAGAGCAAAGCATACACACGCATCGGCAGTTGGTGGGATCGAAAGGGTGAGAACGAGATTGATATTGTTGCCGAGAACGAATTGAACGACGAGGCAGTATTCATTGAGGTAAAGAGAAAAGAGGAAAACTTCGATGCTGATGCTCTTAATGAGAAAGTTGATGTCTTTACTCGTGCCACAGGCAAGTTTAAGGACTACATTGTGTCGCAAAAGGGCTTGTCGATGACAGATATGTAGCGAATGTCATGGGGGAACAATATTCTAAAATCTGCACAAAATTACGGCTCTGATTCCAATCTTGGTTTCAGAGCCGTTTTTGTACCTTTTCGGGGTGAAAAATGCGATTTTTTGAAAGTTTTTGTACCTCGGATTTTGATATTCAAGAAATTACACTTACTTTTACATTCCAAAATGGAGGTACAAGGCGAAAAGTGTGTTGAAAATCACTAACTTACACATTCTCAACGACTTGCCAAATGAGCGGTTGTACCTTTTAGAGTGCTAAATGACTGATTGATAATCATCTACACTTTCTGCATCGGCAAGTAAAACTAATCATATATACCCAGTTATCCCCAAAACGAAAACGATGAGAGATTTTCCTTTATAGATAGTTTGGGATGTTTAGTTCTCCTATCTCCTATTTCAAAACAAAGGCTGTCCATTATCTAATATGTGACAGCCTTTCCATGAAAGTTTTTTTCAGGTAAATATCATACTTTTTTCATAAACTCCTTCGGTGTTTTTCCAAAATACTCCTTATACCTACCTCTGAAGTTTTTCAGATTTCGCATACCCACCATTTCGGCAACCACGGTCACAGAAAATTTTCCGCTTTCCAAAAGTTCCCGTGCCTTCTCCATCCTGATTCTCGAAATCAAATATTTGGGTGCTTCTCCCGTCAACAACTTCCACTTATTATAAAAGGTTGTCCGGCTCATGC
>JAEWSH010000110.1 GCA_023398375.1 Bacillota bacterium | reverse complement strand
GAAGTTCTGCCAAAGATTGACTTAGATGATACGATTTTTGGTACAATTACTGAAGTTAAGCCTATAAAGTACTCTACGACTAGGAAGAAAAATGGTTGGAAGGCAGTCGCGCTCTTAGAAAGCATCTTACTGCTTGCAGGGTGTGCGGTGATAGTGATACTACTTGTGAAACAACCATCAGAAAGCGTGCCAGCATTTGTGGAAAATAAGGAAATACAAGAAATAGAGGAAGAGAGTCAGGTGGTTAGTACAATCAAACTAATCCCAGAATTATCAAATCTGATTACAGATGAATTAAGTCAAAGAATCGCTCCTTTTAAGGCTTCAGTCGAGTCCCTGTATGGTTATGAATACCTTGTATTTTCGATGGATGAGTTAAAGATAGGATATCGGAATGAGTTCTTGTCAGACCAGACAGTCGATAGACGAAGGATATTGATTGATAATGGGAGTAAGATGGTTGAGATGGATTGGGAGTATTCTCTTGCTAACGGAATAAACCAGCTATGCCCTTCCATTGGAAATTATTTTACAGAACATCAGAAACATTTGGTTTTTCCAATTTATGATAATGATCAGGCTGTTATGCCGGACTATCTAAAGATAGTAGAGGCCTCTACGTTATGGGAATATGAGGATCTTAACATAGAGCAGGCACTCCTTGAACAATTTGAATTATCATATCAGGAGATCCCAGCCGTATCAGAAAATGATATGGAACTTCGAATGAATCTCTTAATAGGAGCGGCTACGTATACTTACGCAATCCCAAAGGAGTATTATATCGATGCAGTTTATTATGAAGAACAACTAATACAGCTAAAGGAGAATTTCAGCCTAAGTTTTGAAGAGGGGAAGATAAGTCTTGTTTCTGTGGTTAAGCTTCCAGGAGAGGAATATCTAGGAGAGATTACTGCCCAGGTTACAATTGATGGACAGACACCGATCTTAACGAAGGTCGTATATGGAGCTTATGTAGAAGCAAATCAAGAAGATACTGCGCTTCAGGGAGTTATAACTCCAAGAACCGAACCACTGACTGAGCGAGTGGTATTATGGGGTAATAATAAGGAGAGATTCTATATTCCGTTATCAAATAAGGTGGAACGTTTCTCCCTAAAGCATGAGAATTTTGTAGAGACAAACGGGCAGAAGGAGTATTACGAGAACGGTGTTAAGACTTCCATCATGGGAATCGACGTATCCAAATATCAAGGAGATATCGATTGGAAGAAGGTGAAGGAAGCCGGCGTCGAGTATGCCATTATTCGACTTGGATTTCGTGGGTTTGGTCAGGGAACCTTAGAGCTTGATCCATACTTCCTTAAAAATATTGAGGGAGCCAACAAAGCTGGAGTTCATGTCGGTGTTTATTTCTTCTCACAGGCAATCACTACTAAGGAAGCGGTGGAAGAAGCTCAAATGGTCTTAAATTATATCGAGGGATTTCAGGTTACCTATCCGATTGTGTTCGACACAGAGGTTATTACAACTTATGATGCGAGAGCAAATAACCTGGCTAGGCAGGAGAGAACAGATATCGCGAAGGCCTTCTGTGAGGAAATTAGGAAAGCAGGTTACAAGCCTATGATTTATGCAAATACAAAATGGATGATTATGGGCATTGATTTAGAACAATTGATGGACTACGATTTGTGGTTTGCATACTATGGGAACAATCTGAGTTTTCCATATCAGTTCCAGATGTATCAGTATACGGACTCTGGTTCTATTCCGGGTATTCGTGGTAATGTGGATTTGGATATTAGCTTCGTCGATTATGCAAAATAGCGGTTGTTCTAGATTACTAGAACTTTACCGATTATGTAATTGTTCTAGATTACGAAAACTTTACCTATGATGCAATTGCTCTAGATTTTTCGATTATGAGGTGTACCTGTTTTAGAGTTCACCCAAGATCTCTTTCTCTGCAAACAGGGCAGTAGCTCCACCTGTATGCCAGAAGACTACCGTGCTTCCTGTTGGTACTTTACCACTTCGGATATAATCAAGTAAGCCAGCAAAGGCTTTTCCGGTATAAACGGGGTCAACTAAGATTCCTTCTTTGGTGGCAAGATACCGGATGGCTTCGGTGGCAGCAGCGTTTGGCATTTCATATCCAGGTGCATAATAGTTATTATCAATTGTAAGATCTAAAAAGGCATCAACAAGAGGAGACTCCTTAAGAAGAGCAAGCGTAGAATTTGAAAGTATCGCAGTGCTCTTAAGGTAGTCTTCTTCTTTTTGGCTTACAGTAATTGAAATTATCTTCGAGTGGGAATTTATTAATTTCTTCCCTGCGACTAATCCAGCCATTGTTCCACCGGTGCCGGTTGCATGGAATATATAATCAACAGTGAGATTATGCTCATGTAATTGTTGCGTTACCTCCAAGTATCCATGTACGAATCCTAAGGTACCAATTGGATTTGCGCCACCCACCGGGATATCATAACAGCGATGCCCTAAGTCCTCAAGCTTTCTTATCCGTGATTTTGCTATACAGTAGGTTCGTTCAACTGCCTGTGCTTCTGTTTCTCCTTCATTTAGTGTGATAATATGTACTTCTGCCCCGAAGATTCTATCAAGCAACAGGTTAGAGCGAAGGTCTTCGTCTTTTACCGGTACGAGGGCGATCAGATAAAGTACCGGGATC
>JAEWSH010000081.1 GCA_023398375.1 Bacillota bacterium | reverse complement strand
GAACCAGTTCGCCATCATTTATGCCGAACGCTTCACCGACCCGTATCGCTGAGATAGCATCAACAAGCCTGACCGATCCTCGGCCAGGCGTTTAATGCCTTAAACACAAAAATACTGACACTCCCGTTCGCATCAGCGATGGGTGCGGCCTGAAGAGCGCCCAACTTTTAAAAGTGTCTCTACGGCGTCTCTCTTTTCGGCGATATTCCTACAACACCCCAACTAGACCGGCACATCCCCCCAATGCACTATCATTAGCCAAGCCACAGCCAGCTATTATTAGAACCAATAATTAACCCAAGAACCACCAGATTGAAAATTTGCACAAAAAACTAGACCGAGCACCCACCTTTTCACTTTAGAATCATCCCTTAGAAGCCAACCCAATCAAAACATGGCCTCGCATAAAAAAGCAGATACGAAATCACACTTTATCAATACAACAACTATAATCAACGAAAATCCGATAGCCCTCACAAAACTAGCAATACAGAACAATAATATAAAATTACGCTGATTTTTTACAAACCCAAAATCCAATACAGCACCACAAACAAACAAACAAACAAACAAACAAACAAACAAAAATGAAAACCCTATACCTCGATCACAATATCATTATTGACATCAAAGATAACAGAAAACCCGATTTCGTTCATAGAATTAACACCCTGGACAAGAAGGACTATCAGATTCTTTTCAGCCCCGCGCACATTGAAGAGATAGCTGCATTAAAAATGCGCCACGGCAACAACGACGAGACAGTTAACTCGTTTCTCGACAAACTGGGCAATATTACAGACTCAAAGGCGCTCTTGCCTTTTGAGAGGCGCGACACCGTTCAACGGAAAAGAGGTGGAATCTACGTTTCTGAGGAACATCCAAAAACCACTTATCATAGAGTCATCGAGCATTACGAGAACAACTCAATAGCCGAAGAACATCAAAAAGAAAAAATTTCCCGGGGCGAGGAGATTCAGAGAAGGACAGGAATCACATCTTTAGAAACAAATTTCATAAATATCCAGGAAGAAATCGATAGATTCAAGCCAAAACTTCATCAAATAATAATTAACAATTACCCTTCACTCCGCCAATCCTACCCGGGTCTTCTTCGATCTCACCCTCCCCTTTGCAACGAGATAAATTTTAGTCACTTAGGGAAGAAATTTCCTCTACACGAAATGACAATGGAGAAAATTTTCGAATTTCTTGAAGCAAGAAGATATTATCCAGACAAATCAACTCAATTCCTATCCGGCTTACATGACACGACACATGCGATATATGCAGCGTATTGTGATATTTTTATAACAAACGACAACAAGTTAAAAAACAAAACCAAGGCAACGTACAATTGGCTTGGCATCAAAACTCTAGTTCTTAACCCTAACGAATTCATCGAACACTTAGACAATAGATCCAGCGATTGAATTCCATGTAGTGTCTTCAGCAACGCCACGCCTCCAAAATAGGATAATGTGGCGCAAATATCTTGCGCGAACACGACCTGACCGAGCACATCGCCGCGCAGGTCCATAATCACGCGGCCCACCCTACCCCCCACCCGCCCCCACCGCCGGCGGCACATGCGGCAGAAACGCCCCCGCCACCTCGAACGCGCATTCCTCCCGCGCGATATCGATCACCCGTGACACCACCGGATTGACGATGCTCTTCTTGTGCACCGCGTAGTAGTTGATCGTCGGCAGATCCGGCTGGACATCCAGCTGGCACAGCGCCCCGCGCTCGACCAGCGGCGCGAAATACGCCCCCGGCAGATAGCTGATGCCCAGCCCCAGCATCGTCAACTGCGCCATCATGCCCAGGCTGTTGCAGGTCAGCACCCGCTTGACCGACAGGCCCTGCTCGGCGAACCAGGCATCGTACAGATGCGACAGCGCCGAATTGGTCGGCTGTGAAATCACCGGGTACGGCGCCAGGTCCTGCGGCGCCAGCCTTGCGGAGAAATCGATGTCCAGCGACGGGCTGGCCATCCAGACGTTGGTCACCGCGCCCAGGTGGATGCAGTCGTACTGGTAGCTCCAGAACGGTCCCGGCATGATGGCCAGGTCCAGCTGGTCCTGCTCCAGCCGCTCATACAGCGTGATGCCGCCATCGATCTCGGGCATCAGCTGCACCTTGGGATAGCGCAGGCTGATCTGGCTGACCAGCCGCGCCAGCCAGGTCATGCCGACCAGTTCGGTCACGCCCAGCCGCACCACGCCCTCGAAACTGGCCGGATCGGCCATGTTCTGCACGATGCGGCTGTTCAGGTCCAGCATCTCGCGCGCCAGTTCGAACAGCTTGCGGCCCTGGGCCGTCAGCACCAGCTTCTTGGCGCGGCGCTCGAACAGCGGCGCGCCGGCGAAGGCTTCGAGTTCCCCCACCCGCTTGGCGACCGCCGACTGGGTGGTGTGCAGCTTGCGCGAGGACGCGCTGAAGCTGCCCAGTTGCGAGCTCCAGTAGAACGCCTCCAACTGTTTGAGGGTGTACATCGCGGCGGTGGACGTGAAATGCATGAAGAACCCTCACATTATCGTCGACAGGAGCGCGGCTGCGCGCCGCCCGGTCCGCGGCCGAAACGTCGGGCAGCCGAACCGGGCCGGTCGGCGCCGATCCGCCCTCGCCGGCGCCGACGCGTCCGGGTCAATGCCACCGCATGCCCACTCAGTCGTTCCCTGCCGAGCGCAGCGGGTATCCCGCCACGCCCGGCATGGGTCCTTACCCGCGCGGATGCAAGATATCCGCCAGAAACCGCTGCGCCCGCGGATGCTGCGGCGCGCTGAAAAAGCGCTCCGGCGTATCCACCTCCAGGATCTCGCCCGCATCCATGAACACCACCCGGTCGCACACGTCCCGCGCGAACCCCATCTCGTGCGTCACGCAGACCATGGTCATGCCGTCCTTGGCCAGGCCCTTCATCACCTGCAGCACCTCGCCCACCATCTCGGGGTCGAGCGCGCTGGTGGGTTCGTCGAACAGCATCACCGGCGGTTGCAGCGCCAGCGCGCGGGCGATCGCCACGCGCTGCTGCTGGCCGCCCGACAGCGAGCCGGGATAGGCGTCGATCTTGTGCTCCAGCCCGACCCGCGCCAGCAACTGGCGCGCCAGCTCGGCGGCCTGCTTGCGCGGCTGCTTGCGGATGTTGACCGGCGCGAACACCACGTTGTCCAGCACGCTCATGTGCGGAAACAGGTTGAACTGCTGGAACACGAAACCGATCTTCTGGCGCAGCGCGTTCAGGTTGACGCCCTTGCCGTAGATGTCGGCGTCGTCGATCAGGATGCGGCCCTTCTCGATCGGTTCCAGGCGGTTGATGGTACGGATCATGGTGGACTTGCCCGAGCCCGACGGCCCGCACACCACCAGCACCTCGCCGCGCGCGACCGACAGGTCCACGTCCTTCAGGACGTGATGCGCGCCATACCATTTGTTGACTTTCTCAAGCTTGATCATGATGAATTCCGATAAGCGCCGGCTCAGGGCCTGTTCTCGCTAAAAGGGGCCTCGCACGGGCCCTAGGCCATGGCGCGCTGGCGGCGGATGCGCAGGTCCAGCCAGGACAGGCCGCGGCTCAGGCTGAAGCACACCAGGAAATAGATGATGGCCAGGATGCCGAACACCTGCAGCGGCTTGGTCAGCACCAGGTTGTTGACCTGGTTGGCGGCAAACGTCAGTTCGTTCACGCTGATCACGTACCCCAGCGAGGTCTCCTTGATGGTCGAGACGAACTGGCTGGTCATGCTGGGCAGCACGTTGAACAGCGCCTGCGGCAGCACCACCCGGCGCATCGTGGTCCAGTAGCCCACGCCCAGCGAGCGCGAGGCCTCGATCTGGCCGCGCGGCACCGCCTCGATGCCCGAGCGGATCACCTCCGACAGATAGGCGCTCTCGTACACCACCAGCGCCGCGATCAGCGTCCAGAAACCGCTGATCACCTGCCCCGTCAGCTTCGGAATGACGAAGTACGCCCAGAAGATCAGCATCAGCAGCGGCATGCCGCGCACCACGTTCACCAGCGTCTTGCTGGCCACGCGCAGCCAGCCAAACGGACTGACCCGCGCCAGCGCGATGGCCAGCGCCAGCGGCAGCGACAGCGCCAGGCCGCACAACGCCAGGATCAGCGTCAGCGCCAGCCCGCCCAGCGGCCCATTGGGGTATTGGCCGACCAGCAGCGTCGGCCAGTATTGCGACAGGAGATCAAGCACCGTGGCCTCCCCGGTTCAGGCGGTAGCGCGCATAGATGCGCGAGCCGATCAGCATGATGAGGAAGGATCCCAACAGATACATGAGGGTCGCCGCGCCAAACGTGGCGAAGGTGCGGTAGGTCTCGTTCTCGATCTCGCGCGCCTGGTAGGTCAGCTCCATCACGCCGATGGCCATGGCCACGCTGGTGTTCTTGAACAGCAGCAAGGCGCGGCCCACCAGCGGCGGGATGGAAATCCGCACCGCCTGCGGCACGATCACGAAGCGCATGCATTGCAGGTAGCTGGCGCCCAGCGCCCGGGCCGCCTCGAACTGCGTGCCAGGAATGGCGCGCAGCCCGCTGCGGATATCCTCGGCGATATAGGCGGCCGACCCCAGCGCCAGCGCGATCGCCGCCAGCGACATCTCGGCGTTGTGCTGGTACAGCCACATCCGGAAACCCTCCGGCAGCAGCTCGGGCATGCCGAAGTACCAGAACAGCACCTGCACCAGCAGCGGCACGTTGCGGTGGTATTCCACATAGGCGTCGACCAGCCAGCGGCACGGCGCCAGGTTGGTGGCGCGCACCACGACCAGCGTCACCGCGATCGTGAACGCCATCACCCAGGACACCAGGAACAACTGCAGCGTCACCACCATGCCGCTGGCCAGCAACTGGTATTGCGAAGCGTCAAGTAGGCTCATTGCGCGGTACCGGCGTTCAGCCCGCGATGGGGCCGATCTTGAAACCGCGCTCGAGCTTGTACGGCGTCTGCGCGCCGAACCACTTGTCGAACAACTGTGCGGCCACGCCCGAGCTTTCCGCCTCGTCCAGCGCCTGGTTCACCACATTCAGCATGCCCGGCTCCGACTTGCGCACGCCCAGGCCCCAGGGTTCGTCAAACACCGACTTGGCGATCACGCTGACCGGCGCCGTCGGCGGTCTTTGCAGCACCAGGCGCACCAGCACCAGTTCGGACGCGAACTGCGCGTCCACCTTCTTCTGTTGCAGGGCCAGGTACGTGGCCGAGCTGTCGCCGTAGCCGATCACCTGCGACTTGTCGAGAATGCGCTTGATCTCGCGCTCCGAACTGGAACCCTTGGTCGCGCCAACGCGGCGGCCGTTCAGCGACTCGATCGTGTCCAGCCCCGAATCCTTGCGCACCAGCAGCTTCTGCGGGCTGACGTAGTACGCGTGGCTGAAAGCGATCTGCTGGGCGCGGTCCGGCGAATAGCCCAGGTTCGCCGCCAGGATATCGACGCGGCCCTCGTTCAGCTCCGGCACGCGCGCCGCCACCGACAGCAGCTTGTAGCTGATCTTCACGCCCAGCTTGTCGGCCACCAGCTTGCACACGTCCACGTCATAGCCTACCAGTTGGCGCGTCGTCGCGTCCTGGAAACTGAACGGCTGCGACGTGCCCAGCGTGCCGCAGATCAATTCGCCGCGGGCCTTGATGTCCGCGACCTGGTCGGCGCGCGCGCCAGCGCCCAGCGACAACGCGGCCAGGCCCAGGCAGGCGGCGATAAGTGAATGGCGTTTCATGGTGATTCCCCTTGTGTTTGTGGTTTGAACAGAAAAACGGAACCGGCCCGCTCGTTGGCGGGCCCGGGAACAACTAGACGAGCTTGGCGCAGGCCTCGCGGATGCCCGCGCAGCCCTGCCGGATATCGTCCAGCGACGCCGCGAACGACAGCCGGAACGTGCCCGGCGCGCCATAGGCATGACCGTCGATCACCGCCACGCCAGCCTCGCGCAGCAGGTAATGCGTCAGGTCGGTATCGCTGCGGATCTCGACGCCTGCCGGCGTGCGCTTGCCCAGCAGCCCCGAGCAATCCGGAAACACGTAGAACGCGCCCTGCGGCATCACGATCGCCAGCCCCGGCGTGCCGGACAGCTCCGCCACCGCCAGATCGCGGCGCTCGCGGAAAACGCGGGCGAACTCCGTCACGCAGTCCTGCGGCCCCGACAGCGCCTCCAGCGCCGCCGCCTGGCTCACCGACGACGCGCCCGACGTGCTCTGCGACTGCAGAATCGCCATCGCCTTGATCAGCTCGTCCGGCCCGGCGCCGTAACCGATACGCCAGCCCGTCATCGCATAGGCCTTGGACACGCCATTGACCACCAGCGTGCGCGCCGCCAGCGCCGGCGCCACCTGCAACGGATGCACCGTCGGCGCGTCAGTGAAGTTCAGCCGCGCATAAATATCGTCCGTCATCAGCCAGACATGCGGATGACGCTCGAGCACCGCGGTCAGCCCGCGCAGCTCGTCGGCAGTGTAGACCGAGCCCGTCGGATTGCTGGGCGCGTTCATCATCAGCCACTTGGTGCGCGGCGTGATCGCGCGCTCCAGCGCCTCCGGCGTCAGCTTGTAATCCGTGGCCGGCGTGGTCGGCACCGTCACCGGCACCCCGCCGTTGACCAGCACCATGTCCGGATACGACACCCAGAACGGCGCCGGAATCAGCACCTCGTCGCCCTCGTTCAGCGTCGCCGCCAGCCCGTTGAAGATCACCTGCTTGGCGCCCGTGCTGACAATGATGCGCGCCGCCGGGTAATCGACGCCGGTGGCTTCCAGCAGATGCGTCCGCGCCGCCTTGCGCAGCGCCACCGTGCCCTGGGCCGGCGGATACTTGGTCTCGCCCCGGTTCATCGCGGCCGTGGCCGCCTGGCGGATATGCTCCGGCGTCGAAAAATCCGGCTCGCCGATCGTCAGGTCGATAATGCGCCGGCCCTGCTCGCGCAGCTCGGCAATGATCGCGCGCGCCGCCACGCTGGGCGACAGCTTGATGCGCTTGATGCGGTCGGCGACGATGCTGGCGGCTTGCGAGGGCTGGGGTTGCGTCTGGGCCGGGGTTTGCGTCGGGGTTTGGGTCGGGGTTTGGGT
>JAEWSH010000025.1 GCA_023398375.1 Bacillota bacterium | reverse complement strand
CTGTTAGCGATTCGAATAAAGAGAGGGATGTTGTTGTAACGAAGGAGCCAATCGCGGGTAATGATGTATATCTTACAATTGACCGTGATCTTCAAGTAGCAACCTATCATATTTTGGAGAAAAACATTGCTGAAATCTTAATTTCTAAGATTACTCCGAATCTTGATTACGGTGGAAAAGGTGAGAAAGCAGCAGACATTTTGATCCCAATCTATGAAGTTTATAATGCTCTTCTAAACAATAATGTAATTGATATCGCGGCATTTCGATCAGATGATGCGTTTGATTTGGAGAAGGCTGTCTATCAGAAATTCTTAAACAAGAGAGAAGAGATCTTTCAGAATTTGTCTACCCTATTAGATAATAATAGTACAGTTTCTAATATGGCTGCTGGAGAAGAGATGGAAGAGTACTTAGCCTATGTTTACTCGAAATTATCTTCAAACGATATAAAGATACTACTAAGTTCTAAAATTGATAAAGAAGATGCAAAGTACTTGGATTATAAGGAAAATCGAATAAGCTTAAGTAAATTCTTACAATATGCCATCACCATGAACTGGATAGATTTAGAACAACTTGGAATTAGTTATGAGGATTACCATACTACTGAAGAAATATATGAGAAGTTAGTTAAGAAAGCACTTAACTCATTAATTAATGATAAAGCATTCGAGAAAAAAATATATCGTACCCTGGTTTTTTCAAAAAAATTGACCGGAAGGGAAATATGTCTTTTATTATTCATTCAAGGTGTGTTAGAATATAACGAGAATGATTATATAAAATTAGAATCTGGATCTTTAAGTTCCTATGATTTTATCATGGACAAGCTGAGAAAACTTGAGATAACTCCTGGCCAATTAGCATTAGAACCAAGCTCCGGGTCGATTGTTGTCACCGATACCAAAACTGGCGATGTTCTTTCAATGGTAACCTATCCTTCTTATGACAATAATTATTTGGCTAATAAAATTAATTGGGAATATTATTCTAAATTAATCGAAGATAAGGCTACCCCTTTAATTAACAGACCTACAATGCAAAAGACAACTACCGGTTCTACGTTTAAACCATTGATGGCTTTGGTTGGTTTCGGAGAAGGTGTAATAAATACATCTTCTAAGATTCGCGATTTAGGTATATTTGAAGCAGTTGTCCCATCACCAAAATGTTGGAAATATCCAGGTACTCACGGAACAATTGATGCAGCGCAGGCGATTCAGCATTCCTGTAACTATTTCTTTTATGAAGTAGGACTTCGATTAATGAAGAATGCAGAAGGGAAATATACCGACAATACCGGAATCGAGAAAATACAAAAGTATGCCACGATGTTTGGATTAAATGATACTTCTGGTGTTGAAATAGAAGAATCTAAGCCGGAGATATCCAATCGTGATGCGGTACGTACTAGTATCGGGTATAATCATAATTTTACTCCAATTCAATTATCTAGATATATTACGACAATTGCCAACAGCGGAACCAGTTATAATATGACTTTACTTGACAAAATCACTGATATGGATCATAACTTGATTCTTAAGAATGAAGCAACTGTTTATAACCAGATTACAGAGTTTTCGAAACAAGAATGGGATATGGTTCACAAGGGAATGTATCTTGTGGTAAATTCTACTGCGAATTCACTAGACCGATTATATGGTAACTTAGGTGTTTCAGTAGCCGGCAAAACCGGTACAGCACAAGTAAGCTTAACCAAACCACATCATGCTCTGTTTTTGGCTTATGCACCATATGAGGAACCGGAAATCAGTGTAACGGTAGTGATACCAAATGGGTTTGCTTCAGCGAATGCTGCAAAAGTAGGCAGAGAAGTTTTTGGCTTTTATTTTAATGGTGAGAATAAAGACGCTTTATTAAGCGGAACTGTAACTGCAGGTTCTGCAACTAATATTGAAGTACATGATTAAGACAGAAAGGAATATGCCAAGGCATACTAAGGTGACGGCATGAATAATTCAGTTATTATTAAAGGAAATAAACATGGCATCGTGGTTGTGCTGGATGCTGCTATCGATTTTTCTGATTTAAAAGAAGATATTAAGGTGAAATTCGAAGAATCGGCAAAGTTCTTAGGAAATGCAAAGATGGCAATTAGCTTTGAAGGAAGGAAGCTTAACGATCAACAGGAGCGGGAGATCCTTGATATTATAGCAGAGTATTCCAATCTTCATGTTGTCTGCGTCTTAGAAAATGATGAAGAAAAGGATAAGAAATTTGCGAAAGCTCTTAATGATAAATTGATGGAGTTATCAAATGCAACTGGACAGTTTTATAAGGGGAATCTACGCTCAGGTCAGGTATTAGAAACTGAAACAAGTATTATCATTATTGGTGATGTGAATCCTGGAGCGAGCGTAATTTCCAAGGGTAATATTATAGTTCTTGGAGCACTTAAAGGTACTGTGTTTGCAGGTGCCGGAGGGAACGAGAATGCATTCGTACTATCCCTAGATATGAATCCAGGCCAGATTCGGATTGCAGATACCATTGCCAGAGCACCGGATCATCCTTCTAAAGAAGAATCAAAGGAAACTAAGATAG
>JAEWSH010000118.1 GCA_023398375.1 Bacillota bacterium | reverse complement strand
GATATAAGCGATATTATTGCTTATTTTCAGCAACAGCAAATTATATACAGCAAATTTGTAGAAGACGGAGGAATGGACGTTTTATATGAAATATGTAATGATAATAGTAGTCCTAATTTTAGTTATAATTATTCTCTAATTAAAAAATATAGTCTTATTAATGATTTACAAAAAAATGGCATAGACATTAGCGATATATATGATGTTACTTTACCTGCTGATAAATTAGAAAAACAATTGGCAGAGTTTAATGCTATGGAGATCGAGGATATTTTCAAGCATTACAATGTTAAACTTAATACTATACAAAATAAATATGAAGTTTTTTTAGAAAAAACTTGTATTAATGCTGCTGACCATATAGAGGAATTGTTAAAGCAACTACAGACAGTTCCAGAAGTTGGTTTGCCTTTGTGTGGTGGTATATATAATACAGTTACTAGAGGAGCTAGATTAAAAAAATTATATATAGATTCTGGTTCTTCTGGTTCTGGTAAATCAAGACGTATGGTTGGCAATGCTTGTAACTTGGCTATCCCTATGTATTATGATACTATTACTGAAGAATGGATAAATACTTCTTGTAATAATAAAGTATTATATATTACAACCGAATTAGAACATGCTGAAGTTCAAACTTTAATATTGGCTTATATGACTGGTATAAATGAAGAAAAGATATTAAACAATAAATGTTCTCAGGAAGAAAAAGATAGATTAGATTTAGCAGTCGCTTATCTAAAAGGTAATAACAATATTATAATTGAATATCTTCCTGATCCAAGTTTAGTCTCAGTGAAGACAATAATTAAGAAACACGCTTTACAAGACGATGTGAAATATGTATTTTATGATTATATACATATTGGAGCAGGTTTAGTTGCGAATAGAGATAAATTAATGAGAGATGATGTTATTCTATTGTTATTAACTAATACATTAAAAGAATTGGCTAATGAACTTGATATACATATTTCTACAGCGACTCAGTTAAACGGAGAGTATGAAGAAAAAGAAGTAAAAAACGAAAACTTAATAAGAGGTTCTAAAGCTGTGGCTGATAAAGCGGATATAGGAGCTATCACATTACGTGTTAATGAAGCAGAGAAAGATTTAGGTAGAGCGTTAGCGATAAAAATAGGGACTTTAGAACCAAACTTTATAACCGATATATATAAGAACCGTCGTGGAAAATGGACGGGTATTAGAATATGGAGAAATATAGATTTAGGTACTTGTCGTACTGTAGATTGTTTTGTAACAGATAGACAAAATAATCTTATAGAAAATTTTGATGAGATGCATATACAAATTAAGCAACTTAATTATAAATCAGGTTTTGCGGTAGTGCCTGAAAGAAAGGAATAGAAATGGCAGCGGAAAATCCTTTAATCAAAAAGATGAATAGCTCAGATATAATTAGATTAATGGAAAAATTAGGTGTGCCTGAGAGTATGATAAAATATGGAAATAACAGTTTAATATTTCCTACTATTTGTCATAATGAGATGAATAATAATCCTTCACATAAACTGTATTATTATGAGGCAACAAAAAGATTTTATTGTTATACTAATTGTAAAAGTATGAGCGTGTTTGATTTTATTATTAAAGTATATCAAACAAGAGGATATAAAATAGAATTCCGTGAAGCATATAATATCTTAGATGAAATTGTAAGCAAGCGTATTAAAAATGGTTTTGCTATATTATCTAATCCCAAACCTTTAGTACCGGATAAAATAGAAAAAAATTGGGAAGAACAATTACCAGTTTATAATCATCATATTTTAGAATGTTTTACTCAGCAACCAAGATTTTTAGATGTATGGATGAGTGAAGGAATAGATTATGATGTTTTAGTTGAATTCGGTGTAAGATTTGACATGGTCAGAAATAGAATAGTATTTCCTATATTAGATAGAAATGGTAGATTGGTTGGGATACGTGTTAGAAATTTCAATCAAGACGATTTAGATTCTGGAAGAAAATATATGCCATTATGGCATAACGAAGAGCTGTATAACTGTCCTAAAATGATGGTAGTATATGGTTATTATCAAAATAAGGCTGTCATTAAAAAATTAAAAGAAGTTATAGTATTTGAAGCTGAAAAATCAGTTTTAAAATATGGCTCTTGTTTTACCCAAAATAAATCAGTTGCTGTTGGAGGAAGCTCATTCAGTCAATATCATGGTATCATTTTAAAAGATGCTGGAGTAATTAAAATTGTTTTAGCGTTTGATAATGATTATAGCGAAGACGGCGATAGATATTATGGGTTAAAAAAAATGATAAAAGAAGCCAAGAAAATCCAAGACATGGGATTTGAAGTAGAAATAATTTATGACTGGGAACAAGAATATCTTGGTAATAAAGACGCTCCTATAGATTTGGGAAGATCTGTTTATTCAAAACTATATAGAGAAAGAAAGAAGTTGGCAGAAGTTATAGAACTATATGAGGAGGACACTAATGAAGTACCAACTACGGAATAAGAATTTTAATAACGAAATCCCTGAACTAGCTCTAGAGGAACTGCTTAAAGACAGAGGAATTGAACAAC
>JAEWSH010000123.1 GCA_023398375.1 Bacillota bacterium | reverse complement strand
AATCCCTAAGACATCATATTCATTTTCATCTGAGTATTTCGGATAAATCAACGTAAAAAACAAATCAAAAAATATAGCTTTCGTCATCTTCATTACCTCACAAATCCCTGTTAGTATTCGAGCTACTACGATCCGATATATTCATATTTATTATTACATAAGTGATAAAAAATCAGTTCACAATCTAAAACATCGAAAAACTACCTTTCCTATGTTTATAACATTATGGGAAGTATGCTGTAATAACTAATCGAATCAATAAAGTCTATATTTAAGAAGTGTTACTTAGATTCATTCCTCCACCTAACCAGTATTTTATGCAACTCTCTTCTATTCTTAATAATTAGAAAAGGTTTATCGGGATACTTTTTGTGCATCTTAATAATTGTCTTCCTACCTGTTTTTGAAAAACCCCATATCAATCTGCAGAATTGTGCAAATTCGAAATCTAATTTCTCTTCAAGATAATCCGGTAAATCTGTACGCTTAGTACCGTGCCTTTTTAATGCGCCAATTAAGCAGGTCAATCGGTTAATATCAAGGAATATAATCAAATCTGCCGCTTTATACCGCAATTCAATTGTACTATTATAATTACCATCTATAATCCATTTTTCCTTTGATATAAGATCAGTTTGCCTTTTTAACCATTCATCTTTCGGAGTCTTTTCCCAATTTGGATGCCAGTATTCAACGTCAAGATGAATCAGCGGCAAACCCGTAATAGTAGATAATTCTTTCGATAAAAAACTTTTGCCACTACCACTATTACCAATTATAATTATTCTATTATATCTTGTAATATCCAACGTATCACTCCCTACTAATATCAATCCTATGTAGTTTGCATTTTAAATAAATTATGCTTATTAGCGGAGATCAATCCAATAGTGCAGTTGCTCTATACCTTCATATATGATCTCGCTAGTTAAAATACTGTTGAATCTAATCATGCTTCGACTTTTAGACATTTTAAGACTTCATCTCGATATGATTGACTTTTACTCTCAATAAGTAAAGTATCACCTAAAGAAAATCCAATGGTTTCCCCCAAAATTGTAAAACGTTTCACACAACCTTTAACAACAGCATCTCTAAGCTGTGCTTCGTGCAGTAATTCATCGGGAATATCTATTCCAGTGTTTTTTTCAATTTCTATAATTTCTAGAAAATCTTCAATATCATCTTCGTCTGCAATAAGCATACCGACCTTTGGATGATCCGTTAATGGTAGCGTCATAATTATTTCATCATTTTCCATATCACCGTTTTCACGAAACCCCAAGGAATAATATAGGTCATGTGCTACTGTATTACCTGGTACATAATCAAGATGTATTAAATCAAACTTATTTTCATTACGTATTAGTTCTATAACAGCCTCCATAGCCTTCTTTCCGTATCCTTTATTCTGTGATTCTGATGCAATCATAAAGCGCCAAATTCCAACTGTTCGTTCATTCTCATCCCAGTCTAACATAACAAAGCCTACAACTTCATCATCATTACATATTGCTAATGGACGTGCTGCCTGATAATACAGCCAAGCCTGTGCAAGAGATACAACGTTAGGTGCGACAAACTTATTCTGTTCGGCTGGTAATTTCATATCAATAACTTTTTTAAACGTGCGCTCATTCACCTTTTCTAATCTAATCATAGTTATTATCCTTCCCTTTCAATTCTTAATATAAAAAAATCTTAATATCTAAATTATATATTAATCATCAGCATCTTGCATTAAAGAATGTTTCATTTTCGTATTATGTTATCATGTAATTATGAAAGAAAGTATTGTCATATGTTCTAGTTTTCCTTCTATATTACTCCATTCTTATTCCATTTAATTGAAGTCTCATATCCAAGTTTTTCATACCATGATGCTACGCCTGTAAAGTGAATATAACTATAATCATATCCTTCATCTTTTAGAATCTGAGTTACATTCTTAACCATGATTAGTCCTATTCCTTTATTACGATATTCTGGAAGCGTTCCAACACAACCTGGTCCTCCTATTTTAATTTTACATCCATTGATGTTGTGCACACCCATATCCTCAATAATGCAGAAACTCGCAACTTTTCCATCGATATATCCACAATATGCTCTATGTTTTCCGTTATAAGATTGTACCCAATATTGTACTACTTTTCCTACCGTTTCTTTTAATTCATCAAGGTCTCCATTATAATATCCAAATGAAATACTATCGTCTAATTTTTTAACATATTTATTTGGCTCAAATTTATCCAAATGAAGAATCATTTCATCACAGATCCATTCATCTGGAAGGTTTTGAATATTTTCCCTCTCAAAAAAATTTGGATACATAGAGTCCAATAATGATATGTAGTCCTGTTTATTCATATGCTTTTTCTCCTAATTATAATAAAAGTAATAATCTAGTGATTCTTGCTAACTTTATATTCGTTGGCAAGCTCTATACAAACACTAAAGCATAAGCAAATTAATACAAAGAGCATTCTATTTGGCTTTGCCATCGGTTTGCCGAATATGTTAACCACCTACTTCTTTATAAACGCACTCAGTCATCTAAATGCTGCAGTTGTTTTTCCTATGTATAGTGGTGGGGCTATCGTTTTGTCTTCAATATGGGGAGTCACGGTCTTTCGCGAGCGCTTAAAAATAAAAGAAGTCACTGGCATGGCGCTTATACTAACAGCTCTAATACTCATTAACCTATAAGGAAAAAATAACATTTACCAGTTTACTGTATGTAGTTTCATAAAACGGAGAGCATACTTCGTTAATGCTTAAGATGTTGATTAAATTGCAATCCACCAGCACGCTCCAAATTTATCAATAACTGTCGCACAACACTTGTTCCACGAAACTTCCTGAATGGGATTAATAATAACACCGCCATTACTCAAAATATCAAAGGCATTACGAACCGCTTCTTCGCTTCCCATCTCAAAAACATTAAAAAGTCATTGATTCCCATTTCATTTTGTGAACTATGTTTATGTCACAAGGGTTTGCAG
>JAEWSH010000092.1 GCA_023398375.1 Bacillota bacterium | reverse complement strand
TCCGTGAAGGGGACAGAAAAGTCCTGCTGGAACGGGTTACCAACATGGATTATTGGAATGCCCTGGATAGCAAATGACCCGAATGTTCAGATAGTGATGAAAATGGATTGAAACAGTGCGGGAATCTCATCCGCATCATTCTATTCCCAGATCAGGCGGAGAAATGCCCCGTATTACTCCGCCAGGCCTGGGAATTTCATTTTACATGACCGACCGGATGTACAGCGGGCCAGGATGATTATTTGGAAATATGGTAAAGTTTCATTGATATACATTTTTAGTGTGATAGAATAAAAAGATGTGTCCCCGGATTCAGGGGGGATTTCAACATGTAAATAATCGAAATGGCGGTCCTGATGGGCCTATGTAGGCTGCATCTCCCTTGTCCAACTTCTGGCCGCAAGTGGTCACTTGTACTTGTCATAACGGGCGTGCACGTAACCGATATCCAGGGAGGCCTCGATATTGAGACGGTTGGAAAGCACCGACTGGTAACCGGCGCTCAACCCGCCTCCCCAGAAATAACCCTCGTAACGGTGGTCTTTCATGTTTCCATCCCCTTTCTGAAGCACAAAGGGGACATCGACATCTCCGATATTCATCTGGCCGCCATGGGTGTGCAACCCGAAGAACCAGTCGTTGAAGAGGGCATAGGTCCAGTAACGGAGCTCCGGCTGGACAAGCCAGTGACTGAACTTCTTTTCTTTGTACAGGGAAGACGTGGGGTCCCGCGTGTAGAAAAAGAAATTCATGCCCACCTGTGTGCCAAGGGTCCATTTACGCCTCATGGAGAACTCCAGGGAGAGGTTGGTCGTTTTCAAGGTATCGTAGGTCAGATTGTTCTTCAAGGCAACCTTTTGAGAGAAGGCACCAGCCGAACAAAGCAAAAACACCAGAAGAAAAAACGGTTTCATCAAACTGTTATTTATCTCCTTATTATGTGTGTTGACGGTTCTCCTGTACAATTTTTCCACAAGGATATCCGTTCTCATGCAATTAGCTTGACTGCCGGGTGGTACCGCTTGGACTCGGTTCTGGAGAATGGTTGCCGAGGTGGATGTTCTGCTGCTGTATGTATAGGTCAGACTCTACCTTTGGAGCTTCCATCGGGAACATGACTTGAACCCGTCAGATTGTTCATCAGGAAGTGGCTGTCTATTCTGTATCCTTGATCTCGTTGTTTTTTTAGGAAGCTGCCTTATGAAATAAGTGTCGATAAGACAGGGTTTTGTAGTTCCTTTCGTGGACCGCCAGATTGGCACACTGTGGATGCCGGAGCTCTCCTACGTGTACCCCCTCCTCCTTCTGATAGCATCAGATTGCGCAATGTCATAGGTCCGTCAGGTAAAATTCCGAATTTGTGTTGATTTATTTGTCCGTAAGCTTGCACAATACGGCAAAATACACTATCTTTATGCACATCAAGACCGCATACCGTCTTTACGGGGATTTTCATTTATTGGAATATCGACCCGTTTTACATACATGAGGCTATGGTAACTTTATTAAAAGGCCTCTTTTCTCTCACAAAGACAGTTGTGGTCCTGACGTTTAGTTTTTGTACGCCTTTGTAAAAGATAATATTGGATATATTGATAGATGATTTATGTATCGGAAAAAGACGCCGGCATTTGTATAAACTTTACATAGAGGATATTGTCCTGTGTCCCATTTGCCGTAGCAAAAGTAAAGAGACTAAAAATATTTGCTGGGAGAATCACTATAAAGGATTAAAAAGTAAAACTGCTGTCCGATGTAGACTTGGAAGCGCTTGATATATTTTAAAGCGAGAAGGGCCTGGGTGAGAAATAGTCTGTCAGCAGTTTTTTCCAGTAATTGAGCGTATGAACATATTGATTCAAAAGTTGCACTATAAAATAAATGATTACAACAATGAAGCTAAAATTGTTATTTTCCCCTTTTGTTTTTTGCTTGGTATTCGGATGCGGAAGTCGGTCAACCAGTGAAAAAGCAATAGCCGATTTTGTGCAAACGGACAAACAAGGTGTATGGACCGATCTACAGTTTGAGGTTATCGAGATGGGGGAACCGGTTATGATCACTGTGGGTGACAGTATCCGTATTCTGAAAGAGACCTTTGAAAAAAAACGGGAGGAGGAGCTTGATTTTGCCAATACCCATGTTGAGCGTTACAGCAGTTCTCTACAGAAAGAGGGATTTTCGGCAATGCGGGAGTTTTATCAGAACCGCGTTGACAAGTATCAGAAAATGGCTGATTCACTTTCCAGGCTTAAGCCCGTGTTACCTGCATCATATGCGGATACAGATCCTCAGAAAGTGCTGGCACAGGAGGTTACTTGTAAATATTCAATCATGGCCCCGTTCATAAAAGCGAGACAGGAAATCACTGAGACATTCGTCCTTAACGCTGATGGCAGTAAATGTTACCGTTACAAGCTAGGAAGGAGTAGACGGTAGGCTATTCATTGAGTGTCTCTGATTGGTCACGGCAATAATCAGGAGTACAATTTTCTGGAAAGCCTGTCATCAAAAACAGGCTTTCCAGATGACAAGTGCCCTCTCTGTCATGGTTGCAGTTCTCTCCCAATCAGTACCACAGGTCATCATCGTCCTTGTTGCATCAAACCTGTGGGCTGTTTATAATTTGTAATGCAACGCGTATGCCTCTTGATTTTTTCCTGGGCAATTGTATTATCTTGGAGCGACTTCGGAGCTCTATATGTTGGAGGGGTTTGGCGGCATAATTGCCGTTAAACCGTTTGGTTTTCGTTTAACGAAAACACAACTTGCTGTCCGCAGGAGCGGACCACGTTTCTCCAATAATTATTGTGTATCAGCCAATTGCAAGGCTATTCCCCTGTGGTTTGCGGGGCATTTCCATCAGGTATTTGCCGGCTGCTCTCCCCATAAAAGGATGGATATCTCTCCATAACCATGTGACTTACGTCCATAATTCGGGGATGAGGAGGCG
>JAEWSH010000088.1 GCA_023398375.1 Bacillota bacterium | reverse complement strand
GACCCGCTCGCCGCCGCTGAGGACCGCCTGCTCGCCCGGATAGCCGAGGATGCGGACGCCGCTGTCCTGCGCGCCGAGGGTGAGCGTGTTCGTCAGGGTGTAACCGCCCTCGCGGACGTAGGCGGTCTTGACGGTGCCGGCGCGCATGGCCGCCTGCGCCCGCTCCAGGCTGGCGAAGGGGCCGTCGGTGCCCTCGGCGTTGGGGGTGGCCAGCCGCCCGGACCAGCCGTCGTTGCCGTTTTTCGCCACGTAGAAGGCGTCACCCTGCGGAGCCGCTGCGTCCGACGCGCTGCCCTGGAACACGGGGGCGGCGACCGCCAGGGTGACGGAGCCGTCGTTGGACGGCGCTGGGGGGGCCTGGGTCTTGCCGTTCACCGTCACGGCGCCGAGCGCCAGGGCGTCGGCCGGCGCCCCGTCCACCGGCAGGATGCGCACCGTGTGAGCGATGGACGGGTCCAGGATGACGCCGAAGGTGAAGCGCTCGACGGTGCCGGACACGGCCTCCGCCTCCCCCACCGGCTTGCCATCCACCAGGACCTTGAAGCGCACCGGCCCCGTGGCGGACGCGCCACGCGCCGCTTCTACGGTGATGGGAATGGGCCGGGTGATGACCTCCTCCGGCTTGGGCGGGGGACGGACCAGCGGGCCGCCGAACATCTCCTCCCCCAGCCCGAAGGACAGCAGGCCGCCCCAATAGAGTCCCACTTGGCCGGCGACCACGTCCTTGCCGTCCACCGCGCCCTTGTCGTAGGTGGCGCGCGCGTCGGTGGACTTGACCTCCTGCCCGTCGACGGTGATGGAGCCGACAAACAGGTTGCGGTCCACCCCATTCACCACCCCGTCGTTGTCGTACCAGATCGAAATCCGGTGGGCCTGATCGGGATCGAGCGTGGCGGTGAAACGGTAGGGCGTGCTGGAGGTGGCGGCGACCCACGCCTCGCCGATCATCACGCCATCGACCAGCAGCCGGAAATGCGGCGCTTGGCCGGCGGACACGCCCCAGGCGTTCACGACGACCGGGATGTCGATGGTCCGTTGCGGGGACGTGGACATGCGGGATCCGGGAGCCTGCGGGCGGGAAACCGCCCGTCCCGAGGGTTGCGGAATGCTCCCTCGCGCTCCAAAACTGGCATACCACTATCGATTGGGTGTGTGACATTGGTCCCAGAATGGCCACAGCCAAGACACTGGTCACAGCCCATGCGGGAGGGCTTGCCGGGGCTCGCGGAGCGGCGGTAGATAGCGGTGCCTCACCCGCCTCCTACACCGAGTCCCCATGACCCTGACGCCGACCTTCGATGCGGATGCCCTCGCCCGTTACGCGGCGGCGGACGTCATCTTCCTGGCCCAGGACGGGTATCGGCAGCCCTCCGCGCGGGTGCGCTGCTACAACTTTGCCAAGGCGCTGCGCCGGCAGGGGCTGCGGGCGGAGGTGCTGTCCTTCTTCGACCATCTGGGCGCCACCGATCAGGCCGGCGCCCTGTCCACCATCCCCGAGGAAGAGAAGATCCGCCTGAACCTGGAGGCCCACCGGGTGCTGGCGACCAACCCGCGGGCGGTCCTCTATGTGCAGAAGGTCGGCTATCACACGCTCGCGGCGGCCTTGGCGGCGGAGCGCGGCGGCAACCGGATCGTGCTCGACTACGACGACTACGAGCTGGACATGCAGCCCTTCCGCCGGCTGGAGCCCTGGTTCCCCACCCTGCGGCCCGACCAGCTCTTCCACACGGTGGCCAACCGGGCCGGGGCCTGCGTGGCGGCCAGCCATCGGCTGGAACCGCTGCTGGCTCCGTTGAACCCGAACACGCACCTGATCCACACGGTGGCCGACCAGGATCTGTTCACCGCGGACGGGCGGGACGCGCCGCGCCGCCGTTTCGGCAGCCGGGTGAACATTCTGTATTCCGGCGACTTCTGGGGCGACATCCCCATGAAGGACGTGCTGTTCGCGGTGGACGCCTTCGCGCTGGTCCCGCGCGCCGTGCGCGACCGCGCCTGTTTCCACATCATCGGCTTCGGGCGGGCCTGGGAAGAGTTGAAGCGGCGCCTGAGGGAGCGCTTTCCGGACCTGCCCAACCTCGAACTGCACGAGTTCATCCCGCCCACCGAGATCCCCGCCGTTCTGCGGGAGATGGACATCGGCGTGCTGCCCTACTCGGCCAACGAGTTCAACGTGGCCAAGAGCCCGACGAAGATGTTCGAGTTCCTGCTGGCCAAGGTGGCGGTCTGCGCCACGCCGGTGGGCGAGGTGACGCACTGCCTGGAAAACGGCGTGTCCGGCCTTCTGGCCGAGGGGATGGAAGGTTATTCCGCGGCGCTCGCCCGACTGATCGGTGACGACGCCTTCCGTCGGGACATGGCCGAGGCCGCCCACCGGGTGGCGATGGAGCGTTTCTCCCTGCAGGGCATTGCCCCGCGGCTGGCCGCCGTCGTCCGCGGCCTTCTGGAGCCGGAGGATCGGTCGGAGGCTCCCGCCGTGACGACGCTGGAGGATTTCCTGACGGTTCGCCTCGCCCGGCCGGTCCCGCCGGCCCCGCGCGAGGTGCATCTGATGCGCCGCGACCTGGAAGCCCTGCTGGCCACCGAGGACCTTGAGGCCGCCGACCCGCGCCGCTGGAGCGGACCGCTGGTCGCCGCCCTTGACTGGCCCGGCCTGACCAGCGTGGAGCGGGTGGCGCCGGATCGCGTGGCCGCCCTGAAGGCCGCCGCGGCGCGCCACCGCAACGCCGCCCGGCTGCGCCCGGAGATCCTCCTGCCGGCGCAGGAACGGCCTTCCGGCCCTCCGGCTCTCAGCAAGCTCGCCGCGGCGGAGGATTGGGACGATCCGTTCTGGCGGCCCTGGGCGGTGCGGGTGCGGACCAACGTCTCGACCTTCCAGGCGCCCTATATCGACGACGCCGACGCGGAGCGCCGCCGCGACGAGGACGCGCGCAACAACATCGACAATTTCTTCAAGCGCAGCCGCGGCACCTGGGAGCGCGCGCAGTTCCTCTACGGCCTCGACCGGCTGGGCCTGCTGGAGCGGAGTCCCCGTGCCCTGGTGCCGAGCGCCGGGGTGGACGGCTTCTACCTGCTGCTGACCGAATTGGCGCGGACCGTCGGGGTGGTCGATGTCGGGCCGGGGGCGGCGGCCCATGCGGAGCGGGTGGCGCGCGGCGATCGCGACCCCTGGCTCGCCAA
>JAEWSH010000047.1 GCA_023398375.1 Bacillota bacterium | reverse complement strand
TTGCCTTCAACTGGGATGACGGTTATCCTGACGAGAATTGTCTGCGGGTGAATATCTGGACACCGGGACTGAAAGACGGGAAGAAACGCCCCGTCATGGTGTGGCTGCATGGTGGAGGTTATTCCGCCGGCAGTGGTCAGGAGCTTCCTTCGTATGACGGAACAAATCTGGCAAAGAAAGGGGATGCAGTGGTTGTGACACTGAATCATCGTCTCAACGTCCTGGGTTTTCTCGACCTTTCCGCCTATGGTGATAAATATGCAAAATCGGGCAATGCCGGACTGCTTGACTTGGTGGCGGCACTGCAATGGGTGAATAAGAATATAGAATCTTTTGGCGGAGATGCCCGGAATGTTACCATTTTCGGTCAGTCCGGTGGGGGAGGCAAGGTCTCTACGTTGCTTGCCACACCGTCGGCGAGAGGCTTGTTCCATAAAGCCATTGTACAAAGCGGATCTATGCTTCGTACGATGGAGCAAAAGTATTCTCGTCGCATTGGCAGTGCGGTTATGGAGGAGCTGGGACTGAATGCTTCGCAGATAGATGAATTACAGAAAGTACCTTACGACAAATTGCTTGCCGCAGGCGAAAAGGCCGTTGCCAAAATGCGTGTAGAGGCTGATAAAGAAGGAGTGGCTTCTTTTATCTTTGGCTGGGCTCCCACGGTAGATGGCGATGTGCTGCCAGCACAGCCTTTCGACCCTCGGGCTCCGGTGCAAAGCAAGGACATTCCGGTGATGATAGGCACTACCCTGCATGAGTTTACCGCAAGCACTTACTTCCCGCCTTTGCGGAGCATGACGAAGGAGCAGGTTGTGGAGCAGATTAAAAAGAAATATGGTGAACGTACGGATGATTTTCTGAAAGCTTTTGAGCAGGCCTACCCCGGTTATCAGCCCAAGGACCTGGTGGATGTGGACTTCATTTTCCGCCCCGGCGCAGTGGAGCAGGCCAAACTGAAGTCGGCACAGCAAGGTGCACCGGTCTATATGTATATGTTTGCTTGGGAATCACCCGTGATGGACGGAATACTCCGCAGCACGCATTGTATGGAGATTCCTTTTGTGTTCAACAATGTCGTGCGCCATGCTTCGATGACCGGAGGCGGAAAGGCGGCACAAGTGCTGGCGGACAAGATGAGCAGTGCGTGGCTGAACTTTGCCCGTACGGGGAATCCCAATACTGAAGGTTTGCCCGAGTGGGAACCTTATACAGCTGATAAGGGAGCAACGATGATTTTCGATAATGATTGTGGCATGAAGTACAATCATGACAAGGAACTGCTTGAGGTGGTGATGACCTTTCCGGTGCGCGGTTTCTGATGCAGGTATCCGATGAAGAATGAATATAACCCTTTTATTAATAAATCTAATTAACAACTAATGAAAAGCATTATGAGAAACAATGCAGTGAAAAGGCTGGCGATGTCAGCACTTTTCCTTTTGGCTGGGATGCCTTTCCTGCTGGCACAGAACCAGATAAAGGTGTCGGGTAAAGTGACAGATGACCTGAAGGAGTCTATGATTGGTGTAAGTGTATTCGAAAAAGGTACAACGAACGGTGTGATTACCGACTTGGATGGTAACTATATGCTGTCCGTCAAGGAGGGTGCTGTTATCGTTTATTCCTATATCGGCTACGTTACACAAGAGAAGAAAGCCGTGCCTGGAGTGATGAATGTCACATTGAAGGAAGATACCAAGACATTGGACGAAGTGGTGGTAGTGGGCTACGGTGTACAGAAGAAGAGCTCCGTTACGGGTGCCATTTCCCAGGTGAAAACCGAGGATATGCAGAATCGTACCATTAGTAATGCGCCTGCTGCCTTGCAGGGCAAGACTGCTGGTGTGCAGGTTATCCAGACCTCTGCCGCACCGGGCTCCTCGCCTACGGTACGTGTGCGCGGCTACTCGTCCAATGTGTCCTCCAATCCGCTTTATGTGGTGGATGGTGTCCGCCTATCCGACATTAGTGGCATTGATCCTAATGATATTGCCTCCATGGAAGTGCTGAAAGACGCCGCTTCTGCTGCCATCTACGGTGCTGAGGCCGGCAATGGTGTGGTACTTATTACCACGAAAAAAGGTAAGTCCGGCCAAGGTAAAATTACGTACGATTTCCAATTCTCCTCCCAGTCACTGGCACGTGTACCCAAGATGCTGAGTGCTGAACAGTACATAGACTACATGGTAGAGGCGAATACCTTCACGGAAGATTATCTGTTACAGAATTGGGACGGTGTGACCAATACGGCCTGGACTGATGTAGCTTTTGAAAACAGTCGCATGCAGAAGCATAACATTGCGTTTACTAATGGCAGTGACAGAGGGAACTATTATCTCTCCCTGACCTATCTGGACGATAATGGTATCGTGAAAGGTAATGCCGATACTTATAAGCGCTTGACTGCTACTATCAACTCTGAATATGAAATCAAGCCATGGCTGAAAGTGGGAACCACCAACCAGATAGAAAAATACAACGTACGGAGTGTCTCCACCAATAATGAGTATGGCAGCTTGCTGACTTCCATATTGCAGCTCGACCCGCTGACTCCGGATACTTATACATACGAAAACCTGCCCACCCATATGCTGACCGCCCTGAATAGTGGCAAGCACTTGTTGCAGGATGACAATGGAAACTATTATGCTGTTTCCAAATTTTTTGCAGGTGAGCAATATCATCCTATGATTATGCGTGACAATAACATTGGTAAGAACAGTGGTTTTAACGTAAACGGTTCTGTGTATGCGGACTTCAAGCCTTTCAAGGGATTCACTTTTACTTCCCGTTTCGGTTACCGCTTGTCTGGTACCCGTAGCTCTACAACAGACCTTCCTTTCTATGGCAATGCCACGCAAAGCCGTGACTATGTCGGTCAAAGTAATACTTCGTCAACTACTATTTATTATCAGTGGGAGAACTTTGCCAATTATATGAAGACCTTCGGACAGCATACGGTGACGGCCATGGTGGGTATGTCATATCAGGAATCCACTTATGACTACGTAAACGGCAGTCTTTCTCCCAATGAAGAGGATGCACTGAAAAAAAATGATCCGTTGTTCTACTATTTGAATTATGCTTCAGCTTCTGCCATTAAAGGGGTGGGTGGTGAGAAGACGCGTTCAGCCAAGCTCTCTTATTTCGGCCGTGTAGGTTATGAGTTTGCAGGACGTTATTTGTTGCAGGCATCTCTACGTGCAGACGCAGCCGACCTTTCTCTGCTTCCTGCCACGAACCGTTGGGGGTATTTCCCCGCAGTATCCGTAGGGTGGACGGTTTCCGAAGAAAAGTTCTTTGCACCTCTGAAGGATCATGTCAGCAGTCTGAAACTGCGTGCCAGTTGGGGACAGAATGGTAGTTTGGCTGCATTGAGCGGATATGCTTATAGTACTGACATGGCATTGGGAGGCCTTTATCCTTTTGTAATGGGGAATTCGTACATTACCAGTGCTGCTCCTTCCACAATGGGCAACGATGAGTTGAAGTGGGAAACCTCCGAACAAATAAATGTGGGTATCGATGCACGTTTTTTGAATGACCGTCTGACCTTCAGTATGGATTATTTCGATAAAAAAACGAAAGACCTGCTGGTGTCCGGCACTACTCCATCATTGATTATCGGTGGTTCAACCTCTCCGATGAATGCCGGTAATGTAAGCAATAAAGGCTGGGAGTTCGAGTTGGGATGGAGGGACCGTATCGGTAGTTTCAACTATGGTGTGCGTGCTAATCTTGCAACTCTGAAAAACAAAGTAACCTATATAGACCCATCCATCACCCGTCTTTCGGGCGTGAATTTCCACACCAGTACCATTACTTATTTTGAGGAGGGATATCCGGTATACTATTTCCGTGGATACAAGTTCAAAGGCGTTGACCCGGCAACCGGTGATCCCACATTCTATGACTTGGATGAGAGCGGTGACCTGAATGATGGTGACTTGGCATATATCGGTGATGCCATTCCTGACTTTACTTATGGTATTACTTTGACAGCCGGATGGAAAGGCTTTGACTTGACTGTGTTCGGAACGGGCTCGCAAGGTAATGACATTTTTAATTGTATCAGCCGGCCTGACTTTGCCGCTTCCAATAAAATGAAAGAGGTGTTTTATGACAATCGTTGGACAGCTTCCAATCCCAATGGGTCGGTACCCCGTGCCGGTGCCACCAATATGGATAAATATCAGATTTCTGATGCATTGGTCTATGACGGTTCTTTCTTCAAAATCAAGCAGATTCAGCTGGGATACACATTCCCAAAGAATTGGATGAAAAAACTTTGTGTCGGTAATCTTCGCATCTATGGTTCTTTGGATGACTTCTTCACGTTCACCAAGTACCCGGGCTTTGATCCAGAAGCTGCTGCCAATTCTACTTCAGGTATGGGAATCGACAAAGGCTCTTATCCTTGTTCCAAAAAAGTGGTGTTAGGCTTTAACATTGAATTTTAATAAACCTCAAATTGATACTGATAATGAAAACTAAATATGTTTATATACTGATGCTGGGGTTACTCTCCGTATTCAGTACCGGTTGTGAAGATCGCCTTGATATAGCAAAACATGGAAATATGGGTAGTCAGGAAGATTTTTATAAGACTGATGACGATGCCATACAAGCTTTGGCTTCTCTGTATAGTAGTTGGGGAGGCAATTACTATAACTGGTTTTTCACAAAGAATCTGTTGGCCGATGATGTTTGGGCTGGAGGTGGCTCGCGGGGTGACAACTCTCAAATGGAACAGTTGAATGAATATACATTTGACACGGACCATGGCATGGTACAGGGGCTGTATTCGGGTATGTACGGCATAATTTATAAGTCGAATCTGATTATTGATTTGTTGGAGCCGGATACGGAAGTCAAGAAACGTGCTGTTGCCGAAGCCAGGTTTTTCCGTGCATGGTCGAATTTTGAACTGGTCACTCTGTTTGGTACGGCTCCGGTGGTGGACCATTTGTTGACTCCGGGAGAATATCGCCTCGGCAACAGTACGCCGGAGGTTATGTGGGCATTGATAGAGAGCGATTTGACGGAGGCTATAAATTCTAATGCGCTTCCTTCCAAATCGGATGTAAACGACAGTGAGACGGGTATTCGGATTACGAAAGAGGTGGCGCAGGCCATGTTGGGTAAAGCTTATTTGTTTCAAGGGAAGTATGGCGATGCTGCCGGTATTCTGGATGAAGTCATAGAGTCTGGTAAATACGCGCTCTATACGGGTGATTATGATAAACTGCTGCACGTTGCTGCCAATGGCTGTTGCGAGTCTATGTTGGAAGTGCAGAAACGCAATGACTCTGAGCAGGCCTGGAACCAGATGACAATGACCTTCATTATGCAGGGGTGGCGTACGGAAAAACTGACACTGAGTAGCGAGGCCTCTTCCTACATTGCTACGGGTACTTATGGTTTCATGAATCCGACAAAGGATTTATATGAAGCTTTTGTTGCCATGGAAGGTGAAAATGGCTATCGTTTGAACAGCTCCATCCGTACGGCTGCCCAATTGGAGAATCTTGGTATTTCTTTGCAGGCAGGAGCGAACCTGGTGGGACACGAGGGGTATTTTATGTGGAAGAACCGTGCTCTGAAAGAGGACTGTGTATATGATGCTTCCTACTTTCAAGCCTTGCAGTACATTAACCTGCGCGTGATGCGTTATGCTGAAGTGTTGTTGCTGGCTGCTGAAGCACATGTGCAGAATGGCAATAGCGGTAAAGCATTGGAATACGTCAACCAGATACGTTCCCGTGCCCAACTGAATGGTCTGACTTCTGTAACATTGGATGATGTGAAGAAAGAAAAACGTCTGGAACTTTGTCTGGAGAGTGTACGCTTTCAGGATTTGGTGCGTTGGGGCGATGCCGAAACAGTAATGGCCAATCAGGGTAAAGAAATACCGAGCTATTCTTCCAAGGGTACGGAATTCCAGTACCGGAATTCCACTTATGGCTTCAAACCGAAGCATAAGTTGTTGCCTATACCGCGCAAGGAGCTTGAACTGAATCCGAATATGGTGCAGAATGAAAATTGGTAGGAAAAGAAACTGATATATATCATGACAAAAGAAATCATAAGTTTTTATTTTTGCATAACCGTTTCTGATACCTTACCCTTGATGTATCATAAATATGAGAAACATTAAAATCTAAAATACCATGAAGAAAGTCTTATTTACTTTTCTGGCTATTTTCACCATGCTGACGGCATATGCACAATTCTCCGGTTGGGGACCGCAGAGCAAAGTGGTGACGGACAGTATCTACAGCAAGATATTGGATGCAAACCGGCAGTTTACAATTTATTTACCTCAAAGTTATGAGGTGGATGCTACGAGAAAATACCCGATTCTCTATCTACTACATGGCATGTCGGGGGTGAATACCAGTTGGTTTACAGACCAACGTGTGAAGGACGTGATGGACCAGTTGGTGGCATCGGGCGAGGCTTGCGAGATGATTATCGTCAGCCCTAATGCCGGAGGTAATCCAGCTACTTGCTGGAACGGCTACTTCAATATGCCGGGCTGGGCTTACGAAGATTTCTTCTATAAGGAGTTCCTTCCTTATATAGAGAAGACCTACCGGGTGAAAGGTGATAAGCAGCATCGTGCCATTGCCGGACTTTCTATGGGCGGAGGCGGAACGGCAAGCTATGCACAGCGCTATCCGGATATGTATTGTGCCGCCTATGCCATGAGTGCTTTGATGAATATCCCCGTCAGTGGTGAGGAGGCGGGAAAAGATCCCGACCCCACAAACAAGATGGCTGTGCTGACGCGTTCTGTGCAAGAACATAGTTGCATCAGGTATGTGGCCGAAGCGGACGATGCGCGTAAGGCACAGCTTCGTACAGTACAGTGGTTTGTGGATTGCGGAGACGATGACTTTCTGCTGGATCGTAATATCGAGTTTTTCCAGGCGATGCGTAATGCCGATATCCCTTGCCAGTTCCGTGTGCGGGATGGCGGACATACCAGCGAATATTGGCATTCGGCGCTTTATATGTGCCTGCCTTTTGTAAGTCGTAACTTTGCTAAATAATAAAAATCTAATTCATTCAATATAAGAAATTATGAAAAGATTATTAAGTTTGGCAGCTATGCTGCTGGTCTGCTGTGTCACCCTTTTTGCACAGCAAGCTCTTTGGGGAGGTGCGGCAGTTGTCTCTCCTGATATTCATGACGACAACACGGTTACTTTTCGCTTGAAAGCTCCTAAGGCTGTAAGGGTGCAGATTACCGGTGATTTTCTGCCTCCACAAACTATTAAGACTCCTCGTGGCGATTATGATGCACCGGGCATTGCCGATTTGACAGAGGGGAAGGATGGCGTTTGGGAATTTACTACTCCCGAACCATTGAAGCCGG
>JAEWSH010000036.1 GCA_023398375.1 Bacillota bacterium | reverse complement strand
TTCATTAATAATGGCTATATAGCACTATGAAACAAATCTCATTTTGCATCACTTGTATGAATCGGCTTAAACATTTACAAGAAACTTTGGAGAAGAATATTCTTGATAATTTCTTAGTAGATGAGGTAGAGTTTGTTGTGCTGGATTATAATTCGCAAGATGGATTAGAAGAATGGATTGCTCAATCTATGATGAAATATATTGAGATGGGTATTCTTGTCTATTATAGGACTACTGAACCGGTTCATTATTTGCGGAGTCATAGCCGAAATATGGTATTTAGGTTGGCAGAAGGGAAAATCGTATGCAATTTGGATGCTGATAACTATTTGGGGGAGGGCTTTGCTGAGTTTATGCTGAAGGAGTTTCAAGAGAAGAAGAAAATATTTTATACTAGTAATCTTTGTGTACGTGATGTATTTGGAAGAGTTTGTCTGGAAAAAGAAGCATTTATGGCAGTCAAAGGATATAATGAACTTCTGGTGGGATATGGTGTAGAGGATGCTGACTTATTTAAGCGTTTGACTTGTATTGGACATAGGAGACATGTTTTTATTCAAGAAAGTTTTTATGGAGCTTTGACGCACGAAGATAATGAACGAGTTGTTGAGGAACCACTATTAAAAAAGCTGTATGCTCTTTATTTAGATTATATAGATCCTTATTCTACGCGTATATTAATGTTGTATAAAGAGCACTTTTGGGGAATGGGAGCGTTACAAAATAATGTTGCAATGAATTGTAATCGAAATAACATTGAATGTGACAGAATAGAACAATGTATGAGCGATAAATATCGTTTTGTTGTGAAAGAAGAGTGGAAAGAGGGTGAGTGGTGTAATGTGGATGGCGGAATTTTATTAAATGGAAAGTATTTATTTGTAGATAATCAGAAAGGGCTATGCTATCGTGATAGGTATTTTTATAAGGTGACTGATGTTGATCTTATAGTTACTGTTGTATTATTAATAACGGAAGCTTTAAATTACTCTAAAGTAAAAAGAACTTTGGATAATAATGAATGCATTAATTCTCAGGGTTTTGGATGTGGAACCGTATTTAGAAATTTTGATTATGCTAATCGAATAATTTTGAAATAACATGGATTTGCATTATGTTTTGCGAGAAAATAAGGCGTGGAGTTGTGTCTCTATTTTCTATTCTAGAAAAGATTGGACTACTTTATTGTTGGAGATAGTTTCATTTTATCAGTATAATGAAAAAATATTTAACTGTTTTCAAGTAAATTTTTCAGAAAAACGTGGAGAGCATATTAGGATAACATTTTCATCAGATGTCGAAAATATGAAGATGATACAAATGAGAATGAATGTCAAATTTCTTTCTTTTTTGGAAAATAGACCTTCTTGTTTCCCAAAAGAATTTCCTTTCGGAAAAGAAATTTGGAGTTATTATCCCAATAATACTTTGGTTTGGAATCAATATGAAATAAGGTATCCAATTACTGACTTGATGCAAGATGAGCAGATTAAAGCATGTCTTTTATCTTTTTTTAGTTCTGAGTATGAAAAGGAAAAATGTTTGATGGAAAAAAGAGCATTTGAATTGTTGGTGCATATACAACAGAATGTGGCTGATGCTCCGAGTGGGATGGGGCTTGCTAAATGGGGGTGCTTGGTAGAGTGCTTAGTGCAAAATTCTTTAATTGAAGCAGATTTGGATGATTTATTAGCAGAAACAGATGAATTCTTGATTTCTTTATGGGAAGAAACTAATCATCCTTTTTCCATGTATGAGATTCTTTTATGGGTAGCAGACTATTTTTTATACCGACTTTGGAATAAATGTTCAAAGTGCCATGATCGGTCTTTACATATGGTAGAGCAGATAGTGCTTTGTTTTGAACAACTTTTTTATAGAAGGGAAAATTTTGAAAGCATTGATCCAATATTTCTATTTTCTATAGATTTTTGGTATGATTTAAAATGGTGGCTAATGCATATTGATAATGTGTTTGTGGCTGGAAAAGCAAAAAAAGTATTAGAAAAAATTTCGTCTATTCCTGAATTGGAAATATTGCAATGTTATGATTTTCCTAATAATGAAATACGCTGGTTATTACGTAACTATTATTTGGATAAATACTGTTGTAAATTTTGCTGAATGGAGATATTGTTTGGTTTTCAATTTTATAGCAAGTGTAACTATTTATATTGGATATACTATATGAATACTGATTACTTATTGTTTAACTAAAAAAATGTATTATGAAAGTTTTAAAAAAAATCAAATTGAATCAATTGAGTAAAGTTGAGTTAGAAAAACGTGAAATGGATGCTTTAAAAGGTGGCAATGATTGCGGTGATTGCACATGTTCATGCTATGGCGGTTGGTCTGCTTATAGTGCGGCTCCTATTGCTTCACATATTAATACGGCGACGGCTTATGTGCCATTAGCTGGGCGATAACGTCTTCTATAATTAATTTGTTTAGTACCAATGTAATGATAAAGAATCTCTTTTTATAATTAAGATAAGAGATTCTTTATCTTATGAAAAATTCTGAATAGCAAGAGTATAGAAACGTTAATACTTGATAGTAATTATGCGACAATCTATTATATATACATCAGAAAATAAGAACTGCTATCTTTATAATGATAAGCATAGATTCTCGATGATTGTACATCCAGCTTTGAAGCAAATTTGTGAAACAGAAAAATGTGATTATGTGGATTCTTACTATGTGAGAAAGTATATGTATTTGAAAAAACACGATTTTTTTTCAAATATGGATTACATAGATATTAATACAGAAATAAGTGAAGCTAAAGTTAAAGAAGCTCTTAGCCATACTCCACAAATTTTATTCGAAGTCACAGAATCTTGTAATTTAAATTGTGTTTATTGTGCATTAGGGAGTGTGTATGAATGGGGAAAAAATAGGAAGGGTAAAAAGTTGGATATTAATTCTGCACTTAGTTTGTTGAGATATATTTGGGGACTTAAATTGTCCAATAAGGATACCGAGTTGGTTATTAGTTTTTATGGTGGGGAGCCTTTATTAAATATAAAATTCATAAAGACTATTGTTGACTTTGTTTGTAATCTAAATCATGCAGGAGTCGTAAATGTAAGCTATAGTATGACGACAAATGCTGTCTTGTTAGACAAATATATAGATTATCTAGTTGCAAATAGATTCCATATATTAGTAAGCTTAGATGGTAATGAAGAAAATAATAGCTATCGCATTTATCAGAAAAATGGTCGTAATTCTTTTCGGAAAATAGTTGAGAATTTGGATTTTGTAAAAGAAAAATTTCCTAATTTTTTCGAAACCAATGTTGATTTTAATGCAGTTTTGCATAATAGAAATTCAGTAAAAAGTATTTATGAATTTTTTCATGGACGTTATCATAAAATTCCACGGGTTTCAGAAATGAATAGAGGGGGAATTGTAGAGGAAAAAAATGATTTATTTCAAAAGATGTTTCGTGATATACGAGATAGTGAAAAAGAATATTATAAAGAGAAGGATAATTTGTTACTTCATGAAGATTTGTTACCTTTTCATGAATTGTCTAATTTTTTGAAATATTTTTCTATAAATTCGTATGTCTCTGATATATTATCTACTTTGTGCGTAGAAAATAAGTATTTTCCAGCAAGTACGTGTTTTCCTTTTTCTAAAAAAATATTTCTTACTACTCATGGTCAACTAATGCCATGCGAAAGAATAGACTATAAATATTCTTTGGGAGAAGTTGATGAGGGCGTATTCTTGAATGTATCCCAAATAGTACAGCAATATAATGCTTATTATAAATGCTTGGAAAAATATTGTCGGCACTGCTATCTTTATAGATTCTGTGGATTATGTATGTTCCATTTAGAAAATTTGAAAAAAGAAGGAACTGAAAAAATGGTATGTCATTATTTTCATAATCAAAAAAATTTTCAGTTTAAATTGTCTCGAATATTTTCTTTTTTAGAGAAACATCCGAATGATTTTTTTAAAATATTAGAAGATATAATAATTGTATCATAATAATGGAAACTTCTATAATAGGTTGGTGGTTTACAATAGAGCCATATGTGTATATTGGATTAACAAGCGAATGTGTGCTATTGTATAATACTCTTGACGGGGAGTATATTGAATCTAATAAAGTGGAGATTATACAATTGCTTAAAAAGTTACTTGAAAGAAATAATCAAGGTGTTGTTTATTTAACAAATGAAGATATCCAAAATAGGATTGTTGAAAGTTTTGTTGATGAGGTACGTGAAAAATATATGGGGGATATAATAGATATTGCATTATCAAATGAAAAACCTGTTCAAATATTACCCCTTTTCAATTTTTTGGATAATGAAAAACTGGAAGTTTATAAAAGGCACAATTTTTCTGTTAGTAGAAATCTATTGGAGAATTTGTTTGAAATAACTATTCATGTTAATAATGAAACTGACATATGTGCTTTTTTGAATTTTTTGAAGTCTGTTCCCTCAAAAATAATTTTTAATATTTATGGAAAACTAAATGATGTTGTGAATAATGAAAGGTTATTGTCTTTCTTGGATAATAGTTCTTCTCTTAAAAAAGTCTATTGTTTATATACGGAGATTCCTTGTTCGCAAACATTTTTTATGAATAATTTTTTGTATTGTGTTTTAGTCAATTTCCCTATTGACATAAGATTGTGGGAGGATGTTTTGATAACGTTAAGGGAACAAAATTTGTCATATAAGTATATATTTAATGTTGCTTCTTTGAATGATTGTCAGGATGCTGAGCAACTTATAGAACGGTTCCGGATAAAAGAATATCAAATAAAGCCTATATATGATGGTACTAATATGGCTTTCTTTAAAGAATATGTTTTTCTTTCTAAAAAGGATATTCTATCTATGCCAATATCAATAAAAAATATCTTTGCTAACCAAGCGATTAATACTTATGATTTTGGTAAGATAAATATAATGTCGAATGGTGATGTGTTTGCAAACATGAATTTCTTGCCAATAGGGAATATATATAAAGATAGTGTATATGATATAGTTTGTAAGGAACTTAATGAAGGAGAGTCATGGTTTCGAGTTCGTGATAAAGAGCCTTGTAATAGATGTGTTTTTCAATGGCTATGTCCTTCTCCATCTGATTATGAAATAGCTATAGGTCTTACGAATCTTTGTCATGTTATGTAAAAGAAGCCGGTAGAAAGTGGAAACATATTTATTTTATACTAATATGAAAAGAAGAGTTGAAGCATTGACTATTGTCTTGGCAATATGTCTTATAACTATTTTTGTTAGATGTCAGTCGAATGAAACTCCTATTCAGCAACTTGTGGTTGCCTTGAATGGGGATTCTATTGAGATGGTTTTTGTGAAAGGAGGTACATTTATGATGGGATGTACAGATGAGCAGGGATGTGATTGTGAGGATAACGAGAAACCTGCACGTAAGGAGTCGGTATCTGATTTTTATATAGGAAAATATGAAGTTACTCAAAGGCTGTGGAGGGCGGTTATGGATACTGATTCCATTTTGCCGTTTAATGGGGGATGCGAAGATTGCCCGATGGAAAATGTAAGCTGGAAAAATGCGCAGAAGTTTATCGGTAGATTAAATGCTATGACCGGTAAAACATTCCGCCTTCCGACTGAGATCGAGTGGGAATATGCGGCACGTGGTGGGCGTAGAAGCAAGCACTATAAATATAGTGGCAGTAATAAGGTAGACGAGGTCGCTTGGTATATAGGGAATTCCTCTGGTGGACAATATGGAGAAGCTGGAGTCCCCCGTCCGGTAGGCTTGAAGAAAAGCAATGAATTGGGACTGTATGATATGAGTGGCAATGTTTGGGAGTGGTGCGGTGATTTGTACACTAAAGAATACAAGCAAGGTGGTAAGTCTGTCTATCCGGGATGGCCTTTTGAGGGCACCTATCTTTTCTTTCGCCGGATATTGCGAGGTGGAAGTTGGGGAGGAACAGCAAAGAGGTGTCGGGTGTCGTACATTGATTACGACATTGAGAATTATAGTGACGAGTATGGAGGCTTCCGCCTTGTGATGGAGTTGAATTTTAGTAAATAATGTAATTAAAAATGCGTAAGTTATGAAAAGAATAAATGTAGTTGTAGTATTGTTCTTAATGCTGGGATGGAGTGGATGTAGAGAAAATAGCGGGACTGTAGATATAGTAACAGTAGATATTTCCCAAAATTATCCGAAAAAGGAACTGGTGCTTCAGGATTTTATGGATGTGGAATACATTCCGTTGGAAACGAATGATGAATTCATTACGCAGGGTGATGTGATGGCTATTGACAATAAATATATTGTAGTGAAAAACTGGAATAATGATGGTGACATCTTCCTTTTTGACAGAAAAACTGGTAAGGGAGTGAGGAAGTGGAATCGTCGGGGGCAGGGCGCTGAGGAGTATACTTTTATTAATGGCATAGTATTAGATGAAGGTAAGAATGAGTTGTATGTCAACAGTACTCCTTCAAAAAAGATACTTGTTTACGATTTGTTTGGCAATTTCAAACGTAGTTTAAACTATGTACAAGGTGCTGAATTTATGGATGTGTTCAATTATGATGAGAATAGTTTGATTTGCTATGATATGTCTGTATATTACAATGAGGGAAAGTTGAAAGAAAAGCCGTTTTATCATATGATAATATCAAAGAAAGACGGAAGCGTGGTGAAAGGGATTCCAGTTCCATTTGATATTGTCAAAGCACCTTTTGTACAAAAAGGGGACGGTATTGCAGTAGCTTCTGTACGTCCGATAATACCGTATAAAGGTGATTGGTTGCTTGTGGAAACATCTACTGATACGGTGTACAACTATGTATCGAAGGAAAATAAATTATGTCCGTTTTTGGTGAAAACTCCTTCCGAGAATCCTGAAATTCTTCTTACCATAGGGGCGGTTACAGAACGTTATTATTTTATGCAAACGATACAAAAGGTATTCGATTTTGACAAAAGAAGTGGATTCCCTACTATCGGTGTGGTGTATGACAAGCTAGAAAATGCAGTATTCGATGCTATTGTGCGTAATGGTGACTTTGCTAAACTGCAAGGTGTAGATTTGGTATCCCATCCGATGAATAATGATGAAATAGCTGCTTTCCAGACCTTGGCAGCCAATCAATTGGTGGAAACTTATGAAAATAATGAGCTGAAAGGGAGAGCTAAAGAAATTGCTGCAGGATTGAATGAGGAGTCAAATCCCGTTGTCTTATTATATAAATATAAGAGTGTTGACTGAATTTTCATAATTGGTAAGAGCGGTTCATTAAAGATATGAAGCAGATATTCCCATATTATCGTCAGCTTGATGCTATGGATTGTGGACCTACTTGCCTACGTATGATAGCCAAATATTACGGAAAGAGTTATTCTTTGCAGACTTTGCGTGCCCGTTCTTTTATTTCTCGCAATGGTGTTTCCATGTTAGGCATCAGCGATGCTGCTGAGTCTATTGGTTTCAGAACGTCCGGAGTTCGTGTCTCTTTTGAACAATTGGCGGAAGATGTTCCTCTGCCTTGCATTTTGCATTGGAATCAGAGTCATTTTGTGGTTTGCTATGATGTTAAGA
>JAEWSH010000044.1 GCA_023398375.1 Bacillota bacterium | reverse complement strand
CTGAGATCCAGCTCTTCAATGGTCATCTCCAAAACCTTGTCCCGCTGCGTCTCACCCTTTTCCACCACCGTGGGCTTGCTGCCCACGTTCTCAGAGAGATCGGTGAACAGGGTGAAGTGATCGCAGAGAATCTTGGCACCCAAGGACACAGCGTCCCGGGCGGAAATAGTTCCATCGGTCCAGACTTCCAGCGTCAGCTTGTCGAAGTCGCTGGACGTACCCACGCGGGTGGGCTCCACAGTGTAGTTGACTTTATACACCGGGGTATAGATCGAATCAATGGGGATCACGCCGATCACCTGCTGGCTCATGGACTGCTTGTTCTTGTCCGCAGACACATAACCCCGGCCGTGAGACAAGGTGATTTCCATATTCAGCGTTGCGCCGTTATCCAGCGTGGCAATGTGGAGCTCGGGATTCAGGACCTCCACCTCGCCGTCAGCCTTGATATCCCCGGCAGTGACCTCACAGGGGCCAACTGCCTCGACATAGACCGTCTTCCCGCTCTCGCCGTGGAGTTTGGTCAGAAGGCCTTTGATATTCAGGACGATCTCCGTCACATCCTCCTTGACTCCGGGGATGGTGGAAAATTCGTGCTGGACGCCGGCGATCTTGATGGAGGTCGCAGCGGTGCCGGGCAAAGACGACAACATAATGCGGCGAAGCGCATTGCCCAGCGTGGTGCCATAGCCCCGCTCCAGCGGCTCCACCACGTACTTACCGTAGGTGATATCACCGGGAGCTTCGATACACTCGATCTGGGGCTTTTCGATTTCGATCATGCAGTTACCCTCCTTCATCTTCTCATTGCAGCCAAGCTAAACAGCAGGCTGCGTTCGGTTCCTGTCATCTTTGAGGGCGTCCTCCAATTACTTGGAGTACAACTCGACGATGAGGTGTTCCTCAATGGGAAGATCGATATCCTCGCGGGTGGGCATCCGAGTAACAGTGCCCTTGAGGGTATTCTTCTCACGCTCCAGCCATGCGGGCAGCAGGAACATCACGGCGTTCTCACCAACCAGACGCTTGAACGCAACAGAGGAGCGGCTGGATTCCACAACCTCGATCACGTCTCCGGCCTTAACCAAATAAGAAGCGATGTTAACCTTCTTACCGTTGACGGTGAAGTGCCCATGGCTCACCAGCTGACGGGCCTCACGGCGAGTCATGGCAAAGCCCATACGGTACACAACGTTGTCCAAACGGCGCTCCACGGTGATCAGCAGGTTGTCGCCGGTCTTGCCCGGGGTCGCCACAGCCGCTTCATAGTAGCTGTGGAACTGCTTTTCCAGAATGCCGTAAATAAACTTGACCTTCTGCTTCTCGTTCATCTGGGTCGCGTATTCGCTCTTCTTCTTTCTCATCTGGCCGCCGGGATTACGCTTTGTGTCTTTCTTGGCGTAACCCATCACGGCAGGAGAAATGCCCAGAGTCTTGCAGCGCTTGGCAATGGGCTGCATATTCTTAGCCATAAAGTTTTACCTCCTTCAAATCAGACACGGCGACGCTTCGGGGGACGGCAGCCGTTGTGGGGGATCGGGGTGACGTCCTTAATCATCGTCACTTCCAGACCCACGGCCTGCAGTGCCCGGATCGCGGCCTCGCGGCCCTGACCGGGTCCCTTCACGAAGACCTCGACGGTCTTCAGTCCGTGCTCCATGGCGGCCTTTGCCGCAGTTTCCGCTGCAGTCTGGGCCGCAAAGGGCGTGGACTTCTTGCTTCCACGGAAGCCGAGGCCGCCAGAGGAAGCCCAGGAGAGCGCATTGCCCTGCGAATCAGTGACAGTCACCATGGTGTTATTGAAAGAAGAACGGATATGGACCTGACCACGTTCGATATTCTTCTTTTCGCGACGGCGCCGGACAACTTTCTTGCCGGCTGCTGCTTTAGCTGTTGCCATTTTCGTTCTCCTTCCTTACTTCTTCTTGTTCGCAATGGTCTTCTTAGGACCCTTGCGGGTACGCGCATTGGTCTTGCTGCGCTGTCCGCGGACAGGCAGACCTCTGCGATGACGGACGCCGCGATAGCAGCCGATCTCCGTCAGGCGCTTAATGTCCAGTGCGGTCTGGCGACGCAGGTCGCCTTCCACGGAATAGGTCTCGATAGCGTCGCGGAGCTTCTGCTCATCGGCGTCTGTCAGATCCTTCACGCGGATGTCGGGGTTGATACCCGTCTGCGCCAAGATATCCTTGGCGCTCTTTCTGCCGATTCCGTAGATATAAGTCAGTCCGATCTCGATCCGCTTATCCTTCGGCAGGTCAATGCCGGCGATACGTGCCATAGTCTTAAAGCACCTCCATATTTAATTAGCCCTGTCTCTGCTTGTGCTTGGGGTTCTCGCAAATGACCATGACCCGGCCTTTGCGGCGAATGACCTTACACTTTTCGCACATGGGCTTCACGGACGGTCTTACCTTCATTGTCTAACCATTCCTTTCAGCTTTTGTTCCCAGCCGCAAGATGCGGCGCGGGCAGTGTTGTTACTTAGTACGCCAGGTGATCCGGCCTCGGGTCAGGTCGTAGGGGGACATTTCCACCGTGACCTTGTCGCCAGGCAGGATCCTGATGAAATTCATTCTGAGTTTTCCGGAGATATGCGCTAAAATCGTGTGTCCATTGCCGATATCCACTTTGAATGTGGTGTTGGGCATGGATTCGACCACAACGCCCTCTACTTCGATCATATCGGATTTTGCCAAGCCTTATCCCTCCTGGTCCGGATGAACCTCCTCGCGGTATTCCGCGAGGGCTCTGCGAAGTTCACTGTTTGTGACTTTTTCTTCGCCCTTGATCTTTGCGGAAAGGCGGGTGTCGTCATCCGCAACAAAAAGCACGTGTCTGCGCTTTTTGCGCTTTGGCGACTCAACCTTCCGCGATTTGCCGTCTGCCAACAACAGGTACTCCCCTTCCACGCTCATCACGCAAAACAGCTTTCCCCGGTCTCTGCCGGCATTCGATCGTACAATATTAGATTTTGCGATCTCCATACGCGCTCTCTCAAATCGCAGGGGCCGTCAAAATTTCCGGCTCACCGTCGGTAATCAGGATCGTGTTTTCATAGTGGGCGGCGTTCTTTCCGTCCGCAGTGCGGACCGTCCAACCATCGCTCATTTGGTAAATGGAGGCAGAACCGCCGTTTACCATGGGTTCGACCGCAAGGGTCATTCCCCGCAAGAGTCTGGGACCCCGGCCGGGGTGACCGTAATTGGGGATTTCTGGGGATTCGTGCATGTTCGCGCCGACACCATGTCCGACGTATTCCCGCACGATGGAATACCCGCGGGATTCCACATAAGCCTGCACCGCTGCGGAGATATCTCCGATACGGTTGCCTTCTCTTGCCTGCGCAATTCCCTCGAAAAAGCTCTGTCTGGTCACATCGATCAGATCCTGAGCCTCCGGGGCAATCTGTCCGCAGGCAAAAGTTGCCGCGCAGTCGCCGTGGAACCCGCCGATGTATGCGCCCACATCCACGCTGACAATATCGCCCTCTTGCAGCACCCGTTTGCCGGGAATGCCGTGGATGATCTCGTCGTTGACGCTGATGCAGACGGACGCCGGATACCCCTGATAATGCAGGAAGGACGGCACCGCGTGCGCTTTGCGAATAAATCGCTCCACTTCGTCGTTGATCTCCTGGGTTGTTACGCCGGGCTTTACCAATTCCCCTGCCAAGGCACGGGCAGCCGCGGTAAGTTTTCCCGCTCGGCGCATCAAGTCGATCTCCTCTGAGGATTTGAGAATAATCATTCTAATCTCATCTCCCCAACGCGTGGAGGATCGCCTGTGAGGTGGCAGCCACGCTGGACTGGTTCTCCACAGACTTCAGAACGCCCCGGGACTTATAGAAGTCCTTCAGCGGCTCTGTCTCTTTGTGATAGACCTCCAAGCGGTGCTCCACCACCTCGGGGTCATCGTCGTGCCGGCGGCTCAACTTGCCGCCGCACTTGTCGCAAATGCCCTCTTTTTTCGGAGGGACAGCGACCACATGAAAGCTGGCTCCGCAGTGCTCGCACACCCGGCGGCCCGCCATGCGCTCCTCGATCTCCTGATCGGAGATCTCAATGGAAACCACATCATCAAAGTTGATTCCGGCCTTTTCAAGCGCCTCTGCCTGAGCGATGGTGCGGGGCACCCCGTCCAGAATATAGCCGCCTGCGCAATCCGCCTCCGCCAGCCGGTCCGTGATGACGCCGATAATGACGTCATCCGGAACCAGCTTGCCCGCGTCCATGAAGGCCTTTGCCTTCAGGCCGGTAGGTGTTCCATTTTTAATGGCCGCGCGGAGAATATTGCCGGTTGAAATCGTGGGAATGGAAAACTCTTTACACAGGATTTCGGCCTGTGTGCCTTTACCGGCGCCGGGAGCGCCCAATAAGATCAGTTTCATTCCATTTCGCCTCTTTCTTATTCCAGGAAGCCCTTATACTGGCGCATCAGCATCTGAGACTCCAAGGCCTGCACTGTTTCCAGCGCAACGCCGACGATAATGATGACGGAAGTACCGCCAATTCCCAGAGAGCTGCTGTTCAGGGCCTTGCCCGCAATCAGGGGGCACAGAGCCACAATGCCCAGATAGATGGCGCCAAAGAGCGTCACTTTGCTCAAAACCTTCTTAATGAAGTCCACAGTGGGCTTGCCAGGACGGAAACCGGGGATAAAGCCGCCCTGCTTTTTCAGGTTGTTGGCAATTTCTACGGGATTGAACTGAATAGTGGAGTAGAAATAGCTGAAGCCAATAATCAGGATGAAGTACACCACCATATAGAGGATGGACTTGGTATCCAGGAACTGAGACAGCGCATAGCTGAAGGTTCCCTCCTCACCCACGCCGGTAAACGCCATGATGGTGGCCGGCAGGGAGGCGATGGACTGCGCGAAGATGATGGGCAGAACGCCGGACATATTCACCTTCATGGGAAGCGTAGAGGTCTGGCCACCGTACATCTTCCGGCCCACCTGCCGCTTGGCATACTGGACGGGAATGCGGCGCTCGGCGCCGTTGATGAAGACGATGAACACAATCAGTGCCAGAATACCGACCACGATCAGTGCCACACCCCAAGGAGCCAGCGACTGATTCAGCACGTTCTGCGCCTGTGCCGCCGTATAACCGGCAGAGGTCAGCGTATCCGCGGTGAGGCTCCCGCTCCGAATGCCGGACCAAGTGCTCACGCCGGTGGCCATGCTGGACACCATGCTGGGAACGCGGGACAGGATACCTGCAAACAGGATGATGGAGATACCGTTGCCGATACCGAATTCCGTGACCTGCTCGCCCATCCACATGACGAAGGAAGAACCCGCGATAAAGGATACCATGATAACCAATGCAGCCCAAATACTGGTGTCGGTCAAAATGCCGTACCGCTTCATGATCATATAGTAGCCGAAAGCCTGCAAAATTGCAATGGCAACCGTCGCATACCGGGTGATGGACTGGATCTTCTTCCGGCCTTCCTCGCCGCCGTCCTTTGCCAGCCGCTCCAGAGCGGGAATGGCAACGGTCAGCAGCTGGATGATAATGGAGCTGTTGATATAGGGCTGAATGCTCAATGCGAAGACCGTGGCCTGGGCGAACGCGCCGCCGCTCATCACGTTATACAGTCCCAAAATTGTGGTGGACTGGCTGTTCAGATAGCTGGACAGTGTCGCCACATCCACATAGGGAACGGTGATGGCGTTACCGATGCGGAAAATGAGCAAAATCAGCAAAGTGAAAATGATCTTCTTCCGCAACTCGGGGATACCCCATGCTTTGCGAATCGTTTGGATCACGTTACTTCACCTCGGCCTTTCCGCCGGCTGCCTCGATTGCCTCCTTGGCAGACGCGGAGAAGGCAGAGGCCTGCACCGTCACCTTCTTGGTGACCTTGCCGTTGCCC
>JAEWSH010000099.1 GCA_023398375.1 Bacillota bacterium | reverse complement strand
AGTGGAACGTACCAAGATTCAGCGCATGGACGGTGAGGTGAAGTACATCGACGATAACGGTGAATGGACTGCCACTCCCGAGACGACTCCGGTCAGCATGAACTTCTGGGGTTTCACTCCCGATTATTTTGCTTACAGTGCAGAGTTTTTCAAGAGTTTCTTGAGCGACCCGAAGAATATGGAGAACCTGAAAAGCGAATTCTTCATCCCGCTGATGGTAGATAAGCTGATTAACGATGGCACTGCTACCTGCGAAGTGCTTGATACAACCAGCAAGTGGTTCGGTGTGACTTATCCCGAAGACCGTCAGAGTGTAGTCGACAAGATTCAGGCTTTGGTGGATGCGGGCGAGTATCCTGCGAAGCTGTTCTAAGAAGAACTTGAATACTTTACTATAAGGAAAGGCTGTTTCACGTTGCATCGTGAGGCAGCCTTTTTGTGTATAGTGGGAGAGTCTGCCGGAAAGCTCTGTATTTGCGTTCTTTGTGATTATTTTTTAGACGCGGATGACGGGGAGTTTTCATATTTCAATCCGGGTCATCCGCGTCTAAGCGATAGCAGATATAAGTTTTCGAACACTGAAGAGGAGAATACCTCTGCAATGAAACAAATGCTTCTCTTTGCTGATATGTTGTAAGCTAAAATACAGATGTTTGAACGAAGTATAATGAAAGACTTGCGCAAGTGGGCAGATAATCCTTATAGGAAACTTTTCGATAGATAAGGTGCAGACCATAGAAGGTAAAAGCTTCCGGCTGGTGAACTTACCATTTTATTTATTGGCTGCTTTGCCGGAGGTATTGTCGAAGTTATAGTGTCTTTTTGTCTCTTAATTGGCAGGGTTTTGCCACCGCATTGGCAAGACTTTGCCACCGCATTGGCAAAAGTTTGCCAAAGGTGTGGCAAGGGGTTGGCAAAACTTTTCTCTGATTGTCAGTGTATTACCGTTATGGACGATTGTTGAGTTCTGAACAGTCCCCCAATGAATAAAAATCCGTAAAAACAGTATAATCTCTCCTCGAAAGCAATAAATTGTAGTCGGATATTTGTTTTATCCTCTTGAACCGATTACTCATATTTTAAAATCGAGAGATTATGAATCAAAACAATCTTTTTGCCTACATGGCATCCGTCGTTTCCCAACTGAAGGAGGAACGGCGTATGGGCACCGCCCATGTGTATCAGAGCACTTTGCGACGCGTCATGGAATTTGAAGGAGAGGAGACTCTGGATTTCAAGGACTTGACTCCTGCCTGGTTGAAGAGCTTTCAAGACCATCTGCTGGACAGCCGGTTGCAGTGGAACACCGTCTCCACCTACATGCGCATGCTCCGTGCCATTTACTTCCGCGCGGTGGACGACGGTGTTGCGCCCTATCGTTCGCGGCTTTTCAAAGGTGTATATACCGGCACCAAGGTGACGGTGAAGCGCGCGGTGGGCGAAGAGACCTTTCGCAGGCTCAGCGCTCCCGTCGATGATGAATCCCTGGAGTCGGCGCGTTGCCTTTTCCTGCTGCTGTTCATGCTTCGCGGCATCCCGTTTGTGGACATCGCCTATATGCGCCGTTGCGACATGCATGGCAATGTCATTGCCTATCGCCGCCGCAAGACGGGGGCATGGCTCACGGTGCACGTCGAGCCCGAAGCTATGGAGCTTATCCGGCGTCTGAAGAACCCCGATGAGTCATCACCCTACCTTTTCCCGTTTATCAGCCGTCCGGGCAATAACGAATACCGCCAGTACCAAAATGCGTTGCGCCACTTCAATTATTGCCTTGGCAGGCTGGCACGGGATATGAGTGGGGTGGAAGAGCTGAGCAGCTACAGTGCCCGCCACAGTTGGGCTACCATTGCCAATTTCAGGAGCTATCAGCAGGAGCTCATCAGCAATGCCATGGGACATTCCTCGGTCAAGGTAACCGAAACTTACTTCAAAAAACATTCGGACAAACAAATACAAGAAATGAACAGGGGCATACTCTCGTATGTCTTTTATGGATATAATGCTTGGAATTAGGAGTTTACGACAAATCTGCTTCCTGGCGAATACTATGCCGGACATCCGTTACTTTGTAGGTAACGGGAACCTTTTCTGTTCGCAAATATCAACATGATTTTTTTAATTAGCAAGAAAAAAGCGACTTTTTCTTATCAAAAGTTGAAAATAGCCCCAGAAAGGCTTTCTGAGCGGTATTTTCTTATAATACAAGGCAATGCAGTTTGAGAAAATGCATAACGCCGGTGCTCCCGTGTTAGGTTAAATTAACACGGGCTGTCTGTTCATGTCTTCCTTTTTCTTTCCATGGTTCCCTTGAACAGTAGTGTATTTTACTACATAAGCGGCTTCTGCGGCCTCCTATGGTCGTTTCCCGTTACCTACAAAGTAACGGGACTGTTAAATCATCCCCTTTCCGGGGATGCCATGGACACGTACTAAAATTACACACATACTAAATATGAAGAATATGAGAAAAAGTGTTTGCATAATCTTTCTGATGATCGGCATCTCCCTGTCTGCCCAGAATGTGGCGGTAAAGACAAACCTGCTCTATGATGCCACGGCCACCTTCAACCTGGGTGCCGAAATAGGCCTTTCCCCCCGGTGGACGTTGGATTTGTCCGCCAATTATAATCCTTTTTCATTTTCTGACAACAAGAAGTGGAAGCACTGGATGGCGCAGCCCGAGGCGCGCTACTGGTTCTGCGAACGCTTCAACGGACACTTTATGGGACTTCATCTACTGGGGGGACAATACAACGTGGGGGGCGTGAAGCTGCCTTTCGGCATCTACCCCTCGGTGGAGGACTACCGCTACGAGGGCTACTACTACGGTGCGGGCCTTGCCTACGGCTACCAGTGGGTGCTGGGCAAGCACTGGAGCTTCGAGGCAAGCCTGGGCCTGGGCTACGTGCGTGCGCACTACGACCGCTACGACTGCCCACGCTGTGGCGAATGGAAAGGCAAGGGAGACAAGAATTATCTGGGGGTGACGAAAGCCGCCATCTCCCTTATTTATGTAATCAAGTAAACAGAAGGAGGACGTGGAAATGAAACGAATGCTATATGTCACGGGCCTGCTGCTGTGCACCTCCTTAGGAGGATATGCGCAGGAGGGCAACCTTATCGATGTGAAGGTGGTGAACGAAGAAGTGAAGAAACAAGGTAGCGAGGTGAGCCTGCGCATGACGCTGGACTTGACCGGCCTGCGTGTGGGTAATCAGAAGAGCGTGTGCCTGCATCCGGCAGTGGTCTCTGCCGACGGCACGCACGAAGCCGTGCTCGCCCCCGTAGTGGTGGACGGCAAGACGCGCAGCCGCGTGCACCGCCGCGAGAAGGCGCTGACAGGAGCCTCTCCTGCCACGGACAATGCCTACACGGTACTCCGCTCCGGGCGTGAGAGCCGGGTGGAATATATCGCCAAGCTTGCCTATGAGCCCTGGATGGTGGACAGCCGCCTAGTGCTGCGCGAGCGGATGACGGGCTGCCTGGACTGTACGGCGGCCACGGAAGAATCGACGGTAAAGGCACCTTTCATAAAGCTTTTCACCCCGCGGTATGTCACGCCTTTCGTTACACCGGAGCGTGAAGCGGTGAAGGTGCGCAACGAGGTACGCGTGGCACGCCTGCAATTCCGCCAGGGAAAGTCGGATGTGGACCCGCGCTACAAGGACAACCGCGCGGATCTGGAAACGGTGACAGGCTCCATCAACGTGGTAAAAACCAACCCCGACCTGACCATTACGGGCATCTACATCACCGGCTACGCCTCGCCCGAAGGCTCGGTGGCTTTCAATCAGAAGCTGTCCGAATCGCGTGCAAACGCCCTGGCCGAATATGCCCGGAAAGATACCCACGTGGATGCTTCTCTGTGGCACGTCGCGGGCATGGGTGAGGACTGGGAAGGCCTGCGCCGCGAAGTGGAGAAGCACCCGCAGTTGCTGGACATCGACAAGGTGCTGAGGCTTATCGACGAGTGCGAGGGCGACAAGGACGCCTGCGAGAAGCGTATCCGCGAGTCCGTATCACCGGATGTCTATACCCGCCTGCTGAACGAGATGTACGGCCCGCTGCGCCGCAACGAATACAAGATAGAGTACAGCGTGCGTAGCTTCAACCTGGAGGAGGCAAAGAAGCAGATAAAGACTCGCCCGGACCTGCTGAGCGTGGAGGAAATCTACACGGTGGCGGAGTCTTACGGCAAGGGTACTGCCGACTATGAAGAAGCGCTGCGCATAGCTGCCGCTACTTATCCCAAGAACGCCGCCGCTGTGGTGAATGCCGCCTGCCTGAAGATGGAGGGCAGAGACGTGCAGGGAGCTATCGCGATGCTGGAGGCTTCGGAGGTGAAAGAGGACGGCAGGGTGCTGAACGCGCTGGGCGTGGCGTATGCCAAGCAGAAGCAGTACGACCGTGCAAAGGCGGTGCTGGAGCAAGCAGTGCAGGCAGGAAGCCGGGAAGCACGCACCAACCTGGAGCAGGTGGCAGGCGTAGTGGCCGACTTGTAAGAAAGACAGAACAGATACATAAAACGAATATTTTTTACTAATACTTTAAATTATGAAGTTAAACAGATTTTTTATGCTGGGTTTGGTCGGATTGGCATTCGCGGCATGTGGGAATGAAGATGAAGCTGAAAATGCTTTGACTCAAGGTAATGGTGCAGTCAGCATCAAGATTGTGTCTCCGACTGCAAATAGTCGTGCGGTGACTTCGGGCTCTCCGGATGGTACAATAAAAGTAACAGGTCCTGCTACGGTGTCTTTAACTGCTACTTTTGATGGTGAAGAGAAAACCAAGACGATTGACTTGGCAACAGGAAAAACTGAAGCTAAATTTTGGAATGTGACAAATCCTACGCTGGTAACCGTATCAATGAATGGCGGTATGAAAGTTTACACAACAAGTATTGACAATGCTACAATGCAGGTTACTGAGAGTATTCCTGCTTATGGTGAAACCGAAGACTTCACCTATAATAACCAAACAGGCACTCCGACTCTAGGAGACATCACGAATGGAGACAATACGGGAGCAAAAGATGGTGATACTGATAAAACGTTCTTCATGTATGAAGCTACCGTAGACTTGAAAATTCCTGTAGCACGTTTGGAGGTATCAAATATTAAGCATAAAAAGGAGGTTGAACCTGTTAAATGTGAATATGCAACATTGACTATTGATGGTGTCTATATGGATAATATCAGACCGACTGGAACAGGTGATTTGACCGATTATAAGTTCCCTGGTGACAATGGGGGAACAGCTTCCGGAACTGACGCTATCTTGTTTGATGCTATCCCAGCAGAAGGAAATGCAAATAATTTTATGGATTATGATTTATCTTGGCCGGCAGCGGATAAAGATGGCAAAGCCCAAGTGTTTGCTTATAACTTCTATGCTCCGGAAACAGGAGATGATACTTCTGTAAATCCGATTTTTAAAATTTATTTCAAGACGGCAACACCGAGCAACACGGGCGAGATAATGGCAACACCTCGTTATGCTAAAATCGTGAACTACAAGTCTGAAGTGAATGGTGCTCCTATTGTGTTGCTTGCCGGTCATGTTTACCGCATTACAGATGTTCAACTGGAAGATAAGAATATCTCCGGTGGTGAAGGTGGTGATGAGCTGTGGGGTGTAACTGTTACTGTAAGAGAGGCTGCATGGCAGGTTGAAACCACTTATGCTGATTGGGCAGAATAATTATCTTCCCACACCAATTAAGAATTTCTTTTTCCCCGCCTCCTTTCCACAGGCTGCGGGGAGAACCCTTTCTCTTTTTCTTTTCTTGTTTGAAGAAAAATGACGTATCATATAACCGAAAACGTATGACAATGAAACTATTAAAGAAACTCATATTACTGTCGCTGGTTCCCGTCCTGACAACCGGTTGCATAAAAGAAGATATGGACGATTGTGAAAACGTCGCCATCTGTTTCCGTTACAAGGCCGACGGAGATAAGGATGTGCTGCGCCAATACATGGACAAGATTGACCTGTACGTTTTCGATGCCAACAACCGTCTTGTCGACCAAAGGACATACAATCAGGACGCCTTGAATCCCGCCCAAGAAGCACCCTCCTTCAAGCTACCCCAAGGCACCTACCGCGTGGTGGCAGTGGGAAACGCCTACGGCAAAACCCAGGTGAAGGACATCAACTCCACCGACCTCTCACAAATCTACATACAGCATCCCAACTGGGGCACAGCCTCCGCAGTGGACGGGCACGACCACAACTACATGGGAAGCAAGCAAATCACCGTGCCCGGCAGCAACAAGTTCCTGCGTGACACGCTCGACCTATTCAGCTCGCACATCAACGTAGACATCGAGATACACGGCCTGTCCGCCCCCGGCGAGGCAACACGCGCCGGTATTCCCTATAAGCTGAGCATCGAGAAATCGAATGCCCAGACCGACTTCAACAACGAGATTAACGAGGACGAAAAGGGTACCTGCTACCCCGAACTGGTGTACGACTCCCAGACCGGCGTCTACCACACCAACGACCTCACCCTCTTCCGCATGGACCACAACGACGTGTTGTCCCCCGTCTGCTGTACGCACCTCCTCCGCCTGGAGGACGCCGACGGCAACACCTTGGTGACTGGCAGCATCTACAACTACCTGCAACAGCACCTCAAAAGCATTGATGTGACCAAGCAGGAAGCCTACCTGCCCATCAGCATTGTGTTCACTCCGGTAGGAGTCACCATCAAGGTCCCCTCATGGTATGTGGAAGACGTAACACCCGACTGGCAATAAAAACAAGGAGGAACGATATATGAAAAAAATACTGAAGAAATACAGTCTGGCGGCAACCTTGATGGCAATCCTCTGCCTACTGCCCGCCTCGTGCATCACCGATGATGCCCCCGCCGCCACCGAGAAAGCAACGGTGACGATGACGTTTACGACGAGGGCGGTGACGGATGATACAAACGGAAGCAGCCTATTGGATAATGAGCAGATGCGGACTTTGCATGTGATTATGGTAAGAAGCAGTGACTCTGAAGTGATATTGAATGAAAGATATGACATCGCTCCCGAGGTAACTTCGCAAACAATCACTTACAATGACCTTGTTGTAGACAAGAATAATGGTACTGAATTTGATTTTTATGCCATTGTGAATGAAGGTTCTCTTACACTAACTGAGGAGGTAACAGAAATTTTGAATAGTAAAACTACTATTGATAACGTTTCTCTATTGGAGAATGTGATACTGGGAGAAAATGGTTTTGATTTTCAAAATCCTCCAACAGATAAAAAACCATTGCCACAAACTGTAATGAGGAAAAATGTTCGTTTAGAAGCTGAAAAATCTCAAAATGTGGCCTTGCAGTTACAATTTCCGGTGGCAAAGGTATGCTTGAAGTTTATTAATAATACCGATAAGGAGCAAGAGCTTACTAATATTAAAATGCCGAATGTGAAACCTAATAAGGGTTATCTTTTCGTTAAAGAAAACAACCTGCCAACTCAAATTTCTTATACAGATTTACTATTAAAAGAAAGTATAACAATAGCTTCTTCCCTAAAAGAATCTGAAGAAATTATCAGCTATCTCTATCCGGGACATATTGGTACGGGATATGAGTTGGTTACTAACTGGGAATATGTGGGACCACAATCGTTGAAGCTGCAAAAGAACAATGAAACTTTAACCCACCTTAGTGCCGGAGAGTGTCTGAATATAATCGTCACCTTGAATTCAACTCCGAAAGATACTGAGTTACAGTGGACCATCAGTGGTTGGACAAAGGAAGAAATAGATGTGCCATTTGAATAATGGATAGGAGAAATTTGTTATGAACAGAAAATTACAATATATATATAATCTTTTTATCGCAATGATTGTTTCCGCACTGGCTGTGTCGTGTACGGATGATGAACTTGTGAAGGGTGGAGATAAATATGAGGTAGTGCCTGACATTCCTGTGGCACTTTCGCTGAAAATAAAAGTGGCAGATCAAATGGAAGTTCAAACCCGTTTGGCACAGTCTGACGAAACAGAACGCACAGTTAATAAATTGTTTGTGATAGCTTTCAAGCCGAGTAAGCAATCTGATGGAGCGGAGAATGCAGATGCTTCGGATGACGAATGGTCTGTGGACAATTCTGCATTTTATGATACTGAAGATGGTTTGGGAAATCCTATTGAAGTAGGGAAACCGCAATCTGTAGAGTTCTCTATGACTACAGGATTGAGGAGAATTTATGTGGTAGGTAATCCGCAGAGCGGGGTAGGAACCTTATCTGATGATGAATTGAAGAATGTAAAGACAATAGCAGCCCTAAAAGCACTTTATTCCAAGTTGAGTGATAATTTGAGTGTTGAGCGTGTCTATTTCTTGATGACTGGACAGGCGATAACCAAAGAAAAGAGTGAAATTGTAACAGTATATAAGTCTGGGGACCACCAGGGAGCAATAAGGGAAGATTACACAATGGCATTAAACCATGTAGATGCGCGTATAACTTTCAATATTATACCTGCTGTGGGAGTGACTTTTGAACCTGAAGCCTATAGAGTTATTAATATTCCGGGTGGTACTTATTTGTTTTCGCGCGAGAAACAAAATAGTGGAGATAATACATGGGATTATGATGGAGCGGGCTATGCTCCGAGTAATCGGCTGAGTGACTTTACTGAAAAGGATGGGAAGTCTATTTTTGAGTTTTATATTTGTGAGAATAGACAAAATCCTAAACAAAGAATAAGTACAGAGAGCCTACTTGAGGATAAGGGTACTTATTATGCTTTGCGTGAGAAACAGGAGAAAAAGCTAATAACCGGAACTGTAGAAGGGCAAATATATGAAAATGGAGAATATGTATATGCCAATGCTAAATCAACGTATGTAGAATTGGAGGGTACTATTACCTATAAGGATGATGATGGGAGTGAAGTGTATGCAAAGACAACTTACACAATTCATTTAGGTAATACAGGAAATAGTAATACAGCCGACTGGTTGAATGACTTGGAACTCGTCAACAATTATGATACGGAACGTAATACTCATTATACTTATAATGTGAAAGTACAAAGTGTAGACCAAATCATTGTAGAAGTTGAGGATAGTAAGGAAGTCAATCCAGGTGCGGAAGGCGATGTCATCGTTGCGCAAGGAACTGTTAAGACGATGGATTCCCACTATGGAAGATTATTGCTGACGTTAAGAAAAGAAGATATTCAAAAAGGACTTTCCTGGTCGGTAACCACTCCTTTTCAACGAGGGATGAAGGTGTTTGATACGAAACTTCCCTATGATGGATACGGGCTTCCTCAAACAGATTTGTCTTTGAATGATTATAAGTGGGTAAAGTTTCTGGTTAATAAGGAATGTCGTTTGGCTAATGGAAACTATGTGCCGACAAATGTCATGGCAAAATATCCTGGCGAACAAGCGTATGACGGTGGTGGTAAAAATAATTCAGAAGCAGCCCCTATTGCAGGTGGGGAGTATATAGAAACACAATTTTATGGACATGTGCGGTTGTATGACATTAATCAGTTATTGAATTTTTTGCATGTGGAGGCTAACAATGGCAATAGTGATATTTTTGAGCGGAGATGGAATTCGGAAACATTTGAATACGAAGATGTTGTAACGATTACTGCTTATGTAGATGAATATATTTATGTATATGACCCACGAATGATTTATTATCGTCAGGCAGCATCAGTAGGACTTCCCGGTTCTGGTGATGGTATAGAGGGTGTTAATTTGGAATTATGGAAAGAAACAGTGAATGGAGAAAATCGTATGCTAAATTTTTGTGTAGAAGGCTCAAAATACAGTGAAGATGGAGAAAGTTCCGTAGCACGTAGTGTTTATTCCATCGCACAAAATCCGGTTTATACTTTCTACAATCCGAAACATGCTGACTTGAAAACGGCATGGGGAACAGAGGCTATGATGGAAACGAAATTCTTGCCGATAGTACCGGACGGTGTTTCCGATGAAGACTTTAATAGTCGTTTTAGTGGACAAAATCCAAATGGAATGGAGAATGGACGCCTCAATATGTTGAACCTTATTAATGCGAGACAAACAGTAAACCAATTACATTGGACGGATGTCTTAGGAGTTGTTACGGATGTAGATCATCAATTAAACTCTGGCTATGAGAGTATTTGGTATGCCTGCTTGTTGCGTAACCGTGATTTGGATGGGGATGACGTTATAGATGCAGATGAAATCCGTTGGTATCTTGCTTCTGTAGATCAATTGACAGATTTGTGGATTGGGGAAGCTGCTATTCCTAAAGCGAAACTTTATATGAATGATATTGATGCTTCCGGAGTGGAAATACCAATTGAAAATGGAGAAACACGTGTACATGTGGCAAGTAGTAGTTATCATCCTGGTACAACAGATAAGCCTACAAATAAACCTAGTGATCCATGGGTTATATGGGCAGAGGAAAGTGCATCGAGAGGATCTGCGTCTTATTCACAGACAGCACCTGGTGAACACTTTACTGGTATTAAGAATTTCTCTTATCGTTGTATAAGAAATCTGGGGTTAAGTTTGAAGGATATTGATGCAGTTCCAGAGGATTATGTAACGAAAGGAAGTAGCACACATATTATTGGAGGTGTAACTTATAAGGAGAAAACTATTGATATAAATCCTATGATTGATAACACAATCAGACCGTCTGTAGGTACTGAAGTATTGCCGACAAATACGGAAAGAGATATTTCTGGTAACAATCGTCCACCTTTGACGTTGGCAATTCTTGCGGATGAGGGTGATATTAGTTATGGAGTATATCCTGAAGAGGGATCAATTGGAGCAGAACGTGTGGCAAAATATGAAAGAGTTGATCGCCCCTGTCCTATTGGATACCGTGCTCCTAATCAGCGTGAATTAATGTTGATGTACACAACCTATCCTGATTTGATGACCGGATTTACTTATTTGACAAATACAACTTTTAGCGGTAGGAATACTGATATAGGGCAAGGTGTAGGATCTACAACGAATAGAAAGGAAGCTTTCGCCTATACAAGTGGTACTCTTCAATTGACTACGGGCTGGGGAAGTGGTAAGGTGCGTTGTGTACGCGATGCTACCAATAATCTGGGAGGAAATTAATAGGGAATGAGACGTATCCTCAGCTGTATCGGTTTGTTTCTGTTTATTGTCGGTTTGCTTCATTCTTGCATTGCCGGTGATAAACAGAAAGCCGGGAAGATGGATGAATGTACAGAGAATGTCAAAGGGAAAGCTGAATTGAGAGATCAGCAATTCCCTTTTCCCGAAATCCCCTCCGTCCTCACCTCCCCCACCGAGCGCAAGACTTTCTTGCTGACGCACTACTGGGACAGCTATAACTTCTCCGACACCGCCTTGGTGAATAACCGGGCGGTGACGGAGCAAGGCTTGGTCAATCACCTATCCCTGTTGTCGGCTTCAGAAGCCACGCAGGAGGAGATTAAGGGAGGCATCGGCAACCTCTGCACCGGCATGGAGAGTCAGGAGCATGCAAGGCAGGTGTTCATGCGGCTGATGGATGATTATCTCTATAATCCCAATTCGCCGTACTACAACGAAACGCTCTATGCTGCCTACCTGCGCCGTATGCTGCAAAGTACCGCGCTGGACGAGGCAAGGAAAAGTTCTTTGAAATTCAAGTTGGAGCTGATAAGCCGTAATAACGTGGGCAAGGCAGCTACGGACTTCACCTACTACCTGCCGGACGAAGAATGTCGCACGCTGCGGACAACCACGGTACAGGGAGACAAGCTGTTGCTGGTATTCTACGACCCCGAATGCCCCAGTTGCCACGAAGTGCTGAAAGCGATGATGGCAGACCGGGCATTGGCTGATGCTGTGGATACAGGCACCCTGACCGTACTTGCCGTCTACACCGAGGGCAATGATGAAGTGTGGAGGAAAGCCCTGACAGACATGCCCCGTAGCTGGCTAATAGGCAACGACCGGCAACAAGTGAAAGACTGTGCTTTGTATGACCTCAAGGCCATGCCCTCGCTTTACTTGCTGGACAAAGACAAAACCGTACTGCTGAAAGATGCGGCCTACGACACCGTGAGGCAGGCGCTGGGTTTGAGATAAATCTTGTAATAATGAATCGGGCAGACGTGATTTGCGGTCTACCCTCGGAAAATTTAATCCTCTCCTCGACAAGGAGGCTTAAATTTTCGCTATGAGACCAACTGTGAAGTTCGTCTGATAGATTTTGTTTGTTTTGTTTGTGAATGCCTCCGATTCAAGCGTGGATTCGGGGGCATTTTGTCTTATTATCCCTGGAAAAATGAAATGTTATTAATCAGGCATTTGGAGGGAGCTCTATTTTATTTTCCATATCTTTGCAAGATGACTGTTTGTCTTTGAACTGAAAAAGAAGGAGCAGACAAGTTGATGATTATCACAAGAGACAAACATAAATCGTTATAACCAAGTGATGAAACAATTAATTGCATGTTGCGGACTGGATTGCGAAAATTGCACCGCCCGTATAGCCACTGTCAATAATGACGATGAGCTGAGAGAGAAAACCGCCAAAGAGTGGAGTGTGCTGAACAATACGCCGGAAATTACGGCAGAAACCATCCATTGTATGGGGTGCCGTGCAGACGGGGTGAAGTTTGCCTATTGCAGCGATTATTGTGCTATCCGCAAATGTGTGTACGAAAAAGGTTTCAATACTTGCGGCGACTGTAAGGAACTGGATACTTGCCAGGTGGTAGGTGCGGTTCTTCAGCATGCGCCCGGTGCAAGGGAAAATCTTTATTAACCGTAAAATCTTTGATTAAATAAAATATTGCGTATCTTTGCA
>JAEWSH010000076.1 GCA_023398375.1 Bacillota bacterium | reverse complement strand
ATTTAAAATTTCACCTAAAATTGAACGATGGCACATTGTTCTATCAATTTCAGTACAAATCAAAAAAATATCTTGTTTGTTTGATGCGTTTGCAATTTTTTTCAACAATTTATTTGCTTTGTCGTTTTTACTGATTTGTTTTTTAAATTCTTTTTCAAAATCATCAAATGAAATGTTCTTTTCAAATTTGAATTTATACATTAAATCTTTATTTGGTGACAATTCAGGTTTCCAATAGATGTTGGTATTTGAAATGAAATTAATTCCACTTGGAACTCTCATCACAATTAATTTAATACTATTTTCTGGTAATTTTGCTAAATTTTTTTTATGCGTTGTGTATACCAATTTTTTACTCCCTCCTTTATTTTAATTTTACACTTTTTTTAAATATATGTATATAGAAAAAGAGAGTTATAAAACTCTCTTTTAAATATTACTTTATTTCTATGAACTTTCTAACATTATTCCAAATCATAAATGTTAAAATAGCTGCTATGAATGTATCGGCAACACTATGTTGAACTCCACCATCAAAATATATTTCTAAAAATTCCCAAACTTCTGATATGATACAGAGTATTCCAGACCATAACAAAACAAGAATTGCATATTTTTTTACATTTTTATTATCCATAAATTGATCTCCTCTATTTTTTACAAAAACCTATAGAATTTAATCTATAGGTTTTATGTGACTACGCAATTATATCATCTAATTCATTTTTAATTATACTATCAATATATTCTTTTGTTAGAACATATTTCTTGTTATCTGTTCCTGGTAAGTTGTACATAGCTTCTGTTAAAACTTGTTCCATTAATGTTCTTAATCCTCTGGCACCAGTATTTTTTTCTAATACAAAATCAGCTATTGAATCAAAAGCATCTTCTTCTATTACTAATTCAATTCCATCCATTTCAAATTGTCTTGTATATTGCTTTACTAAGCTATTTTTTGGTTCACTTATAATTTTTATTATTGCATCTTTATCTAATTTTGTAAATCTAGTTATAACAGGTATTCTACCTATAAACTCAGGAAGCATTCCAAAATTAACTAAATCTTCAGTTGTTACACCTCTAAACATATCAAGTTCATTTTCTAATGCCACTCTTTTATTAACGGCTGAGAAGCCTATTGTTGTTTTAACTTTTCTCTTTTGGATTATCTTATCTAATCCTTCAAATGCACCACCTAAAATGAATAATATATTACTTGTATCTATTAAAATATTATCACCTGTAGGGTTTTTTCTTCCGAATGTTTTTGGGACTGATATTTCATTTCCTTCAAGCATTTTTAATAATGATTGTTGAACACATTCTCCAGATACATCTTTAGTTATTGAAGGATTTTTTGATTTTCTTCCAATTTTGTCAACTTCATCAATGTAGACAATTCCCCTTTGAGTCTTTTCTAAATCGTTACCTGATTCTATATATAATCTTGTTAAAACAGATTCAATGTCATCTCCAACATATCCTGGTGCTGTAAGACTTGAAGCGTCAGCTATTGCTACTGGAACGTCATATTTCTTTAAAAATGTTTTTATTGCTCTTATTATTTCTGTTTTACCACAACCAGTTGGTCCAACAAATAATACATTGCTCTTATCTAAAATAATATCATCATTAACCACATTATTTTGAACTTGTTTTTGGTGATTATATATTGCTAAAGAAACAGCTTTTTTGGCATCATCTTGTCCGATAATATATTGATCTAAATATTGTTTTATTTCTCTTGGATAAGGAAAATTTTCTAAATTAAATTTTTCTAATTCCTTATCTTTTTTAAAACTTTTTATTATTTCATTGCAAGCACCTACGCACTTATCACATATATATACTTTTTCGCCGTCTATTTCACCGACAATTAATTTTTCAACTTCACTTTCATAACTTCCGCAAAAAGAACATTTTTTTGACATAGACACCACTCTCCATTTCTTTACATAAGTATTATATGAATTACCCATAATCTAAAATTTATGGAATTTTTATTTTTATATTTTTAAGTAATCTTATATGGATAGGAGGAAAAATTCCTCCTCATTCCTATAGATTTTTAGCTAATTCTTGTGATTCTTCTTTTGATAAACCCTTTACTAATCCAAGCTCAAGAGCTTTCTTTCTATCAAAATTACCATCATCATTAATTAATCCTAATCTAATAAGATTTTCAAGACCACCGCTAGTTGTTATATTAAATGTTGGAATATCAGGAATGAATATTTCTGAATCACCTTCTTGGTATAATACTTCATCTATTAATCCAAAGTTTTTAGCTTCTTCAGCAAATAGGAAATTGTCTCTTTCTGAATTATCTATTAATTCAATTAATGTTTTTCCAGTAAATTTAGCTTTTAATGTTAACATTCTTAATGTTATTCTTGCTAACATTCTAGCTCTTATATCTGTATCAGTACTTTGTCCAGATGCTCCACCGAGAGGTTGATGTATCATAATTTCCGCATTTGGTGTTGCTCTTCTAACGCCACCACAATCTTTACCAGCAGCTAATAAAAATGCTCCCATACTTGCTGCCATTCCTATACAAATTGTATTTACTGGGGTTGGTATCATTTTCATTGTATCATATATTGCCATACCAGCTGTTATTGATCCGCCAGGTGAATTTATATACATATCTATTGGCTTTGAAGAGTCCTCAGCACTTAAATATAATAATTGTGCAACTACTAATTCTGCCATTTGATCATTTACTTCACCAGTTACTAAAACAATTCTTTCTTTTAATAATTTTGAGTAAATATCACTCTTTGCTCCATCAACTTCTGTCACCATTGGTACTAAATTCATAAAAACATCTCCTAACTTTTTTTAAATTTTATTATATATTAATTATAATTTAAATTTTGGCTTTTTTAAATAGTTATTTTAAAAATTTTTTATCTTTAATATTATCTTTAATAATCTTCATCTTCATCTTCTGAAATGCCGTTTGCTTCTTCTAATTCTTTAAGAACTAAAACATCGGCACATTTTTCTTTTAAAATTTCAATAGCTTTCTTAGCTTGATCTTCAGTTTTATAGAAGCAATAATCATTTTCAAAAATGAAACCACCTACTTCTGTAACAATTTCTCTATATTCATCCATTGTTATTTGAAGATATTTTGTCATATCCTCATCATTTGCTATTTCTCCCATTGCGATTAAAAAGATTTCATCATTTACCTTGTAAACTTCAAAATTATTTTTCATATACAACACTCCTTGTTTTTTTAATTTTTATTATATATTAATTATAATTT
>JAEWSH010000001.1 GCA_023398375.1 Bacillota bacterium | reverse complement strand
CAGTTTTACCTGATCCCGAAGCGCCCATAATGGCAATGAATTCTCCATTTTTCACTTCAAAGGAGATATCGTCAATGGCTTTGGTGACATTGCCCTTGTTACCATAGTATTTCTCCATATGCTCGACTCTTAAAATTTGTCCCATCTGCTTCACCTCATTTTCATCATAACGGAGCTGGTGATCCAAGTGTATCGACTTTCCTTACGAAGTTCTTACAAAAATGTAAGAAGTGCAGAAATTTCAATTCTGCACTTCTACAAAGTCTCCTTTTGGAAAGCTCAATTTCACCGCTGTTCCTTGTCCTGAATTTGATTCGATTGAAATATCGATGCCCAATTTATCACTCAGGCGCTTGCAGAGATACAGTCCAATGGCAGTAGAATTTTGACTGGTTCGTCCGTTTTGGCCGGTAAATCCTTTGTCAAAAACACGCGGCAGGTCGCTTTCCGGAATCCCGATTCCGTTATCACAGACAGAAAGAGTGACCTTGCTTTGCTCCGAGCTGGCCTTGAATTTCAGGATTGGTTCCTCTGTCCGATATTTTACTGCGTTGGCGATCAACTGGTTCAGGATGAAGCCGATCCATTTTTCATCGGTATAGACCGTGCATTCGCAATCCTCGATCTGAACGCCCATGTGGTTCTGAAGCAGGAGCTGCTTGTTTTCTGAAACGGCCTGATGGATCATACCGGCCAACACTGTTTCTTTAATCAGATAGTCATTTTCAACGTTTTCGCTCCGGGCGTAATAGAGCGCCTGCTGGGTAAAATGATTGATTTTCTCCAATTCGATCAGCAGTTTTCTCGTGGTATCGGATTTATTGTTTTCACAGACTAGCTGCATTGCTGCAATCGGCGTTTTCACATCGTGTATCCATTGCTCGATATATTCCTTGTATTCTTTTCGCTCCCTCCGGGACGCGGATACCTGCTCGATCATGGATTTATTTGCCGCTTTTAATAAGCTGTAATAAAAGCGGTCGTCTGCATGCTCCGGACGATCCATGACTTCCGCGATTAAGAATTTCTGATCCAGGTGATCAAGCTGTGACTGGATTTTTCTGAAATAGTGATTCCGGAAATAATACCGCACGTTAATATAGCAGATCAGGATCAAAAACCAAATCAGCAGAAGAATACCGATAATTCCTTTGCCGATATTTACTGACGAGAGAAAGACGGAGCAGAGGATTGCGGAAAAAACATTTACGAGGATGCAGGGCAATTGGTCATATAAATACTCTTTGTAGCTCATATCATATACCCTTGACGGTGCTTTGTCGTAATGAAATCGGTGACGCCGATCTGCTTCAGCTTCTCACGAAGCCTTGTCATATTCACACTTAAGGCGTTATCGTCCACATAAAGCTGGTTATCCCATAAATATTCCACCAGATCCGCGCGGGGGACAATTTTGCCGGTGTTCCGAAAAAGGAACGCCATAATTTTCAATTCGTTTTTTGTAAGCTCAACCGATCGGCTCTGAAATTCCACGCGGCTGCTTTCTGGATAAAGAGTCACATCTTTATATGTCATTGTTTCGGCCTGCCCGGACGGATAGGCGCGTTTCAGCAGAGAGGCAATCCGCGCCAGCAGAATCGACGTATTGTATGGCTTTGTAATGAAACCGTCGCCGCCCAGCATAATACTGTTCAGTTCGTCCATATCGGTATTCCGGCTTGTGACGAAAATGACGGGCACATTGGAAAACGTCCGGATTTTCGAACACACTTTAAAGCCGTCCTGTACGGGGAGATTGATATCAAGTAAAATCAAATGCGGGATGTTATTTTTAACAGTTTCGGCTATCTTTGAAAAGTCAGTGATGACAGTAACTTCAAACCCGTTGCTTTGTAACAGGTTTGACAGTTCCTCCTGAATTACGGGGTCGTCTTCGACAATGGTGATCCGATACAACTTCTATCATCCCTCTCAATCGGGTCAACTTAATCTACATTATCCGGAAATTCAGTATTGTTTGGGAAAAGGCAAGCATGATCCTATTAGCGCCTGTGGTCATCCAGATAACGTCCATTTCCATAACCCATTATATATGCATACCGGTATAATATCAAAAAATATCAGCAACAAATCGTCACGAAATTAAGATGTTCAAATATAAGTATTAGCCGTATCTGCTCTCACATGGAAATTATGTGGAAGCTTGAATCACAACTTCTGTATGTGATTCAGCAAAAATGTCAAGTAGATTGCGAGGTATAAAGATCTTTAAAACGGCGGGAACACCTTGAGCAAGTGCTTCCGCCGCTTGTCACGTGTAAATCAGTTCCGATAAAATTATTTCTTCGGCCTGTGCTTTCAGTGTCAGGCCAACCCACCTTATGGGATCGCTGGCTTTTAGCTGTTCTGTCACACCCGCTGATTTCATCAATTCAGGAATCATCATTTCCAGCCTGCGGTTTGCCGTCTCGTCGATTTCCAGTAAATGCGGGTATAACTTCTCACTCAGAATCAGGCTGCTGTACAGGGCGGGACGGTGTTCTTTCAAATACCGTTTTCTCATTCGCCCATACTTGCCGATTGGCTTATCTGGCTGCTCTGTAAGGGATAGGTCAGGGACGTAATAATCTCCATTACGGGAATAGGTCAATTCCGCCATTGCGGTCACTCCTTTTCTTGTTGGTAGGTTATTGTCTGTAGCACCTCCGAGAAAAGTCCAGTTGATCGTGTCCCTGTTCGTGAATTTGTGGGCAACTGAACTCTTCACGAATAAGTATGGCATATCACCTGCAACCCCGGAGGAATCGGGCATCTGTGGGTCAAGCGGCTGTTCATAGACCGGGAGTACCGGGACGGAGAGCGGGCGGAGGATTACCGCTTTATTCAGGCCACGGTGGACGACAACCCGGATTTGCTGAAAGGCTCTCCCGGATACCTGAATATGCTGGACACGCTGCCAGACGACGTGCGGCAGGCGTGGCGATACGGGGACTGGAACACGCTTTCCGGCGTCTTCTTCCCAGAGTTCCGAAAAGAGACGCATATGCTGAAATCGTTCGTCCGCGTCACGCAGGAATGGAAGAAATACCGGGCGTTTGACAACGGCCTAGACATGGTTGCCTGTCTGTGGATCGCGGTGGATTT
>JAEWSH010000129.1 GCA_023398375.1 Bacillota bacterium | reverse complement strand
GAGATCACCGCCATGGTGCAGGAGGGCGGCGGCGAGGCCGCCGCCACTCTGGAGGCGGCGGAGCAGAAGATTTTCGCCATCCGCCGGGTCAGGGGGCCCAGAGTATGGTTTCCGTGCGGCAGGTGCTGCCGGACGTGCTGGACCGGCTCAGTGAAATGAGCGAGTCCCCGTCGGGGCTGCCGGGACTGTCCACGGGTCTTTCCATGCTGGACACGAAGATCACGGGCCTGAATAAATCCGACCTCATTTTGCTGGCGGCCCGGCCCGGCATGGGCAAGACTTCCATGGCGCTGAACATGGCGCTGAACGTAGCCAAGGGGACGGAGATGACCGTGGCGGTCTTCTCCCTGGAGATGTCCAAGGAACAGTTGGTGCTGCGGCTGCTTTCCGCCGAGGCACTGGTGGAGAACAACCGGCTGCGCACCGGCGACCTCAGGGAGACGGACTGGGAGAAGATCGCGGACGCCGCCACGGTTCTGAACCGGGTGGATATTCGTATCGACGACAACCCTCTTTTGTCGGTGGCCGACATGAACGCAAAGTGCCGAAGACTTGAAAATCTGGGGCTGGTGGTCATTGATTATCTGCAATTGATGACCTCTGCCGGAGGCAAGGGCTACGGCGGCGAGAACCGCCAGCAGGTGGTTTCCGATATCTCCCGGACCTTAAAGATCATGGCCAAGGAGCTAAATGTGCCGGTGCTGTGCCTGAGCCAGCTCAGCCGCGCCAACGAGAAGCGGGACGACAAGAGGCCCATGCTGTCCGACCTCCGCGAATCCGGCGCCATTGAGCAGGATGCGGATATCGTCCTCTTTTTGTACCGGGACGATTATTATAATGAGGACTCCGAAAAGCGTAATATTGCCGAGTGTATTGTGGCGAAAAACCGCCACGGCGAGACGGGAAAGGTAGAACTCAAATGGGTGCCGGAATACACCATGTTCGGCACGCTGGAGACACGATACGACGAAGATGAATGAACTGCCATCCGCTGAAAAATTTTTGACGGCGCGCCTTTCAAAAGCCGGGACGGAGCTTTTGTGCGCGGTGTCCGGGGGATTGGATTCCATGTGCCTCCTGGATTTTACTGTCCGCTGGGCCGCGGGCCGGGGCATTGCCGTCGCCGCCGCTCATTTCAACCACCGACTGCGGGGTGAGACCGCGGACCGGGACGAGGCGTTCGTCCGGGAATATTGCGCGGCGCGGGGCATCCCGTTTGCCTCCGGCCGGGGCGACACCCGGGCGCTTGCGGCGCGGGAGGGCCTTTCCATCGAGGAGGCCGCCCGGCGGCTGCGGTATGAGTTTTTGGAAGGGATTAGGGCACAGAGAGATAGTGTTGCCATTCTGACCGCCCACCATGCCGACGACAACGCAGAGACGATGCTTTTGAATCTCTGCCGGGGCACCGGCTCCGCCGGACTGGGGATTCCCGCCGTGCGGGGAAACGTGTGCCGCCCGTTTCTGGAGATCACCCGGGCGGAGCTGGAAGACTACGCCGCCGCCCGCGGACTTCCCCACGTGGAGGACGAGACGAACGGAGAGGACGGCGCGTCACGGAATCTGCTGCGGCACAGGGTTCTGCCCGTCTTGCGGGAGATCAACCCGAAGGCGGCTCAGAATATGGCCCGCGCCGCCGGACTTCTGGCGGCGGAGGATGCGGCGCTGGATGCGCTGGCGGAGGAATTGCTTGCCCGGGCGAAGGGGCCCCCGGGCCGCGCCTCACTGGAGGGGGCGGCCCTGGGCTCCGTTCCGGAGGCCGTCCGGGGCCGGGCGGTTCAGGACCTGATGGAGAGGGCCTGCGGACACCGGAAAGACCTGTCCTCCGCCCATGTGAAGGCGGTTTTGGAGCTGGAAAAGGGCCGGGAGTGCTCATTGCCCTATGGCCTGCTGGCCCGGAACGGCGGAGCGGAGCTGGAGATTTTCAGGACGCCGCCCGTGCCGGAGACGGTGAAGCTTACACCGGGGGAGACGGTGCGTTTCGGCTCGTGGTTCGTGTCGTTGAACGTCGGCGGGGCGGAGGGAAAATTTTCCTACCGCCTGTCCCTGTCTAGGCCGCTGGAGGTGACCACATGGCGCTCCGGCGACCGCATGACCCTGCCGGGGAGCCGGGGAAAGCGGACGATAAAACGGCTGTGGGCCGACGCGGGCATCCCGCCCGGACAGCGGGACGGATTGCCGGTGCTGCGGCTGGGGGAGCGGATCGTGGCCGCGCCCTATCTGGGCGTGGATCAGGGTTTTACCGCTGGGGTGAACGGCGCGCTGGTGACATTTTATACAGAGGGAGAAGTAAAATGAAAAGTGAGATGGAAAGCGATATCTTAAAGACTCTGGTAACGGAGAAGCAGCTTAAGGCCCGCATTGCGGAGATGGGCGAGGAACTGTACCAGCGGTTTCAGGGAAAGAATCCGCTGTTTCTCAGCGTGCTGAAGGGGTCCTTCGTGTTTATGTCGGATCTGGTCCGGTCCTGTCAGGTGAAGAGCGACGTCGAATTTATTGCCGTCAGCTCCTATGAAAATGCCACGGCGTCCTCCGGGCGGGTGAAGATCGTACACGATATCCAGCAGGACATCACGGGCCGCCATCTCATCGTGGTGGAGGATATTCTGGACTCCGGTAATACGCTGGCGTTCCTCAGCGAGTATTTTAAGACCCGGGGAGCTGCCTCCATCACCATCGTGACCCTGCTGGATAAGCCCTCCCGCCGGACCAAGGCCATCACGGCGGATATGGTTG
>JAEWSH010000117.1 GCA_023398375.1 Bacillota bacterium | reverse complement strand
TGGAAGAAGATGCCCAAAATCAGAAAACTGATTTATGATGACGATGTTTGGGCTATCACGGGTAAGCATAACGGAAAACATTCCGACAAGTCTGAATGGCAAGACGAACACCACAACAAGGGGTTCTCTTATTATACTAAAATCCAAAGACAGAACAAAGACAAAGAAGTACAACACGAAGCAGAAGAAGCTGTGTCTGACATTGAAGAAAAAACAGAAGACTCGCCGGATTCACAGGGTAAATCTATCTAAGGTTATAATATAAATACCTAGGTAGGACATTAAAATGAAACAGAAATTCTTATTTGACAAAGACAATCTGAAAGTAACCCGTGTAATTCGGTATGACGGCATCCCAGTTGCCGTATCGTTCACTTTCAAAAATCAAAAGTTCTTTGTTCGTGAAGGTTATGGCGAAGACGGCGATTACATTAAACTTTATGCCGTAGACAACTTCGGAACTAGAACTTATATTGCATCCGACTATGGTGACGGTGTAGGAACAGTCGAACAGTTTGACGATTCCACAATCAATCACAGATACGCACAGTGGACACATAAGCTCGTCAATGTAAGGGGTCATTCCAAGAAACAAGCATTGCTTTCCGTTCCTTATTCACAGTATCAGTTGGATGGCTTTGTCGATATGCTTAACAGTCATTTCGGTATGAACAAAGAAGCAATCAAGGCTCGTGACTGGGTGGCAAGTTACATTGAACGCAGTATCAGTGAACTTGAAAACATTAAGGCAAAAGATTCTTATTTGAAACCATTCCTTAAAGATTATCCAAACATCTGTAAGGAAATTAACGCAGTAATTAAACAGTTGAAGCCAATACAGAAAAAGGTAGAGGCAACAACATTTTAATTTTTTACCTACTTTGGGGACGGTTCTTCTGTCAGAGGAGCCGTTCCACTTTTTGCTTTCCAGGGTAGGGATTAGAAAAGGTTATAATTGTTATGGACAAATTAACAGCTTTATTGCGTATCGGAAATAAGGAAGACTTTGCTTTACATACAGAAAACTTTGGAAACATTTATGCAAGCTATGATGAACATCATGTGTATAAAGTAAAGTTTGTGTGTAAAGATGAACAAACGGCTGAAACAGTAAACAAAGCCTTAAAAGCAGCAACGGCGGACGATGATTATTCGCCTTATTATAAGCAACTTCTTACTTATGAGATACTTTATAGGAAACCAATACCGTTAAAGTCAAAGCATCTTATAAGAATTATAAATTGGGGTATATAAAATGAGCAGAACAGAAAAAGGTGATAACGGTTACAAGAAAGGCGACCGACACCGAAAAGGTTATTATAAAGAATACTATTGGAAGAAGAAAAGGGAAGGTAATCCACACAGTTGGATAAAACCTAACCCATTCAGAGCCGACTATGACGAAGAAGAAGATAAGTCAGAGTTTGACGACTATTATGATTCTTTCGGGGCAGGAGAAGATGTAGCCGAATCGGAGGGTTGGTAGTATGTTGAAACTTGCAGTAGATGTAGCAGTTGTTGTAGGCTATGTATTTATGTCGGTTGTAACCTTTTGGGTTGGCTCTTATATTAAGTATCTATTTGATACTGAAAAAGAAGTAAGGAACAATGGGTTTACATTAGAGGACTGGCTTAACGGCGAAGTCACCGACACATTGTTTGGTCGTAAAGGTCAAGCAGTTTTTAGGAGTATTATTTGGCCAGTCTACATACCAATTTCACTGATGTTCTTGGCGTTCTTTGGTATGATAAAGCTATTCAGTCTGCCGTTCAAAAGAATGTTCGGCATTACAAAACGGAAAGACGCTTTGAAATCTGACCAAACAAACTCTTACAACTCGCCAGAGTTTAAGTAACAGGGTAAACCCTATAAAGGTTATAATATAATCATTGTCAAAATCAGAAAGAACTTCTAGGACGGCTTATGAAATGGGAAGTAGTAAGTCTACTTTAAGGAGTTTTATTATGATGACAAAAAAAGAAATCTTGGACGGAATTGAATCGGTAGTCGGAACAACTGCTAGGAACAGTATGGGTTGCAACGAAAGTTGGTATAATTCATACTATGCTATCCGGCAGACATTCGGAATCGACCGTTGCAAAAAGATGTCCGAGAGAGAGTTGAACTTGTTGGTAGAACTTGCAGATTCTATGTCTGACGCTTTCTATTGATGATTCAACCGAAAAGGAAACATAGCATAACTTTGGATAATGCTGCGACTCCCGACCTATAAAGCCTTGAGTGGAAACGAGAATAACTAAGGCATATGTAAAGGTTTACGCCGCTTAACTCTAGAAAAACTTATGTGGGTTCAAATCCCACTGTTTCCTTTTTAAAGCCCTGTCAGGGTAACGCACATCTTAGGTTATAATGGGTAAATGAAATGAAGCGAGATTTAGAGTTTTCAGACGATGGATACAGATTCTTATGTAATGCAAGAAAGCTTGCTTCTAACAAAAGTGGCTTTGACGGCTTACACTATTTTCTTAAGGTATCGCTCAACATAGGCAAAGATGGCTTTGCAGACAAGGGTCGTATTACTTCAAGACAGTATTCACTCGGTACTTGGCACAAGTGGGACTGGTGCCGTGAAGCAGAACTTGAATACGGAAAGAAGCAGGAATACCTTGGCTGGGACAGTCCAAGCAAGATACAGTCGAAGTTGAAGAGCCGTGGCATTACGGACATAAATGTTTCAAAGTTGGAAGAGGGCATAATCAGCTCTTGTATCGAACAGTATAACTGTGGTGTCCATTGGAAAAGAAAGCACAAGTGTGACTTGGACTTTGAAAAGCGTAAGGCAGACTTTCTTGCAGAGCTTGACAAGTTGAAAAAGCGTTTTGAAGTAAACTTTACGCTTGAAACAGAATGGACTGATTACGAAGACTGTGAAGCGTGTATAAACATCGTAGACAAGCATTTCACCGACACAGTGCGTGAAGAAGACATTACGGACATAATTACTGAATACAAGTAATAAAAAGCCCTCTTTTATAGGGGGCTTAATGTTCTTGAGTGTTTGCAGGGTAAAGTTCTTTATAGTTATAATACATAAGGATAAAAGGAAAAATCAAAATGGCATCAACGCAGGTATTTATACAACATATAAATGATTGGAATGAGCGGACACGCAAAAGCTATCTTAAAGACCCTAAAAGCGCACCAGACTACCGTGAAATCCAAGTAGATAGAAACGGCTTTGGATTAGTAGATAATCCGATAAGAAGTTGTGTCTACGTTTTGGAATACAAGCCTTGTGGTGGTTCACGAATGGCACGTATTCATTTCCTGGACTGTGGAGCTATGGTCTTTACTGAAAAGACTTACAACATGGACTATGCGAAGCAGTGGGGCTTTGACGGTATAATTCCGTATTCACGACTTGTAAAATACATTACAGACATAGATACTATAAATGTCGAAGACTTTAGCCTTACGGCTACGGCAGAAGAAACAAAGCATTGGCAAATGTTGTAAATAATTTACAGGATAATTCATATAAGGGGTTATAGAAATTATGACAGATGGTATGAAGCCAAGTTATCTTGAAGCCACGGTTATGGTGTGCAAGAAGGATAACTTTGAAATAGAAGATAACAGATTCGGCACATTTGTTGTTAACACGGAATTAGACTGGAAGGCTGTCTGTGAATGGTATGAGCTTCAAAACATTGGTAAGGTTAGTTTGAACAACGCATTAAAAGCGTGGGAACAACAAGGAAAAGGTGCTTACCCTAGGACAGATAACTACCGTGTATACTTTAGATGGCAGAATAATAGGAAGCAACAGTTGTTCTCACGAAAGCTACGTACTGGGTTGTCAAAGTATTGTGATATAGAATCAAAGTTTAATTCTTCGTCTGTTTACAAAATGAACGACGTAATAACAATTTTGAAACGTATTTATGGAAAGGAGAAAGTATGAGTCAACATAGCATAATCTGTGAGGCTGCAAGACATTATGCAGAAGAAGTCGAAGAAAAACAAACACTTGGTGTATACGATAATGACGCACAACTTGAAGCTGACCGTGCTTATAACGATGGTGAAGTTTCCGGGGCAGAAGACGGCTACGTCAAGGGTGCAGTAGACGCATTTGAAAAGATGAAACTGGTAATAGCCTCAAAGGATTCATGGTCTACGCAGGAATTGAATAAGACTATCCGGCTCTTTCTAGCATAGTAGTGTGATTATTACTAATTTATCACCTTATTATGAAAACTATAAGATTAAATTTAGAAAATTCTGACGCAGAAACACTTGTGAAACTTACAGACTCCAAGAACTTGCATACGTTTAGCAGCTTTCTTTCTGTATCAGAACTTATCTATCTGGAAAAGCTAAACGAAACCCTTACAAAAAAACTTGCAAAAGACGAAATAGACGTAAAGGACGAAAAGGTACGTATCGTGTATAATTAATATACATTGTATGGAAAAATACTACCTTGTAACTGATAAAGACGAAAACACTGGTTTATCTACATTACTGGAATTAGGCTCGGAAGAGTCTATAAATACCTTGGCTAATAAGATTAAAGCGTCTGGTAAGGTAACGGTAGTGTCTCCAGAAGCCAGTAAAAGACCTTTTTATGAAGTAGAGGCATTGGGTTGGATAAGTGCGGCATTAGATTACTTTCATTTTCACAAGACTAAGGACAACATTGGTAATAAAGTTCGTGGCGGGCTAATCAAGACTAAAATAGACGGTGTAGACACAACTCTTATGACCTTGACATTTTATAAGAAGTCCTTAAACGAGTTGCTTTCAGATATAACAAAGGAAGAAAAGGTTAAGGAAACAATCAACTCTATACAATCGTTTATGGACACAAGGAGCTCGGTATGAGTATCTTAAACAAGTTTATCAGATGTATAGAAAGGCACAAGTTAATCAAATGGTATCTTGAACAGGAAGTAACCGTAAACCGTAAACGCCTTGAACTTTGGTCAAGTAATGATGGATTTAGGGTATTGTTTGATGACTTACCTTATTCTTTCGGGGCACGTGGTGGTATGTCTGTAACAGACGTATACATGAAAGGTTGGAATGACCTTCTATACGTTTTAGCGTTCCGTAAGGAAAACGATGACGGTGACTCTTATGTCTACCCAGTATTGGTATTTCTTGGTAGGGACGATAAGCCCCTTTATGAAGTAGTCCATTCTAAAGAAGCATTCATAAGATTAGCCGGACAAAAGAACTGGGATTACTTTGTAAAGAACATGAGAATAAACTGGAACTTGTACAAGATTGCGTAAGGTGGTTTATGGTGTATTACGAAAGTAGAAAAGAAAAGATTTTAGGATGTCTAAGGGACGTTGTTATTCCTGTAGTGCTTGTAGCAGGAATCGTGTTTGGGTTTGACTTATTCTTTCAGAAACAAGACTGTGTAACTGGCAAGCAACCAGGAACTATAAAGTATCGTGTGTATTATACGCCAGATAATATTAAAGAATATCAAGTTCTTAATGTTTATGGGTACAATGTATACTCTTCACGTGGAAGTAATTCTATTTCGGTTGTAAAAGGAAATGTATCTACTTGGATTCCAATTCTTAAACACGTAGCTCTTGAAGAAGTCGCAATAGAAACTACGGCTCCGGTAGAGTTCTTAGGGTTCTGGCGATAGGAGGTAAAGTATGGTTAACCTTGAAGAAGGCAAGTTTTATAAGATGGCTTACAAGCCGGACTTGCAACCAGACTTGTATGAACCTTGGGAAACTTATTTCAAGGTTGAAAAAGGTACACTTGATTCTAAGGATTATAAAAACTTGGGTAATCTGTATTGCTATAAAGTAGTTGACTATAACCCAAAGAACAATACCTTTAGATATTATTCAGAAGTCTGGTTAATGGGTCAAGAGCTTAATGACGAGAACAATTACAAAGTTGAAGAAATCCCAGTAGAAGACTACCTCGTAAAGCTTCGACTTTTTATGAACGACATAAAACGTTCAATAGACTTTTATGGGTCATCTAGCAGTTAATATAAACTTATGATTGAACTTAAACCTAATACTTATTATAAGATTTCTGGTGGTGACGTTGAGGTATTCTTTAAGGTGTCTAAAGAATCGTTACAATCAGATATGTATTTACAATATGGTACTCTTGATTGTAAAGACGCAATTATCAAGGACAATACATATCCACGTAAAGATGCTTATTCTTATAAGCAGTTTATTTACATACCGGATGATGACCTAAAAAATAAAAACTTGGAAGAAATAAGCTACAAAGATTACTTGCAAGAACTTAAAGTTTTGAAAAGTGAACTCGATTATAATTATGAAGAACTTATAAGACAGTCCATTAAAGGCGTACTTGATAAAGGTGGTGAAAAATAAATGACAATCACAAATGAAACACTTGGTAAATTAATAAAAGATGTAACAAATCTTTGTGATAATTGTACTTATGATGAGTTTGTTGAAAGGTCTAAAAACATTAAAGGGACAATCAGCGACTTAAAAAGTGCAACCTATTATGAAATAGGTCATAAAGATGGTGAAATTCTTACCCAGAAAGAAATCTATGATAAGATAAACTTTCCGAAAGTGGAACGTATTGGAAAGTCTGGAAGAATTGCTTCGATTGTGGGTGTTTGTATTGTAGAAGTATTGTGTTTAATACTTGCTATACTGGGCGTTAACGGTAATCTCTGTACTGTTACGTCTATTATAAGCGTATTTCTATTCGGTGGTGCTTATCTGGGATTAACATTCTGGGAAGTAACAAAACTTGTGATTAGAAACAAGTACAATGCTTTGAAAGATTCTTTAGAAGAAACAAAAAATACCGCAGAAGTTATGGAAAGTATAGAAGGTATGTTTAATTACATTTATAAAAATGCCGTTAATAAGCCAGAAGCTTTTGCAAAAGAAAATAAGCCAAAGAAACCACGCAGTAAAAAAAGTTAATATAAATTACACGGTGGCTCCACTACCAAGTTGGGAAAAGCTGGAGTTTAAGCCAGGAGTGCGTTTAGTTTCAGAGTATGCTAATTCCATACGAGATTACGGTAGCCAAGCCGTTGCAGCGAGCACGTGTGAACTGGGGTAGCTTAATCGCTACCAGCCCATTGTAGGCTTTGCGAAAAGCTTACTTTGTAAAGCGTTTGGATTTGTTACACTTTATATCCTTACGAATAGGCGTAAAAAGGCTAATGAGTTTGGTTCAAGACACGTTTCTTGGGCTTCAAATGACCTACTTTCCATTTGGGTGACTTGTGAATTAACACATGAAAAACTGCCTCTTATACAATAAACGCT
>JAEWSH010000109.1 GCA_023398375.1 Bacillota bacterium | reverse complement strand
GGCACATTCTCTGTCTTCCAAGCATAGTTACCGACCTTCTCTTCTTGATCAAAGGTTCGAATTTCTCCTGTTTCCATCTCTGCTTCATCGAGTTTTTCAAACGCATTCATAGAAGCATTTAACTCCTCTATTCCTGCTTCTCCCGCATCTACTGCCTCTAACCTGCCTGGATCTATGGGTTCCTGACCTCCGACATAATAGCCCATCACGGCAAAGTCTTCTCTCGGCACAATTTCAAGAAGAACAAACGGATTTAAGGCCGTACCAACAGTCTTTGTCGAATCATATGTCGGCACTGTAATTCCGTGTTCACTATTGATATTAGCAGCAGTAACCTTCGTAATATCACTGCTTCTGGTGCTATTCGTACTGATAAATGTAGAACTTATGATAATACTAATGATAATAATAAATGCTATGATACCTTTGCTGCGACTTCGTATCGCTGTGTACAAGGCGATTTTAGTATGTCTCATCCGTCATCCTCCTCTCCTAGTATTAAATGATTTCTTATGCTAATTCCCGTTCGTTCTCCGACTAACATTACTATTACTGATATATTCCTTTCCCTTGCAATCAAGTGTTACCGTGATCTGTACCAGTTGATTGGTAGCTGTAGTTAATGACAATGGACTAATGGAAATGTGGGTAATATACTTTGCTAATACAGCATACGGATTCGCAAGCAATGACCTTAAGTTAGTCTCCTCATCTACCACGTCCTCCATCTTAACTCTTTGGTATAAGAGCAATTGTTCTGTTTCATGTAACAATAGATAATAGCGATAATTACCTGTTTCATCACTCACATTGATTTTAAGTACTGGATAACCTATTCCATCAATAATATAGTTCTCCTCAAACTCATAACTCTTTGCTTCTCGTAATAATTCTGTCATCTGGTTGGTTGCGATCTGAGCCTCTAATTGTACCGCTACTTCAGAATTCGTTGATTGATAAGCACGAATAGCCACCGAAAGAAAGCCACCGATGGCAAGTACAATAATTGATGAAATCATAAGCGTAACGATCAACTCCACCAATGAAAATCCCTGATTCGATTGTAATGGATTCTTCTGTTCTTCCATCGCTATCCTTTCTATTCAACGAAACTGCGTCCGGTTTCTGTCATTAATAGTACGGTAGCCGTCTTACTACCAGAAATAATTATCTCAGTCCAGGAGTCCTCCATAAATCCACCTAACCCCTTGATAAACTTAATTTCAATAACATCGCTTTCATCGTCAAGTTCTAAATCAGCCTTGGTCGGTGCAAGCACGTCCCTCGCGGTTACGCTAAGATTGGTACTGCCAAGGATTGTGGTGTCAATCACCTCTTCTACCACAACTCCTCCCTCTGTCTTCTCTAGGACTAATTCGGCTTGATAATCCTCACCTCTTCGGACAATTCTAAGAAACACCGCACCATTTAACTTACTCATAGCTTCTATCCTTGCACGGTCTAGCGATGCAGACAATTTTCTTGCGCCTGCCATTGCATCATGACGATACATGTTTTGAATACTCATCGCTGATATTCCTGCTACCACTGCAATAATCAGTACTGTCACGATAAGCTCAATTAAGGAGTATCCCAGATTGTTACTACGTATTCGTTTTGACTGACTATGTCCGTTCATAACGCTCCCTCCTTGCCTATCTACTGACTATTGACTAGTTCTTCATCCAATTTTCTACCGTTATAGTAACATCAGCACGATTTAACGTTACCTCATCTTCAATTGGTTGCGACTCACTCTGATAATCTCTAAAGTATTTCCTTATCGTTTCGTTATTCTTAATTAACTCCTCGGTTCCCTCCGATGCTTGAATGCTGGCAGCTCCTTCTAAGATAACATTTCCTTTTGTTATAATAAGTCCATGAAAATCAGCTCCACTAATTACTACGTCACCAGTTGCTATAATAACTCCTTGATACGAGCCACTTCCTAATCTAAGTGTGCTACCTGCGTTATTCCCGCAGTAGATATACTCATTTGGATTCGTATTCTGATACACTGTATCGTCTGCGATTAATTGTTCATAATTAATCAGATTATCGGTTAAGGAGCTGGAACTCATATATGTCCCACCTTCCTTGGTAAGAATATGCGTAAGATTCATAAACTGTGTAGTGAATTGATCTTTATACTCAGTCAACAGGGTGTCCCGATAAGATAACCCTTGATTATCTATCACTTTAGTCTCGGTATCTTCCTCCGTATTATAGTTCATCAGTGTCCCTGTACTAAGAATCCTTCCTTCCTCCGGAAGAAGTATTCCACCGATTCCTATCGAAGCATTCTGCATCTCTATGCGTTCCTGATACTTGTCCGCATAATCATTAAAGTATGCACTCGCTCTGTCCTGATTCTTGAAATTTAGATATAGGTAGACCATCTGATAGACTTGGGATCCTGTCTGAAAGTTCACATAAACTGGATAATAAGGATCTGTAATATTCACGTAATCCTCTAATTTTAGACCTCCATTGGTTTGACTCCTTGTAATATCAACACCGTCAAACTCCGCATATTCTGCTATGGTCATTGGATTGTGCCCGATTTTTTTGACACAATATCCAGGTAAGAGATATGCTGTTTGAGTTCCCTTATAAGAGACCGATTCACCCTGCATTACATAAAACCCATTCTGAAATCTAGTACCATAGATAGAGGGTACACTTAAGTACGACTTCCCTGCCACCAGCAAGGTATCAAGTCCGCTCATATGAAGCGTTGCATTGTTTGCATTCATGGTTATTGAACTGTTATCCTCTGGTGAACCGGAGATTCCGATCCCACCATTCACATAATTATAACCATAATAAGCACCGGTCATCGTAACATTCCCAAATGCCGCATTTAACGTTAGATCATCCTTAATATAGCTATTGGCATGGATCTTTAGATAATCACTGGCTTCTGTTTGAGAGCCAAGCGTACAAGTCGTAGTGATATTTTTAGCCCAAACCTCTGATAAGGATCCACTTTGTCCCATAATTGATAGGAATGCTTTATCATTTACACGAATTGCCTCTCTGGTAATTACTTGATTTGCTGTAATTGTCATAGTTTCATTGGTTCCAGAGACTACTATCCCTTCTCCCGCATACACATTTCCTACAACGGTCTGATTGGTTGAAGTCAGTTCATCATTCTTAAACAGTTGATCTGCTATAATCGCATAATCTGCATAGAAGATTCCTCTCGGATTTTCTATTCTCCCTAGAATCTTAGGGGAAGTGGAACTAATCTTTAAATCTGTTTTTATAATCGATTGAAAATTAAGCTCATCAGTGAAACTAATCTCTAGTCCCTGCAACAAGACATATCCCTGCTCCTTGTTCCCAAGTGGAACAGGAAGATTTAATATCTGGGCTGTTTCCCCCTCGGAGTGAATTAACATGTCTTCTAGCACAGAACGATTGATTTCTACGTTACCAGGGTTACATAACATCCCAAGTAGAGACGTTACAAAATTCTCCCTAAACTTTGCTTCCCTTTGTGCATCTGCTGTTGTTGTATAGGTAATAAGCATTGTCTCATAAGCGTCTGATAAGGCTTTCTGGGCATATTCTTCCAAACCAGTTCGAATCTCATCGACTGCAGTCTCTGCGGTATAGAAATTCTCCTTTGCCTTCGCATCCACATTCTTCATCTGATAATTAAGCAGTGTTACCGTCAGCATCATAACACCTAATAAGCCGACGAAAGTCATAGCAATCAGAACCATCACTAAGGTCGATCCCTGATTACCGGCAGCCCCACGGTATAACTTTCTTATATTTCTATCCTTATGAAACAACCAATCACCTCCCTTATTCCTTAATTGTCGAGGTCATCTCCATCAAACAATCCGTGAAACCACTATTATGCTCATATACCTGCACGGTTACATTATAAATTCGGTCCCTAGCATCTAGCTGTTTTACCAATCCGCCTGTGATGAATTCATTATCAATTCCATCAATTGCTACATTGCTGAAAAAATGGATCCTCTCCGTACTATCGGTATTCGCTCTAATTGTTGAAACCGCAGCCACATCAGCAATCAGATAACAATCTACGTTCTCATCAAAAACATCTGCTCCTTCAAATCTGACTTCGGAAGTTCCTACACGATCTAACTTTGGATAAAATAAGTACACATTCTTAAGTTCTGTAAATAGTAGTCCCTCCCCATAGACATCATACTCATATTCCAAATCAGCAGTCTCACTAATCTGTAAGGATAGGGGTGATCCAATGGTATATCGCAAGGTACATGTTATCTTGACTTTATCTTGTGTACCATCCTCAGAAGGTACCTTGGAAAAGGAAATATATATCATTCGTTTTATGCTTGCTTCGATTTGTGCTTGAGTTACCAGATCAAAAGAATCTCGTTCAGGAGCCTCTCGATACAGTGGTCCTGGAGCCGGACTTCCGTTATTCTCCCAATCCCGCAGAATTTGCTCGTTTTCCTGCTCTATTAACTCATATGCTGCCTGATATAACTCATCCACGTAGTCCTCATGCAGATTGTAGAAATAATTACAAGCATCCACGTCCTTGGTTTGAGCTTCTCTAAGATTATATTCTCCGTCATCGTAGACAAATTCACGGAATGCACCAAACGGGTCAAGGAGCGCTGAATCCTTAGCATGGATGTCGACTACATTCGGTA
>JAEWSH010000090.1 GCA_023398375.1 Bacillota bacterium | reverse complement strand
ATTATATCTTTACCCTCGAGAGAAATGATCATAATATCGGGTCGGATTATGGTTTCGGAGAGGGAATCACCTATGACCTTACGAAGTTTCCATATCTAACGGCAGAACTTGGAGGGGGTCTTCAGGTGACAAAACACCGTAGACCTATCGCACATAGTAAGGACATCGGAGCTATGACCTTAGTAAAGCTTGGCAGTGGAGTCAATTTGCTTGGTTATTATATGTATCACGGAGGTACGAACCCTGTTGGGAAACGTACCACGTTACAGGAATCGAAGGCAACCGGTTATCCAAATGATTATCCGGTGTTATCATATGATTTTAATGGGCCTATCAGAGAGTATGGGCAGATCTCTGAGACATTTAAGGAGCTTAAGCTTTATGCTATGTTTATCAAGGATTTTGGAGAAGAGTTATGTCAGATGGAACCATATATCCCAGAGGATAACCCGAAGTTTCAGAGTAATCTAAATGATCTTAGAACTTCAGTACGACATAACCACAAGTCAGGTTATATCTTTGTGAACAATTATCAAAGACGATATAAGATGGCTGACCATGATAACGTTAATTTGAAGGTATATTTAGATACCGACACGATTACATTCCCTCCCATTGGTATACAAAACGGAGATTATTTCTTCTATCCGTTTTGTATGCCGCTAGGAACGAATGGAGCAGCAGTACTTAAAACTGCACTTGCCACGCCGCTTTGCATCCTAAAGAACGCTATCTATAGTTATATCATGTATACGGATCAGGATCCGTGTTATGTCATAGAAGGAGATATGAAGGAAGCAGAATTAATCACGATTTCGAGAGAGGAAGCCAAGAACGCATATAAGACAACATTTGCAGGAGAACAATTAGTAATCAGCGATTCTCTTGTTCTGTCACGTAAAGGAAATGTTGAGCTAGTAGGGAGAGGGAAACCGAAGTTTTTGGTATATCCAGATTATAAAGTAGCACCAGTAGGCTTTACTAAGACAAAGGAACAGGGGAAATTCAGCTGTTATGAGAAGGACCTATCACCCATCAAGGTGAATGTAGCTACAAGCCTTGTGAGTCGAACAGAAACTCTTGTTACATATGAAATCAACCTTAGCATACCGATGGAGGTACATGATTGTTTTCTACGCCTACGTTATGCAGGGAATCAGGCGAGACTGTTATACGGTGAGGAATGCATCGCGGATCACTTCTACACCGGACAGACCTGGGAAATCGGGCTAAAGAGATTTGATTTTCCACAGAAATTATACTTAGAAATAGAACCGCTAACGGAAAATGAGGAAGTATTCTTAGAGCGTATTCCGGAATTTTCTCAGGGGATTGCTGCTTATCTATATGATGCATCGCTTTCTGTGGAATATCGGTCTATACTATGGCAAGGAGATATAGAATACTAGCGCTCATTTTAGAGCCTGGAGGTAGGATATGAGAGGGCATCGTAAAATTATCGGTGTTTCAGTAATAATGATTAGTATGGTTGCGTTAGCACTAATCGTAGGGATTACCTTATTTGGTGGCAAGGAAGATAAAGAAGCTTCCTTATTTGTTACGAAAGTGGAGGGGATTACGAAGGATTTTATCAAAGGGGTTGATATCTCTTCGATACTTACACTTGAAAGATCAGGAGTAGTGTTTCAAGATGATGAAGGAAATGAACAGGATATATTTGAAACGTTACAGGAAAATGGGGTAAATTATGTCCGTGTACGAGTTTGGAATGATCCCTATGATTCCAAGGGAAATGGTTACGGAGGCGGAAATAATGATCTTGATGCCGCAGTAGAAATCGGAAAGCGGGCAACCAAGGAGGGTCTAAAGGTATTGGTAGATTTCCATTATTCTGATTTCTGGGCAGATCCCGCAAAGCAAATGGTTCCGAAAGCATGGAAGGAACTTAAGATCGATGCGAAAGCGGACGCACTCTATCAGTATACCAAAGAATGTCTCTTAACCTTATTAAAGGAAAAGGTTGATGTAGGTATGGTCCAGATTGGAAATGAAACTACCGGAAAAATGGCAGGAGAGAATAACTGGATATCCATCGCGAAGCTAATGAATGCCGGCAGCAGGGCAGTTCGGGAGGTAAGCCAAGAGAACGATCAGGATATTCTCGTGGCAGTACATTTTACAAATCCAGAGAATACCACGGAGTATACAAGGTATGGACAGATTCTAAATAACTTTAAGGTAGACTATGATATATTTGCAAGTTCTTATTACCCATATTGGCATGGAAGTCTAGAGAATCTGACGAAGGTACTAACCTCTATTGCTGATACCTATGATAAGAAAGTTATGGTCGCAGAGTTTTCCTATGCCTACACCTATGAGAATGGGGATGACTTCGGGAATACGATTAGTGAGGAAACAGTATGTGAGAAGCCATACCCGATTACAGTACAGGGCCAGGCCAATGCGATACGGGAAGTGGCAGCCGCGGTTGCAAGTATTGGTGAACAGGGTCTTGGAATCTTCTATTGGGAACCAGCGTGGCTTCCGGTGCCGGGAGCAACGTATGAGGAGCGGGCTAAGCTATGGGAAACTTATGGATCTGGCTGGGCGAGCTCTTATGCAACAGAATACGACCCAGTGGATGCCGGTGAGTACTTTGGCGGAAGCTCCTGGGATAATCAGGCGTTGTTTGATTTCACAGGGAAACCACTGGCTTCGCTTAGTGTTTTCCGTTATCTTGGTACCGGTGCTGTAACAGAAGTGAAATTGGACTCGGTGGATGAGAGCATGGTAAAGGTACGGATTGGAGATGAGATTGTTCTACCATCACAGGTAAGGGTGTATTATAATGATCAAACCATGAAGGATGTAACAGTGTTATGGGAGGAGATCGATTTAGTTACATTAAGTAACGCAGGACCATCAGAAACTCTAATCTATGGAACCTTAGAAGGTGTGGATAACTTAAAGGCATTGTGCAAGATCTTAGTCGTTGAGAAGAATTATGTGGATAATGCAAGCTTTGAAGAGAAGGATATCTCTATGTGGAAGCTTATTAATATTGGGGATACAACGAGTGAGTTGTATGTTAAGGATAAGATATCGGACGCAAACAGTGGGAATAACTCCCTACACTTTTACTCAAAGAATCCCGTAGAATTTCAAGTGGAGCAGGAGATAACAAACCTTACACCTGGAAATTATAATTTCAGTGCATATCTTCATGGCGGAGATGCCGGAGAGCAGAATATGTATCTATATGCCATAGTAGGAGATGAGACTTATAC
>JAEWSH010000049.1 GCA_023398375.1 Bacillota bacterium | reverse complement strand
CAGCATGATGCAATATTCAAGCATGCCCTTGCGCATTTGCGACTTTACATTGTTTACATCCATAATGGTATTTACTATTTGACAATTTACGATTTACTATTTTGCTGCGCAATAGAGTAATGAGTGTTCTCATTCATTCTATTGTTGTTCCTTGTATGACACAAATATATGTATTATATCAGTACCTTGTATTACAAAGTACCTTATATTAAGCATAATTAACAAGACGAGAGCTACTTTACTATGTTCATAGGACAAGTATAATCAATAGCATAATGTAATATAAATAGGGAAATTTCCCCATTCTAATCTTTACCTACTTTCTTTTTGCTATTCTAAAAGCTTTTCATATCTTTGTTTCTGACCCTAATCTATTACGTAATGAAAGTACTAACTATCCATGATTTGGAAGCAATCAAGAAGAGGGCAGAAAACGCACTTCTGTTGCGCGAACAAAGCAATGAAGCAGTGGCCGAACAATGCTGCGGACTGGCGGCAGGCACTAAACATCTGCAGATTCTGATTTGCGGCGGCACGGGATGCAAGGCATCCGCCAGCCATGTCATCGCTGAAAAACTTCAGCAGGCACTCGAGAAAAACAAGATTACCGACCAAGTAAATGTAATCACCACCGGATGCTTCGGCTTCTGCGAGAAAGGACCGATTGTTAAGATTATCCCCGACAATACCTTCTATACGCAGGTCACTCCCGAAGATGCGGAAGAAATAGTCAGCGAACACATCATCGGCGGACGGAAGATAGAACGGCTGCTCTATGTGGACCCGAAAACAGAAAAGGCCGTCAGCGACTCCAAGCACATGGACTTCTACCGGAAGCAGATGCGCATCGCCCTACGAAACTGCGGCTTCATCGACCCGGAGAATATAGAAGAATACATCGGCTTGAACGGTTACCGCGCACTGGCAAACAGCCTGCTGAACGGTACGCCGGAAGCGGTAATAGAAGAAATAAAGCGCTCCGGTCTGCGTGGACGCGGCGGCGGCGGTTTCCCCACCGGAAGGAAATGGGAACTTGCCAGCCGGCAGCAAGCCGACACCAAGTACGTGGTGTGCAATGCCGACGAAGGTGACCCCGGCGCATTTATGGACCGCTCCATCATGGAAGGCGACCCGCACTCCATTGTAGAAGCGATGGCGCTTTGCGGCTACTCCATAGGTTCGTCCAAAGGCTTGGTCTACATCCGTGCCGAATATCCGCTTGCCATCCAACGGCTAAAGACTGCCATTGCACAAGCCCGCGAATACGGATTGCTGGGAGACAACATCTTCGGCACCGGCTTCTGCTTCGACATCGAGATACGCTATGGCGCAGGCGCCTTTGTCTGTGGCGAAGAGACGGCACTCATCCACTCCATGGAGGGAAAGCGCGGAGAGCCTACCTTGAAACCTCCCTTCCCGGCAGAGTCCGGCTATCTGGGCAAACCCACCAACGTGAACAATGTGGAGACGCTTGCCAACATACCTATTATATTGACACGCGGTGCAGAATGGTTCTCAACTATCGGAACTGAATTCTCCAAGGGGACAAAAGTTTTTGCCCTTGCAGGAAAAATAAATAACGTAGGATTGATAGAGGTTCCGATGGGAACCACCCTCCGCGAAGTAATCTACGAAATAGGCGGCGGCATCAAAGGCGGCAAGAAGTTCAAGGCTGTGCAGACCGGAGGTCCTTCGGGCGGCTGCCTGACGGAGAAGCATCTGGATACCCCGATAGACTTCGACAACCTGCTTGCCGAAGGTTCCATGATGGGTTCCGGCGGCATGATTGTAATGGATGAGGACGACTGCATGGTGTCCGTAGCCCGCTTCTATCTGGACTTCACGGTAGAGGAGTCGTGCGGAAAATGCACCCCTTGCCGCATCGGCAACAAGCGCCTGCTGGAAATACTGAACAAGATAACCGAAGGACGTGGCAGCGAGAAAGACCTGCAAACCCTCTCCACCCTGGGACAAGTGATAAAGGACACCGCCCTCTGCGGACTGGGGCAGACTTCGCCCAACCCGGTACTCTCCACCCTCAACAACTTCTACGACGAATACGTGAAACACGTCAGGGAGAAGACCTGCCGCGCCCGGCAATGCAAGTCACTGCTCACCTACACCATCAATCCGGAGTTGTGCATCGGCTGTCACCTCTGCTTCAAGCATTGTCCGGCAGACGCCATTCTGGGAGATGTGCGCAAGCCCCACGTCATCAATCCGGACAAGTGCATCAAGTGCGGCATGTGCATGGCACGCTGCAAGTTCAAAGCCATATCTGTCTGCTAATCCCCCATTGCCATGGAAAAGAAACAAATTACCCTGCAAATAGACCGGCACTACATCACCGTGCCCGAAGGCGCTACCATCCTGGAAGCCGCCCGCAAAATAGGTATCGACATCCCTACCCTTTGTCACATCGACCTGAAGGGTACCTGCATCAAGAACAACCCCGCATCGTGCCGCATCTGTGTGGTTGAAGTGGAAGGACGGCGCAACCTCGCCCCCGCCTGCGCCACCCGCTGTACGGAGGGAATGGTGGTGCGTACCAGCACCCTGCGCGTGATGAATGCCCGCAAGGTGGTTGCCGAACTCATCCTGTCCGACCATCCCAACGACTGCCTCACCTGCCCCAAATGCGGCAACTGCGAGCTACAAACGCTGGCACTGCGCTTCAACATCCGCACCATGCCCTTCAACGGCGGCGAGCTATCACCCCGCAAGCGGGAGGTGACTTCGTCCATCGTCCGCAACATGGACAAATGTATCTTCTGCCGCCGCTGCGAGAGTGTCTGCAACGACGTGCAGACCGTAGGCGCGCTGGGTGCCATCCGCCGCGGATTCAACACCACCATTGCCCCCGCCTTCGACAAGATGATGACGGACAGTGAGTGCACCTACTGCGGGCAGTGCGTAGCCGTCTGCCCCGTAGGCGCGTTGACGGAACGCGACCATACCAACCGCCTGCTCGAGGACCTTGCCAATCCAGACAAAGTGGTCATTGTGCAGACGGCACCTGCCGTACGAGCCGCCCTGGGCGAAGAGTTCGGTCTGCCCCCCGGCACACTGGTGACGGGCAAGATGGTATATGCCCTGCGCGAACTGGGTTTCGACTACGTGTTCGACACGGACTTTGCCGCCGACCTCACCATCATGGAAGAAGGAGCCGAGATACTGAACCGCCTGACCCGTTACCTCCAAGGCGACAAGTCCGTCCGCCTGCCTATCCTTACCTCCTGCTGTCCGGCATGGGTCAACTTCTTCGAGCACCACTTCCCCGACATGCTCGACATACCCTCTACGGCACGCTCGCCGCAACAGATGTTCGGCTCCATAGCCAAGACATTCTGGGCAAAGAAGATGGGCATTCCCCGTGAGAAGCTGGTAGTGGTATCCATCATGCCCTGCCTGGCAAAGAAATACGAATGCGACCGAGAGGAGTTCAAGACAGACGGCAATCTCGACGTGGACTACTCCATATCCACCCGCGAGCTGGCACGCCTCATCCGACGCGCCAACATAGGATTCACACTGCTGACCGATAAAGAGTTCGACCTGCCGATGGGAGCCTCAACGGGTGCAGGCGTTATCTTCGGCACTACCGGCGGCGTGATGGAGGCAGTCTTGCGCTCCGTCTACGAAATCTATACGGGACGGACGCTGGATAATGTAAACTTTGAGCAAGTGCGCGGACTCGCCGGTGTACGCCGCGCCACCATCGACCTGGACGGCTTTGAACTGAAAGTAGGCATCGCCCACGGTCTGGGCAATGCACGCCATCTGCTGGAGGACATCCGCAACGGGCACAACGAGTATCATGTAATTGAAATCATGGCTTGTCCCGGCGGCTGTATCGGCGGTGGCGGCCAACCGCTGCACCACGGCAATTCGGACGTGCTCTATGCACGTGCCAATGCGCTGTATCGCGAGGACGCCAACAAACCGTTGCGGAAGTCGCACGAGAACCCCTATATCAAGACACTGTATGAAGAGTATCTGGGCAAGCCGCTCAGTGAAACCGCGGAACATCTGCTGCATACACACTACTTCAACAAGTCTATGGATTAACCGCTAAAAAACAGAAGAACTATGTCAGAAATAAAATTGGCTTGTGACGTTGTCAAACAAGTGCGTGCCATTTGTGACAAGCATGGCAACCAGCCCGGCGAACTTATCAATATACTCCACGAAGCCCAGCACCTGCACGGCTACCTGCCCGAAGAGATGCAGCGTATCATTGCCGCCCAACTGGGTATTCCCGTATCTCGCGTGTACGGCGTGGTGACGTTCTATACTTTCTTTACGATGCTGCCCAAGGGGAAGCATCCCATCTCCGTGTGTATGGGTACCGCCTGCTACGTGCGTGGTTCGGAGAAACTGCTCGAAGAGTTCAAACGCGTGCTGGGCATTGAAGTGGGCGAAACGACTCCGGACGGCAAGTTCTCCCTCGACTGCCTGCGTTGCGTAGGCGCCTGCGGACTGGCACCCGTAGTGATGATTGGCGAAAAGGTGTACGGAAGGCTGCAACCAATTGATGTTAAGAAGATATTGGAGGAGCTGGAATAACTCATTTCAACCTTGCGGATATCCATCCCAAGGAATGATTATCTTGTCCAGTATACCACTCAGGCAGGCTATTGCCACTCCGTAGTTCGTCATAGGAATATGTTGCGCACGGGCATGGGCTATACGATTGAGCACATATTTCCGGTTGAACATGCAGGCGCCGCAATGGATAATCAAATCATATCGGGACAAGTCTATGGGAAAGTCATTCCCGGAGACGAAGTCTATCTGCAACTCCCCGCCGATGCGTTTTCGTAGCAGGCGGGGAATTTTGACGGTACCGATGTCCTCAGTCAGCGGAGCATGGGTGCAGGCTTCGGCTATCAGTACACGCGATTGGGGTGTCAAGCTATGGATAGCGGCAGCCCCCTCCACGAAGGCATTGATATCTCCTTTATAACCGGCAAAAAGAACCGAGAAGGAAGTAAGACTACTCTCGGCAGGCTTTTGCTGATAGACGATGGGAAATACTTGTGAATCGGTGATAATCAGCTTGGGCGGACGGGCAAGGGCTTGCAGGGAAGCTTGCAGCTTGTCGGTGGTGCAACTCATCACCAGGCACTTCTTGTCCAGCAACTCGCGGATGGTCTGCACTTGCGGAAGAATGAGACGACCTTTTGGGGCTTGTATATCCTGGGGCATCACCAGCAGGACGACATCACCCTCGCTTACCAAATTGCCCGTGATAGTCTGCTCACCAAAATTCTCGGGAAGCTTTTCGAGGATAGCATCGAAAATGCCTTGAATGCCGGTACCCTCTTTGGCACTGACCACAACGGGAGCCTGCCCGCAC
>JAEWSH010000017.1 GCA_023398375.1 Bacillota bacterium | reverse complement strand
ACAATTGTAAACAATCCCTCCACTGTAAGCTGCTGGTCAAGCATCTTGCCAAGAGTCTTTGCTTTAATCTTGCCATCTTCAGTAGTGTCGATATGCTGAAGAACATACACAATTGTATCAGGAGAAGTATCTTCTTGAATATATCTAAGCATTTCCTGATAGTTCTTAGCCATAGTGGTAAACTTGCCATATCCAGTTTCGTTGGCCTTCTCGAAACTCTCAAAAGCCATAAGATACTGAGCATCATCAATCACATAACTAAGAGTTCTTCCGCTTGCAACCGCACCCTTAATCATGCCGTATGTCGCCTTGTCCGCCTTTTTAATGCCATTTACATTCTTAAAGGGAAAAGGTTTACTCGCAACATTAAGAACGCTTACATCACTCTGTTTAAAATTTCTCATAGATGCAGACTTGCCAGAACCGCTTTCCCCCAAGATTAAAACAGCTACCCCAATTAAATTACCTCGTTATATTTCCATCTAAACCCATTAGATGTTTTTCGTTTATTTTTACAACATTCACAAATATGATTTGACTCATAACCAAGCTCTGTTGTTGCATCTTTGGCGCTCGGCCACTCTTTTATAAATTCCCCATCTAAGCTCATTTGAATAACCGGCAATTTTATAGCAGGATTATTTTCTTTGAATTTTACACTTAATTCATCGTAAAACCAACGTTTACTCTCTGCTCTTTTCTTATGTCCATTATTATAAGACAAATTGTACCCCTGTGTACACCACTCAAGATTATCAACATTATTATTCAACTTGTTTTCATCCTTGTGGTTTACAACTGGAAGATTTCCTGGGTTTGGCAAGAACGCTTCGGCTACAAGCCGATGAACCAATAATCTTTTACCAATCTTGTTCTTGAAAAGTTGAACCGTAGCATATCTGTTATTAGCCACATCCCACCTCAGTTGTTTCTTGTATCGAAACAAGCTCCGTACATTACCGAAATTGCTTACCTCGTATAAGCCCTCATAGCCAACCACATCTTTCCAAATTTCTTCCATTTTATATTCTCCTTACTCAAGAATTATTTAGAGTGAGCAGGGCGGAGTAAGCGCCCTACTCTAAGCGGATGAGTTTGCAACTCCATTCCAGCCTCTACCTAATTATATCATATTTTCAAGAGAATGTCAAGTATTGTTTTACACAGCAATACCTATAAGCCATCGGTTCTTTCTTTAATTAAGTAATTCCAGAATCATATACTTTCTTAGTTGCGCCACATTTATCGCATATATATGTAATGCCATCTCTAATAGTATATCATGATATACTAAATATTTATTTGCCTGACTCGCAGAAATCAACTCCTTTTAATTTAATTCTTTTTCCAACATTTTACTTCACTAATTACTTCATTGGCTACTTGACTAAAGCTACCATCTTCGTTCTTTTTGTATTTTGGTTTTTCAACGATAACCGCCTTAATATAATCACCAACTTCGATAGGATTGGCAGTAGCAAATTTCTTATTTAACCTATACTCTCTCGCACATCCATAGCACATATTCCATAACTTCGCCCAACTCGTGCCATAGTTATTTTTTTTGATTTCAAGCACGAGCCAATTTGACGGGTCTTCATTAGGATTGCTTATAGAGCAATATCCAAGATACTCACACTGCCAACGAGCCATATCTACGGCTGTGGTTTTAGGCATCTTCATAGACCTCAGCAAAGCCAAGATAATCCCCTTATTATCAAGTTGGCTCAAAGTCTTTTCCGTTGCCTTGCCTACATATGGCATCACATCGTCTATATTATAACCCATCTCTTTGAATTTGTCAACCTTTATTGTCTTACATTTATAGAATTTATTAAAAACTTCTATTCCAGTTAATAAGGCTTTTGCATTACCAAATTCTTGGAAATATCCTATCTTGACCAATATATCAAGTTGACGGCTATCTGGCTTATTGGGCAGCTCTTGGATTGCGTAAAGTAAATCAATGAAGTTAGAGAATTTTTCATCTCGAAGTGTATATAAGTCTTCGGCTACTTGGGCGCTCATGTGTTTGATTGAGCCAAGACCTTTATATATAATTCTATTAACGCTATCACAGAAATAATCTGCTCTTGAAAATCTGAACTTCGGAGAATTGATTTTAATGCCCATTTTATGGGCATATGCTATAAGGGCGTTAGTTTTTTCTTCTTTGTCTCGGTTTATGTTAAGCGCAACGGTGAGAAATTCCAATGGGTAATAACATCTCAACCATCCAGATACATAGCCTTCATAACTGTATGGTTGGCTATGATTAAGACTGAAAAGATAATTGCTCGCATCTTCTATGACTTGTATGAAATCTGCGATAACTTCTTCAGATTCTTCTTGACTCATACCATAATCTTTCGCCATAGTTTTGGCAAAGCCTTCTTTAATCTGAGGTATATCTTTTTCAGTACCAGTCTTCTTGGCGAAATGACGACGAACAATATCCGCTTCGCCCATGGTATATCCACAATACTCATGCAAAAACTGAATAATTTGCTCTTGGAATACAAGATAGCCAAATGAAGTCTTCATGAAATCGTCTATTGCTTCATTACCAGACTTGCGGATAACGCCATTAGCCAAGTCGTCTCGATAGGACGCACC
>JAEWSH010000008.1 GCA_023398375.1 Bacillota bacterium | reverse complement strand
TGTGCGTGAATTGCTTTCGACATTCAGTTCACGCCGATTTTTCAAGGCATACGGGATGTTTTCCGTGTGCGAAGTTTCAGTAATATGACTGCACGCAACTACCAGCGAAGGCGGATCAGTATGAGCTGATTGTTTATCAGATGGGAAATTCGGATTTCCATGATTATATGCTTTATCTCATGGAATGCTGTCCAGGTCTAGTGGTACAGCATGACTATTACCTCAGCCATATGCTGAGGTATCGCGCTGTATTCCACGAGAGTCAAAAGAATTTGTTGGCACAGCATGTCTTTTATGGTCATGGATGGCGTGGCCTTTCCAATTTCTTACTTCGTGGTAGCGAGAGCGTTATCGACAAATATCTGATGAGCAAGAGAGTTTTAGATTCTGCTGTACAGGGTAAGCGCCTAATAACATGACGTACCCCAAAACAGAAAAAATCCCCATCAGTACGCCAGGCGGCGCATCGATGGGGATGAGATGAGATTCACGCTTTGCAGTTGTCTTGGGCGTCCTTGCTCCATGGCATCCAGCGTTCGAGCATTTCGGGGTTGCCGATGAAGCTCTTGCCTCGCATTTCGGTCAGGACATAGGAGAGATATTTTTCTGGATCGAGGCCGTTCGCCTTGCTCGTCTCGACGAGGCTGTAGATGGCGGCGCTTGCTGCTGCTCCTCGCGGGCTGTCGCTTAAGAGCCAGTTCTTTCGGCCGACGGTGAAGGGGCGTATGGCGTTCTCCGCTGGATTATTCGTCATGGGGACGCGGCTGTCTTTGAGATAGCGGCAGAAACTGTCTTTCGCTTTCAGGGCGTAGTCCAGCGCGGCAGCGAGCTTGCCTTTCGGCAGCATCCCTCTCCGCAGGTTTTCCGCCCACGCGAAGAAAGCCTCCACCAAGGGCTTTTCTTGCTGGATGCGCTGCTTTTTCCGTTCTTCCGGATTGAGGCTCTGGAGTTTTCCTTCGATGGCGAAGATCTCCCGCATCTTCCGGATGGCCGTGCCGGCGCTGCCGTCCCGGTATTCCGGGATCGCCAGGGCTTTTTCTTCCGTCCCCTGGAATTCCATGGCTTCGAAGAATTTCCTCCGCAAGTGCGCCCAGCATCCGGCGTGCTCTGCAGGGAGCTTGTCGTAGCCTTTGTACTGGTCGTGGACGAGGATACTGCGGAAGCCGCCGAGAAATTTCTTGGCGCAGTCGCCGCTGCGGCTCGGCTGGTAGTCGAAGATGCGGATGGCGGGGCTCGCCTTGTCGAGCGGGCTCGTGGCGTAGAGCCACATGTAAGAAAGCTGGTTCTTGCGGTTCGAACGCCCGCCGCCTTCCCGGTGCACCTGCACGGTGGTCTCGTCGGCGTGGAGCACGGGCGCTTCAAGCAGCCTCGTATGCATATGCCGCACGAGCTCCGCGATGTAGTACTTGTGGAGCGCGATCGCCCAGTTCGCCATGGTGGCGCGGGAAAGCGGGAGGCCGAGCTTCGCCCACTCCTTTTCCTGCCGATGAAAGGGGACTGCGAGGAGGAATTTCTCCGCAAGAACTCTGGAGGCAAGGGACGGCGATGCAATGGAGTGAGGGAGGAGGGACGCGGGTGCGTCCGCCTTGGAGATACCAAAGCGGTCTTCCTTCCTGCACGCGGGGCACTGGTAGACGGGGCGGACGAAGCGCTGGCGGACGAGCCGCGCCGGATAGAGGACAACCTCTTCGCGGAGGACTTCTTCTCCGATCTGCACGAGCGCCACGCCCGGATGGATCTTGCAGGAGCGTTCCGCTTCCGGGATGTCGACGGGGACGTTTTCGACGGGGAGGTCCTCCAGAGAGATGGCGCGGGACGTCTTCTTGCGGCGCGTGTGCGCCTTGACGGCCGTTTCCGCGACCTCCGGCTCGGGCTCCTGCGGCCGCGCTTCCTGCTCGGCTTCGTTGAACGTTCCGAAAAGGGAAAACTCGGGACTGTCCTCGTCTTTGAGGATGGCCTTGGATTTCTCCGTCTTCGGCGCGTAGAGGGCGTGCAGGAGCTGGTTGACGCGTTCTTCCATGTGCGCTAGCTGCTCTTTCAACTGCCGGTTCTCTTGCAGGAGCTTTTCAGCCTCGGCTTCCGTCATGCGCATTCCCCTCCCCGTTTTTCGTATGGAAGAAGCATAGCACACGGGGATGAGAAGCGCGAAAGACGGAGGCTTCCGTAGGATTCCTGTTTGGTTTTCTTTTCATGAGCAAGCGGTGGGATGCACTTCGCGGATGGCGGTCTTCTGCTCGATGCTGAGCCCTTCCATGAGCCAGCGGAGCTGCTGCGGCGTGATGCGCCTGGCCTCGGCAGAGTCCCGCGGCCACTGGAAGCGCCCGTCTTCCAGCCGCTTGTAGAGGAGCAGGAAGCCGTCGCCCTCCCACAAGAGCCCCTTGATGCGGTCGGCGCGCCTTCCGCAGAAGAGGAAGAGCGCGGGAGCAAGCGGGTTCATCCGGAACTGCTGCTCGACGATGGCGGCGAGTCCGTCGATGGACTTTCTCATGTCGGTATATCCGCAGGCGAGATAGACGTCGCCGACGGAGGAAAGGTCGAGATGCTTCATGGCGATCCCCTCCATGCGTCGGCAAGCTTTCGGAGGAGCGACGGTGGCGTGCCTTCCGTGAGGTCGAAGCGGAACGGGCCGCAGGAGACGGCGAGCTTTCTTTCGTGGAGCGACATAGATGCGCGGACGGCGACGAATTCCGTGGGCTGCGAGACAGCGGAAGGCGCAGTTTCCTGTCGGACAGGAGCAGCTTCTGCAAACGGAACTTCCGCAGGGAGCGTTTCGGAAGCCGCTGCGCAGGAAGCAGGAGCTTCCAGCGCAGGCGCAGTTTTCTTTGGATGCTTGCATGGGTGCAGGCATTCTGGATGCTCGTCCAAAAGTTCTTCACGGATGAGGTGGAGCCAGTAGTAAAAGCTGCTCTTGTTGATGTTGTGGCGGCGCATGTATTCCGCGTCGGCCAGCCCGCTCGTCCGGCAGTCGATGATGATCTGCTTCCAAGAAGCGAGCTTCTGCTGGTGCATGGCGTTTGAGAGTCTGCTCAAAATGAAAACCTCCCGACCAGTGTAAGTTCAGATAGTTGCAGGAGTTCTACAAGTTCTAAAACTTTGCGAACCATGAATGCTTTTGTCTGATTATCTCACGAAATCTGGTCGGGAGGAATCCGGTGGGTTGTTAGGCGCTTACTATAATCTTGCATAGACTTGATGGTTTGCATATTTCAATTCTACACCGAATCCCGAGCTTTTTACAGCCCGGGATTTTCTGTGCATGCAAAAGAGGCTGCTGCAAATAACTGCAACAGCCTCTTTTTTGCACGCATGTGCGCGATGCATCAATATTCAAATTTCGACAGCGAATTCTGGAGCTCTTGCGCGAGCTTCGAGAGCGCTTCGCTTGCCGTCGCGATCTCGCTCGCGGACGCGGATTGTTCCTCGGTCGCGGCCGAGACGTTTTCCATCTCGTCCGAGACCGTGCGGCCCTGCGCCTCGACTTGCTGGACCTGCGACGAAATGTTGCCGGCCTGCTCGTTGACGTTCTGGA
>JAEWSH010000005.1 GCA_023398375.1 Bacillota bacterium | reverse complement strand
TCTTGCAGACCTCCAGCAGCCACGAGCCTTTTGAAGTACCTTTCCGTCGTCTGGAGAATGACCGGCTGAACGCCTTTGCCTATACGGATAGTTGTGCAGGCGATTTTGTAAGACAGTTCCGTGAGCTCCCCCAGTGGAAGAATACGGTGATTGTGTTTGTTCCAGACCACTTGGGAGCTTATCCCGAACATATCGACAATTTGTTGGTAGAACGCTACCGGATACCTCTGTTGATGGTGGGCGGTGCCATCCGAGAGCCGAGGCGCATTGACGTCTATGGCTCGCAACATGACATTGCAGCCACGTTGCTGGCCCAATTGGCGCTGCCCCATGAAGAGTTTGTTTTCAGTAAAGATATGCTTAATCCCGCTTCCCCTCATTTCGCGTTCTTTACCGTACCCGATGCTTTCGGTATGGTGACAGCGGACAACCAGGTGATATTCAATTGCCAGGCAGGTGCTGTGGTAGTGGATGAGGGCACGGCAAAGGGAAAGAACTTGCCGTTGGGCAAAGCCTATCTGCAGAAATTGTATGACGATATAGCAAAAAGATAAAGGAAGATAATTAAAGTATAAGAGTATAAAGTATGACAGCACTTATGGATGTCTTGCAAGGGGCGATAGATATAGACACAAACATATTCCTTTTCATCAATGGGATGCACAACACCTTTTTCGATTACTTTATGAGTGCCTACAGCGGTAAGTGGGTCTGGGTGCCGATGTATGCTGCCATTTGGTATGTGATGCTGCGCAACTTCCATTGGAAAGTGACTTTGTTCTGCATGGTCGGTCTGGCACTCGTAATTACCATTGCCGACCAGACGGGGGCAACATTGATACGCCCGTATGTGGAACGCCTTCGTCCCGCCAATCTGGAAAATCCCATATCCGACATGGTGCATATCGTAAACGGACATCGAGGAGGGCGTTATGGATTCCCCTCCTGTCATGCTGCCAATACTTTTGGCCTGGCATTCTTTGTCTGGTTTCTTTTCCGTAAACGATGGCTCACTGTGTTTATGATGGGATGGGCGTTGCTGACCTGCTATTCACGTGTCTACTTGGGAGTGCATTATCCGGGCGATCTCATCGCGGGAACATTGGTTGGATTGATTGCCGCATACATTGTATATCGCCTTTTCCTGAAAGTCAGCGGGTATAAGACCATGAAGAAAGTCCCCCATATTTATGCTCCCATATTGGTGGGCGGATTGACGATAGTTGGGATATTGATATATTCCACGGTGATGATATTGCAGGCTCAGAACTGATGATTTATCGTCACCATTGCTTCCCTCGGACGTATATTTAGTCGTGAAGTGTAGCTTTGCGTGGTGGAATACGTTGTGTAAGCATACTCTTTTTTGTTGAACAGGTTGTTGAGGCTTGCTTCCAATCTCCATTTTTTTCTTTTATAGATAAGGGATGCATCTGCGAACACGGTGTTGAGATGTGCGTCCCCTCCTAAGTCATTCCGGTAATGCTCGCCGGATAGCCGTAGGTCTACCTGCCCGATACTGAATGTGAGATGTAGCCGTTGTACGAAGTCCAGTAACGGGGTGAGACGGGTATCACTTCCTATCTTACTGCCGCCATAGCCTAATGTGGCATGATATTCCGCTTCAAAAACATCTGCGGGAGACCAGATTATTTTAGGCTCTGCTTTCAGATAATCATAACGATAGGTCTGCAGAAGACTTTGCCGGTTACCCTCGCTGTCAGCCAGGCGGGTAAGCTGTTCGCCATTGCTGCGACTGAGTAGTAGGGTGAGTGAGGTTTTCAAATGCCAGTCGTATATACCTTTGGAGAAAGTACTGCTGAGATTCCAGCTATCGTTATGGTTCGGTAGTTCACGACGAGTGTAGACAATGGCATTTTCGGAAACACTCTGTTCGAAAAGAGTATTCCGGTTGCTGCGGCTGTAGGTTAGTGCGGCAGTGATGAAAAATTCCTGTACAGTGTTTTTGTACTCTCCGTAGAGATTGTAGGTTTGCGTGAGGCTGGTAGGGAAAAGTCCGTTGCCGTCTCGCCAGGTGCGGTAATCAGTTTGGTAGAGTCCCGGATACAAGTCGGAGAAGTCTTCTGCCGAGCGTTTCAGACTGCCATAAAGGGAGAACGTCCAATGATAATCCAGTTTATAGCGCAAATACATGGACGGATTGAAGAACAGGAACGAACGCTGTTGTGAGAAATACCGATCTGCTTTCAGAGGAAGCGAAAGTGTAGCCAGCCATTTTCCACGTTCCAGCTGGAAGTAGGGGGTAATATGCAATGACAGATGCGAAGCATTGAAATCATTGGGCTGTCTTGTCGGAGTATATTTCAGGGTAGCCCGTTCTCCTTGTATTCCTGCCTTATATTGTTGGGTAAATCCATCATACTTTCGTAGATATGCGGCACTGTTATCTGTGTAGAAGTTGTGCTGGTTGAATTTACTTTTTCCTTCTTCGAGTAGTAAGGATGCAGGCTGGTAAGCATACTGTGTCGTCGAACGAAATTCCCAGGTTCCGCTTTCCCGGTTTCGGATAAGATTGAAGTAGTTTCCGGCACTTAGCTGTGACGTTTGCAGAGTTTGTCCCAGTTCCTCCGAACGTCCGCGATTTATTTCTCCGTCTACGGTGAAGCGGTTGGATATATAATTCCGGCTGCTGTTGTCTTCATAACGCAGTTCCAGATTAGCGATGTCACTTCTCAGACGATAATGGTAGGTTTCGTCTATTTGTATGGTATCTGTCGGTTGATAATAGATTTGGGTATTTCCCCGTTGCTGTTGGATTAGCTCATGAGTATATCCGGCTTGCAGGCGTAAGCTGCGGTCATCATTCCATTTGTACATACGGTTGCCGTTCAGGGTGTGGGTTTCATTGAATAATAAGCGATTCTTGTCTAATGGTGCGCTGATGCCCGGCTGGGAGAGAAAACCGGAAAGCGGAACTTGTTGCTGGCCATTTCCGGTCAGTTTGGTTTGCTCGTTGCTGAGGTCCTTGCCATTGTTATTCGTCTTGTAATTATAGACACTCTGTTTTCCTTTACCCAGTTGAAGGGCATTCAGTCTGCCTTCCCACAGGATTTTGTTGTTCTCACTCCATCCGGTTCCCAGAGTACCGTTTGCTATCCATTGATCGCGTGCTTTCGGGTCGAGTTTCAGGTTCAATGCCACCTCATCGGAATTGATTTTTCCTTTCAAGGCCTTTACTGACTGATAGTTCTCCATGATTTCCGCACTCTTTACGGCTTTGGCGCTCAGATTGTTGTTGATTTGGTTATAACGTCCGCCTGTCACGTCCATTCCTTCCACAAAGTAGTGGTCGATGGCTTTCCCTTTATACTTAACCTGTCCGTTTTCATCTACATCCACGCCCGGAAGTTTCTTCAATACATCCTTTATGTGCACATCTTTAGATGAAGCAAACTGTGCCAAGTCATATCTCACCGTATCTTTTCGGGTATTGATACGTCCGGGACGTATTTGTACTTCTTTTAATACGATGGCTTCCGGTTGTAGGCTGAGATTCAGGATTCCTGCCGCATTGATATTCCGCATTTCTCTCTTATAGCCTAACAAAGAAATATTGAGTTGCAGCATTCCGCTATGCTTCCACGGCAAAGAAAATTGTCCTTTGGCATCGGTCAATGCATAGTCTATCGTTGTGTGTCCGCGTAATACACTAATCATTACAGCTTCCAGCGGTTGATTGGTTTCTGCATCTGTTATCTTGCCGCTCAACGTCTGGGCGTAGGTAGGCGACAAGAAACTAAAGAGAAACAGGAAAAATAGAATGATAGTTTTTTTATTCATACACTGCAATAATTGATTGTTTGGCAATTGAAGTTTGTTGAAATTTTTATACGATTATGGTGATTTCGTAATTTATTGATTATCAATGCGTAAAAAGAGGATGTTTAAGTATACGACTGAATGGCATTCACTATACGACTGAATAGGGTTCAGTATACGACTGAAATGCATTCAGTATGCGATAGATTTCACGAATGCTTACGGGTGTGGAGAAATATTATCGTTCCAGTGGATTATAAGGAACGTTTTTCGGGTTCTTGGTTGCATTGCCGTGTTCATCACTAACCTTAACGGTGACGTTCGGCATGCTTCCGGTGATAAATCCTACCGGATCGGCATAATAACGTTCGTGCACTTTGTTGTATGCTTTGCGGTTCATCGGTTCGTGCTTCTTTCCGTCGAAAAGTATCGGCCGATATGTGTGGCATTGCTCTACACCTGTGGCAGTGAATGAATAATGCCCTTCACTGTCTTCGGCTTTCAGTATCAGTCCGGGCAGTCCGCAAAGCTTCCATGGACCTTCGCTTATGGGTATTTCTGCAGTAAACCATGCCGTCCATGTACGGCCTTTGAATTGACATTCGGCTTTGCTGCAAAGGTAGGAGAGGACACTATCGTTTTCTGCCAGTATCTTCCACTGCGGACGTTCATCCGTTTCTTCGCAACGCAGGCGCGTCATGCCTGCCACTTCATCGAGGGTCGTTACTTTTCCGGCAGGATAACCTCTGAAGGTTCGTTCGCTCAGTTTGCTTGTTCCGTATTGTTTCAGATGTTCATTAATCGTTTCCTGCGAGGCTTTATTGGCGAAGTCTACTGCCAGTACAGAGTCGCAAACATACTTGGTGTAACTGTAGAACTTAGAGAGATTTTTACCGACTTCCAGCATCATGGTTTCTTCCGTAACATTTTCCGGCTTTTCCGTATTACTGATACAGCGCGTTTCATATTGCACAAGGATTTGTGCTTCACCGATGGTATCATTCTGTATTTTCGTTCCATCAGAAACGATGATTTGTGCCTTCGCTTGTGATGCGAACAATATAGCGAGACACAGATTGAGGAAAATAATTCTTGCACTCATAGTTTTTACATTTTTAGAGGTTTTACATATTGCTTCCAGCGATTATTGTACTGCAAAACTATGCGGATTTTGCTTCAGAAGAGGCTGAAAGTTATTACTGAAATATTACTCAATGCATAATATCTGCCTCGCACGTACCTATATTTGCAAGCTAACTTCTACCTTTGTCGGTACTAAATGAAAGTCTTTCTAAGTGAGACTAAAAAAGAACAATTATGGAACAACGGATTAAGATCGTTTGGATATTCTCCATCGCATCGATACTGCTTATTACCTGCGGACAGGTCTACTGGTTGCGTAATCAGTATCAGTATATGAATGATGAACAAATCAATGGTATTTATGATTGCATCTTGCAGACCACCCAACAGTATGACTCTATCCGTACTCCCCAACCCAAAAAGGTGCTTAGCAATACCAATATGTTCTTCTATCACTTGAGCAAATCCATTGATTTGGAAAAGCGGACCACTATCGACGAATTAATTTTGGGTGTTCTGAAAGGGCGGGACTTGGAGAGCTTGGGCCAAAAGAATATAGAAACTCTCAAAATAGAGCAGCAGGACTCTGCCAGTACAGATGATAAAGAGAGAGAGGCAAAGCGTAGGAAATGGGCATTGGCGTTAGACACCCTTTTGCCGGAAGAGCGGCTCATTGCGAAGGATTCATTCAAAATCAATATGTCCGATAAAGATGCTCCTAATTTGAACTCTATTATTAATCTTTATCGTTTGGAGTTGGATGTGCCTTTTGCGTTGCAGCAATTTGATTCCTTGCTTGCCATACGTTTGGACGAACAAACGTTTACTACGCATCTGGTGGTTTCCGAAGATTCCATTTACCAGTGGAATGCGGAACTGAAACGGCAAGGTACATTGTTCAATCCATATATAGAAGTAATGTATCCTTATAATCCCCTGAAACGCCAGTTTGTGCTTGTTTCCGTGAAGGTTTCACCTCATGTGGTACTTGTGCGTATGGGTTGGCAGTTAGTGGGCAGTACATGTCTGATATTTCTGCTGGGGCTTTGTCTGCTGTTTCAGATAAAAACCATCTTGAAGCAACGGCGGATAGACGAACTGCGAAAAAGCTTTGTAAACACTATGATACATGAACTGAAACGTCCCGTCCAGGCTCTGAAAATGTGTATAGCCTTTCTCAATGACAAGTCTATGCGAACAGATGAGAAAGCGATGGATGAAGTGGTTCACGATTCCATGTCCGAGCTGGATAACTTGTCGGCCTATCTTTCAAAACTACGTGATATGACGCGTGCCGATGATGAACACACGCAGCTTTCCGTCCGTACATTTGATATAAAGACGAGTTTGGAAAAGCTTGTCCGGCTTTACCATGTTCCTGAGGGTAAGGATGTTGCTATTGAAACCCATTTCAGTTCGGAGACTCTGGTAACGGCAGACCCGGTGCATGTTTCTAATATTATCAGTAATTTGATAGAGAACGCCGTAAAGTATTCGGGCAAGTCTGTGCATATTGTTGTAGATTGCCTTTTGCAGGATCACCAATTGACGATACGGGTGTCTGATGATGGCATCGGCATTCCGGTTTCCGAACAGAACCGTGTATTCGATAAGTTCTATCGGGGCAGTAATCTTCCCGACCGTTCGTTGCCCGGTATTGGTCTGGGGTTGAGCTATGTAAAGTTGCTGGTAGAGGCGCATCATGGAAGCATTTCTTTAAATAGTCAGGCTGGCAAGGGAACAATGATTGAAATTAATATTCCTCAATAAGTCCGTGCTAACCCGCATAATCCCTACTCTAAAATAACCAATGATATGAAAGCCTTGAAAATACTTTTTGCCGATGATGATTTGAAATATTCAATGCTGCTGAAGCGCTTTCTTGAGAAGGAAGGCTATGAAGTGACTTATGCCGGAAACGGGAAAATTGCTCTGGAACAATTTCCGCTCATAAAGCCTGATTTGGTATTGCTCGATATCAATATGCCCGGTTACAATGGCTTTGAAGTGGCTGAACGCATCCGCGAGATGGATAAACACGTCCTGATCTTTTTCCTTTCCGACCGTAGCGATAAGGCCGACCGCCTGCAAGGATTCCAACTGAAGGCGAACGATTATCTTGCCAAACCTTTCTATCCGGAAGAGCTGACAGCGCGTATCCGCGAGCGTTTCACTTCGCAGTTGTCCGGCGTGGCGGAGGATGAGATGTATGCTTTCGGCCATTCCGTGTTCAATTACAGTACGAACGAGATTCGTACGGGAAATAGTAAGGTGCTGATTACTTCCCGTCAAGCCGATATCCTTCGCTTGCTGGCGCTGAATGTGAATAAGACTGTCAGTCGCGATACGTTGCTGGATGCTGTGTGGGGCACTGCCTCGTATGCCAACTCCCTTGCCTTGAATGTACAGATGTCCTATCTGCGGCGGTCGCTAAAAAACG
>JAEWSH010000124.1 GCA_023398375.1 Bacillota bacterium | reverse complement strand
ATGCTGTCGCACCGTTTACTACCTTTACATCATTTGTTACGGTACCTAACGTAGTAACCTCATCGATATCGGTACCGGCTGCTAGACCTACTGTTGTACCAGCAGCTAGACCTACTTCTAAAGCGGTGGAACCATTTACTACCTTTACATCGTTTGTTACGGTACCTAACGTAGTAACTTGATCGATATCAGTACCCGCTGATAGACCTACTGTTGTTCCGGCAGCTAATCCTACTTCTAATGCTGTCGAACCGTTTACTACCTTTACATCATCTGTTACGGCACCTAACGTAGTGACTTGAACTGGCATTCCTGGCATATTTAATTCTCCATATATATTTTTTTGGGGTATTATCCCCTAATTATAATATGCTAATATCCGACAATTGACACTGTTTTTTTCATATTCTATTAGGATATATTCTATCCGTTATTATTCCGTAGCATGACTCAGATTCGATACTTCCTGGTTCAAATAAAATCCTTCACTTGTCATGAATAAAAGAGAAGTACAGATTACCTATACTTCTCTCAATCAGAATCACTGAATTAACTTTTGATCAATCATTAATTTTAATCTTGTTTTCCTGTATTATTATTATTACAAACTTTGTCATAAGTGGAATATAACTAACTATAAATATAATACCTGCTGCTACAGTAGAACATTTTTTCTTTTTTTCCGGAATTGCCAATCCTACCATAATTCCTACTGCACATAAGCATATTTTTAAAAGTGCCATGTCCTTCCAGTTACATCGATTTACATATACATTTGCATATTCCAATATTTTTTTCATTTTTAGCTCCCATCTGCGACCTTTGGTCGCGTACAAATCAAGGGGTTGAATGTTATTTATTCAACCTTGTACCTCTCTAATTTAGATTTTTTGTTTTATTATTAATACACTTTCCTAATTTTTAATTTATATGCATATGAATAGTTATATGTACTTTTATTATTTTTAATATAATATATAATGACAATTATTTCAATTTTTATTTTGAATCGGCACACTCATTAGTACATTATATCCATGTATGATTGCCATCCCTTTTGCATATTCTGTCATATTGTACATAATTCTACTATATTCAAATCTTTTGTGTTATAATTAACTAAAAACCAATACTTTAAGGAGGGGATATTTTCATGTGTTCTAATCAGATAAGAGAACAATATTTCAAGGAACTCGAAAATTTTATTGAAGCACTTCCCGATAAAACCAGTTCACTAATTGCAGTACTTCATAAAGCCCAGGAAATTTTCGGCTATTTACCGGAAGACGTACAAAAATTTGTTGCGAAAAAATTAAATCAACCCATTTCGGAAGTAAACGGAGTTGTTACCTTTTATTCGTATTTTACCGAAGAGCCTACCGGAAAACATGTCATTAATGTATGCATGGGAACGGCTTGTTTTGTAAAAGGTTCCGCCGAAATTCTGGAAGAATTTGAACGGAAACTCAATATTAAAGTTGGACAGACTACACCTGACGAAAAATTTACCCTTCAAGTATTGCGATGTGTCGGTGCATGTGGTCTTGCTCCTGTCGTTACTGTAGATGACAGAGTATATGGTCATTTTAACAAACAAATGGTTATAAAAATCTTAGATGAATATAGTGAATAGGGGGGAACTCTTTTTGAACAGAATCAATTCTTATGATGAACTACAAAGTATGTTCCATGATTTTTCAAAGAAATTAGAAATAAGAACACCTTTCCGTGAAAAAGAATTAGCAGTCGAAAATAAAAGGTGTAAGCGTTTCATTACTGTCTGCGGTGGAACTGGTTGTAAATCATCCGATAGCACCAAAATCATTGAAAATATCCAGCAGGAAATTGAAAAAGCTGGGCTTTCAGAGGATGTCACTGTATCTGTTACTGGTTGTTTCGGATTTTGTGAAAAAGGTCCGATTGTTAAGATTCATCCGGATAATACCTTTTATATTCAGGTCAACCCGAATGATGCCGCTGAAATTGTATCTGAACATTTATTAAATGGCAGACCTGTCCAAAGACTTCTTTACGAGGAGCCTTCCATAAAAGAAAAAGTAAAAAGACAGGATGAAATGTCTTTCTATAAAAAACAAAAAAGAATTGCTCTTAGAAATTGCGGATTTATTAATCCAGAGGAAATCACAGAATGTATCGGAGCCAAAGGATATCTTGCTTTAGGAAAAGCCATTATTCATATGACTCCTGATGAAGTCATCAAAATAATGATGGATTCCGGTCTCCGCGGACGAGGCGGCGGTGGTTTCCCGACCGGTAAAAAATGGGCTTTGGCACAATCCTATGATGCAGATCAAAAATATATTATCTGTAATGCTGATGAAGGAGATCCAGGAGCATTTATGGACCGCTCCATTTTAGAGGGTGATCCGAACAGTGTTCTGGAAGCTATGGCTATCGCCGGATATGCCATTGGCGCTTCCAAAGGTTATATCTATATCCGTGCCGAATATCCATTGGCAGTAAACAGACTCAAAATCGCATTGCGTCAGGCTAAAGAGCTCGGGCTTCTTGGTAGTCATATTCTTGGTTCTGAATTTGATTTTGATATAGAACTGAAATATGGCGCCGGTGCTTTTGTCTGCGGGGAAGAAACAGCTTTAATTCATTCTATTGAAGGAAAGCGTGGCGAGCCTACCAATAAGCCCCCATTTCCTGCTGAAAGCGGTTTGTTCGGAAAGCCAACATGCGTCAACAATGTGGAAACGCTTGCTAGTGTGCCTGCAATTATTTTGAATGGTGCAGAATGGTACAGTTCAATTGGAACTGCCGGTTCCAAAGGCACAAAGGTATTTGCACTTGCGGGTAAGATCAACAATGTAGGACTAGTTGAGGTTCCAATGGGAACTACATTAAGGGAAATTATATATGATATCGGCGGTGGAATTAAAAATAACAGAAAATTTAAGGCTGTACAGACAGGTGGGCCTTCCGGAGGGTGTATCCCTGCTGAAAATCTGGATCTGCCAATCGATTATGAATCTTTGACTTCCATAGGCTCCATGATGGGTTCTGGCGGAATGATTGTCATGGATGAAGATAACTGTATGGTCGATATTGCAAAATTCTATCTGGAATTCACCGTTGATGAATCATGCGGTAAATGTACCCCGTGTCGAATCGGAAACAAAAGACTTCTTGAATTATTGACTAAAATAACAAACGGTGAAGGTACGGAACAGGATCTTACGACCCTGAGCGAACTCGCTCATATCATCAAGGATACTTCTTTATGTGGACTTGGACAGACAGCACCAAATCCAGTCCTGAGCACAATGAAATATTTCTGGAATGAATATATTGCCCACGTAAGAGATCACCGATGTCCTTCCGGTGTATGCAAAAAATTAATTCATTTCGAAATTACAGATAAGTGTATTGGCTGTACTAAATGCGCAAGAAACTGTCCGGTTTCCTGTATTACGGGTAATGTAAAAGGACTTCACAAAATCAGACAGGATAAATGTATCAAATGCGGGGCCTGCTACTCTAGCTGTCCTGTGAATGCAATCATTAAAATTTGATAATTATTAAGAAAGAGGTGAATCATTTGAGTTTAGTCTCCCTTACAATTAATGGAAAAAAACTGCAGGTAGAAAAAGGCACTACCATTCTCGAAGCAGCTAAATTATTGGAAATCTATATTCCCACATTGTGTCACATGAATTTACACGATGGTGTTGAACATAATCCGGGTTCCTGCCGCGTCTGTGTAGTTGAAATAGAAGGCCGTAAGAACCTGGCTCCTGCGTGTAATACTCCTATCAACGAAGAGATGGTCGTAAAGACAAATTCTATCAGAGCAATTAAAGCAAGAAGAACTGTTATCGAACTTCTTTTATCAGATCATCCGCAAGACTGTCTGTTATGTGAAAAAAATACGAATTGCGAGCTTCAGGCACTTGCCGCTGATATGGGAATCCGGCAAATGAAATATAAAGGAGCGATGACAACTTTTCCAAAGGATTTTTCAAGTTCTTCCATCGAAAGGAATCTGGATAAATGTATTCTATGCAGAAGATGTGTTACAGTCTGTGGTAAAATACAGACTGTATCTGTACTATCAGCTGTAAACAGAGGTTTTAATACCATTATTTCTCCTGCTTTCGGTCTGCCGATGATTCATACCAACTGTACCTTCTGCGGGCAATGTGTTTCCGTCTGTCCGACCGGTGCTTTAACAGAAGTTAATAATACGACTAAGGTATGGGATGCACTTAATGATCCCGAAAAATTTGTTATTGTCCAAACTGCACCAGCGGTACGAGCTGCTTTAGGGGAAGCCTTCGGAGACGAAAGCGGAAAAGCTGTTACTGGGAAAATGGTTACCGCCCTTCGTGCCTTGGGATTTGACAAAGTATTTGATACTGATTTTGCTGCAGATCTTACAATTATGGAAGAAGCCAGCGAATTGCTGGATCGTATTCGGAATGGCGGCCGGCTTCCTATGCTTACCAGCTGCTGTCCGGGATGGATCAATTTCTTTGAACATGAATTTACAGATTTATTGGATATACCTTCCAGTTGCAAGTCACCACAGCAGATGTTCGGTGCAATTGCAAAAAGCTACTATGCAAAAAAAATGAATATTGATCCAAAGAACATGATTGTCGTATCTGTCATGCCATGTCTGGCAAAGAAATATGAAGCTGCAAGGGATGAAATGGGGAATGATGTGGATATTGTAGTCAGTACAAGAGAAATTGCTAAAATGATCAAAGAAGCCGGTATTCATTTTAATTCACTTCAAGATGAAGAATTTGACAGCTTTCTTGGTGAATCTACCGGTGCTTCCGTTCTATTTGGAGTAACTGGCGGTGTCATGGAAGCTGCACTTCGTACTGCATACGAATGGATTACAAAAGAAACCTTAGATAATGTGGAATTTTCCATGATCCGTGGTATGGATGGAATTAGAGAAGCAACCATTCAGATAAAAGATATGGAAGTAAAAGCTGCAATTGCAAATGGGTTAGGTAATGCCAGAAAACTTTTGGATAAGATACGTTCCGGAAAAGCAGATTACCATATTATTGAAATTATGGCTTGCCCAGGCGGATGTATTGATGGAGGCGGACAACCGTATCTACATGGGCACTATGAAAATCTTGAGAGAAGGGCCAATGCTCTTTACGAAGAGGACCGTAAGAAACCAATACGGAAATCACACGAGAATCCAGCAATTATTAAACTATATGACGAATTTCTGGATCAACCAAACAGCGATATTGCCCATAAATTACTTCATACGCATTATTCCTGCAAAGAATGTGAATCTTAATAAATCAAATAAGTTATTGTAATTCGGGGAGGCGGCTAACGTAGCTGTCTCCCCTTTTTATACACTATCATTGAGCCAGATACAAACTGGCTTGTATTGGTGACTGCCGTGCTGACTATCGTTATAGATCAGCTGCCATTCTGCCAAGTTCAGCTGACATGGATGTAATTTCTTCTATACTGGAAGTAATTTCTTCTGTGGCAGCTGCCTGTTCCTGACTGGAATCTAAGGAACTTTTGCTCTTTTTACCAGCTTCTTCGACCTTGCTTCGTATACTCTCAGTCAATGCGTTTATTTTAGGCACTGTACTTTTTGATTCTGCAGAAAGTTTTCTGATTTCATCTGCAACGACACCAAAACCTTTACCAGCATCACCTACACGCGCCGCCTCAATCGCGGCATTGAGGCCAAGAAGTTTTGTTTCCTCTGCAATATCCTTAATAAATAAAGATATGTCATTAATTTCATCCGAGATACTAATAATATCTACAATATTTGTATTCAAGGATTCTTCATTGGCATTGATCTCTACTGCTGAAGCAGCAAGTTCCTGAATGGCTGAAGAGATATCCGTTAACCCGCTTTCAAGACTGACTGACATCTGTCTGAGCACAGCAGCTGTTTTCTTAGGAAGTACGATTCCAAGCGTGGCGACCAATTCATCTTGATTTGCATCATCAAAAAGCGGAAAGCTCGCAACGGAAACCGGTACTCCAAATCTCTCTTCTCCATACTCTTTAAATAGCGGTTTTTTGCTGTTAATAACTTTATATGCCAGGTCTTCCACCGCCAGTTCCTTTCCTGGTTCATATGTATTGATTGCAAATTTTCTGGAAGATTGGTTTTCGATGATTTTCGTTAGGTCGGTTGCATATAAAAACACGCCTTCGCTAAACATTTCAGCCAATACTGGTGCAAAATGCGGAAATGCAGATATAACAGGATGTAGAACTGGTATCACAATAGAAAGTGCACCATGAATTGTTTCATCATCGTTTACGATAGGAATAGATACGATTTTAAGTCTGGCTCCATAAACTGCTCTTGGCACATTTTGTGTCAGTGTCTTTCTCTCACGCATTGCTTGCATAGTGGTAGAATCTGTTCTTAACTTATCTCCAATATGAAAAATATCATAATTAAATCCTTGTGATTTTTTTGTCCAAACAATGGTATCTCCTTCAATAACTGCAAAAAATATTTCACCAGGAAGTAAATCTGCTATTGCTTCAATTAATATTTTACTATCTTCTATGACTGCTTTTTCTATCATGCCTTTTCTCCTTTGTTCACAAGATTAAATATTTCTGAATTTAATTCTAAGACATCCAACAAAATGATTAATCTCATATCTATTCTACCTACTCCTTTTATACTGTTCTTTCCCAATTTACAAATACTGTCATCTAATTTTTCGATTTGGGAATCGTCAAAACTGACGATGTCAGAAACATCATCCACTATAAATGCAACTGTAGTATGATTCAGATTTGCAATAATCAGTTTATTATCTTTTCGAATTTCTTTATTGTCAAAATCGAAACGTTTGCATAAATTCACCACCGGAATCACATGTCCTCTTAATTCAATGATTCCTTCTACATAGGAAGGCATATTGGGTACTTTTGTTATTTTTTTCTTAATTCGCAATATTTCCTGTGTATATGAAATGTTGATCGCATACTCTTCTTCATTCAGATAAAAAACAACATATTGATCAGACTGCATATATTCACCACCTTTCTTATAATTTTTTATCAAATATAGTTCAAACATAATTGATATAGTACCATATAACTATGTTTTTCATTTTTATCAAATTAATATATTTTATATCATATTAATACAATCTTTTTCATTTTCTTAAAAAGATTAGACACAACTTATTTAACTAAGTAAAATAAAACTCATGACTATTTACGAATGAAGACTGGAGTATGCGTTATATGGAAATTAATATAATTAAAGAAATTATGAAATTCTATTCAGATATAACCAGATTGACAACACTATTGATATGTAAAGAAAGTTATCCAGACCCACTACACGTAGTTGGAATACAATTTTCAATTTTAGCAGACTATTTTGATATTTATGAAATATTCTCATTTTTTACTGAATTTCAATATATTCCATCCTTTTACCATGGAAAAAAAACAACTTTTTATACTTATCGAACAAGTAATCATTACATTTATAATATTTTATTTTTGGAAGAAAGTAACAAAGACATACTTGCCTTAATATCCGGGCCTATGCTTTCAGAACTTCCTTCTGATAATCAGATAAATGTTTTGAACAACAATCCAAAACTTATGCCTACAAAGAAGAAATTAATTGTACGAACATTGTATTGCCTTCCAAAATTTTCTAATACACATATCAATTCCATCGGCAAATTATTTCTTATGCTTGTAAATACAAATGTAATAAGTGTAAACCAAATCATACAAGTGCAAGAGGGTAATATGTATTCACCCAAGGATATAAATATGACTTCGCAAGATAGTAAAGATTATGAAATAAGCGATATTTTTGAGTTTTTAATACGGACAAGCGATGTCATTATTCAAGGCAATTATACAGAAATTATAGATACCGTGAATGAAAATCTAGTTTTACTGGATCACCTTATTACAAAATATGATAATTATCATTCTTTAAAATATTTTTCTACTATCATTTGCACAATATCATATTGTTATGCTCTGAATTCTAATGTTTCCTTTGAATTATTATTTAAAAAGCTTTGGGGATTTGTAATGAATCTGGATAAACTTCATACCACGAATGACATGATACATTTGATGAGTAGTACAATAAAAGATTTTTCACAAACAATTTACATGTCAAATACATTGTTCTCCCCTCATGTAAATAAGGCACTCCGATACATCAGTATTCATTATGCAGAAAAAATTTCACTTGAAGATCTGGCAAAAGAACTTGATCTTACACCTGTATATATATCTTACCTAATCAAAAAAGATACACACATATCTTTATCTGATCATATTAACTTGACAAGAATCAAGAGAAGTAAAGCACTGCTATCCTATTCCAATAAATCTATTTGTGAAATTGCTTTTTCTGTTGGATATAACTATCAGGGACATTTTACAAAAGTATTCAAAAAATATGAGGGAATGACCCCACAGGAATATCGTTGGGAAACAAACTAATAACGAATAGAAACACGCAATGCGTGTTTCTATTCGTTATCGCGGTATTCGTCAAATGCTTCTGCTAGCAGAACATTTTCCTCATAACTCGCGTAAAAAATAAACAACTCTATCATCATTAGAAATGATGATAGAGTTGTTCATTAAAATCCGTTTTCACTTAACCATTCTAATCCTTCGTCTACTGTATTGAAATACCTGTTTGTAGTAGTCGGAGTATTAGATGCCTGCTTATGCTTTGCTGCCTGAACAGACACTTCATAAGAATTTCCTTCAATATAAGCAATACATTTGCACTTGTTAGCTGATAATGTTTCATGCAGTTTGATATATCTGCTACTTCCTTTTGGACTTACCTGTTCCATTTTTTCTATAAAGGCCACATATGCCCATTCTTCCCCATTCCATTCTTTTGCCAGATCACAAATATTTGTATATAGCCATTCCACCTCATGTGCTTTCGCAATTCCTTTTCCTTCAGAATAGACAATCTTTCGTCCATTCAAGTCCGTCCAGATTTTAAAGCAGCCTTCTTCTCTCTGCATTTAATGTAACCTCCTTGAGCTAAATAGTAGTTTGATTATATTATGTATAGATAGAGGAGTCAACATTGTATAAATCAATTTATTAATGTTTCTAATTTTATACAAAAGCATTCAGTTTCGTAAAAACTCTTTTCCGAAGCATTTCCTTATCTATCGGCTTGATTATATAATCTTCCGCACCCGCAATGATACATTCTTTGATTTTTTTAGGATTAGTCATACTTGTAATAAAGAAAATCGGAGTATTCTTATTCATTTCTAATTTTTTAATTTCCTTCAAAGTTTGCAGACCATTCATATCAGGCATTTCATAATCAAGAAGGATTAAATCTACAGTGTTCAATTTTAAATATTTCAGTGCCTTACTCGCAGATGTCTGCAGATCTAGAGAACAAACCTCGGAAATAGATTCTTTAATTGTCTCTAAACCAAGTCTGGAATCATCAATGGCCAAGACCCTCTTATCAAAACTACTTACAGGTTCTTTATTAAATAATACTCTTTTTACTTCTGATAATAGTATGGTATTATCGATAGGTTTTAATAAATATCCTTTAGCACCCTCTTTAATACAATCCAAAACTTTATTACCTTCTGAAACGCTCGTAACAAATAGAACTGGCATGTCCGTTGCTGAAGGAATTTTCTTAATTTCCCGGAAACAATCAATCCCATTCATTTCCGGCATTTCAAAATCTAAAAGCAGCAAATCGACCCGATTATTTTTTAAATAATTGATTGCTTCAATAGGGGATTCAAAATCAATAACACGATATTGAGCCCGCAATGTATTACTGATTAACTGTCTCATTAATCTGTCATCATCAACTGAAAGTATTGTATACATAATTTTATCACACCCGTCAATTAGTTTAATATATAATGATATATTACATTATTTATTTAAAAATAAAAAGATGTATTTAAAAATATGAATCCAAAGTACCAGAAGAATTATTTACGAAATTCCGTGGAATAATAGGGAACAATCAGATATTGTCCAACATGTATCTGATCATCTTCTAATGAATTGATGTGTTTCATTTCATTGATATAATATTCAACTGATTTAAATTCAGCACTCATATTTGTATTTGCGATGGAATATAAACTATCTCCGGATTTTACCATAATACTTGTAAAATATTTATACACCGGTTTATCTGTATTGATATCTTTTGCCTTAGAAAAAGAACTGCCGAATGTAATAGCCAAAATAGAAATCATACAAAAAGTAAATATTGTAATCATAAGGCGTTTTTTTAACTCTCTTTGTCTTCTGATCTTATTATTTCGAATTCTTCTTTCACTCATAATGTTACCTCCAATTCGAACATTAGTTACAAACATTTGTTCTTTTTATTTATAAATTATAACGAACATACATTCGCTTGTCAATACTTTAGATTCACATATCCGAACAAATATTTGGAATATATGTTTGCTTTTTGTTTTTTTGTATGATAAACTTAATTTATAAAATTCAGGAGGATTTACATATGGGATATGGTAAAATCACAAATAAGCAACGTGAAATATTAGAATATATTAAAGAAGAAATATTAAAAAGAGGATACCCGCCGGCTGTTCGTGAAATTTGTGAAGCGGTTAATCTGAAATCAACTTCTTCTGTTCACTCTCATCTGGAAACATTGGAAAAAAATGGATATATCAGACGGGATCCTACCAAACCACGTGCTATAGAAATTATGGATGACAGTTTTCAAATGGTACGACATGAAATGGCCAGCATTCCGATCGTTGGTCAAGTAGCTGCAGGGCAGCCGATTCTTGCACAGGAAAATATTGAAGGTTACTTTCCTATCCCTGCTGAAATAGTTCCCAATGCAGAAACTTTCGTATTAAATGTAAAAGGTGATAGTATGATCAACGTTGGGATACTAAATGGTGATCAGATTTTTGTAGAACGTTGTAATACTGCCCGTAATGGAGATACCGTGGTTGCACTTGTTGATGATTCTGCTACAGTTAAGACTTTTTATAAAGAAAATGGACACTATCGTCTGCAGCCTGAAAATGATACTATGGAACCAATTATTGTCGATCATGTCGATATTTTAGGAAAAGTATTTGGCGTTTTTCGTCTTTACCATTAATTCAGATAGTTCCGTGAGGTGTGTATTTTTACACGAAGTATCTTTAGATGGACTATGTTCAGTATCAATTTTGTTTAGTTATAAATTGTATGAATTGAGAATTCAAAAAGCAGCGAATGGAATATACCCATTTCGCTGCTTTTTTACGCCAATAATATTATACTTAATCCTGAAATTCTTCCAAACCTATTTTTTTACCGTCTCTCCATATTCTTTCAAGATCATAGAATAATCTGTTTTCTTTATCGAAAACATGTACAATAATATCTTTATAGTCCATTAGAGCCCAGTTTGCTGTATCATAGCCTTCAATTTTTCTATCCTGATAACCAGCACGTCCAAGCGTATCATCTACATTGTCGATAAGCGCTTGTACCTGATTGCGGTTAGTTCCATTTGCTATAATAAAATAATCCGCTAATACGGATACGTTACTGATATCAATGACATGGATATCCTCTGCTTTTTTATCTTCCAAGGCTTTAATCACTAATTTTGTCATCTTTTTTGATTGATTCATCTTTTTTGCTCCTTTTTCTTAATCATTTTATAGGATTCAAGTTCCAAAAGTTTATCACTTCTATATTTAAGTATTGCTTTTTTCTGATATTAGGGAATTATAATATTCATATGTTTTTTGTGTCATAGGATCAATGGCATTATCTATCGTGTTTAAGTAGCTCAAAGTGTCTTTTAATATCGCTAATACGGCCTTATCAAGATCAATAAAGGCAAGTTTACGTATTTTAGCAAGATTAGGAGCCTGTGCTCTGTTAGGCTCAATATAATCTGCCACATATAAAATTTTCTCTAATAATGACATTTCAGGTCTTCCCGTCGTATGGTTCAATATTGCATTGATAACATCTTTATCATTCACATTGAATTTTTTCATAGCTAAAAAGCTGCCTAATTTTGCGTGTAATAAAAATGGATTCTTCTTTTCAAATTCATTGATATTAATATTATATTTCTGACACATACTTAATTTTTTATCATTATCTATACATTTGGCACAGTCATGCAATAACCCGGCCATTTCTGCTTTTTTCATATTTCCGTCATGGCACATTGCCAATGCCGAAGCCGTATAGGCCACACCCAATGTATGCTCAAAACGCTTCTCGTCTAACATCTTTTCTAATGTTTTTCTGATTTTTTTTGGATGGTTAATCTTACTATTCACGCTTGCTCCCATCTGCGACCCGTGGCCGCATATCTATCAGGGCGTATGAAAGTCTTTCTTCCACACTTCCCAGCATGCCGCACAAAGCGGCACATATAATCTTTCCGTCTGCGAACTATATCTGTATCAATAACGAAAAAGTAATAATTCTGAATGTTATATATCATTTTCATAGATATGATTCTGACTCATATAATTTCGTACTTTATCAGGTATAATATACTGAACTGAATTTTTATTTTCTATTTTTTCCCTTATTTCAGTTGAGGAAATATCAATTCTTGCAGCGGTAAATAAACGAATGTCACTACAATATCTCTGCTTCAAATCATCTATCTTTTCTTCCAGCGCATACATACTGTAGCCCTTTCTGACCGCAGCGGCAATAATACAATTCTGCATTAAAATATCAACATGGCTCCATTCTTCAATTGAAAAAATAGAATCTGCACCAACAATAAAGTAATATTCGTTTGCAGGATATTTTTCTTTTAACATGCAAATTGTTTCATAAGAATAAGAATTTCCTTCCCGATCCACTTCTATATAAGACAATTTAAAATAAGGATTATCTTCAATTGCCAGGCCAACCATGTCTGCTCTCTTATATTTATCCGTCACATGATCTTTCATATAGGAATTGCCATTAGGTATGAAAATCACTTCATCTAACTGAAAATAATCTCTTGCCGTTTCCGCTAACATAAGATGCCCAATGTGAATCGGATCAAATGTTCCGCCTAAGATTCCAACTTTTTTTGTATTCTGCATCAGATATGACACTTCTTTCATGCTTCTTATTTAGGTAAATTAATTTTTTTATGATCTTTATTCTCTTTATATAGCACGATTTTTTTGCCGATCACCTGAACTACCATGGAATGTGTTCGTTCTGAAATGATAGCTGCAATTTCTTTTGGATCGTCCAGACAATTCTTTAAAACAGATATTTTGATCAACTCTCTTGTATTAAATGATTCCAGAACTGCTTCTGTAACTTCAGGTGTAAGACTTGCTTTTCCAATCTGGAAAATTGGGTCTATGTTCATTGCAAGCCCCTTTAAATAAGCTCTTTGTTTACTTGTCATATTACTCCATTCTTCTGTTCAACAGATCTAATTTTTTTCAGAAGAACGTATGCGTTCTTCCAAGTACGAACTTGATTGTTCTATTTATAATAATCAAATTTGAGTCCATACATCCTTACCGTATCGCCTTCTTTAATATCCAAAGCTTCTAATTCTTTTAGGATATCATTATCTTTCAAAAATTTCTGAAAAAACGAAAACCCTTTTTCCGACTCCAGGTTCGTGTAGCCAAGCATTTTTTCAATACGTGGTCCCTCTACAACATATTCCTTATTTTCCTCGTCATATTCTACGGTATACGGTTCATCCGAAGCTCCTTCGAATTCAGGGAAGAATTCTTGCGCAAATACAGTTGGTGCTTCATTTAACTCTTCCAGCAATGAATTTACATAATATAGCAATTCTTTTAGTCCGTTTCCACTGACTGCTGATATTGGAAATACTTTGATTCCTTTAGGTTCAAATTCGTCTTTGATTTTTTGTACAGGATCTTCACCGTCTGCATAGATGACATCAATCTTATTAGCTGCAATTACTTGCGGACGTTTTGCAATGTCTTGATTATAGGCTTCTAACTCTTTATTGATTGCATAGATATCCGTAACAGGATCTCTTCCTTCCGTAGAAGCAGCATCCACAATATGAATGATTACTTTTGTTCTCTCAATATGACGCAAAAATTCATGTCCCAATCCGATACCTTCTGATGCGCCCTCTATCAATCCCGGAATGTCAGCAATTACAAATCCCTTTCCTTCCTCCAGATCAACAACACCAAGATTGGGATTCAAAGTAGTAAAATGATAATTAGCGATTTTAGGATTGGCGTTGGTTACCCTAGATAATAAAGTTGATTTTCCAACATTAGGGAATCCTACCAGTCCAACATCAGCAATTACTTTTAGTTCTAATAATAATTCCAATTCTCTGGCCGGTTGTCCAGGCTGCGCATATTTAGGTGCCTGCATGGTAGGAGTCGCATAATGCTGGTTTCCTTTACCACCTTTACCACCTCTTAGTATCGTGTATTCCATATTATCGCCAGACATATCTGCAATTACTTTTCCTGATTCAGCTTCTTTTAATACAGTTCCTTCCGGTACTTTAATAATAATATTTGCGCCATTTTTTCCACGGCAGTTTTTCTTTCCACCTTGTTCCCCATCCTGTGCCTTGTATTTTCTGATGTGCCTGAAATCTGTCAATGTATTGAGACCTTCATCCACTACGAAAATAACATCACCGCCATGGCCGCCATCACCACCATCAGGTCCGCCATTCGGAACATATTTTTCACGTCGGAAAGAAACATGACCATCGCCGCCTTTGCCGCTTCTAATATAGATTTTCGCTCTATCTGCAAACATAAATTAACTTAACTCCTATTCTGCATCTTCATTCTGCATAAAAATATTTGATACCATACTCATTATATACAAATATTCCAATTAACTTACTTCATATTTAAATATAAAATATCTCTTTTATATTACATGATTTTATCAATAAAATAAATAGAAATTTCCATAAACTCAAAAGGACTTCAAACAGGTTTGTTTGAAGTCCAACATAGCTATCGTAATTATTTCTCTACTGGATAAACGGAAGCTTGTTTCTTATCTCTTCCTTTTCTTTCGAATCTTAATACACCGTCAACTAATGCAAATAAAGTATCATCTCCGCCACGTCCTACGTTAGTACCTGGATGAATCTTTGTTCCACGTTGTCTGTATAAAATATTGCCAGCTTTTACGAATTGTCCGTCAGCTCTTTTCGCACCTAATCTCTTAGACTCGGAATCTCTACCGTTTTTAGTAGAACCAACTCCCTTTTTATGAGCGAAAAATTGAAGGTTCATATTTAACATGGTTTACACCTCCTCGAATTTGAGTAAAATATATTTTTTACCGTATTGTTTTTCTACTTCAGTCAAACCAAGTATCATAGAATTGAGTAATAGTTCAGCCTGCCTGCCAGGTATCTGTTCAAATCTGAAATCAATCAATCCCTGTTCTTCATCCTGTATGCATCGAAATGGTTCCTTCAATAACATTTCAACTGAATTAATCGTATTGATCACCAGTATTGAGACAGACGCACACACAATGTCTTCCCCATATTCGGCAAATTCTGCATGCCCTATACATTTAAATCCTATATAATCACTTGATTTATTTTTTATAATGGTAATTGTAATCATAACAATACCTATTCATGATTAAGCATTGATCTTGTCAATTTTAACTTGCGTGTATGCTTGTCTATGACCATTCTTTTTGTGATAGCCAGATTTTCTCTTGTATTTGTATACAATAACTTTTCTAGCTCTTGCTTGATCTAATACAGTTGCTGTTACAGTTGCAGAAGCAACGTCTCCACCAACTTTAAGTGTATCATCACTTACAGCAAGAATTTGGTCAAATGTTACAGTGTTTCCAGCTTCCGCATCAAGTTTTTCAACTTTAATCACATCGCCTTCTGAAACTTTGTATTGTTTACCACCTGTTGCAATAATAGCGTACATATAGGGCACCTCCTATTTCATTACTCGCTAGCTTTGGTGTCGTGTGAACACGCACTTATGACCTCGCTATGCGGCATACTCAAATAATATACCATTTGCGCTTCACTCTGTCAATAGTAAGATTAGAAATTATTAACAAATCATAGCACCTATCGTTATAATCCGTTTTTTATAAACTGATAAGCAACCATTTGAGCTCTGGAACTAAATGGCTCGCGCGTAATCAATTTACGGATCTCGTCTTTTGAGTAAAAATCCGCTTCTATCATTTCATTCTCAGAAGAATGGTCTTCAATCGTTCCTTCTGCTTCTACAAATGCAATCTGTGTCATGGTATCCGATATTGCAACGGCTGCATAAGAAGGCGGAAGAATATCTATGATCCGTTTTAAGGTAAGACCTGTTTCTTCATATAATTCCCTTGCGATACACGCTTCAATGGTTTCATTTTCTTCCAGCATTCCAGCCACCAGATTAAAGATATATTTATTTACCCCCATACGGAATTCTCTCAATAATAATAACTTGTCATCTTTTGTAACAACGATGGATACACCGCTTGTACGAGTTCCAAGTTCTTCTATATCCTTTAATTCTTTTCTGCTTACAATTTCATATTTTTTTTCTTTCCCATTTTTATTTAAATAAGTTATTTCATAATTTTTAAGATAACGTCCGTCTTTTACTTTTTCAAATTTGACTAATTTCATAAAATACCTTTCTTGAATGATATTATAATTTCACTTCCAGACATGCCGCCACTGCGGAACAAACAATCCGTGAGAAGAAGATGCCCGCATCTTCTTCCAGTGTGAGTTTAGTAATTCTTAGCAGTAGTATTGTTACTGCTTAGAATTACTTCTCACACTTTCATGCAGTGGCGATTCTATTTTCTTCCTGGTGACTTCAATTAATCCTAAAGCTGTCATATCAATAATACTTGTTTTAACGGGATCTTTTTTTACACATTCTCTAAGTATCCGCATAAGTTGTTCCTTGTTCTCTTTCGACTGCATATTGATAAAATCAATCAGTATGATTCCCGATAGATTCCGAAGACGTAACTGCCTTGCTATTTCAATTGCAGCCTCTGTATTAATTTTAAAAAAAGCCTGCTCCATGTCTGTCTTATTGACGCACTTTCCGGAATTCACATCTATTACCGTTAAAGCTTCTGTCGGTTCTATGACAAGGTATCCTCCGCTTTTCAACCATACATTTTTGTGAAGCGCTTCTTTCAATAACGTTTCTAAACGATATAATTTTCTTAATGGAAATGAAACATCCTGATATTTCGTCAGCTTCGAAAGATCCTCCTTTTGATTCAACGATAAAAAATGCTCCATTTCATCAAATAATTCAGGAACATCCGTAATAATTTTAGTTAAATGACAGTCTGAAAGGTCTTTCAAATTTTTCAGGTATTTAGGCGGTGCCTGATATAGTATAGAGTATGACGTTCTGTTTTTTCCTGCTTTCAGTATTTTTCTAAATACTTCTGTAATATGCAGAAGTTCCTCTTGGAAAGCATTTATTTGATTTTTATCAGATTCTATCGTCATATCGTTTTCTTCCGGCTTGTCTGTATTTACAAAAACAGAAGCATTGGTTCGTACAACATAACCAAATTCTGCATCCAGAAAAGTAGCTGCCATTTCCTCTAATTTCTTTTTTTCATTCTGCGTTAGTTTATTGGAAAACCCAATTCTCGTATTAGGATAGGAAATAACCGCATATTTACCTGCATAAGACAATTTTGTAGTCACTGCCGCATCTTTTGTTTTTATAGCATCTTTTATCACTTGTACGATGACTTCATCTCCTTCTGCAAGTGTCTCCCTTGCGTGATGAAGATTACATATGATCGGTTTTTCACAGTCTTTAAGTGATAGGTAACAGGTAACTCCGGGTTGTACTTCAATAAAAGCAGCCTGTAAACTTTTTACAATATTTTTCACCTTTCCGACATAAATATTTTGAAGCATACTGCTATTTTCATATTCAGCATGCACTGAAACAAGTTTATCATCCTGCATATAATAAGTCATGATTCTGTCATGATCTTTTGTAATAATAAGTCTGTTGTCCATGTATCCCTCTGTTCATTATAGTATCGTTCCGATATCATCCAGCGGAACAAATTCCGGTCTTTCTTTTGTTCCCGCATTCAAATAGGTCTCCATGCGTAATACTTCCAAATCAAATTCTAAAAGCTCCTGACCGTTCTCTTTATAGAAAGCTTCTAAAACAAGGTTCGGTTTGATATTTCCTGCGCTGCTGGCATCGACCAACATCACAATGGCGTCCCCGGCGACCTTAAGTTCATAGATGCCATGTTTCAAATCCAGTTCCATTTTACTTTTCTTTGTCTGTTTCAGCACCCTGATAGATTCCTGCTGATAAAATAATGGCAATTGACTTCTCCAGTCAAATTTCGGCTCATGTCCCTCGCGAAAGGAAACCTGATATTTTGCTGCTGCTACACTTGCCATAGCATTTCCTGCTGTATCCGGCAATACCTTTACACTTAAGATATGCATCCCCAGAGCCATTTCCCGTTCCAATTTTTCCTGCATATCCTGACAGCTGGTAATGGAATTCAGCTCTACATCAAAATATTCCCCATCACTTTCTAATCCAACGCCTAGCGGCATTGCAAAAGACATGATCTGATGTGGACTGAATCCAGCAGAATACGCAATATCGATATCTGTTCTTCTGATTGATTTTTGAAAGTAACGCATAATATCCAAATGCCCGATAAATTTCATGGCACCATGTTTTGAAAATTTAATTCTGACCTTCATAACAAACTCCTCCCCCAAAACGTTTTGCGCCGCATCCCTGACATTGTTTCCGACAATTAGGGGTTACACATGCATTTTTTGCATTGTGCCATTCACGAAGAAGGAATTCTTTGGTAACACCGCAATCAATAAAGTCCCAAGGGAATATTTCATCTTCCGACCGCTCTCTTGTCGTATAGAATTCTACGGAAAGACCACATTCCTCAAATGTCTCTAACCAGACATTATTCTGAAACCGTTCCCCCCATGCATCAAAAATACAACCCTTTTCATAGACTTTTTGAATTACTTTTCCAATCTTACGGTCTCCTCTTGCAAGTACACCTTCTAATACACTGACATCCGCCTCATGCCAATTGTATTTAATACTTTTCTGGTTCAGTTGAGACATAATGGAATTCCTTGTCAGATATGCTTTCTCCAAAAACGCTTCCTTTGTGTTCATTCCTGCCCACTGGAATGGTGTAAATGGTTTCGGAATAAAGAAAGAAGTACTCGCAACAATCTGTACTTTGCCTTTTCTTTCTTCCTTTGGAACGGTTTCGTAAAAAGCAGCTGCTATTTTATTACAGAGTTCTCCAATTCCTCTTATGTCATCTTCTGTCTCTGTCGGAAGTCCAAGCATAAAATATAGTTTTACACGCGTCCATCCACCTTTAAAAGCTTCGGTAGCTCCTTCCAGAATTACTTCTTCTGTTAGCCCTTTATTAATTACATCCCTTAGCCTTTGACTGCCAGCTTCCGGTGCAAATGTTAAACTGCTCTTTTTCACATCCTGGACTTTTGTCATTACATCAAGGGAAAATGCGTCAATTCGTAAGGAAGGAAGCGAAATATTGATTTTTTTCTTTTCGCATTCATTGATTAAAAAGGTTACCAGATCCTCTAATTGAGAATAATCACTGGAACTTAGAGAACTTAATGAGATTTCCTCATGTCCGGTATTTTTTAACATTTCAACCGCATATTTTTTCAATACTTCTACATTACGTTCTCTGACTGGACGATATAATTGTCCTGCCTGACAGAATCTGCAGCCTCTGATACAGCCGCGCTGAATCTCAAGAACCACTCTGTCCTGTGTTATTTTTATATATGGTACCACCGGTTTCATCGGATAATAGGTATCTGTTACGTCCATTACGATGTTCTTTGTAATTATAGCTGGGATACCTTCCTTATTTGGCATAAAACTTTCGATGGTGCCATCCGCATAGTAAGTAACATCATATAACATCGGAACATACATGCCGGGTATATTGGCCGCCATCTTAAGGAATTCAATTCTTGAACCGCCGTATTTCTTATGCGCTTTATAGATATCAAGTAATTGGCGATATGCAATTTCTCCCTCACCGATATAAAATAGATCAAAAAAGTCTGCTATCGGTTCCGGATTATAGGAACAAGGTCCTCCGCCGATCACGATGGGATCATCCTCCGTTCTGTCAGCAGCAGATAACGCAATATGGCTTAAATCAAGAATCTGCAGAATATTTGTATAACACATTTCATATTGAATGGTAATTCCAAGAAAATCAAAATTTTTAATCGGATCCTGAGACTCTAGTGCAAAGAGTGGAATACACTGTTCTCTCATGACAGCATCCAGATCCAGCCATGGCGAATAAACACGTTCGCACCACACATCTTCAAATTGGTTCAGCATATCATACAATATTTGAATTCCAAGATGAGACATACCTATCTCATAAACGTCAGGAAAACACATTGCAAACCGTACCTTAATATGATCTTTCTCTTTTACAACTGCATTTACTTCGTTGCCAATATATCTTGCTGGCTTTTCCACTTTTAAAAGTACTTCATCGCTTAAAGCTAATTTCCTCATGTATAACTCCATTCTATTTGTTTCTTACTCACTGCAATATGCTATTCTTCCCGCATACTCTCTAAAGTATAAGGGATAGCATCTATAAAATCAAATATATTTGATTGAAAATCTTCCGTAATGCTGCTTTGAATCTTTGAAGCGTCAATACCATTCATATTAATATCTTGGGAATCAATTAAAACAAATCCGATAAAAAGAATAATGGCAATCATAAATCGAAGTTTAAAAGAACCCACGCTGATTCCGGATGGCTCCATCATCGTTTTGTCAGTATCAGTTTCCGGGTGCGGCATGGGTATTTTATCTCCATTCAGTATTCGTTCCCGGTTTTGCATCGACCATTGATTATTTTTATGTTCTTCCCGAATTGCATGGATCAATCTTAACTTTTGCTCGGATGAAATATCACTCATAACTACTCCTTTCACAAATAGTTTACATAAGTATTTTATGTAAACCAATTATTTGATTGATATCTATTTATTACAATTCTATGATTTATTTTTATGAATAGAAGTAAAGAGGCATAGCCAATTGGAACTGGCTATGCCTCTAATGAGTTATCTTTGCGCTAATTCTTCAGTAATTTCTTCCCAGGTAACACCTTTTTCAACCATTAGTACCATCATATGGTATAAGAAATCAGAAATCTCATATTTGATTTCATCAGGGTTGGGATTCTTTGCAGCGATCACGATCTCTGTTGCCTCTTCTCCTAATTTCTTTAATATCTTATCAACACCCTTATCGAACAGATAATTGGTATAGGAACCTTCTTTGGGATTTACTTTACGGTCTTTAATAACTGCAAATACCTTTTCGAACACCTTCAGAGGATTCGTATCCGCATATTCTTTTTTTATAAGTTCATTAAAAAAACAGGAATAATTACCCGTATGGCAGGCTGCTCCGATCTGCGATACCTTCGCTAAAATAGTATCAAAATCACAATCTGCAGTTAGAGATTTTACATATTGATAGTGTCCGCTGGTATCACCTTTGATCCACAATTCATTTCTGCTTCTACTGAAATATGTCATTTTCCCGGTTTCAATAGTTAGATTATAAGCTTCCTCATTCATATAAGCGACCATCAGTACTTCATTTGTCTTATAATCCTGAGCAACAACAGGCACCATTCCATCCGCGTTCAATTTAAAATCAGCCCATTTTTTTGCAGATTCAAATGTATTTACTTCAATTCCGTTTTCTTTGCTTAATTTTTTCAAAGTATATATTTCCTTTGCATTATCATTTACAATTTCTCCAGAAATACCGACAATCTCTTCTATCGCAAGTATTTGAAGCATTTTGTCCAATGATATTGATGGTAATAATGCAATCATAGGACATGCAATTATGGAAATGCTCTCCTTTAAACAAGTCTCATCCATGGCAATTAATTCAGATACATATTCTTCCAATTGAATTTTGTTTACAGAAAGCGAATCTGTTTCGGAAAATGATCCGCAGATCTTATCCTTTCCGAATTTCAGGGATACTTCTTTCATAATTTCTATATTAGATTGTTTGGAAAGATCAATCACAGCTTTTTTACATCCTGCATATAATAATTTTTTGATATCTTCCATACGTTCTACGTTTCCGGCACCAATAAGCGGCACTTCAACCAAATCAGCCAAATGTTTGATGATCCCAAGGTTTTTTTCATGATCTTCATCTCCTGCAGACATATCAAAGATCAGTATCTCGTCGGCATTATTATCGCTATAGAATTTTGCCAGTTCTCCCGGGTTCATACTTATTACGGTAATATCAGAAAGATCTTTTACCGCATTCCCTTTATATAAATAAATACAAGGAATAAATTTTTTATAATTCATTCGTATCTGCTCCCTCTAACTATGACTCTGTTTTATTTATAAACTGCCCTTTGTGCTCAATACATCAGTTATTCTCGGATCTATACAGACAGCTTCATCCAAAGCCTTGGCAAAAGCCTTGAACATAGCTTCGATCATATGATGGTTATTGATGCCAGACAGCATTTTAATATGTAAGTTCATACCAGCTGTATAAGATACTGCATAAAAAAATTCACGTACCAGCTCCGTATCAAGATATCCTACACTTTGTGCTGAAAATGTACAATCAAAATCTAAATACGGTCTTCCACACAAATCAATTGCACATAAAGCCAATGCATCATCCATAGGCAATATACAGGAACCAAAGCGCTTTATTCCCTTTTTATCTCCAAGCGCTTCTTTAATTGCAGTTCCCAGAATAATTCCCGTATCTTCTACCGTATGGTGTCCATCTACATTTAGATCTCCATTGACTTTTACTTTCAGATCAAAAAAACCATGTTTGGAAAATCCCTCCAGCATATGATCAAAAAATCCAATACCAGTATCAATTTCCGATTTTCCTGTTCCGTCAAGCTGCATAGACAATTCTATTTGTGTTTCCTTCGTATCTCTGTTTAATTCTGCAATTCTTGGCATACCTGTTTTCCTCCCGGGTTTTCTATTTACGCAATCAACGAGCCAAATACAAGCTGGCGTAAAGTATTTTTTATCGTTCAAATCGAACATGAATCGAATTTGCATGTGCTGTTAATGCTTCCTTTTTTGCAAAGTATTCGATATCTTTATGTATCTTTTCGAGTGCGTCTCTTGAGTACGAAATAATACTGGATTTCTTTACAAAATCATCGACACTAAGCGGTGAAAAGAATCGCGCTGTTCCGTTTGTAGGCAATACATGATTCGGTCCTGCAAAATAGTCACCTAATGGTTCCGAAGAATATTCTCCAAGGAAAATTGCTCCGGCATTTTTGATTTTAGTCATTACTGCAAAGGGATCCCGTGTCAGGATCTCTAAATGTTCTGACGCGATCGCATTTGCTGTATCAATTGCTTCCTGCATATCTTTCGCAAGTAAAATATAACCATAATTATCTAACGATTGTATGATCACCTTAGCTCTTGATAATTCTTTTAAAAATCCATCGATCTCAACAGATACTTTATCTGCTAATTCTTTACTTGTCGTAATTAATATTGCAGATGCTAACTCATCATGTTCTGCCTGGGATAATAAATCTGCAGCTACATATCTTGGATTAGCTGTTTCATCTGCAAGAACTACAATTTCACTAGGCCCTGCTATGGAATCTATACTAACATAACCATACACTGCTTTTTTCGCTAATGCAACAAAGATATTTCCAGGTCCTACTATTTTATCGACCTTTGGAATAGATTCGGTTCCAAAAGCCAATGCCGCAATTGCCTGCGCACCGCCTACTTTATAGATATCATCCACTCCTGCGATCTTAGCGGCTGCTAATACGCCCGGATTTACATTTCCTTCTGCGTTACAAGGTGTTGTCATAACAATTTTATCTACACCCGCTACTTTTGCTGTAACTGCACACATTAATGCAGAAGAAGGATAAACAGCTTTTCCACCTGGTACATAGATACCTACCGTTGACAATGGAGTGACTTTTTGTCCCAATATGGTTCCGTCTTCCTTTGATTCAAACCAGCTGTTACGTATCTGACGCTGATGATAAGTTCGGATATTCTCTGCTGCTTTTTTCATAATCGCAATAAATTCCGGCTCTAGTGTATCAAGTGCTTCCTTGATTTCAGCCTCTGTCACTTTTATATTGTTGACATTTTCATCAAAACCATCAAATTTTTTGGTATAGGCAAAGACTGCTTTATCCCTGCTGTTCCTTACATTTTCGATAATATCAGTTACGATTTTTTCATACTGTCCATAATTATTAGGGCTTCTTTTCAACAAACTCTCTAATAGGTTATTTTTGGATTCCTCTGTCAGTGCGACGGTGTTCATATCGTTCTCTCCTTATGTTTGATACCTACCTATTTAACGTTATAAATATTTCTTTAAATCCTGAATTAACTTTTTGATTCGTTCTGATTCCATTTTCATACTAACCTGATTTACAATCATTCTTGCAGATAATGGACAAATTTCTTCTAACACTTCAAGTCCATTTTCCTTTAAGGTCGATCCTGTTTCAACGATATCGACAATGACATCGCCTAACCCAACGATCGGTCCTAATTCTACAGAACCATTTAGCTTGATGATATCCACGGTCTGATGTTTCTTATTATAGAAATAATCTTTTGCAATATTAGGGTATTTACTGGTCACACGAATCATTTCATGATGTTGCAATAATTCTTTTGCTTTAGCGGGCCCGCATACACACATCCGGCACTTCCCATAACCAAGATCTAAAACCTCGTAGACCCTACGGTTTTCTTCCAGTATGGTATCCTTTCCTACAACTCCTATATCTGCTGCGCCATACTCCACATAAGTCGGGACGTCAGAACCCTTCGCAAGGAAAAATTTCAATTTTAAAGCTTCATTCACAAAAATTAATTTACGGGAATCTTTATCTTTCATTTCTTCACAAGTAATTCCGACTTTTTCAAATAATTCCATCGTATTTTTTGCCAGTCTGCCCTTTCCCAAGGCAAATGTTAAATATCGTATCTCTTCACTCATGATTATAGTGTCCTCCCATTAATGCAGCAAGTGTTATGTCCAGTACCTTTCCAGTTTTTGTCTCTTTAATTTCTATCAATTCTTCTGACTGCATCCAGATAATTCTTCCAATTTTATTTCTCTTTGCAAATTCTACATACGTTTCTGTTTTTTTATCCTCTTTTATCTGTATTAATTCGACATTCTGCTGTTCAGAACGCAGTTTTTTTGCAAGGGCGATCGCACTTTTCATAAAGCTGTTTTTATATAGGATCAAAGTATCATTTTTTTCGATTCTCATGTCGATTTTCTGACTTGCTATCGCCGCCATCAGATCATCTATGACAACCATAAAACCAACGGCAGCTGACTGTTTGCCAAACTGATTCAGTAAATTGTCATAACGTCCCCCTTTTACAATGGCATCTCCAACTCCATAGGTATATCCTTTAAAAATAATCCCAGTATAATAATTGTATTTACTAAGCATCCCAAGATCAAAGGATACATAATCTTCCACCTCATATAACGACAGAATTTCATATACTTTTTTCAGTCTTTCAATTGCTTTTAAGGAACGTTCATTATGAACCAGTTTTTTTGCTTCCAGTAATGCATCGATCGAGCCGAACATATCTGTTACTTTTAAAATAACATCAATATAGGGCGCTTTTATGTTTTGGCTTTTTAACAACTCCTCAGCTCCAAAATAGTTTTTGTTAGAAATCAAGTCTCTTAAACTCAATTCCATTTCTTCCTCGATTCCAGCTTCTTCACATAGTCCCTTGAAGAATTCAACCTGTCCGATACTTACCTGAAATTTTTTTAAACCGGTACTTGTTAATAATTCAATGACAAGACTGATGATCTCCGCATCCGCTTCTATAGAATCGTCGCCGATCAACTCAGCTCCCATTTCAGTTACTTCTTTTAATTTCCCCTGCAAATTACTGGTATTGACAAAAGTATTCCCCACATAGCTAAAACGAATCGGAATCTCTTCATCCATAAAATATTTAGCTGCACATCTCGCTATGGAAGGTGTGAAGTCAGGTCTTAAAACCAGCGTATTACCTTCTTTATCAAAAAATTTATATAATTCTTTTGAGGCTACAGTACCGATCTTACTTGAAAAAACATCAAAAAATTCAAATGTGGGTGTTTGTATATCCTGAAAACCATATGCTTTCATTTTATTATGTATTAAATTTTGAACCTTTAATTTCTTTGCATATTCCTCTCCATAAATATCACGGACGCCTTCTGGTGTATGTACTAATTTTTTGCTCATAATTTCCTCACTTTTATAAACATGTGTGCTTTATTGCAGTAACGTATTATCGTGGTATCATGCTACCATGTGAAATTATTGATAGTATACAAAAAACTTACCCACTTGTCAACTATATTTATGAGTTCTCCCTTTTTTCAAGGTCTAATTGAATCATATCTAAAAAAGGAACCAGAATTCCAGATTTCTTCGGTAATATAAAAATAGTTTCTAATTCATCGAATCGAAAACTTTTCCTTCCACCTTCCTGCGCACGGTTCCAAAGTTCCCGTAGTTTCCGATAGGTCAGATAATAAAACTGATTTCGTGCAGTGTAATATATGATAAAAAAAGCAACACCATTTTGTTGCTCAAATTGCTCCATAAACATTACCTGGTGTTCATGTATATTTTGTAAAGAAAAAGTATCTGTCGCACATTCCTTTGCATCAAAGCACACAGGTATTCCTTGTACTGCACCAATATAATCGACGGTACTTTTTTGATCAAAATAGGCAAGCGTAATATGTCTTGTTTCTTTTTCGATTTTAATGGGCGTGATCGGAGTCGGTATTTTCTGAATCAGTGCAAGACCATGTTCCTGATATTTTTCATTGGTACGATTGATCAGTTCCTCCAATGTTGAACCTCGCAAGCCCCTTGAATTCCATGTTCCCATCTATCGACGTTCCTCCATTATTTTCTGAAAAACAATAGGACTGTCTGCATAGAATACTTGATTGGATAAATTACAACACGCAGCCTTTAATTCCGGAAATTCAATTCGATAGGCATGTAATAATTGATGTTCCACAAGAAACTTTTCTTTATAAATATCGTTGATCCCTTTTCTTCCGTACTTATAATCTCCTATGATCGGATATCCGATCGATGCAAGATGTGCCCTAATCTGATGCGTTTTCCCGGTTACCAGTTCTACTTCTAAAAGCGTGACTTTATTGTTATTTTTTAGCGGTTTATAATTGGTGATAATCGGGGTGCTATCAGGCATTTTTTCCTGATATATGGTAACTTTATTCGTTATTTCATTCTTACTGATGTAACCTGTCAGATGGCTTTCGGTTGTCATAACACCATCCACAATACAATGATAATATTTATGCATAGTACGTTCCCTTAATAAGGTACTCATTGTCTGTAACCCTAAAAGTGACTTCCCACAGATAACAAGTCCGCTTGTATTGCGATCCAAACGATTGCATACAGATGGCCTGAATGTCTGTAATTTTTTTGTATCTATGACATTTGTGGTAAATAAGTATCCAATCATGGCTTCATTCAATGAAACATCAGTTTCTTTAGCTTTTTGTGATAACACGCCTGCCGATTTATTAATGAGCAGTATATTTTCATCCTCGTAGATGATTTGAAAACGTTTTTTTAGCAGATAATATGCTTTTTCATAGTTAGCTGCTTCCTGCGTATGGGTAATAGTTTCATAGGTTCCATGAAATTTTATGAGCGTTTCATCCGATAAAAAAAATACGATACGGTCCCCCATATTTAGTTTTTCTGTACCATTCGCCTTTTTCTTGTTCAAGGTAATATTTTTTTTCCGAAGCATCTTATAAATAAAGCTTCCCTGTGCTGCATGCAGATATTTTTTCAAATATTTATCCAGACGTTGTCCTGCTTCATTGGAATCAATTATTTCTTCCCTCATATGTGAACTCCTGTTTCGTTTAAATACAAGCCTTTATTTAGATTGATATTGCTTTTATAATGCCCAGTATTTCAATATCTTTTTCCAGAGTCTGATTTTCTACTCCCTGTAATGTATCCAATCGGTTTATGAATGGCTCCAATTCCTTAAAAATTTTGATTGTCGGTTTCCATCCATTTTGCTTCAATATTTCTAAGATATGTTTTTCAGCAGCTTTACTATCACAATTCTCATTTTCAGAATATCCATATACTGAATTTTCATAAACAGTAATCGCTGTTATTGGAAAATTCTTTTCATATGAAGTTAATACCAGCTCATAAGCACATGGTAACTCACCCATATGCGGAATGGTCTTTTGTATGATCGCATCTGAACAATCCTTTTGTCTCCAAAACAGGATCATTTCCACTGCACTTTTACTGGCAGGCAGCATTCCAAGTACTGCAATAATTGTTAATAGATTTGCCTTTGTATGTGCTGTCAGATATCCAATCAGAAATATTGCTGCAGATATCAAAAATAATCCTATTGTTCGTGCAATTGTTTTTCTTTTTTGTGCTCTTAAATAACCATAATTTCCCTTTGTAATTTTCATCTATAGCGTATTTTCTGCTGTTTTAAACAGATTCCTTCCTTTTTTTATTTCATTGTTCTCAGTAGTATCAATACCAGTTTTACCGGCAATATTTTAGTGAGCACATGAAATGATTTTATAAGCGGACTGTATACTGATATGCTTCTCCGCTTTGCAGATGCTTTTAGTGCTGCTTTGACGACTCCCGGAGCTTCCACCATTGTTAGTTTCTTGACTGCCAAGTTAGCACCATATTTCTCAGCGATTTCAAAGAATTCCGTCTTTATCGGACCCGGGCACACTGCCGTTACGATAATTCCACTATCCCTTAGTTCTTCTCCCAATGCATATGAAAAACTAAGAACATATGACTTGGTGGCTGCATACACTGCAAAATTTGGCTGAGGCAGAAATGCCGCACTGGATGCCAATTGAATCATGCGGCTGTTTCTTTTCATATAAGGAATGACATAATAGGACATTTTGGTCAATGCTTTACAATTCACGTCCAGCATACCTAATTGTTCGTCCAGCGAATTATCGCTAAAGTGCCCAAGCAAACCAAAACCGGCACAATTGATCAGCATCTTTACAACTGGCCTCTCGATGGAAAGCATTTCGCTAAATTGCTGCATATATAGTTCATTCGTAATGTCCATTTTTATGATTCTTGTCTTTTTACGCAAACTTTTTGATAACTCTTCTAAGCGTTCTATCCTTCTTGCAATGAGCCAGATCTGATCAATACTGTTCCCTACTTTGCTGTCAATTTGTTTTGCGAATTCCCTTCCCAAACCGGAAGACGCTCCTGTTATAATTGCTATATTCATAGTTACCCCCATTTCTACAATGCTATATGCGCATCTCAATCTAGTTATTAAACACAGACATAAACTATTCAAAGTCTATTTTTTCTTATGAATATTTCTGATCACACTTTTCTTTGCACTTTTACCGCTGACAGTCTTTTTCCTCACTGCTTGTCCTTTTACATCCGGACCTTTTGTTTTATTATCTTTATGAACAGTTTTACCTGTATGACTACCTTTCACTCTTTTTGAGCCAGTATTGTCTTTTGTCTCCTTCTTATCAAATGCCATCTTTCTTGGTCTTACCAGACAATGTTTATCAAAACCGATCAGATCCTCCCTTCCGGCGGTTTTCAGGGCTTCTATCACCAAATCATGATTTTTAGGATTCCGGTATTGAATCAACGCCCTTTGCATCGCCTTCTCATGTGGATTTATAGGGACATATACTGCTCTCATGTCTCGGGGATCCACGCCTGTATAATACATAACGGTAGACATGGTAGAAGGCGTCGGATAGAAATCTTGTACTTGCTCTGGCATATATCCAAGATCTCTTAAGTATTCTGCAAGTTCTACTGCTTCTTTCATCGTTGATCCCGGATGAGAGGACATTAAATACGGAACCAAGAATTGTTTCTTAGACATCTGCCTGTTTAATGTTTGATATTTATCAACGAACTTCTTGTATACAGCGTTTTCCGGTTTTCCCATCCTGCCCAAAACAGCATCTGATATGTGCTCCGGTGCCACTTTTAACTGACCGCTCACATGATGTTCCACTAATTCCTTAAAAAAAGTGTCATCGGAATCTTCAAGAAGATAATCAAATCGTATTCCGGAACGAACAAACACTTTTTTGACTTTTGGTATAACTCTTAATTGTCTTAATAGATTCAGGTAATCCCCATGGTCTACTTTCAGGTTTTTACAAGGATGCGGAAACAGGCACTGCTTATTTTTGCATACACCTTTGGTCAATTGTTTTTCGCAGGAAGGATGTCTGAAATTAGCGGTAGGTCCTCCGACATCATGAATATATCCTTTAAATTCAGGTTCCTGTGTAATAAAAGCAGCTTCTTTCAGTATGGATTCATGACTTCTCACCTGAATCGTTCTTCCCTGATGGAAGGTCAATGCACAAAAGTTACATCCACCGAAGCATCCTCTGTTACTGATTAAAGAAAACTTAATCTCTGCGATCGCCGGAACACCGCCTTTTTCCTCGTAAGATGGGTGATAAGTCCTCATATATGGCAAATTATATACCGCATCCATTTCTTCTACAGTAAGCGGAGGCTGCGGTGGATTCTGTACAATATATTGCCCGTTTGGGTAACCTTCAATCAGGATTTTTCCTGTAAAAGGATCCGTGTTGCTATACTGCACTGCAAAGCTTTTTGCATACTCCAGTTTATTTTCTTTCATCGAAATATAGTCAGGTAATGTTATTGAATCATAGATACCTTCTAAATTCTTTGTTTTATAGACTGTTCCCGGAATAAATGTAATATCCTTGATAGGGATGCCGCTGTTCAATGCGTCCGCTATCTCAATAATTGATTTTTCGCCCATTCCATACGAGATTAGGTCTGCCTGACTATCTAATAAAACAGATCTTTTAAAGCTGTCGGACCAATAATCATAATGAGCCATTCTTCTAAGACTTGCTTCTATACCTCCTATTATAATCGGTATATTCCGATAAGTTTGTCGAATTAAGTTACCATATACAACAGTTGCATGATCAGGTCTCTTATAAGCTTCTCCGCCTGGTGTATAGGCATCGGCTGGTCTATGTTTCTTGGACACAAAATAATGATTTACCATAGAATCCATATTTCCAGCAGATACTAAAAAGGCAAGTCTTGGTTCTCCTAATATTGTAACGCTTTTCATGTCTTTCCAGTCAGGTTGGGAAATAACACCCACCGTATATCCATTCGCCTCTAATACCCTGCATATGATGGCTGCACCAAAAGATGGGTGATCCACATATGCATCTCCGCATATATAAACAAAATCCAGCTGGTTTATCTTTGCCTGCTTCATATCCTCCCTGGAAATTGGTAAAAATCCATTTGCCATATTGACCTCTTCTCTAATGTTCCATTGCACTTACTATTTGAAAGTAATCTTCTATAAAATAATCTGCCAATTTTATTTTTTCTTCTCTTTGATTGACCGAATATGCATCTTCAATTGCACAAACCGACATACCTGCTGATTTTCCTGCCATAATACCTGGAATAATATCTTCAAATACCAGACACTTATTTGGTTCCGTATGCAATTCTTCGGCTACCTTCAGATAAATATCAGGAGCAGGTTTCCCTTTTCCTACGTCGCATGCAGATTTGATAATAGAAAAATATTGTGCAATATTATGTGCTGACAATATTCCCTTGATCAGTTCTATTGAATTACTGGAAGCAATCGCCAGTTTGAGATCTCTTTTTTTACAAAACGGAAGAAATTCCTTTACACCATTTTTCAGGGGGACCTCATTCGTATATTTATATCTAGTCATTTTATTCCAGTCATTTTTAATCGTTTCAACACTATCTTCTAGCTGAAATCTTTCTTTAAAATAACATGCTGTTTCCGTAAAGCTCATTCCTTCAATTTCACCTTGCAGATTTTCCGGTAATTTGATTCCATGCCGGCCCAGATATTCAATATCAATTTCCCGCCATATATTCATGGAATCAACAAGTGTTCCATCTAAATCAAAAATAACTGCTTCTTTATTTTTTAACATCTATCATCCTCTCATTTCATTATTTTTCAATCACTGATATTTTGGATTTCTTCTATTGATAACTTCCGATATTCTCCGGACAGAAGTTGTTCATCCAAATGCAGATTTCCCATGGTCAGCCGTTTTAAATATAAAACTTTCTTTTGGAATGTCATAAACATTCTCTTAATCTGGTGGAATCTGCCCTCCGTTATCGTAACTGTGACTTCTTTTGCATCTTCCGTTAGAACTGTCAGAACAGCTGGTAACGTGATCTTGTCATCTCCGATATCGAGCCCGTTTGCAAATGCTTCTATTTCTTCATTTTTAACTGCCTTATCCAATATTGCATAGTATGTTTTGGCAACATGCTTTTTGGGTGATAACATATTATGTGCAAATTGTCCGTCATTTGTTACGATCAATAATCCCTCTGTATCTTTATCAAGTCTCCCAACCGGAAATAAATCCGTCCTGCACTCAGCCTTTAGTAACTCTACTACTGTTTTATTCAGGTTGTCCTGTGTTGCTGAGACGACTCCGGCAGGCTTATTCAACATATAGTATACAAAAGGTTCAAAAGTTAATACACTGTTTTGATACATAATAGAATCAGAATCAGGATTCACATGGATATCGGGCTTTTTTATGACCTCTCCATTAACTGTAACCTTTCCGTTTTTTATTAATTCCTTTACTTCATTCCGGCTTCCGATATTCATATTTGTCAAAAATCTGTCTAATCGCACTATATACTCCTATATGATAAATATTTAGCATGTTTTAAGAATTACAAAAATACTATTGTAGTATACAACATTTTAACATATTTGGGGATTTAACTTGAAAAACTTTATAAAAAAATCGTTAATTTTATTTTTTCTTTCAATTCTATTTTTCTGTATGCTCATTTTCCCCAAAATGACTGTGTCCTTTGCCTCAAAAGGGCTTATGATATGGTTTCAGACCATGATTCCTACATTGCTTCCTTTTATGATACTCTCTTCACTCTTAATTCAGTTAGGATTGCATCGTACCATATGCCGCGTCGTATCACCATTACTTATGCCTCTTTTCAGATTGCGTCCTGATTGTATCTATTGTATTTTCTTCGGATTTTTATGCGGTTTTCCCATGGGCGCTAAAATTGTATCTGAATTATATATAAATTCTTATATTTCAAAAAAAGAAGCCGCTTACTTACTATCCTTCTGCAATAATATAGGACCTATTTATTTCATTAGTGTTGTATTGCTGGGACTTTCGATTAAAAATTACATGCCCTTTTTATTCGGTATGTATGGAATTCCTTTTTTATATGGTCTCGTATTACGTTACACTTCCTATCGAAATCTCTATCGGGAAAGCTCAGGTGAAATACTTTCCAAACTGCCCGCAACTGCATCTTACCCTGTAAGGACAGAAAAAAAAGAATCAATGTTTCTGTTACTGGATAATAGTATCATCAGTTCACTCAATGCCATTACAAAATTAGGAGGTTATATGGTTATATTTAATCTTTGTGCCTGTATTCCCTATTTATTTTGTAATCAATATCCCTTTCTCTTTTCAACGTTTAATTGTCTATTAGAAATTTCCAGCGGAATACAGTATACGCTGCATATTTCTTTACCAGCCACACACAAATTACTTATCATATTCCCAACCCTCATGTTTGGTGGTATCTCGTGCTTTGCGCAAACAAGCAGTATGATAAAAGATACTGGATTATCTATGATTTCCTATATTTTTCATAAAATCATCCAGACATTTTTTTGCATCATTTATTATATCCTGCTCATTTTGCTCCAGCAATCACCTGTACTGTATTAAGTGTAAATGTTTACAAAGTATTCTGTTTGTGATTTAATTGTTCTATTGGAATTTTGAACGAAAGAAGGTTTTATATATGATAGAATCCAAAACCATTGAGGACTCAAGAAGTATACAATATCATGCCATTGTACCAGCAGATTTAAATGGTGGCGGGCGTCTTTTCGGGGGTGCTCTTTTGCGGTGGATTGATGAAATAGCAGGTATTGTGGCCAAAAGGCACGCAAGTTCACCCAATGTCACAACAGTTGCAATTGATAATCTGCAGTTCAAAGCTGGTGTTTATAATGCTGACTTATTAGTAATCATTGGTTATATTACGTATGTAGGCAATACTTCTATGGAGGTGCGTGTTGATTCCTATGTAGAGAATTTTGAAGGAATGCGACATCCTATTAACCGTGCATACTTTGAGATGGTCGCTATGGGACCGGATGACAAACCGACTAGAGTTCCACGTCTGACCATTGAAAATGAATCTCAAAAAGCAGAATGGGAAGGTGCTGAACTTCGAAAACAAAACAGACTGGAAAGACGCGAACGAGGATATTGATTATTCAATATCCTCATTTTTGATAATCGGAATAGTACGCAAATACACGTTTACATTCCGATAAAGGAATACAGTAATTGCTGTTTTCTTCACACAAAGCTGATAATAAATCAGACATTGGAATCCACTTCAGACAGTCTATCTCAGACTTCTGTGCACACAGAGTATCAATATTAAATCCTTCACGCAACAGGTATACCGTATTTACTTCATTGCTGATGAATCTTCCTTTTGTCTGTTCGATATCAACATGCAAACGCTGCGTAAATAATGGAATCAAGCCTTCCTCTGTAATCGTCAGATTAATTTCCTCCTGCACTTCTCGGATCGCAGCTGTCATGGCATCTTCTCCCGCGTCAATATGACCTGAACTAGCCACATCGTAACATCCCGGAAATGAGTCTTTATTCAGCACACGCTTTTGTAATAATACCAAGTCATCCCTAATAAGCCATATCCGGACACTTCCATGCAGATCTCCGTCCTGATGCACTTTTTCCCTTGTCTTTGTTAAGCCTGACGGAGTCCCGTCTTCCTGTAAAACATCAAATAATTCCATTTTGCGCTCTCCTAGTAAAATTTCCTATAAGAATTCAAATGTCAAAAGCTTGTTATTGAATTCGTCAATTTGCACAATTTAGGTGAATCCGAATTGATACACAACATAGTTCATTCGCAACGCGCTCCCGCTTGGACTCAGCACGCAGTGGTACATAAGAACATAAAATACATGTTCTAAGTACCAGCGGCTTCATACAGTTGCTCACCAAACTATGTTGTGCATCAATTTTTGTTTTGCTAGTATATGTGCAAATTGACGAAGCCAAGTTCTTTGATGAGCTTTTGACATTTGAATCCTATAAGTGTAAATAAAGAATGTGCCTAAAGGCTCATTCTCCGCGCCGTGCGCATCCGACCATTGGGAGGATTCCATCCGCGAAAGCGAGTGTGCATCCTGCACGGAGTGCTTTTTACTCTATAGAAATCACTGGCTTTATAACTTTACAGTAATGTGACATTTCCTATAGAGTGAAAAAGAACGTAACAACTATAGTTGTACGTCCTTCCCATCATCATTAAATCATATCTAAATTAATGCCATCGTTACCGGAAACTGTATTTCCTTCCGCTAATTCTTCCTCATCGTCACCTGGATATAATTCAGAGCGGTTTGCTTTGATTATATCATTACAACTATTCAAAGAATTTATTAAACTGTTATATTGCGAGGTCGAATTGTCTATTGCTCCCGAAACAAACGTTTCCAAGTTTCCTAAAATATCGTCTGTATATTGAATTGCAGAGGCTTTTACACTATTTGCCTCTCTTGTTGCATTGTCCAATATCTCCTGCGCCTGTTTCGTAGCAAGGGTAACCACTTCATTCGCCTGTGCATAAGCCTGTTGCATAATCTCATGCTCATTGATCAATTCATTGGTATGAATAGTAGCTTCATTGATTAATGCTTCTGCCTTCTCTCTTGCATCATTTAAGATCGCCTCTTTATTGCTGATTATTTTTTGATATCTCTTGATTTCATCCGGAGTTTTCATTCGAAGTTCTCGAAGAAGTTCATCTATTTCTTCCTTATTTACGATAATTTTTGTATTTGATAATGGCTGATACTTACAACTATCGATAAATTCTTCAATTTCATCAATTAATTGTTCGATTCTGCTGCTCATATGATTGCATTTCTCCTATCCTAACAATTATAACAAGTTAAAGTAAATGGTTTATTTCATCCACTCCGTGTCCTACCTTTGATATCCATATTTCGCATAAATCAACTTTGCCACGAATTCCGGAACACACTGGGATATATCACCATTAAAACATGCAATTTCTTTTACGCTGGTAGAACTTAAGTATGCATATTCCAAACTTGTATTTAAAAACATAGTATCCAATTCACCATTTGATAATTTCATATTCGTCTGTGATATTTGCAGTTCATACTCAAAATCCGTTATTGCACGTAACCCACGGATTGCGACATGAACATTTTTTTCCCTGGCATAATCAATCAACAGTCCGCTAAAAGAATCAATTTTTACATTTGGTAAATCTTTTGTCGCTTCTTCTAGTATTTTAACACGTTCTTCTACAGAAAACAATGGACTCTTTTGCGTATTGTTCAACACACCCACTATTAATTCATCAAAAATTTCTGATGCTCGTTTGATGACATCCAAATGTCCAAATGTAACCGGATCAAAACTGCCCGGATAAATTGCTGCTTTCATTTTGCATCTATCTCCTTTGCAAAAAGATATGTTTATTCGTTTTATAAATCTTTTCTTTTGTAATCTCAAACCCTAACGTAGTAACATATGAAAAATCGGTATGCAAGGATGCTTCTACAACAATTAGCGTGTTCTCTGTAACATAAGTCATATCCTTTAATATTTCTAATACACATTTTTCATACGCTTGATCATAAGGCGGATCCATGAAAATAATATCTGCCTGTTCTTCCATAATGCCCCTTATTGCTGCTAACACATCTTGTTTTATTACAATAGCCTTTTTATCCAGTCTTGTAAATACTAAATTGTCTTGTATGCAATTAAGTGCATTTTTATTATTTTCCACAAAATAACATTTAGAAGCACCACGACTCAGAGCCTCAATTCCAATACCACCGCTTCCACTGAATAAATCAAGAAAAATACAATCCGGAATGTTAAAATTCAGCATATTAAAAAGTGTTTCTTTTATACGGTCTGTTGTCGGACGCGTTTCCACACCATCTGCCGTTTTTAGTTTTAAACTCCTGGCTGTTCCGGCTACTACCCTCATATCTGCTCCCATCTGCCGCAGCGGCGGCACTTATACTCTGACTTTCGTTCCTTTGGAATCTCTTTTTCCCAGCTTTAATTTATTTAGCTCAATTTTTTTATCTTTATACAAAATATCCTGCTCTATTGAATTTTGGGTGTAGTATGCGGCATCAACGATGTCATTGGCCGCCAGTTTCATACCTCTTACACCAATTGCTCCTTTTTTCTTTTCCGGTATTTCTTCTAATGGGAACCGCAGAAAATAACCGTTTTCTGTTTGAAGCACAATATTCTTTTGTTCCTTATAAAGAGATATGTTGATCAATTCATCATCAGCCTGCAACTTTGTAGCTGCTATTGTACGTTTGCTGACATCGAATTCACCACCATCTACGATTTTCAGCATAGATTGTCTGGTAACAAAAATGACTCTGTATAAGTTTAATTCCTGCTGACTGGCAATTAATAAGAGATTTTCTTTTGAAGAATCGAAATTACTTATATTATCAATCGGTATTCCTTTGTCTCGGAATTTTCCAAATGGAAGATCCATGACTTTAATGGTATGAAGTTGTCCTTTGTTGGTGAACACACATATCTTCCCGGTATTCTTACATTGAAATATATGTTTATTTTCTGTCAGTACAGCATCCTTGTTCCGCTCAAAAGTAGCCATATCTATGGTCTTTGCATAACCAAAGCGATCCATAAGGAACATGACTTCCATCTCTTCGATTTTATTTTCTTCGTATACAGCTTCTTTTGCATTCTCAACAACCGTTCTTCTTGGTCTTGCAAATTCCTTTTTAATGGAATCCAATTCATTCATGATAACTTGTGCCATTGAATCTTTTCGATCCAAAATATCTTCATAACGATAGATATTTGCCATCGTATTTTCATGTTCATTGATTAAGGCTTCCAATTCGAGACCGATTAATTTATAGAGACGCATTTCCAGAATCGCATTTGCCTGATTTTCTGTGAACATAAGTTGTTGCGCCATAATTTTCGATTCTTTTGATTTGAATTTAATGCCATCTGCGATTCCGCCAGTAAGACATGCCTTTGCCATATTTCTATCTTTGGAGCCTCTTAAAATTTCAATGATCAAATCAATTACATTGCATGCCTTGATGAGACCTTCCTGTATTTCTTTTCTTTCAAGTTCCTTGTTTAATAAAGTTGTATATTTTCTTGTCGCAACTTCATATTGGAATTCCACACAGCGCCTAATGATCTTCCTGATTCCCATTGTTTCTGGGCGTCCGTTATCAATGGCTAGCATATTAACCCCGAAAGTATCTTCTAAACGTGTTTTCTTGTATAGCATATTTACAAAGTTATCCACGTCTGCATCTTTGCGAAGTTCAATCACAATGCGAATGCCTTCTTTAGAAGATTGATTTGATATATCTGCAATATCAACCGTTTTCTTTGCTTCTGCCAATGCAGCTACATCACTTAGGAATTTACCGATATTCAATCCGATCATCGGATAAGGAATTTCAGTAATTACAACATTTGTTTTTCCGTTCTTTCCCTTTTCAATCGTGACTTTTCCACGAATCTTTATTTTTCCTGTTCCCGTTTCGTAAATTTGATATAGGTCGTCTTTATTGATAACGATACCACCAGTCGGAAAATCAGGTCCTTTGATATATTTCATCAATTCTTTTGTTGTAATGGTATTATCTTTCATATAAGCTTTTGTGGCATCAATTACTTCTGCAAGATTATGCGGTGGAATACTGGTAGCCATACCTACTGCAATACCTTCCGCACCATTTACCAGAAGATTCGGAATCTTGACAGGAAGAACACCTGGTTCTTTTTCCGTTTCATCAAAATTCGGAACAAAATCCACTACATTTTTATCTAAATCAGCAAGATAAGCTTCTTGCGTGATTTTTTCAAGTCTGGCTTCCGTATAACGCATAGCCGCGGCACCATCGCCTTCGATATTTCCAAAATTACCATGCCCATCTACCAGTGGAAGTCCCTTTTTGAATTCCTGGGACATTACTACTAACGCATCATAAATAGAACTGTCTCCATGTGGATGATATTTGCCCATCGTGTCACCGACAATACGGGCACTTTTTCGGTAGGGTCTGTCATAGCGGATTCCAAGTTCGTACATATCATATAGCGTACGTCTTTGAACAGGCTTCAATCCATCCCTGACATCAGGCAATGCTCTGGCAACGATAACGCTCATGGCATAATCAATATATGATTTCTGCATTACTTCCGAATATTCGGTCTTAATTATATTATCTTCCATATACGTCTGCCTTCCTATATGTCTAATTCTGCATCAACTGCATGTTCGTAAATAAATTCTTTTCTCGGCGGTACCTCGGTACCCATGAGCATTTCTGTAACGTCTGATGCAAGCCGTGCATCTTCTATCTCCACAAGCTTCAGCATTCTGGTCTCAGGATCCAGCGTTGTTTCCCATAACTGCTCTGCATCCATTTCTCCAAGACCTTTATATCTTTGTAATGTAAAAGGTCCCTTATGCTTTTTTCGGTATCGTTCAAGCGCCATATCATCATATAAGTACTCTTCATTACCTTTATTTGGCATTGCTTTATACAATGGCGGCATCGCAATGTATACATGACCTTCGAAAATAAGTTCTGGCATAAAACGATAAAATAATGTCAGCAATAACGTGCAGATATGGGCCCCGTCCACATCAGCATCAGCCATAATGATAATCTTGTTATATCTTAATTTTGTAATATCAAAATCATTGCCATACCCTTCTGAAAAACCACAGCCAAATGCATTGATCATCGTCTTGATCTCGGCATTTGCCAGAACTTTATCAATACTTGCTTTCTCAACGTTCAAAATCTTTCCGCGAATAGGAAGAATAGCCTGAAATGCACGATTTCTTGCAGTTTTAGCACTCCCACCGGCAGAATCACCTTCCACAATAAAAATTTCGCATTGGGAAGCATCTCTGGATTCGCAATTTGCAAGTTTTCCGTTAGAATCAAACGAAAACTTCTGCTTGGTAAGCATATTTGTCTTTGCTTTTTCTTCAGTTTTTCTAATTTTTGCTGCTTTTTCTGCACAAGCAATAACACTCTTAAGTGATTCCAGATTTCGATCAAAAAATCGCGGTACCTCATCTCCCGTAATCTTACTTACGGATTTTGCAGCATCCTGATTATCTAATTTTGTCTTTGTCTGCCCTTCAAATCTTGGTTCCGGATGTTTGATTGAAACAACTGCTGTCATACCATTACGGACATCAGAACCTGTAAAATTAGGATCTTTTTCTTTTAAAATATTAAGTTCCCTTGCGTAGGAATTGATAATTGTTGTAAACACAGTTTTAAAGCCGGTAAGATGTGTTCCTCCTTCCGCATTATAGATGTTATTACAGAATCCAAGTACATTTTCATGAAATTCATTTACATATTGAAAAGCGATTTCAACTCCGATTCCATCAGCTTCACCAGAAAAATAAATCACATCATGTACTGCTTCCTTGTTACGGTTCATATCTTTCACAAAGCCTACAATGCCGTCCGGTTCGTGGAATTCGACATGTTCCAGCTCTTCTTCTCTTTTATCTTCAAAGATAATTTTTAGATTTGGATTTAGATATGCTGTTTCATGCATTCTGCTTTTTACTTCATCTGCTTTGAACCTTGTTTTTTCAAAAATCGTGTCATCCGGTAAAAAATTAACACTTGTTCCAGTTTCCTTTGTTTTTCCAATTGTAGGTAATAACCCCTCAATTAAATCAATTACTGGAACACCACGTTCATATTTATCTTCATGAATCAATCCATTCTTTTTGACTTTAACGGTCAATTTCTCTGAAAGTGCATTTACAACAGAAGAACCTACCCCATGAAGCCCTCCACTTGTTTTGTATGCATTGTTATCAAATTTTCCGCCTGCATGTAAGGTCGTAAATACAAGTCGTTCTGCACTGATTCCTTTTTCGTGCATTTCAATTGGGATACCGCGTCCGTTATCCGATACCGTAGCTGAACCATCCGCCTCCAAAGTCACATGAATTTCATCACAATAACCTGCCAGATGTTCATCTACAGAGTTATCCACGATTTCATATATTAAATGGTTCAATCCTTTGGTCGAAACACTGCCGATATACATTCCAGGTCTCTTTCGGACTGCTTCCAACCCCTCTAATACGGTTATGCTTGATGCATCATACGTATTGTTTTTTGCCATATATTTGCCCTTCCTACTTATATTAACTTTTTGGTACATGCAATCGCAAGTGTTCCTGGTCCCAGATGGCATGCGATACTCAAAGATAAATGATCTACATAGATTGAAAATTCCGGAAATAATTCCTGCAATTCATTTTTTAAACTTACTGCTGCATCTTCATTCTTGGTATGTGCGATCTGCAGATAAACAGATTCTTTATCCATCCCGCCAAAACGATTTAATATATCATTTTTGATAGCATTTTCCATAATCGTTTTTGCCTGCGAAATAGTTCTTGCCTTTGCAAAAGCATCCAGTTTTTCCCCTTGAATCTGCAATACGGGTTTCAGTCTCAAAATTGTACCGAGTGCTGCGGCTGCCGGTGTGATTCTGCCGCCTTTTTTTAAGTAATGTAACGTATCCAGCATTATGTAGATACTGGAATTAAATTTATCACGTTCCAGTATTTCTTTTATCCCGCAGGCATCTTTTCCATTTTCTGCCAGAGCAATTGCATCCAGCACCGACTGTCTCTGTGTAACAGAAATCCTCTGATTATCAACTACCTGAACTTTTCCCTCAAAATCCAAAGATAATACGTGAGCTGTTTCACAGGAACCACTTAATCCGCTCGACATTGGAATATGAACAATTTCATCAAATTCTTTCAACAATTCATGCCATAGATTCAAGATGTCTTCCGGACTTGGCTGCGAAGTTGCAATATTGGCATTTTCACCAAGCCTTTTATAGAATTGATCCCGTGTCAGTGTAATTCCTTCATAAAATGTTTCATTTTCTATCATAAATGGCATAGGAACAACATAAATACCCAGTTTTTCTGCCTGTTCCTGTGTGATTCCACTATTACTGTCTGTTATAACTGCTATTTTAGACACAAATATTCCTCCCAAATTTCTTGCTGCATAAAGAACATTTTACCTTTAGATAGTTCTAAAGTCAACCTGTTGCAACCGATTTTCCTCTATGAAACTTCGCAGATCTGCATTCTTTGTAAGCTTTAATTCCGTATCCTCCTGCAAAATAGACTCCACTGCTTCACTAGCCATTTTTAAGATACCTGCATCTGTATAGATATCTGCTAATTTAAAATCTAACAGACCACTCTGTCTGATACCGAAGATATCTCCTGGTCCGCGCAATTTCAAGTCTTCTTCGGCAATAAAAAAACCATCATTCGATTTGTTTAATATGGACAATCGTTCCATTGTGCTTTTATTTTCCTTACCACTTACAAAAATACAAAAAGACTGTTCCTTTCCTCTGCCCACACGGCCTCGCAGCTGATGCAGCTGTGCAAGTCCGAACCTTTCTGCATTCTCGATCATCATAACTGTGGCGTTTGGTACATTGATTCCAACTTCAATTACTGTTGTTGATACAAGCAGGTCAATATCATGATTACTAAAGGCTTCCATAATTCTATTTTTTTCAGCTGTTTTCATTTTTCCATGCAGCATATCGATCTGCACATAGCTTGGAAAAATATGTCTGATCTGACTGGTGTAATCAGTTACATTTTCAACATTTTCTAATTCGCCCTCTTCCACCATGGGACAAATAATGTAAATTTGTTTACCAGCAGCAATTTCCCTTTGCATGAATTCATATGCCTTTTTTCTGTATGCCGTATTCACTACACAATTCTTAATTGGTTTCCGGTTTGCCGGCAATTCATCTATGATGGAGATATGCAGATCTCCATACAAAATAATTGCAAGTGTGCGTGGTATCGGGGTCGCGCTCATAACCAATACGTGAACTGCTTCGCCCTTACCTGCCAGTGCTTCTCTCTGTCTTACTCCAAACCGGTGCTGCTCATCTGTCACAACTAATGCAAGATTTTTATATATCACTTTTTCCTGAATCAAAGCATGTGTGCCTAATATGATATTTGTTTCCCCTGTTTCTATTGAATGATATGCTGCTTTTTTTTCTTTTGCTGACAAAGAACCTGTCAACAATATTGGCTTCAGCGGGAGTTTATAGGTAACAGCCATATTTTGTACTGCCTCAAAATGTTGTTTTGCCAGTACTTCTGTTGGTGCCATCATTGCTCCCTGATAACCATTGGCTACACACATTAACAAGGATAAAATGGCAACTATTGTTTTACCTGAACCTACATCTCCCTGAATCAAACGATTCATTACATTCACGCCGGAAAGATCCTCTTTGATTTCATTCCACACTTTCCATTGCGCTTTTGTCAGTTGATAGGGTAATTGTTCAAGTAGCCTTTGTGTATCTGCTGTTTCCAGCATAATATTTTCATTTTCTGCCACATCGTTCTTTTTTTTCATATTACGAATCGCTAACATAAATAGAAAGAATTCATGAAAGACAAGTCTTTTTCTGGATTCCAAAAGCAATTCCCGACTCTTTGGCATATGTATCTGCTGTAATGCATATGTATAGTCCATTAGACTATATTTTTCTATTATATCTGAAGGAAGAAATTCTTTCTGCATGCCGATGGTATCCAATGCTTGTTTTACTGCTTTTTGAATAATAGTACTACTGATACCCTTTGTTAGCATATATACAGGCTGCATGGTATTTATTTTTTCATTGTAATCTTCCTCTTTATATATTTTCGGTTGTTCCATAGTATGAACATTCTTATTTGTTTTTATGATTCCCCGAAAAATATAAAATTTACCAATTTCCAAATTTTTACTAATATAAGGCATATTAAAAAAAGTAACCTGTATGTTACCCGTTTGATCTGATATGGTCGCGGTTGATATCACTAGATTTCTTATTTTTTTAACTTGTATGGAACTTAACAGCTGAGCTCTGACAGCACAGATTTTATCTGTATTTAATTGTGAGACCGGGACCACCTCATCAAGCTTATCGTAATCTCTTGGATAAAAAGATAATAGATCAGAAATGGTGTTAATATTTAGTTTATGGAATAATTTTGTCGTTTTTTCACCAATTCCCTTTAATTGTTGAATCCCATCCTCCAAATGCATGCGTTTTCTCCATTTATAAAAATATAAGGACGGTACAAACCGTCCCTACTCTTCTCCCAATTGTTTGGTTTTTAGAATTATTCAGCCGATACAATATAGTAGTAGATTGGTTGCCCACCAAATTGTAATTCCACATCACAGTCTGAATGCGATGCTTCCACGTTTGCTTTTAATTGTTCTGCCTTTTCTTCTGCCACATCACTGCCATAATAAATACTGATTAATTCTGTATCATCATGTATCATCTTCTGAATCATTTCAAATGCGACGGTATCCATGTCAGCACCGACTGACTGAATTCCAGCATCGCCGATTCCCATGAAATCCCCTTGCTTGATTTCTTTATCATCAATCATAGTATCACGTACTGCATAAGTAACTTGTCCTGTCCTCACTCGTGCAATCTCTTCAACCATAGTTGCTTCATTATCTTCCGCTGACATATCTGGTACATAATTGATGACCGCTGTTATACCCTGCGGTACCGTTTTCGTCGGGATAACAATAATATTCTTATGCTCCACCAATGTTTTTGCTTGATTTGCAGCCAAAATAATATTTTTATTATTTGGTAATACAAATATAGTATCTGCATTTACTTTCTCAATCGCATTCAGCATATCTTCTGTACTCGGGTTCATAGTCTGACCGCCTTCAATAATGAAATCGACCCCAAGTCCTTTAAAAATGTCGTTTATTCCTTCACCAACAGAAACTGCTATGAAACCAACATCCTTTTTATCCATTTTTTCTGTTTCTGCAGATAGTGCAGACTTTTCTGTCATTTTAATTACTTTTTCCTGATGTTCTAAACGCATATTATCAATCTTCATATTTGACAAAGAGCCATATTTGAGCGCCTTTTGTATCGCAAGTCCCGGATCGTTCGTATGCACATGTACTTTAACTACATCGTCATCTGCAACAACGACAATCGAATCACCGATAGATTCAAGGTAATCTTTAAAATCAATTTCATTTTTTATATTAAATACGCGGTCCAGCATGATAATAAATTCTGTGCAATATCCGAATTTAATATCGACCTCTTCCTGTGATTCGGTTGACATCATGGATGCAATCGGCGTCACATTTATAATCGAAAGATCTAGTTCTTTACCTAAATATGCATCATATGCACCTTTCATAACTTCCATAAGTCCTTGTCCGCCCGAATCAACAACTCCTGCCTGTTTTAATACCGGAAGCATTTCCGGCGTCTGACTTAATACATAATCTGCATATTTGATGACTTCTTCCATAAAAAAATTTAAATCATCACATCCATTTGCAGCTAATTCATTTGCTTTCTCAGCAGCACCTTTGGCTACCGTCAGAATGGTTCCTTCTTTTGGCTTCATAACAGCTTTATACGCTGTTTCTACCGCTTTGTCAAAAGCTTCTGCCATGACTTTAGCTGTAACTTCATCATACTCACTGATGTATTTTGTTAAACCTCTTAATAACTGTGAAAGAATAACTCCTGAATTGCCTCTGGCTCCCCTTAACGAGCCCGAAGAAATCGCCTTTGCAAGTGTTTTCATATCCGGATCAGCAAGTGCTGCTACTTCCCTGGCTGCGGACATAATGGTCATTGTCATATTTGTCCCAGTATCTCCGTCCGGTACTGGAAAAACATTTAATTCATTAATCCACTCTTTTTTATGCTCAAGATTTTTGGCACCGGCTAAGAACATCTTTGCAAGCATCTTAGCATCGATTGTATTTAAAACCACAATTAGTTCCTCCTTAATCAATAACTCGTACACCTTCAACAAAGATGTTTATTTTTTCAATTTTTAAACCCGTAAATTCTTCAACTTTATATTTGACATTACTTATCAAATTATCAGAAACTGCAAGAATGCTTACACCATAAGAAATGATTACATGAAAATCCAGAATCAGATTATTATTTTCAACATTTACCGAAATGCCGCGTGTAATACTGTCAAGCTTTAATAATTTTACTACTTCATCTTTCATATTTACAGCTGCCATACCAACGATACCAAAGCATTCTACTGCAACGGAACCTGCATATTTCCCGATTACTTCATCATCTATAACAATATTTCCCATATGTGTATCCATCGTTCCACTCATAATAAACCTCCTAACTACGACTAAATTATATGGCTATTATAACCGCTTTTTGATAAAAATGAAACACATAAATAAAATAATTGGTTTTTTTTTGGAAGAAAGCAATTATTTATGCTTGCATTATTCAATCCTTTCTGCTAGAATAAATGTGTTGTGAGTCTAAATGACTTAATATGTCTAGGGAGGTGCTAATATGGCTAAATGTGAAGTTTGTGGAAAAGGCGTTCATTTTGGTAATGCGGTAAGCCATTCTCATAGAAGATCCAATCATATCTGGAATTCAAACGTTAAAAATGTGAAATGCAAAGTAAATGGAGCTGCAAAGAAAATGCATGTATGTACAAACTGCTTAAAATCAGGCAGAGTTGAAAGAGCTTAATTTTAATCATTGAAAAAGACTATCTTATGAAAGATAGTCTTTTTTTATTCTATAGAAATTAGCGTAAAAAGAACACCGTGCAGGATGCGCACTCCCAGATATGATTAACACTGGTATTTCTCTTTTAATGCATTATATTCCTGATTGATCATTTGAACAGTATCTTTATCTCCGCAAAGATTATCAGGATGAAAAATCTTTATCAGATCTTTATACCGTTTCTTTAATGCAAGCACATTATCCACTCCTTTAAAAAAGGATTGAATACTGATATATTGAATCACCTTGCTTGCTGAATTGTATTCTTTATTGATATGATATGCTCTTTTTTCACGCTCTACTGCTTTTCTATCAAGATCCAGCTGTTGATATGCATTTTGAAGAATTTGTAACTTTTTTTCAAAAAGTAATTTTTCACTTTCTAATCGCCTGGTGTCATATTCAATTTTCTGTTTTTGCTGTTCTTTCTGTTTTTCATATTCTCTTTTTTGCTGATAAAATTCTTCGTATAATTCATCCAGTTTTTTCTTTTCAGCTTCAATTCTTATATTTTCACGGAAAAGAAATAGTTTTATTTGATCAAGTCCTTCTGTATTTTCTATCTTCAATTCCTTATCCAAACTGTCCACTGTAAACACCTCTGTATCATTTGCAGAAATACAAATTATATCCAATTAATATGAAAGCAGCAATGAGTATTATACCCCAAAATGTTTTTGAGATAATCAGCATAAGCATCATTCCTACTGCAACCCAAAATAATATAAATCCTATTAATTTTTTCAAATACATCCCTGCTTATACTTTTTCTATAAAAGATATGTGAAACGAAAGTATTATAGAACAACTATTCTTCCGGAAATGCAATATCTACTGCTTCCTGATCAGGCATGATTTCTTCTTTCTTAGATGTAAATTTATCAAAGATATCAGGAATCATGTCCAATACCTTTGTGATTGTATCCTGGTTTTTGATATTCACTAATTTTGTCTGACCATTTTTAATAACGAGTACGGCACTTGGGGACATCTTACCGTACATGCCGCCCGCACCACCATTTTTTTTATCATTATTGCTGGCTCCGGCCCCAACACCAAATGACACATCCACCAATGGCAGAATGATAGTGTCTCCTATCTTGGTTGCTTCCCCCACAACAGTTTTGGATGAAAGAAAAGATTCCATTCCCCTCATTAAAGAATCAACTACACCTGAAAAATTATTATCTGACATCTTTACTCCTCCTTTTTTAACATCGATAAAAATATTCTGAGATTTTTATCGAAATAAACGATCCATAATACACGCAATAAACTAAAAATCGTTATTTTCCCTTTTATAAATAAGCTGCCTTCCAAAATATTCTGTTCAAATTCAGGAACTATAATAACATGATTTGTATATAGTGGATAAAGTATACCATACAAAGCCATTATTTGCCCGGCAATTGCAGGATCTTCATTTCCAACATGTAAGTATACTTTGTATTTCCACGGCCTTATATTTTTCCATAAATATTTAATTTGTTTTTTACATAATGCATATGCTTTCTTAGCTTCCATGCTATGCACTAATTCAAAATAATAATTTATATTTTTACAGATATCCTTTATATTATCATAAATTCTTTCTATTGTGTACTTGATATTTTTACATGCCTTTATGAATTGAAACCATAAATCTCTGATCTTAATAAAATAATCTTTAATTTTAGAAGATCTTTTATTTTCTTCTTTCGCACAGTTTACTGTTTCATTATCTTTGTTTTCTTTATCCGAATTTTGATCGTATGATTCCTTATCCTCCTGCCTTACTATGCCTATCTGATTTTCTGTCTCAGCCGGCTTTTCTTTTTTGTTATTTTTATGTGCTGATACCTTGTTCTCTTTTCTATAATCCTTTTCTTCTTTCCATTTTTCTCTACGCTCTTTTTTTTCATTCTTACTTGCATCATATACTGTTATCCCGAAAACTTTGATTATCATATTCGACTCTTCCAAGTAAAATACTTTTCCACTAAATATATGAAACAACCAGCTGACTTTCATAAAGGCACTGATATTGGTTCCATATTCTGCCTGTATCCGATATCTGACTGGGATGAACAGAATCAGTAAAATGAGTGTAAATAAAATTATAAGAATACTTAAAACTATGATTCCAATTATTTTTAGAATTAATAACAGTATATGTATCATTTTTCCCTCTTCCGAGACTGTTGATTCAGAATATATTCTTTCACTTCTACATCCCCTGTTTCTTCATATACGTCTGATACGATTTTTTGTGACAAAGCAACCGCTTCATCATATCCTTCCGCTATTCCAACAATGAATATCTCTTTTTTCCTGAATGCTTTTTGTTTTAAAAAAGCACAATGATAAATTTCAAGTAAATCATTCCCTGATGCCAATGCAATTACATGAACCTTTATCTGTCCAATATTCCATTTTAGCTTTCTGCATATTTTTTTCTGCTTTTTACTATATTTATCTGTTGTATACAAATATTTATAGAATCTCATCCTTGACCCCATACGTTCTGTCACCAAATTTACATTACATATTAGATTATAACCAATTTTTGGTATAATATCTATACTTTGTAAGTATCCATAATTCATATTATTTATTATATTATCATAAACAGACATAATTTAACAGATAACCATTTCAAAAACATTGACAATATAGGCAGATAACTATAATATTATTGATAATAGCAGAAATATAAATATAGGATTAGAGGGGTCTTTACATATGAAATCAGTTGCTAGAATGGAATTACAACCAGGTATGGAAATCGGAGAAGCTGTACATTCTTATCATGGCGATTTAATTTGTCCGGCTAACACAATCGTTGATGCAAATATAATAGCAAAATTAGCTCGTTACTCAATAATGAGGGTAGAAATAAAAGAACCTGCCGATTACGCTGTGACACGTTTTGAAAGGATTCGTGTTTCATCATCTTTTAAGAACTTCGAAAGGGTCTATCATAATAATTTGAATGCTTATAAATATATGATCGATGATTTTCTTCTGCATGATCAAATGCTTAATTTTTCTTATCTTCTTAAAATACATGATAATATCAGAGCCTGTACAAAGACAGGCGAAGAACTGCTTAATATGTTATATTATATGCTTCCTACTGAAGACGATCTGACTTATGCACATTGTCTGAATGCTGCACTGATCAGTAATGTATTTTCTTACTGGCTGGGCCTATCAAATGAAGACACTAAAACAATTACTTTATGCGGATTTGTCTATGATATCGGAAAATTAAAATTACCGAATTCTCTTCTTTGGACACCGGGTCGTCTATCAAATGACGAATATACCAGAATGCAGACACATACTACTCTCGGGTATGATTTACTTAAAAATAAGGATATTGACCAACATATACTAAATGCCACATTGATGCATCATGAGCGTTGTGATGGCAGCGGTTATCCAAATCACATTAAAGATTCGGAGATTGACATTTTCGCAATCTATATGGGGATTGTCGATTCTTATGAAGCTATGACTTCTGCCAGAACTTACCGCCCTTCCCTAAATTCTTTTCAAGTGATAAAAAGCTTTTTGGATAGCGGTCTGGATCGCTATTGTTCTCCCATTATTAAACTGATTCTGCAGCATATTGCCACTAGCCAGATGGGGGCCCGTGTTGTTTTAAGCAATGGCACTGTTGCAGATGTAATTCTAATCAATACGAACGCCTTAGACCGCCCTTTGATCAAACTTGTTGAAACCGGCGAGTTACTTGATCTTAGTAAGGTAGACCAGGTAGATATTGTTTCTACTTTATAAATGGGGTAATACCCCATTTATTCATTTTCTTCAGATTCAAATATTCGTTGTATGCCGATTCAAGTATTTTTTTTTCGTTCGAAAATTTTAGTAAATGTAGGGCTTCATGATATTTATAAAATCCGGAATCTATAAAATACTCTTCTTTTTGTGGTTTACTGTAGTAATTCTCTGCCATCATTAAATACCAATGTACTTCCTTATCAATTGTATTTTCCGATACCGTAAAAGAATATTCACTTTTCCCTACATATTTAACGATAGATGCATTTGCACCCGTTTCCTCAAACACTTCTCTGAGCGCCGTTTCCTGAAAGTTTTCTCCATGCTCTACAGTTCCTTTCGGTAATACCCAACCCTCATATTTATTTTTATAATTCTTATATAAAAGAAGTATTTTCCCTCTGAAAATAACAATGCCACCACAGCTCGTTGCCTCGACCATTGCGTTCCTCCCTTGTGGTTATTTATTTTTCTTAAAATACGCATCCATCATTCTTTTCGCAATTGGTACTGCGTAATCGCCGCCGCTTCCAGCGCCTTCCAGAATAACAGTAACTTCTATTTCCGGATTTTCTGCCGGCGCAAATCCGGTAAACCATGCATGGCTGTCTTCTTTTGCAGCATTATACTCTGCTGAACCTGTTTTACCTGCTACCGTATAGGACAGTCCGGACAGCTTTGTTCCCGTACCAGATTCTATTACTGCTTTCATTAAATCTGTTAAAACAGATGCTTCGGTACTTGTCATTAAGGTTTTATATTTTGATTCATGATACTGTTTTACGATATTTCCGTCATCATCCAGAATTCTGTCTATCAAATATGGTTTCATCAAGGTTCCATCATTTGCAATTGCAGATGTAATCATTGCCAAATGAAGCGGCGTCATCTGGATTGCACCTTGTCCTATCGCTATTTGCACGATATCTGCATCCGACGTATTTGCATCAACAGCGATCTTGCTTTGTTTATATGAAAAATCGGCCGGCAATTCATTATGAAACAATAAATCATTTAATGTAGCTGCAAACTTGCTGTAGTCCAAATGAGTTCCAATATTAGCAAACGATGAATTACAGGATTTTGCAAATGATTTCTTTAAGTCGACACTTCCATGAACAGCTCCATGATAACATTGAATAGAGCTGTTTCCAAGGTTAAATTTACCCTTACACGTATACTGGTAATTTTGATACGTATCAGGATTTTCTCTGATATACTCTAATGCAGTCACTATCTTGAAGGTCGATCCAGGAGGGTATACCCCTTGTGTTGCCCTGTTTAAAAGGACGGTACTGCTGTCATCATGAATGATATCATCCCATATTGTTTGAATCTCATTCGGATCAAAGTCTGGCTTTGATACCATTGCTAATATCTTTCCCGTAGATGGCTCCATGATAATTGCCGCACCTTTATATACACCCAATGCATCGTATGCGGCCTGCTGTAAATCAACATCCAGTGTAGTCACGACCGAATCGGCTCTGCTTTTTTCTCCGTTCAATTCATTTTTTGCCTTTTCTTCAACAGAAATATCCGACATAATCAAATAGTAATTGGCTAACGATTCGATTCCTAATTTTCCGTTCGTATCATATCCGACCACATGAGAAAACAAATTTTCATATGGATAGACTCTGGTTTCTTTTCCGCTGTTCGATACTTTTGTTTCAGCCAGGACATCTTTATCTTTTGAATAAATAGTTCCCCTTATATTTTGTTTTGCTATCATTTCCATCCTTGGATTATACACATTGTTGATCAGTTCTTCATGCTGCGTATAAACAAAATAGCCAATATAGATAATCAAAATACTGAACAGAAAAACAAAAAAATACATAATTCCCATTATCTCCAGATTTCCTTTACGTTTCTTCAAATTCTGGTTCTTCTGTTCTTCTCTGATTTTTCTTTCTTTTTTTGTTTCTTTCAAGCTGCTCTCCTTCATCACATCTAATAATATATAGCCCCTGAATTATTGAAAACATAATTATTGTGGTCAATATCGAACTGCCGCCATAACTAATGAAAGGCAATGTTACACCAGTAAGCGGAATGAATTTTGTGCCTCCTCCTATCGTTAAAAACACTTGAAATATATACGTAATTCCCAACCCAGCTGAAATGTAACGATAAAATCTGTCTTGCAGCTGGCTTGCGATCTTCATAAACATCACAAAACAGCTTATACAAACTAATATTACGCAAATTGCGAAAATAACCCCCATTTCTTCTGCAACAGCTGCAAAAACAAAATCCGTTTCCACAAAGGGAATGGAGGAAGGTGTTCCTTGTAGAAGTCCTAATCCAAACCAGCTGCCGGTTCCAATCGCAAATAAAGACTGTGTAATCTGATAACCTGTTCCTGCAATATCATCCCACGGGTTCTGCCATGCCTGAACCCTGACTTGTACGTGCCTAAAAAGCCGGTAAGCAATCATAGCTGCCCCGATACCGGCTCCGGTTCCCAATATCAGATAAATATACTTTTTTGTGGCAATGAAAATCAAGCATACATATACAACAAAGAAAATCAAAGCACTTCCCAGATCTTTCGATAGTACTAAAATAATGACATGCACTCCCGCTAGTATTGCGGATATCACAACATTCAAAAAACGATCTGATTCATACAGCAGACTGGCTATTAAAAAAACATAAATGATTTTTACAAATTCTGATGGCTGAAAAGAATAACCTAAAATGCTATAAGATATCTTAGAACCATTCGTTACAGCACCAACTAACAAAACGATGCCCAATGCAAAAATACCGACCATTGCATAAATCCATGTCAGATATTTTAGAAGTTTTAGTTTGTGCACAAAATAAGGAATTACCATTCCAACAATTAAAGAAACAATCACTATTTTAAATTGGCTGACTGCTTTGGTCAATGATATCCTTGCTATTATGATAAAGCCGACACATAGCAGCATACACATATTATTTACCGTTAACCTGTTTACTTTCGGATAAATAGCTCGAAATAGAACGATAACAGAAAACAATACGATCAACTCAAGTGCATATAAAAATAAATATAAAATATCTCCGACTTTCAAATAAATTGCAGCAAAACCAACTGTATGAATAAGTACCATCAGCAGATTTTGTCTGATATAGATGCCATCTCTTTCTTCCTGGTCTTCATATCGAAAGACAGCAAAACATTCATATGTGTATATTACCATAAAAAATGTTAGAAAATATTTAGAAAATTCTTGTACATACCATACCATCTTTATGATTCCATCCTAACTTATTCAACGCCGCGCCTTAAATGTCCCTTCGTAAATTCTTTGTATGGCGGCTCCTTTTTTATATCAGTATTCTGATAGATTTTCCCAAAAAAAGTTGTGATTTGATTCACTTCTTGTTCAGTCTCTACCGTAAAATCCAAACGGATTCCTTCAGCACCGCATTCCAGAAACCGTGGTACATAAGCATGTAAAGAGGTCGGCTGACTATTATATATTGTATTAAAACAATGTACGCAATTTGCAACTACCGGGAATTTTTTCTTGTATCTGTCTTTTAGTTCCAAAAATTCACCCTCTTTGCATGAATCTCCGATACATTGCTTTGTAGTTTTATGAACACAATTGGCAGTGATCATCATAGGTATTCTTCCATAGACAGGTATTTCCATAGATTCTAGTCCCAATTGGAGCAATTCTTTTAGATTCAACTCATATGGGACTGTCATGGAATCTACCATACTATGAAGTACCGTTTTGGATTTTTTATTAAAACAGTATACCTGGGCATCAGTAACAATCCTATTTTGATATCCTATCTGCTGCAGCCACCCTAATGCTTCAAGGTTTCTGACAAGAACCCCTGAAACCAAATCTGTTCGTATCACTTCTGCCAGCTCATTCAAATACTTTTCGGAACGTTTTCGTATCATATGAGGCATTGCGAGATAAAACGATTTATTAGATTCTGCGGATAATCTGGTAAACTCCGCTAAACGCTCTTTTAAAGTTTTCTTTGTATCTAGTAAACAGTCGGTGGATAAATAAATACGTTTCACGCAATCATGCTTCAATAAGGCATAAAACTGTACTTTTGTATTAACAACTGCATACAGACCTTTTTCCTTTTGTATGTCAGATTCATTTTTTACTATAGTTACAGTATTTACTTTTTCAACAGTTTTATCAATCGTACCCTCCTGACAGTTTGCTATTCTCAAAGTTTCGTGTAACAATTTTGCTTCCAGTTGTTCTAATGCATTCCTTCTAATCTCATTAATCGCTTTTAAAGGAATAAAAATCTGAATATCCATTGCTATTAATATACTGGAAAATGAAAAATTTGTAGATCCTGTTTTCAACATTTGTTTACGGATACTTTCTTCTTCCACCGGATGTTTTGATGCTGCTTCCACAACTTGTCCTTCTACAGTAACTGCCGTTCCGGTTTCTTTATGAAGAACGGTACATATAACAGGTTTTCCTACCGACAATATCATCTTGGCTTCTACTGTCAGTTGTTTTTTGTTTATTAAATATTTATGATGTATTTCATGCAACAATTTCTCATCTGAACCGCTGTAACTTGGCTTTGATAATGTAACCATTTCCCTTCCATTATGCTTTTCATAATATCCATTTTGTAATTCACTTCTGACATATAATTTTTTGATAGATTCTATCTCTTCTCTGGTCACCCAAAAGTGTTCCTTATCTGTATAGTATCGGTCTATATATTTTCGGTAAGCTGCTGTAACACCTGCAGTATATTCAGGTTTCTTCATTCTTCCTTCAATTTTGAAAGAATCAATTCCAGATTCTATTAATTCAGGAATCATCTGAATGGTACACATATCTTTCAGGCTTAATACATATTGTTCTTCCTTTGTAAGTTTTTTATCATGATAAAAAACTTCATACGGTAAGCGACAGGGTTGCGCACAACGCCCCCTGTTCCCACTCCGTCCACCCAGTATGCTGCTGAACAGACATAGACCTGAATAACAATAACACATCGCACCATGTACAAATGCTTCGATTTCAATATCTACTTTTCTTTTGATATCCTGAATTTCTTCTATTGATAATTCTCTCGCAGGAACAATTCTGGAGGCACCTAATTCTTTTAATAATCTTGCACCATTTGCTCCTGTCAATGTCATCTGTGTACTCACATGCAGTTCCAATCCCGGAAAATGTTCCTTTATATATTGAAAAGCACCGAGATCCTGAACAATAACACCATCAAGTCCACATTCATAATAGGGTTTCAGATAAGCATATAATAGTTCTATTTCCTTATCCTTTAGTAAAATATTAACTGTTAAATATACTTTTCGCTTGAATAAGTGTGCATAACGAATCGCACTGCAGACTTCGTCTTCTGAAAAATTGTCAGCATAGGCTCTCGCCCCAAATTGATTGCCAGCCAGATAAACTGCATCTGCTCCAGCATGAATAGCTCCTAAAAAGCTTTCATAATTGCCTGCTGGTGCTAAAAGTTCTACTTGTTTTATTCTCATCTATAAATCACCCGCTTGAAAAGGGCTGTCAAATGACAGCCCCCAGTTTACCATTTCAATTCTTTTTTATATCACTTAATTCTGTTTCCACCCGAATCATTTTTTTCGAACTTTCGTTAAATTTATCCTGTAATTCCTTCATATTTTTCTCATTATTTTCCAGTTTTATTTGAGAGGTAATCAGTTCATGTTTTAAATCATACAATTCTTTTTCTTTTAGCTTAATATCCTCTTCTAATAATTCGATTTGTTTTTTTGCTTTAAAGTAGTCGTCTGCGATATTAAGTTGGAGAAGCACATTCTGCGTTTCAGATGGCTGCCTTTTAAATCCGTCCACCCTGCTATACTCTAGCATCTTATTATTCAGATAGGATGCTACTTTTTGTAGATATTCTTCACTTTCATATCCGCTTAATGTAAACACTTTACCGAATATAATAACCTCTGCATCAGTTTTTGAAGCCATCTTGTGCACCCCTTCTTCCGAACCACTAGATATACCAACCTGTAATAATAAATATACAATATTTATTATAATCAAATCATTCAGGAATTTCAAGACCTAAATGACGATATGCTAAATCTGTGGCCGTTCTGCCCTTGGGCGTCCGGTTCAAAAATCCGTTTTTTAATAAATAAGGTTCATATACATCTTCCAATGTACCGGAATCTTCACTGATACAAGCTGCTAATGTTTCTAATCCGACAGGCCCTCCTTTAAACTTAAGAATAATTGTAAGCAGTATGTTACGGTCGATGCGGTCCAGTCCCATTTTATCTACATCCAACAAATCAAGTGCAGTATTAGCAACTTCTTCTGTAATGACCCCGCTGTATTTTACCTGCGCAAAGTCCCGGACTCTTTTCAGAATTCGATTAGCCAGACGCGGAGTCCCCCTGCTTCTCTTCGCTAACTCTATCGCTCCCGCTTCCTCTATCTCGACATTCAATATTTTAGCGGAATGCATAATAATAGTCTTAAGCTCCTCTGTTGTGTAGAACTCCAAATGATGAATAACTCCAAATCTGTCACGTAAAGGTGCCGTTAAAAGGCCTGCTCGCGTAGTTGCTCCAACCAGAGTAAATTTCGGAAGGTCTAAACGTATCGATCTGGCAGTTGCTCCTTTACCGATCATAATATCTATCGCAAAATCTTCCATAGCAGGATATAGAACTTCTTCCACTTGACGGTTCAATCGATGAATTTCATCCACAAACAGCAAATCTCCCTCTTGGAGATTATTGAGTATCGCAGCCATATCACCCGGTTTTTCAATTGCAGGTCCACTTGTGACCTTCATATTGACTTCCATTTCATTTGCGATAATACCTGCAAGAGTAGTCTTCCCAAGCCCCGGTGGTCCATAGAAAAGCACATGATCCAATGAATCTTTCCTTTGTTTCGCAGCTTCGATATAAATACTAAGACTTTCTTTTGCCTTCCGTTGCCCGATATAATCCTGCAGCCGTTGTGGGCGAAGGCTCCCTTCAATTTTAATATCCTCTTCCATTAAATTTGTTTCTATCATTCTCTTTGCCATAATATCCTCAATTCGGTTCCCTATAAAAGTGAAATCTTTTTTAATGCCTGCTTTAAAATCATCTCTGCATCCATATCATCCGTTATCTTCACTTTTTTGATTGCCTGCAATGCATCAGATGCAGAGTAGCCAAGCGCTACCAAAGCTTCTATTGCCTCATTTTTATCACCGTTCATAGTATCATTTGCAACATCATTATTTCCTTTTCCCGACATAGCGCCATCAAAAACATCTTCGATCGACACCTTGTCCTTTAAATCGAGAATGATTCGTTCTGCGGTCTTTGTCCCGATTCCAGGTGCTTTTGATATTGCTTTTGCATCACCTGCAATAATCGCGAACCTTAAGTCATCAGCACTCATAACAGATAAAATTGCCAAAGCACCTTTGGGTCCGATACCGTTTACAGTGATCACCTTTTTAAATATTTCCAGGTCGTCCTTCGTTAAAAATCCATATAGTTGGAAAGCATCCTCTTTTACCAGTGTATATGTATAAATTTTAATATCATTTCCAATTCCCGGAAGCATATTGGCAACACTTGTTGAAATCTTAACATTATATCCGATATTATTTACATCCAAAACTAAATTATCTTCCGTTATATCTGCTATTTCTCCTTTTAAATATGCAATCATAATAATTCTCCATTCTGCGGTAATCTTTTTAGTACCTGTGAAGCCAGGATGCCGATTAATAACCCGGTAATGATGCCCCCGATCATTAATACAGGTATATAGTATAAGACTCCGCTTGTCTGTACTACAAACATAGCGATTAACAGCTGTCCAATATTATGAGTGACACCCCCGCATATACTGACGCCAAGAATACTGAAGCCCTTTGTTTTCTTTATGATGAGCATAAAGAAAAAGCTGATCATGGCGCCTGCAATACTATACATAATGGCAAACAAATTACCAAAAAGAAAACCGGACAGAATAATCCGGGTTCCATTCACAGCCAATGCTTCCTTCCACCCGAATCGATATAATATAAGTATTATAATAAAATTAGCTAATCCCAGCTTTATTCCAGGAGCACCAAAATAGAATGGCACCAGATATTCTATATAGCTGAGAATAAGTGCGAATGCAATCATAACGCTTAAAAAAGCTGTTTTTCGATACACGTCTGCTCCCATCTACCGCTTTAAGCGACCTCTTTGTCTGCAGTCTAATTTGCCATCGCGTCTATTTCAGATTTATTCTCATCTTTATCATTCGTAATCTGAATAACAAGTCTATGCGGCAAACATATAATACTCTCTCCGTTTTTATAGATTGCAGCTTGCTTTACACATAGATGATCCGGACAGTCCGCTTCAACAATACTGGCTTTACCGTTATGGATAATCAGACGGTTCGTTCCTCCCTGATATCCTTCTAGCAAAATATCCTTTTCTTCGTTTAAAGAAAAGCTTTCTTTTAAAGTTCCATCTACATATACCTGCACAATTGCGCCGTCTTTACTAAAAAAAAATGTAAACGTATAAATAATTCCGGCTGCTGTCAGGATAATAAGAACTAATATAATGTCTTTTTTATTCATATTCTCATCATAGCACAGTCGAACACATGTTTCAATGCTTTTAACCTTCCATAATCTGCAGGGATTTAATTTGTCTGTCTTTAATTTTCTGCATCATTCCCATCGTATGGTTCTCAAGATAAAGATCGTGACAATTTGAAAGATCCTGCCTGTTCAGTTCTTCTGCAATGAGCTTGCATATCATTTCAATAATTTCTACATTTTTATCAAAAAGATTCAGGGAAAAGGGAATGGCATTTTCTGTAGATTCCCATACTTCTTTCTGATTGTCCTGTTCACAAAGAGTCTGAAGCAGCTCTCCTACTTCATGCAATATCGGCAGTTTCTTCATGCCATGATGCATCCATTTATAAAATGGGGTATATCTCTTATTTAATAAATATACCATGGAAATTGTATTTTTTGTGAATTCTGACAATGCCATATAAGCTGCAACGGTCTCTCCCCTGCGCATACATCTGGCATAATTGTACTGTCCCGCCTGTGCCATTGTAGCAGCTCTAGCAACAATTTTTTTAATTCGTACATCTTCCGGATAGTATTCTAATAATTGATTCCTAATCGTACTGAACTCTCTTAAATCATCTCGAAAAACTTGTCCGTTCGTAACTACCGCTAATCTGGATTCCGGAATCCATAACCAGTCAATATTCGTTGTTGGAACTTCTTCCCTTCCAATAATGGAATAATAAAAATTTTTAATCTCATGCACACCGACTCTGCCGCCGCCATGCGTCGATTCCACACGTCCCTGCACGCCTGCAAAATCTTTTGGCAGCTGTTCGTATTCAAATGCAAGCATATTCCCAATGGCCTTATAATCATCTTCATTCAGCCACATACAAAAGGATGGCCCGAAATCATGATCTGTAGATAGTTCATCATCAAATCCCAAACATTCAGATCCCTGCCCTACCAGACCAACTGCTATCCGTTTTTCGTAATTAGGAAACTTTTCATGAATCATTGCCTTTCCGTAAAAATTGTAATATGCCTCTGAAAGCTCTAATCCCTTCATACGCTCATTTCCTTTCTGCTATGTTTTTAATTATTTTATGATGGTTTTATTTTTTTCATTATCTGGGTAGATTTTTCTTTATAATATGCTGCTTTTTTTTCATCCTGCAGCTTTTCACATAGTGAAGAACAATTCGTGCATACCAGTGCATAACTTTCATTTTCACCAAAGTGTTTTTTAATCTCATCCAATGCTTTTTTGTAGGATTGCAGTGATTTTTCATATTCTCCCATGTGATAATATGCCTCTCCGATTCCTGCAAGCGCCGCACTGTAATGGGCATCTGTATTCTTTCCACTTCTGTCAAAAATCTGAAGTGCCAATTCTAATTTCTCTCTGGCTTCTTCATTTTTATTCTGTTTAAAATAAATCATTGCCAGATTTGTCAGTGTAGTTGCTCTCTCAACTGAGTCCAAATCAATTTTTTCTATAATTACCAATGCTTTTTCAAGTTCCTCTGCTGCTTTTTCATCTTTACCCTGTTCTGATAAAAGTATACTCATGTTATTATAGAGACTGGCAAATCGATAGTCATCCGGTTCTAGCAATTGTTCATAGATTTTCATCGCTCTCATATAATAAGAATAGGATTTTTCTCCTTCTCCGGCGGTCCTGTATGCAGTAGCTACATTAAGTAATGTTGTGGCAAAATGTTCCGTATTGTCTAATTGTAATTCTTCCATCAGCAGCAATACATCTTCAGATACATCAAAAGACTTTCTATAATTTGATACACTTCTATAAAAACCGATCAGTTCATTGCAAATAGAAATATAGACCCCGTAGTTCTCTGTCTCTTTGGCTTCTTCCAGACATTGTAATAAAAAAGGCTCCACTTTCTCAATTTCATTTTGCCTGAATAAATCATCCAGTTTCTTTAATATTTCATCAATATTCATTTTTTTCTTCACCTTTTCTTAACAACTTATTATATCTTATATATTACCATAATTGTTTTTATTGCAACATATAAAACGTCATTCAAAATATAAAATTTCAAATGACGTTCTTTTCTATTTCTATTTATTGATGTCGAGGTTAAAGGTATTTTGCGCCCTGATACCTACGATCCTAGTATCATTTATTATTGATATAATTAATCAAACCTTCTGCTTTAATAATTTTCTGCATGAATTCGGGAAATGGCTGCCCTTGGAATGTTGTACTTTTTGTTTTATTAGTTATAATTCCAGAATCAAAATCTATCTCGACTTTATCTCCTTCATCTATTCCCTTTGCAGCTTCCGGACATTCAATAATTGGGAGTCCGATATTAATTGCATTTCGGTAGAAGATCCTTGCAAATGTCTCTGCAATTACACAGCTGACTCCAGCCGCTTTAATTGCAATCGGAGCATGTTCTCTGGAAGAACCGCAGCCAAAATTTTTAGCTGCCACAATGATATCCCCTTTTTGTACTTTACTCACGAATTCTTTATCAATATCTTCCATACAATGTGCTGCCAGTTCTGCAGGATCTGAAGAATTCAAATATCTTGCCGGAATAATAACGTCGGTATCCACATTATCACTATATTTAAAAACGCTTCCATTTGCTCTCATTTTTAACTCCTATCTGCGACCCTTGGTCGCGTGCAAACAAGATGAATCGGCAAGCCGCTTCACTTGTCATGAACTATGAGAAGAAGATGTTTGCATCTTCTTCCAGTGTGAGACTTAGTAATTCTAAGATGAGGTTCTTTCACATCTTAGAAGCACTTCTCACACTTAACTCATATGGACTTGATATCTGTCCAGTAATTGCACTTGCTGCAGCGACAGCCGGACTTGCCAGATAAACTTCCGAGTCAACATGACCCATACGACCTACAAAGTTGCGATTCGTAGTAGATACGCATCGCTCACCGGCTGCAAGAATTCCCATATAGCCTCCCAGACAAGGTCCGCAGGTAGGGGTACTGACGACTGCTCCAGCTTCAATAAAGATTTTTAATAATCCTTCTTCCATGGCCTGCATATAGATATTTTGCGTTGCCGGTAAAATAATGCATCTCATACCTTTCGCTACCTTTCTGCCGGCGAGTACTTTGGCTGCGCATCTAAGATCATCGATCCGCCCGTTGGTACAAGATCCGATTACCACCTGGTCAATCTTTACAGGTTCGTTGATCTCATCAATAGTCCTTGTATTTTCCGGTAGATGCGGGAATGCAATTGTCGGTTTTAAAACACTTAGGTCAATTGTATACTCTTCATCATATACAGCATCTTCATCGGCTTCATAGATTGTATACTCTTTATTCGAATGTTCTTTTATATAGTCGATCGCTTTATTATCGACAGGAAATATACCGTTCTTTCCTCCGGCTTCGATTGCCATATTCGCTATTGTAAAGCGATCATCCATCGATAAATTTTTAATGCCTTCCCCTGTAAATTCCATGGATTTATATAATGCCCCGTCCACACCGATCATTCCGATGATATGTAGGATAACATCTTTTCCGCTCACCCATTTATCCATCTTGCCAACTAAGTTAAATTTCATTGCCGCCGGCACCTTGAACCATGCCTTTCCGGTTGCCATACCTGCCGCCATATCTGTACTGCCGACACCTGTTGAAAATGCTCCTAATGCGCCATACGTACATGTATGGGAATCTGCACCAATAATAACATCCCCTGCTACAGTCAGTCCTTTTTCCGGCAATAATGCATGTTCGATTCCCATCTGCCCTACTTCAAAATAATTGGTAATCTCATTGCGATAAGCAAATTCTCTTACACATTTACAATGCTCCGCAGATTTTATATCTTTGTTGGGAACGAAGTGGTCAGGAACCAAAGCAATTTTCTCTTTATCAAATACGCCTTTGGTTTTCATCTTCTCCATTTCTTTTATCGCAACAGGACTCGTAATATCATTTCCAAGTACCAGATCTAAGTCTGCCTCAATTAATTGTCCGGCTACCACACTGTCAAGTCCGGCATGTGCAGCTAATATTTTCTGTGTCATTGTCATTCCCATGTCTTTTTCCTCCCAATTAATTTCTCGATCACTGTAGCAATCGTAACACAAATAGATATAATTGAAAAATAGAATATTTTCATGTATAATATAACCTATAGTTATAGATTCTGAATGTTTTTAGGATTATGAGAGCAAAGAAAAGAGGATACCTATATGACTAATAATTTATCATCTTATAAAATATTTTGTGCAGTTGCAAAAACAGGAAATATTTCAAGTGCCGCAAAAGAATTATTTATCAGTCAGCCTGCTGTCAGTAAAGCCATATCCAAGTTGGAGCAAAGCTTAAATGTCACTTTATTTGAACGTACCTCACGTGGGGTAACGCTTACCTATGAGGGTAAATTATTATTCACACAGGTAGAAGGCGCTTTTTACTCAATTGAACAGGGTGAAAAACAAATTAAGCGTATCTCCGAGTTAGGTGTCGGTCACCTTTCTCTCGGCGTCAGTACAACGCTGTGCAAATTCGTACTTCTTCCTTATTTAAAATCATTCATTCATCAGAATCCCCATATTCAGTTATCTATTTCCTGTCAGTCTACCAGCCATACTTTATCTGATATTGAAAAAGGAGACATAGAAATCGGTCTCGTGGGAGAATCTGAACTACATGATAATATTGATTTTTACCCAGTGCGCGTTATTCATGATATTTTTGTTACCACACCTGATTATATGAATAATCTTCGTATTCGTGAAGGTATCGTAACTATTGATATCTTTCATTCTGCCACGCTTATTTTACTTGATAAGGATAATATAACCAGACAATATATTGACAAATATCTTTTCTCCAAGCATATTCGCCCGGAAAATATTATTGAAGTTTCTACTATGGACTTATTAATAGAGTTTGCAAAAACCGGACTGGGAATCGCCTGTGTTATTAAGGAATTTGTCAAAGATGACCTGACTTCCAATGCCTTAGTAGAATATCCATTACCATCCAATATTCCTTCCCGAAAAATAGGATTCGTATATCCAAAGACAACGAATCCATCTGCTTCCATGATGAAATTTATCAATTTCTACAAAACTGATCATATATAAGTTGAAAAATCATTGAAATGTCGGAATCCAAACTTCTTCCAGGAAGGTAGTTTCTTTTACATTCGGTAAAACTTCGTAAATAGAACACTCCATCATAGCTTCAAATTCTGCTTTTATTGCAAAAGTTGCATTCCATCTTTCTATAGTGAACGGAAAAACACCATATCTTCTGGTCGTATCAACAAATCTCTTCTCCAATAAACAGCATCCTTGTGCTGTTGCCAGGGAATCACATAAAATAATCAACTTATCATAACTGTCATATTCTATGTGTTCCAAAAAAGACCCGATTCGTTCCCGCTCTTCTTCCATGATATCCGGATGACCTAATTCTGTAGATTCATCCTTAGTTGGATATGAATGAGTCATGCAGATTCTTGCCACCTCATCCCAACTCTTTTCCATGGCGTATTCATACCCTGCTATGATATGTTTCATTGACACGATTCCGACTCTTCGGCCTATATCATGCAAAAGTCCTACTATGTATGCTTTGCTGCTATCCATACCCGAACATTTGTCTGCAATTGCTTTTGCCGCAATTCCGACATTCTTAGAATGTTTTATCCATGGTCCCGGATTCATTTTACCAGCGATATCTAACGCTTCTTCTGCTTCCTGTATACTTGGTAACATCATGACCTCCTATGATTTTAGTTGGTCAAGAAATCAAAAATATCCCATCCTGCTGAACTTTGTTTTTTGTACAACTCTGTGTAGCCACATCTTTTACAGCTCACTGTTACGAACCTTTTATTCTGTACATCAAATATCTTGGCAAAGTTTCCGCCTGTCGCTTGAAATTGATCCGTCTCATACTCGTTACATCCGCATTTTACACAAACATATTGTTGTCCCATCCTGTTTCTCCTTTTTAACTTCTTATTTTACAATGTTTATTAGAGTATATCACAAATTATAACAAAAAACATAGTAAGAACAGACGAAAATATTGCGGCTGCTCTTTTTTTCCACTGAGTCTCTAGTCGAACATAAACAGCCTTGTCAGCCGGTCTACGCCAAGTTGATTATAGATACACCTTGATTCATGCCATGTTTTTGAAAAGGACTTTTTCAGCAGTCTCAATAAAAACGCAACGGGCGTTTTTATAGGGTCCTTCATTGATCTTCATACCTATCCACTCGCTTTCTGAATGTCTCATAAGCAAATTGCTTTTTATCATATATCACAACAGTTACAATTGAAACAAGAACAAGTACAGCATTTGCGGTAATGGTTCCCGCCCATGTCATAGTCATGGTGCCAAAAATAGGGGATGCCGCATTGAACATGGTGTGGAATAATACACACATAAATACACAGCCTTTACCTGATATTTTGTAGATTGCCCCGTTGAAGAAACGAAACGCCATGAGTTGAACTGCAAACATCCAAAAGTTAATGAGTCCCTCTCCGTGATTCGTCCCCGGAATAAAGAAGAGAGGGATATGCCACAAAAGCCATATGATTCCAGCAAAAACAGAAGATAAAACATAGCCATATCTTTTTTCAAGTCCAGGCTGCAATAGATACATCCATCCAGCTTCCTCTAAGCCACCGATAATAAGATTACCAGGCAGGGAAAGAAAGAACATATAAAAAGGAAGCACCCTTTCCGTGCGGCCTGAAACTGCAAGATGTATCAAAAAATACAGTACTAGCCCTGCAATAACGAACAAATAGATAGCTATGTTATTTTTAACGTAAAAAACAGTTTTCAACCATTCCTTAAAATCTGCTATTTTGTTATTTTTTTTCAGAACGATATAGGAAGCAATCGCAGGCGACAAAATATAGAATGCAAAAGGAATATTCATCCCGAATTGCTGTAACGAATGAACCCAATTGTAAACCGAATATCCGAATTGTCCAAGAACAATCAAAGCACCTGACACAAGATAAGCTATACAAAATGTCAGTACCGTAAATTGTACTATGATTTTTTTGTCTGTCATGATTTCTGCACCTCGTATTTTAAACTATTTCTATAAATTATCTACACTTAAACTTCTGATTTATTGATGAATTCATTATACTATATCAACGTTGCGTTACCAACCAATTTTATGGTAATATCAAACTTGATAACATAATATGAAGTTAAGATGGGAGAAATTGATGGTTTATAAAGAAAATTCATTACAATATACAGATTATTTTAACTTAAGGCAGTATGTTGGATGGAGCAATCTATCTAAGGAACAAACTATTCATGCTCTGAAAAATAGCTTATATGACATTATTGCAGTTGATAACGAACGCGTCATCGGTATGGGTAGGCTGTTAGGTGACGGACTGTATTATATTATCGTAGATGTAATTGTTATCCCGGAATATCAAGGCAAAGGTATCGGAAGTGAACTGATAAAAAGAATATTAGATTATGTCAATAGTCAAACTCCTGCTGACAGTCGAGCCAGTATCCAACTAATTTCAGAAAACGGAAAAGAATGCTTCTATGAAAAAATGGGATTTAAAAAAATTCCGCATGCGCACTGTGGATCTGGAATGAGAAAGATTATACATACATAAATCAGCACCACATCTTTTAGACGTGGTGCTGATTTATTATTCAGATATATCAAAAGCCAATTATAGAACTTGGCTTCGTCAATTTGTACATATACTAGCAATATCGTAAGTGGATTTAGTTATTAATAAATTTTTCGTTTTCATTATTCCAGCTGTAAAGTTTGCGAATCTCTTTGCCAACTTCTTCTGAAGGATGCTCTGCTGCAAGCTTCTTCATTGCTTTAAAGTGAGCCTGACCGCCAGCTGCAGACATATCTAGCAAGAAATCTTTTGCAAAAGAACCATCCTGAATATCATGTAGAATCTTCTTCATGGTCTTCTTTGTTTCTTCTGTAATAATCTTAGGTCCAGTAATATAATCGCCGTATTCAGCTGTATTCGAAATAGAATATCTCATTCCCTCAAAACCGGATTGGTAGATTAGATCTACTATCAATTTCATTTCATGAATACATTCGAAGTATGCATTTCTGGAATCGTAACCAGCCTCTACTAACGTTTCGTAACCTGCTTGCATCAACGCACAAACACCACCGCATAGTACAGCCTGTTCTCCAAAAAGATCAGTTTCTGTTTCTGTTCTGAATGTTGTCTCAAGAACACCTGCTCTTGCACCGCCAATTGCTAATGCATATGCCAAAGCCATATCCTGTGCCTTACCTGTAGCATCCTGTTCTACCGCTACCAGGCACGGAACACCTTTTCCAGCCTGATATTCGCTTCTTACTGTATGACCCGGTCCCTTAGGTGCGATCATTGTAACATCTACATTCTTAGGCGGAATGATTTGATTGAAGTGAATTGCAAAACCGTGCGCGAACATTAACATATTACCTTCTTCAAGGTTTGGTTCAATATCTTTCTTGTACATTGCAGCCTGTTTCTCATCATTAATTAGAATCATGATAATATCTGCCTTTTTAGTAGCTTCCGCCGCTGTATATACTTGAAAACCTTGTGCTTCTGCTTTTGCCCAAGATTTAGAGCCTTCATAAAGACCAATAATGACGTTGCAGCCTGACTCCTTTGCATTTAATGCATGCGCATGCCCTTGGCTGCCATAACCAATAACAGCGATTGTTTTTCCTTCTAATAGTGAAAGATTACAATCTTCTTGATAAAAAATTTTTGCCATTTCCTTTTCCTCCGTTTTATTATTCTTCTATAACTAAAAGGTTTCCCTAAGAGCTAACTCATTCATCAATCCAAATTACTTTTTCCTTGCCGCGGTTGAGTCCGGCAATTCCCGTTCTGGCTAATTCCAAAATATTATGTCCGTCAAGCAGATTAATAAAAGCATCGATCTTTGCCTGATTACCTGTTAACTCGATGATCAATGAATCTTGTGCAACATCAATGATATTCGCTCTGAATATATCCGTAACTGCAACAATTGACTGACGCTGCTGTGCTGTTGCTTCTACTTTAATCAGGCACAGTTCTCTATACACACTCTCATCCGGCTTTAATTCCCTGATATCTCTGATGTCAACAAGTTTTGCTACCTGTTTCTCTATCTGATCAAGTATATCGTTATCACCGGATGCCACAATTGTTATTCTTGTAAATCTTGGATCTGCTGTAACGCCTGCTGTAATACTCTCAATATTATATCCTCTTCGACTGAATAAACCTGAAATACGACTCAATACACCCGAAGTATTATCTACTAATAATTGAAAAACTTTCTTCTGCATTCGATTTTGCTCCCATCTGCATGTTTGCTTAGTATTCTAACAATAATTATCGTATTTGTCAAGAAATCGCAGTTTAAAACCTTCTGTTTTTATGCATTATTACCAATAGTTATACAGGGTATATCCTCTAGTTATCGTTCTCTGCACATTTTTGAAGTGCTAACGTTCCGGTTCTTGCTACTTCAACAATGCTGATCGATTGCAGCATATTAATGAATAGCGTTATCTTTTCCGGAATATCACAAATCTGAAGTATCATAAAATTTTTTGACATGTCTGCTATATCCGCTTTCATGACATCACAGATTTCTAAAATATCGCGCCTGTTTCCTTTATTATACTTTACTTTGATCAGCATCAGTTCACGGCTGATGCTTTGCGTATCATCAAACGTCTTTACTTTAATAACATCCAGCTTCTTATTAAGCTGCTTCTCAATCTGTTCTATCGTTCGCTGATCGCCGCTTGATACAATCGTCATACAGGATATCTTAGGATCATCTGTTTCACCAACTGCAAGACTATCAATATTATAACACCTTCTGGAGAAAAGACCTGCTACTTTACATAAAACACCCGCTCTATTTTCTACCAGAACCGAATATATTCTCTTCATCATATTAAATCTCCATTCTTTTCACACTTCCAAACATGCCACTACTGGTAGCATAAATAGTCCGGAAGAAGAAGACGCATGCGGCTTCTTCCAGTGTTTGATTTAGAAATTCTTAGCAACAGTATTTTCGCTGCTTAGAATTTCTTCTCACGCTTTTATAGTATCCATTGGATCTATCATGCACTCCATCAATGCTGTTGCATCATCTCTTAAAAAGTCTTCAATCTTCTGCTCAATATTTTCCATGTTATAGATACGTACGAACGGCAACTCATAGGCTTCTGCCAATTTTTCAAGATTCGGATTTCCTGTCAGATCAACGACATTGTAGTGAGCCTGATATTGATTGAATTGATATTCTCTTACAAGTCCCAGATAACTATTATTAAATACAATGACCTTAACTGGTATCTTAGCCTGACGGATCGTAGCAAATTCCATCATAGACATTTGAAAAGAACCATCACCGCATACTGCTATAACCTGTTTGCTCATATCGCCTCTTTTGGCACCCATTGCTGCAGGAATGGAATATCCCATTGTTCCCATACCGCCGGAAGTCAGGAATCTTCCTTCTCTTACAATATGATATCCACAGGACCACATCTGATTTTGACCTACATCCGCTACATAAATCCCGTCACGTTTCATCTTACCAGAAAGTATACTAATAAACGCAGCCGGATCTACATAATCTGGATTTGGCTGTCTTTTGGGAACCATCTTTATTTTATATTCATTTAGAATCTGTATCCATTCTTTGTGTTCAGGATGACATTCCTGCTTCATGAAATCAGCAAAAATATGTTTGGCATCACCAACCAACGGAATGGTCGGTCCTACATTTTTTCCTATTTCTGCTGGATCTACATCAATGTGTACCATTACTTTGTTCCCGACAATCAAGTCAGGCTGGCTGACAGCACGATCCGCCACCCTTGCACCTACCATTATAATTAAGTCAGACTCATTCATGGCGCGATTGGCATATCCCTTTCCGTTGTTTCCAACCATACCAAAATACAATGGGTGCTCTGTCGGCATGACACCAATTCCCATCAATGTAGATACTACTGGAATCTCATATGTCGTTGCAAAAGTTCTAAGTTCAGTTACCGCATCACTTAAAAATACACCACCGCCCACACACATAATTGGACGTTTTGATTTCTCAAGCTCTTTAATGACATTTTTAATCTGTACTGCATGACCATTTACTGTAGGCTTATAGGTTCTTAAATTTACTTCTTCCGGATATTGATATTCCTTTAGCACAGCGTTTTGAATATCCATCGGAATATCAATTAACACAGGTCCCTTTCTGCCACTATTCGCAATATAAAAAGCTTCCTTAAAAACCCTTGGAATGTCTTCTACTTTCTTTATCAAATAACTGAATTTTACAAAAGATTCAACGGCCCCAGTAATATCAGCCTCCTGAAAAACATCACTGCCAAGTAAGGAACTGTCTACCTGACCGGAAAGACATACCAATGGAATGCTGTCAGCAAACGCTGTTGCAATGCCAGTGATCAAATTGGTCGCGCCAGGACCGGAAGTGACGACACAGACGCCGACCTTACCTGTAACTCTAGCGTAACCACTCGCAGCATGTGCCGCGTTTTGCTCGGTACGCACCAGAATACTCTCAATATCCGTATTCAGTATACTATTAAAAAAAGGACATATCGCTACTCCAGGATACCCAAAAATAGCTGATACGCCTTCATTTTCTAAACATTTTACCATTGCATCTGCGCCGTTCATCTTATTCACCTAACCCTTTGCAAGTATTTGTTTATTATGTACCATATAGGATCATTACTATCTCCTATCTTCCATTAGCGAAGCTAAAACAACTTCCAGTAACGCCTATTATCACATCATCTCAGAGTTATGTCAATAGTCTGGATTTCACTATGTATTCAGAAAAATACAATATAGAGGATCCTACTCCTCTATATCAAGTATTTTTTTTGTTAAATTTACTGCATCTGCTGCATCCTTCGAATAACCGTCTGCTCCAATCTCATCAGCATAGCTTTGCGTAATGACTGCACCGCCTATAATAATTTTTGCTTCGACACCTTTTTCTTTTGCATACGTAACCACATGTTTCATTTCTTTCATGGTTGTTGTCATAAGTGCAGATAAGGCTATGATTTTGGCATTATTTTCTATTGCCGCAGCAATAATGGTTTCTTTCGTCACATCTTTTCCAAGATCAATTACTTTAAATCCATGATTTTTCAACATCAATGCCACAAGATTCTTCCCGATATCATGAATATCCCCCTGTACAGTAGCAATCACGATCGTAGGCATTTCTTTTCCGCCATGTGACTCTAATAATAAAGGTTCGAGGTATTCAATGGATAATTTCATCGCTTCTGCACTTGCAATCAATTGCGGCAGAAAATATTTCCCCTGATCAAATAAATCCCCGACTTTATTAATTGCCGGCAATAAGATTTCACTTAATAACTTTTGCGGTTCGTTTCCCTGCTCAATCGCATCTGTAGTAATCTGGATTATTTTCTTCTGATTTCCTTTTAATACCGCCTCATAGAGTTTTTCATGAACAGAATTTTGGCATGTCTTAGGTTCAGAAATTTCCGAACTGTCTGCAATAGAGACAGTTCCTGTTATACTCTGCTCCTCTTTTTCCTTATATGAATTCATTAGTTCTATATACCGGATATCAGATTCCTCTTTATGAAGTAGTAAATCTGCAGCATATGCACTGCTTACCAATAATTGCTGGTTCGGATTTGCGATGGCCATTGTGAGACCCGCACCGATTGCCATCGTTAAAAATGTGGAATTGATATAGCTTCTTTCAGGCAATCCGAAAGAAATATTAGACAGACCACATATGGTAGCCAGTCCTTTTTCTTTGCAGAAACGGATTGTTTCCAGCGTTTCTAATGCGGCATTCTTATTTGCCCCAACAGTTGCGACCAGACCATCTACTACAATATCTTCTTTTCGCATCCCAAGTTCTAAAGCACGTGAAAGAATGGTGTCAATAATACTCTTTTTTTCGTTTAGATCCTTTGGCAATCCTTCATCTGATAGCGGAAGTAAAATAAACATTGCACCATATTTTTTTGCAATTGGCAGTAAATTATCAAATTTACTCTTTTCCAAGGATATGGAATTGATGAGCGCCCGTCCCGGATATTTGCGAAGTGCTGCTTCCATGACATCTACATGGCTGGAATCAATCGACAAAGGCAATGATGTAACATTGCTCACCTGTTCAATTGCTTTCAGCATCATATCTTTCTCATCGATTCCATTCATTCCCATATTGATATCCAATATTTGCGCACCACTCAATTCTTGCTGCTCTGCGAACTCTGTTACCATATCAAAAAGGCCTTCTCTTAATTCGGCCTGTAACTTTTTCTTTCCGGTAGGATTAATACGTTCACCAACAATGATAAAATTATCATCCAGACCAAATGCTAAAGTACTTCTTTCCGAAGCCAGAAGCCTCTTCGTTATTTTTTTAGGTTCTTTCACTGTTAATAGATGCGTACTGTCATAAAGTGCTTTTATATAAGCCGGAGAAGTTCCACAGCATCCGCCTAAAACAGAAGCACCTGCTTCTACCAAAGAAATCATCTCACGGGCAAACGTATCCTTGTCCATATCATAAATTGTAGTTCCGTCTTCAGCCAGACTTGGGAGCCCTGCATTTGGTTTCGCAATAATCGGAATATCTGTAACAGAAGCCATATCCCGTATCACTTCAACCATCTTATCCGGTCCGGTGGAACAGTTTGCTCCTATTGCAGCCGCCCCTAAGCTTGATAATACGACCGCAGCCGTCTTGGCATCAGTTCCATATAAACTACGTCCGTCAGATTCGAAAGTCATCGTTACCATTACCGGCAGGTCGCATACTTCCTTACAGGCAATCAATGCTGCCCTGGATTCCTGCAGACTCATCATTGTTTCAATAACAATCAGATCAATTCCAGCATTCACCTGATAGCTTACCTGTTCTTTGTAGATATCAACTAATTCTTCGAACTGCAGGGGACCTATTGGTGCCAACTGCGTCCCAGTCATAGTAAGATCTCCGGCAACATATCCTTTTCCATCTGCCGCTTCCTTTGAAATAGCCACTAAGTCTTCATTGATTTCTTTTATCTTATCTCCCAGACCATATTCCTGAAGTTTTACACGATTGCTGGTAAAAGTCGGCGCATAAACGATATTACTTCCAGCTTCTATATATTCTTTTTGCATCTGTACCGCAATATCTCTATGTTCAAGAATCCATTTTTCAGGACATACACCACTAGGCATTCCATGTTTGATTAAATAAGAGCCTGTGGCCCCATCCAAATAAAGAGGGTATTTCTTACATAAATTCCAAAATTCATTTTTAGTCATATAATATTATCTCCCTAAGTATGTAATTCGTTATAAATGTCAATTCTATATAAATAGTTACCAGATTCTAAATTCTTAAAGATCTTTGTATCAAATAATATCATGAAACAATTTATAGGGCAAACTCTTTTACGCTGTTTATTGCTTTCTATCAATAAATATGATAAATTAAATTGTTAAGTTTTTTAATATTTGTGCAAAACTAATGTAATACTTGCCATAAGGAGTAAATATCATGAAACATAATTTATTACTTACCCTATTTTTAAGCATAGCGCTGTTAACTCTTACTGGTTGTGGAAAAGAAAATAAGGCTCTCAATATTTACAAAGAAGAAATGACTAATTTCTGCAATGACATTAAAGAACAAAATGATATCATCAATGCCATCGACCCTTCTTCTGAATCAGCAACAGACGATTTATTAACTGCTCTTGACACCCTAAATGAAAAATTTACTATCTTGTCTGAGATGACCGTTCCGGAACAATTTAGTTCTATAGAGTCTCTTGCGGACGAGGCAGGCTCTTATATGTCTGATGCTGTCACCATGTACCATGAAGCATTTGAAGCAGAGGAATTCGATCCAGCAACACTTGAAGCCGCAAATGAAAACTATGAACGTGCGATCAAACGTGTACAATATATTGGAGATATCCTTATGGGAAATATGCCAGACGGTGATGATGTGACTGTTACAGACGAAAACACAGGAACTTCCTATTCCGAAGATTCCACTACCGACACTCCGACAGAAGAAACTCCATCCGAAGCACCAACAACAGAAGCCGCTGAATAGTAACGCCCCTTTTCATGTGCATAAGTTTATCACCTAAAGTTATCCAAAACAATAGCAGCGAATGGTTATCCATAAAGAGACCGTTCGCTGCTATTTTATTTACGTGAGTAATGAGGAAAATGTTCTGCTAGCAGAAACATTTGACGAATACCGCGATAACGAGAGAAATTCGCAAAGCATGTTTCTTCTCGTTTATGCTGTTTAATGATAAACCAGCGCATTGCGAATGAACTATGTTGTGTGTCAATTTTGCAGTAACGCAAATTGTGTAAATGGACGAATCAAATATGCAAACTTGTTCACTGTTTTTACGCAAATTCTGCCAGTACCTTATTAAATTCATCTTTTTGGTCATAAAATGTTGCATGGCCGCTAAATTCAAATGGTACTAGTTTGGCATTTTTCATGTATTTTTTCTGAATCTCACCTAATGAAAATGGCACTACTTTATCATGTATTCCATGTATGATCAGCGCTGGAACTGTAATTTTTTCCAGATCGTTAAATAGTACTTCATTTATCCAGGTATTTGCAACTGCTGAGGTCGCCCATCCTGCCGCCTGCAATCCCAGCTGAAAGAACCAATCGGAAAATGCTCCTGTAATATGCTGATAGAAGAAAATATCACCAAAGTTTCTTAACATCTGGGGACGATCAGCATAAGTTCCTTCAATGATTTGAAGTACTACACTCTTATCAACACCATACGGAAAATTAGGTCGTTTGATAAGACTTGGTGCCGCTGCTGCACATAGTACAAGCTTCGATACTCCATACTCTTTATGTTTTGCCATATATCTTACGGCAATGGCACCTCCGGTTGAATGTCCTACCAAGATAATATCTCTTAATTTCAAAGTATCAATTACAACTCTCACATCATCAGCCAATTGATTGTAATCATAACCATAAAATGGTTTATCTGAATTCCCAAACCCTCTTGTATCTATCCCGATACAACGAAATCCATGGCTTGGAAGCACATCAAATTGATATTCAAAAAGCTTATGGCTTCCTGGCCAGCCATGAAGAAACAGAATCGTTTTTTTACCGGTCGGATTAAGATCTTCAACATAAATATTCACATTATTTTCGACTGTAATATAGTATCCCATACATCATATCCTACACTTACTCTTTCATTTATACTATTCAATTCCATGTAAAGTGTTATAGAACAAAGAATATGTTTTGGCCGAGAGTATTTCCTATAGCGTAAAAAAGAGCTTATTCAGGATGCTGGATTATTGCATCTTAAATAAGCTCAAATATTTACTAATTACACTGAATCATTAAAATTTACCAGCGTTAGCTGCTTCTTCAATAGAAACTGCAACTGCAACTGTCATACCGACCATTGGGTTGTTGCCAGCGCCGATAAGACCCATCATCTCAACGTGTGCTGGAACTGATGAAGAACCGGCAAATTGTGCATCTGAGTGCATACGTCCCATAGTATCCGTCATACCATAAGAAGCAGGACCAGCTGCCATATTATCTGGGTGAAGTGTACGTCCTGTACCACCGCCTGATGCGACTGAGAAATATTTCTTTCCTTGTTCGTTACATTCTTTTTTGTAAGTACCTGCAACCGGATGTTGGAATCTGGTTGGGTTTGTTGAATTACCTGTAATCGATACGTCAACACCTTCTTTGTGCATAATTGCTACACCTTCACAAACATCGTTTGCTCCATAGCAGTTAACTTTTGCACGAAGACCTTCTGAATAAGATTTTCTGAATACTTCTTTTACTTCGTTTGTATATGGATCATATTCTGTTTCAACAAATGTAAATCCATTAATTCTTGAAATAACCTGTGCAGCATCTTTTCCAAGACCATTTAAGATAACTCTTAAAGGTTTTTGACGAACTTTGTTCGCTTTTTCTGCGATACCGATAGCACCTTCCGCAGCAGCAAAAGATTCATGACCTGCTAAGAAGCAGAAACATTCTGTTTCTTCTTCCAATAACATTTTACCAAGATTACCATGGCCAAGACCTACTTTACGTGTGTCTGCAACTGAGCCCGGGATACAGAAAGACTGAAGACCTTCTCCAATTGCTGCAGCAGCGTCAGCAGCTTTTTTACATCCTTTTTTGATTGCGATTGCTGCACCCACGATATAAGCCCAGCATGCATTTTCAAAACAAATCGGTTGGATTCCTTTTACTTGATCGTAAACATCCAATCCAGCGTCTTTTGTGATTTTCTCAGCTTCTTCAAGAGAAGCGATTCCATAGCTATTTAATACAGAATTGATTTTTTCAATTCTTCTTTCATATGATTCAAATAAAGCCATTTTAATTATCCTCCTCTTCTTTATTTAATTTCAGCATCTGTTCTAGGATCAATAATCTTAACCGCATCAGCTACACGACCATATTGTCCACAAGCTTTTTCATAAGCTGTAGTTGGGTCGTCACCTTTTTTGATAAAGTCAGTCATTTTTCCAAGACTTACGAATTTATATCCAATAATTGAGCCTTCTTCGTCTAATGCGATACCTGTTACATAACCTTCCGCCATTTCAAGGTAACGAGGACCTTTTGCTAATGTTCCGTACATAGTACCAACTTGGGATCTAAGACCTTTACCAAGATCTTCAAGACCTGCTCCGATTGGGAGTCCATCTTCTGAAAATGCACTTTGTGTACGTCCATAAACGATTTGTAAGAATAATTCTCTCATTGCTGTATTAATAGCATCACATACTAAGTCAGTATTTAATGCTTCCAAGAGAGTTCTACCTGGTAAAATTTCAGCTGCCATAGCTGCTGAATGAGTCATACCTGAACATCCGATAGTCTCTACTAATGCTTCTTGAACGATACCTTCTTTAACGTTAAGTGTTAACTTACATGCTCCTTGCTGAGGTGCACACCAGCCAATACCATGTGTCAAACCGGAAATATCTTTAATTTCTTTTGCTTTTACCCATTTTGCTTCTTCTGGGATTGGAGCACAACCGTGGTTAACGCTTTGTGCTACGGAACACATTTCTTCCACTTCTTTTGAATAAATCATGTGAAATCTCCTTTCGATTATGTAAAACTTATATTGATGACTTTACTATTGATAACACATCTATTGAGTATCAATTGTCAATAATAACCTTGTATATTTTCGCACAGATGGATAAAAAAATCTAGTCTTTTTTTATGTATTTATGCTTTTCTTTCCCTTTTTCCATAAATTTCAATCGTTTACGACAGCATCATTCTGTCATTTGCAAATTCACCACCGCTTGCTTCTTCGAACTTTGCAAGTAGATCTGAGACTTGTAGATTCTTCTTTTCTTCACCTGCAACGTCATAGATGATACGCCCCTCATGCATCATGACCAGACGGTTTCCCATACGAATTGCATCTTTCATATTGTGTGTGACCATAAGTGCTGTCAGGTTATCTTCTGCAACAATTCTTCCTGTTAATTCCAAAACTGTCTTCGCAGTCTTAGGGTCAAGCGCTGCAGTATGTTCATCCAATAATAAGAGTTTCGGTTTTTGTAATGATGCCATGAGGAGAGTCAATGCCTGTCTTTGTCCGCCTGACAATAGACCAACCTTTGAAGTCATACGTGTTTCAAGTCCCAATCCTAATTTTTTTAACTTTTCAGCATAAATTTCTTTTTCTTCCTTCGTAATTCCCCACTTAAGACCACGTTTTTTACCGCGTCTATAAGCCAATGCAAGATTTTCTTCAATTTCCATTCCCGCTGCTGTTCCATGCATCGGATCCTGAAATACTCTTCCGAGATATTTAGCCCTGGCAAATTCCGGTTTTCTGGATATATCTTCTCCATCAAGCGTAATCACACCTGCATCAATCGGATAAACACCTGCTATCATATTGAGCATTGTGGATTTTCCGGCTCCGTTGCCACCGATAATCGTAATGAAATCACCCTGGTTCATATGTAGATTCAGACCATTTAATGCAGCCTTTTCATTAATGGTTCCTTTATTAAAAGTTTTTTCAACATTCTCTATTCTTAACATGATTGTTTACCTCCTTTTGTATAAGAAGATTTGATTTTCCATTTATCCATTGCAACAGGAATGCACAGTGCCAATGCTACTATGATTGCAGAAATTAATTTCATATCATTTGCATCCATGCCCAATTGAAGTACAATTGCGCGGATAATGAAGTATACAACGGATCCTACCACTGCTGATGATAATTTACTGCCAAATGAACGTAACTTTCCAAGCAACATATCTCCAATTACAATCGCTGCAAGGCCAATTACAATAGCTCCTGTACCCATACCTACATCCGCAAATTTCTGATTCTGGCAGATGAGGGCGCCAGACAATCCTACCAACCCGTTACTGATCATTAGAGCCAGCATTTTAGACCATTTTGTATTCGTTCCAAGAGCACGTATCATATCTTCATTATTACCAGTCGCACGCAGCGCACAGCCCACTTCCGTCCCAAAGAACCAATATAAAGCAACAATTGTAAGAACTGCAAAAGCAATTCCGATTATCATTGTTGCAGATGATTGTGAGATACCTGTTAGCGCCATAAATTGAGTTACGATGGTATCTACTTTCAGAAGCGGAATATTACTTCTTCCCATAATTCTTAAATTAATGGACCACAAAGCAATTTGTGTAAGAATTCCAGCCAATATTGCCGGTATTTCAAATACTGTATGTAAAAACCCTGTCACTGCACCGGCAATCACTCCTGCCAATGTCGCCACGACCAGTGCAATCACTGGATTCACACCGTGTGTTACGACCAGCATCGCACATACGCATCCACCAAGTGCAAAACTCCCATCTACGGTCAAATCTGCAATATCCAAAATCTTATATGTTATATATACGCCAAGAACCATAACGCCCCATAAAATACCTTGTGTCACAGCTCCCTGCATAGCTAACACAACACCACCAAAGTTCATAAATATTTCCTCCTGCTATCTGTTTCGTCTTAATTTCCAATTCATTCCCAGGGACTTCTTCCCAAGAATTTCCTTTTAACTGCAACATTTACATGCTTAACTATATTACCACAAAACGTCACATTATTAAAGTGTTAAAATATCAAAAAAACCAAGAATATTGTCCTATCAGGCAATACTCTTGGTTTCTACTTTATGTTACTATCTGGTTCTATTTTTTATAAGCCGATAAATCAATTCCCAATGTTGCTGCGGTTTCATCATTTCCAGCAAATTCACATTGATCAGCTGTTAAGTATCCGATTGGCATATCAGCTGTTTTTGCTTCTCCCTTTAAGATTTTAACTGCTTGTTCTGCAGTTAACTTTCCTAAGTTATAGTAGTCGATTCCAAATGTTGCAAGTCCACCGGCTTCTACCATTCCAGCTTCACCACAGATGACAGGAAGTTTATTTTCATTGGCAACCATTGCAACGGTTGTCATTCCAGCCGCAACCATGTTATCTGTAGGTGCATATACAGCATTTACTTTTCCCACCATAGATTCCACTACTGACTGAATTTCATTGGAACTGGATACTGTAAATTCTTTCCAGTCAAGACCCGCTGCTTCGATTTCTTTTTTAGCTATATCTGCCTGAAATCTGGAATTATCTTCTGCCGAACAGTAAAGAATTCCGACTGTTTTTGCTTCTGGTAAAATTTCTGTTAATAATGCAATTTGCTCCTTTACTGGTGTTAAATCTGATGTTCCTGAAACATTGCCGCCAGGTACTTCATTGGAATCAACCAGACCTGCTGTTGCCGGATCGGTAACTGCTGTTACAAGGACCGGAATATCTGCTGTTTTTCCTGCTACTGCCTGAGCAGCTGGTGTAGCAATTGCAAGAATCAGATCATTTCCATCATTTACTAATTTGGAAGCAATCGTATCACATGCCGTCTGATCTCCCTGTGCATTTTGCTGATCTACTTCATATTTAATACCAGCTTCATCTAATCCATCCATAAAACCCTTGTTAGCAGCATCAAGTGCTGCATGCTCTACCAGCTGGATTACTCCGATCTTATATACTGTATCTTCTGAAGCTGCTGTATCTTCTGAAGCTGCTGTTTCTGTTACAGCTGCTTCTGTTGTACCTGCTTCTGTTGAAGTCGCTTCCGAAACTGGTGTTTCTGCTTTGCTGCCACAACCAGCTAACATAGTTAATGACATTGCGCCTGCTAATGCCATGGCTAATAATTTTTTCATAATATTCTCCTTTTTTTAACTTTAACTTTTTTCATTTAACGCTTTTACGCATTAAAGTAAATCATATCAAAAAATATACTCGAAAAGAGATGTTTTGTCAATTCTTTTCGAGTATATATATTAAAAATCTGAATATGAAAAAGTTCACTTCGTCTGTTTTTTAACAATATCATCCTGTTTCTTATAAATACTGTATGGAGGAATATACCCTCTTACGCAGGAAACCGGATATACATTTGACTCTCTTCCGATAACCGTTCCCGGATTCAGTACAGAATTACATCCTACTTCCACATAATCGCCTATCATAGCCCCCACTTTTTTAATTCCTGTTTCAATCATACCCTCATCCGAGTTCATGACCACCAATGATTTATCGCTCTTTACATTGGATGTAATTGAACCTGCTCCCATATGTGCCTTGAATCCAAGGATGCTGTCTCCAATATAGTTATAATGAGGGACCTGGACCTTGTTAAATAAAATAACATTTTTTAATTCTGTAGAGTTACCTACAACTGCTCCCTTCCCGACGATCGCATTTCCACGGATATATGCACATTGCCTGATTTCGGCATCTTCATCAACGATGCATGGTCCATTAATATAAGCTGAATCAAATACCTTGGCAGATTTTGCAATCCATACATCATTTCCCCGCTTTTCAAATTTATCGGCCGGTAGCGTTTCTCCCAGTTTTAAGATAAATGCACTGATTTCAGGGAGTACTTCCCATGGATAGGTGAATCCTGCAAATAGATCTGCAGCAATTGTTTCGTTTAAATCATAAAGATTCTTAATCATAAAATGTTCCATCCTAATCTCCTCGTACAATAGTTTTTCAGCCTTCAGTTTAGATTTTATAATATTTTAATATATTATGAAACTGTGTATATAGTACTGTCTGGTTATTCAATTGCTTTACCTGATTTGTTCTTCTGCTTACGAATCCTGACAGTTTATCCATATATTCCTTATTTGTGATACTACCATCCGCTACTCCTGTCAAGCCTTTTTCCCAACTCGCCGTTAAGGTCGGATTCAACAATGCCTTAATGGAATGATCGACCACTTCATAAATAAGCTCGCCCATTAATGTCGGCGTCAGTACCTGCGTTTTTTTATTTAAAGCAATATAATCAATATTCACTAACTTTTTAAGGATTTCTGCACGCGTTGCGGAAGTGCCGATTCCACTGCCCTTCATCTGTGCTCTTAAATCTTCCTCTTCAATAAACTGTCCTGCATTTTCCATCGTTAGTATGATAGAACCGGAATTGTATCGTTTCGGCGGGGATGTTTCGCCTTCTTTTATATACAGCTCCTTTAAGGGTAATTCCATACCTTTTTTCAATGTTCCCAGAATATCCAGAAATCCACTGTCACATACCACGTCTTCCGATTCTCTTTCATCCTCTTTGCTTTCGTTACCATCATTCGTATTTATCTGCTGCGTTTTCTCAGAGAGATTATTTTCTGTCTCCTTCGTCTCTTCTTTCTTCTTTGCAAAGGAATATTGGGTCACTTTCCTATAACCTTCGTCCACCAACACCTTGAACGTGGAAAAAAACTTCTCTTCTTTTATGGATGTTGTTAAATTGACTTTGTTATAGATTGCCGGTGGATAAAAAATAGCTAAAAATCTTCGTGCAATAATCTCATATACCTTTTCTGCCGTTGATGTTAACGTTCGTAAAGCACCAAATCCTTGTCCTGTCGGAATGATTGCATAGTGATCCGTAATTTGTTTGTCATTTACATATCTTGATTTTACTATTTTTTTGTATGATTCTTTCTGCAGAACTTCTTCTGCATATTCTTTTCCGTATTCGTAATTGCAAAGTCCTTTCAGATTCTTACTGATTTCTTTCGCTACGGCAGTTGACAATACTCGGGCGTCTGTTCTTGGATAAGTCGTTAATTTTTTTTCATACAATTCCTGTACGATTCGAAGGGTCTCATCCGGGCTTATTTTAAATAATTTGGAACAGTCATTTTGTAATTCGGCAAGATTGTATAACAATGGCGGATTCTTAGTTTCTTTCTTTCGTCCGATTTCTTCTAAAACCGGATTTTCGACAGGCTCACCTTTTATAAATGTAATCAGACTTTCCGCTGTTTCTTTTTCTTGAAATCCGTTTTCTTTATATAGCAGTGGAGATTGATAATATTTGGAACCTTCCACTGCTTTCCATTCTCCCTGATATTCATGTTCTGAAACACCAAAAGTTCCCATCAGACGATAGAATGGAGTCTTGACGAATTCTCTGATTTCTCTTTCCCGGTTCACGATGATTCCAAGCACACAGGTCATTACACGCCCAACTGAAATCACTGCTTTATCAGCTTTCAAAAAACTTTTTACGGAACTGCTGTATTTCAGTGTCAGTACCCTTGAAAAGTTGATACCCATCAAATAGTCTTCTTTTGCCCGCAGGTATGCTGCTGAACCCAGATTATCGTAGACTGACGAATCCTTTGCTTCCTTTATCCCGCGAAGAATCTCATCTTCTGTTTGTGAATCGATCCATACACGTTTTAACTTGGCATTTGGGTTATATCCTGCCATCTGTAATACCAGCCTTTGTATATACTCACCTTCACGTCCGGAATCTCCACAGTTATAAATTACATCAACATCTTCACGATTAAATATTTCTCTTACGATCTTAAATTGTTTTTTTACATTGTCTATCACTTCATACTTGTATTCATCCGGGATAAACGGAATAGTATCAAGAGACCATCTTTTGTATTTTGAGTCATAAGCTTCTGGATAGCTCATGGTTACCAAATGTCCGACACACCATGTGATAATCGCTTCCGACGATTCCATATAACCGTCTTTATTACTGAATTTGTATCTTAGTGCTTTCCCAAACTCTCTTGCTACACTTGGTTTTTCGGCTATAAAAACACTTTTACCCATGCATTAACCTTCCATCTGTCCAAAATAATAGAAACCTCGGCATTCATGCAAATGCACATTTACTATTTTTCCAATTAAGGAAGCTTCCCCTTTAAAATGAACGATTGTATTATTTGATAATCTTCCTGACATCAGTTGGGAATCATGTTCATTGACCTCTTCGACCAGTACTTCTACTGTCTTTCCGACCATTTCCTTTACCTTTTTCTCTGCAATTTCATGTACAACATCAAGAACCTTATTAAAACCAATCTTCACTTCTTCCTCCGGAACTTGATCTTCCATTGCTGCAGCGGGTGTTCCTGTACGTTTGGAATAGATAAAAGTAAACGCATTATCAAATTCCACTTTACGAATTACATCTATTGTTTCTTCAACATCTTCCATCGTCTCTCCCGGGAAGCCAATGATTAAGTCCGTGGTAATTGCTGCATCCGGAATCTCTTTCCGGATTTTTTGTGCCAATGCCAGATATTGCTCTTTGTCATAGCGTCGGTTCATCTGCTTTAATATCCGACTGCTTCCAGATTGTAACGGGAGATGCACATGCTGACATATCTTTTGGGAATGTTTCATGACATGAATCAGATCTTCAGACAAATCCTTTGGATGCGAGGTCATAAAACGAATTCTCTTAAGTCCTTCGATTTTTTCTATCTCTTGTAATAATTCCGGAAAACTCATTTTATCTTCAAAGTTATTACCATAGGAATTGACATTCTGACCAAGAAGCATAATTTCAACGACGCCATCCGCAACCAGATTTTCAATTTCTCTTATAATATCTTTGGGCTGTCTGCTGCGTTCCCGTCCTCTTACATATGGGACAATGCAGTAACTGCAGAAATTATTGCATCCAAACATGATATTGATACCTGATTTGAATTTATATTTTCTTTCTACCGGAAGGTCTTCCACTATCTGATCTGTATCTTTCCAGATATCAACAACCATTCGTCGGGATTCAAACATAGTGACAACCAATTCCGCAAATTTAAAGATATTATGTGTTCCGAAGATCAAATCCACAAAACGGTAGCTTTTCTGAATTTTTTCTATTGCAGAGGGTTCCTGCATCATACATCCACATAAGGCAATCCGCATATGAGGATTTTTCTTTTTCTTACTGCTAAGAGCACCCAGTCTTCCATATACTTTCTGATTCGCATTATCACGTACTGTACATGTATTAAAGATCACAAAATCTGCATCTTCTGTTTCTACTTCTTCGTATCCGATCTGTTCCAGGATCCCTGATAATTTTTCAGAATCTCTTGCATTCATCTGACAACCAAATGTCGTCACGCAATAGGTCAACCTGCGCCCTACTTCTTCTTCTTTCTTCTTAACTAAATCTCTAGCCTTTTCTATGAAATAATATTGACGCTTTGATTCCTCAATCGGTCCCGGCCCAATAATATCTATATTTTCCATTCTTTTTTTAATACTTTCCATGGTAATCTCCTTCTATAACATATAGACTTCAATTATACTGATTTGTTTTAAAAAAATCAATACAGGATACCTTTCATAAATGCCCTTGTCCACATTTAAAGTGCACTGCGCCCTTTCATTGTAAGATTTTTAATCTTCTAACATTTTAATGATATTCTTAACTGCGGAATCGGGATCAATTGATTTAATTCCTGTCATCTTTAACTGTATCCCATTTTGTTCTAATTCCCTAACTAAAATTTTTATGAACTCTCCGTAGCCAGTTCTTTCTTCGTTATCAGACCAAGTAGTTTCTACTCCGCATGTAGGTGAACCGTTTATCCCAATCAACCCAATTATTTCAAAATCGTTTCTTTGATATTCTTTCAACTGATAGATAATATCATCCGTAAGTTTTTTACAAAATTGCTGCGCTTTTTTCTCTTTCATAAATTTTGCAATTCTAGTATCTTCTGACATGACCGTTGTGTTATCCGAATGATTCACCTGCCGGTCAAGCCCAAGTAAAAGTAACTCTGGACAAGGCATCTGTATCATTCCATATCCCCGGTCAATGAGCAGCTTTAAAACATCCGAGACAGGTCCCGGGAAATGGGCACATTCATCTAATTTTGTGTTTTGATTTAATATGCAGTGCGAAACCAATATTACTTTTTTGCTTCTTTTATCACTAAACATTATATTTTCCTTTCTAAATGCCTTGTATTTATATTATATAAACTTAACTTCATCCCACGACCGTTATGGGCGTCCTGTTTGGATTTGGTGTGAAATCTGAGCATGATTTCCATTCGTTTTCCGGAATCAGCAGATTTTCTATGATACCTTCCATCTGTTTCCATTCTTCCTCTGATAATCGAATCATTTCACCGCACATCTGACCGTCTCCGTTATAATCCTGATAAAAATAATATTCGCCTTCCTCTGAAACACCACAATCATCCAGCCAACCATCGTAGCGGGATTTTCCATATTCGTCAAAATCAACTATGACTAAAGTATATTGCTTTTCATATATATGCTCAAATTCTGTTCCCAAACTGAAAATAGATTTTGACTGCGCAGGCTCGGATGCATCCACATCTAGAAATTTTCCATTTTTTAATGGTAGTTGTCTATATTTTCAATTCGGGAAAAGTCACCTGTCAGCAGGGCCTTATAAGCGGCCCATTCCTCATTATCTTCTCCGGTTACCGATTCCTCAACCGTCTCTTCCTCTGTTTCACCTGTCACTATTACTTCCTGCGCCATCTGCGGTTTTACACGATCCAAAGATGGATGCCACCAGGCTGTAAAAGTAATAACCAACACGAACAGAATTAATACTCCCATCCGTAACTTGTTCATATCCTTTTTACCCTTCGTTAATCTAAATTTTTCCAAGGATTACATCGCTTATAATGAATTTGCAGCATATGGCGCCATCGCAGCCCAAATGGTTTATCACGACACACTAAAATGAAATAGCATCGAACGGATTATCCATAAAGAGACCGTTTTGACGCCATCGTTACTTAGTTAGTGGCAGATAAAATCTGTCACTAACTTATGTACCGCTATGAGCGGCAATCGAGTGCGAACGCGTCTTCTGTTGGATAACTATTCGTTGCTATTGTTTTGATAACTTTAGGTGATAAACTTGTGCACATGAAAGAGGCGCCTCTAATTAATGCAACAGTCACTTCTATTTATATTCCATAATTTTTTTGGTATATTCACGAATTAATTTTGTTGATTCCTTGAATCGTGCCAGTTCCCCGGGCGTCATATGTATTTCAAGAACATCAGCTGCACCTGTACGGTTCAATACGGTAGGTACCCCTGCATAGACATCTTTTTCTCCATATTCTCCCTCCAGTAAAGTAGAAACCGGAATGATTTTATTCTCATCATTTAAAATTGCTTTAATAATACCGGCACAGGCTGTCGCGATACCATAATAAGTGGTTCCTTTGCGGTTAAATATCTCCCAGCCCTCTCTTGAAGTTTTATATACGAGTTCATCCAGATCGATTTCGCCTATCATTTCTTTATTGTCTTGGATCACATCGTAAAATGGTTTCCCTGCTATTGTAACTGTAGACCATGGTACCATTTGTGAATCACCATGCTCACCCATAGAATACGCATGCACGCTTCTTGGATCTACCTTCGCTATTTCCGCTATAAAATTTTGTAATCTGGCGGAATCAATTGCTGTTCCTGTTCCAATTACCTGATTCTTAGGTAAACCGGATAATGTATGGATAAAATGTGCTACGATATCAACAGGGTTGGAAATTGCAATAAAAATTCCATCAAATCCGCTTTCCATAATAGGTTCTACAATCGATTTGCAGATTTTAGCACTCAATTCTAATGTATCAAGTCTTGATTGCCCTGGTTTTGGCGGCGCGCCTGCAGTAATCACTATAATATCAGCATCATTGCAATCTGCGTAGGTTCCTTTTACCACCTTGACATTACGATTCAGGTATTCAATGCAATCCTTTAAGTCCAGTACTTCTCCATATGCTCTTTCCTCATTTAAATCAATCATCACCACTTTATCACATACGCCTTGTGTTACCAGGCTGAATGCTGTCGAAGATCCTACCAGACCACATCCTACAATCGCTACTTTACGCTCCGTCATCTTCATGATAAACACCCCTTCTTTACCTTATTTAACCTTATTTACTCTTTTACTCCCGAATCTGTCCGTCTCCATAAATGGTATATTTATAGGAAGTGAGTTCGTTCAGCCCCATAGGTCCTCTTGCATGAATTTTTTGTGTACTGATTCCTATCTCTGCTCCAAAACCGAACATAAACCCATCCGTAAATCTCGTAGATGCATTTACATACACGCAGGCCGCATCTACCTCATTTAAAAATTTTTCCGCATTATCCGCATTTTCTGTAATAATTGACTCCGAATGTTTTGTGTTGTATTTATTAATATGCGCAATCGCCTCTTCCACATTCGTTACTGTCTTAACAGATAAAATAAGATCCAGATATTCTGTCCCATAATCTTCCTGTGTAGCAAGAATACAATCTGTTAAAATATTCTTTGTATCCAGATCTCCACGCACTTCAACCTGTTTTTCCTTTAGCGCAATATCTAGCCTTGGCAAAAATGTCTGCATAATGTTCTTATGTACGACCAATGATTCACAAGCATTGCAGACCCCGATTCTTTGTGTTTTTGAATTGATAATAATTGATATGGCTTTTTCTATATCAGCACTTTCATCGACAAAGATATGGCAATTTCCTGTTCCCGTTTCAATAACCGGAATGGTGCTATTTTCAAGTACCGCTTTGATCAAGCCGGCGCCGCCTCTTGGGATAAGCAAATCCACGTATGCATTCATTTTCATAAAAGCTACTGCTGTTTGACGATTGGTATCTGCTATCAATTGAATCACATTTGGATTCGCTCCTACTGTTGCTAATGCGTGCTGAATACACTTTGTGATTGCAATATTGGAGCTTATTGCATCGCTCCCGCCCTTTAATATCACTGCATTTCCGGATTTAAAACAAAGTCCGAATGCATCTGCTGTAACATTTGGTCTTGATTCATAGAAGATACCAATTACTCCGATAGGAACTCTCTTTTTCATAATTTTAAGTCCGTTTGGCCTGTCTATGGTTTCCAGTACTTCACCAACCGGATCCGGCAATTCCATGATTTGCTGTAGTCCTTCTGCCATACCTGCAATGCGCTCCTGACTTAACCGTAACCGGTCGACCATTCCTTGCGGCATCCCTTGTTCTTCTGCCTTTGTAATATCTATCTTATTTGCTGCTAATATGTCATCTGTCGCTTTTACCAGGGCTTTGGCAATGACTGCTAACGCTGTGTTTTTTTCTATCGTGCTCATTCTCTGAAGATCATACTTTGCACATATTGCCTGTTCTCCTAATCTATTTAAATCTATCATCTATAGCTCCAATCTGCGGCCTTTGGCCGCGTACGAACCTTTCTGTTTACGATTCTATTGTTCGTAATTCCGTATAAAGAATATCCGGTAGATAATCAAACTCTTCATAGGGGATCGACTCCAATAACTGGCATTCGAAGCAAATTGCTGCTGTTGAAATACCGCGTACATTGCCAAGGAAACGATCATAATATCCTTTTCCATAACCGATTCGGTGCTTTTGCCTGTCAAATACCACCCCTGGCATAATCAAAAACGTCATTGGCAATAATGAAATTGTCCACACTTCACTCATTCCTGTTGGCTCGGGTATTCCTTTTACTCCCAATATCAGCTCTTCAAAATCCTGAAGTAAATGAAATGACATCGAAGCCCCATCTACTTTAGGTACATATACTTTTTTCCCTGATTTCCATGCCTGTTCGATGAGATATCTTGTCTTTACTTCTTTATTATAATCGATATACACAAGAATGGCATCTGCATTTTGAAATTCTTTGCTTTCCATGACTTTATTAATAATATGACTGCTGTTCCGTTCACATTCTTCTTCTGACAGTCTGTTTCTCACATCTAAAATCCGATGTCTAATTTGTCTTTTTGTCTCCATATTTTTCTCCGAGATGAGTAATAGAACCATCTTCATTTTTAATACTGATATTATTTAACTGGCTCCTCAAATTATTACGGACACTGGCAATATATTCGCTTCTTAGACCAGCCTGCTCTTTCTTCTCTTCTTCGGTAAGTCCTTCAGCCTTTGATTTATGAAATAATTCATTGATTCTTTTTATTTTATCTTCATTCATACCTTTCTCCTTTTCTTATTGGTACATATTTTCAACATAATCTTCCAAATAAAAGTTTTCATTTTTATGGGCTTTAAAAATAGTACCATATTCTTTTCCATCCATAATTCTATGTATAATCCGTACATCTTTCCCATTTGCTATTATCATATCTGTGCCAGTACTGGTCGCGATCACGGCAGCATTGAGCTTCGTATTCATACCCCCGGTTCCGACATTGCTTCCAGTAGATGCTTTTCCCATACTCATCAGTTCATCTGTTAGAGTTTCTACTGTACTGATAAATTTTGCATCTTTATTTTTATGAGGATCGTCTGTATACAATCCATCAATATCTGATAATAAAATGAGCAGGTCCGCTGATATTAAAGAAGCAACAATCGCAGAAAGTGTATCATTGTCACCAATTAATGTATCATTATCACCAACTTGTATTTCATAAGTTGCTACGGTATCATTTTCATTTACAATCGGAATGACGCCCAATTTCAATAATTCCGAAAAAGTATTATGCGCATTATAGCGATTCAAATTATCCAGAACAGTATTCTTTGTCATGAGAATCTGAGCTGTCAACTGGTTATACTCCGCAAATATTTTCTGATATGTCATCATCAGCTTAGCCTGACCAATTGCCGCACAAGCTTGCTTTACTGCAAGCGGTTTATGGTCTGTTGTATTTTTGAAGTTTATTGCCTTCTTTCCGACCGCAATTGCTCCAGATGTAACCAATACAACTTCTTTTCCCTGATTTTTTAAATTGCATAGTTCCCTTACCAATACTTCCATCTTAATATAGTCTAAATCACCTGTTTCAGGATGCTGCAGAGATGATGATCCGATTTTAATAACGATTCTTTTTTTATTTTTTAATTCTTTCCGAAGTTCCTTCATACTAGTCTTCCTCCATTTGCAGTGGTTCATATATTTTTGCAATTGCTTCCGCAACCTTTATTCCATCCATTGCTGCAGATGTAATGCCACCTGCGTAACCTGCACCTTCCCCACAGGGGTATATTCCCCGTATTGCACTTTGCAATGTGTCATCACGAAGGATGCGAACCGGTGATGATGTACGGCTTTCTATGCCGGATATCAAAGTATCTTCAGCATCAAATCCTTTTATATTCTGTCCAAATTTCTGCATCCCTTCTATGAAAGATTCATTCAGCTGCTCCGGTAAAATACTGCGCACATTCGCAAATAGATACGCTCCCTTCATTGCTGGATGGTTCTTTTTTTTATCCTCCTGCGATGCCCTGTTCAACTTGAAGTCCTGATAATATTGTACTGGAATTTTACCGTTTCCTAATGCATACGTCTTTTCTTCCAGTGTTCTTTGGAATTGTATTCCTGCAAGTGGATCATCACTGCCATAATCTTCTGGCGTGACTGCTACGATAATTGCACTATTGGCATTCTGTCCATCACGTTTACTATAGCTCATTCCATTGATTGCAAGCCTTCCTTCCTCCGAAGACGAATTTACGACATAGCCGCCGGGGCACATGCAGAATGAATATACACCCCGCTGATTGGAACTTAGTGCTGTCAATTTATAAGAAGCGGCACCTAAGTAATGTGGATATTTCATACCATATTGGGAATCATTGATTACGGTCTGCGGATGTTCCACACGCAGACCTACCGCAAAGGACTTTGCCTCCATTGGGATTTTAGCGCGGTATAAGGTCTCTATTGTATTCCGTGCGCTGTGACCGACTGCCAGTACCACGACATCTGTTTTTATTTCTTTTGTTCCATTCACTACGATCCCGTTGATCCTACCATTTACTATTTTAAAATCTGTGACTTCTGAATCGAAATGAACTTCTCCGCCATTCTCAATAATGGTATTTCTCATATTTTTTACTATTTGAATTAAAATATCTGTTCCCAAATGAGGCTTGTTTTCATATGTAATATGATCTGGTGCTCCTGCCTTTACAAAAATATCTAAGACTTCTTTATTACGTCCCGATTTATCTTTTACAAGCGTATTCAGTTTACCATCAGAAAAAGTGCCGGCACCTCCCTCTCCAAATTGTACATTTGAATTTGAAAGCAGTTTCCCTGTATTCCAAAAATGTTCCACACTTTTGAGCCTTTGCTCTGCATCCTGTCCTCTCTCCAGCACAATTGGCATATATCCGTGCAATGCGAGCATATATGCACAGAACAGACCAGCAGGGCCGGTACCGATAACAATGGGTCTTTGTTTCATTTTCTGCAGACCTGAGACCGGAAACTGATACTGTATGGAAGTCGCGATTACTATATTACTATCTTTACAATATTTTAGGACTTCGTCCTGATTTTTTATATTAACATCCAGTACTAAGTTAAAAAAGATGTCTGGTTTTTTTCTGGCATCTATCGACTGCTTCACAATAGAAATACCTATTATCTGATCTGATGGAATCCGAAGGGATTTCATCACTTTTTTTCTCATCGCATTATCCTTATTCTCATAAAACTCTTTCGGTGTAACCTTTATCTGATTAATCCGTACCATTTGTACTCCTTTTATTTGCTTTCAGCAGCAGCCTTTCCCGCTATATAGCCCGTTGACCATGCCCATTGCAGATTATATCCGCCACAGATTCCATCAACATCCAGTAGTTCCCCCGTCAGAAATAGACCAGGCACTTTTCTTGATTCGCAAGTTTCTTTCATTTCATTACAATCGACACCACCGCAACAAACCTGAGCATTCAGAAATGAATTGGTCGCACTAACTTCTACCGTCCACGCTTTGATAGCTTCCGTTAAACTTTCAATTTGTTTTTCCTGCAATTCACATAATCTGCATTCTGGCATTATTCCATTCTGCTTCCAGAGCATATATAATAACTTTTTATTCATAAGTCCAAGCATTGCTTCCTCTACTGTTTTATCCGGAAATGGATTCGTCTTCGTTAAAAAAGCATATATCAGCTCTTTTGACATAGCTGGCAGTAAATCTATTTTTACGATAACTTTCTTATGTATGTCAAGTGCTTTTGCAGCAATTCTGCTCAATTGGAACACCGGTATACCAGAAATTCCATACTCCGTCAATTGCAGCTCTCCATATTCTTCTTTTACCAAATTCCCATCAATATGTAACAGTAATTTTGCTTCACAACGCACTCCAGCTATTGATTTAAAATGATTGCCCACGCATCGAAGCTGTACAAGCGCAGGAAGTGGTGTAATCACTTTGTGTCCAAACTTTCCTGCCAGTTCATAGCCACTTCCATCGGAACCTGATTGCGGATTTGCTTTTCCGCCACAGGCTAAAATAACAGAATCGCTCAGATAAGTACCTTTTTCAGTATCGATAATAAATCCACATTTTTTTTGCTTTGCTTTAGAATCAGATATCACTTTTTTCACATTACATGCTGTTATAATCTCGACATTTCTATATTTTAATTCAATTCTAAGCAAATCCAATACTGTAGATGCCTGCTCAGACATTGGATATAAATAACCATTCTTGTCTTTTATAAAAAGTCCGATTTCTTTAAAAAAGGAAATCGTATCTTCTTTATTGAACTGCCTAAAAACAGTTTCTATAAATTTCGGTGAATCACTATAATATTTATCAATGGAAAAAGACAGGTTGGAAAGATTACATTTTCCATTTCCTGTCATCAATATTTTTTTACCAATGCGGTCTTTATGTTCCAGAATCACTACCTGTGCTCCATGTCTTGCTGCTGCAATCGCTGCCATGATACCGGAAGCCCCGCCACCTATTACTGTAACCTTACTCATATTAACCTCTTTTTACCTGCAACTATCACGCATTCGCTAAATATTATAATACTAACTCGAATAAGACTCAAGAAAATTATACAATTCCTCCTCATCTTCAATATATTTTCTATCTAATATTTCAGTCTGTATCTCATAAGGTAAACTATCCATATTAATTTCTGTATATAAATATACTGTTTTCATATCGCTTTTGTAAACCGTCACATAATTGTCTTCTGCAACAAGATAAAAAAATTCAGGTACCTCTTCTGCCTCAACAATTTGATAATTTTTGCGCACAACGATCTTTTCTTCTGAAAATGATTCCAGATTTGCGGATACAAATCCCTTTTCCTGATCTACAAGTGAGGGTGATATCGTATATTCCTCCAGTTCTTCCTCCAGACGCTGGCGTGTAAGTCCAATATATTTAGCAGGAATACTTTCACTCGTATCTGTAAAAGTTCCTGTGTTCTTATCATAATTCCTGACGATATAATCTGTTTGTCCACTTATTTTTTCCTCGTCAAGTGCAGATGCCTCCGTAACACTTTCACTAACATCCGGAATATATACTTCATCTTCAACCACCGCAAAAGGCTTATCGCTCTGCTGGCGGATTATTTTGTGAGAATCTAAATATACTTTTGAAATAACTCCCACACTGAAAAATGTAGCAGCTGTAACAAAAAACAAGCTGATTCTATACAACCATTTCATAACAAACTCCTTTTTTGTATAGTATCAGCCTATCTTCTCTATTTTATTCATTTATGTATTACATGTGTCAGCCGCAGAATTCTTATAAAAACCTTTCCAAATGGCATTGATAACATTTCTTTTTCATTAACGTTCTTAAAAAACACCATGAAAATGTTATACACAATCATTCCGAAAATAAATGCAATAATTGTTGCAGCTCCATTGCCAATTGCTCCTTCCAATATCTTGTGAAGCAAAAAAATAATCAATCCCACAATCCCAGAAGCAGCAAGCGGAACCGCAAATGTCCGAATCCATTCTACTTTATATTTCATGAATTTCTTTAAAGCAACATGGTTGAGGCAAGAGGTGACAATAGCCATAATGATATTTGCATATACTACTGCATGAATTCCCAACTTCATATATTTTAACATTATTATCAATGTAATAATATGAATCACCAGCGCAATTACATTATGAATTGTGGCAATCCTGTGTTTATTCATTCCCTGTAATACAGCGTTCCCAACAGAAGCATAAGCAATCAGAATAATCGCAACAGCACCTTCCCGAACTAACTGATTTGCCAATGTAATGTCTCCCCTGTAAAAAGTATTCAATACTGGCCTTGCTATAATCATCAATCCAATTGTAAACGGTAAAACGATAATCATGGTTAATCGAAAAACTGTCGACACTTTATTACGTATCAATCGGATATCCACTCTTTCATAGGCAGCATTCAATGCCGGTACGATTGGTATCCACATCATACTGGCAATCACAATTGGAATCCAGATAAGCACTTTATATTTTCCTGAATAAATACCATAATCTACCACTTGTTTTGCAGCCTGCCCACTATCCGTCATAACATGATTATATATGATTTGATCCGCCAGATTGCCGAGATGATAGAGACATGCAGTTAAAATGACAGGAATCAACGTATAAAATAAAGAATGTAAAATAGTTTTGTTAGACTCATTTCCTTTTGAAGTATCTTTTTCAAGTTGTTTCCTTCGTTGCTGTCTGTACATTACAAATACCAGCAATAAGAATAGGAAGGCAACTATGAGCCCTATTATTGTACCAACTGATATTCCCATTACAGCGTATGCAGCCGCAAAAGAATTATTATGAAGTAAATGTGCGACTTTAATTCCATAATTACACAACAACAATGAGGCTATAATACTGGCTGCCGCACCAACTATCTGATCCACTAATTGAGAAACACCTGTCGGCATGGTAGTACCCATTCCCTGAAAATATCCCCTAAGAGTTACTACAAGTCCCATTAAAATGGCCGCAGGTCCAAGTATTTTCAACGAAATTGCGCTCATTGGAACAAGCATGACTGTATTTGCAAAATATTCAGCACCGAATACAAATACCAAACATAAAATTACTCCAACTATAAAATTCAATAACAAAGCTATCTTAAATACACGATATGCATTTTTGTATTGCCCTCTTGACGTTCTGAGCGCAATTGTTCTTGCGATTGCTTCCGGCATGCAGCTTATTGTCAACAGCAATACCATGGCATAGATTTCAAAAGCAGCTGAGTAAATTCCATTTCCCTCATCACCAATGATCCTCGTCAGCGGAATCCGAACAAGTAAGGCTATTAACTGCACAAATACCCCTGTAGTTGCTAATATACTCTTTTTTCCTGTGAAGTTAGATTTATGATCTGCATTATTCTTTTTCATAATCCTCTTTCATCTCTTGTAATTCCTATCATCGTTAATATCGCTTCTTGTTTTTCTTCCATTATTGATGCTTCTTCCGGTACGATATGATCATATCCTAGTAAGTGTAACATACTATGAGCGACAAGAAAAGAAAATTCTCGAAGTACACTATGGTCATACTGCTCCGCCTGTTCATAGACTCTGTCTACAGATATGATAATATCTCCAAGCAGTAATTCCTCTGTATCCGGATTAAAATAACTCATCTTATCAAGCTCTACATTCTCATAATTCGCAGGTTCCTTATAATCCACATTTGGGAAAGACAACACATCCGTTTCCCGATCGATACCTCTGTATTCTTTATTGAATTCATGAATACCATTATTATCAGTCAATAAAATATTGATTTCTACTTCATAGGGACAATTTTCTGCATCCAGTATTGCTCCTGCAACTACTTCTACAGTTCTTTGGACATCAAATGGCAGTGTTGCACCGATTTCATTTTCAACGCAAAAAGTCATAATACAATTTTTCCTCCTTAAATACCCTTTTCATTCTGACAAAATCAGAAATCGTTAATTCACATTGATTTAAAATTCCGTTTTCCATTTTCTTATCAAAAATTGTATCTATGACCTGATCATACGCAATTTCCATTTCGGGGTCTTTCTTAAACAGATACATAATAGAACTAACAACGGCATCCGAAAAATAGACGATTGCGATTTCTTTTTCTACTACTTTCTTATTTCTGCTGTTGTAATTCAATAGTAATTGACGCAGCCTTGGCGGAAATTCATGGGTAAGTAATAATTTCTCATATTCTTCTATCGTTGCATTGTCACAAAAAGAATTTAATCTATGGTAATAACCACCTGCTTTAGCAAGTATTGCATCACAATTCAGCCGGACTGCAATCTTATCGCTGAAATGAGCGGTATGAATCGCATGGTAATAAGATTCTTTTGACTTCGTCTTGAGTTCGATCATAAGGGAATACTCCGGGTCTGTAATAGTCATATACTTGTCTCTAAACCTATGTACCTTAGTAACACTATAATATTTTAAAAATATCAGATAAAATAGTGTTGTTATAAAAACATTAATACCTGGTATGATAAAAGATTCTATTGATAAACGCTCCGCATCAACTAATATTACTTCAGCAGTAGTCGCTAAAATAATACTAAGCCCTGATAAGAACACGGGAATTCCAAATTTGAATTCTTCGTTCATTTTCTGAAAAAGAATAATTGAAAATATACCGCATGAAAAATATAAATAAAAAATTGAAAAATCTCCTCCCGCAAGAGAAACGCTTACAAAAATCATGAGTGCCGAAGACAATATCCCCACCAAAGAATCAGAAAACAGCGCCAAAATAACCGCTATCACTGGATAAGGCCATCCATTTGTAGGTAATAGCGGAAAAGCAACTGACAAAATGATTCCATAGACAAACCAGAAATAGAATCTTTTAGGCTCGTATATTTCCTGTTTTTTACACATATTCTGTTCTAATTCGATTTGACGTAAACGGAAAATAACAGCACTCATTCCTATCACTGTCATCACCACATTACGTAATATTAAAATTAAGGATTGTCCATATAAATATCCAGCTATTCCGACCGTTGTTGTCATGAATACAAAAATCAACACTTGTAATTTTAAACATCCACTTCCGGCAGCTTTTTGTTTCTTTGGTATCCTATCCGCGTCAGTTGAACCAGCTTGCCGATTCCTCTTATCAGATGTTATCTTGTCCTTTGCCATTTTTTATCCCTATTTGTTTCCTTATCCGTTTCTCTGCTTATATTTCTGTTTTTTATCTGATATTTCCCCTTGTTTCTGTCTTTATTTTCATAAGTTTCATATGCTTTTACAATCTTCTGCACAAGAGGATGCCTTACCACATCTTTGCTTGTTAATTGACAGAATGCAATGTCATCTATCTTACTTAATACCTTCGCTGCTACATCCAGACCTGATGGTACTCCGGGAGCAAGGTCTTTCTGTGTAGAATCACCTGTAATAATTACTTTTGATCCAAATCCTATTCTTGTTAAAAACATCTTCATCTGTGCCGGCGTGGTGTTCTGTGCCTCATCCAATATGATATAGGCATTATCTAAGGTTCTACCCCGCATATAAGCAAGCGGAGCTACCTCGATCAATCCTTTTTCCATGTTTTTCGCAAAACTTTCTGAACCCATGATTTCATATAATGCATCATATAATGGGCGTAAGTACGGATCTACTTTGCTTTGCAGATCACCTGGTAAAAAGCCTAGTTTTTCACCTGCCTCAATTGCAGGTCTGGTTAAAATAATTCTTCCGACCTCATTATTCTTAAATGCGGTAATTGCCATTGCCATTGCAAGATAGGTCTTACCGGTACCGGCAGGTCCAAGTCCGAAAACAATCATTTTTTGACGTATCGAATCTACATATTGTTTTTGTCCCAGTGTCTTTGGTTTGATCGGCTTTCCGCTAACAGTATGACAGATACAGTCTGCATCAATTTGTAGTAGAGAATTCTCAACATTTTCTTTATTCATAGTAATTGCATAATCGACATTCTGCTCCTGAATATCATTTCCCCTCTTTGATAACTCTGCTAGTTCCTGCACGATTTTTTTTGCTTTTCTCACATTCTCTTCTCTGTCACCCTGAATCTTAATGCCACCATCCCGATCAATGATTGCTACCTCAAAATCATTTTCAATTTTCTTAATATATGCATCATTTCCGCCAAATATATTTTGCATATGTGCAATCGACATTTCTACTATTTCTTCAAAATTATTCATCTGCTTTTTCCATCTCTTTATTGTTTTCTTCCGGTATCGTTGATGCGACCTGCACACCGGTTGGTTCAATCACCTGAATACTGCCAGTTGCCTTCATTGTCTCACTAATATTTACTATTTTAACATCTTTTTCTATTATTTGTACCCCTTTTTCTTTTAAAGTTGCAATAAATTCATTCAAATTATATATTAACTTTTGTTTTGCCTCTTCCTTACTGTATTTCTTAGTCACACATTCATATTCCCTGACCTCTTTTGTTCCCCAATAAACTGGCAAATAATAATTATCTAATATTTTTAATTGATGCGTTTCCGTATAGATATCGTACTCCTTGTATCTGATGCGGCGATGTGGTAAATCTATTCCTCTTCCCATAATTTCAATAAAATGAATTTGTTTTTTACTTCCTGTAAAACACCTTTCTTCATATTCTAATTTTAAACAATCTTTATAATTGTATACGCATTGTAGATAGATATCTGCATCAGCATTACTATACTGATATTTTTTTACCAGTGTATCTTCTCCCACAATAGGAATTAATCCTGATACTAATAAATCGCCTTTTTTTACAGTTGTCCCTACTGTAACTTTGGGAATGCCGCTTCGTGTTATCATTTCCACGATCACACCATCCTTCGGTGAGATCAAATCACTTGCCTGATATTTTTGTTCCTTCTTTTTTTCATTTTCTATTAATGTATTTTCTCTTAATTGAATATAGAGTCTTGTGCCTTTTAATTTCACAGAATCCCATGTAACAATATTAAATTGTAATCTGATGTCTTTTTCCAATTCTTCTATTGGTACATCTTTTTTCTTCATACCATATGTGATCCCTTGTGCAGTTAAATAATCCATAAACTCTTCGTCTGTAATATTGGTATTACCATCAACTTCGATCGACCAAATGTAAGTTGTCATCAACATAAGAAATAACATACATCCTAAAATACCCACGGCAAAAACAAATCGCCTCCGTATTTTAGGCACAAAAAAAGGTAGTCCATATCTTTGCAGGATGGCTACCCTGGTTTTTGTTTTTCTAACAATTGGTCTTAACCTCAGAAAACCTTTCAAACTGATATTCATAACATAATATTCTTCATAATGTCTTACGTCCCAAATCAGAATATTATGATTACTGCACAAATTCATAAAGCGTTCGGGAGAATATCCCCATACTTTAATTGTCAGATATCCATTTAAATATTTAAAAAGACGAAGCATGATTACTCCCCACTTTCTTCGACCTGCATACATTTAAAATTTTAAAGATAATGAATGCATTCCACGCATCCACTAATTTTCATATCTTCATTCGTGTAATAATCTATGGATAATTTTTTTCCCTCAATGCATATTTGACAGTTTTTTCCCTGAATCACAATCATCTCACGCGTATATTCTATAATTCCCTTATAATTTTCAATACAAACGTCATGCTTGCCAGTAATCGTTACAATAGAAGCCCCAAGCATGATATCTTTGGGAAGATTCAGACTCTCTACCATACGTTCTTTTTTATTTTCCAGTTTTTGATTCCATTTTTTATTCATATTCCATTATATGTCAGATTCGTTATTACATTCCTCATATATATTTTTTTGTGCAACTAATTTAGCTCGATTTCATCCCTATGTCCTATTTGTGATATGGTTCATGATTCATAATGCGATATGCACGATAGATTTGTTCCAGAAGAATCACTCTCATCAGCTGATGCGGAAATGTCATATCCGAGAAGCTGATTTTTTCATCTGCCCTGTTCAAAATGATATCATGTAATCCTAATGATCCTCCAATCAGAAAAACAATATTACTCTTTCCCTGAATACCTAAATTCTCTATTTTCTGTGAAAATTGCACAGAATCATATTTTTTTCCTTGAATGGCAAGTGCGATTACATAGGCATCTTCTTTTATATATTTCAGAAGTCTTAGAGCTTCTTTTTCTTTCATCTTATCTTCTAAAAGTTCACTTGCATTCTCTGTTGTTTTCTCATCCGCAACTTCTATGATTTCCAATTTACAGTACTTTGAAAGTCTTTTGGAATATTCATCCAACGCATCTTTATAAAATTTTTCTTTTATTTTTCCAACTGTAAGAATTATGATAGACATGCAATCATACCTTTCGATATACAATTTAAATATATTTGATTATCTATTCGAAAATGGAAGGATAAAGTTCCTCTACGATTGCATCGAGAAATCCATCTTCCAAATTAATATAAGTCTCAGATATTTTCTTTTTCATCTGTTCAGCTCTTTTAAAATATTTCACTTCTTCCGATATTTCAACCGTAAATAATCCATCATCAATGTTATCTGCCGTCAAATTTTCCATACACCATGCTTTTATTTCTTTGGTCAGATTATTTTCCAAAATGGCGTCCTTAGATATTTTTTTATAAGAACCAAAGGATAAAATACCCATGACCAAAAATATAGCAAATAAGATTCCCATTACAACATAAGCTAATATTCCAAATTGATAAGTTATTACTTTTAAAGCAGAAAGGAGTAGTATGATCAAACCGATTATTCCTACTAAAATTAGAGTATAGGCAGATGTCTTAAAATTTTCTGCTTTATCGCTTTTATTTTCATAGACCTGTGATGTATCATCAACATCTTCTGTACTCTGCTCTTCTGATTCCGCTGACTCTTGCTGGTTTTTCAAGGCCTCTTCCTGCATAAATATGGAAGCTAATTTTTTAGCCTGTCTGACATCCTGTGGATTTACAAAAATTTCATAGGTCTGTTCTTTTTCATCATATTCAATTTTGCCGGAAACTACCTGATTGTATTGAAGAAATTCATTCAATTTCCACATTTCTTCTTCCGTTCCAAAAATAATTGGTTTTTTTCTTCGCTCCTCTAACTCATCTACCAATTCCACTTTACAATCTGCACACATTTTAATACCATCAACATATTCATTTTTGCAAATCGGACACCATGGCATAATTAATCCCTCCTTAATAACTGATTAAGTTAAATAAGGTCAATCTTCATCTGTGCGATTACCGATTGACCCATTCCTTAGATTCAAATGGTACTGCCTTTTATGTACCATAATAATTATTTAAATAATTATTTCATTTATTCATTGTAATCAAAGCACGCTCTGTCACATGTGACAGTCCTGATAAAGCCTGCTGCTTTCACATGCTCCGGATGTAACTGATATGCATTGAGGTCTTCAACCGTCTCAAATACTGAAATCAATGCAATATCTTTATTACTTGATTCCAATTTATTGATCACGACGTCCAAGGCTACTACTCCCTTTACCTGTTCTTTGACGTTGATAAGATTCTTTTTTATTGATTCACCGGCTTCTTTTCTCTGCTCCTCTGATAATTCCGGTTTAAAGTTCCATAAAACAATATGATGTACCATAAGTTACCTCCATTTTAATACTTTCTTTCTGTTAAGGAGAAGAATACGCGCAAGAGGCTTTGCTGACTATTTTTGAGACAAATATTCATGGATCCCCTTTGCAGCAGCTTTACCGGCACCCATAGCAAGAATTACCGTCGCCGCACCCGTAACTGCATCTCCGCCTGCATATACACCTTCTTTTGTCGTCTTACCGAATTCTTCTTCTGCCACAATACATTTTCTCCTATCTACATCAAGACCTTTTGTAGTAGATGAAATCAATGGATTAGGAGAAGTTCCAAGAGACATGATTACAGTATCAACTTCTATCGTAAACTCTGAGCCTTCAATTTCTTTTGGACGTCTTCTTCCTGATTCATCAGGCTCTCCGAGTTCCATTTTTACACACCTTAATCCACTTACCCAGCCATTTTCATTCGTCATGATTTCTGTTGGATTTGTTAATAAATCGAAAATTATGCCTTCTTCTTTTGCGTGGTGTACTTCTTCTACCCTGGCCGGAAGCTCTTCTTCGCTTCTTCTATATACAATATGTGTCTCTGCTCCAAGTCGTAATGCTGTTCTTGCCGCATCCATTGCAACATTTCCTCCACCCACAACAGCTACTTTTTTGCCTCGCATAATAGGAGTTCTGCTGTCTTCCTTAAATGCTTTCATGAGATTACTTCTTGTTAAATATTCATTTGCAGAAAATACACCATTCGCCTGTTCTCCTGGTATACCCATAAATTTGGGAAGTCCTGCTCCGGACCCAATAAATACAGCATCGTAGCCTTCTTCCTCTAATAACTCATCTATGGTCGTCGACTTTCCGATTACAACATCTGTTTCTATTTTAACACCAAGCGCTATCACATTATCAATTTCCTTTTGGACTACTTTGTCCTTTGGAAGACGAAATTCCGGAATACCATATACCAAAACACCGCCAGCCTTATGCAATGCTTCAAATATAGTTACCTGATATCCCATCTTTGCAAGATCCCCGGCACAGGTAAGTCCCGCAGGACCTGAACCAATCACAGCCACTTTCTTATTGATCTTAGTTTTAGCACCTTCTGGTTTGATATGATTCTCTCTTGCCCAATCAGCTGCAAATCTCTCTAATTTACCGATTGAAACAGGCTCTCCTTTGATACCACGGATACACTTTCCTTCGCATTGGCTCTCTTGCGGACATACACGTCCACATACAGCTGGCAATGCAGAAGACTCGCTGATAATATGGTAAGCCTTTTCAATATCTCCCGTCTTTACTTGTTCTATAAACGCCGGAATATTGATAGAAACCGGACAACCCTTAATACACTGTGCATTTTTGCAATTAATGCATCTGGTTGATTCTTCCATTGCTTCTTCTTTTGTATATCCAAGGCAAACTTCTTCAAAATTTGTTGCACGGACTCTTGGATCCTGTTCTTTTATTGGTACTCTTTTTAATACATCCACTAGTTATCACCTCCGCAATTTCCACATCCGCCATGATGTGTATCGCCTTCTTGTACTTCTAAGAAATCTCTGCCCTCTTTTGTTTTATACATTTGCTGACGTTTCATTGCCTGATCAAAATCAACCTTATGTCCATCAAACTCCGGTCCATCTACACATGCAAATTTAACTTCGCCACCAACGGTAACACGACAGGCACCACACATACCTGTACCATCAACCATAATAGGATTTAGACTGATAACAGTTGGAATATTCAACTTCTTAGTAGTCATACAAGCGAATTTCATCATGATCATTGGTCCGATTGCAATACATACGTCATATTGTTTTCCTTCTTGTTCCACAAGATCTTCAATCACTTTTGTTACAAGACCATGTCTTCCATACGAACCATCATCTGTCGTAATATATAAATTGCCTGCAACAGCTTTCATTTCTTTTTCTAGTATAAGGATATCTTTTGATTTGGCTCCAACAATAACATCAGCATCGATACCATGCTGATGCAGCCATTTTACTTGTGGATAAACAGGTGCCGTTCCGACGCCTCCCGCTACAAATAAAATCTTCTTTTTTTTGACAGTTTCAAAATCATCTGTTACCAGTTCAGAAGGACATCCCAAAGGACCTACAAAATCAGCAAAAGTATCCCCTGCTTTTAAGGTAGACATGTAAGCTGTACTGGATCCGACAATCTGAAATACAATTGTTACAGTTCCCTTTTCTCTATCATAGTCACAAATAGTCAATGGAATCCTCTCACTGTCGTCATCTGTTCTGACAATGACAAATTGACCTGGCTGACATGATTTTGCAGCTCTTTTTGCTTCAACTTCCATCAGAAAAATATTTTTCGTCAGTTCCTCAGTTCTTATAATTTGATACATTTTTATCCTCCTAAATTCTTCCATACAGTAAAACTGTCCATATACCTATCATTGCTAATGATAAGGTAATTTCAATAAAAATGCAATACAAGAATTAGAAAGGCACAACGGTATAATTACCTTTTGCATCTAATTCCGCCTTGTTTATAGCTCCTGTCATTGCATTTACAGCAATCTGATTACCGGTCTTTACCTGCGTATCCATAATATCTACATAACTTTCCACCACCAGATAATAAGTAACTCCGCTTACCGTAATTGCTGTATTGCATGTATAAATATACCGCCCCTCCGCATTACTCAAATGTCCTTGCACATCTGTAATATAATTATTCTCAAACAAAAATAGTGTCGTTGCGTTGATTGCATCCTGTGCCTTGATATTTACACGGTTCAATTTCAATTCATAGATTCTTTCTGTTATCTCACTCGTCGATCCATCTTCTCCATAGGTAATAAATTGATATCTGCTTTCTCCTAATGGCATATAAATCGGACCTTTGTATTCTATACTGTCCTTTGTGGGCACTGTTCCATCCGTTGTATAATATGTTTTTCCATATCCCTGATTATCCACTTCAATTGTCTGAGGATAATTATATACACCGCTGTAAAGATTTACTTCTGGTTGCAAAGGTGTCATTACTTCAATCGTAAACTTTTTTTCTGCACAGTTACTGACCATACCATTCTGATTGATGAAGATAGCTTTGATTACATATTCTCCCTTTTCCAAAAAAATAGGTGCTGTATACTCATCACTTGTTTTGGTCGGCTCTTTACCATCCATTGTATAATATATCTTTCCGGTTGTATTTGCACTTAATTTTAAAGGAACTACTTGATCATAGGTCTCTTCCTGAAGACTGAATTCCGGTGGAAACGCTACATAAGAATTAAACTGCATCACGATATTCTCGTCTTCGCAATCTAATAGCAGGTCATTAATTGCCTCATAATCCTTACTGCTCTCATAGATATTAATTAACATACGGTATGCATCTTCATTATCATCATACGTTGTGATATAATCTTGCAGAGTTATAACTGCATTCTCTGTCTGCCCATCTTTATTATAGTAGTCAGCCAATAATAATGTGCCTGTTTCATCTTCATTACTGATAGACAATGCTCGTTTCATATATAGTATCGCCCGTACATAATTCTTTGTTTTTGCAAATTGAATGGCCTTATTAGTCTGAAAATTATATGAATTGTATTGATATGTAGAAATACCGGCAAAAACCGAAAGAAAAACGAACAGCATTGTAAGTATCACCCCAATTACTGAAAAATGTTTTCCATTCCTGATCCTTTGATACCATGTTTTAGTTTTTATTTTTTCTGCGATATCATCATCCTTATCTTGAACCACTATTTCTTCTGCAAGTCCAGATAATGTTTCATGAATTTCAAGTTCAAATTCAGGCTCAAAATCCGGAACGATCCGTATCTCATTTCCACATTCTTCACAGTACAACTGACCATCTTTTAATTCTTTTCCGCATTTGGGACATTTCATACCATTTACTCCATCTATGATCTCTCAACCTGCCTGATTCACTACTGCAAATTGACAGATTCTACACAATTATGCATTAACATTGCAATTGTCATTGGTCCTACTCCGCCAGGAACTGGTGTAATTGCACTGCAAATTGGTGCTACATTATCATAATCAACATCGCCGCATAATTTATTATCTTCATTTCTATGTATCCCTACATCAATTACGACTGCTCCTTCTTTGACATATTCTTTTGTGATCATCTTAGGCTTGCCGATTGCAGCCACCAGAATATCCGCTCTTTTACATACTTCTTTTAATTCCTTTGTTTTAGAGTGCGTAATTGTGACCGTACCATTTTCGCGAAGCAACAGAATCCCCATTGGCTTCCCGACAATATTACTTCTCCCAATGACCACACATTCTTTTCCAGCAATTTCAATTCCAGAACGTTTGCATAATTGAATGATTCCGGCTGGTGTACAGGATATAAAACCGGGTTGTCCGATACATAATGCCCCGACACTTTGCGGATGGAATCCATCTACGTCCTTTTTAGGATCAATTGCTTTTATTACTTTATCTTCATCAATATGCTTTGGTAACGGAAGTTGTACCAAAATTCCATTTACATCTGTCCTTTTATTTAATTCGGCAATGATATCCAGTAATTTGCCTTCTGTCGTATCTTCTTCCAATTCATAAGACAAAGAGTGGATTCCAATAAATTCACATGCCTTTTTTTTATTATTTACATAAACACTGGAAGCCGGATCTTTTCCGACCTGAATAACCGCCAGTGAAATTTCTTTGCCTTCCTTATTCAATTCCGAAACTTTTATCTTTAATTCATCTTTTATTTGGGAAGATATCGCTTTTCCATCTATTATTTTTGTCATATACTGCTCCCATCTTAAAACAATCCTGTAATTACGCCTTCTTCATTAACATCTATACTATTCGCTGCCGGAACCTTTGGTAATCCGGGCATTGTCATGACTGCTCCTGTCAGAACCACGACAAAACCTGCGCCGGCAGATACATAAGCTTCCCTGACAGTAATCTCAAAGTCCTCCGGTCTGCCAAGAAGTGCCGGATCATCTGACAAAGAGTATTGTGTTTTAGCCATACAGACCGGAAAATTCCCAAATCCCAATTCTTCCAGCTTAGATAATTGTTTATTTGCAGCCGGAGCAAATTGTACCCCTCTTGCACCATAGATTTCTTTTGCAACAATTTTTATTTTTTCTTTTAACGGTAACTCATCTTTATATAATACTTCAAATTCACTTTTCTTTGTTTCAAGCGTATGAAGCACTGCATTTGCAAGTTCAATACCGCCTTCTCCACCTTTTTCCCAAACTTCCGAAATGGCAAAATCACAATTGTTCCTTTCGCAAAAATCCTGAACAAATGCGATTTCTTCCTTTGTATCGGTAATAAAAGAATTCAAAGTCACAATCACTGGTACTTTATATTTTTGTAAATTTTCAATATGTCTTTCCAAATTTACAATGCCTTTCCTTAAGGCTGCCAAATTTTCCTGACTCAGGTCCGCCTTTGCTACCCCACCATTATATTTTAATGCACGAATCGTAGCGACCAGTACTACGGCATCCGGACGAAGTCCTGTCATACGGCACTTGATGTCAAAGAATTTTTCCGCTCCCAGATCAGCGCCAAAACCAGCTTCCGTTATCACATAATCTGCCATTTTCATAGCTGCCTGTGTAGCTCTGACACTATTACATCCATGCGCAATATTGGCAAATGGTCCACCGTGGACAAATGCCGGTGTATATTCTAATGTTTGAATGATATTTGGTTTCATTGCATCTTTTAATAATGCTGCCATAGAGCCGACTGCATTTAATTCTGAGGCAGTTACCGGTTTTCCCTCAAAGTTATAGGCAACCACCATTTTTCCCAGTCTTTCCTTTAGATCATTCATATCCTTAGCAAGACATAATACAGCCATAATCTCGGATGCTACTGTAATTACAAAATGATCTTCTCTTACCACTCCGTCCGTTTTATTACCAAGTCCTACCACAATATTACGAAGTACTCTGTCATTCATATCCAGACATCTTTTCCACACAACTTGTCTTGTATCGATTTGTAAATCATTCCCCTGCTGGATATGGTTATCCAATAGTGCTGCCAATAAATTATTTGCTGAGGTTATTGCATGAAAATCACCGGTAAAATGCAGATTCAAATCCTCCATCGGAACGACTTGTGCATATCCTCCTCCAGCCGCACCGCCCTTTATACCAAAACAGGGTCCCAAAGAAGGTTCCCGCAACGCAATAATCGCTTTTTTCCCAAGCTTACCAAAGGCCTCTCCAAGTCCTACACTTGTCGTAGTCTTTCCTTCACCTGCTGGTGTTGGATTAATTGCAGTTACCAAAATCAACTTCCCGTTTTCATTTTGACTTACCCTATGCATACATTCATCGGAAAGCTTTGCTTTATATTTACCGTACATCTCCAATTCATCTGATTGAATACCAATGCTTTCTGCAATTTCTGTAATTGGCTTCATAACTGCTTCCTGTGCGATTTGAATGTCTGTTTTCATAACTTATTCCTCCTCATTGTGTCTGGTAAAATGAACTAAACCGATTCTTCAATATAACTTTCAAATTGTTCCAAACTCATCAATACTTTTCTGGGTTTGGTTCCTTCTTCTTCGCCTACAACACCCGCATCCGCCAATTGATCCATAATCCTGGCTGCTCTGTTGAACCCTATTTTAAATACTCTTTGCAGCATTCCTATAGAAGCTTTCTCTTTCTCAATAATAAATTTTCCTGCTTCCACAAAATAGGCATCTTTTTCATCTACTGAACCTGCGCCCATGCCTCCTACCGCTGAAGAATCTATACTGGCTATTTTCTCTTCTATATCTTCACTGTATACGTTACCAATCGCCTGGTTCTTTAGGAAATCAACTACATCAGAAACTTCCTTGTCAGAAACAAATGCGCCCTGGATACGTGCAGGTTTTGTATATCCTTGTGGGTAAAATAACATATCTCCTTTACCAAGTAATTTTTCAGCACCGTTCATATCCAGAATCGTTCTGGAATCTACACCACTGGATACTGCAAATGCTACACGGCTTGGCATATTTGCCTTAATCAATCCTGTAATAACATCTACAGAAGGTCTCTGGGTTGCTATGATCAGATGGATACCAGCAGCTCTTGCGAGCTGTGCCAGACGGCAGATAGATTCTTCCACTTCTCCCGGTGCGACCATCATAAGGTCTGCAAGCTCATCCACAATGATAACTATCTGCGGCATCTTAGCTGGTACATCTGTTTCTCCTTTTTTCATCATGTTTTCGACCATTCTATTATAGCCTTTTAAATCACGTACATTATAATCAGCGAACTTCTTATATCGGTCAGTCATTTCTGCAACGCCCCAGTGAAGTGCAGCCGCAGCTTTTTTCGGATCTGTAACCACCGGAATTAATAAATGAGGGATTCCATTATATACGCTTAGTTCAACCACCTTTGGATCGACCATGATCATCTTCACATCATCTGGATGTGATTTATATAAAATACTCATAATTAATGTATTAATGCATACCGATTTACCAGAACCGGTCGATCCCGCTATTAACATATGCGGCATCTTGGCAATATCTGAGACAATCGTCTGCCCTCCGATATCTTTTCCGACTGCAAATGCAATATTGGATTGAAAAGATTTGAATTCTGTAGAATCCAACAGATCTCTTAATGCTACCATACTGTTTTCCTTATTTGGTACTTCAATACCAATTGCTGCTTTTCCCGGTATAGGTGCCTCAATACGGATATCTGTTGCTGCAAGATTGAGTTTGATATCATCTGTCAATCCTACAATTTTACTCACCTTGACACCTTGCTCCGGCTGCAATTCATAACGCGTGACAGAAGGTCCCTGACTAATATCAGTGATCGTTACCTTAACGCCAAATGTATGTAATGTCTGCTGTAAACGCATTGCCGTCTCCTTCAGCAGCTTTGTAGAATCCCCGGATTTGTGCTGCCCCTGTTTCAGCAATGAGATTGGTGGGAAAATATATTTTTTAGGAATTTTCTTTTCCATTTTATGTATATCGGCAGCAATCTGAGATTCTTCCGGCTTTAATCCCTCCGGGCTTTTCACAGGCTTTGCGACTGGAAGCTCTTTCAATGACGAAATATCATCTTTCTGTTCCTTATTAGGATTTTGCCCTATGAACAATGATTCTTCCTGTGGTTGTATTGGTTCTGAATGGATTTCATGAATATCCGCTTTTTCAAGCGGTAAAAGTTCCCTGTGAATAGCAATCTCCGGCTCCGGGCTCATGATCGCATGCGGCATAGTTATCATATGTTTTTCTGTTCCAACTTCTTTTTCATGATAGATTCCGCTGATATGTATTTTGTCAAAATCAAATACGTCTTCTTTTTGAGCTGCTTTCTCCACTAAGTCAGTTTTTGTACTCTCTGCCTTTTCCTCTGACGTAGGAAGGATAACTTCATGCATGTCCTCTTTTTCATGCATTTTTTCATTCTTTTTATCCAATGTCGTGTCCATCATAACACCGGATACTTTATTATCCATGCGGAGCAGACGTTCTTGTTCCTCTTTTTCACGCCTGATTTCTCTTTCTTCCTGTCGTTTGATGGCTGTCTGTCTTTTTCTCGCTACGTCTTCCCGCGCTGATTCATATACTCTTTGACTGCCTTTTTTTACACTTCCAAGGAATGACTTTTCTGTTATTGCAACTGCACAGACAATACCGAGTACGGTTATTACAAGTATTGTTCCAACTACATCCAGAAAATGAACCATAGCAAAGGCAATTGAGCCGCCGATCACACCACCGCCATTTCCGCTGGAACTGCTTGCCTTGTAGATAGCAGTTATATTATATGTAGCATCAGCGGCACTTAAACTACCGCTGAACAATTCACATATGACTCCTGTCAGTAAAAATAATATCACACCGGCAATCAGTTTCATTGATGCAAAATAGTTTCCCCGGTTCGATATACCAAAGGCAACTGCCACAAATACTAATATCGGAACAATATAAGCCGTCAGTCCAAAAATACCGAACATGATACTTCTTATTATATTCCCGACAGACCCAACCAATCCAAAATTACATAAAAATAGTAAAATTGCGATTGCGAGAATCACAATGAGTATAATTTCATTTTGAATTTCACTGTTTATTTCTTTTGCTCTGCTGTTTCTTCTATTACTTCCTCTATTTGATGTACGACCCTGCGTCTTTTTTTTAGGTCCAGGCTTTCTTCCCGAACGTGTTGCCATAACTTTCTACCCCCATTACTTTTCATTATTCGGATAGTCATAATTATTTAGTATACCATTGAAATTTGAAAATGTCATCCTCTTAGTTTTCCTTCTGAAGCTCAATCAATTCATGAAGTCTCTTAATCGCTTCCTTCATTCCTCCCACATGCGTTATGATGCCTTCCTTTACTGCTTCTTTTCCCACCAGTATGCTTCCGACATCTTTGCTTAATACTTCCGTCTCCATCATCAGTTCCTCGAACCTATCCGGAATAATATTACAATGGTTACATACAAAATCTTTAATTCTGTTCTGCATTTGTCTGAAATAAGCAAATGTCTGGGGTGCACCGATTACAGTTCCGCTCATTCGCACAGGATGAATTACCATTGTCCCTGACGGAACGATAAAGGATTCTGTGGTGCTGACTGCTATTGGAACCCCTATGGAATGACTTCCGCCTAGTACAAGAGACACCGTTGGTTTGCTCAATGATGCAATCATTTCTGCAATAGCTAGTCCTGCCTCCACATCTCCTCCCATTGTATTCAATAATATTAATACTCCATCAATTTCATTGCTGTCTTCTATCGTTGCAAGCTGAGGCAGTACCAATTCATATTTTGTAACTTTGGAATTTCCTCCAAGATTATCATGCCCTTCAATTTCACCTATAATTGTTAAAAGATGTATTTTGTGCTTTTCTCTATTCTGATCCAATGTTGCTTGTCCAGATTCTTCAATCCGCTCATCCCGATGTTCCTCATGTGTTATTTTTTCGTCTTTCTTTTTTTCTTCTTTTCCAGTTTTTTCTTTATCGTCTCTATTTTCCATATACTATCACTCCTGGTTTATCAACATATGATTATAATTCTTTTAGCCTATACTCAAAAAGGAACCCATTATGAGTTCCTTTTTATCATATGTCAAAATAAGAAAAATATACTTACTTCATGAAATATCAAAATCATCATTTTCCTGAATCACTTCAATATCGTAATGCATCATATTCTCATCTGGCACAAATGCATAATCCATTTCTTTTCTTTCGTGTTGTCTGGGCAATGGCAGCGGATTCGGAATCAGATTTGGCTTTTCCTGTACCTCATTCTGTTTTTTATCATTCTTCCCATCATTCATTTCAGACTTATCTCCTATCCGCGAAGCAGGCTCCTCTTTTGTCAGATTTGACAACAAAATAATACCCGTTTCATTCTCCGATTTCTTTCCATATTTGCTACATAAACTTTTTAAAGAAGCTGATAACATAATTATCCATGCAAACATCAAAAACACATGATAATGAATGCTTGTTTGAAAACATATATTAATACAAACTGCTCCTATCAACATAAGGATATACATTACATTCTCGTCATAGTCCGCCTGCCAGTAGCGAACGCACCATATTCCTGCAATAAGAATCATGATGATCGATATTTCTAATATTACAGATGGAAAAACAGATACAGTATGTATTGTAACCGTTATCGTAGAATTGATGTATCGATCTATTATGTGCAAAAATGATTCCTTGCAGGTTACTGCCTCTATCTCAAACAATGCAGCCATACCAACGATTGAACCAAGTATATAACAGCCTGCCTGCAGTATTGGGTGTTTGATTGCTTTTGCTGTATTTTTATTACTTATAAAAATTCCAGCTACTGACATAACGAATAGAATGAATCCTGTCACATCAGTATATATAATTGCAGATGTTGAAAGTCCTGCCATAAAAAATAATATGGTATCAAACACTTTCGTTGTCTGCTTCACATTCATGTATTTCCATAAAAGACTACTCATCCAAAAACCTAACATAAAAATACAAATCAGTAAGTTTTCGGGAGCCAACGGTAACATAAAACTTTTATAAGAAGTAGAAACTGCCAATACCAAAGCTGCAGTAAAAGCGGTCATTTTTCCACTTATGTTACGAACCGCCAGAAAAGTAAACAGCAATGTAATGCATTGTAAGAGTAATTGAAAATAAATGCATATACTTATTTTATTTCCCAATAATGCAAGTAAAAAAGATAATATGTATACATATAGAATAGCAGCATGATTTGTTGTATCAAACACTAATTTATCTGTTCCTACAGAAGCTATTTGAAAATATAAATTCTCTGCCTGATTCATATCGATGGTATTCAAATAATATAATCTGCTGAGAATGGTAACGCACAATAACAGGATAATTGTAATGATATCCAAAACAATAGATTTTTTTGCGGTCATAACAAATTTCTTCTGTACATGGACTGCTATCATTCTGAGAACCATTAGTGCACATACTGCAGCTACTATAATACAGCCAAGAACCAGTCCTTCCATAATCCATGAACTTTCTGGTATTATGGTTGTCATTGTATATAATGTTTGTCCAATTGTACATACAACAAAAATCGTAAAGAGAAACCAGACAACTGTTCCTAATATACTTTTCTTTCGTTTCATATAATACCCTTTTCTATTGAATGGTATCCAACGCCTGCTCCAAGTCGGCAATAATATCCTTGCTGCTTTCAATACCTACAGATAATCTGATCAAGTCAGGTGCTACACCTGCCTCAATTAATTGTTCATCTGACATTTGGCGGTGTGTATGGCTCGCAGGATGTAAAACACAGGTTCTGGCATCCGCAACATGCGTTACAATAGCTGCTAATTCCAATTTATCCATAAATGCACCCGATACTGCTCTTCCACCCTTCAATCCAAATGAAATAACACCACATGTACCATTTGGCATATATTTTTCCGCAAGTTCATAATATCTGCTGCTTTTTAATCCCGGATAATTTACCCATGCTACTTTCTCATGCTGTTCCAGATACTCTGCTACTTTTTGTGCGTTTTCACAATGTCTCGGCACCCTTAAATGTAATGTTTCAAGTCCTACATTTAATAAGAATGCATTCTGCGGTGACTGCATAGAACCGAGATCTCTCATTAATTGCGCCGTTGCTTTTTGAATATATGCCATATTTCCAAAGGATTTTGCATAAACGATTCCGTGATAGGATTTATCCGGAGTACAAAGTCCCGGAAACTTATCGGCATGTGCCATCCAGTCAAAATTACCGGAATCGATAATTGCTCCGCCAAGACTCATGGCATGTCCATCCATATACTTCGTAGTGGAGTGTGTCACGATATCTGCTCCAAATTCAAAAGGTCTGCAGTTAATTGGTGTTGCAAATGTATTATCTACAATTAACGGTACCCCATGTGAATGTGCAGCCTCAGCGAATTTTTCAATATCCAGAACAACCAAAGCAGGATTGGCAATTGTTTCCGCTATCACACATTTTGTATTGTCCTTAAAATTTGCGTTCAATTCTTCAATAGCAGCATCCGGATCAACGATTGAACATTCAATTCCCATTTTCTTCATTGTAACCGTTAACAGGTTAAATGTCCCACCATATACACTGGAGGACATAATCACATGATCCCCTGCCTCGCATATGTTAAATACAGCAAAATAATTTGCCGCTTGTCCGGAAGATGTAAGCATTGCGCCTGCACCGCCCTCCAGTTCACAAATTTTAGCAGCTACATAGTCATTCGTAGGATTTTGTAATCTTGTATAGAAATACCCTTCTTCTTCCAGATCGAACAATCTTCCCATCTGTTCAGATGAATCATATTTAAATGTCGTTGATTGATAAATTGGTAATACACGTGGTTCTCCATTTTTAGGTTTCCAGCCCGACTGAATGCATTTTGTTTCTATACTATATTTCTGATTCTGCTTATTGCTCATGATGTCACCCCTACGTACTGATTCCTTAAAGTATCAACCATTTCAATATATAACTTCTCACATTTGTCATATTCATTTTGTTCAATGAGTGAAATACAAGGCTGAATATACTGCTTATAAATATTTTGATAAATCATATCTGCTGTCTTGTGTTGATTAATTCGCATCACAATATCAGGCGCCATATCATAATACTCCTTAACCAGTTCTTTGCCGCTCATGTGATACAGCATATATTCATCACGAAAAGCACGAAGTGTTGATAATTCATAGCAATCATCCGTTCTTCCCAGACTGTCGCATACTGCTGTCGTAATAAAACACAATTTACGTTTAAATGATCCATCAATATCTGCAAAATTTCCTTTTTGTAATCTATACTTTACAAAAGTACCATTCCAAGTGTCTAGCAAACCATCTGCCAGAGCCTCTGAACTTTCTCCCCTAAATTCTAGAATACAAGGTATCACAAAACTGGACATCATCATATTGTAATCCAAGATTGCAGTATCTTTATTAAATTTACCGATAGAGCCTTCGTGATGAATCTTTGCTTTTGAAACAAAGTCTTCTGCAATATCAGCTATAAATTTCTTTCTATCCTCTGATGCTATATACAACTCTTCGATATGCTGAAATAAAGGTTTATAAGAATCAAGCAGATTCTGAAACGCATCCTTATATGTATTTGCGCGAAATTCCTTAATTAATTGCATATTCTCTAACAATAATTGTGGTAATTTTTCTTTTATGGAATCCATTAGCGGTCTCCTTAATCTTTTATTTGTCTAATGCAGGTAAAGCTTGTATATTACAACGTCCCTATTGCAAGCTTTGCTTGCAATCTGTCCTCGTAAAAAAATATTAGCAAGCTATATTTTTTTACTCGTCCCAGTTGTGATACACGGCTTGTACGTCATCGTCTTCTTCTAATAGGTCTAAGGTTTTTTGTAGGGAAGCAATGGCCTTTTCATCTGTTAATTCAACATAATTTTGAGGAATCATTGTTACTTCCGCCGATACCATGGTTATGTTTACTTCAGATAATTTTTTATTGACTTCTTCAAATAAATCTGGATCTGTAAGGATCTCGAAGCTGTCTTCTTCTTCTGCGAAATCTTCTGCACCTGCATCCAGGGCTAACATCATAAGATCATCTGATTCCATATCACACTCTTCTTTGTCTACAATGATCTGCCCCTTTTTATCGAACATAAAAGATACACATCCCGGTGTTCCGATGCTTCCGTTTCCCTTTGTAAAAGCGCTTCTTACATTGGCAGCTGTTCGGTTTTTATTATCTGTCAATGCATCTACAATGATTGCAATTCCATTTGGCCCATATCCTTCATAAGTTACATACTCATAAGTTACGTTTCCGGCATCGCCCGCTGCTTTTTTAATTCCTCTTTCTATTGTATCATTAGGCATGTTATTGGCTTTTGCTTTTGCAATAACTGTTGCCAGTTTAAAATTATTAAGCGGATCTGAACCGCCTTCTTTTACTGCAACTGCTATTTCCCTTCCAATAATAGTAAATATTTTTCCTTTTGCAGCATCATTTCTTTCCTTTTTATGTTTGATGTTTGCAAATTTTGAATGTCCTGACATAGTAAATATTTCTCCTTTTCCTTAAATAACTTTTCCTAATTTTATCATGTAATAAATATAGCTTCAATACATTACGATGTTTCTTCTCTTTCTTGCATATTCAGTTCAGGAATTTTCGTTACCAATACTGTATGTATCATTTTATTTTCAACCGATAAGACTTTAAAATTATAGTTTCCGACATCAATATTAAATTCTTCATCTTCATCCGGTATTTTGTCCATTTTAGAAATTAAGAATCCATTTAATGTATCAAATTCTTCCTCTTCAAAACTGATTTCAAAACGTTCTTCCAATTCTTCCAATGGAGTCATACCTTCGATAACATACTCATTATTACCTTTATCTTCGATATAGGCTTCATCTTCATCATACTCGTCCATAATATTACCTACAATTTCTTCCAGAATATCTTCCATGGCAACAAGTCCGGCAGTCTGGCCATATTCATCCACAACAATAACCATCTGAATCTTCAAAGATTGCATTGTCTTAAATAATGCATCAATATTTCTTGTTTCCGGTATGAACTGTGCTTCCCGGATCAGGCCGTTCACATCCTTTACCGGACAATTGAGTGCTTCCTCTGATGCGTGGATGCGCAGAGCATCCTTTAGATTGATAATGCCAATAATATGATCTATGTTTTCTTCATATACCGGGTATCTGCTATTCTGCTCCTGCAGCATAAAATGAATGGCATCTTTAAATGACATACTGCTGTCAATTGCTTCAATATTAATACGATGAGTCATGATGTCCCTCGCTTCTTTGTCACCGAATTCAAAAATATTTGCGATCATTTCTGCTTCGCTGGCAAGGAGCACACCCTGTTCATGACCTTCATTCACCATTGAAATAATTTCCGCTTCTGTTACATCAGATGTATCAGATTCCGTCCAAATACCGAATATCTTTAATAAAGCATTACTTGTAATGGTCACAAAACCTGTTGCAGGCAGTAAAAATTTAGTTATGTATGAAATCGGATTGATAAATAAATATGCCCATTGTTCTGGGTACTTTGAAGCTATTTTTTTAGGTATGAATACTGCAAAGGTCAGTAATATATATATGAGAACTGCAGCTGAAACAAATAATGAAAGAATTCTTATTGTCTCTACACTTAGAACATTAAGAACCGGAACATTTTTTACGGCCCTCTCCATAAAATGCTGTATATATGTTATCCATATTTTTAAAAAATATCCACCTATGGCAATGTGAATAATCGTGGCAACCAATTGTACCGTATTGATAAAACAAGTTGGATTATCCATAATTTTACAGAGTCTGACTGACTTTATATCTGATTCCTCAGCCGCCCTTTTTTCTACTTCATTTCGATTTATGAATTGAATCGCAGCTCCGAATCCATAAAATAGTATATCAATGAGAACCAATGCAATAAATAACACGATACTGGCAGTAGGTCCACTGTCTTCCATTTTCCATCTTCCTTTCAAAATCCGTTTTAAAGCACTTGCTCATTGCTTTCATTAGAATATATCATTTTGATAAATAAACGTCAAGGAATGTAGAATACAACTGTTCGTTTTACTCATGACTTATGTAATTCAAGACTAATTAATAAAGCCTCATTTACTTTATCCATAATGTCCGCATCAAGATGACATACTTTATCTTTTAATCTCTTTTTATCTATCGTTCGTAACTGTTCCAATAAAATAACAGAATCTTTATCCATATCATACTTATCTGCATCCAGTTCTATATGTGTGGGTAATTTCGCTTTATTCATTTTTGAAGTGATCGCCGCACATATAACTGTTGGACTATGTTTATTTCCAATGTCATTCTGTACAATCAATACCGGTCTTACACCGCCCTGTTCCGACCCAATCACTGGTCTTAAATCTGCATAATATACATCTCCGCGTTTCATATTTGATACAACCTTGCTCCTATCTGTGCCTTTATTTAATAAATGTAATGTTCTGATAAATAAATTATTGCCAGTTTATTCGGTTGTATACAAAAGTCCTTATTCAAAATCTTCGAAATAGTCCTTCGTATGAACTACTTTTCCATTCTTTGTATATACCCTGGGAATTCTTTTTCCAAGGTTACAAGCAAGTTCATAATTAAATCGTCCTGAAATGTCTCCTAGTTCTTCTATCGTAACTGTCTGCATTCCATCTTTTCCGATCAGCGTTACCTCGTCTCCTTCCGTTACATTAGGAATATCTGTAACATCTACCATAAATTGATCCATACACACGCGTCCAAGTATAGGCGCCTTTTCACCGCGAATCAATACATATCCTTTATTTGATAGACCTCTTGGATATCCATCTCCATACCCAACAGGAATCGTTGCGACTTTTGTCAACTTTGTCGTAACAAATGTACCACCGTAACTGATCGCCCTGCCCGCTTCCAATTCTTTGACAAATACGATATGACTCTTCAGACTTAATGCTGGCTGTAATGGAACGATTGTCTTTACGACTTCATTGGATGGCCACATACCATATATGGTAACTCCCGCACGTACTACATCCATATTGGCATCTTTTAATTCAATGATTCCCGCACTATTAGAGGAATGTTTTACAGGTACAATATAATGAAGTTCTTCCTCAATTCTTTTTGTAAAATTTTTAAATAGTTCTATCTGTTCTTTTACCACTGTTTTATCAGATTCATCAGCTCTGGCAAAATGTGTGAAAATTCCTTCTACTTCGATATTCGGATAAGAAAGCAGCTCTTTAACGAAAGCAAGGCCTGTATCATCCGGCCTGATACCGATTCTACTCATTCCGGTATCTACTTTGATATGAATTTTACATTTCTGATTGAGGCGGACCGCTGTATCAGATAATTTTTTTGCCATATCCCTTCGGAATACTGTTGGTCTGATTTCTCCCAGAATCAGATCTTCATAACAATACGGAAAGGTATATCCTAGTATCAATATTGGTTTTTCTATTCCCGCTTTTCTAAGAATCAATGCCTCTTCTATGGTCGCAGTAGCAAATCCAAAAATATAATCTACCGACTCCATTTCCCTTGCAATTGGAACAGCTCCATGTCCATAGCCATCTGTTTTGATTACGCAAATCATCTTAGTGCGGTCATTCATGTTGGCTTTCATCTGATCACAATTATCCCTAATTGCATCCATACTTACTGTCGCCCACACTCTGTCATAATGTTTCATTTTTATCTCCTATCTGCGATCTTTAGCCGCTTGCAAATCAAGGGTTGAATGTCATTTATTCAACCTCCGTGTGAAACATAGTTTTTTTAGAAGCAGTTCTTGCGCTTCTTTAGAAATTTTTTTCACACCTTTTCATCGCTTAAAATGTATTTTAGTTGTTCAATCATATCATTTGCCATCATGGAATATCGGTTCGCTGCCTGACTGGCAAGGTCTCCAGCCATTCCATGTATATAGACTCCAAGACAGGCTGCCTCAAAATCCTGAAGATGCTGTGCTGCCATGCTTGCAATAATCCCTGCCAGTACGTCTCCTGAACCGGCCGTGGCCATACCATCATTACCACTTTGATTTATATACAATCGGATCGTTCCGTCTTTTCCATGTTTCCCACAGCAGATTGTTCTTGCATCTTTACATACTAACGTAACACCATACATTTGTCTGTATCGTAAGACATTTTCTACAAATTCTTTTTGTAATTCCTCAATTGGAATTTTTATGAGCCGTGAAAATTCTCCCATATGCGGAGTCATGATAATGCTTGCTCCCTGTTTTGTATTTTCACGAACTTTTTCTTGTAATTTCTCATCTTCTGCAATTAGATTCAATGCATCTGCATCTATAATAAGAGGTGTCTGCGTCTGTCCTAATACCGCCTGCACTAATTGATGTGCCATCTCACTCTTTCCAATTCCAGGTCCAATGACAATACAGTCAGCCCATTGGATTCCTTCTTTTATCTTTTGACTTATCATTGCATCATTTTTTTCGTAAATGTCTAAGACAGCTTCTGGAAGCATCTTTTGTATAATTTCCCGATTCTCCCAAGGTGTTACTATTCTTACCAGGCCGGTTCCGCTTCGATAGGCACTCAAGCCCGACAATACACAAGCCCCACTCATATTCACGCTTCCAGCTAATAAAAGTATCTTTCCAAAGCTCCCCTTATTGCCAGCTTTATTTCTCTTAGGTAAACGCTTTATATCATCAGCCTGATAAGAATACATGAGTGGTTCCTCATCAAGAAAACTTGCTCTTGTGATCCCAATATCTTTACATATGATTTTTCCACAATATTCGGCTCCCGGATATAAAATCATTCCCCTTTTCTTAAATGCAAATGTAACTGTTATATCTGCTTTTACACATACACCTAATATACGCCCATTATCAGCATGTAATCCGGATGGAATGTCTACTGCTATTTTGATTCCTTCTCTTTGATTGATATTTGAAATCGCCTGCCGGTAGATTCCTTCTACCTCCCGATTCAACCCAGTTCCAAAAACAGCATCTATAATAATATCATATTCGCATTCCGGTATATTGTCCGTGATTTTCTGACCATATTTTCTATAAATTTCAAGTTGTGTTTTTGCCTCTTCACTACATCGTTCCAAATCTCCTGGAAAAACAATCGTAACTAAATACCCCCTTTGACAGAGAATTCTTCCGATTGCAAATCCATCCCCTCCATTATTACCACATCCTGTGACGATTAATATTCGTTTCTTATCTTTATATCTAAGTTCTATTTCCTCCACAACTGCCAGCGCTGCTCTTTCCATTAAGACAAGTGGGGAAACACCAAAATAAGAGCTCGTATTCCTGTCATATTTTTTCATCTCAGATGCGGTAACGATATATTCCATTTTCAATTACCTCCTCGTATTATATAGTAGTAGTATTTATAGACCCTCTCCAAGGTCTGTATGCTATACTTTTTGGAGATACTGTGGATTGGTTCTCACCTCCTACCACTCGATGGTTTTAGGAAGGCTCCAAACAC
>JAEWSH010000107.1 GCA_023398375.1 Bacillota bacterium | reverse complement strand
ATAAAAAAGCCTCATCAACAAAATTTTTCTCATATCTTTGTCACTGTGTTAAGTTAATAAATTGATTAAGGTCGATTTTTGACTGTTTCGGATCGGAAAGTATGGGGGTACTTTCCGATCTTTTTTCTTACTCATATATAACAATTGAGTCCTTTTCTTCGTTGATGCGGAACTTGAAAGGATGGTCTTTCGAGATGGTCCGCAGTATGTGTTCGATACCGTCCTGCTCTCTGAACTTGCCGGTAAAGCTGCTGTAGTTCAGCAGTTGGGGACTGGCAACGGTTATTTTTACGTTATAGTATTTCTCCAGTCTACTGAGGATGCCGCTGAATGGGGCGTCGTCAAAACAGTATAGTCCCTCTTTCCAGCGTAGATATTCATAGGAAGGAAGGACGGTCTTTCTGCATTTTCCATTTTCATTGAGAAATACCTCGTCTTTCTGCAACCTGGTGATTATCTGGCTGCTGTTGGCCGGATAGATATCGACGACACCTTCTACCAATGTGGTTCCGAACTCATGGCTCCCACTATAGGCACAAACATTGAAACTCGTTCCTACAACTTTTACCTTGTTCGTTTCTGTATGTACATAGAATGGGATACTCTTGTTTTTGGCTACTTCAAAGTAGGCCTCTCCGTCCAGCTCCACATTCCGTTCGTTGCGTCCGAAGTTGGCGGCATATTTCATGGTAGACTTGGAGTTCAGCCATACGCGCGTTCCATCGGCAAGGGTAATCTGCGCCCGTTGTCCGGCAGGCACGGTGACTGTTTGCAATTGTACCTCCTTGTTATATAGAAAGTCGGAGGTGATGAAATAACCGGCTATGGCGACAATGGTGACGGCGGCTATGCGGGCCGTCCAGCGGAGCATCGGCATGATGCGCACCGTTTTCTTTTCATTGTTGTCCTGTTTGTCCGAGAACAAGGAAATGTCATATATCATGCGCTCTTTCAGGAAGGTGTCCCGGTTTTCATCCGAGGCGTCTACCCAGTCGAGTATCATCTTTTCTTCTTCAATGGAAGTAATACCTTTGAAATATTTATATAATAGCTCTTGGTTCATTGTCAATAATTTGTTTCTTTTCTAAAATGTGCTCTTTTTACCTTTTGTATATATAACCGGAAAGTGGGCGGTAACCCTATTCCGTAGAGGCATCTTTTTAGGATATTAATATAATGAGTATAGTTATAAGATAATCTTTCAGTCTCAGCCGGAGAATTCGCAGCACTTTGGTGATGTGTGCCTCTACGGTCTTAAGTGATATGTTCAGGCTATCGGCAATCTGCTTGTTTGCCAGGTTCTGGTATCGGCTCAACATGAATATCCTCCGGCTTTGTTCGGGCATTTCCTGCAAGGTCTTATTTACGATATGTTGTATTTCCGTATTGAATATCTTGTCTGGTTCGCAGGCTTTCAGGGTGGAGATACGTAAGTCCAATTCGCGCAGGTTGTGGCTACTGATGGTTTCTTCCGCCCGTAGACGCACCTGCTTGTGCTCGAGTACGTGCAGGGCTTTGTTCTTTATGATGGTCAGCAGCAGGGCATGCAGGTTACTATTTTCTTCCCAGCGGTCTCGATTTTCCCATAGGGCAATCATGGATTCCATCACAACGTCTTCCGCTTCCGCTTTATCCCTGAGATAAGAATAAGCAAAGGCCAAAAACTTTTCTTGGTTTTCCTGGAAAAAGCGTGAGAAAAGATTCATAGTATGTAGGCTCCTTAAACCGGACATTAATTGAGGTTCTTTATGGAATATAAGGCTTTATATAGCAAAAAAACATAATCTTTTTGGAATATGCAAGCATTGTGCCTTGTTTTTTCGGAGCCATTTTGGCTGTATGGACAAAAAGAAAGCCTGATGGAGCTCCACCAGGCTTTATATGCTTAAAGAATAAGAGATTTCTTATTTCTTTTCCGGTCTTTCTTGTCTTTCCGGTCTTGGAAGCAATACTTTACGTGACAGCTTGAATTTTCCGGTCTTCGGGTCGATGTCGAGAAGTTTTACGTCGATTTCGTCACCTTCCTTGATACCGGCTTCTTCCACTGTTTCCAGACGTTTCCAGTCGATTTCGGAGATATGGAGCAAACCGTCCTTACCCGGCAGGAATTCAACGAATGCGCCGTAAGGCATAATGGAGCGTACCTTGCCTTTGTAGACTTCGCCTACTTCAGGGACAGCCACAATGCCTTTGATGATACGCATAGCATCATCGATGCTCTTCTTGTTGGTACCGGCGATTTCGATTCTACCGATGTTGTCCACTTCTTCAATTGTGATGGTGGCACCGGTTTCTTCCTGCATACCTTGGATAATCTTTCCACCAGGACCGATGACAGCACCGATGAATTCTTTAGGAATGGTCATTGTCTCGATACGCGGAGCGTGAGGTTTCAGGTCTTCGCGAGGCTCGGCGATGCACTCGGTAATTTTTCCCAAGATATATTCGCGGCCTTCTTTAGCCTGCAGCAAAGCCTTTTCAAGGATTTCGTATGACAGACCATCCACTTTGATATCCATCTGAGTGGCGGTGATACCGTCTTTTGTTCCGGTCACTTTGAAGTCCATGT
>JAEWSH010000004.1 GCA_023398375.1 Bacillota bacterium | reverse complement strand
ATGTAACGCCGACGAAGGAGATCCTGGTGCATTTATGGATCGAAGTATTATCGAAGGCGACCCACATACATTAATTGAAGGTATGATGATTGGGGGTTATGCCATCGGTGCAACTATGGGTTATGTTTACGTAAGGGCAGAGTATCCGATAGCGATTGAGCGCTTAAGTGCTGCAATTGCCGAAGCGAGAGCAAGGGGACTCTTAGGTGGTAAGTTATTCGGAAGTGAGTTTTCCTTTGATTTGGAGATACGAATCGGCGCTGGAGCATTTGTATGTGGAGAGGAAACCGCGTTGATGTCTTCGATTGAAGGGCATCGAGGGGAACCGAAACAGAAGCCGCCATTCCCGTTTGAGAGAGGGTTATTTAACAGTCCGACGATTATTAACAATGTAGAAACCTTTGCAGCGATTCCGGTAATTCTAAAAGAAGGTGGAACCTGGTATACCCAGTTTGGAACAGAAAAAAGTAAAGGAACGAAGGTATTCGCCCTTGCTGGTGATATTGTAAACACAGGTATTATTGAGGTTCCAATCGGTATGCCACTTGGAGATATTGTATTTGGTATCGGTGGCGGACTACAGAATAAGAAGAAATTCAAAGCTGCACAAATCGGCGGTCCCTCAGGAGGATGCATCACCCAGGATAATCTTAATGTAGCTACCGAATATGAATCCTTAAAAGAACTAGGAGCGATAATGGGTTCCGGTGGCATGATAGCTATGAATGAAGACACCTGTATGGTAGATACGGCTAAATATTTTATGGAGTTTATCCAGGAGGAGTCTTGTGGGAAATGTGTGCCATGCCGTGTGGGTACGAAACGGATGCTAGAGATCTTAGAACGTATTACGAAAGGGGAGGGTCAGATGGAGGATCTTGATCTTCTAGAAGAGCTTGGAGAAACCATTAGTGAGACAGCGATGTGTGGTCTCGGGCAGACGGCACCGAATCCAGTGTTAAGCACAATTCGTTACTTTAAACAAGAATATGTGGAGCATATTAAGAATAAATATTGCCGTGCAGGGGTATGTAGTGATCTGTTCATTTCCCCATGTGAAAATACCTGTCCAGCGAACATCAACGTACCAGGGTATCTATCTCTAACAGCAGCAGGACGATTTGTTGATGCGTATCAATTAATCAAGCAAGAGAATCCTTTCCCGGCAGTGTGTGGAAGAATCTGTACGAGACCTTGTGAAGCAAAATGTCGCCGTGGAACTACCGATGAGTCGATTGCGATTGCAGACATTAAGAAATTTGTCGCTGATTATGCTCACAAGCATGAGACTCCATATCAAAATGATGTAGTATTCCCGAAGAATGGGAAGAGCGTTGCGATTATCGGTGCCGGTGCTTCCGGGCTTACTTGTGGATACTATCTCGCACGCATTGGGTATACGGTGGATGTATATGAATCTGGACCGGTAGCTGGCGGTGTGTTAGTCTTTGGGATACCAGAGTATCGACTACCGAAGAAGATATTAGCGCATGAGATTGACTTAATTGCAAAAGCAGGCGTAAACATAATCCTTAACACAGAAATTAATAAAGATGATGACTTTAGGGCACTACGCCTAAAATATGATGCAGTTTATGTTGCTACTGGAGCGCAATTCCCACAACGAATGAATATACCGGGTGAGGAGTTACCGGGTGTATTGCATGGAATTCATTTCTTAAAGGATGTAAATCTTGGCAGGGAAGTAAAGATAGGAGATACGGTCGCAGTGATCGGTGGCGGAAATACTGCCATTGACTCCGCACGTACCGCACTACGCTTAGGCGCAAAGAAGGTAATGGTAATCTATCGAAGAACCAAGGATGCCATGCCTGCCTATGAAAGTGAAGTAAACGAAGCAATCGCAGAAGGTGTGGAACTTGTAGATTTAGTATCTCCGGTACGTTTCGTGGAAGGAAGCGATGGTGCAATTGCAAGTATTCAATGTGTTCGAATGAAACTTGGAGCCTTTGATAAAGAAGGAAGAAGAAAGGCAGTTCCGATTCAAGGTTCTAATTTTAACATCGAAGTTGATACAATTATACCTGCAGTAAGCCAGTACTCTGATTTACCATTTATACGAAAGGAAGAGATAGGGATGACCCCATGGGGCACCTTTATTGTTGATGATGAAACGCAGATGACTACGATGGAGGGCGTATTTGCCGGAGGTGATGTAACAAGAGGACCGGACACAGTAATCTGGGCAATTGCGGATGGTAAGAAGGCAGCTGTCTCTATTGATCAGTATTTGGGTGGTAAGGGTAAGTTAAACAAAGGCAATCCAATCGATATTCCTGAAGTATTTGACGATGATGAAATCGTATTACATAAGCGGTTCCCTCTAGAGATGCTTCCTGCTGAGAAAAGAATTGGTACATTTGATGAAGTAGTCTTAGGCTATCATAAATTAAATGCGATGGCGGAAGCGATGCGTTGTCTACATTGTGATAGGAGGTAGGAAATGGTAGAGTTAAGCATAAACGGTAAACGAATTGAGGCAGCGGAAGGATCAACCATCTTAGAAGCAGCGAAGGAGAATAATATTCAGATACCAAACCTCTGCTATTTAGAGGGGATACATCAGTTTGGCTCCTGCCGAATTTGCGTAGTTGAAGTGAAAGGTGCAACAAGCTTACAGGCTTCTTGTGTGACTAAGGTAAAAGAAGGGATGGAGGTCTTTACGAACTCTGCAAAAGTTCGAAAGGCAAGGAAGGTAGTATTTGAGTTATTACTCTCTGATCATGATAAGGATTGCTTAAGTTGTAAACGGAACTTAAACTGCGAACTACAACAGCTTGGTAGAACACTTGGGATTGAGGAGACAAGATTTGAGGGAGAACATGCAGTCCGTAATGCAGATGTCAGTGTCTCTATCGTTCGTGATATGTCAAAATGCATTCTATGCAGACGCTGTATCACAGTGTGCAATGAAATTCAAGGGGTTGGAGTCTTAAAC
>JAEWSH010000086.1 GCA_023398375.1 Bacillota bacterium | reverse complement strand
TTTTTGAGCAGCTGCAAAGATGCTCTATTTGTCATGCAGTTTTCAAGGTACTTATCTATCTAAAATGCATTTCTGCACTTTATTCAAAAACTTTCTTTTAGACTTGACTTTTAATAGTTAGTCTTTAATTAATGTTCATGATTATAAAATTCTCTTTTTATGTTCCCGTTATTTTCGTTCTGAATCTGTAATCTGGATTCCGTTAGTAAGAAGATAAATGTTAAGTGCCTTTTTTAAAAAATTTTCTATAGGTTCACTTAAATTTTGGGTTTCTTCAGGCCAGTTACCGATGTCTTTCCCAGCAGTAATAAGCCTCCCTAACATATCAATGTCACCTGTGGTAAAATCATTTACCATGTTCCACCAGCGCCCGGCTAGCTCCTGTCCTTCTTTTCCAGCAGGATCGGCACCTTTATGATACAGGTTATCCATTTGTGCAAATAATTCTTTTACCAAGATTTCATTTTTTTCAGACGAGACTAATAATCTATTTGCAATGTTTTTGAGTTGCTCGTCATTAAGATACCTGACAACAAAGGAATACGGGTTTCCTTGCTTCATTAACTCCATAATGGTAATCAGTCTATCTGCGCTAATTTCTTGTCCACCATCTGTCTCAGATATCGCCTGATCCAAAGTATCAACGATTTTATTTAAGTTTGCGATTTGATGCAACAGAATTTTACGCTGCTGGGTAAAGACTTTTTTAAAATCAGTGGGATTTTTTGATTTCAGGATATTATTTTTTATCTCTTGGAGAGGAAAGCCTAATGATTTTAAAAAAAGAATTTGTTGAAGCTTTAGTATATCATCACGCGTATATACCCTTTTGCGGCTCTCGGTATAAGTAGAATTTAGCAGATTTGCCTGATCGTAATATTGCAATGTTCTTACTGATACTCCGACGAGTTTTGCCAATTCCCCAATTGTAAACAGACCTTTTTCAGCATTTTCCACTTGCTCCACCTCTCTATACTTTTGGGATCACTCGGGTTCAAATCAAGCGATCTTTTTTCATCTGTTCAACTTTTTCATTTATTCTCCCTGAACAGTATCTCGTTTATGGGAATCTGCTCATGGCAATAGGGACATTCTCCAGGCTTACTTTGTTGTGTATCGGCAGCTGCTTCATTTTGCTGGCTTAATATAATTCCATACCCTGCAGCTAATTCGCTACCTATAAATGTAGCCACATTTTTATTGACATCCATTTTTTTGAAAACCACTGACGACAACGGAATTGCTTTATGGCAGTGCGGACACTCCCCGGGTTGATCATGACGTGAGCAAGTAACTTCCACTTCCCCTTGTTGTGTATTTATGATTATGTTTCTTGTCGATGCGCCAGACACACTTTTCTCCATGCTATTATTCATATAAACCACCTTTCTTCTTTTTTATATTTGCATACTATCACGTGACGTTACGTCGTTAGCAAGTGTTTTTTAAATATTTTACATGCTAAAGAGAGAAAATCAATGTACCGGCAAACATTATTATAAATCCTGTAACGTATAAACCTTTTATATTTGCCAAGTGCTCCATGCATACTTATCTAATTTTCATGTTTGAAAATTCTTAAAATAATTGAATTTCCAAACATCAGAATAGGAATAGAAAGTGCCTATGTCATACAAATTCCGCCCATTTAAAAAGGGCAAAACCCACCCTTTCTAAGCTCAATTTTTGCCCTGTTTTCGCTTTAACTCCACAATATATTTTGACTATATTCTATTATTTATCCTCAGAACTATATTGGGTAATCACTCCCTGTGCCGTGATTACATTGTAAACTCTTGTGTTAGCTCCGTTGAGCTTTCTTGTTCCTGCTGTGAAAGTTCCTGCAGCAGCTCCACGCTGTAGGCGAGGATTTTTTCCTTTCTCTCTGCGAGCATCACCTTATAAAAATCTTTCTGTATCTCTGTAATTGTAGGAGTTTCTTCCACCAGTTTATTGAGTACATCCATATCAATGCGTTCTGCAATCCTTTCCAGTGCCCGATTACACTCCTTATTTTTTAGTGAGGAAATGTAATCAAAGTAGGATATTTTTATACCGTTTTCCAAAATAGCAGAGGTAGGAAATACATAGATACGCTGATTGATTTCCTTTTCATCATTCAACACCCTTTCCATACTTGTCTGATCCATTTACGGATATAGGCAGGAGCCGCAATAAACATATCCCAAGAGTAGTCCTTTAGCTTTTGCGGTTCCACAAGGGATTGTTCGTCAATGGCTTTCATGATAGAGGAAAGTTCTGTACCATATCCGCTTTGCTCGCTATCCACGCAGGCCACTACGATTTTTTCTTTTCCTCACTTATCCGTTTAACATATTAAGTTGTTTGGCATTAATTAGAGACTGGCACTTTAATTACAGGTTTTCAAAACCTTCTTTCAGTGAAGCAATCCATGTTTCGATTGCTTGAGCCAATATAAACTGTTGTTGTAAGACAGCCATTCCTGTTTCGGGAATATCTGGCATATTTTCTTTCATACTAATGTTTTCTTCCATATTTGTCTTTAGAATTTTCACGTTATCTTCAATATTGGTTAGACACGATTTTTGATTCTCCGGTGTGAGGCTGATCAAATTTACTATTACAGCATTAAAATCCAGAAAAATACTAATTGGCTGAGAAGAAATTCCTATCATTAATTTTTCAAATTCTATTTCTCCATCACCTGTTAACGAATAGACAGCCTTCTCGGCCATTTTTCCTTCTTTTACGATATTGCTTTTAATGTAGCCTTTTTCCTCCAACTGAATTACTTTTTTATAGATTGAAGGGGTACTAACTTTCACCCACTTAGATATGTTGCGGAACTCTACTAATTTTTGAATATCGTAGGCACTTAAAGATTCTTTTTTCAATATCCCTAATACAATCAGATCTATTGTTGCCATATTACCTCCTTTTTCCCTCTTGACAGGTACTATAAATTATAGTACTATGTGCTTTGTGCTATAAATTATAGTACTATAAATTACATCTCATGTCAAGAGAAAGGAGCGTTAATCATGAATGGAAGTAACAAGAAAATGGAATTGCTGGGAAGTGCACCAATACCAAAAGCGCTTTTAGCACTGGGACTCCCTACCATGATTGGTATGATGATCAATGCGTTATACAATCTGGTAGATGCTTACTTTGTTGGAGGGTTGGGGACCAGTCAGATGGGTGCGATCTCTGTCGCATTTCCTCTTGGGCAGGTTGTCGTAGGATTAGGTCTGTTATTCGGAAATGGCGCTGCATCCTATATTTCCAGATTATTAGGGCGTGGGGAAAAAGAAACCGCAAACAAAGTTGCCAGTACCGCCCTATACTGTAGTATTTTTGTTGGCGCAATAGTTATTATCTGTACTATTATTTTTCTAAATCAAATTCTGAAGTTTTTAGGTGCAACTGATAGCATATTGCCTCACGCGGTAACTTATGCAAGTATTTATGTAATTTCATCTATCTTTAACGTATTTAATGTCACAATGAATAATATCGTGACAAGTGAGGGTGCTGCTAAAACTACTATGGGTGCATTGATGGCAGGTGCTGTACTTAATGTAATTTTAGATCCAATCTTTATCTATATGCTGAATTTAGGTGTAGCTGGTGCTGCAATCACCACAGCTATTTCACAGATCGTTTCTACATTGGTGTATTTGAGCTATGTACTCAGGAAAAAAAGTGTCTTCGGTTTTAGCATTAAGAAATGCTGTTTTTCAAAAGAAATTATGTCTGAAATTTTGAAAATAGGTATTCCTACACTGGTATTTCAGTTGTTGACCAGTCTTTCTATTACACTTATCAATATGCAGGCTAAAGAATACGGGGATTCTGTGATTGCCGGAATGGGTGCCGTAACAAGAATTATTTCTATGGGAAGTCTGATGGTATTCGGATTTATTAAAGGCTTCCAGCCAATCGCAGGATATAGCTATGGGGCAAAAAAATATGAACGCTTACATGAAGCAATCAAAATTTCCATAACATGGTCAACGATATTTTGTGTAATCTTTGGATTAGTAATAGCATTATTCCCCACAACAATCATTTCTCAATTTACAAAAGGCGATATTGAAATGATCATTGTCGGTCAAACATCACTCCGAGCAAACGGTTTTTCTTTCCTGCTTTTTGGTTTCTATACTGTATATTCATCACTTTTCCTTGTGCTTGGAAAAGCGAAAGAAGGTTTTATCCTTGGTGCTTGCAGACAGGGAATTTGCTTTATACCCATCATTCTAATTCTCCCGATGATTTGGGGTATAAGTGGCATTCTTTATGCACAACCGGTTTCTGATGTTATCTCTGCCGTTATTACTGTATTTATGGCTGTGCATCTTCATAAGGAATTGGCTATAGCAAAATCTCGTGCCCTTTCCCCGGAATTGGAACATTGATGTATCGGAATGGCTGATGAAAAGGAGGTAATATGGGTAATGCATCAAAGAGTTCATTATGGATTCATTGCCTGTCTGTGGTAGCAAGACGCGAACGGAGATGTACGATGATACTGTCCTTTTGAATTTTCCTCTTTATTGCCCCAAATGTAATTAGGAATAAGCAAAGGCTATTTTCAGCTAACGATTATTGCTAATAGCCTCTGCTATCACCTTTCTCAGATAATCCCGAAAGTCCGCATAAAATCAAGGTTTTCTCGTCCTCCTGGATTCCAAACATCATAAAGTTTTTTGGAATTCTATTTAAGATAAATAATACTACTAGTATACTGTTCTCCATCCCATTCCGTATACGATAATTTCTTACCAGAAGGACTCCAATTAGTACCTATCATTTCAGTATTCACAGCAAGCTTTATCGATTTTCCAGTAAGTATATCATATACATACAGGCTTCTTACCGTTGAATTATTTTCATCCTTTTTCATGCCGTAAGCAATCATTCTCTGATCAGGTGACCAAGATACTCCATACAATTCAATACTCTCTACAATCGTAATTTTTTCATCACGCTCAAGACTATAAATAATCATCGTACTCTTGGAACCATTATTCTGTAAGATTATCATTTGCTTATTATCAGGAGACGGTAAGATTTCATATACTTGTTCTAGGTTAAGACTAGACTTTTCCTTCGTAACCAAGTTTAATTTCATTAGCGTTAAATCTGATTGTGTATTATAATAAATATTGTCACCCAATTTTTCAACCAGATATATCCCTTCATCTTTTAATTCATCAATCAAACTCATGTTTCCAGTTCTGTCAGCCAAATATACGCCACCGCTATAGGCTGCACCGATAACAGCTTCGTTATCAGCCCAGTGGGCACTTTTTGCTCCACCAATCGTTTCTCCCATAAGCCCAACGCTCTCATGATTCTCCATATTCATAATGAAGTAAACAGGATCCCCTAGAACATATTCATCATATATCAGATAATTCTTATCCCTGGAGAATACAGCTCCCCCTAGTAATACATCTTTTTGCTCCTTGACCAGCTGATATTCTTTTGAGTTAATATCTAGTAAATATAGGCTCTTTGGATACTGGTCTGATAATTCTGATAAGTACATCTTGTCTAGTGACTCATTATCTTTTGAAACAATTGCGGTATCATCATCGAGCCAATCACTAATCGTCACCTGTTCCAAACGCTCAATTTTATCAACTGATATCTCTGGTTCACTTTCTTCCTGCTTCGATTCATTAATAATTGTTATGGTTTTTCCAGGCTCTTGAACCGTGACCTTATTCCTGTTCTTTTCACACCCAGTCATGGTTAACACCAATGCTGCTATCATAAACGCACTCACTAAATATTTCTTTTTCATATCTAGCACCTCCTTAATATTATCTTATCATGAATATATTTCAGTAAAATATTCCAACATCAAATTTTTTCTAGCAAAGATAACTAAAAAAAGTGGTAACTGCTTCTGCCCAAGGTAAATCAAACAGTTCCACTCCCATGTTATTGTTTCATTCAAAAAAGTCGTTTAAAAAACCAACTATTTTGGCATATCCCCAATCCACAATCTGGTTCAGAACTGTCTCTGCCACAAAATCAAATATTACAGCCCATATCAAAAAATTGGAAAGAGAGTTAAACACTATTTTATAAATTCATAATCCTTTTACTTGTTAGAAATTTTTGTTTATGATAAGATAAAAATCGCTCTTTTAATCAAAATATTTTGGGGTAAAAAGTAAAGTTTGGGGTAATAATTAAATGAAAATATCTAAGACTAAATTGATTTTACAAATTTTTATTGTTTATACAATCGTACTAATTCTCGGATGGATATCAAACAATTTGGCGTTTAACCTCCATAAAAACTGGATTATCGTTATTACATGTGTTCTTGATATTGCTCTCATTAGCTTTGTAACGTTGAAAGTGGATAAGAAACCTCTTAGCAGTATTGGCTTGTTGCGCCTCTCGATTTGGGACATTGTGCATGGTCTGACATTGGGTGCTGTTCTCTATCTGCTCCAAGTTCTCCCCCCAGTACTTATTATGCACATGGATATTAGTCAATATGGAAATCAATTTAATATTCTTCCTTTTCTATCAAGAATGCTTTTTCTCACAGTTACTATAGGTTTTTCGGAAGAAATTATATTTCGCGGTTTCTTGTTCACTAAATTGAATCAGTTAATGAAATCCAAAATACTTGTTATTCTTGCGAGTTGTATCCTTTTTTATTGCGCCCACTTACCAAGAGCCTTAACAATTGATTTGACACATATTTACAGTACGTTTGTTACAACAACTCTATTTTGTGGTTATTTATATTTGTCCAAGAAGAAAACGATCCTTCCGCTTCTATTGGCACACGGCGTGTTAGACACATTAATTGACGGATATGGATTCGTACTATGGAATTTTTTCTTTCGTTAATCATTTCGCATCTTATCTTAAAAAGGGAGGCGGGACAAGTGATTGATGCGGCTTGCCCTGCTTTCTTTCCTACATTCTGCAAATTTCTATAGAAGCGAGAGTTGTATCTTTTACAGGTTTAGAGGGTTGTGCTATCTATTATCTATGCCTATGAGAATTTCAAGCTAATAGGTAAACATAAATAGCTATTATTTTTTCAATATCTTAATACTTCCTGATGAGGTTTGAAGTATAACTTTATTATTTTTCATCCCTACTTTTCCATCTAACTTCTTTTTATCAGTGCTTCCATTTTCATTAATTTGAAAATCGGATTGTATTTTTCCAGTAGAAGTTTTGGCTTTAATTAAAAACTCAGTAGAGCTAGGAAGTTCTAATGTGACATTTCCAGAAGAAGATTCTATGTTTACTTCTTGGTTTTCAAACTCTTTGTACGCTACTGAAACTTTTCCCGAAACTGTCTTAACGCCTAAAATACCATTTCTATTGTTAAGAGTAATACTGCCTGTCGAAGTCTCTATTTTAGATTGCTTTGCAATACACTCATCAATATTAATTGCAGATGACTTACCCTTTATTTCTAATTGATCTGCATTTATTTTATTTACATCTACTTTTCCCGAAGCAGTATCTATGAAAATTTTATCTGCAATTAATGTTTCTGCTTTCACAATTCCCGAGTGGGTGCTAAATGTAAAATTTAATACATCCAAAAAATCCGCACTTATACATCCCGAACTTGAAGAAGTATTAATTGAAAGATTATTTGCATACTTCTTTGGAATATATATATCCAAAACAAAATCTTCATATAGTGGTATCTTAGATGTACGTTGTAGTTTTATAATAAAAGTTTTATCATTAATTTCAGTTATAATCTTTATATCAGCCATAACTTTACCATGTAGATACATTTTTACATTACTGTCTTTCTCCGTTTCTATAAAATGAACCGGCACAGTATCCATATTTACCTGTATTTCATTAATTCCATCAATGGAAACACTTTTTTCTTCATAGATTTCTTTCAGCATATGTGATGCCCCCAATCCTAAGGTACTCATAATTACGATCACTCCAATCACTATTATAATTATTTTCTTGTTTGACTTTAATTTCATTTTTCAGTCTCCTTTCGGAAATTATACATTTGTTTTTGGTTGCAATAACCCCTAAAAGATTGCTGACAATGGTTGCACCTAATATTTCCAGTCCGTCAAGGTTCAACCAGCTATAGCCATGATAAAATTAATCATACGACAATAGGTGGCCGTAATAAATATGCTTTTGTTTATCGTAATAAAGTACATAGCGAAGATTTCCAAAAATATATTCAAATCCGCCGGGATACTGCCGCCTCGCTCACTTTACTATCTCCTAATCTTTAAATTTCAATTATATGTGGTTTTACCTCCAGATCATGATTGGCTAAAACTTCCATACATTCCTTCTTTTTTGACATATTCAATACCCACTCCAGTGATTTAATCATCGCAGTTTTATCATAAACCGGACCAGGAAGCCGCATCTTTTCCCAGGAATCTTTTGCATAGCCGTTATCTCCTGAAAGAAGAACAAACTTTCCATGATTCTGAATCATCATAGAACATGAGCCTTGAGAATGACCGGGTGTAGATACCAGAAGAATCTTTCCATCTCCAAAGACATCAAGTCCCTGATGCTCTGGCCCAATGTTCATTTTTTTCCATGAAAAAGGCTTTAATTCCACCCCATCCCAAAATCCTTTATAATAGCGAAGCTGTCTTGAGTCTCCGGCTTTTTTCTCTTCTTCACTTACCATGATGTTTTTCGCATCTTTCACCAGTCGTACCCCACTTACATGATCTACGTCCAAATGACTTAAGAACACATACTCCAGATCACTTGTCTTAAATCCCAATGCTTTTATCTGTTCATTCACTGACTGTCCTTCTGGAAGCATTGGTTTAGCAGAAAACCAAATTAAGAGCGTCTCATGTTTTATTGGATTCGTTCTAACTTCTGTATGCCAGCCTGTATCAAACAGCACAAGTCCCTGTGGATGTTCAATCAAATAAACAGAAATCGGTATCCAAACACGTCTTTTTAAACTACGAAATATTCCTGTATATGCAATTGGATTTCTCGATACATCCCTGTTTGGAAGTGCCTCATCTACATAGACCTTTCCTGTATGAAGAACATGTATTTTTATTTTCTCGTCTATATTACTCATAAATATAACCCTCTTTCTATAAATAATCCTATTATGCCTTTATTGGCTAAAACCAACGTTTCATTATCTCCACTTTCTGTTCCAATACTAATACCATTGATTCCCATTGCCCGAAGTTTACGTAGTTGCCATACTTCCTTGCCTTTTATGTCTTGAATACTTGCAAACATTGCCATCGTTTGGCACTTAATCAAGTAATCTCGCACTGTCAGTGCTCTTAGCTTTAGATTTTCATAGCTCATGGCAAAGGGATTGGCTCCTGTCCAAAAAATTCGGCGGGCATTGGGCTGATACTTTTTCACTTTATTTAAATCTTCTTCAAACCCCGCCAAAGGAGACATTCTAAAACACTCGCCTTTGTATAAACTGCAAAAACTACATTTGTTATAAGTATATCCAGATGTTGCTATGGGCACAACCTGAGGTAACTTGTAATAAAAGGGAGTGAGCCTCAAATGGCGGTCTCCAAATGGTTCCGGTGTGGTGCATATTGACATCTCCTTTTCCATTATTTTATTTTAGTATAGCATTGTACATTCAAAATAAAAGTACTGAACTTATTTATAGTGCTGCACTAAAATGTTGTACATTGATTTTTGATGTGTAATATGGTATACTATTTAAATTGGAGATGATAACATGCGAAAGAGCAATTCAGCAATTGAAAGATGTAGCACTGTATCTACATTGCAGAAAATATTAGGCGGAAAATGGAAAATTGAAGTACTATACTATATTTCTTTTCAAGATATTCATAGATTTGGAGAACTGCGTCGTCACATCGGTGAAATTACAGAGTCATCGTTGACCAAACAGTTGCGTGAACTTGAAGCGGACGGATTTATATCTCGTTATGATTATAAAGAAGTACCTCCACGGGTAGAGTATACATTGACCCAATTAGGAGAAAGTTTTATTCCCATACTCGAACACATGAAAAGTTGGGGCGAATTACATTTGTCTTAGAACACATCAAAAAACTGAAATATCATTACAGTACCAAGATTAAATATGACGCAGTTCAGAACACTCTCTGAACTGCGTCATATCATACCACATGTAAGAATTCTTCTACATACCATGGAAAAACTTTATATATTTCAAAAATTTCTGGTACATCCAAAAAATCAATATCTTCAAATAAATACCCTGTATAGTTTTCCACATCATTAATATGCTCTACCCAAAATTTATCATCATCTGTCTTAATATCTTCTTTAGCAATTATTTCATCCATCTTGATATCTGTAACATCAAGAAACTGTTATTGGAGGTGAACTAATGGAACACAATCACTTTGATAGGCTCGGCGGACTCTTGAAAGCTGCCAGAAAAGCCAAAGGCCTTACACGAGAGCAATTGGCTGAAATCTTAAACATAACTCCTCGTTATCTTATGTCTATTGAAAACGAGAATAAGAAGCCAAGTTATGATGTCCTTTTTCGTCTTATAAGAGAATTAGGTAATTATTCTTCATTGCTTTTACTAACCCTTTTACTTACAAGTGAAGCATAAATACCAAATAAACATAAAGCAGTCATTATTATGAAGGTTAAATGGATACTCTTTAGGAATTCAGGGAAGACCTGTTGTGTAATTGGTACATTACCCATAAAATTAGTAAGGCTTAATGTGGCAATTCCCATGCTGATCATTTGTCCTATGAATCTCATCGTAGCAAGAATTCCTGATGCAACACCATACGACCGCTTCTCAACCGAGGTCATTACAGCATTTTGATTTGGGGAAATGAAAAGCGCACAACCTAAACCTTCTAAGATCAGACTTATAATAATGAAAATCAGCGAGGTATGATTTCCCAATAATATAAGAAGGCAAAGACCTATCCCATTCAAAATCATACCCGCAGATGATACCAGTCTTGGTTCCATTCTGTCGGATAGCCTTCCTGCAAAAGGAGAAAATATTGCCTGCATGATAGGCTGCGTAATAAGTACAATTCCTGCATACTGTGGGCTAATACCTGTAACATATTGCAAGTAGAGACTTAAGAGATAACTGATAACAAAGGTGATACCATAATTAATTAAGGCTGCAAATGTAGAAAGTATAAAAACCTTATTACCCTTGTAGAGAGAAATATTTACAACGGGGTTTTTTACTTTTGAAGCCCATATTCCAAACAAAACAATTCCGGCAATTCCAGCAATGAGCAGATACAAACCATATGTTAAGCGGAGAAATGTAAACCCACACAATAAAGCAATCAAAGAAGTACTAAATATTAAGGTTCCGCCTACGTCAAATCTTTCACCTTTTGCTTCTGTCCATTCTGCTTTCATAAATTTCAATACTGTGAAAATAATTATTACTCCAAGAAGGGTACTGACCCAAAATATGCTTCTCCATCCGAAATGCTCCGTTAATATTCCTTCCAGCGGAGGCCCCGCTGACATTCCTACATAACTTGTAACTCCAATCATTCCAAGAGCTTTTCCTCTCTCACCGTCAGGATACGCTGAGCTCACAATGGCTATTCCCGTACTCGACAGCATACACCCTCCTAAGCCTTGTAGCGCCCTCAAAACTATAAGCTGCCATTCTGATTGTGAAAATGTACATAGTATTGATGTCAGCGTGAGAAGAGCTACGCCCCATAAAAATATCCGCTTTCTCCCGTATATATCCGCTGCTCTTCCAAAAGGTACGAGGAATGCTGCAGCTGCTAGCAAATACGCCGTTGATACCCAACTCAAAGCAGCTGCATTCATCCCTAATTCCTTCCCCATTGAAGGCAGTGCAACTGTTACTGATGAACTCATAAACGAAGGCAGCAAAGCAGATACCATGATTGAAATCAATACAGCCTGCTTGATTGCATTATTTTTTACCAGTGAATTTGATTGTTCCAAAATAAATACCTCCTACCTATAAACTTATTCAACTTTCTCAAGCTGGTGTATATTGCAACAGTTTTTTCCACAAGCATTGCTATCACACTTTTCAACCAAGAGGCCGTTTTTCTCCTTATAACTGTCTATTGCAACCTTAACAGCCTCTTCAGCCAGAATGGAGCAGTGCATTTTAATGGGAGGCAGTCCGTCAAGCGCTTCAGCAACCGCTGCATTTGTAACTTTAAGTGCTTCTTCAATTGTTCTGCCTTTTACCAGCTCTGTAGCCATACTGCTTGTTGCAACAGCAGTACCACAACCGAAAGTCTTGAATTTTGCGTCTATAATAATACCCTCTTCTATTTTTAAATATATTTTCATAATATCTCCGCACTGCGGATTACCTACCTGTACAATGCCATCTGCATTTTCAATGATTCCAACATTCCTTGGGTTCATAAAGTGATCCATAACCTTTTCACTATACTGCATATGATTTATTTCCTCCTTCTACACCTTCATTTAAGGGTGACATTTCTCTAAGCCTTTCTACAATTGCAGGAAGCACTTCAAGTAAATAATCCACATTCTCCTGCGTATTTTCTTCTCCAAATGTAAGCCGCAGAGATCCATTTGCCAATTCAGGCGACACTCCAATGGCAAGAAGAATATGGGATGGATCAATCGAGCCATAAGTACAGGCAGAACCCGTTGATGCGGCAATCCCTTTCATGTCCAGCATAAGCAATACTGACTCTCCCTCTATAAACTCGAATGAGAAGTTAACGTTTCCGGGCAGTCTTTGTGTCCTGTGTCCATTTAGTTTTACATAAGGAATTTTGCTCATTACTTCATCAATCGCTCTGTCTCTCAGAACGGTAAGTTTCCTGCTTTGTTCTTCTATATTGCTGATGGCTAATTCAATTGCTTTTCCAAGACCGACTATCGCTGGAACATTCTCCGTACTTGCTCTGCGCCCACTTTCTTGAGCTCCTCCATGAAGAAATGTATTTATTTTTACTCCTTTTCTGATATACAAAGAACCAATTCCTTTTGGTCCATAAAATTTGTGCCCCGATAAAGACAGAAGATCAATACTCATTTCTTCCACATTGATGGATACATTTCCTACTGCCTGTACTGCATCTGTGTGAAAGTATATCCCCTTTTTTCTTGCCAGCTTTCCTATTTCAGCTATCGGTTGTATAGTTCCTATTTCGTTGTTTGCAAACATAATGGAGATTAAAATTGTATTGGGTTTGATTGCTCTTTCAACCTGTTCCGGTGTTACAAGGCCATTCTCGTCTACAGGCAAATATGTTACTTCGAAACCATCACCTTCAAGATATTTACAGGTATTAAGAACAGCATGGTGTTCAATTGAAGTTGTAATGATATGATTGCCCTTGAACTTATTGGCGTATGCCACACCTATGATTGCCCAATTGTCAGCTTCTGTTCCGGAACCAGTAAAAAATATTTCTTCTGCTCGAGCTCCCAAAGTTCCAGCAACCTTATCTCGTGCTCCTTCCATAGCCTTTTTCCCATCTCTGGCAAGTGAATATATGGAAGACGGATTACCGTATTTTTCAATAAAATATGGCTGCATGGCCTTAAAAACTTCCGGCCTCATCGCTGTAGTAGCAGCATGATCCAGGTAAATAAATCGATTATTCATAAATATATGCTCCTCCTAATATATAAGTGTAGGGTTTAGATACCCCAACAGCCAGTTGGGTTCTATCCCTCTTGTTGCTAAAGCTGTACAATAATGAGGTATCGGTCTGACAGATCGCTCCTTGGACCATAAGGCGTCCGCAGGAAAGCCAGACAGCCAGCCTATCATTTGCAGCCGTTCGATTTATGCAGGTTGAACTACTGATATATCACGTTCGTTTGATACCCCAGGAGATTGAATAAGCAATGAGAAATAGCTGGACACCATGCAATTTCACTAATGGAGGTACGAGAATGTACAACGCAGTAGATATTGATGTATCAAAAGGCAAGAGCACCATTGCAGTCCTGCAACCCGCAGGTGTTATTATTCGTAAGCCCTTTAATGTTAATCACACATCCAGTGAACTGGATGATCTCGCCAACTATATTGGCAGTCTGGAAGGTGAAACCCGAGTAGTTTTAGAATGCACCGGGCGTTACCATGAACCAGTGGTAAAAACTCTTTCTGAAGCCGGTTTGTTCGTCTGTGCTGTCAACCCCCACCTAATCAAGAACTTTGGCAATAACTCCATCCGCAAAGTTAAATCTGACCCTGCTGATGCGAAAAAGATTGCACGCTATACCCTTGGCAACTGGGCTGAACTGCGACAGTATTCAAGTATGGATAATACACGTACTGAGTTAAAAACTTTAAACTCACAATTCAACTTCTTTATGAAGCAAAAGGTTGCCGCAAAGGCGAACCTGATTGCACTATTGGATAATACATATTCTGGTGTCGACAAACTCTTTGACAGCCCTGTACGCGATGACGGCAGTGAAAAATGGGTAGATTTTTCTTACTCATTCTGGCATGTATATTGTGTCCGCAAAATCGGCTTAAAAGCCTTTACAGAACGTTATCAGGCCTTCTGCAAGAAGCACCACTATATTTTTCAGCTTTCAAAACCAGACGAAATATTGCTGGCATCCAAAGATCTTATTGCTGTTTTTCCAAAAGAAGCATCTTATAAACTTCTCATTCAACAAAGTATTCAGCAGCTTAATCTTGCTTCTTCACATGTTGAAGAACTGCGCCTTAAAATGAATGAACTTGCGTCCACTCTGCCTGAATACGCAACGGTAATGGGCATATATGGAGTAGGTAAAACCTTTGGTCCACAGCTTATAGCGGAAATCGGCGACATTACCAACTTCTCACATCGTGAAGCATTAACTGCATTCGCCGGAGTAGATCCAGGTGTAGACCAATCAGGCACGCGTAACTCAAAGAGCAACAAAGCTTCTATGTGGATCCAGCCGTCTGAGAAAGACCTTATTTCAAATCATGACTGCAATACTTCAAACAGCTCCGGAAAATGATAAGGTATATCAATTCCTTGCCAAGAAACGCTCCGAGGGCAAGCCTTACTATGTCTACATGACAGCCGGTGCCAATAAGTTCCTGCGCATCTACTATGGTAAGGTCAAAGAGTGTATCCGTAATTTGGAACAATAATTTCATATCAGCTTATTTTTCTTTAAACCGACAAACATGGCGGTTTAAAACTTGTGCCCAAAATCACAATCGAAAAAATAAATCATTTTCCTATTGACTTTTTATTAGCAGGCTTTCCTATTTTGCCAAATTTCATGATTTAGCAATGTGATTTTATTTCCCTTTTCAGGCATATACTAAATCTTATTTACACTAGCGTCTATTTGGTTTTTATTAAGGTATACGGGTATAGATTGAGAGTTATTAATATGATTCTTTTGTATTGCTAAAGTGATTTCCCTATATATTGTATTAATTGAATTGACATCCATAAACATTTATAGTATATTAACCATATGATTAAACCATTTGGTTGATATACTTAATATTGGAGGTACTTATGGGTAACGAAAAAGACATTCAGAAAAATATATTAAATGCAGCAACAAAGGTCTTTATAGCCAAGGGAAAAAGCGGAGCACGCATGCAGGAAATTGCTGATGAGGCAGGAGTTAACAAAATGCTTCTTCATTACTACTTTAAAACTAAAGAACTATTGTTTGAGGAAGTTCTAAAAAATACGTTAACTGACCTGTATTATTCAGTTGTAGAAATAAGTTATAATACTAACAGTTTCAAAGATACACTTGAAGTGTTTATTGATAAACATTTTAAATATCTATATAAGCAAAAAGATGTCTTAGGATTTCTTTTATGGGAAGTGAGCCATACTGGGCAAGACATGCAAAATTTAATAACACAAACGTTTCAAAAACTCGGAAACACCCCTTTAGATGCATTAACAAGAAAAGTTAATGAGGCAATTTCAAATGGAGAAATCAGAAATATTCAAACATTAGACTTTGTATTAAACCTTTTTAGTTTAGATGTATTTTTTTTCATAGTTTTTCCTTTTATAGAACTATTCTCAAATATTAACGATAGTGAAATGCAATTATTGATGGAGCAAAGAAAAAAGGAAGTGTTTCGTATCCTTTGGAATGATATCAAACTATAAATCTTATAAAATTATAAACTGATTGGAGGTAATTCACATGAATTTTAAAAGAATTAATAAACTATGGCAATTGGCAGGAGGCGGCCTTTTGGCTCCAACAATACTGGTGTTGATGGTTTGTTGGCTGGTTACTGATCCTACTTTGGACAAATATCAGTGGTTACTGCTGCTACATTTGCCTATTCTTATGATTCATGAATATGAGGAGTACATAATGCCAGGAGGATTTAAAGAATTTTTAAACTCAAAATCACCTTTGGCTCCCAAAGTATTAAAAGAAGATGTACCATTAAGTGAACCATATTTATTCTTCGTTAATATTATTGTATTATGGTTATGGATAATCCTAGGAGCAGTTTTTGCCAAAACGATACCTTGGATCGGGTTGGGCCCTATATTATTACAAATACTAATAAATAATGTAACACATACTATAGCTTTTCAGAAAAAGCAAAAGGGTTATAATCCCGGACTTATTACTACAATAGTATTATTAATGCCATACAACGTTTTTGTTATTTGGTATATTATTAAATACAATGTTTTTACACAAAATGATTGGATCTATGGACTCGCTTCAGGCCTTATAGTACCAGTAATACTTTTTTCAATAACTATGACCAGAAATAAATTGGCATCAAAAGTTAATTAATTAAAATAATATTAAAAAATACTTCAAACATATGTATAGTCACTATAAGAAATCTTGTTTATTGAGCATAAGAAATACTCCTTTCTGGTTAAAAATATAAGTATTAATCAGAAAGGAGACCTTTAAAGGTATTCTTCAGGAAATATTTTAATCAGAACTGGATTCATTAAAGATTCTTCCTTGCATACTACTACAATTCCGAGACTGGAAACAAATTTCTTCCACTCTGTACATTTCTGCTGAGCCTATTTAGGCAAGAATCTCAGCACCGCTATCTAATATTGATGACCAACAGAATACTCTCTCATTCTACTTCTCCTCCTCCAAGTACAAGTCTAACTCCCATATCAAAGGCTTTCTTACAATCATTAGGAAACTCTTCTTTTCGTCTTTTCCCTTTTTCTTCTTGGCTAAATGCCGTAGAAACATATTTTGAGTAATCATCAAACTGATAAGTATCGTTAACGAACAGAGATTCCGATATCCCTCCAAAAATATTCTTCATCAGCATTTCATTTATACTAGCTTGTTGATCATATCCCATCATTTTCATCCGGCTCTCAGTCACGCCCAAGGTGTAAATGAACCCTGTCGGAATCTTCTTTTTAAAAAGCGTAGAATGGTTCTCATCATATACAAGGTATGGATATAGTAACCGCTCTATAAATGACCTCATTTCGCCAGCAACTGTTCCCAGATAGATGGGAGAGCCTAGAATAATGACATCCGCTTCCTTTGCTTTTTTTAGAATTGGCATCAAGTCGTCATTTACAGCGCATTTACCGTAACTTTTACCGCTTATCCTTTTACATGAAAAGCAGCTTATACATCCCTTATAATTAATATCATAAAGATGGATAAGTTCTATTTCTGCTCCCTGTGAAGATGCCCCTTCAAGAGCATTATTAAGGACAGTTGCAGTGTTCCCATTCTTTCTTGGACTCCCGTTGAATGCTAATACTTTCATATACAATACCTCCATTGGAATATTTTAGTTGATTTCTCATAGCAAATTGTATATACTTATTATATAAAATTCAAGTATGCACATTTATGTTATATACTAAACTAAAAGTAAGTATTGGAGTATCCTATGGAACATAATGAAAAAGAAGGACTGAATTGTCCGATAAATTACACCTTGTCTATACTAGGAGGAAAGTGGAAGTGGGCTATTTTATGGCTGATATCCTCTAATGGAGTTATAAGATACGGCAGACTAAAAGATAACTTGCCATCCATTGCACACAAAACACTAAGTCAGCAGTTAAAAGAATTAGAAAGCAGCGAACTAGTCCATAGAGAGCAGTATAATCAAGTTCCTCCAAAAGTCGAATACTCTTTGACCGATAAAGGAAAAACCCTCATTCCGATACTAGAACTCATGTCCCAATGGGGAAATAAATATTGTGTAAAATAGATTTACTCAAGATTGGAGAATGAGATGGAAAAGAAATATCAAACTGTTATTGATTATATCAAACAGGAAATAACCAAAAAGAATTTAAAGCCGGGAAGTAAACTGCCATCTATTCAAGAAGTTTCAAAAATGCTGCAGTGTAATAAGGATACCGTAATACGTGCTTATAATGAATTGGGGAAAGAACACCTTGTATACTCTGTACCCAAAAGTGGTTACTATCTGGTTTCAAAAAAAGAACAGGAGAAATGTGTTCCAGAAACAGATTGTATTGACTTTTGCCCATATATTTATAGCAACAAAGTAATACCGGATATTGAATTACAGCATTGTCTTAACCAGTCAATTGATCTTTATAAGGATAAAATGCTCACTATAAATGACGTATCCGGCGGAATTGAGAGTTTAAGAAAAACAATTCAAAAGCAGCTGCAGGATTTACAGGTATTTACCTCAGCAGAGAATATTTTTGTAACATCCGGTTCGCAGCAGTCACTCTCTATTTTAGTTAATACTCCATTTCCAAACGAGAAGAATAAAGTTCTTGTTGAACAGCCTACCTGTTCTGAAATATTGAGTGCTCTAGAACTAAGTAATGCTGTAACAATTGGAATTGAAAGAAATTCTAATGGTATTGACCTGGAAGAGCTTGAGAACATTTTCAAAAACGAGGACATCAAATTTTTTTATACCATGCCACGGTTTCATAATCCTACGGGATATTCTTTTTCAACGGAACAAAAGAAAAAGATATTAAACCTTGCTCAAAAATACAATGTATATATTGTTGAAGATGATTGTTTCGCTGAACTCGACCTGAATAAAAAAGCAGATCCTATATTTTCCCATGATAATTCATCCCGATCCACAACAAAAGTATGCCGATGCCTAACCATAGACCACTATAAAATCGTACATTGCTATCCAACATAAGGAGACCTTTTGAATATTCCTGCCCAGCAGAAAATCCATAGTACCAGTTGACTGCCCCATAGGCAATTCCTAGATAAGCTGTATATAGGGCTAATATACTTATCAAACCAAGAATCAGCTGCATGATACGCTTTGATATAATCTTATTTTTGATATTCTTATTTTTCACACTATCTTTCAATTTTTTAATTCACACTTCTTTCTGTATGCATCTAATAGATATATATCGTTTCGATACTAACGATTGAAAAAAATGCACTTTCCTTGCTTTTATATAGGAAATGTGCCCCTAATTATAAATAGATCTTATTTTTTGTTTATAGGTCATTTAGAATGGCTCTTACTAAATCATCTGCTGTTTTTCTGGCTCTATCATTAAAATCTGAAGCATCACTAAATGGAATGATGAACTCACCAACAAGTTTCGTATGGAACATACCTTTATTCGCTCCATCAAAACTTCTGCGAAAAAATTCCTGTACCAAATCTGCATTACCATCTTCCTGTCCGGCACAAGTAATGAGTAGTGCTACACGTTTTCCGTCTAATAGTGGTGTATTGGTTAGACTAAAAGACCGGTCAACAAGAGGCTTCAACTGCGCAGTGAAATCAAAGCTATATAGCGGGGAAGCATAGATCACAGCATCTGCAGAAATAATACGCATAAATACCTGTTCAGCATCGTCTTTTTGTATGCAGCCAGCCGCATCTTTGTTTTGCATACAGGCGTAGCATCCTAGACATCCATTTATGTGATAATCAGTTACATTAATTCGGTCAATTTCATGCCCTTGTGACAGCAGTTTTTTCTCCAAAAATTCAAGTGCGGTAGCGGTTTTTCCATGTCTTTTGGGACTTCCCATAACAGTTGCTATTTTCATATTTTTTCTCCTTCGATTTGTTTTAATAAGTTATTGCACCAATTAATTATAAATTGATAATAATTAACACCATAAACCATTGTAGAATACAAAAAGGTGAACTGATTCACATCATATGCTTTTTCAACATCCGATTTTTCTTTATTTAACTGATTAAAACATGATTCCACCTCTGTTATAAATGTTTTTAAATTCAATATTGCTTTTTCTTTGGGTAAATATTGATAGAAGTAGAAATGAACTAAATGCTCCTGTTTCGTTTTAGAAAAAACAATCGGGTGTTCAAGCCAGCTTAAAAAATATGACTTACCTATATCAGTAATGGAGTATAGTTTTTTGAATTTACTACTCTCAACAACTTCACGACAACTGATGTAGCCTTTTTCTTCTAGCCTTTTTAACGCAGGATAAATGCTTCCAAAACTAGCGTCAAAGAAGTAGGATGTGCAGTTTGCCATCCACTGTTTTAAATCATACCCGCTCATATCTTCTTTCATCAGAAAACCTAAGATAATGTATTCTAACATATGTCCTCCTTATATCGTTAATATATGTATCGATTCGATATAGTTAATATTATAATAACAAAATTGAATTTGTCAATAGTTTATATTAATTTCTTTTCCATAGGGATTGTTCCTTTCTTATTCTAATTTGCTTTTAAAAAACTCCGTATATGTGTCAACTTGATAAAAATTCATAATGCTTGACAAGTCAATTATTGATATATATAATGTATTTATTATAGAAAATGGAGGAAAAGCCATGCGCACTTGTATCAATAATTCACTAAATTCTCTTGTATATAAAACTAACATCATCTTAAAAAGTAAGTTGCAGTCAGCCTTAAGTGACTTTGATATAACATCTGAACAATGGGTCATGCTTGAAAGATTATATGAGAAGGATGGCTGCAACCAGAAAGAATTGGCAATAGACAGTTTTAAGGAGCAAGCTGCCATCACAAGAACCCTTGATATTTTAGAAAAAAAAAGGTTAATCGAAAGAAGGAAATCAATGGCTGATCGTAGAGAGTTTTTGATATTCATAACAGAAAAAGGAATAGAATTACATAATAAAACTCTCCCTAATGCAAAACTGTATCGAGACTCCCTAAATTCCATTTTAAGCCAAGAGGAAACAGAAACTCTCACAATGCTATTAAATAAGCTTTGTAACGGTCTTCTTTCTTCTACATAGCCTAAGCGGCTTTTTTTATCCATATAGTTGATATATCAAATATATATAAGTCAAGTAATAACATATTTGGAGGATAACAAAAAAATGAAAATTCAAAAAGAAATTCCATTCTGGCCGATGATGTTGACCGTATTCTTAGGCTCATTTGTAGTAATGTTAAGCAGCAGCACCATCAATATTGCACTACCTTACTTAATGGAAACATTTAATGCTGATTTGGATACAACCAAATGGGCAGTCACAGGTTTCATGTTAACGATGGGTACGACAGCACCTATGGCTGCATTTATAGGCGAAAAAATCAGCTATAAAAGGCTGTACCTGACTTCTATTGCTGGCTTTGCATTTGTATCCCTTTTCGCCGTTTTTTCCAGTAATATCTATATGTTGATTATAATCCGAATTCTTCAAGGGCTTTTCGGAGGCGTTACGGTGCCAGCAACTATGGCGATTATTTATCAGGTGATTCCAAAAGAAAAGCAGGTGACAGCCATCAGCTTATGGAGCATTGCTCCAACCCTTGCGCCAGCTGTTGGGCCTACACTTAGCGGTTTTTTGATCCAATATTTCGGTTGGAAAGGCATTTTCATCATCAATATTCCGTTTGGCATCATTGCCATTATTTTGGGAATCATTTATATGCCTTACTACAAATTAAACAATACTAAAACTTTTGATATACTAGGCATCGTTTCCTGTGTAATCGCAAGTGCCTCTCTGCTTTTTGCATTCAGCGAAAGTTCCGCTTTTGGATGGAAATCACCAAGCATTATTTCATTGTTGATTTTGGGTGCTGCTTCTCTAGTAATTTTTATCAGATGGGAGTTACATACACAGACACCTTTTCTGAATCTTCGAACATTTAAATATCCTAAATTTGTATTTGGCGTAATCATTGGAGGCGTTATTAATATTGCATTATATTCTGGTACATTTATGGCTCCTATTTATCTGCAGAATATTCAAGGTATGGCTCCATTGGACTCAGCACTAGTGCTGCTTCCAGCTTCCATCCTAATGGCTGTTCTGATGCCTTTTGTCGGAAAACTTTACAATCGAATCGGACCGCGTCCGTTAATTATTTTAGGAGTATTGTTTGTTTCAATTGGAACCTGGCGTATGTCCTCCCTGTCCATTGACACTGCTCGCAGTTATATCAGAGGATGGATGGCATTAAGATACATCGGACTTGCTCTTGCAACCATGCCGGCAGCTTACGCTGGCATGGCTATTCTACCTAAAGAAATATCTGGTCACGGCTCTTCCATAAACAACTGGACAAAACAGATTCTTGCTTGCTTTTCAATCGGTATTTTTACTTCAATTTTAACTTCAAGGGTATCCTATCATTGCTCGCAGCTGATAAATCTGACCGCAAGCAGTAGTGCACAGGCAATTAAAGCTACCGGATATGTGATGGGAATCAATGATGTTTATTCCATTTCATGCATTATCATTTTAGCGGCTTTGCCATTTGCATTTTTCTTTAAAAAGGAAAAGATAGTACCCCCCACACAGACCGAACTATCTATGTCTGAAAGGCAAGAACACTGATTTCACGTTACAGACTACACTAAAAGTATTTAGATACAGAAAAAGCAATTGATAAGAGGTTGACATCCACTTACTAATTGCTTTTTTATTCTAATACCTCCTGCATACTGCCATTATCATCCATCTATGAGCCTCCTTCGAGTTATATCCCGAAGCAAAAAATGCCGGAACAAAACCTACTTACTTGATATAAGAACAGCAGTAATCAGATATCTGTTCCGAACAAACCTGAAAAATGCTGTGTGCAGGGATATCAAAGCACTGCCCCGCAGTATAGGCAGCCCATGTATCACTTCCCGGCAGCAATATGCGGATTTCTCCAGCCAATACCTCCATATGCTCCTTATCTTCCGTCGAGAATTCGTATGTGCCGGGTAGAATGATTCCAAGGGTTTTCCTTGACCCGTCCGCGAATAAGATAATACGACTGGTAACTTTGCCATCGAAATAAACGTTTGCCTTCTTGATAGCGGTAACATTTTCAAACCTGTCCATACAACACATCCTCCATTAGTTAAATTATATCTTCGTTATGAGTCAGAATTGATTTCTGGATTTCCAGAGAAATTTGTTTTGTCCGGGTAATTCCTTTTCTCAGAGAAGCATCAAAAGACTCGCAGGACTGCAAACTTTTTATGATAGCTTCGGTTATTCCTCCCTTTGTGATCATTCTTTGGATGTATTCTTCTTTCTGTTCTTTGCTTCGAAATTCCGGCAAAACTTTTTTCACCCAACCAAACAGCTGATTGATTAAAGGATATTCGTCACTCATTCTATCCACCTCCTTTGCTGCCCCGTCCATATCCTTTAGCATTAAGATTGCAGCAGGCATACAAACCCCCGCTGTAAAAACATCCATCTCTTCTTCAGAATCAATAGGGATATACCTTAATCTGAGCAGACTTATCAGGCTTTCTAAAATTTCATTTCGGGGATAGGCAGTAGCAACACCTTTTTCAGACAGTATCGTATCCGGACCGCTGAACATCATCCGGTGTACCTCTGTTTTAAAGAAGTTGTTCAACAGCTTTATCGGAATACCTGACATACACGAAACAACCAGTGTCGCATTACCTGTGAGAATTTCTCCCAGCCCGGTTATATCCTGTGGCTTTGTGGCAATCAATATAATATGTGCTTTTTTAAATATCAGCCGGTTTTCGGTAAGGCATGAGGTTAAATCCTTGTCAGCAAGCCTTTGATATGTATCGGGATTGCCCTGGAATGATACCATTAGATTTTGTTTAGGGATTCCGTGGTTAATTAAAGCTTGGGCGAGGGACTGACCAAGATGTCCGCATCCCACAATTCCGATCCTTGAATTATTCAATCCCATTTTTTCATCAGACATATCCGCGCTCTCCTTCCTTATATGGCTTCAATCTTATCGGTTTTGAATCAGATGGCTTCAAACTGTTTTGCAATTCTTCCATAATAGTCTTGTAGTTGTGGAATATCATTCGATATAGTCTCCCATAAAGTTTCTTTATCAATTAAGTGTTCTTAAACTCTTCTGTGAAATGTGTTGTTAATTCACCAATCTGTAATACAGTCATTTCCAAACCGATCTTGTACTGTTAATTTCATTACAGTAATCCACAATATGCCGCAGAACATCTGCATTCCTGTTACCCTGCATATAACATCACCTCAACTTTTTCTATCTCTCTCAAAAAGTCATCCTCTAAACTTCCAGTGGTTACTACATCCACTTTCATCTGCAATGCCTCTTCTACTTCTGTATAAAATCCACACAAAGCAAACATTCCCCTAAGTTTTCCTTTTTCAATTCGAAGATCTATATCACTTTGCTCATTATAATCTACACGGGCAAATGAGCCGAAAAGATAGACTTTAGATATCTGATATTTTTCTGCAATAGGTGTAATGATTTCTTTCAATTCTTCAATTGAATATCGCGTTGCTACCATAATTTGCCCTTCTGACTTTTTTATATTATACCCATTTTTAAGCCTTCTGTCTATGAATCTATCATTTTTACATCCTGAGCTCTTCCAGCGGTATCCTTGCCTAAAGTAAGGATTAATCAATCTTTTTGAGGAGATTGTAAACTATGGTGATAACAGGCTTTGAACATCATCCCCTGCAAGTTGATTGGTTTTTCAACTTGATCCATAGAAATTGGCATTTCATTGACCTTTTCTACATAGACAAATGGAGTATTTCATAGACCTTTTCATCAAATAAACTTTCTGGCATAGTTTCATAGAAATAATATTCTGCATATCTCCATTTATCAGGATTATAGATTAACACCTTACCAGTACACATATCCGCGTCTAAGGAAAACCGAATAGATTGCATCTTTTTTGTTGGCAAAATTTCCTTTTCAACTTCTAATGCGTACTTTGATTTTTCAAAATCTTCTTTTAAATCACATATAAGCGGAATACCGATGTTTATTTTCTGCCATCCGAAAGAATTCAAGATATTATCATAAAAACCATCGAAAATAAATTGATTCATACCACTATTGTCTTTCCATAAGTATAATGGAGCATATTCATTACTGCTTTTTGGTGCATTGCTTTTTACCGTGATGAGATATGCCTTAAACCTCAGATCTTGAAACCCATCTGTTTTAATTCCATTGTCAGCTACCCTTTGGCGAATTATATTCATGTCGTAATCGTCTGGCAGCATAATTTTATATTGCATTGCTATCATGATTTATTCCTTCTTTCTCCGTCCTTCTGACTATTGTTAATCGTCAGTATCTTTGCAATTTGATTATACATTTATTCTGGTGACGTGTATAATAAGTGTTAATGATGATAGATATCATTTCAAATGATGGAGGATAATGCTATGGAAAGTCTGGAACTAAGGATATTTCGAGAAGTTGCTCATACTCAATCAATTTCAAAAGCTGCTAAAAATATGGGCTATGTGCAATCAAATATTACAGCTCATATCAAGAAATTGGAAAGTGAATTAAACACTACTTTATTGATAAGACATAACAAAGGAGTTACTTTGACAAGCGATGGTGAAAAGCTACTACGTCAAGCAGATCAAATCGTCTCACTACTGGATAAAACCGTAAAATCATTTTTGTCAGCCCCAAAATCTTTAAAAATTGGTGCTACACAGACAATAACTGGATATCTATTACCCCAATGTTTAATTGAGTATCAGAAACGCTTTCCTAATATATTAATATCTGTTGTTACACCTAATCAAATTGACATGGATGAACAGCTGTCTCACGGACAATTAGACTGTATTTTCACAAATGATTCCCATGAGTTTTTACAAGCTCAGCAAATTTTTCGAGCAAAAGAAACTTTAATGCTTATTGCTCCTGCCTCCTGTAAATCCCTTAATGATATATGGGATCTCCCTATTGTTGTAAACAATATAAAATCTTGTCCATATAGAGCAGCATTGTTAAATTGGCTATTTTCATATCATTTACTAACACCTAAAATAACTGAATTGGATACAGTAGAAGCAATCATTAACACAGTCTCTATAGGCGGTGGCATATCCCTACTTCCCCAAAATACTTTATTAAGCGAACAGAGAATCAGAAAATTTTATATTGAAGAATTACAGACCACTTCTATTAGTATGTGGATTCCCAAAAATAGATTTCCATCCGAATATCTTGACTTAAAAACTATCGTTGAAATGGAAATTACTGAATAATCTATACTTTAGCTCAAATAATCTTAATAAGATTTCGTTAAGTAAGCCGGCTCCTTTTGCAAGCGGTGGTTTACTCACATCCCCTCCCAAGAATCTTCCAAAGTATCCTTATCTAATACCATACCTGATACATGGAGCATTCTTCGTACCACATTAATTGCATGCTCCGGGGACTCAAAATGTTCCTCTAACTTCACATAGTTTCCATCGCTATACTGCACCTCAATATCTTTCCATGAATTGATATTTATCTCTTCAATTTCTGTTCCAAAGATATACTTGGTTAATAACGAAAACTCAGCCATTTCCGTATATATCAACTCCTATCTCAAATATAAATAATTGTATTTCACCATTACATGAAAGTTAAATTTGCTTAATCATACGATACTCATCCGCAAATGTTCCATCCTTGTAACGTAAAGCGTTTGGAATTGTTCCAACAATTTCAAAACCAAAACCTTTATACATATTAAATGCACGAATATTTGTTGTTACTACATCTAATTCTAATTGCTCAATGTTGTGATCTCGACACCAAGTCAAACATTCTTCCATCATTTTTCCACCAATGCCATGATTGCAATATTTTTCAACTATAACAAAAGCAACTTCTGCTCTATGTCCATAACGATAATATCGATGAATCATACTAACTGAACATTGCCCAACTACTTTTTCTTCATATTCAGCAACAAACCATGTTTTATCTTCTGAAGCCAATGTTGAACTAATTATTTCCTTTTCTTTTTCAATTGTCGGATTGAATTCGTCTGGTTCTCTTGCTAGAAATCTGGTCTCTGAATCTGCCTTTTTAATTAGTAAAATAATATCTTTTGCATCTTTCACCAGAGGCTTTCTTATAGTTACTGAATTTCCTTTCTTTAATAAGTATTCCACATTAAACCTCCCACCAATTAACAATCTTATATGCCACAATACCCTCCGCATAATCAAATTTATCTATTTTTACTTTCATACTTTAAATATAGCACTAAACTGCTAGCGCAGTGGTCCCAAAATTGTCAATTAGAACCTCGCTCTTGGTTTTCTCACTCTTGAAAGTTTAAAGCTTACTAATATTTTTCATATATTCATTTTTCACAATGTCAATTGTTTTTCCACCAATTCCAATATTTTTTTCTGGCAATTCCTTGATAGTAGTCATGAAAAATTCTGGTGGTACCTTCATTATCTCTGATGATACTTCGGTAAGCCGTTTAATCAACTGTTCTTTTTGTTCATCTGACAATACTCCACCTTCAACTGTAATATATGGCATTATATTTCTCCTTTCAAAGTTCAACTTGTATATTTCATTATTTATAATCAATTCATAAGCATATCACTAAACTGTTAGCGCGCGGTTTTGCAACCGATAGTTTTAGTGCCTATCCCTTCCTCTATTCTACTGCTTCAAATTCCTATGATAAACCTTTAAAATATAATATCCACTCATGCAATGGATTCCTTCTAAAAAGAAATTCTTTCTTCCGGTCAAAGTAGTATCACGGAAATTCCGCGGAAAGTTTCTATCCTTATTGAAAAATGCTTTCTATGACGGTGCATTGGAATTTCATGGTCAAATGAAATATCTGGAATTCCTGCAAGAATTCGAGAATTTTTTGACTCCCATCTACAAACAGGAATGGGTGGTCTACTGCAAACCGCCTTTCAAAACAGCTGCAACTGTTGTTGAATATTTAGGCCGTTACACACATCGTGTTGCAATCTCAAACAACCGCACCCTAGATTGTAATAATGGCAATGTATCTTTCAAATGGCGTGACTATAAAGATAATAACAAATGGAAAGTCATGGCCATTCCTGCACAGGAATTTATACGAAGATTTCTTTTGCATATATTACCCAGTGGATTTATGAAAATTCGTCACTATGGAATTCTTGGTAATCGTAACAAAACAAAAAAGTTAAAGCTTTGCAAGGTGTCTACCATCTTTGACGTCATCGACAGATATTGCTTTGGCTACAAGTCGGAACATACTTCAACTGATTGATTGTTCACCCCTTTACTCCATCTCCGTTACAGAAACCTCTTCGCTACTATGGGTTCGACTGACTTCTCACAGTTCGTAGTTACTCGGTTAATTAACTTATTCCTTTTTCCCTTTCGATCTGTTTCGATATCCTGTTGGAGTCATACCATATTTCTTTTTAAACTGTGCAGCAAAATATCCCATCTCCGTAAATCCGCACCCATCCGCAATTTCCGATATCTGCGAATCCGTCTCTGCCAGATTTTGCGCTGCTACAAGCAGACGATACTGATTAACATACCGAAGCGGCGTTATTCCAAGAATATCGCGAAAACATCTCAGACACTCACTTTTGCTGACAGTTGCAGATTCTGCAATATCTTCTAGGTGAATCGTCTCGAAATAATGATCCTGAATATACTTAAGCATTTGCTTCATGCGCTGCTCATTTCGACGAACCTTCTGCGGCAGTGAAATAACTTTGTGCTGCTGATGATCACCCAATTGTAGCAGAATCTCAGATAGTTCATTTCTCACTTCAAATTCATATCCATGCTTATCTTCTGCAATCGCAATCCAGGCTCGCTGTATCCTGTCAAGAATGTTTTTCTGCCAGTCAGTATTTCTGAAAAGTAATTGAACAGAATATTCAACATTATTGATCAACGGATGAAGATACTTCTCCCAATAAATACTATCCTCTATTCCACCAATCAGGCGAGGATGAAAAACAATGGAATGAATCAGTGCACCTTGTTTTACATCCACTGCCTGGGCAGTGTGCAAAATATCGGCATTCAAAAATGCACCATCCCCCTCATTGAGCAGGAACTTTCTTGAGCCAACATACAATCTGATTCGACCTTTTTTAACCATAACCAGTTCCAGCTCACTATGCCAATGCCAGGACACAGACACGTCCGGAAAATCAACTGAATAACAGGCCGCCGGAAAGGATACAGAACCATGCGACTTTGTTTCTCTTTTTGCAACATTAGTATAACTTATACTGGAAGAAATAGACATAATAAATTCTCCTTCTTGACGCTTTTTTAATATTATATGACTATTTTTTACTAATGGAAAGATAAGATTAATGATATTATATTAGTGAGAGTGAGGGAACAAGATATGAAATCAACAGAACGAAAAGTCAAAAGCAGAATTAAATTGATGATGGTAGGCATTGTTGGAATGGGAGTTTTTCTCTCTTTTCTGATTGAGGTAAACTTCGGCACAGACACCAGCTCCTTTATGAATCTTTCATTAGCGGAACATTTCGGGATTTCCTTCGGAACCTGTATGGTACTTTCCAATATTCTCTTCTTTATCCCAGAGATTTTGCTTGAACCTAAATTGATAAATATCGGAACAATTGCAAATATGGTTCTCATCGGTTACATCAGTGATTTTTGCCGTGTCCTATGGTCACACAATTTACCACAGAGTCTGTTTACTGTTCAACCTTACCGAACAATTACATTTCTTGTGGCACTTCTTCCCTTTTTGGTATCAGTTGCTCTTTACATGAATGCCGATATGGGACAGACCCCTTACGATGCCATTCCGACCATCATCAGCCGTCGTTTTCTTCTGCCATATCCCCTAATAAGAATTATCTGGGATTTTAGTGCGATTCTGATTGGTATTCTGGCCGGAAAACATCTTTCATTTGCAACTGTTGTCATGGCACTTACAATCGGTCCTTCCGTTACCTTCATCGGTAACTTCATGAAATCTCTTTCTTGGAAAGACTCAAAACGCACTTAGAAGAGTGATGCCAAAGAAGTGCAAAAAAATACAGAAAATCTGATTCAGTGCATGCAGAATGAAAAAGTACGCTTTGTTTCTCATCCTGATGATGACCACACACCGTTGAATTATGAAGAACTTGTGCAGGCTGCAAAAGAATCTCATGTTGCATTGGAGGTTAACAACAGTTCTTTGATAAAAAAGACAGACGATGGAACTGCATATATAAAAGGGTTACTTGGCAATGCCATAACATTGCTTATTGGTTTAATGCTTTTAATGACACTTTTAGGACTATAAGACTCCTATACTTGAAGCCTTTTGTGCCAGAGAAGCAACATGCCTTATGATACCTCTACTGCTTATTTTACCAAATTTCTTAGGATTAAATGGTGTATGGGGAGCAGGGCTCTGTCTGACCTTATCTCTAGCCTTATTGCCATCGTCTCTTTTAAATTGGCATTCAACACCTTGAAGAAACTCCAAAATGAGTAGTATTCAAAGGAAACAGACCGTTTTTACAGATACTTTGAAATCTCTTTTTATGCTCTGCATTTCTAAAAAGCATTTGGTTCATCTCTTTCTCTGAGTTTGCACTGCACTTTTTCGAGTTAATAAAACGCATGTTTCAACGTGCGGTGAGCGTGCATTTTAGATACATACCTTTTCATAGCCAGTCTCATTGAAAATTCGAAGTTGATACAATAATTCCCTTTTGAGCTCCAGTGGCTCTTAAATTATCGTATACTTTTTGAACTACTTCTCTACTTATCGGCTTTTTATAGTGTTTGCATTCAACAATTGTTTTGTATAACATCCCCATTACTTCAAATTCTATGTAACCATCAAGCTGATATTTTCCATCACATACTTTCACTTTTTTATCATGTACAAATTTAACATTTTCCAATCCTCTGAAATGACTTTCCAAAATGTTCAATACATATTTTTCAAATTCAACTGGTTGCATTTCTAAAACTGAATCTTTTACCGGAATAAACATATAGCCTCATTTCTAGTTAACAAATCATTTGATTAGAGCCTCCAAATCACCATTTAATTTGAAGGCTCATATAACTCTTATTTAAATAATCTTAACAGTTTTTCCTTGCTATCTGCTCGCATATGGAAAACCCTAAGTATGTACACAATTTTTTCATGTTCATCAATTATAAAATAAATCTTATAGTTTTTGTGATATGTTCTTCGAATACCGTATTTTTCCAATTCTTCATCATCATCTAATTCATGACTTTGAGGAAATAAACTAAGATCGCTTATTGCCTTTCTAAATCCTGCTACCATTTTTAGGGCTGTTTCTGAAGACTGTAAATCAAAAGCAATATAATCTGTCTGATCCATAATATCATCTTCAGCCATTGGCAACGTAACAACTTTATAACTAATCACGCGAATACCTTTTTTCTAATTCATCAAAGAACTCGTTACAGTCACGACCTTTTCCTTCAGCAATATCCCTATAACTATCCAAGACCATTTTTCTAATCTGCTGCTGATTCTCATTAACTTCTTTTTTATATTCTAATATTTCTTGTGCCGGACTCATACAAATCACCTCTTTCTAATTGGCAAATTACCTATCTTTAGTATACGCAAAAAATACCGTTTTAACAAGCATTACTTAATTTTCAATCAAAATTGTTTTTTTCTATTGAGTCTTTTCCTTTCCCAACAAATTATACTTCTCAATCGTCCACTTACGATTTTCTTTCGAATTAGTAATCCCTGTTAACCCAGCAATCAACTTTCTAAGTAAACTCTATCTTTTTTAGCAAGCAAATACTTTCACAATGCCTTGAGTCGACAATAATGATGTCGTGGAGACCCACTGATTCCCTGGCGGAAAAAGTTCTACGTTAATTTTTTATAAAACAAAGCTGTCATTGTCCTTATCTGAATTCCAAACATATTCTATTACATATGCTATTTCATCGGCAGTATTTATACCAACAATATCTGCAACGAATCCCAAAGTCATATCCATTCCTGCTGACACCCCGGATGATGTGTAGAATTTTCCATCCACCACCCATCTAGCTTTCTGTATCCAGTCCACTTTTGTATTTACTGACTTAACCCATCCGAATGCTCTTTTATTTGATGTCGCCTTACGTCCATCTAACAATCCAGTTTTAGCCAATAAGGCTAAACCTGTACAGATTGCAAGACAGTACTTTGCACAGGACGCCATCTTATACAACTTTTCCACATAACTGTTATCATTGACAAGTACTCTCGTACCTTGGCCCCCGGGTATAACAAGAATTCCCTCGGAGTTCATTTCATTTACAGACTGAGTTACAATCTCAGTTCCCTGCCTACTTTTAACAACTCCACAATTTATAGAAACAAAGTGCATTTCAAAATCATTAAGACGACCAAGTATTTCTACTGGACCAAATGCATCAAGGGTTTCAAAATCGTCAAACAAAAGAATGTTTATATCCATATGCTCTCTCCTCAACCTTATATGTTGCTTGTAATTCAACGAACTCCATGCAAACATTAGATCTAATTATATTCCCATTTTGATTTGTTATTTCAGACTCCCTTCTTCCAAAAAATTTTTAATATACAAATCAGGCCATGATTGTTTTGCCCAATGACAGATTTATTAAATTGTTTTATGGGGTTTATATCAAAACAAAGACATCAAGAATTTTCTTCTCAATAACTCTTGTTTTAATATTTTTAGAGTACCCCTAAAAATCAGGGCAAATATCGGGCATTTTTTAGCCTGATTTTCTCATTATTCCTTGATTCCAAGCCTTTTACAGATTAATTAATATTTAACAGTCTTGGAAATAAACGCAGAGCATTTTCCAAGTAGATACTCTGCCGCTGTCTATCTGTAAGTAATTCTGTTTTGTCTAAAATATCCGCTAAAATCATGCATGCAGGCAGGCTCGTATATGGATAGTCACTGGCGTATAATAAATGCTCCACATCAACGAGTTGCATCAGGCAAGGCAGTTGTCTTGGAAGACAAACGCCAGCAACGTCATAATATAATCCTTTTAAAGTGGCGTAGACATCGATATCCTCGGGTTTAATTCGTTTATTATATGTTGCTAATTGCCCTTGAAGAGCGCCGCTGAGCCGGTCAGCAGATATTGGCAGAAACGCACCAGCATGAGGTATGATGAATTTAATATCAGGAAAACGCTTCATTGTACCATTTAATATCATATTGGTAACCGTACGGGTCGTATCATTGAAAAATTCCAACCAGGGTACGGGCAGTCCTTCCGTAACATGAGCAGGGACGCTGCTGGGCTTATTGGGGTGAATGACAACAAAGGATTTGTATCTGTTCAGTTCTTCCATGATTGGATTCAGGCGTTCATTCCCCAGATACACTCCTTGTGTGTTGGTAGGTAGTGCGAAGCCGTCAGCATGTAAAGCATTCATCGCATATTGAATTTCTGCAATGCTATCTTCGACATCAGGCAATGGCAAAGAGGCAAACAAGCCAAAACGTCCGGGGTACTTTTTCACAAGAGTAGCTCCATCTTCATTAAATTCTCTTGCCAATGTCTTTGTAAGTTCCTTATCCCCAAAATTAATATGAGGAGATGATAAAGAAAGCATTGATGTAGAAATACCCAGACAATCCATGCTTTCCAAATGTGACTCCGTGTCCCAGTCGGGCGTCGGAAAATCGTCAGGACGCTCTCCGCAATATTTAAGCATTACTTCTTTATATGCTTTGGGTAAATAATGTACATGAAAATCAATCTTTGACATATTTTTTTCTTTATGATATCCATCTTTATAACTCCTTTTAAATTTACTTACTTAGATAAATTAATCATTTGTTTTCAATCCGAACGGGGTAAACTCTCTCTCTAAGTATATTTGCTATACGTATAATTAGATTATCTGCTCTTACAATTCCTGTATATTTTTTTTATATTCGTTTTGCCCTTTCTCTGTCAAATTGGGTAAAAGGATACTCCATACGACGCAAGTCATATCTTTATCAATATTAAACTGGGTCCAAAAGGTCGTAATTGATAATATAGCGATCGAAAGATTCTCATACATATCTTCATGACATTCTTCCTTCAACCAGCCATTCATTACAAAATATCGCAATGCATCCTTGATTAAAGCAATAAACTCTGCTTTAAAATTAGCTTGCATTTTTGCAATCCTCGAATACTTTTTTTTCAGTTCAACAAAATTACGGTAATAAAAAACATATTTGCGCTGATGCTCCGATACCGATAAGAGAATTGCATTGAATTCAGACAAGGTGATTTCCGGCGTAAACTGTCTCCTTTCATGTTCTTTAATAAGGATTTGGATAATTTCATAAAGGATATCCGTTTTTTTCTTAAAATGATAGGTCAGATTTCCCGGGCTGATGTTAAGACTGTTAGCTAAGTCTCTCATTGAAACATTCTCATATCCATGCTCATTAAATAATTCAATTGCTTTTTCTATAATTCTTGTTTTGGTTTTATCATTCAAATCTATCACCCCACTATTACTAAAATACGTTAACCCAGATATTTTATTTTAACATAAATCTTGACAAATAGTCATCACTTGATACAATTAGTACGAGTGTACTAATTACATATTATTTCACATTTACGATTTTTTGTTGAATACACATTTGTAATAACTGAAAAGCAAGGACCTGAAAGGAGTTTTTATATGTCATCAAGTGAAGAAAAATTTACACTGCCAAAACCCAAGTCAAGATTTCAACTGCATTTCTGGATTCCGTACATAATAATATCTGTTTTTTTACTTACTTTTTTATATCTCATTCAATTTACCATTATCAGAGGCGTTTTACTTTTATTGATATTATTAATTATATTTTTAATAAGAAAAAAAATAATTGAAAAGAAACTGATATATCGTATCCTCATCTGGCTGATCTTTATTATCGTATCAGTTACAGCACTTGCAATTACGAAACCTTCCTCAGTAAACTTACCAACTACAGATTCTGAGAATCCTGAATCTACAGACGTAGTACAAACGGAATATGGTTCAGTTTCAGGAGTATATAATTCAGATAAATCGGTTAAAATTTTTGCAGGAATCCCTTATGCGGCTCCTCCTGTTGATGACCTACGTTGGAAGGCTCCGCAGGAGCCAGAAAAATTGGATGGTGTGCTAAAGGCAGATCATTTCTCTGATTGTGCTGTTCAGAGGCAAATCCCCACCGCAATATCTAAGCTCCTTTATATGAATATGGGAACTGATATTTTAAGTCCTTCATCCATTAACGCTAATGAAAAAATTAGCGAGGACTGTCTGTATCTGAATATTTGGACTAGTTCTGAAGCTGCTTCAGAAGATAAACGCCCTGTTATTGTATATATTCATGGCGGTTCTTATACAAGTGGTTCTGGTTCAATCGATATTTACAGCGGCCAAAGTATGGCTGAAAAAGGAGCCGTGTTTGTAACTATCAACTACCGTTTAGGTATTTTTGGGTTTTTTGCAAATTCGGAGCTTACCGAAGAATCTGATTACGGAGCATCCGGTAACTATGGTATCTTGGATCAAATTGCTGCACTCAAGTGGGTAAAAAATAACATTTCCGCTTTTGGAGGAGATTCAGGAAATATAACAATTGCCGGTGAATCTGCAGGTTCCATGAGTGTCAATATATTGCAGGCATCTCCGCTTTCAAAAGGCCTGTTTCAGCGTGTCATTGGTGAAAGCGGTGCGCTTTTCGGAAGCAGGGGAATAAAGGGAACTGCCATGTCGACCTTAACTTCTGCAGAACAGTCAGGATTAGAATTGGAAAAAGTTTTAAATGTCTCCTCACTGAATGAATTACGGGATGTGTCTGCTTCAGATTTACTGAAGGCATCCCAAAACATTAGGACACAACCTATTGTGGATGGATATGTACTACCGGATACCATCTATAATATTTATGCCTCAGGAAAAGAAAACGATGTTCCTACATTAATCGGTCATAATGAGAACGAAAGCTCACTATTTATTTCCTTTCCCTGGCCAATGTCCTTAATATCCAAATATTCAGCAGTCAGTGCAGCAGATTTTAAATCAAAAATCAATGATACCTATGGCAGTAAAGCAAATGAATTTCTAAATATTTATCCTGCTAATAATGATGAGCAGGCGCTTGAATCCCAGTTAATAAGCGGATCGATACACTGGTTCGACTGGTATATGTATACATGGGCTAAACTACAGAGTCAGACAGGCAATTCAAACGTATACACTTACTATTTTTCCCATGTTCAGCCCGGTACTTCTAAAATAAGAGAATTAGGAGCATTTCATGGCTCTGAAATTGCTTATGCTTATGGAAATCTGGATAAAATAAATCTTCCATATGAAGATTATGACTACAAACTTTCTGATACAATGCAATCCTATTGGTATAATTTTGCGGCAACAGGCAATCCAAACGGAGAAGGACTACCGAAATGGAATGCATTTGATATTAAAAATGAAAAAACGACTATGGAATTCGGTGATCAAATAGAAATGGTATTAACACCAAATAAAGATAAAATGAACTTTTTTAACGAATATGAAGCTTCGATACGATAATTAGATGTTATGCTTAACTGGATGAAGGAAATCCAATAAGATTATTGCATATACTAGGCTATTGCAAAACAGCCTAGTAGCATAAAATGTACAAATCATGCCAGATAGAACGTTTTCCAACGCTTTTTCTGGTATTTTTTCTTGACGTTTTCTAAAAATGATTGTGTAAATTCCTTTTGCAACAGCCTCTTCATCTGTATTTAATTTTACAGAACACCCAGCTTTTTCAACATCTCCACAAAATCCTTAGCTCCCTAAGCATAAAGGTAAGCACATTCATGATCTGCTATGCATTCAAATCTTCTATGTCACTTAAACGCCTTGCTGTAGCAACTACCGTGTAACCATTTTCAGTCATTTTCTCTGCCATATCCCTACCCATTCCTGAAGAACAGCCAGTGATAAGAACTATTTTTGATACCATAATAATTTACTCCACTCCTCTTTAAGTTGATGATAACACGAGATTTATATTATTGGAGCAAATTTATTTATGCTTTAATTAATATTTTATTAAAGTATTTCTCTAAAATCTCATCTGTATCACTATGTACAAATCCCAAATCTCTGCTTGTAGTAGTTAAATCATAATCTCTAAGTGCACCATAAAACGCCTTTACAGTACATATAGGTAACAATGGCGGAATTTTTGTTTCTATTGCGTTTAGCTCCATTTTTTCTGCCAATGTTAGTAGTTCTTCTTTATTCATTCTCTTAGGCTCTTGTACTTGAGGGTTCACTTTTCTAGCTATTTCATAGATTCTATCAAGGCTTAATGGATTTTCTGGAGCAAGTATATATCTTGTTCCATTTATTCCTTTCTCAGCTGCCAGAATCATTCCTTTTGCTACATCATTAGCATCTATTGGACTTATTGTTGTATCAAAAGTCAAATTCATTTTGCCATTTACAATAGCAGCAAACATTCCACCAGAGGGAGTGTTAATCTTTGTATATTCACCTCCAACTATTGAGCCTGGAAGTACAGATACCATATTTAACTCTAAATCATTTGCTAACTTCCATGCTAATTTCTCTGATTCAGTTTTTGCCAACGCATAAGCATGGTCATTATTAGATTTCATCCAGGATGTTTCATCAACTCTATTTCTAGTATTACGTTCAGACAATTCCAATGCAAATGCAGAACTTACATAAACCACTTTTTCTACATTTGCTTCTTTGGCAGCTTCCAAGATGTTCGTTGTGCCTATCATATTTGGCTCAATAATTTCTTTTTCGGGGTTTTCTGACCAATGTTTAAAAACTGCTGCGACCTGATAAAGAGTACTTACTCCCTCTAAGGCTTTTTTTAGAGAGTCCTTGTCAAACAGGTCGGCATATACTACTTCGCAATCAAGCCCTTCAAACAATTCCCTATCATTGACATTTCTCACTCCAGCTCTTACCGTTTCACCTTTTTTAAGTAATTCTCTTACTAAATTATTTCCCAAATGGCCATTTGCACCTGTAACTAATGAAATTTTTTTCATGATATTTAATCCTCCAAAATTTTATTTTTTAGTAACTAAAATATATCGTCTATATAAAACTCCATGATTCATGGAGTTAATTTTTGTTAATTCTTGCTATTGTATATCTTTAATTTTAATTTTGTTCTCATCCAAACTATCCATAAAAGCTACTACTATTTATTAGGCCAAAAATCTATTAATTTATCAAAGAATAAACTGATAGTCTCAATTTTATCCTCATCTAAGCTTTCTATATATTGTTCTAAATTTGTATATGTTTCTTCATGATGCTTTTCATGACCGTAATTGGCTATTAATCCTTTGTCTGTAAGGCGATAGTAAACCTCTTTTTTATTATCAGAAGTATTGTATTGATCAACAAGTCCTTTCCTTTTGAGTTTACTAATTATTTGAGTTAAAGCACCATTTGTTATTCCCAATATATTTGAAAATTCACTGGCATTAACATTTTCATGATTTTTTATTGCTTCAATAGTATGAATCTCTGATCGATACAATATATGTCCTGTTCCATAGTCTTTAGGAATTTTTTCTGCTTGATTAATTTTATTTATCAGTCGAATAATTTTCTCACGTATTTTAGCACTTTCTTTCATAATTATTCACCCCCTGTAATTATTATATAGTAGCTAAAACATTTTGTCAATATGTTTTAGTAGCTAAAATATATTTCGTATATTTCTTAATTATTGTCAAGAAAACTCCTGCAGTATACGATCCTTTTCACTTAAAATAGCTTTGTTGCATTTCTATTTCTATAGCAGCGAGAGGTGTATCACTCATAAATCTTGTAATCACTTTAATCAGTCCTTTCTTTTTCTGCAAATCGAACAATAAAAAAGAGGCTATGTTTTTCAGTAACGAAGAACATAACCTCTTGATTATTTACCCGATGGCATCTATTAAGTTGTCTTTGGTTTTATATGGAAACAGAGGCACCAAGATTTATCATCGAGGTACCTCTGGATTTTCTTCATTTTAATTTAAAAAATGTTAGGCATGCCTGCTATATTCTCATTAGACCAATGAGATGCACTGCGCCCAATACTCATTGAACTGGTTCAGAACATTAATCAAACAAAATAGGCAATAATGTTTTATACTATTCCGTTCCTGTCAAAACAACCTTTTTCCGTCTGAAATATTGATACCAAGCTCTTTCGCCATACTGGTTTGCTTAAAGGAGCCATCTTGAAATCGCTTTTTAACAGCCCACTTAGTATTGGTGGAAATACCCTCTGATTCACCTTGTGCCAGTGAGCTTAAGATCGTCAGCATCTGTTCGCTCTTTTCAGATAAAGTATTAATATGTTCTTTTTCAAAATATACAGCGATACTGAGTGCTTTCAGTTTACGTATTGCCTGTATGCTGTCTACGGTGTTTCTTGCAAATCTGGTAACGGACTTTGTAATAATCATATCTACCTTGCCAGCTTCGCAGTCTTTCATCATCCGTAAAAATTCATCCCTCTTTTGCAGCTTGGTACCACTTCTAGCTTCATCTGCGTAGATCCCGACATATTGCCATTCATCTTTATTGCCGATTAGCTCGGTATAATATTTAACCTGTGCAGAAAAGGAATTTTGCTGTTCACGAGAGTCAGTACTGACTCGGCAATAGGCACAAACTCTTTTCTTTGGCTGTAGCTGCAAAGCCACTTGTACGCTAACAGGCTCAATTTTTGTTATCTTCTTTGGCATAGGCTTTCTCCTTTCTTTCAGGACGTGACCTCCTGTTAGCAACATACACTACCACACAAGTTTCAATATAGCTAAGTTTGCCCTTAACATTATTATTCATTTGGATTTCTCAATGATATACGATTAGTTATAATTAACGATCCTTCAATTTTTCTAATAGTTCTGCCATATTCTCACCGAGATTCTCCATATTGACGATCCCTTCCATATCACTTTCAGCTTCACCAATGTCTTTACCGTATACCATATTCCAATATGTTGATCCCACCAAAAACATTTGATTCCATTGAAAAAAGTGATTTATTGTATCAAAAGCATGAGTTGCACCTCCGCGGCGTACTGCCGTTACAGCCACACCTACTTTATGCTTAAAGAGATAATCATTTGCTCTTGAAACATAACCCGCTCTTTCAATTAAAGCTTTCATTCCAGCAGTTACATCCGAAAAATATATCGGTGATCCAAGAATTATACCGTCAGCCGAACTCATTTTCTCAATACACTCGTTGATAATATCATTATCATTTATACATTTTTTATCTTTGCTTTTAAAGCAGGCATAGCAAGCGTTACATCCAGAAACCGGTTTGCCGGCGAGCTGTATTAGCTCGGTATCAATACCTGCTTTCTCCAATACATCAAATACTTTTTTAATAGCAATAGCTGTATTTCCGTCTTTTCGTGTGCTACCATTGATACCTATAACTTTCATAATTTTACACTCCTTTTTTAGTTTGGTCTTATCTAAAAGTTCGCTTTAGATAGATGCAGCAAGACCTCTTGAATTGCTTCTTCCGGTGGCATCGGAAAATATCCTAATTCGTTTCTCGCTTTTGAAATATCTATTCGCTCGTCAGCCTCATAAAAATCTTCTACGTTTCCTACAAGTAGTAGCGGTGGTATATGTGTTATTTTGCTTTCTTCCTCCATTTTCATGGCCATATTCATTAACGCATCTTTTGGCATAATGTTTGGTTTGTTTATATTAGGAAAAAGAGTTCCAGCCATGTCAATAACTTGAGTTGTAGAAATTGAAGGTTCCGTTGCAAGAATATACCTCTCTCCTTTTGTCCCTTTTAGTGCAGCTAAAATCATTCCTTTTGAGACATCCTTTGCATGCACAAAATTGAAAGAGAAATTCGGATCAACTGGTAATCTGTTTTTAACATATTCAGTAAAGCGTTAGTTGTAGAAAGATGTCCATATGTATTCGTGCCGATAATTCCAGAAGGAAGTACTGTCACCATCCACAAATTCAGATTATATCCAATATTCCATGCTAGTTTTTCCGCATCATTCTTTGCTTTGTATACGGATTGGGAAACGTAGTTCCCCAGGACTTTTCATTCATTGGTGTTTTAGTACGATCCAAAGCTGCCATCGAGCTAACATACACAACTTTTTTCACACCTGATTCTGCGGCAGCTTCAAGAACATTTCTGGTACCAGTCAGATTCGCCTCAATAATTTCCTTTTCCGGATCTTCCGACCAATGCTTAAATACTGCAGCCACATGATATAGAATACCAACACCTTGCATTGCTTCAATCAGGGATTTTTTATCCAGAATATCCGCATAGACTACCTCGCAGTCAAGACCTTCAAATGGCTTCTTATTATGTATATCCCGCACACTGGCCCGTACATTTTCGCCTAAGTTAATAAGTTCCCGAACAAGAGTGTTTCCCAAAAGTCCATTTGCGCCTGTTACTAAAGAAATCGTTTTCATAATGAATACCTCCAAATTTTTATTAATTTGATACTAAGCACTATACCTCCATGGCATAACTACCACTATAGTCACCTCGCATTGTATTTAAAAGATAATCATTTGCTCTTAACTACCATTTATACTTATAACTTTCATATAGTTACTCTCTTCAATGGATTCCCCCTCTTTGCTTTCCTTATTCTAAAATAAGTTTTATCACAAGCTCTCTTTAGATAGCTGAAGTAATGCTTCTTTAATTGCTTCTTCAGGCGATGTCGGATTGTATCCCAGTTCTCTCTTAGCTTTTGAAATATCAAGCCTTACTTCTGCACCGTAAAGCAGTTCCACGTTTCCTACCAATAACAACGGCGGTCTATGTGTAGTCTTACTTTCCTCTTCCATTTTCATGGCCATATCTATCAAAGTCTGTTTGGACAAAATATCCGGTTTGCTAATATCAGAAAAAAGTGATTTTGCTATATCAATTACCTGAGTTGTGGAAATTGAACTATCAGTTGCAAGAATATACCGTTCACCGCTTCTCCCTTTTTGAATTGCTAAAATCATTCCTTTGGCAACATCTCGTGCATTGACATAGCTATAGGAAAAATCAGGGTCAAAGGGCAGCCGGTTCTTTATTATCATATTTAAAAGACCCATAATTGGGTTAAGCCTGCCATATAAATTTGACCCAATAATCGATGATGGGAGTATCGACACCATCCATAGATTTAAATCTGCTGCCAGTTTCCATGCGAGTTTTTCTGCATCATTCTTTGATTTGGCATATGGATTTGGAAATTCATTTCCCCAAGTGCTTTCATCAATTGGCGTTTTAGAATAATCCAAAGCGGCAATCGAACTCACATACACAACTTTTTTCACACTCGCTTCCGCAGCGGCTTCAAGAACATTTCTTGTGGCAGTTAAATTTGCTTCAATAATATCTTTTTCCGGATCTTCCGACCAGTGCTTAAATACTGCTGCAACATGATATAGGATATCAATACCTTGCATAGCTTCAATCAGTGATTTTTTATCAAGAATATCTGCATAAATCACCTCGCAGTCAAGGCCTTCAAATGGCTTCTTATTATGTATATCTCGCACACTGGCCCGTACATTTTCGCCTGAGTTAATAAGTTCCCGAACAAGAGTGTTTCCCAAAAGTCCATTTCCGCCTGTTACTAAAGAAATTGTTTTCATAAAAAATACCTCCATAATTTTATTTTAATTTTTTGACATTAACTTTAATTATAATTCTGCATTGGTTTATTCCATCGATAAAACCACTTTCTCTGCCCATGATCTAGCCAAATCAATATTTTTTTGTTTATTGACAGTTATTGGCTCATAAAATTGAATTTCACTTAAGAATTCATTATTTCTAAGTACTTTTTTCATATTTTCAAAGGTTTTTCCGCTATCTCCTCCATTACAGCTAAATAAAGCGATCTTCTTATTTTGTATCATATTTTCCGAAAAGAAGGTTCTCAGAGCAGGCGAATAATTCCAAGCCCAGACTGGTGTTCCTATGAAAAGCAAATCATAATTCTCTGCATCAAAGTTATATGGCATTAGTTTCGGCTTTTCTTTCAATATTACTTGTTTTCCTCCTACTACATACTTTGTTGAAATGTTTACTATTGGTTTTTCAACATCTAATTTAAGAATTCTGCAGTCTGTTTCTTCTGCGATAGCTTCGGCTATCAATTTTGGATTACCCTCAAAAGAGTAGTACACTACAAGGACTCTCAGCTCTTTTTCCTTCATATCAAATCACGCTCTTCCCTATTATCTAATATATATTATATTCTTTATATTAATTATATTTAGTTATAGTTATAAAATAGAACTCTTACTGAAAAAGAGTTCTTGATATACTACTATTTCATTAAATCCTGTATTGTAGTTTTGCCCAAAGATTCTTTCATAGCCTTTTCAGAATCAATCAGGCATTTTTGGACCTTAGATTTCAAAGCATCTACTTCTTGTCCGTGAATTTTAATATTCAAATCAGTTTTAAAAAGAGGTCTATCCTTCTCCAATATTACGAATATATCAAATAGTGTAATTTCAGAAGGTGATTTTGCCATTGTAATGCCGCCCTTTGCACCTTCTTTAGTCATAGTTATCCCTGATGCATTTAGACTATTCAATATTTTAACAGTAGTAGGTGCAGATATCCCTAATCTCTCCGATATTGATTTTGTAGTAAAAAATTCATATTCACATTCTTCTTTCTTGGAAGCAATATATATTACTATTGATATTGCCTGGTACATTGCTAATGAGTATGCCATACTTATCATCCTTTTATGCTTTATTGAACTATATATAGTATAGGTTAAGTTTATATAGTTGTCAATGCCCTTTGCAATTTTTTTTATCATATGCCCAATATATTTATACTTCATCAATTTCCCTTATTATATTATTCGTATTTTTAAAGAATAATAATTATAGAACCAGCCTATCTTATTATCTACATTAGTATACATTCTCTTTATTAAATCTTTCCCGAGAAAATTGTACCAATCCAGCATGAACCAATATTTGCTAATTTACTTCAAATTCATTAAAAACATTTTAGCTGTTTTAAATCCTTGTTTATTAATTGTATAATACATCGACTTACCTTCTCGTCTGACATTAACAATTCCAGCCTTGAAGTAAAATGAATATTTCTCTCGTTCAATAGCTGCTAGAATTTCCTCTTGATATTCCACTATTTCATTAGTATCCATATCCTCTGGTTCATTTTCAGTGTCGCCCCATTCGTTTTTACGATAAATCTTTGTGAACAGGGGATTCCACAGCCGCAAGGTTTGAAGCCCTTTTTTTTCCACTGCTATCGCCCTCCTTTGATTACATTGATTCCATACCGCCTCACTAAAAAGGCATTGACGATAAGCCGCAGGAGCCTATCATTTATCAGCTCCGGATCACTAAGTTCAGAAACCGTAATGTGAGACTTGCCGGAGTAAAGTTCCTTTGCCATATGAAAAATGGCATATCTATCTAAATCCACCCCATGAATGCGGATAGCTTCAAAATGGATGCGTTGACTGTCTACAAAATTTTTTGCCTTACTCCAGACAAACGCATCTGCAGAGAGTAAAAAAATAGCGGCTGCATATCCGTAGCTTTCTTCTAGCTTCGGAAACAGACCGCTTTTACAGATACTTTGAAATCTCTTTTTATGCTCTGCATTTCTAAAAAGCATTTGGTTCATCTCGCTTTCTCCGAGGTTGCTCGCAGCCTCTATGATTCTTTGCACTCGCAGAGCAAATGCCTGTATCTCTATCTCTTTCAGAAACAACCTTAGCAATTCTTCAATAAAATAGGGGTTGGATTTACATATCTTTGCTGACTTCGGAATGTTCCGCAAGCACGAGGAGTAAAGCCGGGAATAAGTTGCATTTCTATTTCTATGGCGGCGAGAGGTGTATCTCTCATTAATTTTGTAATCACTTTAATCAGTCCTTTCTTTTTCTGCAAATCGGACAACAAAAAAGAGGCTATGTTTTTCAGTAACGAAGAACATAACCTCATGGTTGTTTGCCTGATGGCAGATTTATTAAATTGTTTTTTGGGGTTTATATGAAAACAGAGACATCAAGATTTTTCTATCTCAATGCCTCTGGATTCTCCATATGTAGCGAAATATTATAAATGACTTGATTTTATTCCAGTGGTTTAAGATAGTCCTATTGCATTCTTCAAATCCCATGTCCATATTGATTTCTTTTATTGATAAAGAGATTTTTATTTTCTTAATATCTAATTTTTGTGCTAATAATCCATTAAATAAATGATGTACTGCTTAAATCAATATCATGCTCAATGACATATACTTTTAAGAGTCTACTGATGCAAATTTCACGACTTACTTATATGGGTAGTGTTATATTCCCCACGATATTCATAACCAAGCTTTAATGCCATTTTTTTCGAGATCAGATTCGCTGCATCCCAGCAAGGACGAATTTTCCTTCTTACGCATTCCTGAATCATTGCAGCCGCACACGCGAGCGCCAGTCCATTCCTTTTATATTCTTTATGCGTTGCGACTTGTATCTCAATACCTCCGTTATAAACCGTCATTGTAGAAGCTCCTGATGTCAATTTACCATCTTTCAGCACTGCGAATCCGAATCCTCGTGCCAGATAATCCTCTGCGGATGAAAAGGTTTCACAAAACTCCTGTGACCAAGCCTCTTTAATTGCCTGATGATAAATATTTTCATTAAAGGGTGCAAGGTCAAATCCTTCTGGTATAGAATCAATGTATGATTGCAGTACGCTATTATCAAACATATAATCTTTCTGTACGATTCCATAACGAGGTATGACAACCGGATTGTATTGGGTCATCGTCAACAATAGCTTTTCCCAATCTGGCTCAGTCTCCGGATAGATTGCAATCAGGCTCGTGGGTTTGGCGACAGAAAATATGTTCCTGACAAGGTACTCAGCTTCTTGTGAATTAGGATCGCCACCCCAAAAACAGTATTCTCCGCTTACAATCATTACGGCCTTAGGGTGATTCATGTATTTAACAAATGCACTTCCCATATAGCCCTGCAAACATGCTTTTACCATGGAATCTTCAACTTCATTAAATAATAATGATACTTGTGATAATTGCATTTTTTCTACTTCAATCATTTTATTTGTCCTATTCTCGCAATTTGATGTATATTAAGAAATTTATATTATCGTTTTAACGTAGGCGTTATACGCCTTATTTAATGCTTCCCACGCAATTTCAATATCTTTTTCCTCTGTCCTCCAATTACTGATTGCTGCACGCATTCCAGGTTTTCCTTTATATATGGTTTGAGTAAAAAATGCGCTACCATCTTCATTCACTAAATTCAAAAATTGTTGTATATTCTCTAATGTCATCGTATGTTCACCAAACTGAATGGTAAAGCAGACAACATTTAATCTGGTAGTTGACAGTAATTTAAAATTCTTCGATTCATAGATTTTTTCACTTAGCAATTGAGCTAATTCGCAATTCCTCTCAATGATCTCCTTATATCCGTTTTGTCCATATGCCTTTATTGTAAACCATACAGGAAGAGCTCTTAACCTCCTTGAATTCTCTGGAACTAAATGAACAAAGTCAGGTGTTTCGGAAATATCGCCTAAGTATACAGCATTATTTTGAAAAACCTGTAGCTGAAGGTTAGGATGTTTTGTGAATTGCATTGCACTATCATAGGAAACATTGAGCCATTTGTGCGCATCTATCGTAATGGAATCTGCTTCTTCCATTCCTTCTACAAAGTGCTTATATTTTGTGGAGCAAGAAGCACAACCACCAAAGGCTCCATCAACATGGAGAAAAAAATTATATTTTTTCTTTAATTCTCCAATCTGTTTTAAATCATCAAAATCAACCGTATTCACTGTTCCTGCATTTGCTACAACAATACATGGTTCCCCATTCAATTGCTTTAAGTAATTTTCTAATGCTTCGATATCTATAGCCTCTCTTTTATCGATTGTTGGAATATAATGCATATTATTTCTTCCCATACCCAACATAGACATCACTTTTAAAATACTCGAATGAGGAGTGGCACTCACAATCTGAATCGGTGGGATTAAATACAGTCCATCTAAGGATAGATGAATGCCTAATTGATTGGCTACCCACTGCCTGCCAATTGCTAATCCAACAAAATTAGCCATGGTAGCGCCTGTTACAAATGCTCCTGAAAATTGTTCTGGTAATCCGAAAAGCTGCTTTAATAAATTTATGGTTTCTCCTTCAATTTTTGCTGCACTTGAATGATCACAAGCTGTAGCATTTTGATCAAATGTGCTCACTAACCAGTCTCCCATTAAAGCCGCCGGAGTTGCCCCTCCCGTTACAAAACCAAAATACCTTGATCCCCCACTTGAAACGATCCCTTTATAAAATCTTTGCATAAACTCTTCTAATGTGTCTTCACTGCCTAATCCATTTTTGTTTAATTGTGAAGGCAAATAAACACTGCTCCTATCTGGAAAAGCTGGTATTTTATTAATGTTTTCTAAAAAATCAAATGAGTAGTTCTTTACTTTTTCTAATAAAGTATTAATATTAGTTAAATCATTTTCTAAATTTTTATCCATTGATATGCTCCTTTCAAATTTTCATGCTCGACATTGTTATAGTATGTTATAATATAATTACTACATAACACGTATAACAGTCAACAGCAGACTATAACACTTAGGGAGTGCAAGATGGAAATTATAATAGATTTAAATAGAAATACTACTATATCTTTATCTAAACAAATTTATCAGTCAATTGCGGATCGAATATCCTCCGGTTTATTAGATAAAGGTTCCCGCTTACCTTCTGTCAGAAGCCTTTCAAAAATACTAAATGTAAGTATGGTTACCGTTTCCAAGGCATATACAATGCTAGCGGATGATAACATTATTTCTACAATACAAGGAAAAGGTACTTATGTTCAAACAGAAATAATTATGAATCATAAAGATCATAACACTGATTTGACTTCTCTTAATTGGCAGCTTTCCATCCCTGATCACCTTCCAAGAGCCCAATTTTGGTGGCAAAATATTAGTTTAACAACAAAATCACAAATATGGTTGTCAGCCGCCTCAGTTCACAGTTCCTTACTTCCTGAACACCTTATTTCCAGACATATATCATCCTTCATCTTAAAAAATCCGGGTATACTTTCAGAGTACGGGCCTGTACAAGGAGATTTAGAATTTCGTTCTGCCATAGCTGATTATTTAATTTCCAGCGGTATTTCAATATCTAAAAACGAAATTATAATAACGAACGGTTCGCAACAAGCGATTAATTTAGTTGCCAGAACATTTATAGGTGCGGGCGACATTGTAGTTATGGAAGCTCCAACCTATACGGCTGCTATTGACGTTTTCCGCTGGCAAGGAGCTACTATTTTATCTGTTCCCGTTGATAAAGATGGAATGCAGATTGATTTGCTTTTACGGCTATGTGATACTTATTCCCCCAAATTAATTTATACCATACCAACCTACCATAACCCAACTGGAACCGTGATGAGCATGCAAAGAAGAAAAGAATTAATTGAAATTGCGAAAGACTTTAATTGTTTAATTGTTGAAGATGATCCCTGGCGTGAAATTTCGTTTGAAAAGAATCCTTTACCTGCATTAAAAAGTATGGATACCGATGGCCATGTAATATATATAAAAGGATTTAGTAAATTTTTATCACCTGGCTGCAGAATTGGTGCTTTGGCAGCATCAGGTACAATACTAAATAGACTCATTGCGGCTAAGTCTAATTCTGATCTTGGTAGTCCATTATTAACTCAAAAAGCGTTATTACCTTTTGTTCAATTAGAATTCATGAAAAAGCATTTAAAAAGTATGAATCATATTCTATATAAAAGGCGTAATTTAATTTTAAATCTTCTTAAAAAACATATGCCGGATACTGTTGAATGGAGTTCGCCAATGGGTGGGCCAAATATTTGGGTCACTCTTCCATCATGGCTAAGTGCAGAGAGTCTTGTTTTTGAAGCTCAAAATAACAATATTGCCTTTCTTACCGGGTCAACCTGTTATTCAAGCGAACCTGAATTTAATCATATACGTCTAAGCTTTTCTTCTTTGGATCAAGAACAATTAGAAAATGGAATTTTAACTTTAAGTAAAATTGTATTCTCATTTATAGATAAGATAAATAATACTGAAGACATTCCTAAAGTTTAATTTTTATTTTTCTAGTTATAATTAATACACATTTTTTGCTTGGCAACAAAAGGCACCAAGATTTGCTGTTCTAATGTCCTTGGATTTGCTTGTATGAAATTGTGATTTTAAAGTCGAATCTCTCCAATTACCCTATGTCATCTATATTTTCTCTTAAAAATCACAACATATTGTGGTTTGAGTGGCCTATTTATCGGTTTTACCACAACGTGTCATCAGAATCACAGTTTCCACATGCCTTGAGTAGACAAAAATGATGACGTTTGAACCTGATAGGCTGTCGGTAGGATAATCAACCGCATCCTTAAACATTGTGGCTAGACTCCTTGTTCTAGTTTTCGTATAATGTAGCTATATCATGTATTCTACGCTTCATTTCTGTGCGGATATGTAACGGCTCTAAACACTCGCATTTATACCCAAAACTAAAAAGAATATTGTAGTAGTATTCGTTCTCTATGAAAGGAAAACTAACAATGTAATGCTCATCACCGTCTGGCGAAAAGTATTCATGAGTGCAATAATCAAGTACCCTGTCCATGACAGATTTATGAATACGAATTTT
>JAEWSH010000060.1 GCA_023398375.1 Bacillota bacterium | reverse complement strand
GCTATCACTTGTTGTTCGCGTTGTGCGGCAGAAAGCGTCGGCTGGTGAACCCGTAAGCCTTCCTCAATAATCTGCAAAACGTTGAGTCGTGGGTTGAGCGAGGAGTTTGGATCCTGAAATACCACCTGAATGCGATGACGAATAGGTAACAGCTGGCGGCGATTTAAATTTTGCAGTGGCTGACCGTCAAAGATGATGCTGCCCTGAGAATTAATCAGTCGCAGCAGCGCCAGTCCCGTCGTACTTTTCCCGGAACCGGACTCGCCCACTAAACCCAGTGTTTCACCCGCTCGTAGCGTAAAACTGATGTTTTTCACCACCACATTATGATCCACAATGCGCTTCAAAATCCCTTTGCGAATGGGGAAGGCAACCTGAAGCTGTTCAACATCCAGCAACGTTGAGGCAGGTTCTGGCAACGGCACTGGATCGCCTGACGGTTCACTGTTGAGTAGCTTTTGTGTGTAAGGATGAGTGGGTGAGGCAAATAGCGTAGCGGCGTAATTTTGCTCGACACAGCGACCGTTTTGCATTACCGCCACGCGGTGGGCCAGTTTTCTGACAATGCTGAGGTTATGAGTAATAAACAGCATGCCCATATTCAGCTCGCCTTGCAGTTCGCGCAACAGCTGTAAAATCTGCGCCTGGACAGAGACGTCCAGTGCGGTGGTCGGTTCATCGGCAATTAATAATTCCGGTCGCGTTAACAGCGCCATCGCAATCATCACCCGCTGGCGTTCCCCGCCGGAGAGCTGATGCGGATAATCTGTCAGCCGTTTTGCCGCCTGGCGGATACCAACGCGATCAAGGCAGTTAAGAATTTCGCCACGAGCCGCTTCCCGACGCATCCCGCGGTGGAGTGAAAGCACTTCATAAAGCTGTTTTTCCAGGGTATGCAATGGATTTAACGACACCATCGGTTCCTGAAAAATCATGGCGATCTTATTACCGCGTACACCGCGCAACGTTTGATCGCTGACATGAAGCAGCGATTCGCCATGAAAACGAATATCGCCGGAGAGATATTCAACCGGCGGGGAAGGGAGCAGGCGTAAAATTGACAGCGCGGTAACGCTTTTGCCTGAACCTGACTCACCCACCAGCGCCAGCGTTTCGCCAGCCTCAATCTGTAGTGAAACATCATTGACTACTGTACGTACGGTTTGCTGATGGCGAAAACCCACCGACAAATTTTCAATCGCTAACAGAGTTTGCGTCATGCTACACCGCCTTATTAGGATCAAATGCGTCGCGGACGGCTTCACCAATAAAGATCAGCAAAGACAATAATATCGCCACCGACAAGAAGGCGGTGATCCCAAGCCACGGGGCCTGAAGGTTATTTTTCCCTTGTAACAGCAGTTCACCGAGTGACGGTGAACCGAGCGGTAGACCGAAGCCGAGGAAATCGAGCGAGGTCAGGGTGGTTATCGAACTACATAAAATAAACGGTAAAAAGGTGAGGGTCGCGACCATGGCATTAGGCAACATATGACGCAGGATGATACTGCGATCGCTGACGCCAAGCGCCTGTGCCGCACGAATGTAGTCGAAATTACGAGTACGTAAAAACTCCGCCCGCACCACGCCGACCAGACTCATCCAGCCAAACAAGACAGTAATTGCCAGCAGCCACCAGAAGTTAGGCTGTACGACGCTGGAAAGTAAAATAATCAAAAACAGCGTCGGCATCCCCGACCATACTTCAATAAAGCGTTGTCCCCAGAGATCGACTTTACCGCCGTAATAGCCTTGTAGCGCCCCCGCCAGCACGCCCATCACGCTGGAACAGAGAGTCAGCATCAGGCCAAACAGAACCGAGATCCGCGTGCCATAGAGAATGCGTGCCAGCACATCGCCGCCGTTGGCATCCGTTCCCAGCCAGTTTTGCCGGGAGGGTGGAGAAGGGAAGGGCTTATCGGTAGCAAAGTTGATACTGGTAGCACCAAAGCGAATCGGTGCCCACAGTACCCAGCCGTTATTTTCCAGCCGTTGTTTCAGCCACGGGTCCTGATAATCAGCCTGACTTGCCAGCGGGCCGCCAAAATCGCTTTCGCTGTAGTTTTTCAACAACGGGAAATACCAACTGCCGTCATAACGTACCAGCAACGGTTTATCGTTGGCGATAAGTTCAGAACACAAACTCAAACCAAACAAGACGAGGAAAATCCATAACGACCAGTAGCCGCGACGGTTATGGCGAAAACGCGCCCAACGGGCCTGATTGACGGGGCTGAGTCGCGACATTAACGTCCCTCAAAATCTATACGCGGATCGACCAGCGTATAGCTGATATCACTGACAATATTCAGCAGCAGGCCAATCAGGGTGAAAATATACAAGGTACCAAACATTACAGGATAATCGCGCGAGACGGTCGCTTCGTAGCCCAGTAAGCCAAGGCCATTGAGTGAAAACATCACTTCAATCAGCAGCGAGCCGGTAAAAAACATGCTGATAAACGTCGCCGGAAAACCGGCAATCACCAGCAGCATGGCGTTGCGGAACACATGTTTCCAGAGAATATTTTTTTCACTTACCCCTTTCGCACGCGCGGTCACCACGTATTGCTTGCGCACTTCATCAAGGAATGAGTTTTTTGTCAGCATGGTCAGCGCCGCAAAGCCACCAATCACTGTCGCCAGCACCGGCAGCGTGATATGCCACAGATAATCGGTGATTTTCTGATACCACGGCAGCGAATCAAAGTTAGCGGAAACCAGGCCGCGTAGAGGGAACAGGTCGAAATAGCTGCCGCCCGCGAAGAAGACAATCAGCAGGATGGCAAACAAAAAGGCCGGAATGGCGTAGCCGATGATGATAAATGCGCTACTCCAGACGTCAAAGCGGCTCCCATTATAAACAGCTTTGCGAATGCCTAACGGAATCGACACCAGATAGATAATCAGCGTGCTCCACAATCCGAGGGTGATGGAAACCGGCAGA
>JAEWSH010000043.1 GCA_023398375.1 Bacillota bacterium | reverse complement strand
GAATAAGGCTCCAACAGTTCGCAGCGGGTCATCCGGCCTAAATTGACGGTAACACTGTTTGCACCCCCGGCTGTGAGCAGGCGGAACTTATCATCCTTGGCGGAATACTCTAACCGGTAAGGGACGCAGACCCAGCGGCACAGGCGGCCATGCCGCCCCGCAAACTCGACTCGCAGCTTGCGCTTTTCCCGCAGGGCGGTGAGCACAGTCTGAAAGCACTCTATGTAGCCGGAGTCCTCATAAGGGTCGCCGTCGGAATAGCGGTCGAAATAGACGAACATCTCCGGCGTGAACAGCGGCGTCACATCCTCCAATCCCGCTGTCGATGGGTGGAACAGTCGGATGCGTGGGTCCAGCAGCAGCGCCTTCAGCCACCGCTTTTCCAGCGTGGTCAAAGGCATGGTTGGGGAGTGGTGCAATGGCGTATGCATAGTTTCATTCAACAGCGGCCACTCTCCGCTTTGCAGAGCAGCGGGGATAGTGAGCACGCTCTCGGCAAAGGCTTTTTCCCGCACAAAACGATACAGCTGTTCCGCTGTCAATGTACCTTGAACGGCCTCCTTCATCACGGATGCAACTACCCGGAAGTAGCTGCCGTAGACTTCATGAAAGAGCATCATCGTCACCTCCGTACATTGCCTGCATGGCTGCAAGGTCAGAATAAAAAGTATCCGTGACCGACCGCTTGGTACAGGTGAGACTCATGATTCGTCCGATAAAGGTGCGCAGCCAGGGGAGCATTTCATTGGCATCGCAGACGTCGGCGGCAAAACGGTAGGTCACCTCGTCCACCATCGTCACAGTCCCGCATCGCTTCTCCCTCTTTAGCCGCTGGGTGATATACTCCTCACCCTCGCCCACATAAACCGTCATTTCCAAATGATCCAGCGTATGGGAGCCTCCTGTGGAGACGCCCCAGAGGCGCCGCATAAAACGCTCACAGCGTTCCGCATAGGCCCCATACTGCTCGGCCGCAGCGCCCGGTTCCGCCGTGTGGATAAAATCCATCCGGAAAAAGACCAGTTTGCGAAACCGCTTGGAATGCGCCAGCAGGTATTGCCGCCCGGTCTGGGTACTGGCATAAATTTTTAGCGGAAGGACCGTGTGATGGCGTGCCTCTCCGCTTTTCTGAGGCTCCACATCCAGCTCGGCAAAGCAGTGTGTTGTCATGCAGTCCAGCAGAGTCATCAAGATTTCGCTGTCCAGCACGTGGAGCATGTAGTGGTGCTTAAATCCGAAGAAGTCGGCGCAGCTTTCCCCTCTGTCCAGCAGATAGGAGCCGATGACCCCCAGTGGTGCGGCCTCGGAGAAAAAGGCTGCTGCCTCTTGCCAAGATTCCAAATCCACAAACATAGTATCCCTACGGTAGTAAAGCTCCCGCCCCTGCTTTTCGCTGACCAGCAGCCCCAGCTGCTCGTACTCCCGCAGCTTTTTGCGCACAGTGGATTCGTCCGGCTCATAGTCGCTTTGGAACACGGCAAGATAGTCTGTGCTGATGCACTCGGTGAGTTCCCGAACCGTCCGCGCCTCGCCTTCAGCCAATAAATCCAGCAGATAGAAGTGAAGCAGCAAGTCGCCCCGGGTAAAGCTCTTGGCCTTAAATGCCTGATAGAGGGGGTTGTGCAGGATGTTGCGGCTGTCTACCGACAAAAACACCTGTTTTCCGGCGGCATCCTGCCGAAAGGACATGTAATCCCCCAGCCAGCTCTCCATGCGGCGGCGCTCGTTGTCGTAGCTGCGGGCACTCTTTGCGTCGTACTCCTCACGGCTTTTAAAGCCATAGATATAGAACTCCCGCATATAGCTGCGGATGTTCTTAAAGTTTTTAATCAGCTCGCTGTAAGCCAAGCCTATCACCCCCCCAACGCCAAAATTCAAACAGCACTATTTAGGTGTTGCCACAACGTGAGGAACATCGTTTTATCTTCTCAATCCATACAATGGATTACAAGCGTTGAAGCTGCCGTCTAAAATACGGTCGGTAACAAATGGGAAAAATTGGGTCTTTATTTTTTGAGGATTCTTTCTAAGTAGGCAACATCCAACAAATTTACTGTCTCAAAGTTCCCTTTATAAAACACACCCCAGTTATTGAAAACACAGGGCAATTCCTTTGCTTTTTGCAGGGTATCCACTTGAATAAACGACGCAGAAATGTCATTCGTTTCACAATACTGTTTTATTGTCTCAACGGTTTGAAAGATATACGGGCATTGCATATCGTAATAAATGGTCAGCTCTTTACCTTCAATTTTAGCATTTTTAGCGTTTTGCGTAAACTTTGGAGTTGTTCCATCAAAAGAAAGTGCAAGCAATTCATATCCGTTTTCGGTCGTATCCACCACTTCAAAGCCAAACTTTTTTGCAAAGGATTGATCTGTCAACCAAGATTTTTGTTTTGCTGCACCCAGCATACAAATACCGGACTTCGCCTTTTCTTTGGCGTCAGCCACACAATACTCCATCAGCGCTTTTCCATACCCTTTTCCCTTGTAGGGACCGGAAGCCCATAAGCAATATAGGTAATTATAGTTGTCCCCAACAATGGGTACCCAAGCGGTTTCAAGAGGTGCATATTCTATAAACACAACCGCCTTTGCGTTCAGCTTTCGGAAAACGTGGCCCTCCTTAAGCCGAGCTGAAAGCCATTCGCGCTTTGCTTCAACGCCTTGATGGGGCTTTTTACTACGGATAATGCAGCACAAATGTTCATCGACAAGATTTTCTGTTGATAAATTTATAAAATCAGCATTTAAGGGTGAGCTTTCCATTCTACTACCTCACAATTGCTTTAAAATCTGATTTAAGTATAGCAGTTTTTTAAAACTGCCACAACTAGAATTCTCGCTTAAAATTGTCAGTGCTCTCGGCCCGATCGTTCATCAGGACTGTGGTTGTCATCGTACGGCAGCTTTCATTAAAAAGCAGCATATCCGCAATCACGCCAATTAGCCATGGACGCAAACGTTCAATTCCACTAGGTTTACTTGTATCAATTTTTTGCATGAAACGGAACTATGTAAAGCGGACCTCCCCATCCCTTGCAATTGGGTAGCCCTTTAAATGATTTAATGTATATGGCAAAGATCAACCATAACCGTCGTTCAGCAAACACATTATGAATTACGCAATGTATGTAGGATATAGAAATGCGAAAGCCATACAAGGTTTCCAGTATAGGTCCTTTTAGAGCTTTCTTCGAAACAATTGAGTTTTGTGTTTACAAAAAAATAGGTCGGGAAGCGTGTAATCTTCCCGGCCTATTTGTATACCCCAAAAATAAAAGCACAAAAAAATCCTTAGAACCTGAACGTTCTAAGGATTTTTCTGGAGCTGCTACCCGGATTCGGACCGGGGACCTCATCCTTACCAAGGATGCGCTCTACCAGCTGAGCTATAGCAGCATTTATGGCGACCCGGAACGGGCTCGAACCGTCGACCTCTAGCGTGACAGGCTAGCGTTCTAACCAACTGAACTACCGGGCCATATTTGCGGCTCGACAACGTACGAATTATATCACATACAACAGCCGTTGTAAAGACTTTTATGGCAGGGGCAGAAGGACTTGAACCCTCGGCACGCGGTTTTGGAGACCGCTGCTCTACCAACTGAGCTATACCCCTATCTCGCTTGTGGCTCCCCAACAGGCGAAACCATAATTGGTGGGCCTTCGGGGACTCGAACCCGGGACCGATCGGTTATGAGCCGACTGCTCTAACCAACTGAGCTAAAGGCCCGATT
>JAEWSH010000027.1 GCA_023398375.1 Bacillota bacterium | reverse complement strand
CCCCAAGAAGAATCGCCGCCGGAGTTCCAGTGGCAATTCTTCTTGGGGACTACTGTATGGCATAGTCGGGTTTCCGGGAATACGCTAACTCCGCAAGTAAGGCAGGTGTAGCCACACTCTGCTTTTTACTTGTTAGGGGAGTCTTCCCCAACCCGGAAGTTCTGAGAACTTTGGCCAGAACTTTTGTCAGCCGTCACAGACGCTAAAGCGCCTGTCCCTATGGGACTTTCTATCGTTCAGGCCACGGTCAATGTTACCCCTGACCACTGCCAACTCCCGCAGCTCAACTTGCGCAGAGCGGTATGCCATAGATAACTTCTTTCTACCCCGTCTGTTCAAAATACTTTTATCACCCTCATAAGTTTTTCCCATGGGTATCTTTCATCTGGGGATCTATAATTAATGGACGCATTAAATACAGTATATTCTACACCCTTCGACCATTCGTCTGTCATGAACCAGAATGGCTCAAACCGTATTTCTATTTATATTTCATTTGATTGCGACAGGAATAAAGTGCTATACTCTTATAGAGAGATTATCGCACTATATCGGATAGGCGCGTAGATGACCCCGTGATACTTACAAACGGCGTGGATTAAGGTAATTGATCTTAAACCTGACGAGTGGAGAATCGAGTCGTTATAAATACCTTCAATTTAGGATACTAACATGAGCTTTCTCTTACGAAAGGGCATCAGAGGCTTAAATGTCCTCGCCTGCAAACTGCTGTTATTCTTGTAGTGGGAGGCGCATAACGAATGGTTATTATTTTTCTTGGAATATCCTTTCTTGTTCAAGCAATTTTCCATTGGTTTGGAAATCCATACTTTCTATCCAAGAAATACAGGGAAGCCGTATTTCGCAAGGAGTTTCAAAAAGGATTGGTATTTCCATATTCCTTTTTAGGAGTCGGATGGTGTATTTTAGGGCTTTCAAACCGTACATTCGAAAAACAAAATACCGGTTCGTTTTGCATCTGGTTAATTGTGATTGCAATGATTCCTTTGATCCTCCTTGTAAAAAGCAAAGAAAGATATCTCTTATAAGCCTTGCACGAGGTGACAATTGGGACATACTATGGTTGGTTACGAGTATTCGGGCATTTCGAAGTTGAAAACGACGAACCGCCCATGATCTCAGGTGGATCTTTTTCGCACTTTGAATTGCTTCCGGACCGTATCAGGGAACGTGTAAAGCAGATTTTTCACCGCATGAAGTTATTGTCGTATCCTATTCCGCCACTGCGGGAAAGCTGAAAAAGCTAAATTTTGATGGGTTCAGACGGCATCAGAGGATTATCATTGCATACTGTGGGTTTTAATATCGTCAAAGTATTTTTTATGGTATTAAGGTTTACAACAGCACCGATCGGGAGCGCTGCTTTATATTTTCCATGGCCGGATGCTATATTGGTTAACAGGGGTTTTCCCAGGGGAACAAGAAACTCTGTAACCAAATCCTCATATGATTTCCCGTATTCATCCGTACAGTTCGTACACTCGCCGATGATAATTCCAATGCAATCATCGAATTTACCGGCTACTTTCAGCTGATTCAAATATCTGTATACCGTGTTGATCGGCTCATGCGTCTCCTCCAATAATAAGATTTTACCTTTCGTACTGATTTCGTATCGGGTACCAAGCGATCCGACAAATGAGGTCAGATTTCCCCCTACCAAGGATCCTGTTACATTGCCGGGAACTCTGCTGATCATCGGCATATCGGGCGGATTGATTATTTGCCGTGGTGCAAGCGTGGAGGCCGTGGTGCTGAAGTACTGTTCAAAGTTGTACTCCGGCGTACTGTCTCTGAAGTCAAGCAGCAACAGGCTATCAAAAGTGATTTGGTTGGTCAATTGGTACAAGACGTTTAGCAGAATTGAAATATCGCTATAACCTGATATAATTTTGGGGTGGTTCGCAATATAACCGTAATCAAGATATGGTAGAATTCCTTCCACCCCAACGCCACCTCTTGTTGGCAAAATGGCCTTTACTTCCGGATTCTTATACATACGCATTAAGTCGGACGCTCGTTGCTGGTCGGTTCCCGCGAGATAGCCGTTGCTTGCATAAGCATAATCGCCTAAGACAACCTTGAATCCGTGTTCCTTTAAAAAAGAGATTCTTTCATCTATTTCAGTTGGGTCAAGAGGACTCCCCAGTGTGACAATTCCAAATGTATCGCCTGCTCTCAGCATAGGCGGTCGTACTACCATGATCATCACTCCCCGTTCCTTACACAATATGCCCGTTCTGCTTTCAATGCCAAAAAGCACCTACCGGAAGTTTCAGGACGCCGGGTCCGATATGCTGCCGGACAAGGCTTCATGGATTCCTTCACTCAATATTATGATTTGCAGACTTCAAAATGCGCAGAAAAAGTAATCCTTAACTTTCTGTCTGAACCCGGACAATAGCAATCCAGAAGCGTAGCGATAGGAACTTCGCATAATGGCACAGCCGCGGCATTCCACCGGATTTATGAGGTCGTTTAAATTTACTAATCAGTTTACATCAGCTTATTTAGAAACTTAATCCAGAGCAAGGTTTCTCCCGCTCACACTGAGTTGATGATTTTGAAAGGCGGAATTTCTTATGGAACTTAAAAGCAGAAACGAAATCGAAGAAAAATTTAAATGGGATTTAAGCTCGATCTTTAAGAGCTCAGAGGATTGGGAAAAAGCCTACACCGAGGCAAAGAAGGCTGCCGACGAGGCGGGAGGCATCGCCGGCACGCTCGGCCAATCGGCCAAGAGCATGAGAGCGGGACTTGATCGGATCTTTACCGCTTTGCAGAAGGTGGAACTTGTCTATTCCTATGCTTCGCTCCTGAAAAGCAGTGATAACGGCGACAGCAGGTATCAGGAAATGTCCGCAAAGGCCATGAACCTTTTTGTGGCGCTTAACACCTCCATCGCCTTTGTTGACCCCGAAATTCTGGCTGTGCCCCAGGAGAAGCTGAAGGAGTACCTTGCAAGCGACGAGCTCAAGGGATATCGCCATTTGATCGAGGATATTGACCGTTCAAGAGCTCACACCCTGGACGAAAAAGGCGAAATGCTGCTGGCAAAGCTGGGCGATGTGGCACAGACCCCCGATAACTGCTT
>JAEWSH010000030.1 GCA_023398375.1 Bacillota bacterium | reverse complement strand
GCGCTGCGCTGTAGTCCGGAATATCCCAGCCGGTCCACTTAGTGCCGTCCCATTTCAGCAACTGACGCTTCGGATCCCACGGGTTACCCTGCGGATCTGCGGAGGCGCGGTTATACAGAATGCGGCGGTTAAGCGGCCATGCCCATGCCCAGCCCAGCGTGTTACCGAGGCCAGACGGATCGGCGTTATCACGGCGTGCCATCTGGTTGCCTTCCGGCGTCCAGCTACCGGCGAAAATCCAGCAGCCACAGGAGGTCGTACCGTCATCGCGCAGTTGGGCGAACGAGCTAAGTTGTTGGCCTTTCTTGACGATAACCGCACCGGTTGCCGGATCGGTAATATCGGCCAGCGCCTTACCGTTGCTCTCCATCGCTACTTCTTCCGACTTCGGCTCATGCGGAATGGCGTAGTTCCAGGTCATGTTCAGCACCTGGTCCGGGTTCGCGCCACCCTGTTCGGCATACATCTTGCGCAAGCGCAGGAAGATACCGGAGAGGATCTCGCCATCAGTCAGCGCAATCCCCGGGGCGTCCGCACCTTTCCAGTGCCACTGCAACCAGCGACCTGAGTTAACGATTGAACCGTTCTCTTCTGCGAAGCAGGTCGATGGCAGACGGACCACTTCGGTCTGGATCTTCGACGAGTCAACTTCGTTCAGCTCACCGTGGTTCTGCCAGAAGTTAGAGGTTTCAGTGTTCAGTGGGTCGATGGTGACGAGGAACTTCAGTTTCGACAGACAACCGATCACTTTGTTTTTGTTCGGGAATGAGGCAACAGGGTTAAAGCCCTGGCAGATATAGCCATTGACCTTGCCCTCTTTCATCATCTCGAAGTACTGCAGGACGTCGTAGCCTTTATCCCACTTCGGCAACCAGTCAAAGCCCCAGCTATTTTCCGCCGTCGCTTTATCACCAAAGAAGGCCTTCATCATAGAGACGAAGAATTTCGGGTAGTTGCCCCAGTAGTTTACCTGGCCTTCCAGCAGCGGTTTTGGCGTGTTGGCGGTAAGGTAGGTTTGCAGATCGGTCTGCTTCTCGCTTGGCAGCGTCATGTAACCTGGCAGGCTCTGCGACAGCAGCCCCAGGTCCGTCAGCCCCTGAATATTGGAGTGACCGCGCAGGGCGTTAACGCCGCCGCCGGCCATCCCCATATTGCCGAGCAGCAGCTGGATCATCGCCATCGTACGAATGTTTTGCGCACCAACGGAGTGTTGCGTCCAGCCGAGGGCATACAGGAACGAGGCAGTTTTATCGTGAGCACTGGTTTCTGCGATGTATTCGCAGACTTTCAGGAACGCGTCTTTTGGCGTACCACAGATGTTTTCAACCACATCTGGCGTGTAGCGGGAAACGTGCTGTTTCAGCAAGTTCCACACGCAGCGCGGATGTTGCAGCGTGGTATCGCGTTTGGCGAAGCCGTTTTCGTCCAGTTCATAAGTCCAGGAGGATTTATCGTACTTGCGTTTTTCCGCGTCGTAGCCGGTGAACAGGCCATCTTCAAAGCCGTAATCCTCACGCACTATCAGGCTGGCGTTGGTATAGGCTTCGGTGTATTCGCGGTTGAATTTTTCATTGTTCAGCAGGTACAGCAATACGCCTGACAGGAAAGCAATGTCAGTACCGGAACGAATAGGGGCATAGTAGTCAGCCACCGCCGCCGTACGCGTAAAGCGAGGATCGATCACAATCAGCTTCGCGCCGTTGTGAATTTTGGCTTCCATCGCCCAGCGGAACCCGACCGGGTGAGCTTCAGCGGCGTTACCGCCCATCACCACGACGAGGTTGGCGTTCTTGATGTCGACCCAGTGGTTGGTCATCGCACCGCGACCAAATGTTGGAGCAAGACTTGCTACCGTTGGTCCGTGTCAGACACGCGCCTGGTTGTCGACCGCGAGCATACCCAGCGCGCGGGAGAATTTTTGCGTTAAATAGCCGGTTTCGTTACTCGACGCGGAAGCACACAGCATCCCGGTGGAGAGCCAGCGGTTAACAGTCACGCCTTCGGCGTTTTGCGCAATGTAGTTAGCATCGCGGTCTTCTTTCATCAGTTTGGCGATGCGATCAAACGCCTCTTCCCAACTGATTTGCTGCCATTTATCAGAACCTGGCGCACGGTATTCCGGAAACTTCAGACGGCTTTCGGAGTGGATGAAATCCACCAGGCCAGCGCCTTTCGGACAAAGTGCACCGCGGTTGACCGGGTGATCCGGATCGCCTTCGATATGGAAGATAGATGCTTTGGCGTTTTTTGCTCCGTCACCGAGGCTGTACATCAACAGCCCACAGCCTACGGAACAATAGGTGCAGGTATTACGGGTTTCGCGGGTGCGCAGCAGTTTATACTGCCGGGTTTCCGCGAGTGCTACGCTGGGTGCAAAACCCAGTGCCGCTGCCGTGGTGCCTGCCATACCGCCAGCGCAGATCTTAAAGAACTGCCTTCTGCTGACCTGCATGGATTGCTCCTTGTTTCGACATTGTCACGTCCCATTTACATTCGCTTGCTGCGTGTGCAGGGAGTGGGAGTTATTTTTCTTTGCGGAAGGGGCCGCAAAGGTCCAGAATTGGCTCAATTTCCCTCCATCCAGGAAGGGTTTGTAACAGAATACCATAATGTTGGTGTGTGTGTTCTTATCTGGTTAAGAGAAAGTGAAAAAAACACAGCAAAAAGAAATCGAAAATGTGACAAATATCACAGGTGTTCGTCAAATTGAGTTATGGCGGCGTGATGATTTACAACACCCACGGTTAGATGAGGTCGCGGAAGAAGTTCCCGTTGCGCTGGTCTACAACGGCATTTCGCATGTGGTGATGATGGCGTCGCCCAAAGACCTTGAGTACTTTGCGCTCGGTTTTTCGCTTTCCGAGGGGATAATAGAAAGTCCGCGCGATATCTTCGGCATGGATGTCGTTCCTTCCTGTAATGGTCTTGAAGTACAAATTGAGCTTTCCAGCCGCCGCTTTATGGGGTTGAAGGAGCGCCGCCGGGCGCTGGCGGGACGTACGGGCTGTGGCGTATGCGGCGTGGAGCAACTTAATGACATCGGAAAACCGGTGCAGCCGCTACCGTTCACCCAGACGTTTGATCTCAACAAACTGGATGATGCATTACGTCATCTCAACGATTTTCAGCCAGTGGGGCAACTGACTGGTTGTACTCACGCCGCTGCCTGGATGTTGCCATCTGGCGAACTGGTCGGCGGGCATGAAGACGTGGGTCGCCATGTGGCGCTGGACAAACTGTTAGGCCGCCGGTCACAAGAAGGGGAAAGCTGGCAGCAAGGTGCGGTACTGGTTTCCAGTCGTGCCAGTTATGAAATGGTGCAAAAGTCGGCGATGTGCGGCGTAGAGATTTTGTTTGCGGTGTCTGCCGCGACCACGCTTGCTGTAGAAGTGGCTGAGCGCTGTAATTTGACGCTGGTGGGCTTTTGTAAACCGGGTCGGGCAACGGTTTATACGCATCCACAGCGTTTGAGCAATTAATTAAAATAAGTCCTGCGATATATATTAAATTGCAGGACTTATTCATTTCGTGAATTTTATTATTTTATTTATAAATAAAACGCGTGTAGTGGCGTTTTCTTTTTTCATTTATTATGTTCACTCTCTTATCTATATATTTATAAGGCAATTAAATGAAAAGGAATTTATTATCTTCCGCTATTATAGTCGCCATCATGG
>JAEWSH010000135.1 GCA_023398375.1 Bacillota bacterium | reverse complement strand
GCTGAGTCTATTGGTTTCAGAACGTCCGGAGTTCGTGTCTCTTTTGAACAATTGGCGGAAGATGTTCCTCTGCCTTGCATTTTGCATTGGAATCAGAGTCATTTTGTGGTTTGCTATGATGTTAAGAAAAAGAAAGGGCAATACTCGTTTAGAATAGCAGACCCTGCAACTCAGTTGGTTACGTATAATGAACTGGAATTGAAGCGATGCTGGTTAGCTACCAAATCGGACGGAGAAGAGAAGGGGACTGCACTTGCACTGGAACCCACTCCTGACTTTTATAATGGTGAGGGAGAACCGGAACTGAAAGAAAGAGGGTTGCGTTTTTTCTTCCGTTATCTGACTCCCTATAGGAAAGAGTTGTTTCAGCTGATATTGGGCATGTTGGTGGTGAGCTTACTTCAGCTTATCCTACCTTTTCTTACGCAAGCCTTGGTGGATGTGGGTATCAGTGACGGAAATTTGAGCTTTATTACCTTAGTGCTGGTTGCGCAGATTATAATCTCGGTATCACAACTATCGGTAGAGTTTATCCGTAGCTGGATATTGTTGCATGTGAATACGCGTATATCCATCTCCCTTATTTCGGACTTTTTGGCAAAGTTGATGAAGTTGCCGCTTCATTTTTTTGATACGAAGATGGTGGGAGACATTATACAGCGCATTGGTGACCATGACCGTATAAAGAATTTTCTGACAGGTTCTTCTATTAGTACGCTCTTTTCCTTTGTCAGTTTTTTCATCTTTGCTATTGTACTTGCTTACTACAATTTGGTGGTATTGGGAATCTTTCTTTTAGGTAACAGCTTGTATATTGCCTGGATACTTGCTTTTATGAAATATCGCCGTGAATTGGATATCCGTCGGTTTGCACAAGCAGCCGGAGAGCAGAGTAACCTTGTGCAGATGGTGACCGCTATGCAGGAAATAAAGTTGAATAACTGCGAGACACAGAAGCGCTGGCAGTGGGAGCGTATTCAGGTGAAACTGTTTAAAATCAGCGTAAAAGGGTTGGCTTTGGGGCAAGTACAACAAGTAGGTTCTGTATTTTTCAATCAGACCACGAATATTATAATCTCGTTTATTGCGGCAAAGGCGGTGGTGGAAGGGGAGATGACACTGGGTATGATGATGTCTCTGACTTATATCATCGGTCAGCTCAGTGCGCCGGTCTCTTCTTTTATAGGATTTGCGCAGCAGTTTCAGGACGCCAAGATAAGTCTGGAACGGCTGAATGAGGTACATGGGAAACCGGATGAGGAGCAGGATATTGCTTCCAAATTGTCCGTTTTGCCTGAGAGACGGGATATAAAGATGGAAAATGTGTGCTTCAGTTACGATGGAGCGGATAGAGACTATGTGCTGGATAATGTCTCTTTAGTGATTCCCGAACATAAAGTGACAGCTATTGTAGGTGCGAGCGGGAGTGGAAAGACTACTCTGGTGAAACTGATGCTTGGTTTCTATTCGCCCAATAAGGGGGCTGTGAAGGTGGGTGATGCTTCGTTAGAGAACATAAATCCCCACTTGTGGCGTGCCAAGACGGGAGCCGTGATGCAGGACGGCTTTATCTTTTCGGAAACCATTGCGCAGAATATTGCTGTGGGAGAGGAGCAGATTGATGTGGAGCGGCTGCGCCATGCCGTGGCGGTAGCCAATATCCGTGATTTCATAGACTCGCTTCCATTGGGGTATAACACCAAAATCGGTATGGAGGGAAACGGTATCAGTCAGGGGCAGAAACAACGTTTGCTGATAGCGCGTGCCGTGTATAAAAATCCGGAATTTCTTTTCTTCGACGAAGCCACCAATGCCTTGGATGCGAATAATGAAAAGGAGATTATGGAACATCTGCATGAATTCTATAAAGGGAAAACCGTAGTGGTAGTGGCGCATAGGCTCAGTACGGTGAAGGATGCCGACAAGATTGTGGTGCTGGATAGGGGATGCATTGCGGAAGAAGGTACCCATCGGGAACTGACGGAGCGGAAAGGAATGTATTATCGGCTGGTTAAGAATCAGCTGGAATTGGGTAGCTAATGAATGGAGGAAGAGAAGATATATAAGGATATAGAACTTCGCAGTGAAGAAGTGCAGGAGGTGATGAACCACATTTCTCCTTGGGTGGTGAGGTGTGGGATTACTGTCTTGGCAGTGATTCTGTTGATGGTACTGGTTGGTTGTTGGATATTCAGGTATCCGGACACCTTGGCGGCAGAGGTGACTCTGGCCACGGAGGAACCTCCCGCCTTTGTGCTGTCACATGCTACTGGGAAACTCGATACGCTTTATGTGAAGAACGGGAGTTCGGTGGAGGCAGATACGGATTTGGGTGTGATTGGTAATGCGGCATGTTCTGAAGATGTACGTCTCCTTAAGAAATGGATGAAGGCATGGGAAACGCAGGATTATGATTGGCAGAAAGGAGTGGAGCTTTTTATCGGCAGGCGCTGGCAGTTGGGGGAACTGCAATCGGCTTTTGCAGCTTTCATTACTTCACTTACAGAATATGCACGTTTTATGGAGTTGGACTATTACGCTCGGAAACTTCGTTTTCAGGAAAAACAACTGGGTGGACAACGCTCCTATCTTCGGTTGGCAGAGCGGGAATATGAGTTGATTGATAAGGATATAAAGCTTGCCGAGAGTATGTATATCCGTGATTCTATTTTATATGTGCGCAAGGCGATGATTGCTGCGGAATTTGAGGAGTCTGGAAGCAGATATTTGCAAAGTTTGCGTTCTAAAGAAGAGGTACGTATGAGTTTGCTTCAGGCAGAAATGCAGTTGGTGCAACATGAGGAGAATATGTTGGATATACGTAAGCAAGCATACGATGAGGAACAGAGTCGTCGGACTGATTTAAAGAATGCCATAGGGCAGTTAGCCGCGCAATTGAGTGCATGGGAGCACTCTTATTTATTGAAAAGTCCGGTCAGGGGGAAGGTTACTTTTATGACGGTTTGGAGTCGTAACCAGAATGTGAAAGCCGGTGAGACGGTTTTCACGATTCAGCCATCCGACAGTTCAAGGGTGTTAGGTAAGGCTCTACTTCCTTTGCAGGGTTCGGGTAAGGTACATGTGGGACAGCGGGTGCATATACGTCTGAATAATTATCCCGACCAGGAGTTTGGCTATGTAAAAGGGCAGGTTGCAAGTATCTCTCCTGCTCCAACGGAAGAGGGAATGTATATAGTAGAAATAACTTTGCCTGACGGCATGCAGACCAACTACGGCAAACAGCTACCTGTTTCGCGTGAGTTGAAAGGTACGGCAGACATTATCCTTGCTGACAAGAATGTACTGGAAAGGTTGTTGGCTCCGTTGAGGAAAGTGGTGGAATATGAAAAATGAAAAATAGTTCTATGTAAATTTCGTAATTCATTTGTTTTTAGTATGTTTGTGCTATTCGTATATATAGTATGAAATACTAAGGAAGAGAATGTTCTTAATGAAAGTATGAAAAGAAGAGTTAAAGCATTGACTGTTGTTTTGGCAAT
>JAEWSH010000133.1 GCA_023398375.1 Bacillota bacterium | reverse complement strand
TTTTTGAGCAGCTGCAAAGATGCTCTATTTGTCATGCAGTTTTCAAGGTACTTATCTATCTAAAATGCATTTCTGCACTTTATTCAAAAACTTTCTTTTAGACTTGACTTTTAATAGTTAGTCTTTATTCATTAGTAATTATTTCTTGATATAAATCAACCATATCTTTATATAGTATTAAACTTCTATAATGAACTCCTAAATTCAAAATTTTATTTAATTCATTATGTACAACTGAATAACTAAAAATATTTTTTTTATTTTTTATTACAGAAATTGCATGTTCTACATTAGAATAATCAACTGAATGAATATAATTATTAAAATATATAACCGCCTCCATTTTTTCAATTTCCCATACTTTTGAAACTATTAAAATATCTTCTGCTGAAAATCTTCCATTTCTCACATATAGTTTAATAACATTATCCGGAAATTCATTTATGAGCTTTTCCATTGTAGCTTGTCCAATCAAATATACTTTCACATTATTATTTACAATAAATAATTTATTTAGAAATTCTCCAATTAAAATTTCATTTACTGTTCCAATAAGCATAATACTATTATAATTAGACAATTTTTCAAATTCAATATTCTTTTCAACTGAAGCGTCAATTTTTTGCCCTATAAAATCTGAAAAAGATTCTACCAAATCTCTATTTCTACTCATCAATTCCACCCCTTCAGTTTAGAATATATCTCGATTGTTTCTTTCGCTGCTTTCTCATATGAAAATTTTTTTGCTTGCTCTAATGATTTCTTTTCTAATTGTCTTCTTAATTCTTGATTTTCTATAATCTTCATTATTGCATCTGCAATGGATTCATTATTATACGGATTGCAGTATAGAACTGCATCGCCACCAACTTCAGGCATAGATGTAACCTCTGAAGTAATAACTGTTTTTCCGGCAGACATTGCTTCTAATATAGGCAGTCCAAATCCTTCATATAATGAAACATAGGCTATTGCTATTGCCCTTTTATATAAATCCGAAAGCGTCTTATCATCCACAAATCCTGTTAATACAATTTCATTCCTATATTCGCCAATTGATTCTATTTCATTTTCAAAATTTTGATCCCAACCTAGCATCCCGGTTATTACCAATTTTATTTTACTTTTGGGTCTCATTTTTTTATATAGTATAAAACTATTAATTAATCCCCTTAAGTTTTTACGAGGTTCTAAAGTGCCAACAGCTAACAAATAACCTTCTTCTAATTTATATTTTTCTAATACTCCTATATAATCATTATTAAAATTTAGTGTTTGTTGTAAACCTGGATAAATAACTTTTATTTTTTCAGCAGATATTCCATAATGCTCTACAATGTCTTTCTTTGTATATTCAGAAATAGAAATTATAAAATCTGCTTGTTCCACACTTTTTCTCACAGGTCCGTCAAAATAATCATGCAATGTGTGCCATTCTGGGTGAATTAAAGGTATTAAATCATATATCGTAAACACCTTTAAGCATTTTGAATTCATTTCTTCAAACGTATTCCAATATGAGTGCATGATATCTATATTTTTGAGATAACATTGAAAATCATATTTTTGGCTCTCTTCTTTACTTCCTCCCCATCGAACCAAAGGGAATGTGTATGTTTCTGTTTCAAAATATGGTTCTTCTAATAAGTAGTATTTATTATCATTATCCATATTTAAAGTTTCTTTTATTGTCCCCTTAATTAAATTTCTTACCCCTGTCTCTTTTCTTTCTTTAATAGGATAAAGTAATCCAATATTCATTTCGTTTCCCCTTTTCTTTGAATATTAAAAAGTAGCACTTATGTAAATTCTATTTCATTTTCTTCTAGAAAAATCATATAATTATCAAATAATTTTTTGTAATTTTTATAAAAGATATCATTATATGTACATCTTTCCACTAATTCTTCTAAGTCTTTTATTTTTATAACTTCTCGAATAGTAATTTGAGGTAATTTCAAAGCTTCGCATAACTCTTCCGTTCTGCTATCATGGGTTATCCATAAAGTTGGCGTTCCTGCCAAAAGAGCAATCATATTTCCATGAAATCTTGTTCCTATTGAAAATGTAAAGTCACTCTTTCTTAAGTAATCTAACCATGGTTTTTTTTCAAAAAAAATACTTGAATTATTTTTTATGTATTCTGTAAAATTTTTTGCTGTCATTTTTAACCCAGGTAGTCTTTCTTCAATATGTCTAGGTAAAATTTCCAAATTTTCTATAATTGTTTTGGGGAAATCTCCCATTGATTGCATTATAAATCTTTGTTTACCTTCCGTATATTGTTCAAAAAGTAGGTTTAAATAGCTAGCGACTCCTTCTACTCCTTCAGCATTCATATTAAAACATATTTTTCCCTTACTTGCTGTAGGAATTTGGCAGAATTCCTCTCCCAAAGAATAAAATGAAGGGCAACCAATAATTCTATAATTTTTGATTCCTATCAATTCAAGACATTCACCTGTAATATTTCCTCGTATACCTATTGTATTGGAATGGAAACTCATTTTTTGTAAAGCTCTTATCTTTTCTTTTGATAGTGCCGAAACTAATTTTTTAGGTGTATCTAATTCTGATGTCAATTGAGTACCCAATCCTATTAAAACTGCCTGGTCACTATCACTTTTCAAAAAACCCGCTTCATATTCTAATAGCATATGCTCTGGTATCAAATGATTTGCTAATGGAAAAATATATTTTGTATTGCTCTTTTCATCAATATTTTCCCAATACTTTTCTATATCATATTTAATATGCTCTTTTAAAGATTCATACCATATCAAATTCCCTGTATTTCTTCCACAATTATACATTTTCTGTTCTACTGTATCTTTAACATCATTATACCCATATTGACGCACAAGAATTGTCTGCATATAGAGTCTCCTATCTATCGTTAAACGATTTATAATTTTATATTAGAAGCCATTCATTCGGAAGAACAGAAGACATCCAGTTGGCTGGGGCAATTACAATTTTATTCGGATTTGGATTAAGCCATGCTCCCCAATAACTAAAAGTACTATTAGCAATAATATTATAATTGCATTTACTCATTAATATAAGTTCTTCATAATCCTCATATTTGTATTCACTTATAAAGATAACATTTTTCCCAAAATCCAAATTTTGTTTAGTCCATTCAATATCATCAGAAAATACTATATAAAATGGATCCTTTATTTTATTATTCATATATTTGATTGCCTTAAAATAATAGTATTTATCTTTCGTACTTTTTAATAAAACATAATCTCCTCTTCTTATATGTACAGACACTGTCTGATGCTTCATGAAAATTTCTTCCAATTCATTTGATAATAATATCTCATTTTTTAACTGGAATTCCTCTTTTAATATTTCTTTCACATTATCATAATATTTTTTATTCATAAAATGCCCCATCACATATGAGTTATTTTTAATTTGCAATAATTCTTTTTTATATTTATACTGATCCTCGATGTCTGTATAAAATCTATTGAACCAATATCCATGACTACTTAAAAAAAATAAAAAATTATCAAAAATGTTCTTTTGTCTTAAGAAATCCCATTTCTTAGTATTGATTTTAACTTTTTCTAACGATATGTTAAAATTTTCTAATGAATATTTTCTCTCTACATTTAAATCCTCATTTTTAAAAGAATCTCTATATACTCTTTCAATTTCTAGACAGACCTTGATTCCTGTTTCTCTTTCTAAAGCTTTTGCATATGCATATTGGAACATTTGATTTCCGATTCCTTCCCATATACGGACTACAATCATTTTTTCCTCCTTTCAAAAAGAAAAAATTACATCTTCTAGTGATATCATTGGATAGTCTGCTATTGGTAATAAGCTAATAATTATTTCGTCAGTAGCCGTAATAGGTGTTATTATAATTGCATCAACGCTTGGCAATTTTTCATCTAATGCATAAATTTTCAAATCTACATATTGATTAGTAACCTCTTTATCAATTCCATATATTACATTAATACCAGTATTATCGAGTTCTTCTCTTAAGCGACTGGCTATATCGCCCATTCCATAAATGGCTATATTATAATATTTATTATTAAGAAAATAATCTTTTAAACCTTGTCCATGATTTTTTAATAATAGCCATCTATTCAGTAATCGAAAATATCTCGAAAGCATATCTGCTCTTTTTTTTTGTTTCTGATCTTTTATATATAATTTATTCATAGAACTATTTCTCCTTATTTCAACAACCAATTACTTAAGAAATATTTTTGAATAATCTCATCCCTATTTTTATTGTCCTTAATAATACTAATCAATACATCTATTTTCTTTTCATCAAATATATCTATCTGTTCTCTAATAAATATTTGTTTCAATTCTTCAAAATAATACTTCTCATCAAGAGAATCATAATAAATAGAATTCTTATTATAATATCTAATTATATTGCTTTCCTCTATTCCCATATTAATAAGTTGTTGATGAATTTCTTTATAATAATACTGACTCGTATTAATAACTAATACATTCTCATATTTCAAAATTTCTTTACTCTCTAAAACTCCTAAATCCATATATGTGTTATGTCTCTTCCTTGGGTCATTATCACAAAAACCTATAAGATTAATACCTGCATTAATTAAATCCTTCGCAACTTCTTTTCCTATATCCGAAAAGCCGAAAATAATAACATTTCTGCTCTTACACTTTTTAAGTATGTACTCCCATTTCATTTTTTGAGTATCTTCTTGTGCCATATTCTTTAGATAATTTACTTCGTTCGGATTATCTAAGACTTCTTCTAAATAGCCCCACCATACTTTGCTATTTCTACAATAAAAATTACTCCATGGATGAGCATAACTACCAGCATAATGAATAATTACATATTCTATATTTTTCTTATCACAATTTTCAACATAATATGCCCCTTTGTATCTAGTAAAAAAATTATATTTAATGGGCAATATATATATTTTTCCTTCACAACAAATATTTAAAACATCTTGATCTTCTAATAAGTATCCCTTTTCTGCATGCTGTAAAAAAATCATAGACATTTTATTATCTCTAATTTTTTTTAAATTCATTAATAACACACCAGCATTAATATAGTTTTCAGGATTTGTTAAACCTGTTGACAAAAAATATTCCTTATGTGTATTCTTCGCCATTTCACACCAACTATAATCTCTTACTCCGGCTAGATAGTAATCCTCAATATCCAATTGATATAATTGCCTCAAATCGCTATTAACAACAATATCGCAATCTAAATATATACACTTATCTTTCTCTATTAATATTTCACTAATTATCAGGCGATAAAAAGTTGTTTTTGTTAATGTAGGTGTTTTAATTATTACCTTTTCAAAGTCTTTTCCATCTATCTTAATAATTTTTATTTTATGAATTTTAAAATTCAAATTTTTAAATACTTCTTTAAAATAGATAGCATCCTTTTCTTCAATCAAAGCATAAATCTCATATTTTGTACTATCTGATGCGTTTTTCACTAATGAATCCAGCATTACTAATACCGGATTTAAATAATTTCTATCAGTTGCAAAAACAACCGGAATTACAGTCATATTTTAATCACACCCCAAATTCTTATATAATTACAATTATTCTAATTTTTTACTACTACATTATCGTCTGCTGATATAATAATATCATTAACCCATTCAATGAGCCCATTGTAACACTTTAGACTACAAATATATTTTTGAATATCATTATAGAAATTCAATTCTTCTCCACTTGTATAACTAAATACATTAATCGAAAAAAGCTTATTTATTTCCTGAGCTATTTTTAAAACATTAATATCCCGCAAATCAATAGCTGATTTACATACATAAAAAAAAGAATCTATGCTCTCTAATGATATTTCTTTTCTAACAACTTCTAGTACTTTTATTGAGTACTTTTCTTCCCATGGAATAAATACATATGGATTTTTTGTAAAATTTCTAATTTGTTGATGCATTTTTTCTCTCGAAATAAATATTAATTCAGCATCGGAATTATAATTAGCAAATACCCGAATTAACTCTCCCACTTTTGTAAATACACCTGAACAAATAATTAATGCCTTATTGCATTCTTTCAAAACATCAAAATCTATATTTTTTTCAACAAATATATTGGCCTTATCAACTAATAAATCATTAAAATCCTTAATTATTTTTTTATCATCCATACCCTACCCCTTGAGAGCATTTTTATAAATTTCTATAGTTTTTTCAGCTGCTTTATGATATGAAAAATGCTTAGACTGTATAATAGCTTTTTGCTCTAACTCTTTTCTATATACATCATTTAAAACAACCTTCTCTATTGCCTGTTGAATAGAGTCGATTTCATACGGGTTACAATATTCAACTGCTTCACCACCAACCTCTGGCATAGATGTAGTATTTGAACACACTACAGCTTTTCCATGTCCCATTGCCTCTAGAATTGGTAATCCAAAACCTTCGTATAATGACACATAGACAAATGCCAATGCGTTTTTGTATAAAAGGCTTAGTGAATAATCATCAATATATCCTGTGAATATTATATCCTTTTCATAGTTTCTATAAGAAACTATGCTTTTTTTATTGAGTCCATCCCATGCAGTTTTTCCTGTAATTATCAATTTCAAGTTGCTATGTCGATGTCTTTCTTTAAAAAGTATGAAAGCTTCAACCATCCGGTCAAAATTCTTATATTTAACTAATGAACTAACTCCTAAAATGTACTCTTCCTCAATCGGAATAATATTTTTTTCCCGATTATCTTCTTTTTTTCTATCTATTTTCTGTTCTTTGTTTCCTAAATAAATAACTTCTATTTTTTCCGGCTTCAAATTGTAATAATTAACTAAATCTTTTTTAGTATACTCAGAAATAGCAATAATTTTATCCGCTTCCTGTGCTGAATGCCTGAGTGATTCATTAAAATAATCATATAAACCTGGATGCCATTCTTTTTTAACAAGTGGAATCAAATCATAACATGTTAGTATTTTATAACATTTACTTTTAATACCATAAAAAGCCTCCCAATATGAATGTAAGATATCAATATTATGCAGAAAACAATAATAATCGTAATTTTCATTAAAATCATTTGTTTTAATAATATTTTTTTCTATATGCATGGGCAATTTATAATAATTATCATATAACGAATAGTATTCATTGTTTAAATCCATTTTTAAAATCTCTTGCATAATACCTATAAATGCATTAGAAACCCCCACAATTTTTTTCTCACCCATACCATAAATAATTCCTATATTCATATCACACTCTCCTAGTCCTTGTCATAAAATATAAAATTTCCAGATTACAATACAAGATAATTCATATTCTATTTTTAAACTTGAACAGCAGGTAATACAATATTCGTATTCTTATCACTAAATCCTAAACAATGTCTACAAAAATTAGTATATCCTTTCTCCGTATATCCAAGTCTAAATTCAATTAACTCTTTCCTTTTATTAGGAGAAAATTTTTGTAAATCATATTTTTCTTCCTTTGAATCATTACATAATCCAGCAACCGCTGCATATGCTGCATAATTGCAAGTATATAATTTTCCGTCTCTGAGTTCTTGCCAAGACTGACAGCAATTATTAAAATGATTCTGCATGTCTTCCTCAGTATATTCCGATAAATCTGTTCTTTCTGGTGCCAAATCAATCCAAGTATCAACACTATTTATGTAATGCCTGATATTATATTTTTTTAATCCACTAATTAACTGTTCAAAATTTTCATTATACTGTGGAACAGCTGCTCTATAATCATCAACAGTAACTTCAACGTTGCATTTGCTTAATGTTTCTAACATCTCTTTATTTGGTACAACAGTCCCATTTGTCACTGTACGCAATGTATCGATTCTTTCACCATAGTTATCTGAAATATACTTAATCAATTCTGCTGTATGCTTATAAAGCATCGGCTCTCCTCCGCTAATGTGAAAAAGCATAATCCTATCCACACAGGAAAAGAACAAATCCACATCTCGGACTAGATCCTCCCATTCACGCACATAAAATTTTTCTGCATATGGATTAAAATTCAAGCAATGTTTACATTTTAAATTACAAATTGTACTTGGTAAAAAAGAAATTGACGAAAAATATACCTTATTGTATTTATACACATAATAAACAGATAGAAATTCTTCTATAATAAAATAATCTATATTTTCCTTATAATTTTCATTGTTCAATTGAACTATTGGAGCTTTTCTTGCAATCTGCGACATTGTAACGATTATCCCTATACTAGGATCTTTTTCTGCTTCATTTAATATACAACATGGAATACCGTTTATAAATTTACCATTTTTTTCTTTATCATTGTCAATGTATCCACAAATATTGATTTCATCCTGCATTATTTTAATAAATTGATTTCCATAATCCCCTGCTCCAAACAGATAAAATTTCTTTTTATGAAGTATATTTTTATACATTTCATCAAATTCATGACCTTTGCTTTTTGTTTTCATTACATTTCCTTTTCTTTTCTTATAATTTATATGACACGATATGCTCGTATCTTTTCAGTCTTTCTAGATTATCTAAATTTGTTTTTTTATATTCATTTTCATACATTTTCATAATATTTTGACATTCCACTAAGGCTGATTTATTTTTTTGCTCATATGCGAATTCAGCCACATTACTACTATGATATACCAAAAATCGCTTAATCCATATCAAAGCCTTTGTTTCAATATTATTATCGTTAATATACCGAATGACTTTTTGATATGCTATTAACCAATCTCTAAGTTTAGATATATCTTTTGTGTGACAGCTTGATATTTTTCGCTGATAATAATGATAAAAAGCTCTTTCTATATAATAAGCAGTTTTTGTATTTAGTACTAATCGCGCAAGATACAGAACATCACCACCTAATTTTAAACCTTCATCAAATAATATTAAGTTTTCTTCATTATCAAAAAATAGATCTCTCCTATAAAGTTTATTCCACATGTAGGAAAATCCTCTATATGAATCTCTCATATATATGTATTGAAGCAAACTTTCTCTATTAAAAACATCTTCTTCTACAGATACGCTATTTTTTATTTCTACACTTTCTGAATCTGTATCCCTAAACCAACTTGAAGCCACCATGTCAACTTTCTTCTCGCGTATATATTTTTCAAGAACTTCATACATTTGAGGTTCAATCCAGTCATCGCAATCTATAAATGCGATATATGTACCTGTCATGGTTTTTAATCCCGTATTTCTTGCATTGCTTTCACCTTTATTTGACTGGTGAATTACTATAAACCTTTTATCCATTTTAGCAAAATCATCTACTATCTCAGCAGTACCGTCAGAGGAACCATCGTCAATACAAATAACCTCAAGGTTTTCATAGGTCTGTTCTTGGACGCTTTTCAAACATCTTGATATATAATCAATAGAATTATATATCGGAATAATAATTGATATTTTATCTTTTTTCATCTTTTCATCTCAAACATTTATAATTTATTTTAATATTGCTATACTGAAATCATCTCCTATAGGCATACTATGTAATTTATACCCTATCTCATTCTCATAGTCTTTTAGTGCTTTTTTAATATTTGGATATATTTCAGAAAAATAATCATGTACTAAAATCACTCCTCCACTTTCTAATTTAGGGTAAAAAAAACGTAACCCTTCCAATGTGGGTTGATATAAATCCATATCTAAATTTACAAAACAAAATATATCCTCTATACCCTTAGTTGTCTGTGGAAAATATCCGCATTTCATTGCAATCATATTCTTATTTGGCATTTTTTCATACACAAAATCTTGCGAAGTATTCTTAAAATGTGTTGCATCTGTATATGATTTTTCCATTTCATATTTAAAGTCGTTTTTATTAAATCCTTCAAAAGTATCAAATAAATAACACTTTCTGTCATAAAAATAATGATTAATCTCTTTTGCAAACTCTCCTCTAAATACTCCGGCCTCTGCAACAGCGCCATCTATCTCATTACTATATATTAATTCTGAGAATCTTTTTAAAAACGAAATTCTTGATTTTACAGATATTTCTGTATAATTTTTTCTGATTTTTGACACAGGAATATTCATTTTTTCTAACTGTTTAGAAACTTCTTCAAGTCCCATTATTGTTGCAATAATAATAGCATCGCATGTTTCAAAAATAAATTTATTCGGCTTCTGTATATCTAATTCCTCTATAAATTTTGTTCCCCATTTTTCTTCGTCATTATCAACAAAACAAAGTATTTCATAATCATTTTTAACCATTTCATAAACTCGTTTTGCAGTCCCACTTGCTCCAAAAATTACTGCTTTTTCTTTCATTTCTAAAAACCTCACGTTCATTAGTCTACCAACTTGATTTTTGATACCGGGTGCGTTTTTCTTTCGTTTTCTGGTGGTAAAATTTTATAATTCCCAAATTTATATATAAGATATTTATCATATTCTTCAACTCCATAAAATTTATGTTTTTCAAACTCATACTCGTTTTGGTTAATAAACCAAGACTTTTCAGCTAACATTCCATACTTAGGTAACGGAAAAGTAAGTGCTCTTACTTTATTTTTATATTTACTATTACTCTTATTTACAAATTTTTCATATTCCGCAAAAATAAAATCTAGAGGTATCATATACAAAATGTTATATAACCTCTTATATATTATGTTCTTTTCATGAATCCTACCCACTGCCGACCACAATACCCTTCTAAAACAATAACATTTCAAATTGTGTATCTTAAATGAGACCTTGTTTTGAGGTACTCCATCCAATGGGAACACATCTATAAAAACACCTTGTTCATAAGGCATATGCTCTTGATGCTCCCTAAGAAACACCGTATCCTTTCGGCGGATCTTACCATATCCCCAACGATATCCATACGTGTTTCTATGATCTTGGAAATAAAATTTTGAAGTATCTAATTCTGTTTCACAAGCTGTTCTAAATTTTTCATACTCTTCCCTTAACATTCCTACATCTGCATCATCGTCCCACGGAATAAAACCGCAATGCCTAATAGCACCTAATAACGTTCCTGCTATAATGCTATATTTTATATTACACTTTCTACAGATGCGGTCAACTTCTATTAACATTTCCAATTCAATTAACTGCAATTTCCTTAACGTGGATTTATCGAGCTCTATCATGTTAACTCCCTTATTTCTTCATACTATATTTTCTATAATTTCAATAGCTTTATCTGGATAATTAGTAATGATTGCATCCACTTCCATCTCAACCATTTTCTTCATATCGATTTCCGTATTGACTGTCCAAACATGAATGGCAAGCCCATTCCTTTTTGCATTCCTTACAAAATTTGGATACTGCATATTCATAATCCACGGATGCAGTGCGTCTACACCATGTTCTTTTCCGTATTCCGCTATATTCAGAATACCATCCATATCTAAAAATCCAGTCTTTGCCTGCGGATCAATTTCTTTTACTTTCATAACAGAATAATGATTGAAAGATGAATATATAACGCGTTCTTGCATTCCCTTTTCTTTTACCAAAGCTACCGTCTTTTCTTCAATTCCTTCATAGAAATTTACGCCTGTCTTTAACTCAATGTTTATCATATGTTTTGTATCCTTAAATAAATCCAAAACTTCTTCTAATGTAGGAATGTTCACTTTCTCATATTCCGGATGGGTCCTATTAAAGTTGAACTGACGTAATTCTTCCAATGTATAATCTGCTACATATCCTTCTCCATCGCTTACTCTATTAATTGTCTCATCATGGATTACTACAATCTGCCCGTCCTTTGTCAGTTGCACATCTAATTCCACGCCATCTGCCGACATATCAATTGCCTTTTGAAATGCTGGAATGGTATTCTCAGGTGCATACCCGGATGCCCCTCTATGAGCCCATACTTTTGTTCTTCTCATCTGTTTTTTTCTCCAATAACTACAGTCTACTGTTCTATCAACTCCAGCTCCAAATCTAACAAAGTCAATCTTGTCATCTTCAGGTGTAATAATCATAGTGTCCCACAATTCTTGTGTAACACTATCTAATTCGCGTTCATAACGAATGGATTCTTCTATTTTCTTATCCGGAAAGTATTCACATTTAGAACATCCAATGGATATAATAGGAAAACTTCTCTCTGTATATACATAGTCCGCATGTGTATGTCCATGAATAAATGCCATCACACATTTATTTTCCTTGGCATGATATGATTCAAGAACCTTTACCAAATTATTCCCATTTCTAATATCACTCGCCCAATAATCCAGACTTGCCAATGGAGCATCATGACTGAAAATAATTACTTTATATCCGTCCGGGGTATGATCTAATACCTTTGCTACCCATTCTACTTCTTCTTCATAGTAGCCATATCGTATTTTTTCTCTATGGTCAAATGCGTATAAAAAAACACCTCGGAGTTTCACATTTTCGAAGTCAACATAATACCATAATTGATTATTTTCTCTACATACATATCTGTCATTATATCTGCCGTATATTGCATATTGTTCTTCATGAGTCAGATTTTCAGGATTATTATAGAAATAATTCGTATCGTGATTGCCAATAGTAAGATATACCGGAATATGATTTTCCCTTAGATCTCCTAACACTTTCTCAGTATAGTCAATACACATCTTCTTGGATAGAATACCATCTGTAATATCTCCAAGATGAATAATCGCATCGAATCCTACTTGCATATTTACTTTTGCTATGTTATTCTTGGTATCTTCCCATGTTCCATTTACAACATAATGTGAATCTGATAACAAAGCAACTACTAATGATTTCTTTTTACTTTTTTCATAAATTGTATTTACTGTATTAGATACTTCTTTTTCAAAATATAGTTTTATAACTTTTTCATGTTTGTCAGCGATTGTATCATATCGTATAATATCATTTATTCGTTCTATCTCAGCTTCTTCGATTGTACCCCTATCTTTTTTTCGTAATACTATGCGAAAATAGCATTCTTTTTCAAATAAGTATTTTCCTTGTCTAAATGGTTCATTTTGATCAAAGTCATGATTATAAGTAGACCAATTCTGTTCTCTTTGATAATCATATGTATATAGATACTTGAAGTCTCTTTGCATAGAATATGTTGCAACTTGATATTCATATGTCATATCTACTAAATGTAACTTATTTCCTGAGTATGCTTTATAGAAATGCCGTGTTACAATACAGTCAGGTTCTTCCTTAAGCATTCCATCTACTTGATTAATACTTTTACCATATTCTACAGATAAGCATTTCGGTGCAAATTTATTTATTTTTGAATTACTTCTTTGCTTTATAAATCCAAACATGAATACCCTCTTCTAGATTTTTGCTATAGTCTACCTTTTTTTCTATTTTCTAAAAATTGTTCCATAACTCCTGCCATCGCAATTGATTCTTCCTCTGTAAATTTAAATGAACGTCCCTCATGTCCATTAATCATATATGCAAAATCACTGATTTCATAGCGCAATCCTTGACCCAAAAACTTCACAAAGTATTTATCTTTTTTACCAGGATCCTCATAACGCACTTCAAAGGATTGTGTCAGCCACCATGGTGACTCTGCAAGAATATAGCCTTTTGTTCCTGCAACAATTAGCTGTCCCTCTGATTTTACGCCCACGCCGCTCTTTGATAATGCCATACCGTTCTTGTATCGAAAAGATGCTTTTGTATAAAGATCAATCCCATTTTCTGCTAAAATGCTGTCAAATCTAACCTCTTCGTAATCTGTCCCCATTAATTTCAAGATCGGCAAAAGTGTATGACTACCAAATTCCGTAAAACCGCCGCCATATTCCACATCTACTCTCTCACGAAGATTATCTGGTGTAATTCTTGTAAAACATGCTTCAACATCACGAATAGGACCAATCACACCGCTCTTTGCAATACCCACCAGTTGAGCAAATCCCGGACAGTATGCTGTCTTAATTGCTTCTAAAAGGACACGCTTTTTTTTGTGTGCGAGTTGAAAAAGTTCTTCCGCTTTCACTTTTTCAAATGCCATTGGTTTTTCACACAAAACATGCTTTTCATGTTCCAATGCTATTTTAGCATAATCATAATGCGTTTCATGAGGAGATGCGATGTAAACAGCCTCTACCTCTGATAGGAAAGTATCTAAATTACTATTATATGAATCCAGCTCAAATTCTTTTGCAAACTGTTCTGCACTTTCTACATGAGGATTATAAACACTATGAATTGTTACACCACTCACATATTTTGCTTCTGGCACAAATCTTGCCGCTATTCTGCCTGTACCGATAATTCCAATCCTGATAATCGGATGTTTTTGTGCCCTTAGCAAAGTTGATGATACATTTTTTGTCCGCTCCAGATAGACCACTTCACAATAGTCTTTTAAAAATTCAAATTGATTAGACCAATCAGAGCCAATCGCAAAAATATCAATTCCGTATTTCTGTACATCTTCCACTTTTTGTCCCTGATGATCTTCTACAATAATTTCATCTGCAAACCCACTTTTTCGAACATTTTCAATTCGCTCCCCAAGTGAATCTATTATGTTCAATTTTCCTCTGGATTCATCATATTGTTCTGTAGTGACACCAACGATCAAATAGTCTCCAAGTGCCTTTGCTCTCTGCAGCAATCTATAATGTCCTTCATGAAATAAGTCAAATGAACCATATGTAATAACTTTTTTCATTTCATTTTCCTCTTACATTATTTATATTTTTAGTATCAACCCATTCACATTTTCTTGTTTCTTATATTTGTTTTTATTCTTCATCAAAATTAATACGCCGTTCTTCCACTACCAGTGGTCTGTGAATCACTCTGGTATTAATATTCAGAATATATTCTCCTAACAAGCCAATAAAAAATAGCTGTAAAGAACCAATCACATAAACACCTAATACCACCGGTGCATACCCTACTTGAAATGCATTCCAATTAGTCAATTTATATACCAAATATACAAGCGCTATCAAAAGACCAATCCCAGAACTTATAAACCCAAGAATGGTGGCCAAGCGTAATCCTACCTTCGTATACGATGTAATACTCAGCATCGCGGCATCATATAGGGTATAGATATTATTCTTTGTTTTTCCTGCCCTGCGTTTTGCCTGCTCATATTCGAGATCTTTACGTTTAAATCCATATTCTGCTACGATTCCCCTGAGGAACGGAATCGGATCATCCAGTTCTTTGATCAGTTCTATAAATGTCTTATCATACAGACCAAATCCCGTAAAATGCTCTATCATCTCTACAGAAGACATGTTTTTAATCACTTTATAATACATCGTTCGTAGAAAATAGATAAAGCTATTTTCCTTACTTGCCGTCTTAATTCCACTGACGATCTTATATCCTTTTTCCCATTCCTCCACGAACCTCGGAATCATCTCTACCGGATCCTGAAAATCACAGCACATGGATATCGTACAATCTCCAGTCGTCTGGCACATACCATAGAATGGAGAATTAAATTGACCAAAATTTGTCACGTTGAAGATTGCTTTAATCTTCCTATTTTTGCCGCAGATTCTCTCTAACTCTTCTCTTGTCCCATCCTGTGAACAATTATCAATAAATAATAATTCATAGTCATACTGTGGTAATGCTTCATTTAACACATTGATCACAGTCTCGCTCATTAATCCAACATTTTCCACTTCATTATAACATGGAATTAAGATACTAATCTTTTTCATCTGAACACCACTTCTTCCTGATTATTTGGTACCTTCCGTACTTCTGCACCATGCAATCGTCTTCCGAATTCCTTCTTCGAATGATATTCTTGGCTGGAATCCTGTATCTGCAGTCAGTTCTCCGATATCTGCACATAAATACATGATCTGCCCTTCTCTGTATGGTAGGTCTCCGATTCCAGCCTCTGCTTCTTTGCCTATACTTGCTCTCATTGTTCCTATATACTCATATAATGGACGTGCCATCCCGCTCCCCAGCGGATAAACTGCTCCGTCTCTTCCCTTTAAAGCTATCAGGTATAATGCGTATGCTGCATCTTCACTGTAAAGATAATCCCACTGCTGTTCTCCTTTCGAAAAGCCAGACCTCTCCCCACGCAGCATATGCCTGATACCCGAAGTAATCATAGTTGCCTCACCGTCGTACGGACCATAAACACTCAGAATTCTGGTCCATTCATGACGGATACCAAGCTTTCTGCATTCCAGTCTGCTCATTTGCCCTGCACACAGTTTGGCAATTCCGTATCCCATCACCGGGTTAGCAGGCGTTTTTGAAGTAAGTTTACCTTCCACACGACCGTACTCTGCCTGCGAACCTGCGCCTACAAACACCTTACAATTCAATCTGTGCGCCATATGCACTGCATCCAATGTATATTGTACATTCTTAAGCTGCAGATACAGATCATCCCTCTGCGGACCGATGGTCCCGACCCATGCCAGATGAAAACAGATATCAAAGTTTCCGATTTCTTCCCTTGTAACAGTGTCCAGTGCATCCAGCGGACATCGTAACACACGTAAATGTTCATGTACAGGAAGCCTGTCCACCCTGCCCGAATCAGGTCTCACTATGACCAACACCTCTATCTTCTTTTCCAATAATTCCTTAATCAATGCCATTCCAATGGCACCCGTTGCACCCGTAATAATTACGCGATTCAATATGCTTTTCCTCGATTCATGACATCATATGCGATTATAACACTTTTTTTCTATATAGGCAACAAAAGTACCAAACCTTCAAGAGAAGGATTGGCACTTTATCTTAACTGCTTCATATTCTTCTTTTGGTAAGAATGGGAACATATCATCTAATGGCGGTGATACCATAGTACCATCCGGCAATGCCTTGGAGGAAAGCTTCGGCGCAAAATTCTGTTCCGGATCAACAACTACTTCCAAAATTACCGGTCCTGCCGTTTCCAATGCTTTATGAATCCGTTCGTCTAGCGTTGTCAGACTGTCAGCTTTCACATAGGGAATTCCATACGCATATGCGATTTTCTCCATATCAGGAAAACTTAAGCCATTTCCATCACATACACCTACCAAAGGCGGGTCGAATAAATTCTTCTGTGTCTGTCTGATAGAATGATATCCATTATTATTCAGAATTACGATCTTCATATTCAGGTTATGGTAAACCACAGTCTGCAGTTCCTGGATATTCATTTGAAAGCTGCCATCACCATCAATGCAGACAACTCTGTTTTCTTTCGCAGGCTCTCCCTGTTGCATTGCTACACAGGCACCTAATGCTGCCGGAAAACCATAACCCATTGCGGCACATCCGGAATTGGTAAAGAGTCTTTGCTCCTTCTTTATCTTTGCTGCCTGGAACGTCATGACACAGGCACTTCCGTTTCCGGTAATGACCTTATCTCCCTCCCGTAACGCTTCACTTAATTTCTGTAGGAATACATAAGGATTCAATGGTTTCTCTTTTTCAAAATATTCAGGTAATACAGCAGGATATTTTTGATTGATATCTCTGCACCATGCTGCCCACGCTGCATGATCTCCTGCTGTTGATGCTTCCTTACTATTGACCGCTTCTGAAGCGATTGCACGCATGACATCTTTCACATCCGCATGAACCGGCATATCCGGTGTCACAGTGGGTTTCTGCAATTCATTCGCATCAATATCAACGATGATCTTATAAGCATCCTTGGCAAACTCTTTATAATTATAACTGATCAGGCGGATATTTAATCGGGAACCCAATACCAGAAGCAGATCGCTGTTCTGTACTACAAAGTTACCGCCTCTTGTTCCTACCGTACCCGGTCTTCCGCAAAACAGAGGATGCTCATCCCATAATACATCATGCGCATTCCATGCCGTGACTACCGGAATCTGTAAGGCTTCCATGCAATCCAGGAATTCTTTGTGTGCATCAGCCAGGCGTATCCCCGTTCCCGCAAAGAGGACCGGTCTTTTTGCTTCTTTGATTTTCTGTAATATCTGAGGCGTAAGAGAAGTATCATATGTCGGGTTCTCTTTTGCCTCTAATTCATCCGGCTGGAAGCCTACCAAATCAGCAGTTTCGATCACAGCGCCCTGTACATCAAGCGGAATATCTAACCACACAGGTCCTTTCCTGCCATTCCTGCATAAGAACCAGGCTTTTTCCAGATGATACCGGATCTCATTCGGTTCCGTTATCATAACTGCATACTTCGTCATATTTCTTACCGAATCGACGATCTGGAATTCCTGATCACCAAGCTGCCTTAACGGCACAGGCGTCGACCACGTCGTAGTTTCTCGCTTGACCTGTCCGGAAAGTACGAACATCGGAATCGAATCCTGCCAGCCACCCAGCACTCCGGTAATCGCATTCGTTCCTCCCGGACCACTTGTAACACAGACAGCAGCCACCTTTCCTGTTAGTCTGGCATAGCCTTCTGCTGCAATGGCACATGCCTGTTCATGATGATTGTAGATGCAGGTCAAGCCTTCCTGATGTCCCAGCGCATCATTCAGATGCATCGCGCCTCCGCCGGTTATGGTAAATATGTGCACTACTCCTTTTTCTAGTAAGAACTTAGCTATATAGTTCGCAACTTTTATTTTCATCTGTTTCCTCTTCCCCTTACATCCTGCATTTATTAGAGATAGCGCAAGATATCGAGCGGTATCGCTGCGCTGCCGATCGCTTGATATTGCATCACATCTTCTTCTGTACAGAAGTCAAATCCATACGTTACACCAAGAAAATCAATCCCAATCTGTTCTGCACCAATGGCATCATAAGAACTGTCCCCTATCATAAGGACTTCTTCCTGATTCGTTACGGCAAGATTGTCCATGCACTTGCATATAATATCCGTTTTTGTGAGCTTATTTTCATGGTCTGCACCATAAATCACATCACTATATTCATCAAAATGAAAGTGCTTCAGGATTATTCTGGCATAGTCCTGACGCTTATACGTTGCAACCGCGATTTTGATGCCCTGTGCTTTCAGGATACTGCATACCTCATAGATTCCATCATATGGTTTCGCCTTTAACAGACCGTCGCCCTTATATTTGTTACGGAATGTCGTGGTCAATTCCTGTAAATAGCTCCCCTCTAATCCATATGCCCGGCGAAAAGAGTCTTGTATCGGCGGCCCAATGAATGATAACAGGGCAGGCTCCTCTAATGGTTTCAACCTGTGGACCTCAATCGTATCTCTTACCGCTTCCAGTATCCCCTCCCTTGTATCCAGCAGGGTACCATCCACATCAAATATCACTGTTTTATACTTTTTCATCTACCATCTATCCTCTAACCGGGTTTATATGGTACTGCGTAGCAGTAACAAAATATAACGGTTTTTTGCCTTCCATTCTGCAGATACTTTTCTCCACATCACGGTTGATCTCGATCGCCTTTTCCTTGCTGAAAGAATGCTCCATATTAGGATTTACATAATTCGGTGTTTCTGATTTTGTGTACCCATCAAATCCGGCAAATGCAATTGTCTGAATCGTAAATGTGCTAAGCAGCTTTGTCAGCATGATCATTGGATTATCGATGATCATCGCTTCCTCATCCAACAGATTACTGTATTGTAATGTGTAATCGAAGATCCCGCTTGCCTTTGTCACATTGGAGGTCGCGATCAGGGAGATACCCTTCTCCAGTTTACAGATCTTAGAGGAGAGTTGTACATAACGCTTTGCATTACTGATAAAGATATAATCCACCTTATATTGCTCCGGCAGGAAATTCACCGCTATGACTACAGGCTCCTTCTCTTTGATATACGCATTGATTTTTTCCTGTTCCTCAGAAATGCTGTTTCCCGGTCCCAAAAGCAGGATATGCTTACCCTGAAGCTGTGTTCTTAGTCTTTCAACCGCATCGGTATCATCACAGTCTTTTGCCTGATATTTTGCATAAAGCGTCTCTATATACGCTTTATCATATAACAATTTCCTGTCACGTGCGATCAGATCCAGTATTTCGTGAATCGATTTTACAGACAGCTTCTTCTTATCCATTAGATAATCTACATAGCTTGGATGGCAGTCATGGGAAGCAGCTACAAAAAATTTAAAATTGTAGCCCCACGGAATCTTACGATAAATATCCATGATCGTCACATCAATTGCTTCCAATAGCTGACTGTTCTCATACTTCTTATCCAGATGTTCATTCAGATACATCGCCAGTAATTCAAGCGGTGCATTCCCGGCACTTTTTCCCATACCGTACAAGCTGCCATCCACCAGAAGCATTCTTTCTTTCGGCGGATTTTCCAACAGCTCCACACAATTGGCATAGGCTAGCTGAAAGTTATTATGCGCATGGTAGCCGATTCCAATTGTCGGCTTCAGATACGCATCCGCAAAGTTATAGTAATGCATCAGCTGGCTCTTATGTAACAGTCCATATGTATCGACCAGCGAAAACGCATAGGGCTCCAGATCGTTCACCAATCCGATCAACTCTGTCAGTTCTTCATCCTGATAGCTCGTAATCGATACTGCCTGCGCAAACACTTTATATCCAAGTTTCTTCACTTCCCCGCAGAAAGCAATTGCTTCCTGCATGCGCTCCTTCTTAAAGATAATACGGATTCCGTCCATAAAGCTGTCACTGCAGGGTATGAGATGCTCGATTCCGCAGGTCCCATAATCGATCATTCCCACGATCAGGGCATTCCCTTTGTCCAGACCACCATACAGACGGTTGACTGCTGCACAATCCGGCATGATCGTACGGTTACTGTCAGCAGCCCTGCTTTCATCCAGAAATCCGATCTCTATGATGTCAATGTCAGCGCTTACCAAGCGTTCGAACACATTGATGATATTATCCTTACCGAATTCCCAGTCGTTGATATAACCGCCGTCCCGTAAGGTACAGTCTAATAATTTTATCTCACCCATTGCTTTTCCTGCTTTCTTTCATTTCTCTTTTGCTACTGTTCCAATGCTTTCTTTATCGTCGCCGCCATATATGTAATCATCTCATCCGTCATGCCCGGATAGACACCTACCCAGAACGTATCCTTCATGATCCGATCCGTATTCGTAAGTTCACCGACCACACGGTATCCCTCTCCTGTGGCACGCATCTCATCAAAGCACGGATGCTTGATCAGATTTCCGGCAAAGAGCATTCTGGTCTGTATTCCTTTGCTTTCTACGTATTGCACGACTTTATTGCGTTCCACACTTGCCTTACATGTGATCAGGAAGCCGAACCAGCTCGGATTAGAATTTTCACAAGCCACAGGCAAAATAAGCTTGTCCTCCGTACCTGCAAGCAGATTTCTCAACCGATCAAAGTTATGTCTCCTTCTCTCTACAAAGGAAGGGAACTTCTCCAACTGTGCACATCCGATTGCAGCTTGCATATCGGTGGCTTTCAGGTTATATCCAAAGTGGGAATAGACATACTTATGATCATATCCTAACGGTAACTCTCCATATTGCTTATCAAATCGGTGTCCGCACAGGTTATCCTGTCCGGATGGACACACACAGTCCCTTCCCCAGTCACGGAAGGAACGAATACATTTATGTAATAAGGCATTGTTCGTATAAACTGCCCCGCCTTCTCCCATCGTCATATGGTGGGGCGGATAAAAGCTGGAAGTTCCGATGTCACCTATCGTTCCGGATAGTTTTGTCTCTCCGTCTATCGTATATTCCGTACCTAATGCATCACAGTTATCTTCGACAAGCCACAAATTATATTGATCGCAAAATGCCCTGACCGTTTTCAGATCAAATGGATTTCCTAAGGTGTGCGCGATCATGACTGCCTTGGTCTTCTCAGAATATGCTTCCTCCAGCTTTGTTACATCTATATTGTATTGTGGTATTGTCACATCTACGAATACCGGTATCGCACCGTATTGGATCATCGGTGCTACGGTAGTCGGAAACCCTGCTGCCACAGTAATGACTTCATCTCCACGGTCGATCTTACGTTCTCCTAATAATGGAGAAGTCAATGCCATAAAAGCATTCAGGTTCGCCGAAGAACCCGAATTCACCAGGGAACAATACTTCACGCCCAGATACTGCGCAAAATCATGCTCAAATTTATCTGTGTATCTGCCTGCTGTCAGCCAGAATTCCAGCGCACTATCAACAAGGTTGCACATTTCTGAACTATCATAAACGCGTGAGGCATAAGGAATACGATTCCCTTCCTGGTAATCTTTATTCTGATTGTGATACTTTTTACAATATGCATTTACTTTTTCCAGTATTTCAAGTCTATCGATTTCTCTGCTATTATTTTCCACTATGTCAATTCTCCTATTTCTTCATTATATAATCACAGAATATCGAATTTTGTACCTTTCCTGAAAAATTCGGTTGTGCGAACACACTTTCAGGCTCCAGAACATATATTTCATAATCATTTGTCGCTGTTGTAATAAGTGTTCTATGCATCTCATGTATTGCTGTAACACTGCCCACTAATAATAATATCATCAATACATTTTTCATAGTACTCTTGCTGTTATTGTCAAGAAAATCAATTATCATCAATATCAATATAAAAAGCGCCGGAATAGAAGCCCGCATGCAAAAATCGATCGAATAGCCAATCTTTATGAATGGAATTATAAGTAATGACAAAAGTTCCAGATAATATAGGGCATTATTCTTTTCTTTTTGATATAAACATATAAAATAAACACCAACTTCCAAGAAGATAAAAGCCACATACGCTATGATCTGGATTCCCCATTGCGGAGGAGGCAAATTAATAATCCCATCCGAACTTGCTATCACATTATTAACAATATGATTGACAGCATTATTTGCAGTCTCATTTGTTGCTGGATTTGAAACTGCGTTTGTCGCTGTATTTGCTATTACACTACCGGAAAAATTTAATTTTAAATACAAAAAACTGAGAATTCCGATACAACCACCACCAACAAAATTTTGGAACGTAACTATTTCCTTCCAAACCCGTTTCAAAAATTTAGTTGCTTTATCTGTTACCGTCAGACATTCTTCTTTATCCGCCTTATCAATTCTTGTAACTGCTATATACACAGCGATCGGTAACAGACCAATAAACGGAAGCGTTGATGTCAACATGACCATGCTGATAATAAAAACTACATTTCTGCTATTTTTTTGCATCCATAGCAGCATAACTGCAAGCCAGCAAGGGATTGCCTGATTAAATACCCAGAAAAGCTGTGTGGTTATGCTGGAGTATTGATAAAACCCGGACCACCACTCCAAATGATCAACTCCTCTGAGCAGATTTTCCGTTTCTCTAAAAAAGAATGTACCGACAACATCCAATCCACTGAAGAAAATAAATACAAACAAAGGCCATATAACAATTTTCTTTCTCCATCTGCATATCATATAATACATGCAAAAAACACCTATCACTGACCATACTATTTGGAATAAATATCCCGCCTGGATTCCGGCGATCTTACCTATTACTGCACTTGGCAGCCAAAATCCTATATAATAAACCAATAATCTTGCTTCTGTATCTTCCCCAATGTTTATAACATTTGTCACAGGCCACTTGTTGTTGACCAGTATCTCATACAAACTATTTCTTGTAAATTGATCTGTATTTTGAAATACTCCTCTGCCAATCCCTGCCGTGATCACCCATACTATAATTACAGCCAAAATTAGTAAGATCCTTAATACGGTATCCCTATTCCACTCCGGCTTCCATTCTTGTTCCGGAGCATCACGCATCGCTAAAAATATAGAAACGAATATAATGATACTGACCGGTATTGAAATATACCACCTGCACCAGCCAATTACAAATAATACAACGGGTAATGCAAGAAATAAATAGGATAGTAAAGTTATGATTGATATTTCCTTTGTTTTTTTCAATTTGAGTTCCTCCTCATATATAATACTTCATCGGATATCTTGCATGTATTCCTATAATCAAATAAACTCCAGTCTAAACTTAGATAGACTAATTTCTCATCCGATTTTATATATTCTTTTCTTATTTTATCTTTTAACGCTGTGTATTCGTTATTAGTAAAGAACCAATTTTCATCACACAGAATATAGTTGCCCTGATATTCCATCATCTTACTATAAGAGTCTTTGTAGCATTCCAATTCTGCCTCTTTACTTTCCTGCCTGATCCTTTGTAATGGTAACGCATAGAAATATCTCAAATACGACTCAGCACCTATACAATAAGCGCCCGTTCCACCATCTAAGTATAAAATCTTGTCCGATTCCATTTTATCTATATTTTTCATCTGTACTTGTTCTGCTTCATTTGTCATTTTCCGGATATATCTTACATAATCAGAGGCAAATGATGTAAAAAAGAGGGAACAAAATAACATATAGGCTAAAACAAATACTCCTATCACTGTTTCCTGTTTTTGCCGTCTAAATATATAGATTGCCAAGGTCATGAATAGTAAGGTGAGCATGCAAATATTAAAACTTCTTTGGAACATCATACTCTTACCCATTGGAGTTTTGGCAAATATAAAAATAACGATCGCCCATATAGTTCCGAACACAACTGATTTTTCCAAGATTCCTGTTTTATTTTCATCCACGGCCTGTTTTATAAGAAATATACATGAAATGATTGCCGGAAAAACAAAGGTAAAGAAATGATAAGGAAAATAACAGTTCGATAAAACAATAAATATGACCGGTGATAACCATAGCATCAATAAATAAATGATATTTTCCCAATTTTTTTCTCGTACCATTTTAATAAATAAAATTAGTGCTGCCATTAATCCTGTAAAAAGAACCGGAATTCTTAAACAATTATCTTTATATCCATTTACTAATTCTCTTATAATAGTTATCATTTTAATATTGGTAATACCGCTTTTAAATAATGTATTTTGAAATTTAGAGGCATCCAGCATATCATATATTTCTTGCGGGTACAGCATCCACAGAAGCAGCAATCCCCCAAATACAATAAGACCAGCACCCAATAAATAATATACTGTATGCTTAATACGATCAATCTTTTTCTTTTCCTTATCCATCAGATAAATTGCACCTAAAAAAGAAATTCCCATAACAAGTAATACACTTTTAAAGTAAAACAGGCTGCCAAATAAAATTCCCGATATAAACTTCAGTATCGGCCTGTCCGTACCTAAATAAACAGCCATTGCAAATATCAGCAAAATAGTACCTGTCATTTCATTTTGCATATGATTGCAGCAATATGAGTATAAAATCCCCGTTACTGTTATAACATATCCAAAACATAAAATATATGGTCTTTTCCATTTTCTGTTCAATAAATAAAAACTTATCAGTAGAAGCAGCATAATCAAAACAAGATAGATCGCTGAAAATACCAGGGGGAATTTCTGCGTTCCATAAGCGCAAAATATTTGGGTTAACTTATAGATAGCCCAAATAAAGATTCTACTTCCGACTCCTTTTAATTCCCATGTTTTAATAATACCTATAAATTCTATCGGATGATTATATTGTGCCTGTCTTGCTGCTGCAATAAATACTTCCAGATCTCCTGTTATGGGTGTTACTACAAATGATACTATTGCTGACAGCATAATACAAAATAAAATAACAAGTGTAACTTTTCTATGTATCTGGTCGTTATTTTGGTTAAACATTTTTAAATTCCTATCTTTTCTCTCATTTTTTCCAACTCTTCCAATTGTCCCATGTCCATCCAGTTATCTTCCTCTATCAGGTAGGTTCCAACATGTTCTCCCTCATCAATACATTTTTGAATGATATCCGTTATCGGAAGGAATGTAAATGCCTCTATTTTATCTAAAAATGCAGGTTCGATCACATAAAGACCCGTATTGGTGTGAAATTCAAAATCCGGTTTTTCCTTAAAGTATTCCACATATCCCGCTTCATTGACTTCAACAGTTCCATATGGAATCACGATTTTCTTTTTGGCACAGACAAGCGTAATGATATTTCCCTTCTCTTTATGAAGCTTTACTATATCTTCATAATCTGCTTCCACAATGATATCGCAGTTTGTCAGAAAAAAAGTCTCCCGAATCTTATCCTGCAGAAGTTTCAATCCTCCTCCGGTTCCAAGAAAATCTTCCTCCTCTGTGAAGATGATGTCTCTCTGCCTTTCACTGTCGGAAAAATATGATTTTATAAAATTCTTCTTATAATTGACGATCATATGAAACCGATTGCAGCCATATCTTTCAAAATGTTCCATGATATGCTCTGTGATCGTCTTATCTCCGATCGGTATGAGTGGTTTTGGAAGGATATCCGTATAAGGTTTCAGTCGGGTTCCCTTTCCGCCGGCCATTATGACAATCGGGAGGTCGATTTTGTTATTGTAGACCTGTGGCTTCTTCAGTAGAAATTTTATCTCTACAATCTTATTTTTCTCATCCACAATCGGTAATGCCGTGATTACCTTTTCACGCATGAGATCCATTGCTTTCGATTTTTCTTTTACAGATACAGATAACGGACTATAATTTGCGATCTGACTAATGGGTATCATGATATCCACATTTTTCATAATGCTTCTTCTGATATCACCATCCGTAACAGCCGCTAATAATACTCCGTCATCACAAATAAAAGCGTTCCCGCTTGCATTTTCATTTATTTTCTTCATAACCTCTATCATGGGTGTATCTTCCGTTACAATATAGTCCTGTAATCGCATATTTTTATCCTCTATAGGTTATATAAATCAACTTTATACCTATCCATATTATTTCTTAAGAACTCAATGGTCTCCGCAAGCCCCTGTTCAAATGTATATTGAGGCATCCAGTTTGTCAATTCCAATATTTTTTTATTGGAGCCAAGCAGGCGGTTCACTTCACTTTTCTCCGGACGCAGTCTCTGCTCATCACAGACTATTCTTGCCTTTGGATTGATTTGTTTTATCAGTTCTTCTGCCAGCTGTCCGATGGATATTTCTCTTTGTGTTGCAATGTTGATTTCCTGTCCTATCGTCTTATCTGACAGGTACATTTCTACAAATCCGCTGGCTGTATCTTTCACATAATTGAAATCTCTGGTTGGTGTCAGGGAACCTAACTTTATCTCTTCTTTTCCTGCCAGTAATTGTGTAATGATCGTTGGTATGACTGCTCTTGCAGACTGTCTTGGTCCATAGGTGTTAAAGGGTCTGACGATTGTCACCGGCAGATTAAAAGAACGATAGAATGACTCGGCAAGCCTGTCCGCACCGATCTTTGTAGCCGAATATGGCGATTGCCCCTGATATGGGTGCAATTCATCGATCGGAACATACTGTGCCGTTCCGTACACTTCTGATGTTGAAGTAACCAATACCCTTGCCGTACTAAGATCCCTTGCAGCCTGTAAAATATTCAAGGTGCCTTTTATATTGGTATCCACATAAGTGTCGGGTGAATGATAGCTGAATGGGATCGCAATCAATGCTGCCAGATGAAATACTGCATCTACACCCCGCATAGCTTCTTTTACTCCGTTCGGATCCCTGACATCTCCCTGAAATATCTCAATCTTGTCCAACAATTCCTTCGGCAGAGTATCCAGCCACCCCCACGTATTAAAAGAATTGTAAACTACAAAGGCACGGACCTCATATCCTCGTTTTACCAGTTCTTCTGTCAAATGACTTCCGATAAATCCATCTGCCCCGGTCACTAATACTTTATTCATATCCTATCTCCGTTTCTCATCCTCTTTAACATCCCTCTTATTGTTTTTCCAAATATATAGCTGAATAAGATTCCCAGTGCGCAATTAATAAGAATGGCACAAACAAAATTCCACAGAAAAGAGGTGCTGATTTTTCCAAAACCAAGCTGAAAGTATATCATCTGTGTCAAAAAAATATAATATGTCGATACCCCTGTCTTAATGGTTACCCTATCCAATATTCCCGGAAATCTCTTCAAGAAGCGGATGCCGAAAAATACCACCGGTCCTGCCCACAACACCGTAGGCATGGATGTCCCTGACCAGTATTGAAAAACAGGCAGGGGATAATGCATCTGTGCGATCAAAAAAATATATAACCCGCCGCACAGCGCACAACAAAACAAGAACAGATTCTTCATCTTGTCCCGATAGTAGAATAGTATCATACCAAACCATACAAACACAAAATATCTTATAAAAATCAGCCTGTATACTGTCTCAGACAAGGCCGCATACTGTACAAATACTTCATAGGCAAACTGAATTCCCAAAATAACAGCACTTCCGGTTATGACATCTCTTTTTATAAGAATATAAAAGAATGGGAAGCAGATAACTAATTGCAGCATCATAGGAACATAATAGCTTCCCGGTCCCCAGCCGCCCGTCAGAAAAGAATAGATTGCTTCATGCAGACCTACAGTACGTCCCTGTATGAAATACATCAAAATCATTTCAGCTAAATATAAGATAATATAAGGAACGTATATAGGTATTAATTTTACACTGATATACTTTATAAAAGTGTTGATCTTAAATCCACTTTGAACATTTTTCGTACACGACAGGGTATTCACATAACCACTTATAATCATAAAAACAGGAACTGCCATATCGACCAGATATGGAAATAGTACCGGTATCGCAGAAACTTCATTATAGTAAAATATATGAGTAATAATAACCAATATAATTGCAAAGGTCTTCAGATAATCAAATTGCCATGTTCTATTCATTGCTGTTCTCTTCCTGAATAACTCTATTGTTCCAATCTTCTCGTGTGATGGCAGAAATAATAACATGAAAGGTTTTATTGTCACGGATATAATCTTCCCTGAGCAGTCCTTCCTGTTTCATTCCACCCCTAGTCAATGCAGTGACTGAGGCCTCATTCGTTTCTAATATACTGCTATAAATTCTATTCAGCCCCAGAGTTTCAAAGCCAAACTCCAATGTTTTCTTTGTGGCTAACGTCCCGTATCCATTTCCCCTGCTATCTTTATCTCCGATAAAGATTCCATATTCTGCTTTTTTATTTTGGTGATCAATGTTTTTTAAAAAAGTAGTACCAATTTTTTTGACAGTGGATCCCTCTGTCTCTTCTATTATAAATTGATAGGCTTTTTTTGTCTTAATAACATTTTCCATCCACTTCATATGTTGTTCTATTGTTAATTCTTCCTGGGAAAACAGGTTGTTTCTGACATTCTCGTCATTTCTCCACCGCACTATATCTATTGCATCTGATACCTGAATAGGACGTATCCCTATTGCTTTCATAATGCTATGACTCCTTATATTCTTCCACAAAATTAACAATTGCTTTTACTACGGTCTGTACATCTTCATACGTTAATCTCATATGCATCGGCAATGAGATGACATGCTCACTTACATAATGAGCTTTTGGACAAGTGCCCTTGGCATACTCATACATTCTATAATCCGTATTATCCACATAATGGACTCCCGGATAAATTTCCTGCTGATTCAGTGCAAGCATTAATTCATCTCTATGGTCTACCATTATCTGGAATAAGTGCCGGCTCGATTCACAATTGTCCGGAACCTCGACCATTTTTATTTTGTTTTTATAGTTACAGAATCCTTTCATATACCACTCAGCGATCTGGCGTCTATAAGCATTGTCTCTTTCTAACTGTTTCAACTGGGTAATTCCGATTGCTGCTATAATGGAATTACCGTGATACTTATTACCTACATACTCTACATCATAACGCCATTTATAGGTTCCAGCAGAACTTGTCCTTGCGTATGTGTCCTTACTAATTCCTAACCACGTTTTTTCCCTGACTATTTTATCAAATTTCTCTGTTTTAAAACAAATCATACCACTATCAGCTGTCGGCAGATTTTTTACTGCCTGGAACGAATAAACAACAACTTCTGCCTCTTGTCCCGGAACTTCTCCTTCCAATCTCGTTCCTGCTAAATGAGCCGCATCTAATATTAATTTAATCCCATGTTTTTTGCAGATCTTTGCGATTTCCTTATAATGACCGGTATTCCCGCCTATCCCAACAAATAGAACTGCTTTCGTTCTATTTGTGATATGTTCCTCAACACTCTTTGGATCAAGGCAGAGCGTATCGTCAATATCTGCAAAGACCGGTTTCAAATTTGCCAATAAAATTGCATGATTGGAAGAAATAAACGTTATTGGTGTCGTTATTACTTCATCATCATCCTCCCATTGGTATTCCTGCTTTAAAATATCAAAAGCCAGATTTAATCCTGCTGTTGCTGAATTCAAAAAATGTGCATATTTCCAGCCAGTGTATTTTTTCCACTGTTCTTCAAATTCAACTGTTTTATAGCCAAGGCCAGTCCAGCCTTTTTCAAGACATTCTCTTATCTCCTCCAAGCATCCATCGACATCAAAAGTCGGTACAAACAACTGTATTGCCATATTTGCTAATCTCCTTTTCAAAATCCCTGCACATATCATCATAAATAATAATTAATAGGTTTACTATATCACTCTTTTTTAATAATATCAATTTTTTTAGTATTTGTAATTCTATCCCAAATTACTTGTAATTCCATATTAATTTTGTTACTATATACCGATAAACATTACTCTTTTCGAGGTGATATAAATGCAGAAAGAAATTATCGTTTTTACAGAAGGTGATTCCTCTGACTCTTCTGTCTGGTCAAATATTCCATATTTTTTAACAAAAACACTTGAAAAACAAGGGTTCAAAATTCACAGAATCAATGTTGAAGGTCCTTCCTCTTTTATCTTTCTTTATAATAAGATCTTTAGAAGAGTATTAAAGCTATTTTATAATAGAAATACCACATATTCTTATAATCGTTCTAAACTATTTTCTATCTACGTTAATTATAAAATGAAAATGGCTCTAAAAAAATACCCGGATTTTTATTGTACCATATCCACCAGTTATAGTTTTGCGCCTTCACAATATACAACGAGACCGACTGTGCTCATCTGTGATTGGACTTATGATTTCTATTTCAAGCACTTTTTAAAACGTAAACCCGATTACTGGGAAGCAAAAGAAATTGCACGCCAAAATGACATCCTCGAGCAGGCATCTTTGATCATTCCTTTATCTCCGGACATTGCAATAAACATGCAATCGTATTATAAGAATCCAAATATAACTTATCTTGGAAGTGTGATCAATTGTGATTCCATCAATATGAAGAAAGAAAAACTATATGAAAAATATACTTCTCACAGAATCGTTTTTATTGGAATCAAAAAATATATAGAAGGAGCCCTTTGTCTGATTCAGGCTATTAACTCACTGAATCGCAGATATGCTAATATACAATTGGATATTATCGGTATGAATCATGAAGATTTTGATTTTCTTCCTTCCAATGTGAAGTGTCATGGCTATTTGAATAAAAGCAATCCTGAACACTTATCCACCTATAGTTCTCTTCTTCAGAATGCCACCATTTATGTTAATACAACTCCTGAATGGGCAGCTCCTTCTGCCACTTTAGAAGCTCTCTACAACTATTTGCCGATCATAACAACTCCTTATTCCAGCATTGTTGAAGTTCTTGGAGAGACAATAACATTTGGCTCATATTGCAGCGATAATTCACCAGATACGATTTCTTCCTATATACAAAGTATTTTTGATCTGTCCTTTGACGATTATTCTTCCTTGTGTACAGAAGCACACCAGTCAGTTCAGAATTATACGTGGGATAACTATATCAAAAAAATTATGATGGAAATAAGCCAGCTTTAACTAAAGCTGGCTATCCTTATGAGCAATTATTTATTTTGCTCATAAGGATATAAAAAGGCAGACATATAAAAATACTATATAGATATCTGAACTCTCCATTGACTGGGGTTGCCAGCAGCAACGTCCCCCATAGTGCAAGCATTGGCAGGAATAATAGTAATTCTTTCTTCCGGTCCCTCACAAAACAAAAACCTGCTGCTACGAATGTCATCCAGACAGCCGCCCCGATGCTCCAAAAAAGACCATAAATCGGAATCTTTGTATAACCCTGCCACAGGAATCCCTTTCCCAGCAGATTGGATATGGTCTCAGGCAGCTTTGGTTCCGTTATGATTCCACCGCTGTTCTCACTCACCCCTTCTGTATACACCCACCGTTGTACATCCGGATACCAGTATCCTTCCGTCTGATGTAAGAATGCTCTGATATAATGCATCGGATAACGCATTCCGAGAGAAAACCACAATTTAAAGTACTCACCCTTATGTATCTCCAGATATTCCTGATTATCACTTTCCCGAACCAGATTCTTGACAGGATCCGACACATCCTGATCATACACTTGGGATATTCTATCTACATCCACTACCTTTTGCAGCAGAAGCTGTTCCTCTTCACTCAGTTCACCACCATTAGCAATGGCTCTTGCAATCTGCTGTGCCGGTACGGATAATGATTCGATCAGATCCGGCGATGCTACATGGAAGTGTGAAAATACTGGTCCGCGTACAAGTACCGTAAGCACAAGTACTATAGCCATTGCGATTATCGTATGCTTGCTCTTCTTCCAGCATAACACACATACAAAAGGAACCACCGCCAAAAATGCATAGAAACCATTATTTCGAAAAAGCGTGACCACGCACCCGGATAGGATCAATAATACCTCTTCTATGATAATCCCAAAAGATGTTTGACTTTTTTCTCCCAGCACCTTCCATAACAACACGATAAATAGCAGTAAAGCGCCCGAAAACAGACTGTCTTTCCATATGTTTATCGCATACATTACATTATACGGCATGATTGCATAAAATAAGAACAGGCTGATACAGATCCACTTTTTTACCCTGTGTGCATAACACTCTGTAATCACATAAGAATAGATCATTGCCAGAATTATCATCTGAACAATGCAGAATGCTGCAATGCCCGTCTTTATCTGTCCGGTCATCTGTAATCCGATCGTTACAAAGAACTGTAATATCCATGTCTGCGCAACCGGATGATGATTGCTGTAATTACCGGAAACTGCCTGTCCAAGCTGATCCATGGAATCACTGATGATTACAGCAGGGAAATTTTTCAGATAAAAAGGAAGCCAGCATAGGAAGATAAAAATTGCTGTTATTATAAATATTTTGCTGGGTGCTTTCTTATAAGCCTCTTTATTCGTAAGCGTTACTTCGGTCATTTTACAATACAGCCATTTCAGCAGCACCGAAAATAAGAAAAAGTAACCACCGGCAACGCAAAATAACATGGCAAGCTTTCCAATACCTGTCAGCTCATAAAAATCGTCCTGATACTCTATTAGATACATACTCATAAAACAGGAGAGTACCATCGCAATTAAGGTACTTGCAATTAAGATGCGCTTCCTGTCAGATACACTGCCACTGATATCCCATTGTCTGTGATAAACATAAGCAAAGATCACTGCCAGAATTGCCGTGATCATATTTGAGGTTCTTAATTGCAGCGTAAAAGAAACGGCACTTGCCGATATTAGTGCAGCCATGATAATAAATAACTTTTTCCTGCTCTCGCTCATCGTAAACTCCCAATCGCTTTCTTAGCTCTGAATAACATTCTGAATATATAATAATTGCAGTAAGCCAGCATGGTGACAGGCTTAGATATATGTCTGTATTTCCTAAAATAGTACATACCGGACGTAAATGAGATATCAATGCCTTTTAGAATACTAAAAGCTGACTTCACTGTTTCTCCATGTTCATGCACTATTTTCACACCGTCTGTATAATACATACTATAATTTTTCTTCCGTAATCTTTCTGCCAGAATCACTTCTTCATAGAATAGAAAGGTATGCTCATCAAAACCTCCCACCTCATGAAACTTATCTGCATCCGCAATCAAAAAGGAACCTGTGACCCAGTCGCATCTTCCCGGTTTCGCATCAATGACAACGTCTGTGATCCGTTTACTGAATTTAAGACTCTTCGGCAGAAGCAGATCCCAGTAATAGGCAAACAGCCCAATTCCTACTGTGGGCTTCTTCCCTGGCGACTGCTGTGAACCATCTATAGATAGGATACAGGGTCCGACCACCGCTGTTTCTTCATGATCCTTCATAGGCTTTATCAACATATCGATATCAAAGGGTTCCACAAATCTCAAATCATTGTTGCTGAACAGATAATAGTGATCCTGAAATAAGAGTCTCGCGGCTTTCGCTCCGAGATTATTTCCCTTCGCATACCCGAGATTTTCCCGCGCGGCAACGTAGGTAATAATATTTCCATCCTCACAGATGCATTCATATACCGGAACCGCCATCTCAGCTATGGGTAATTTACGTATCTGCGTGTGCCATGTATGAGCGATGGACGTGAGCCCTTCCCGCTCGTTCTCATAATTATCCACAATAATGACATGCATGTCATAATCTCCGATAAATGCCTTTCGGCATTCCTCTATATAATTCAAGGTCTTTGCAATCGTTCTGTAATCTACTATAATAAGTGAAACCATCAGATATCCTTCTTATCTTTCATTGTAGCTGTTCCGCCCTTAATCTCATAAATATAATCGCAGTTCTTAATGGTGGTCAGTCTATGGGCTATAATAATCAGTGTCTTACTTCCCTGCAGCATATCGATCGCTTCCATAATGGCTCTCTCTGTATCATTATCGAGCGCGGATGTTGCTTCATCTAAGACCAATATCTCCGGATTGGTATATAATGCCCTTGCTATGCCGATACGCTGTCTTTGTCCTCCTGATAACCGAATTCCCTGCTCACCGATCACTGTATCAAGACCTTCCTCCAGTTCCTGTATGAAATCATACAACTGTGCTTCTTTCACAGCCTCTATCAGGCGCTTTTCATCAATTTTATCCGTATCGATTCCAAAGGCAATATTATTCCTGATCGTATCATCAATCAGATAGATTGTCTGGGGAATGTATCCAAGCTTCTGGTGCCATGCATCGAGATTCTTATAAATATCGATTCCATCCACCAGTACCTGTCCCTTCTGCGGCTCCAATATTCCTAACAGGATATCTGCCATGGTGGTTTTTCCTGCTCCGGATGGTCCAATAAGTGCTAACGATTTATTTCTTGGAATCCGGATATTCGTATCTGTCAGAACATCCTTTTCTGTATGCGGATAGCGGAAGCTGATATTCCGAATCTGAATCTCACGCTGAAACGTGATTTCTGACGCTCCCTTTTCCCTGGCTTGATATTTTCTCAACAATTCCTTTGCCTGCTCCGAATCCTCGCATACTCTTTCCACTGCTGCCCTGTTAAAGGCAATGGTTCCCAGATACCCTGAGATTCTTCCAAAGCATGGGAGCAGACGGAAAGCAGCGATCGCAAATACGGATAAGACCGGAAGCATATAAGAAATATCTTCTCCCATCAACAATTTATAAGCAACTATCAGCAGCAGACTACTGATTCCCAGCGTTTCCATGATCGGTCTCGGAACGACAGTCGCCATCTGATACTTACTGTATTTATCTGCATAAATCTCCGCATTCTTATCATAACGGCTCAGGAAATGCTGCTCTCTCCCAAGTATCTTCATCTCTTTGATTCCACCAAGGGATTGTTGGATCCACAGCACACGGTTCCCATTTGCCTGACGGGCTTCTGCACCAATATTACGTATGCGTATTCGCAGATATCCCATAAATACCAGCATGAACAAACTTAAAAGAATGGCTACACCAATTGTAATCGTAACATCTGTATAGAGCAGATATAAAAAGAGTATCAGACATACAAGACCTTCTGTAAGCAACTGCAATATCGTCAGTACTGTCTGATAGAATCCTCCTACATCCTGCAATATATTTCTCTGTAATTCAGCCGAATTCTGTTCCAGATGGAAGGTATAATCCTGATGGATATAACAGGATAACAGCTGTCCTTCCAACACTCTCTGGCTCTGATATGTAAATCGATATTGAAAACTATAGAGCAGAATCAAAAAGCCATTTTTAAAAATATAAATACAGACCAGAACGATCGCCAGCAGTATCAAAAATTCGTTTACTGACTGCAGGTGGAACAAAGAGTAAATATAGGATAGTAACTCATTTTCATAGATACTGTCTGGGTTCATTGCAACGTTTACAAAAGGCATGATCGCAGAGACTCCAAGTAATTCAAATATGGTGCTGATGATTGTCATTACAAGAAGTCCGCATAACTGCAGCTTTTGTTTTTTTGTAAATATATCACTGATTCTCTGTATTTTTTCTTTCATAATTACTCCTGATTTTCTTGAAACAATCCATTAATTCTTCTTTACTGCGCGGCATATATACCAGATTTTTAAATGTGTCATTAAAATCATTCACTGTTTTTTTACTTACAATTTTTGTCTGATCCATCAAATAATTGATGGAGATCGTTTCTATGTCAAATAATAGACTGGCAGTTACCAATGTCGTACTGGCAGTTCCCACAATGCAAAAAGGCTTTTTCTCAAGTGAAGCCAGAATGACCTCTTGTGCCAGTTCATTTTTCTGTTCTATCCGACAGTTCATCGTATTGTAGCGTTCCAGTTCCTTCTCCCTTGGATGTACCTTTAATACAACGGGGATCTCTTCCTGCTGCATCAGATTACAGATATCCCGATAGACCTTTACATCCTCATTGTCCTTCAGAATACCACTTTCGAAAAGCATATCAGAATTGATCAGTACACTTTCCGCATAATACTCATATTCTTTATTGATTCCCTCTGTTTTCAGGATTTTCTGATAATATTGAACAACTTCTTTATTCACGTTCCATTTTTTCTTTTTCCCTGTCAGCAGCTGGTTCCATCGCAGCTGGTTTCTTCTTAACAAACTTTTCTGAAAAAGAGGGTCTCTGACCAATAGATCCCAGGTAGCTCTGATACCGCTTTTCAGTCCACTTTCCAGAAAAGAAAAGAGCCACCAGTCATATGCTGAATTCAGGTAACTGCCCAAACCTTCATCTGTTATGATGAACTGCATTTTTTTTGCAGTCACTTCCGCTATTCTGGGAATCATTTCATAGGGCGGCTTTAACGGCGTTGCCCAGTATAAGACATCCGTATCCTTTACCCTTGATTGGAATAAAAAATATTTATATTTTCTATATTTTATTGATAGTTTCTCCTTAAGCGTCCTTGCATCTTTCTGTGGGACTACACATACAATTTGTATTTCATTATTCTTTGCGACCGGAAAGTTACTTTCGGAGATGGCCGTTCCGGTAACATTATGTGCAACGATCATGATATACCCGCGCAGCACTTTGCCCTGTTCTGTCATCTGCAGAATAGTCGCCTCGATCCCCAGCGCATGCCAAGGCGTAATGGCTGCCGCCAGAAAATTGATATCCGGCCGGCTTGCCACTAATCTTATAAATTCCTGCTCTGTATATGATTCCATTAAAATTTCCTTACCCTTCACGTTGCGTGAATCCATTTATTACTCGATAAATTTATTCTCACTTAGGCTGTATCTGTTACCCCTGAACAGTTTGTGCTTTACGATCCACCATCCCGGAACCCAGATCCTCTGCTTCATTGCCGGTGAGGCGCTGCCAATCATCCAGCAGTTCTTATCACAGCATCTGACCTGTTTTCGTACCTGATCCGCCTGCTCGGAATACCAGATCTCTTCCCATGTCTGATCATGCAGATTGCCCATGGTCATCTTTTCCGTACTTCCGTTACATGGTAATACATTGCCGAATGGATCCAAAAAGAACCCATTGGTTCCCATCTCACATGGCAGGAGACGAGGCTGTCCATATAAATAGTTGACAAGGCCATGATTGAAATAAGCCCTTCCCCATTTCTTAGGTGATTTGGACTTTAATAATGCGTTGATCAGATTCTCAAATTCCTGCGCCACTTGTTTTTTATCGTCTATTTTATTGTCTGTCTTCCTGAAATAAAAGGAATTATGAAGCGTTGCTGTCGCGAATTCCATGTTCAATTCATTGGCAAGCTCATAGAGCGGTATCAGATCCTTGCAATTGATGTCCTGAACAGTCATACCGAAGCCTACATCCTTATGCCCCATCTCAACCAGCTTTTTTAAGGTACCATATCCCCGGTTGAATCCGTCCGGCAATCCTCTGATCGCGTTATTTGTCTCTTCCAGACCTTCAATACTGATACGGATTCCGATCTGCGGGAATTCTTCGCACAATTTTATGATCCTGTCTGTAAAGTATCCATTCGTAGAGACTACGATACGATTCGTCTTTGTATACAATAATCTTACAATATCGTGGATATCCTGTCTGATAAAGGGTTCTCCGCCTGTGATATTGGTAAATGCCATCTTCGGAAGTTTCTTAAGTGTTGCAAGATCGATCTCTTCCTCCGGTCTGGAAGGATCCCTGAAGCAATCGCACATATTGCAGCGCGCATTGCATCTATACGTAATAATGATAGAACCATGTAATGTCCTCTTCGCCATATTTTTCACTCCTGTTTATATATCTTAACTAATTTTTCACAATACACTGCAAGTGTATCAAATGTTATATTACCACAATTCTTAGTATACTGCTCAGATTTTTTTGTATCCCTCCACAAATCCTCTATCTTCTCCTGTAAATCTACGGCATCTTTTGGCTTAAAGAGTTCACCCGTCTTCCCTTCCTGTATCAATTCGGGAATTCCTCCGATATCAGCCCCGATGACCGGTGTGCCGTACATCTGTGCTTCCATGACGGAAAAAGGACAATTTTCATACCATTCTGATGGGATCACTGCAAATTTTGCATTCCGTATCAGGTGCACCAACTCGGGGCCTGTCTGAAAACCAACATTTTTAATATTCGTCACTTCATTCACTGCCGCTTCCAACGGACCATTTCCAGCGAACAGAAATGGAATATGACTGCATCTTTTACACACTTCGAGTAATGTACGGATCCCTTTTTCTTCCGCATATCTTCCAAAATACAGCACATATCCGTTATTTTCCGATCTGTTTTCTGATACCTCCTCCCTATCTTTAACGGTATCCGGAATATCTATAAAATTGTGTAACGCTATTGTCTTGTTCTTAAAAACAGGATTCCCATCCAGCTTCTTTTTCATGAATAGGCTCGGACATATCACAGTATCGATATATCGATAGGTCTTTCGTATCCAATACAAATATCCTTCCATACTGCCAAGCAGGCTCTTGATTTTAGAGCCATGGATGCAATTATGGGTTGTACAATTTACAAAGGCTCCTTTCACACATCGTTCGCAGAGTTCCTTTTTTTCCGGAACCAGCAGCATATGGTTCGGACAGATCAGCTGATAATCATGTGCGGTAAAAATGATCTTCACATGTTTGTTCCGCTTTTTTTCATACTCTTTTACTGCATAAATGATGGAAGGCGTAAGCTGAAAATTAAAATTATTCAGATGCACCACATCCGGCTCAAAATCCTTCAAAACTGTAAACATCTTTTTTTTGGCATCCACAGAGTAAAGGATCTGAAATGGATAGTATAGTTTCTGCAGTTTCCCTGTATGAAAATCCAGGTTATTCGTATAGCATTCTGCGTGGTTTCCCACGATCCGTCCCTCATGCTCCATACCAAAATACTGTACCTCATGTCCCTGCGATATCAGATATTCTCCTATTTTAAAGATATACGTCTCGGAACCGCCATTCGGATATAAAAATTTATTTACCATTAATATTTTCATTTAGTATAACTCCATTGTCTGCTCTACTACTTTTTCCCAGTCATAAAGAATTCTTACAAATTCCTGTCTGGATCTTACGTGTTTTTCATCATTCCCATTTTGCCGCAACTCTGTGTTGTACAATATATTTTGAAGTGCATCTTTTAACGCTTCCACGTCAGAGTGCTCAAAATACTCTGCCTGTTCTCCTGCTGTTTCTTTATTTTCAGGAATATCACTGCAAAGGCACATCCTTCCGAAGCTGATTGCTTCCAGTAGGCTGAGCGGCATACCTTCCACGTCACTCGGCAGGACATACAGGTAGCAGTTGCTGTACAGTTCTTCCAATAACTGTCCCTGCACGAATCCGGTCATGATGATTCTTTGATCTTCGGCTGCTAGTTGGCGTATCCTGTTCCTATAGTCATCGGAATGACTGCTGCCGCCTGCTATGACGAGCGGCATATCCGTTTCCAGGCCGCGGTAAGCCTCGATCAGATAATGAAGTCCCTTTTCCGGAACGATTCTAGCCAGGAATAGAATATATTCGTTTGTTTTCAATCCATACTGCTGACTGATCTTATCTGCCGTCTTTGATTCCGGTATGGTAATGCCGTTCGGAATCAAACGCGTCTTTCTATGATAGGTATCCAGAAAATACTGTTGCACATTTTGAGACAATACGATGATCTCATCTGCATATTTTACAGCTATTTTTTCTCCGAATAACAGAAATCTCGTGGCAAATCCACCCCATTTGGAGCGCTGCCAGTCAAGCCCGTGGATCGTGGCAACTGTCCGGATTCCCAATAGATGCGGCAACCATAATAATGCGCAGGAGCCTTCTGCATGATAGTGAATGACATCAAAATGGCTGCATACAGCCCGAATCGTAGCAAGTGTCGCATACACAATGGCATTCAGCGATTTTTTATTGACAGTGGGTATTGTGACCATATGAATCCCCCTGTATGTCTTTGCCTGATGCCCGATATCATTTTCTTTTCCAGCCACATGATGACCACCACGATTATATACTGTCACATCGTGCCCGCATGCTGCCATTCTGGAAGCAAGTTCTTCCACCACGATTTCAATACCGCCTTCTCTGGAAGGAATCCGCTTATGTCCGATCATCGCTATCTTCATATATTTATTACCTCAATTTCTATCCATAAAACACAATTCTTAATCATTCTTCACTATTTTATATAAATAATATGGATATCTGCCGATTCCGGAATCACATACATGCGTTACCTGCAATCCCTGTGCTTCATATGCTGTAATTCGTTCATCCAGCTCCGGTTTTTCGGACAAATACCATACCGTATGATATTCCTGTGTAAAAAAATCAAATTCTCCTAGCGCATAATTTTTGATATCCGGAAAATAATAAGCCAGTACGGTCCATGACAATTGACTGTTATCTGTCACGAACACATCCCCCGGTTCGAGATGCTCTTTAAAAAATGCCTTGGAGTCTTCTGTCATGTATGCCTGTTCTGTAAGGTAAATACCCCTGAAACTGTTCGCACCTGTTATGAGAATCGCAACGATCAACAGCCAGGAATATAGTTTCTTCCTGCTGACATTCGCAAAGGAAATACCAAACGCCAAAGCGATCAATCCATACGCCGAATAGAGATATCTCTCTACATATAACGGCCTCACCAGATAAGACACGATCGTAGCGACTGCAAGTGTACCCACTACGGTAGCTCCGCATATAAGCACCAGCAGGCGCTCATTCTTCTCTTCTTCCGGTACCTTGTCCCAGTCAAAACGCATAAAAGCCTTGTCTGCTCCTGTCTTCTTTAGACTGATATTATGGGTAATTGTCAGACCGTCTCTGCTGATCAGATACAGAAATCCTGCAACGGCTAAAATAATACGGAGCAGCTTACCGAACCTGTCATGACCGAATATATAACGGATCCATTCTTTTAATTCGATGCTATGAATCCAGTAATTATCTGAGACCGTTCCAAATTGCTTTAGCAATATCAATAACCAGGGAAAATAACCGATCACTGCACCAATCCCACACAAGAAACAAAAAAGCAGATTCTTCCTGTCACGAATGATCAATACTGCAAATGTTACAAGGTAAATGATGGCAACCATGATCAATGCATAATAATGTGTATATCCTGCTGCCAGACCGAATACCAGAAGTCCCAGCCATTTCCACAGATTCTGCTCTCTCATCAGTTCATATCCGGATAATGCCGTCAGTGTGACGAACAGCATTGCCCATGTATACATACGTGCCTCAACGATCATCTCGATCCCAGTGACATTAAAGGTAAGCAGGATGATAAAAAAAGCCGCCGCATAGACACCGAACCGTTTTCTGATATAGGTATTGGCAAGTATCATGGTAAGTATAATTGCCGTAAATGTCACGATTCTGCCTGCTGCAGCACTTGTCCCAATCATCATGGCAAATGCCTTAAAGATCAGATAATAGAGCGGTGGATGCACATCTGCAGCCGTCGCCTGTATCATTCCAGCTACGGAATCTTTCACCAGCATAATGGAGAATCCTTCATCTCCCGAGATAGAATCATTGAAGATTCGGATCGCATTAATCGAAAGAAAGAAAACCGTAAAAAATACTAACAGCATTGTTTCTTTTATTTTCTGTAACTGCGTAATGGATAAATCAAATTTTTTCTGAGGCATCTTCATCCTCCTCCTAACGGCTTGTTATCTGGAACCTTTGCCTGCAAATACGACGACCAGCGTCTGTAATAAAATCTTCACGTCCAGGCTCAGGGACCATTTATCAATGTATTCCAGATCATATTTTACCACATCATCAAAATCTTCTATGTTGCTCCTGCCGCTTACCTGCCACAGACCGGTAAGTCCCGGAGTCATGCTGAGGCGCCTGCGGTAATGGATATTATACTTCTCGAACTCATCCACGGTCGGGGGTCTGGTTCCCACCAGGCTCATATCACCTCTTAAGATATTATAGAACTGCGGTAATTCATCAATACTTGTCTTACGTAAGAATTTTCCAACTCTTGTGATACGCGGATCATTTTCCATTTTGAACATCAGACCTTTCATTTCATTTCTGGTCTGCAGCTCTTTCTTCCGCTCTTCCGCATCGATATACATGGATCGGAATTTATAAATGCTGAATCGTCTTCCATTCTTTCCGATCCTTGTCTGGGAAAAGAAGATAGGTCCTTTGGATTCGATCCTGATTGCAGCTGCAACAAAAGGTGTTACAATTGCCGTAATACAGAGTCCCATAATGCTACCCGCGATATCCATGCCTCTCTTGATCATTCTTCTTCTATAGTCTATATTATAGATCGAATATGTAACTACTGTATATTCTCCGAATTTTCCTATATGTCTCTCTCTTGCATTCCAATCCATGATATCCATGCTATAATGGCAGATGATCCCCATCTCTTCACAGTCCTGGATGATTTCGCGTATCTTGGCATTAGGCTCTTTTTCTAAACGTATGAACACTTCATCCAAGGGTAATTGTCTCGCTACTTCCATAAGATTTCCCTTATTTGCCACAACAGGAATATCAGATATCTTATCTCCTGCCCTGTCTGTATTCAGCAATGCGATCGCCGATATCTCATAATTGATCGGAAGGGCTTTTTGTAAATGCAGAATCGTATCTTCCGCATTCTCTTCTTCTGTGATTATAATGATCTGAACCTTGCAATGCTCGCTTTTCAGATATTCAATCAGCAACTTCTTCACAACAGTATGTGACACATATGTCAGAATAAGATTGATCAGGAAAAAGTACCCAATCGTAAGCCTCGACAAAAATTCAGCCTGTTTCGTCAGAAATAGTATAAATCCTATAGAAGCGACCATAATGCCGTCATATTTTAAAACCGTGGTGAATTCAATGAAATACCCTCTTTTGATAAATCCTCTGTTCCAATCAAGAAGCAGACTGAATATGGTACTGAACAGCAAAAAGCAAAGGCATACCAATAAATGAATCTCACCTCTCCATAAAGACTGCAGAGACCCAAAACGAATCAATACCGCCAATGCATATGATATGACAATAGATAAAAGATCTGCTGCTAACAGACAATATAACTCTACGATTCTATTTCTCTGATTATATTGATTCATTGCTTTCCTCATTTCTACGCAGCTTTTTGCGTATCTACCTGCCAATTATTTCTTTTTCTATTCTACCAGGATTCGAGTGTCAAAAGCTTGTTTATATATTTGAATTCGTGAATTTGCACAATTTTTGTTTTGCAAGTATATGTGCAAATTGACGAAGCCAAGTTCAGTGATAAGCTTTTGACACCTTAATCCTACCAGACAATATCTTCCATAGTACTTCCCAAATATAGTCTTCCTGCGGTCCTGTCACATGAAAGATCCGGCTCCATGTACCGATCAATAATAACAGGATATAATTTCTTGCAAGATACACCGATATAATATGCGCTTCTACTGTTGTATAGCCAGTTAACATAATGATCAGCAGGACCGCATTGGCATCTTTCTTTTTATAAAAATAGAATAACATAAATAAATTTACCAGCAAATATACTGCAGCCGGTATATAACCATACCAGTAAAACAGGCGGCTCAGTCCCATATCAAAATAATCTGTCTCCACTAGCGCCGGATGTCCAAAAAGATTCCATTTATACATGCCGCCCCAGAGAATCGCATAGCTGATACGGTTATTCAATAAGATATCCAGCCCTCTGAAAGGTCCCTGTGTATACCCGAATCTTGCCATCACAAGTGTAAATAGGACCGATGCGGTAAAAACTGTGATTCCCGCCCGATAGAACCATCGGCTGTCCCGGACACCTCTTCCATAGCGGATCAGCAATCCCACACATAATGTGGCTGTTATGATCAGCAGTCCCGTTTTAGAAGTGGTCAACGTGTATAATCCGATATTTCCCAAAAATAATAGGAGAAATACATTCCATTTCATCTTTTCAAGATATAAATACATGCCCAGCAGCAGGGTGGTAAATATCATGCAATGCAGTGCATTCGGATGCCCTAATCCGATACAATATCTGGATTCGACTCCGCCTCTTCCGTAATCGACATCCAGTGTCATGGTCCCAAATACGCCCATTACTGCAAGCAGCATCAGCAATAGGATTCCGGTCAGTACGGTATAGAACGTTATCGCCATCATCTTCCGCAGTGAAATATTCTTGGATGCTGCCACGAACATGACGATACGCAGTACCTCATCCCTGTCCGCATACAGATAAGAGACTACTCCCAACACACAGAACCCAATGATAAGAAGCCATTCTTTCCTGCTATACCGCGTAAATAGTACCTTCAACCCAAATAGTAAAAATGCGATACGGAACATGGTTCCTTCTATCGGATTGATATAAGCACTTTTATCGATCAGAACGATCATGATTTCGGTCAGGAACCCGATATAGAAAAAGCAATTAATGATATTTCCTTTATTTTTTAAAAATTTCATTCGCAATTCCTCTTATTTTCTCACCTGCATGACCGCTATCCCTTCTTGTTCAGCTTTCTGACAAGTGCCTTCCAATAATCGACTACTTTGTTCTGCCACAAATAAGGGATCCTCCCCCTCCAGTATTCCAGCGGGGTATGTCCGCAGCGCATTGCCATCTTCATCCCTTTATCAAATTTCATGATATATTCATCAAAGAAAAATTGTCTGCATTCCTGATTTTCCTGTAATCTATACTTCTCATACAGAAACAGATAATCATAGAAAATTCTGTCATCCTTTTCGGAAAACATATGCGTATACTGTTCTCCATGTAATCCGATGGAAATGAGCGGATCATGTGTATAAGCAAATCTCGGGTTCACACTTAGCAGATGCAGATACAGCTCAAGATCAGATGCCCAGTTGCTCTTCTCATCAAACAGGATCCCGTTATTCCGGTATATCGTACCGCTCGGCGCACCAGCCTGATTGCCCCGAAAGATTCTGGTGTAATCACTTGTCAGGCTCGTAATGAATTCTTCCGATATCTTTCTTTCATAAGAACTGCTGTCAGAGACCTGCATGCTGGAAGAAAATGCAAAATCAGCTTCCGGCTGCTCCTCAAGTAACCTCACATATCGTTCCAGGCTGTCTGCATACGTGAACCAATCATCACTGAACATGATCTTAATATATTGACCTGTTGCCATCCTGATCGCAGCATTCCAGTTATAGATATGACCCAGCTTCTGCTTGTTATGTACATATCTGATCCTGTCATCCGCATATTGTGCCATCAGTTCTTCGATCTGCATATCGGTGGAATCATCGGTAATATTCACTTCAATATTCGTATAGGTCTGTTCCCTTATGGATTCCACCAGCTGCTTTACTTCTGCAGCATTGTTATAGGTCGGAATACAAATGGATACCTTTCCTCTCTCTTTCATATCCTGCTCCAATATCTTTATTCAAATTCATGCTTTCTTCCTTGTTCGGCCGATCCCCAATCAAAATTGCTTCTTATATTTTTATATATGAAGGATACGCTTCACTGCCCTCTTCAGCCTAGTAATTGCTGTACGGTATGCATTACGGCATTTCCTGCGGACATGGCGCCTTACGATCGTCCCCTTCGATTCTTCCTGTTTCATAAGATGTGCATATTCCTTCTGATGCTCCCTCAGATATTCCGGATACGTGTCGTCAATCTTTGTCTGTACAAAACAGGCATCTCTTCCAAAGATATCTTCCCCATCTCTTATCTTATCGTCAACTTCTGACAGGACTGCCTTATTATTATATTCCTGATGTGCTGCTGAACGCACTTTTTCTGCTACTCTCTTCCGAACATCAGCTTCTTTACTTCCACCCATATACCCAAAATGCCATCCCCCGTCTGCTACACGGACACCGAATTCCTTGCACTTTGGCCATCTCAGTTCGCCAAGCGGCATTGTCTTTGCAACAGCATACCTGCATATCTTGGTGCCAAGCCATTGTTTTCGTTCCACACCTTCGAACTCTCCACAGTATGCCAGAAGTTTTCCGGAGACTTCCTCCATATTCAGATAACAATAAAATAAACGCTGTGCCATGTGATACACTTTATTCTGTGCATCTTCTTTATTTTTCAGGATTGTTTCTATCACCTGTTTTACTTTCTCAGGATTAGGGATCTCATCCAGATCACTAAAAATGACAATATCGTCATCTTTACAGTCCGTCAGTCCCCTTCCAACTGCATTCTTTTGAAAGGTATCCCGATCATGTGTATCGCCTTCCGGCGTATCTTCTACCACTACGTGAATGATCTTATCTGCAAATTCCGCAAACATTTCTTTATTCTCTTCGTAATACAATGGCTTTTTCATACCAGAAAAAGTCTCGGTCGCTTCACTGATCACGAACCTGTCGACCACCGGTGCCATCACATGCAATCTTAATTTCAGGATATCCAGTTCATTAAAGAATTGAAAACAATCATATACCATTTCTATTCTCCTGTTTTACTTTTTACAAAAATTAGGATACTGTGCATTGGTTCCATACCATTTGTGGAATACAAACGGGGTGATTCCCTCTATCTCCGGGATCATATTCTCATGTCCAAAGTATTTTGCAACTTCTATCGGTGCGATCTTCATACCTTCTGCCTCTAGTAAGTGCCTGATCTTACAGCAGATGAATCCGTCTTCATTATAATACACGAAGCCATCCTTCTCTTCTCCCGTCCAGGGGATATCTGCCTTCTTTGGAAAATCCATGAGGCGTTTGCTTCGAAGCGACACGCTGTTACCGACCCGGCAGATGTTACCATGGATATCACGATAGGTCGTCATATCTCCCTCCTTAGGGAGCGGCCATGGAGAACCAATATAATCATATTCCAAAAATTCATCGCGCCACATTTCCGGATGTACCACAAATCCATCATAATGCACTAATAATGCAAAATCATTGTCTGCATATTCGCCCATATTATATACTGTCTCGTAATTAAATCGATCAATATCCGTCAGCTTATCAATGTGTTTATAAGTGATTTCTTTTGGAAGAAAGAACGGTCTCCTGTGAGTGATCAGAACTGCTTCTGCAAAATCGATTCCCTGCATACTATACTGCATAGCTTTTATGGTTTCTTTTATTTTTACACTTGTCATCGCTAGTAAAGTAACATTTGGCAGCTGTAATTTTCCGTTTTTCATTTCACTCATAGAATATTCCTTCCATATGCTTATTTGTGCGCGTAATAGAGCTGAGCAGTCGTCTTATAGACTTCCTCGATCGTATAGCCTCTATCCTCCAAAACAGGAAATAATCTGGACTCTTCTTTATTTCCTACGAAAAGATACATCGCATCCGGAAGTTTTTCTCCGAATGTATCCTTCAGATATTCCTCGTACTCTGTATATTCTTCTTTATACTTATCTTCTTCGAAACCGATCTGTATTTCTTCTCTATAGACATTTTTTTCATAGTCAGCCCGATATCTGTCGTCATGTTCAAAATAATAGGAAAAACTTGGTGCCTGATTGATTTCAACAAATGTCGGTACCTGATAGCCTTCTTTCTCATACCATGCCTTCACGCAGCCTCTCGTATCAGCTTTTTCCCATCCCTTATTGATCTGATGCGCTCCATAAATACAATATCCTGCAGCCATTACTGCCATCAGGATACAGTATGCACGCTGTATATTTCTTCTGCTCTGTACATTTTTCATCCGGCCCAGAATACGATACACCTCATATAGCATATAGATCATACTTATGAGCCATAGAGGAATAAAGAAGATATTATAACGGAATCCAAAATATCCTCTTGCATAGATACCTGCCCTGGTCGGAATATAATATAAGATCCAGGTTCCCAGATTACATAGCAGTAAATGCTTCAGTAATTTATCCTTGCTGAATGCCAATAAGAAAATAGAAATCAACAGTAATCCGATACTGACTGCCAGTGCCGGATAGAAAAATCTTGTAATGGATTCGATCGTATTCCATCTGAATACATCAATGAACATATGAATGAAATCCTGTACTACACTGTTATTGTAAAAATTCCATGCCTCCACATTCTCAGAAGATGGTACCTGATTCTCCATCTGCGGAAGGAGAAAGAACATGATCAACGGAACTGCAGCTGTTAAAAATGTAACCAGATATACGACCACCAGCTGCTTTATGGCAACCGCTCTTTTTGTCTGCAGGACTCTGATCAGAATACTCAGCAGCAGCGGAGCTACCACAAATGCTGCCCCATATTGTGTATACATCGCAATACTGCAGAATACCGCGAACCAGATCATACTGTTAAGATTCAAGTTCTCGAATAGTTTAAAGTAAAAATACACAAGCCATGCGATAGACATCAATAGCATGGAATATTCCGCACATTCCTGCGTGTAATAAATGACTTCATAGATACAGGAATAAATAACAACGGAGAGTGCAGCCACACGATAGGAACTCACTCTCTTTACCGTCTTATAAACCCCAATTGCCGCCAGCGCACTCATCAGCACATTCCAGATGCGGAACCACCATTCCGTGTCACTGATCGCGATCCAGAAATACATCAGAAAATTATACAGTGGTGGTTGAAAGCCTCCCAGCATTCTCTGATACATGTTCGTCGTCCCCATAATACCGTTATTGCTGTACCATGAAATCTCACCTGTCATGTATTTTGAAATATAATATTCCAGGGTTTCATCCAGCCATAACGGTGTTGCCATTAACTTGTTCATGGCCATATATAAGAAAAACGCAAATGCGAGTATGCATAACAGGATTTCTGCTTTGTTTTGCATTACGATTTCCCGTAAAGGCCTTTGACTACGCTTCCCATTCCTTTTATCTGTCTGATTCCTAATCATATTCTATCTCTCCCAGCAGGGCACAGCTATGTCCCATTCGCCCGCTTATTTTCTATTTTGATTTACTGGTTCATCAGTTTTCTGATTCTTCTCTTGATGCCTCGGTAAATTTTAAGCATATGATACTTTTCATAGATGTACTTACTCTTTATCTTATATAATTGTAATAAAATTCCTTCCGGCTTCACATTCAGCCTCCGGTATTTGTTTGAGTTCTTTTTATATATTTGAAGTTCCTGCCTGCATTCTTCTGCTGTAAATATCTTACCATCCCTATCCATGTAATGGAATCCCTCATAGATATTCTGTTCCGATGCCCAATAGCCATCTGATACGTTATGGCGCGCCCAGTACTTCGGTGCTATTACATATTGCTCCACATCACTTGTAAATGCAGGAAAGTATGTAAAAGACGAATTTGCCAGCAGCAGATACTTTGCATTTTTAATAATTGCATAATCCTTTGCAAGATTAAAATTATATGCTTTGACACCCGGTATCAGCTTCTCTGCTTCTTTGGTATCATTCGTAATGATCATGAATTCCATATCCGGTCTGATCTTCCGCATATTTGTCATGCCGTCCAGCCAATATTTACGCCTTAAGAATAATTCCGGTGAATCCATATAATCTGTGCAGCGAAGGTGTAAGATGCAAAGGTTGTCCCTGCTGTATTCATAGCAGTCATACTCCGCCTTTACCTTGAGCCACCGCTTAATATCTTCTTTATATTTACTATAATAATCTTCCGCCTGCATATTTCCGGCTATCAGTACATGATCTTCAATATCTAACAGCGTCTGGTCTGTTCCTGTCACATACGCACCGTGTTCCAGATCATGACGTGAATTCGGTAAAAATAATCTGTCCTCTTTTTCCCAATATTCTCTTGTATAATCTTCTCTCTTAGAAGGCGCACCGAATTCCAGATCCATAAAGTACAGTCCGCAATTACTGTGAATATTATTCGCCAGTGTCTCACTGCCAAGAATACTGTAATCATATCCTTTCTCCATCGCGATACATCTGGTCGTTACATAACAAAATAATTGGTTGCCTAATCCTTGTCCCTTTAAAAGTTCTGTTCCTAACATATGCGCCCTTTCTTTTTTTGAATTCGTCAATTGACAAAGCCAAGTTCTATGATAAGCTTTTGACACTTGAATCTTTATAGGAGGCTTCTCACAATAGAAGAACGGTTTAGCGTTCTTCCAAAGCAAACTTGTTACTATTCTGCCACGATCTTTCCGTTTTGCACACGGTAGAGGATATCGCATTGTTCTAATGTATTCAGTCTGTGTGCTATGATGACCAATGTCTTCTTGCCGTGAAAACTTTCGATCGCTTCCATGACTGCCTTCTCTGTCGCATTGTCAAGTGCGGATGTTGCTTCATCGAATACCAGAATATCCGGATTATGATATAGTGCTCTTGCGATACCAAGTCTTTGTCTCTCGCCGCCTGATATTCTGACACCTCTGTCACCTGTTGAGGTATCCAATCCCTCCGGAAGCTGCTCTACAAAGTTCTTCATCTGCGCTTCTTCCAGAACTTTCCATATTCTGGCATCATCTATCTCGTCTTTGGGAACTCCAAATGCAATATTATCACGTATGGAATCATCCGACAGATAGATCGTCTGCGGTATATATCCTATATTGCTCAACCAGGATGGGTAGTTATCAAATACATCTCTGTTCTTACACATGATCTGCCCGGATTCAGGACGTAACAGACCCAGGATAATGTCTATGACAGTCGACTTGCCTGCTCCGGATGGTCCTACGACTCCAACAGATCTTCCAAATGGAATCACCATTCCGGCGTCGTCCAGAATCTTCTTATCTGTATTCGGATATCGATACGTGATATGTTCTAATCGTATATCATCATCAATTACGACAGGTTCCGAATTTTTCGGCTTATCTGCTACATAGTGTCCTTCTTTCTTGAATTTTGTAAAATCTACATGGTCATATACATAATCCAAAGAAGGCTCAAAAAATGCAATGTCTGTCAGATATGTGTTGATTCGGTTCATACTCGGCATCAGGCGGATCGCCGCGATACCAAATGCAGTAATCTGTGATAATAGTGATGTCACATTCGTACCTGTTGCGATACAGATCGCAATATATGCCAAAACGCCCGCTATGCAGGCAGTCTCTATGATTGTTCTTGGCACGCTGTTCAGTACGGAATATTTAATGGTAAGCTCGGTTCCGTATTTGGTATGCTTTTCATAGAATGAGGCAAAAAAATGTTCTCTATTCAATACCTTAACATCTTTTATTCCGTATACAGACTTCGTTCTCCAGCGTCCGGCAATACTCTGCACATCCTGATTCTCTTTTCCTATCTTATTCAGGATCGGTTTCAATATTTTTACGATGATCAATGTCATGAGCAATAACATGGCCATCATCATCAGTGTCATGCGGAAATCGATGACGAGCAGCAGAATGAAGAGACATAATGCTACCACTACTTCTGTTACCAGCTTTATGAATGACATCAGCAATTGGAATACTTTCGGGATATCCCCATCCAGAATACGGAAAATAGTCGGAATATCTGCATTCAGATAGAACTCGTAAGAACGGTTCAGATATTCTTCCAGCATATAACTGCCTGCACGGTGCTGATTGCCATTTACAAATCTTGCCTGAACATACGCGAGAAATAGCAAGTATGCATTTTTTATCACAAAGATCAGAATCACAGTAACCAGCAACAGGATAATGAAATCATTCATATTGTCAATATGCATGCTATCGCATATCATTTGTACATATCTGTTCTTACTCATCCTGTCTACATCCAATATTGCCGTAACCAGCGGCAGAATCATGGAAACTCCCAGTGTCTCCAATAAACCTCCGATCAAGATCAATACTCCCAGACCGGCAATCTTGGTCTGCTGTTTTTTATTCAAAATACATGTCAGTTTCTTTAATATCGTAATACTCACGGTATATCTCCTTGTATCTCAATTTCTTATATACTGATACGCTTTCATTGCAGTACATTATATTTTACTAAATATTGGTTGAAGTGTCAAAAGCATGTTTATATTCGAGTTCGTCAATTTGCACCCACTATGCAACAAGATGTACCGGCAAGCCGCTTCACTTGTCATGAATTATATTGATGCACAACATAGTTCATTCGCAACACGCTCCCTCTTGGACTTAGCCGCAGTGGTACATACCGGCGGTAGGCTTTTGACACTTGAGTTATCACCTCAAATAGCAAGCATGCAATCTGTGTAGATATCGCTGCAATCTCTTCCATTCAGCCATTTTTTCGGTGCGATGATTTCCTTAGCCGGATTCCGGTTCAGCCATGCGCCCCACCAGCTGAAGCTACTGTTCGCTATGATATGGTGCCGGCATCTGCTCATCAGAAGCATATCCAGGTATCCTGTCGATTCATCATTACAATCTACTACGATAAATTGGCCGCCTGACATATGTTCTCTCACCCACGCAGCATCATTGGAAAACAGATAGAATGTCGCCTGCGGATGTCTTTCCTGCATTAGATCTATGGCACGTTCATAGTAGTTGTCCGTACAGATTCCGCCATACGTAACCTGCTGAGCATCTTGCAGATAGTCTCCTCTGCGGATGTGCACACTGATTGCTTCTGTCTGTTCTATCTGATCCAGGTAGTTCCGGGTCTCCTCATTCATTGACATCTGTATTATAAATGCCTGCCTTAATTCTTCTTTTACCATCGGAAAATACTTCTCACTCTGCCAACAGCCTTCCAAATAAGCTTCTTCCAGCTGGAAGACCTTATCATCAAAATTGAACTGCCGTTCCATATAGGATTTTGTCCTGCGGCCGCATATCTTACGGCGGATACGGCTCACAATATCCATCCTGGCGTCCGTCAATGCGATCAATTCCTCCCGTGCTGCCTTGTCATACGTAATCCCAAAAACAGACAATTGCCTTGCCCTCGTCCCATCTTCCACATAACAGGTTTCATCATCTATTTTTACCTCCCTGCCCATTGCAAGAAGCTGTCTATACAGGGCATACTGGAACATCTGATTTCCCAGTCCCCCAGACATCTGCACAATTATCATAGTAACACGACCTCATATTTTCTTTATTTAAGCTTCCATTGTTTGTAAGGAATGATAAAAGCATCATTGATATCCATCACAACATTATAAAGTATCGTTGATTTCATAAAAATTTTCATCTTTATATACTCATTCGGGTTCGCCGCTTCACAGGTAAATGCGGCATCAAACTGTCCCTGCTCTGAAAGAATCATATTTCTTAGTTCCACACAGAATTTCTTTCGGTTCTTGTCCTTACTTCTTCTGAATTGGGTAAATAATAGTAAAAGCCTCTTATACGTGAAATAATTATGAATATCAGCCAGAGTATCTTCCCCTATACTCCGTAAGAATTCTGTTTTTTCCATATAAGCCGGTATCTGATCTGTCAGAATACGCACATTTAATCCATGCGACATGATACTGCCTTTTCGGTCCAATACATAATTATAAAATGCTCTGTCTAAATACACGCAACGCTTCACCTTACTTAGCAGTATAGCCGTGTATACAATATCTTCATACCATCTGCCAACCGGAAATTCCTGTCCCTGTAACAAATCTCTCCGGTATAACTTATTCCATGCTGCATTCTGCAGCTGATATTCATCCTGTTCTTCAATGAGACATGCCAGTGCCTGTCTGTCTTGAAAAATAACTGCCTTCTTTGTAGACTCGTCTATGGTCTCCTCCGGATATACCTGACGATATCTGCAGATCGATATGTCTGCTGTCTGCTCAACCATAGCCCCGAGCATGGATTCATACATCTGCTCGTCGATCCAGTCATCCCCATCTACAAAAGCAATATATGTGCCCTTAGCAATCTTCATCCCTGCATTACGCGCATCTGACAGTCCACCGTTCTTTTTATGCACCACCTCAATACGTTCATCCTCAGAGGCATATGCGTCACACATCTTACCGCTCTCATCCGTTGCCCCGTCATCTACTAAAATAATCTGCAGATTCCGATATGTCTGCCTCATGATCGAACGTACACACCTGTCCAGATAAGCCTCAATATTATAAACAGCCACAATCACCGTGATCAACTCCGCACACTCCCCCGGAACCGCCGGCGGCTCGTAATTCTCTATTATTTTCATATCCGCTTCCTGACTTTCTTTTTACATATTGAATTCGTCAATTTGCACATTTACGTTTACACAATATTGATACACAACATAGTTCATTCGCAACGCGCTCCCGCTTGGATTCAGCACGCAGTGGTACATAAGAACATAAAATACATGTTCTAAGTACCAGCGCTTCATACAGTTGCTCACCAAACTATGTTGTGCATCAATTTTTGTTTGGTAAGTATATGTGCAAATTGACGAAGCCAAGTTCTACTATAATTTTTTCACACATCCCGACATGCCGCTACAAGCGGCACAAATAATCAGTGAGAAGAAGACTCGTAAGAGGCATCTTCCTGTGTGAGATTTAGAAATTCTAAACAGTATTTTTGCTGCTTAGAATTTCTTCTAACACTGGATCCAACAAGAAAAGTGAGTGATTTGATTTCAGAAACCTTGCCGTGCCGCCGGCTTATGAACTTCCAGCGTGTACTTCCTGAATCGTTACTGTCATGCACAAAATGTACGAATGGAACAGACACCTTCGTGTCTGGGCCAGGCGCACATTTCGTATGACTGTAGAGATTACGGAAGTACACCGGAATTCATAAGCCGGCGGCACCTCACAGCCTCCCGATCACCAAATTCACTTACTTCCTTTCACTCACCATCCACTCCTGGAACATGAGCAGATACCAGATCTGAACTCTCCATACACCTTTTTCGATATAGTCCTTCCAGATGCGGGATACCACATCTGCATCCAGTACTCCCTGCTGCTCTATTGTTTTCTTATCAAGCAGTGCTTCTGCCCACGCACGGAGCTTTGGCTGGCGCAGCCACTTATCGATCGGAATCGCAAATCCTGTCTTTGGACGTTCCATCATTTCTTTTGGCACATAACGGTATAGTACATCGCGTAAGACCAGTTTTCCGATTCCATCTTTTCTCAGATAGTCAATCGGCAGCGACCATGCGAACTCGACCACGTCCTTATCTAACATCGGTATTCTGGATTCTAAAGACACTGCCATACCACATCTGTCTACCTTTACCAGGATATCATCCGGATGATACATCAGCATATCCATCAACATAATATTATGATGGGTTTCTGTTAAGAATCCTGTCTGGTATTCGCTGTATTTATAGGGTGGGTCTGTATGCGTCTTTGCGATTGCATTGGCAATATTCTCTTCCTGATTCGATATTTCATATAACTTTTCCGGTCCCCTTGCTGCAAGTAATCTGCCTCTTACACAGAAATCTTTATTTTTGCGCATTGGTGTATGTAATACCAAGTCGCTGCATATCTTTCGGATTGGATATGGCACTTTACTCATACGATTCCAGAGACCAATAATGGATTCATATGAATTATAACCACAGAATAATTCATCTCCGCCGTCACCGCTCAGGGATACTGTTACATGTTCTCTTGTCATCTTACTGACCAGGTAGGTCGGTATCTGTGAGGAATCCGCAAAGGGTTCACTGAACATATGGGAAAGCTTCGGAATCACTTCTTTTGCATCATTCTCCGTGATATACATCTCGGTATGCTCTGTCCCAAGATGTCTTGCTATCTCTTTTGCTATCGTCGCCTCGTTATAGGCTGCCTCCTCCATACCAATGGTAAAGCTTTTTACTTTATTCGTACTTAATGACTGCATCAGGGCAACAATGGTACTGCTGTCAATCCCCGCAGACAGGAATGCCCCTACTGGAACATCTGCCTCCATCTGCCCTGCAATGGATTGTTTCAGAAGACGCTCTAATTCTTCTGATGCCTCTGTTCTGCTTCCTTTGAACAGATTTTTCTGTCCTTTTCTGGCAGCTTCCTTCATAGACCAGAAAGGAGCCAGCAAAGGTTTTTGGAATGGCTCATCAATCGTCAATATCGTACCCGGTTCTAATTTATAGATGTCTTTATAAATAGAATAGGGTGCCGGTATATAGCCATGTACAAAGTATACATCCAGGATCTCTGTGTTTATCTCATTACGGAATTCTTTCAAGGCAGATATAGAACCAAGGTCAGAACCAAATACAAACCCTTCCTGTACAAATCCATAATAGAGTGGTTTTTCTCCCACTCTATCTCTTAATAAATATAATTTACTTTTTTCTCTATCATAAAGCGCAATCGCAAACATACCTTTGCACATAGAGATGGCTTCCTGTATGCCATATGCTTCCATGGCTTCCAGCAGGACTTCCGTATCAGAGGTTCCTCGGAATGCCTGTACGCGGCGCTCTTCTATCAGTTTTTCCGCTATTTCTTTATAATTATAGATCTCTCCGTTATACACCATGATAAATCTTCCGCTATGGGACTCCATAGGCTGTGCACCGCTTGGTGTCAGATCCACAATTGATAACCGGCGATGTCCCAAGACTACCCCATGGTCTTCCCTGCTCCATACACCTACCGCATCCGGTCCTCTGTGGAACATACGCTGATTCATATTGTCGATATTTTCTTTCCAATGTCTTTTTAAGTTACAAAATCCTGCTATTCCACACATGACTTATCCTCCAAAATTAAACGAAGAAGACGCTTGCGGCTTCTTCCGGTGTGAGATTTAGTAATTCATAGTAACAGTATTTTTGTTACTTAGAATTTCTTCTCACATTTTAATCTTCCACTTCCGGCTCCGTATATTCCTGATTTTTAATTTTTTCCAGTGTAACAGCCCTGGATTCCTTCATTTGCGCCGTCCATCTGGAATATGCCTCATCCCAGCTTTTATAATCCTTGTTCCCCCTTTTATCGGGAATCTGATAATGATCCTTCAGATATTTTGCAAGAAATTCTGTCGCTTTTTCGGCACCAAGTGGATTTGTATGCACTCCCTTATCATAAAAATCCGTTGCGAAATCAAAGTCCATCTCTTCCGTATGCTCCGTCAGATTCAAAAAATCGTATCCGTAAGATCGTATGATTTCTTCCATATAATTATAATTTCTTTGCTTGTCCGCAAATTCATAGGAATACGGTGCTACGGTAAACAATGCCTGAAGATGGTTTTCCTGAAGATATGCAAGCAGTTCCCGTAACGCAGCTTCATAGATCGGTTCTATTGCAGCCGTATCTGTAATATCGGAATAATCCACCTGTTTCATTGGATAGTAGCTGTCCTTGAATTCAAATCCTTTTAACGGTTCTGATTTTTCATAGTCGAAACATACCAATTGACTTGGCAGAACCATTGTCTTCCAATTGGAATGATACTTAAAAATATCAAAATAATAGGTATATCGTTCTCCCACTTCCGGTACCATGCGGTTAATTGCATCGATGCGGTTCCAGGAATATTTCATATTATCCGTAACGCCTCTTGTATAGGCCATGTTATCTGACATATCTTCCTCAGAAGCAGTATACTGTTTCATCTCAAATACAAACACCTCAGGATTCTGTGTTTTTCTTACTTCTTTCACAAGTGACAACGTTGCCATAGGTCTCTGCATGTTGGAAGCTAAGGGAAATGCAGTAAAACCATATTCTCCCCACATCTTAGCCCCTGCAAAACAAGGATATACTGGACTGGAACCAATCATGACTACATCCAGGGTATCACTTTTTTCCGCATAGAAACCTGTAAAACGATCCTTTACACCGCCATTGGTACGAATCACATACGTGACCGTCTGCAGGATGAGTAAAAATACACCTATGAATACAATTGTTTTTATGATCTGTTTTCTATTCATAATAACTCCTAATCCCACGCGCTTCTTCTCACACTAAAATCCCTGATAGATAAATTCTGCCGCACTATATCCAGGTCCGTAATTTCCCAGAAGTATCACATAAAAAATAAGTGCATAGAGAATCACCCAGCGTACCACCAGTTTCTGTCTTGCGATCCTGTCCCTGATACTTTCAGTCTGTTGCAGAATAGATACCATAAGTAACATTACAAGGGAAACCATTGCAATCGTAAATTCAATCCAATCAAGTCCCAGTTCGAAAAGAGATCCATTCCAGAATATTTCCGGATTCCAGGAACGGAAAATACTTGCCAGCATCCTACATGCCACCATTGCATTATCCGCACGGAAGAATATCAGACCAATTGTAACTAATGTAAAAGTTCTTACACGCTGGAAAAAAATAAAGCCTTTGCTGTCATCTTTCACATGGAACCAGCCTTTCAGCTTCTTCCAGACAGGTTCCAATACTTCTCCTGATACTATATAGAACCAGTGCAACAGCCCAGATCCAATAATGTATTTCCATACTCCTCCATGCCAGAATCCGATCGTAAACCATAAGATCAGCATTGCCAGATAGGTGGTCATCTTCTTTGCTGTTTTCTTACCGCATTTATCTTTTAACCGCTTTGGTAATGAGCTGAAAAACTTTGTTCTAAGCAATGGATAAAATAAATATTCTCTAAGCCATGTTCCTAATGTAATATGCCAGCGTCTCCAGTATTCCGCAATACTGCGTGAAAAGAACGGTGTTTCAAAATTCTCAGGAAGTATAATGCCGAAAGTCTCAGAAACACCCAGAACGATATCCATGTATCCCGAAAAATCCGTATATAACTGGAATGTAAAACAAATGCCCGCAATGATGACCGTAAATCCCGAATGGATTTCATAATTGTTAAATACCGTATCTGCGATAAGTCCCATTCGTTCAGCTATCACCAGCTTCTTAAAAAAGCCCCATACGATCCGCTGCATTCCGTATGTCACATTTTTATACACAAGCTGATGACCTGCATATAGCTGCTCTCTCATATCCCGGTAGCGGATAATAGGTCCTGATATCATTGTCGGAAAGTAATATCCGAACAATGCCAGTTTTAGAATATTCGTTTCCGGTTCTCCGATTTCATAATATACGTCAATGACATATCCCAATAATGTCAATGTATAAAACGAGATTCCCAGTGGTGCCAGTAACCCCAAGTGAAAGTATTTTAGTATACATAACAAAGAAACGCATAATACAACAACAAGTGAGAGTGCGATTTGTCTCTTTTTCTGCTCTTTCACTTTATGAATATACAATGCGCCCCCATATATGACTATGACCGTAGCAATCGGATAACCGATTAACCAAGGTTCTCCCGATGCTGCAAAGAACATAATGCTTGCAAGTAATAACACTCCCCATTGTGCTTTTTTAGGTACGATGTAATATACCATCAATAATACCGTAAAAAAACACAGAAAGGAAAAAGATGTAATGTTCATTTTAATAACCTCTGCTTCATAATTGCATACTTTGATGTCGGGGTCAAAAGGTATTTTGTCCCCTGATACCTACGCATTGTTACGCACCTGTGCTCTCACTATCCTAATTTCTCCAAAATAATATTGGCCATCTCACCTACATTTTTCATTGTGACGATCTGCCCCATAGAAAATTTAATGCCAAATTCCTGCTCTACTGCCGACATCAGATTGATGTGCTCCAAAGAATCCCAGTCTTCAATGTCATCTGCTGTGGTTGCATCTGTTACTGTAATCTCCTCATCATCAAAAACATCTCTGAATACTTCATTTAATTTTTCAAATAATTCTTCTCTGCTCATACGTCTGCTCCTAATCTATTCCTTTGTTACTTTTCAACCTGCAGCTCACGGCTGTACTGTTCCTTCATTTACCCTGATTACCTGATTTTTATTTTCATAATTCTTGTCTATGTTATAATACCACACCGTATTGCCGATTTCATCTTCTTTTTCTTTGGTGAATCCCTGCAGGGCATAGAATTCACGCACCATTGCATTCTTTGCAGTCGGATAGTAATAGCCTTTTATCTGTGTAATATTTTTTTTCATGCACTGCGCAACAAGCTCATCCATCATGGCAAATTCCATATCCCGCTTTAATACACGGCAGCTCATGAGCCACAGATCGATATGAAGGATTGCTCCCTCGATCCTGCCGATTACTATGGATACCACGCCATTATCACCGAATCTGTCTTCTAATTTACCATACAAAGTGATCCTATCCGGATTGGCTGCTTCTTCTTCAATCTCGCTTTGCGTATAACGCTTCGTAGTCAGGTTGAACTGGTTACTCTTATTGGTAAGCTGTGCAATTCTTGCCATATACAATGGTTCAAATGTTTTTATGGTTCCTGTCATCTCCAATGATTTCAGATAGTCTCCATAATCCCCAAAGCTTTGCTCCTGCTGTTGTCTTTGTACATTTGCTTTGTACATCTCATTTCTTTTCCGGTCATCTTCTGACAGGCTTGTCACTTCAAAGAATCCTGAGTGATCAAGTATTCTGATGTATTGCTCAGGACTGCCGATCTCCGGAATTGCCACTCCCGGAACCTGCTGCCTCACAATCTCACGCTCTGCCGGATTATCATCTACGAATACAAGACTTTCCGGAAGAATATTTAATTCTTTCGCGATATTCTGTATATTCATGCTTTTTGGTTCCCAATTTGCCTTGATCAGTATAAAATCATCGGGACGTAAGACGCCATCCGGATGTTCCAACCCGGCAATCGCATTTTCATGTTCATTTTTGGAACTAACATTCAGCATGATACCAATTCCTTTATGGTCTTTTACATACTGTTGGAATTCTGAAAAAACCTGCCCCATGGAAGTCTCCTGACCAATCTCCAGATTCTCCACTCCATCATCACCAACAATACCGCCCCAAAGCGTATTGTCCATATCTAACACGAGCGATTTTTTATTTTTACCATAGATAGCCTTCATAATATTAGCCACATTAAAAGATAATGACGGAATTGCCGGCAGGCATAACGAATACTTATACATATGCCAGAATAACGGATCTGCCCATTTATCCAAGCCGAAACAAGCTGACAAGTAATTAATATCATTGATATAAAAGTTATTATGGGAAGACGCGTACGCATAAAATTTATCATTCAACTGATTGATAAAATGAATTCTTCCATGCATATCACTTGCATCTTTATTCCCAAGTAAACGGTAAAATGGATATTCCATATTATTCTGAATCACAGGACAATGATATTCTGTTTCTATTTTCTTCCACATCACTGCAAAATGTTCATATGTCTGTTGTAATAAGAGCTCTATTTCCTGCGCATCCTGCGTCACATTCGGATACTCTTTGATATTGCGGTTGCTGGTATGAATAAAGATGATATCCGGTGCAAATTCTTTTAATTCACTATTGAACATTACATCCTGCCAGTACTGCGCATACTCTGATTCAAAAAAAGTCGGTTCAATTCCGTAATTTAAGAGGAACAGTTCCAGAATTCTGATGATATCGTGCGTCGTGCTGCCACCCAGTACGGCTATTTTCTTTTTGATCCGTCTCGTATCTTCATTTAGTAACGTCTTCTTTAAGCTTTTTGCTTTTTTCAGAATATATTCATGATCAAACGGATATTCCAATTCTCTTAACATCTTCTCACCCCACTACTCTATTTAGATAAACGCTCCAGATAATACTGCCACTTACGGTTTACCTGATCCGGAGAAAGCTGTTCCTGAATCTTAGCCGCCTGTTCTCCAAGCTTCTGCTCCAGATCAGGGGCACTTAGGAATCTCCTTAAAGCTTTTGCAAGTGCCTGCGTATCTCTGACAGGTACCAGCAGACCATTGACCCCATCCTGAATCACCGTTCTGGGACCTCCGCAAGGACAATCCGTAGATATCACTGCCAGACCAAGTGCCATTGCTTCCAGCAAGGCATTGGGCATACCTTCGGTATCTGAAGTCAGTACAAAGATTCTTGCCCGTTCAATATGATCCGGTATCCGGCTTACATTTCCAGGCATGGAGATATAATCCTCCATATCTATTTTTTTTATATATTTTATTAATTCGTTACGCATATCTCCATTTCCGTATATGACTAACCCCATTTCCGGAAAATCCGTATGAATTGCCGCAAAAGCGTCAATTAACATTCTATGATTCTTATTATCATCCACACGTCCGACAGATACAATCGTATTTTCTCTTTTTCCTGTAAAACGTGGTCTGATGCATGAGATATCTAACGGATTTGGTAAGATAACGGAACGTTTCTGAACGTACTTTGGAAAAAATGCTTTTGCATCTTCAGTCTGGAAAATAATTCCGCGTGCACAAGCAAATAAATGCCTTGCAATAAAACGCATCAACGGATTATAATATTCCTCTGTCGGTTCTCCTCTGACAGATACCGCAACAGACGCTCTTAGAAAAGCAGCAGTCGCTATTGCCATGAAATTATTCTTTCCGATAAACGACACGATAATATCCGGTTTTTCCTGTTTCCAGATATTCCTTAACTTGCAAAAGCGGTTCCGGAAATTACGAATTCTGCTTTTTGTCACTTCCGAAGCCGTAATGTCGGAGTAAATTCTCCGGATGCCCTCGCTCACAAGGTATTCCTCGTCCGCTTTTCTGGTCGTAACCAGAACAACTTCCGTACCATTCTGATATAAAAATTCCGATAAATTCACTATGACCCGCTGCGCACCGCCTTTATCCAGACTATTGATATAAAATGCTACTTTTTTCAAACTCACACTTCTCCCGACTTTTTCTATTTGCAATACGCACGGTACCACTGCTGGAATGCAAAGAATGACCATGCAGTCTTAGAAAAGTTCTCGCCTGTTGCGGGTCCTCTGTCTCCCACTTCCAGATAACGTGTCATAAATTGATTTACATAAGTACTATCAAAGATATTCTGCTCTTTTAGGAAAGATAGATCGCTCATCTCCAACAGCTGCTCTTTCAATGGGCCACGCATCCATTTATCAAGCGGCACCCCAAATCCGACCTTCGGTCTGTCTAATAATTCTTTTGGTATATAGTCATACGCAATATCCTTTAGGATATGCTTCTTATCTCCGTTTCGGAACTTAAATTCATGTGGCAGGCGATACGAATATTCCATAACATCCGTATCCAGAATCGGACACCTGGATTCCAGCGAATACTTCATAGAAGCTCTGTCGACCTTACATAAAATATCTCCCGGAAGATACGTATCCATATCCAGCAGCATTCTCCGCTCCTGCCAGTTCTTTTCCTGATAACGCCTTTCTATCTCGAACTTGCTGGACAGACTATCCGTCACAAGCATCTTATCGATCGCACGGATATAGTTCTCTCCGCCGATCTGTGTCTTTGTCTCCGGGTTACGGTTAATGGCGACCACACGAACGCGGAAGGGCAGCTTTGATAATAGTTCCATCTGCTTAAAAGGCGGCACATTACAGATACCGTTCACGATACCGCCCAGACCATCAAGCTTCTGTGCCAATCCGACAGAATCATAGATATTATAGCCACAGAAGAACTCGTCCCCGCCATCCCCTGACAGAGCGACCGTGACCTGCTGTCTTGCCAGTTTCGATACCAGCATGGTCGGTATCTGGGAACTGTCTGCAAATGGTTCATCGAAATAAGTCGGAATGCTCTCTACGAGCTCGAACATTTCTTTTTCATCAATATATGTTTCCGTATGATTGGTTCCAAGGTGCGCTGCTACTTCCTTGGCATACTTTGCTTCATTGAACTTCTCTTCCTGGAATCCGATACAGAAAGTCTTGATCGGTTCTTGCGACAATTCCTGTGCGATCGCAGAAACAAGTGACGAATCATAACCGCCACTCAAGAAAGTCCCCAGCGGTACATCCGCAATCATTCTCTGTTTCACTGATTCCCTTAATAAGTCCTTCAAAGTCGCTTTTGCTTCTTCATAAGAAGTTACAGGGCGTACCTTCTGCTCCTGATACACTTTTGAGATATCCCAGTATTTCCATATCTTGATATCTCCATAACGAAAACGCAGGATAGCCCCAGGTTCCAACTTGAAGACATTCTCAAAAATAGTCGCAGGTGCATTGATATATTGCTGGAACATATATTGTTTGATCACATCTTTGCGAATCGTGTACTGAAAACCAGGTACTGCCATGATCGGTTTTAACTCAGAAGCAAACACCAGATTTCCCTCTTCCAGCCAATAGTAGAATGGTTTTTTTCCGATTCTGTCTCTTACCAGAAATAACTCGTCTGTTTCCCTGTCAAATAAGGCAATCGCAAACATTCCCTTGAATCTATGAATACAATCGATTCCCCATCTCAGATAAGCTGCAATGATTACTTCTGTATCACAGTCCGATCGAAATGGATAACCTCTCAGTTCTTCCTTTAATTCCAGGAAATTATAAATCTCACCATTGAATACGACACTGATCCTGCCATTGTCTGAATGCATCGGCTGATGCCCCAATACCGACAGATCCAGAATAGACAGGCGCCTCTGTGCCAGTCCAAGGCTGTAACCATCCCGTAAAGAAGTAATCTCTTCCCCGCTGTCGTTCGGTCCGCGGTGATACATGGTATCATTCATTTTCTTTAACTGTTCTGTTGTAATACTTTTTTTAGATAAAAATCCGCATATTCCGCACATAGATTTCTTCCTTTCGTCATAGTATCAAACAATCTGTATCTCCACTTTTCACTACACCCGGGAATCTTACAAAAGGTCCTTAATGGCTGCAAAATGCTTACATTCACCATTGATCGTCTCTATTAATTCCTGATTTCTTTCTGCGAGCAGGGTCCTGAAATTATGCAGGTTATCATACCCTTCTTCCGTCCATGAATATGGGTGCGTCAATATCTGTACTTTATCATAGCCAAGCAGAGTCTGTCTGTCCGGTACTCCGTAATTCCATCTGTGCTGTGCATCCGATAAATATTTTACTTCTAATTTTATATCATCCGTAACCTGTTCCGTATACGTAAAGAATTCATGCTCGTATGCATTGATGATACCCTCAATCTTTATATTCGCCGCCAACACATGATTCGGCGGGCGGTGCACGGAAAATGTATCTACATCAAATTCCAGCATCGTATTCCATGCCCTGATCTCCCGGTCGATCTGTCTCTTTATTAATTCAATATCTGTCAGTCCGTTCAGGGCAAAATGAAGACCGATTACATGTCCGTCTTCATGCATTTGGGAGATGATCTCTTTATTTCTCTTAGATAAGATATTATATGAGTTATTTGTCCATTGGAAAAAGTACGTAGAAGTAAAATCCATCTCTTTTTCTACTTTTGATAAAGCATAAGCCCGGTCTACGCTGAATTCCACATCATGCCTGACAATAATAAATTTGTCTCTGTCCTTTGCTTCGTGAAAATTTGCCGCTTTTCCGCTTTCTTTAATAATTGCTATCATATCTTGGTATTCTTTGTACGAAAACATATTTTTTTCCTCTTCCAGTCGTCACTCTTAGTTTCATTCTATTATTTCATTCTTTATGTGTACCACATAAATATTCAATATATTCTTTCCACTGCTGGAATATTGCATGCGCATTCGCTGTTTCCCCTAATTTTCGGGCCTCTGTTCCTTGTTTCTCTGCATATCCCGGATCATCTATATATTGGCACATTGCCTCTTCCAGTGCAATCTGGTCTTTAATCGGTATCAGAATTCCATTTTCTCCATTCCGGACAATCGTTCTTGGTCCTCCGCAAGGACAATCTGTTGCAATGACCGGAAGTCCCAAGACCATCGCCTCCATTAAAGCATTCGGTAACCCCTCCCAATCAGAAGTGAATGCAAAAAATGCTGCATTCTCAATTGCACTTGCAATATCATCACTTGCTCCCATGAGCGTTACAGAATCCTCAACGTGACATTCCTCGATACAGCGTTCCAGTATCTCTTTTGTGCCATCGAAAGAGTCACCACCATAAATCTCCAGCGTATACTCCGGGAATCGCTGATGCACTTTGGCAAATGCACGAATCAGCATCGGCTGATTTTTAAAATCTACTAAACGGCCTACATGTGCGATCACTTTAGATCTCTGCGCAACCGGTGTTCTTCCTATATATTTATGATGAATCGGATTCAGAATGATTCTGGATTTCTCCTGAATATTTTTTGCAAAAAAGTCTCTCTGTCCTTCTGTCTGAAATACACAGCCGGCAATCTTAGGATATAACCAAGGAATCAGGAACTTGTCTGACAAAGAATCGTAATGTCCTACAGGGTCTGTCCGTACCGATATCAGTACCGGGATGTCCACCCGCAAGGTTGCCATAAGAGCCCTGTAATTTGCCTTGTGTGCAAAAGCAATTAAAAGAGCAGGCTTCTCCTGAAGCAACATCTCTTTCAGATTCCTGATTCTGGCGAAATACCTTCCTATTCTGGAACGTTTCTCGTCTGATTCCGTAAGCCCGACATGAATTCTTCTTACCTTTGCATCTAATTCAAATTCATTCTCTGCTTCCCATTCTGTTGCTACAATCACTTCATAGCCTTCATGCGCGAATTGTGCGGACAGATTCGTAACCACTCTCTCAGCACCGCCTTGTTCCAGACAATTTAAATGAAACACTATTTTCGACATGTTTGCTCCCATCTATGACCCCTGATCTAATATTCATTATGTTCTTCATAATCTTTTACATGATATCACATATCAAATTAACCTACAAGCAAACCACTTCTTAAGAAATTCTGAAAAAATCTGAAACTTTTATTTAAATTACGAATCTTCTTTCTCGACCCATCTGCCAATGATTGTTGTATCTTTATTGATCGGCATATTTTCTGAGTAAATATTATCAGAACCCTCTATGAACCATCCTTCAAAATGATAGCCGTGTATGCTGCTGTGCGGCATAGCCGGCAGCCCTGTTCCCTTTATGACTCCAAAATAGTATTCTGCATTTTCGATATTATTAACAATATGTACATCTGCGATCTCTTTATTCTGAATCCAGACAGCATCTAAAAATTCTTTTCTATCCGTAATGAACTCCTTGATATATGCAGCGACTGCTTCATAATTTGTATCCTGATATGCCACAAAATCATCACTGCGCATACTTTTCCATCTGACACCATCCAAAATAGCAGAAAAACGTATCTCATTCACGATTGCATCAATTCCGTCGTATTGTAATTCTCCCAGATAATCCGAAAAGCATTCCTTATAATATTTTTTGACAGCCTCTTGAAACTCTGGTTTCTGGTATAAAAAATAATAAAAATCTGTTCCCGAATCATGCAGCGTCTCATAGCCTAAGCTATATGGGTCTGCATCCAGATTTTTAACGCGCCCATAAGCTTTATCATAATCCCATACCGGCCCGCAATAGATCAGTGTGTCTTGGCGGTCAGGTCTTTTATAAAAGAATGCACTGGTGGTACCGCCCCCGTCATTTTTGGATATTTCTTCCACTATATATTTTTTTGCAAAAGATTCCAGATCGATATATTCCGTAAAATATTTTCCGGTCTCGTGATTATACCCATCGTCAGATAGAACAGCTGCCTCCATCTGTTGAAATAAATCTGCAATATAATTAACTTCTTCCTTTGAAGCACACTTTGGATTTTTTATGACATATTTGTCATTATTAGGGGTCACAAATCCGCTTATCTCAGCACCATACTTTTCGCCGTAATCGTGTTCGACCAGATATCCACCTGTAATATCTTCCGGATTATTGATCAGCAGTTTTCCTTTCCTGGTTCCGTCTGGGCTAAGATAATCTTCTGCTTCTTCTAAATTTTTACCATTTACTTCTTCATTTTTCTCTTCCAGACCTGTGATATTGATTCTTCCTTTGACAAGCTCTACCTTTTCACACAAGAGATACATACCTGCATACACTCCATTACAGTAAAGGTCTATATATTGCAGTTCTGCCGTCTCTTCCATTCCTGCATTTCTTGCCATTTCATAAGTGATCTTATTACGAATATAAGATTCATCATATACATTGGACAACAGTACCCAATTCTTTGCTTTTCCCATTTCCAGCAGATTAGCTGCATGACGCAGCTTTATCCCATAAGACTTTTTTTCACAGTCCCAGGTCTGGTTTCCTCTGCCGGAAACAGACTTTAACTTATCTTTATAGCGCAGGATTCCATCTTCGTCATATAAAGCCATATCGCCGGTCTCTTTATTATTTTTATCTTCATTCAGGTATTCTAATGAACCGGATTCCGTATTTACATATAGGGCCGGTAAATATGCAGAACGCAGAAATACTATTTCCTTACTTTCTGTAATCTGTCCCTCTCCATCTATAAATGTAGTCTTATAACTGGTACCGATCTGAACCGGTACTTCATTTTTTCCGGCGGACAATACAAACTGCGTTCCATTATCACTTTCCATGATCACTTGTTCCACATAGTTGCAATTGATTTCTATCGCATCTGTCGGAGCATAAGATGGCAGAAAAAAATAAGCAGCGCCATCCGTATCTTCTCCTTCATCCTGCCACCATACGATATCCTCAGAAGAATTCACTCCCTTTACAGTAACCGTCATACCTTCCGAAAGTTCATGCTTTTCTAGAAAATCTTTCTTTAACTGATTCTGGATCTGATGCAGTCCCAATATTAACAGGGAAACGAGAATTCCAATTGCTGTCATAGATCCCAATATAGGCAGTATTTGAATTCCAATCTTTTTTTTCATAAAATTTGATTCTCTCTCTTCTTAGGTTTCCTATCTATTGTGTACTTAATCCATTATGTTCCTAAGTAATAAATCTTTATACTTTTTATCAGAAAAATATTCTGCTCTTTTTCTAGCTAATGCAGCATATTTCGCCTGTTTATTCTCATCATTCAGCATCTTGATGATCTCATCTGCCATAATCGCTTCTGCATCGTCGATACCTTCCAGATGCAGATCTTTATGCCATATCACCATTGGCAGCAGCACACCGTAATCCGCATCATAAGCAATGGAATCGTCTGCAGCTCTTCGGTAATCCTCAAATAATATCTCCGCAGGTCCTGACTGGCAATTCGTAGCCATTACCGGTTTTCCCAGCGCCATGGCTTCTACCAGTGCATTGGGAAATCCTTCATTACGTGACGATAAGATGTAGGCACATGCCTTCTTTACATATGGGAAAGGATTACTTCTGACACCGGTAAAAAACACTTTATCCCCGATTCCAAGAGCCTCCGCGAATTTTTTGTCCTCCAGATATTCCCCTTCCCCTATAATGAGGAGGCGCACATCGTGTACTGACCGGACTACTTTGGCAAAGCTCCTGATCAGATGCCAGTATCCCTTCAGATCATCCTCTCTTCCGACAGCTGTCAATACACGATATCCATTCTCGTATATGTATTGATCCTCCTGCGGGATATCTTCCTCAGCCTGCGAATTAATCAAATCAATATCATAAGAATTGGGAATATTCGCAACATCTTTCCCCGTAAATTGTTTTTTCACTGCCTCTTCTATCACCTTTGAGCAGCAGACGATCTTATCCGCCCTGCTGCAGATTGTTTTCAGCGTCCTGGAATACAGATCCGTATAGCCCCGAAGTCCAACCCAACACTTGTCCTGTGCGATGGCAAATACATTTACAAGATTTGCTGTCACTCCGAAGCTATAAGAAATGTGTGTGTGTTTCTCTTTTTTGATCCGTTTTACTGCCTGTATCCGCCGTAACAGATTCCATGCTTTACGGAATCCGCCCTCCCGGCTCTTGATATCTATATTTATAATATCCAGTCCTTCTATGTCAAAGGCAATATCCTCGTCACTAAAGATCAGAATAGAAACATTGCATTCATCCGCAAGCATTCGTGCTGTCCGTATGCATACTCTTTCAAATCCGCCCTGATGCAGCATTGGAACTATGAGTAAAAGATTCTTTTTCACGATTCTATTTTTCCTCTTCTTTCTTTTCTGTATACAAGGTAGATCACCCATCCCAAAGCTGACAGCACTGCACCTATTAACAGATAAATATTCTGATATGTAAATTCTATCTGATTCGTACCCTTTGAAACAGGCACTGCCATCAATCCATTTACTTTTAAAATAGTAACTTTTTTCCCATTCACTTTTGCGCTCCAGCCATCATCATAGGGAACACTATAAAATGCGTACTTATCATGATCCGCAATAATGGTAGAACCAAATTTATTTTTTCTAATATAAAAATTACTTGAGCTTTCTTTCTGATGTTCCTTTACTATCTGATATTTATCTGATTTTTCAAAAGATCCATCTTGTTGTTCCTTATATTTTTTTATGTAATTTACTACTTCTTTCTCACTCTCATCTCTTACGATCAATGTTTTCAACATGGCTAAGCCTCTATGTGCATAGTCTAATTTTTCGTAATCACTATAAAGCATATACGTGTCATATGTATATCCGATCGGAACAGATATCTCATTTTCATACACATAATATTCTTTTTCTCCTATCTTTATGGTCTGTATCGGTGAAGTTTTTTGTCTGGTTGTTGTAAGGTAATATTTTGCCGACAAAAGTTCTTTTACTCCCTCCTGCCCTTTTGGTGTAAAAGTGCTCCTTTCATCATGTAAGGATTCATAAAATTCAAAAATAGAGCCGTTTACAGTGGTATAAAAAGACCCTGTCCCCTTTACCCCTGCTGCCATATTCATGGTATTATCATCAGATTCATATCTGTAAGCATCCACCTGCTTTAATTCTTCCAATGCCAGTATTCGCTGATAGTATGCCATTCCACCTTCATTTCCTGGCGTTCCGCTTGTATTGGCCAGATCTCTGTATTCTCTGCAATTCGTAAATGTAGTAAAGAATGCAAAAAAGCTTACCCCTGCCAACATAAGATAAAAATAATGATTTTCCTTTTTCACAAATCCATGCAAAAGGAACATTATAACCATTCCCGCCAGGGCGGTAACGATTATCCAAATGAACTTATCCTGGATATAGATCAATTTAAATTTATACTTGTCCCACCAAAAAGAGGCAGACGCCAGTATGATTGTAAAGCACAACGATCCTATCGATACGAATGTAACAGGGTACTCTTTTCTCTTTTCCATAACAATGCTGGAGGCCAGACTCATGATCAGAATCAGCATATAGTACCATCTGTGATAATTGGTCTCCGTACACAGCGAGAACACACTGTTCATAAGCGGCACAATACAGAAAACACCCAATACGAATAATAACTTTGCGATCCAAGTTTTATAAGATCTTAACACAAAGCAACAAACTAATATCATTCCTGCCATCGGCAGATACGCCGACCATGAAGAAAAATCCTGTTTGGAAATATAGGACTGCTTACTCATCATTTCAGCCGGAAGTAAAAATGCCCTTACCAGATATAGTAAGTATCTCCTGTTAAAATCAAACCACTTTTCAAATTGTAAAAAGACAGAAATCCTTGGATTCATAAAATTAAATGCAATCGTTGGAAGAAAAATAATCATTGCCATTATAATTCCAAGTATTCCTTCCCACATACATAAAAATACCTTACTCCAGTATTTTTTAGGAAAGCGCATCAGAAAATACAGGATCAGAAAAACAACTTCAGCGATCAAAAAATAAAAGTTCAATAAAGCACTCAAAAATACCGCAAAGGCAAAAAAACCTTTCTTTTTATCAAGAATCAATTTATCCAGACCAATCAGCAACAGGGGAAACAATGCAACAACATCATGAAAATGAAAAATCATATTTGTAGATTGAAATCCGGAGAATGCATATAAAACAGATCCGATCAGCGCATATTTCTTATCTTCGCAGTACCGTTCCATATAATAAAATGCAAACAGCCCTGCAACTGCATACTTTAACATATACAGCCAGCCCATCAGATACGGAATTGCATTCTTAGATACCAAAAGCGTCAGGTAAAAGAAAGGACTTCCAGTAATATAGAAACTTGTTCCTCCTATAAAACTGGATCCTATATCAATATTCCAGTTCCAAAGTATATTTCCTGACCTGATTGCATCATTCGCAAGCATCATAATTGGAATCTGCTGTTTATTAAAATCATCAAATATTGTGAGTATTCCATGGTTCTGAATCATAAAGGGAATAAATACAGAAAATGCAATCAGAAAATTGATTAAGAATGCCTGAATCCCCTTACAACTGAATACTTTATACTTGTTCATAATAGTACATTTCATTTTCATTCTTCTTTCCCAGATAAAAATTCTGTAGCTTAGTAACCTGCGACTTTACATCAAAACCTGCTTCTTTCAGCTCTGTTACATTCCGTTGTCTGTCATAGGTCTGATTTTTTAATACATAATCAGCCCACTCTTTTGCAGATTTCTGTAAGGACATTGTCTCAACCAGTTCTGTGACCACGACTTCTTTCGCGATCGTATCCGATATCAGGCATCGAAGTCCTGCCGCCTGTGCCTCTACAATCGTCCCTGGCAGACCTTCAAAATGAGATGGAAATACCAGATAATCCATTGCCTGATAGAAATCTCCCACATTCGTATGACTACCGGCAAAAATCACTTTTTCCTGGATTCCTAAGTTCACTGCCTTTTCCTGAATCTCCGGCATCAGTCCGCCCTCGCCCAATAATAGCAGTCTGGCATTTTCTTTTTTCTTACTGATTTCCGCGAATATATCCAGTAAAAAGACATGATTTTTTGCATAATGAAATCTTCCCACATGCCCAATCACATAAGCATTCTGTAATCCATATTCCTCACGCATATGTTCTCTCACCGCACCATCATATACATAGTTATCTACTTCGATCGCATTGGGAATGATCTGTATTTTTCCTTTTCGCATATTTTCGGCACCAAAGACCGCATCTCCAGCTATCTTAGAACATGCAAAACAATAATCTGCACGTTCATACAGGTGTTTCCGCAGCCATCTTGTCAGGATTCCCTTTATTCCCGGATCTGTGCCTGCGCTCCTTGCATGCGCGATCGTGAGCGGTACACCGTTTCTTTTTGCAATCGGCAGATAGATTGCTGCAGTACTTGTCATGTGCCCATGTACTGCAGCATATGTCGTATGTTCACAAAAAAAACGTTTCCATGCGCTCCGATATGCGAGGATATTATAAAATCTGAACTTCGGAATCCGATAGATCTTTCCTCCAAGAGAACGTATTTCCTCATTATAGTGATCTTCATTCCTGTTATGAACCACAAAATCAAACTGTAGTTTTGTTCGATCCATATTACGATAAAGATCCATGATACGGCTTTCTGCACCACCAAGTGCGGTACCGCCCAATACTTGTAGTACTCTGACCGGTTTTGTCATTTCAATCATCCCCATTTTGTTTCCTATTACCTTCGCAGCAATGTGCGTATGCGAATCAGAAAATATTTCATAAATACCATACCCTTTTCTTTCACCCTTCCGGCAAATAAGCGTGAGACTGGTACCACTTTCATATAATCTTCATAGGAAATAAAACTTTCCCTATGTTCACTTATCATTTTTTCATGTTTTTTAAATTGCTTCGTTGTCATTCCATTCAGATGATATACAAGTGTGGTATATCCTCTGGGTCTATTGATATCAGTCTTGCTTCGAAACGCAATCGGCAAAAATACCAGACCGCTCCTGGCTTCCATATAGGGCTGACTGCCAAATCCATCTGTCACATAGCGGAATCCAAGTTCCGACAGGATGTTCAGTGTATTTCTATCAAAAGAATGCCCCGGTGCCATAAAGATATCCGTATTGATTCCATGTTCCTGAAAAATCTTCTTTCCCTCCATCAGCATTTCCTTTTGCCTTTCATAGGGAACTCCTGCAAATTCAGAGAAATGATTCAAAGGGAACAGACCACCTTTTTTGGTCGTGTATACATGTTGATATCCATGCATTGCTATACTCCAGCCAGCTCCATAAAGCTCTTTGATATAAATCCAAAAATCTTCTCTTTTTTTGTCGCACACCAGGTTCTTATCCTGATTATCCGGCACAATTCCAATCAATGGTTTGATCTTATATCGATCTAATAGTTCTTTTAATCGATAAAAGCTTTCCCAATCCATGTCCGGCGTAATATCGTCTATACGTACTGCTATCTTCATTCCTGCTTCACTCCATTACTGTAAAATAGTACCAATTTGTAGCTCATGATCGCACTCATATTCTTCTATCAGAACGGAACCGTCCAAGGTTCTGACAACTAACTGCCCATCAAACATGTCAATCACTTCGCCGGGTGCATACATGGAAAAATCAAGCATCTCATCAAAGGGATGTATCCTCCACACGATAACTTTACTCTCACCCTGATAACAAAAAGCTCCCGGGAATGGTCTTGTCACACCACGTACCAGATTATAGATATCTCTTGTGCGAGATTGAAATTCTATCCTGCCATCTGCTGCGGTACGTTTGCCGTACCATCCGTCGAAATCTTTGGACTCTCTATAAATCTTAATATTTCCTTCCTTGTATGCCTCAAGTAATCTCCTGATGAGCTGCTTGGACACTATGATATTCTTATATTGAAGCGTTCTGATCGTATCGTGTGCATTGATCTGGAACATTTCATTTGCAAAAACATTGGGACTGTCTGCATTCTTATCATATTGAAACAAATTCAGTATAAATCTGCTGTCACCGTTTATGACAGACCAGTTGAGCGGAGAACGGCCCCTTCCAAACGGAAGATATCCACAGCTTCCATGAAATCCAAAAACGCCCTCCTGAAATGCGTTCAATACATGCTCCGGAATCAGACGCTGCCATCCCATAGAGATACCGATACCAAATTCATTCTCTGAAAAAAAGTCCTTTGTCTCTTCATCCTGCAAGCCATATGATCTTGTCTCAAATACCTTGATCCCATATTTTTCTGTTAAGAATCCAAGCCCCTTATAACCAGATACCTGATTCCCTCCCAGGACACTTTCATGAATCGTCACTATCAAATCCACTTTCCCTATATTGCTTTGAATATATTCTACAATTTCTTCTGTCGTATCTTTTACCCCAAATATAACTATATTATATTTCATTTTCAACTCCCTTCTGCGACGCCCGGTCGCAAAGTCCCCTTTCAGTTTGCTGAATGAATCAAGGTGTCGAATGCTAATTATTCAACCCGAAAACATATGTGACTTTAGTCCCTGTTCTTCACTACAAGATTCAAATGTCATTAGTTTATCAGAAAACTTGGCTTCGTCAGTTTGCACATACACTTACCTTATCAAAATTGATGCACAACATAGTTTGGTGAGCAACTGTATGAAGCCGCTGGTACTTAGAGCATGTATTTTATGCTCTTATGTACCACTGCGTACTAAATCCAAGCGGGAGCGTTGCGAATGAACTATGTTGTGTATCAATATACATTAGCGTAAATTGTGCAAAATGACGAATTCAAATATTAACATACATGCGTAACCTGGTCCATAAGCAAAATAGACCTCCCATATTCACATACAGAAAGTCTATTCATATCCTAAAACGCACATCTGCGATATTTACAGATTTGCCTTATACCAGTCAATCGCAAGGTTAATACCTGTCTTAAAATCATATTCAGGATCGTATCCCAATAATTCCTTTGCCTTACTGATATCTGCATTAGAATCTCTGACATCTCCCAATCTGTCCGGTCCAAAATTCGGCTCTACTTTCTTATCCAGTGCATCACACAAATTGTAATAAATATCTATTAAGAATTCTCTTCCGCCAAATCCTATGTTAAAGGCCTCTCCGCCTGCTTCAGAAGATGCAAGACATGCTTTCAGATTCGCCTCTATAACATTATCGATGTAAGTAAAGTCTCTGGACTGTCTGCCGTCTCCATTGATGGTAGGTTTCTCCCCATTCAGCAGCATCTTAATAAACTTCGGAACAACAGCTGCATACATTCCATCCGGATTCTGACGACGGCCGAAAACATTAAAATATCTAAGACCATAGGTATCCAGACCATATAATTCTTTATATAATTTTCCATACTCTTCATTGGTACGTTTTGTTAATGCATAAGGAGATAATAAGTTTCCTTCCACCCCTTCTTTCTTAGGAAGTGCCGGATGATCCCCGTATACAGATGAACTGGAAGCATAAACAAATTTTTTCACCCCGTTCTGTCTTGCAGCCTCCATCATATTAAGGGACCCTTTGATATTATTTTCCTCATAAAATAAAGGCATTTCAATACTTCTTGGAACACTTCCCCATGCAGCCTGGTGTAACACGTATGTTACACCTTTGCAGGCTTCCATACAAGTATCCAGATCTTTGATATCACCCTTGATAAATGTGTAATTTGGTCTGTCAGCCAGCATAGTAACATGTTTTTGCGAACCGGTCGACAAGTCATCCAGGCACCTTACCTGATATCCCATATCTGTTAATGCTTCACAAAGATTGGAACCAATAAAACCGGCTCCGCCTGTTACCAAAAATATGCTTTCCCTATCAAACTTTATATCTTTATATCCCATTCTACAGCCTCCAATAAATATACTCTTCTTCTGTATATTCCTTTCTGTCCAATACTCCTTTTATGTCAACCAATACTTTCTTTGCATGTTTCTTGTTATAGAAGCCTGCGATGTCTTCTCTTGTCAATTTCAGGAAGTCTGTATGTGATACTGCAATGATGACCGCATCCATGTCCCGAATGGTATCCATTCTTACAAAATCAATTCCATACAGTCTTTTTGCCTCATCAGCATCTGCTGTTTCATCGGTCACCACCGGTTTGATTCCATACTCTAATAATTCATTATAGATATCTACTACCTTTGTATTTCTTGTATCCGGACAGTTTTCCTTAAATGTAAAGCCCAAGATCGCCACTTTTGCATTATTTACCGGAATGTCTGCTTTGATTAAGCTCTTTACCAGGCTCTCCGCTACATATCTTCCCATATCGTCATTGATACGCCTGCCTGAAAGGATGATCTGTGAATGATATCCCAGTTGTTCCGCCTTATAAGTAAGATAATACGGGTCAACACCGATACAATGTCCGCCGACCAGACCAGGGAAGAATTTTAAAAAGTTCCACTTTGTTCCGGCTGCTTCTAATACCGCCTGTGTATCAATTCCCATTCTATTAAAAATGATAGATAATTCATTCATAAATGCAATGTTGATATCTCTTTGGCTATTTTCAATTACTTTGGCTGCTTCTGCTACTTTTATGGATTCTGCACGATGCACGCCAGCTTCCACTACCAATTCATATACTTTGGCTACCGTATCGAGCGTTTCTTCATCCATACCTGACACAATCTTGGTAATCGTTTCAAGACGGTGTACCTTATCACCAGGGTTGATTCTCTCAGGAGAATAGCCTATTTTAAAGTCTATTCCGCACTTCAGCCCTGATTCTTTCTCTAAGATGGGAACACAGAGTTCTTCTGTTACGCCCGGATATACTGTTGATTCAAATACTACGATAGCACCTTTTGTTAAGTTACGTCCCAGAATCGTACTTGCGCCTTCCACTGGTGAAAGGTCCGGTGTATGATCGTCATGTACAGGTGTCGGGACTGCTACAATATGGAATTTGGCTTCTCTTAACTTTGTCTCATCCGCTGTAAATTCTACTGTAGTATTTCTGATTACCTCATCTCCCACCTCTCTGGTCGGATCGATTCCTTTTTTATATAAATCAATTTTCGCCTCATTTAAATCAAAACCAATTACTTTGATTTTTTTTGAAAAAGCAACTGCGATCGGCATCCCTACATATCCTAATCCAACCAACGATACCTTTTCTTCTCCATTAACGATTCTTTCATATAATCCCATATGATTATCCTCTTTTCTTATTTCTTATGCTATTCTGCTTGTCCTTTATTGCTGCCGCAATCTCTTCCAAATAAATAGAAACGACTATTTCCCGGTTAAACCTTTCCTTCACATAGGTTCTTCCATCACGTCCCATCAGTGCCCTTTCATCCGCAGATTTCTTTAACATTTTCCGCAATGCCCGCAGCAGTGATTCATTATTCTTCGCATCGCAGCTGATTCCTGTAATGCCATCCTGAAACGCCTCTATACAGCCGTTTATATTAGTAGCAATAACCGGTCTTCCGGTCGCTGCTGCTTCCAGCAGCACATTCGACATGCCTTCACTGTATGACGGATTTATGATTATATGGCTATTTTCCATTATTTTCTGGATATCTTCCCGATACCCATAATAACGCAAAATCCCCCTGTCTTGCAAGTCCTTTATCATAGGTTCATATTCTGCCCTGCTTTCTTCTTCATAGGAACCTGCTATTTCAAAAATCACTCGGGGAAATTCTGTATGAATCACCGGTGCCACAGTAAGTAGTTCGGAAGCTCCCTTTGCGCGCATAATGCGCATGACATCCAGAATACGAATTTCTTTTTCTTCATCCGGATAAGGCGTATACTCATGTTCTGTTATATTTACCCCGGATCCCGGTAAAAGTCTAGTTTTTCCATGAATGCAGCCTAGATCTTTTATGAATTTTTGATTATATTCATTTTGAAAAAAAACACACCTTGCCCTCTTCAATGCGATTCTGTATAACATGACCACAATTCTCTGAACCATTCCAGAGTTCTCTAAGGCAGTTCCAAGACCTGTTATATTCACTATAAAAGGAATACGAAGGATTCTGCAGGCTATGCAGCCATAAGTATTCGGTTTAACCGTATACGTAAGTACTACATCCGGCCTATACTTTCTTAACATCCGCAGATAGTTCATCAAGAGGAAAGCGTCTTTTATTGGGTTCATACCACGTCTGTTTACTGCTGTTGCCACATATTCACAGCCTAATTGTTCAATTCTGTTCTGATAATTACCAGCCGGCACCGACACAATGACCCGGTATCCTTCTGCAATCAGTTCTTTCAGTATTTCTTTCCGAAAATCATAAAGACCGGAATCACTGTTGGTCAGTATCATAATTGTCTTTTTCATACAATCATTCTCCTACACATCCTGCCTGATCACCGAATCATGATCTCATTATATTTCATCATGTGGATACCTTCCTTATACGCACCGATTGTACACGGATTTTCTTTTCCTGCAAGATTTTCAATGATTTGTTTTGGAACATTGACGCCACAGGCATGCGCATGCGGATATCCACCGCCAAACCGCGGATTTACTTCTGAGATATAATATTCTCCATCTATCTTAAATATATCCATATCGATGATACCTCTGAATCCAACTTTTTCAGCAAATTCCTGAATCATTCTGAATAAAGTCTCATCCTTCACGGATACCGATTTATCTGTTTCGCCTGCACGCATCTTAATCTTCTCTTTGGTAAAGATAGAAGTTACTTTTCCGGTAAGCATATCGATGTATACATCGGCTCCATATTCCGTTCCATCCATAAATTCCTGTATCATAAGATCATCATATAAACAAAAAAGGACCTCTATTTCTTTCGGGCTGTACACTTTATTGATATTTATGCTGGCACTTCCTTTTACTGGTTTCACAAATACCGGGTAAGATATTTTTCCAGCAGTTACATCCTGATAAAATGCTTCTTTATCTACATAACTTTTTGCAGTTTTGTATCCGCTGTCAATTAGTAACTGATACATTTTGAATTTGTCAAAGCAGGTCTCAACTGCATCTTCCGACGATATAATGGGCGTCGTTCCTATCTCAAGAAACTTATTCTTATTCGCTGCAAGTAAGCTCAATTCCGGATCGATCAGTGAAAAAACACCGTCGATCTTCTTTTCCCTGCAGATATTCAATATAATCTCCAGATAACCTTCTTCATCAATTCTTGGAACGATCACATATTCATCTGCTTCATAGAGAGCTGGTGCCAGTTCACTGCAGTCTGTAGCAATGATTCTTCCCTTATCTCCCATTTCGTTTTTAAAATATTCGACTACTTTATTTCTTGTTCCTGCACTCAATATCAAAATATTCATAACCGGTCTTTCCTCACTCTTACTCTGATTATACAAGATGAATCGGCAAGCCGACTCACTTGTCATGAACTATTATAATGGAAAGCTATCTGCTTTCGAACCTTCCTGCTGTGCTTTCCGTATCTGTGCAAAATTACCTTCTGCCTGATTCGTGTCCTCGGCAACATTAGCTGGTTTCAGTGCAACAGATACCGTTTTCATCAATATTTTCACATCATTGATAAACGTAATGTGCTCTACATATTCAACATCTTTTTCCAGACGCTTATCCCACGCAAGATAATTACGACCGCTCACCTGTGCAAGACCAGTTAATCCCGGCCTCACCGAATGTCTTTTCCGCTCTCTTTCCGTATAATATGGCAGATAGCTGACTAACAACGGTCTGGGGCCGATGACACTCATATCTCCCACGAAGATATTCCATAATTCAGGAAGTTCATCCAGACTGGTCGCTCTTAAGAACTTTCCAAAAGAAGTCAGTCTCTCACGATCCGGGAGTAATTTCCCATCTGCACCTCTCTTGTCCGTCATAGTTCGGAATTTTTTCAATGTAAATATCTTCTCCCCGCGTCCCGGCCGCTCCTGTCGGAATAGAACCGGACTTCCCAGGCATACCCTGACCAGTATCGCTAACACCAAATAAGCCGGGCTTAGAATAAGCAGTCCGGCTCCCGATAATATGATATCGAATACCCTTTTTACAAATCGCTGATACATTCTATACTCCTATGCCTCAGTTAAAAATAATTTTCTGATGATTCCAATGATTCTGTCCATATCTTCCGGTGTATTTTTTACATCACTCGGTAAACATACACCTCTGTTAAAAATATCTTCTCCTACTGATACGCTGCCTTCATTATGTTGGAAGAAATCATATTCTGCAAATACAGGCTGCAGATTCATTGGTTTCCAGATTGGTCGGCATTCTATATTATCTGCCTCTAATGCATCCATGACCATATTTGGTGTTATCCTGGAAGAAGCATCTATTGTGATACAGGATAACCAGTTATTTGCATCACCCTCCGGATTCATCGGATTCATGGTAATCTCCGCTATGTCCGCCAATCTTTCCTTATATTCTTTATAGATAGCCTTTTTTTTCTTCTTATATTCTTCCAATACCGTTAATTGTCCTCTGCCAATACCCGCAATAATATTAGACATACGATAATTATAACCTATCTTCGAATGCTGATAATGTCTTGCAGGGTCTCTTGCCTGTGTTGCCAAGAACCTTGCTTCCCTGATCAGTTCTGCATCATCAGATACAAGCATACCGCCTCCGGATGTTGTAATAATTTTATTGCCATTAAAAGAAAATATACCTAATTTTCCAAATGTACCTAAATATTTTCCTTTGTATGTAGAGCTTAATGCTTCTGCTGCATCTTCAATCAGAGGGACGTTATGCTCTGCACAAATTGCCATAATTTCATCCATTTTAGCTGGTGTTCCATATAAATCAACCACAATTACAGCCAATGGAGCCGGGTATTTCTCAAATGCACGCTTTAGTGCTTCCGGTGACATATTCCAGGTATCCGGTTCCGCATCGATAAATACAGGTTCCGCCTTTTCATATGCGATCGGATTACAGCTTGCTGAGAAAGTAAGAGAAGAAACAAATACTTTGTCTCCTTGTTTTACATTAAGTAATTTCAGAGCAAGATGGATTGCTGCCGTACCTGCACTCAATGCTGCCGCATGCGAAATCCCCACATGTGCTGCCATCTCATTTTCAAACTCATCTACATTTTTGCCAAGCGGGGCTACCCAGTTAGTATCAAATGCTTCCTTAATGTATTCCTGTTCTTTGCCATTCATGGTTGGTGAAGAAAGAAAGATTCTTTTCTTTTCCATGTGTCTGCCTCTTTTCCTGATTTTATAGTTACTATTCAGCCTTACTGTTTCATAGTAACATTTTGTGTTACCATCTTTACTATTTCATTGTATGCTTTAGAATTGCTTTTAATCTTTATCCGTCTTTGGTACATAAGTCGGTACGATACCCTGAATCATAGTTCTGGTATCTTCTCTTTCCTGTTCTGTCGCATCTTTCAGCGCCTTTAAATGGCAGAAAAATACTGTCTCATCTATTTCAATCGGTTTTCCGATATGAATCAGTTTATTTGCAGTTTCCTGCAGACCTTCTTCATCCATCAGAAGCTCTTCGTATAATTTTTCTCCCGGGCGGAGTCCTGTGAATTTGATCTCTATATCCTCATCTAATTTAAATCCTGATAAGCGGATCAGATTTTTTGCAAGATCAAGTATCTTAACAGGTTCTCCCATATCCAGTACGAAGATCTCTCCTCCTTTTGCATACGTTCCTGCCTGTAATACCAAGGATACTGCTTCCGGTATTGTCATGAAATAACGGATGATATCGGGATGAGTAACCGTTACAGGTCCTCCTGCTTCTATCTGTTTTTTAAATAACGGGATCACACTCCCGTTACTGCCCAGTACGTTACCAAAGCGTACGGCTACAAATTCTGTGCTGTAATGTCTGTTAAATATCTGAATGATCATCTCGCAGATACGCTTGGTAGCACCCATGATATTTGTCGGGTTCACAGCTTTATCTGTTGATATCATGACGAACTTCTTCGTCCCATACCACGCAGCCGCCTGAGCTGTCTTAAAAGTTCCGAATACATTGTTCTTGATCGCTTCATTCGGGCTGTCTTCCATGAGCGGTACATGCTTATGCGCAGCGGCATGATATACGATATCCGGTCTATAGGTAGCAAATATCCAATTCATACGATTCGTATTACGGACCGAAGCAATCAATACCAATAAGTCAAGGGCTGGATATTTTGATTTTAATTCCTGTTGTATCTCATATGCACTATTCTCATAAATATCAAGAATAATCAAACGTTTTGGCTGATGAGATGCAATCTGACGGCAAAGTTCACTGCCTATAGAACCGCCTCCGCCTGTGACCATTACTGTTTTATCCTTCACATAATCAAGAATTGCATCCAGATCCACGGCAATTGGATCTCTGCCCAATAAATCTTCCACTTCTACATCACGAAGCTTACTGACATCCACCTCACCGTTCACCAGCTGATACATCCCTGGCAAGGTACGTAATTTACAGTCTGTTTCCTGGCAGATCTGTATGATTTCGCGAATTATCTTTTGAGATACAGATGGCATGGCAATGAATATTTCATTGATACCATAAAAATTAGCCATTTCGACAATTCTGTCTCTGCCGCCTACCACCTTGATACCCTGAACATATCTTCCCCACTTGTTCATATCGTCGTCTATGACACATTTAATTACCATGCGGGTGTAATTACTGCTGACTATCTCTTTGATAATCGCATTTCCAGCATCACCTGCACCAATGATCATGACCTGTATTCCATTTTTTTTATTCTGCTGCTTATGTCTCATACCTCTTAGAAAGCGGTATGAAAATCGGTTCGCAATCGTAAGTGCTATTAAGAAACCGGCATTTGTAAAATAGTAACTTCTTGGAACCAGACTACCTGTAAAATATAGACCAAGTCCCCCTACTGCTGAAGCAAGCAGGCACGCAATGACGATATTCTGCATTTCTGTAACACCTGCAAAGACCCACAGGCTATGATACAGACGGAACAAATAGAATACAATGAGAGTTATGATAATAGTAAATGGCATAAAATCTTTAATAGATTCCAAAAAATGAGGTGCTATCTCATCATAATGGAAATCGTACCGAATCATCAACGCAAAAAGCGATGCTACACATGCTGCCACCACATCATAAGCTGCCAAAAATAATCTTCTCGTTATGAGTTTACTATTTAATTTATCTAATTTTTTCCTCATCTCTGTTTCTGCTCCAACTCTGCGCCAGCCTTCTGCGCATCACATTTATCTAATCTGACTATTAGCGGTGCTATCATAAGTAAAAAAACAAAACCAAGTGGTATCGTAGGACGAAATACATATTCTACCATGCTTGAAATACCAAATGCTGCAAAAATAATGACCGGCAGCATAGCATATTTGTCTCTATCTTTACGTTTCTGATAATACCATATACTTCGAAAGCCCAATATGATATAACATAAAATAAATATAACTCCTGTAACGATACCACAATCATATGCCATTTGTATGAAAGAATTGTGTGCATGTACAAGAATGGAACCATCCTCCTGCGGAAGACCTATCGCACTATGTCCTGTCAGATTCAGGTTCTTAAGATATATCTTGAAAATCTCTAACCTTCCATTGGAATAGTCCGGATTATCGATCGTATATTCACTGCCATAATCATCTATATAGGTTACTTTATCGTCGTTTACAGTAACACCGCTTTCTTCCATGTCAGATGCATCTTCATTTTGTTTCTTAGCCTCTTCCAGTACCTCTTCCACAGTCTTTCCGGATTTCGTTACAAAACTCAAGTCCGTCTTGCCCAGCATACGTTCCCTGGACATGCCAAGAAGCTTTTCGATGGTAATATATCGAAAAGAATCGACCGGTTCTCCTTGTTTAATAGAATCCTGAAATTCTTCTCCCAGATATATCTTCGGCCTGTCGGAAAGTGCAGGCACAATTCTGGATCCTGTATAGGCAATCGGAATACAGCAGATAATTGCAAGTACTGTGTAACAGACAAAACGGATTGGGTGTATCTGTTCTTTCCTGTGAAATATCAAATACAATCCGCACGTTACAACGTATACCACTAAGCAGGATGCCATGCCGGTTCTTGATAATGTTAAGAATTCATATCCGCACGCCAGACCCATAATAAAAAGTTCTTTCCACACACTTTTTATTGTATGGGAATGACGATATTTTATCAATAGTTTACATAATGCAACTGCAAAAATCATACTCAGATACACTGCTGTTACAGTAACAGTCATAAAAATACCGGAGTAACGGATCATCGTATAATAGTGAAATGGCCGGTACAATAATGCCTGTATGGTCGTGACCGCAAAAGACAAAATAACACCATTTGCAATATTTCCAAGCATTCTATCCATTTGTTCCATACTCTGCCGTTTGATATAAAAAAGAGTAAATGGCACTACAATTGCAACTTCCCATATATTTCCGTTTCTAAAAATAAGAAGCAATATAAAAAATATTCCTATCATTGCCGCAAAAGGCAGAGAAAAAAATGCTACTTTTTTTTGCAGTAAATGATAAGCCGTTACCAATATCACAACACCTGCAACCAGACACATAGCAGCTGTCCGCACTGCTGTCTGGAAGGGTTCTCCCTGTCCCCAGAACATCCTACTGTAAAAGAAAGCTGCTCCGGCACCCAATATTAGATAAATTACCATTACCCTGTTATATAATTCTCTTTTTGTAAACATCGTAATCACTGCAAGTCCGAAATAAATGCACATCTCACGTAATGCCAATCCTTGCGCATAGTTTGATCCTGCATTCACAAAGTCACAACATGCCAGTATAGCCATTCCCCAAAATAAGATTTGCAGCATATCGGGAATTTTATTTCTGATTGTCACTTTATCTATTTTAATGCGTTCTATCTGAATTCTAAATACTCCATAGATTGCAATCACGCCTGTCAGTAAAATGCCTGTTGCTAAAACAGTATTTTCCGTAAGATTTGCACTGAACGTATGATTCCACATCACCTGCCATATTGCATACACTACGCAGATTGCCAAAAATGTTCCGGCATATAAATGAAGCACCTGGCTCTTTGTCATACTTCTGCCTAATCTTCCGCGCCTTCCCAGTGCTTCTGCAGCAAAACATGCCAACAGTGCTGCAAAGAGAATTGCTGCATCATAAACTATAATTCTTTTAAAGCTAAGCGGTATTTTGTATTGATAGCTTGTAATAAGTGTACCGTTCGGTATTTCCTGCAGATTATAATAGAGTATGCCATTATCTCCCTGCACCTGCGAATTTTTATCTGTATAACACACTGCAAAAGATGCACTGTCATAATCCAGTGTATAATAGTAAGGTTGTCCGATCGCTACTTTCTGATCTACATGAAACGTATACTTGGCAATTCCGGGACTTTCGCCAAATCTTCGTCCGTCTTCCCATAACAGATTCAAGGACTGATCGTATAAATGCAGCTTAAAAAGTCCTGTGGAGCCACCCAGCGAATCTACCATGACCGTAATGGCATGCAATTGTTCCTGTGATGGAATGAATTCCTGCATCACATTAATCTGATCATCCAGAATTCCTGTCTCCTGATATGTGTCAGCCTGTATTTCATTTGTGACCTTCTGCCCATAGATTCTGCCTGGATATATCAATAATATTCCCACTGCTGCCATGATCACAAAAAATATCTGCAGCACGTGATATTGCTTTAGTTCTCGTTTCAAGTTAATCCCTCTTTATTTTTCAAATGTTAAATTGTAGTATAACACACTGTTCAGATTGTTACAATATCTACACTTGTTCACTATTGCTAATCTACTTTTCATGTATTAAAATGTTACTATTATGATGTACGGAAGAAAGGAACCACCTATGTTAAAGATAAACAAACCTAAAAAAGTATTTCTCCTTGCAGGATTACTTCTTGTTAATATTTTTATGCACTTTTATATGCTGGCTCAGATTCCCTATGGTATTAATGTAGATGAGATGGGAACCGGATACGACGCCTGGTGTATTGCAAACTTCGGTGTTGACCGATTCTTAAAAAGTTTTCCGGTATATTTTATTAATTACTGTGATGGTCAAAGTGCATTATACACGTATTTATGTGCGATACTGATTAAATTGGGATTTCCGTTAACCATTCTGACCATACGGATTCCGATCGCATTATTTTCCTGTCTGACGCTTTTCTTTGGCATAAAGATCATTTGCTTGAAATACGGAAAAAATATGAACCTGATCCTTGCATTTACAGCTTTATATACAGTCTGCCCTATTTTTACCACCTTACACAGGATGGGTTTCGACTGTAACCTGATGTTAGGACTTTCAACTGCCTTTCTCTATTCTCTCTTTTCCGCGATTGAGAAACCTTCCGTAAAACGTTATCTGATAAGCGGATTGTTATGCGGACTTGTGCTATATACGTATGCACTTAGCTATTTTATCTTACCGATCTTCCTTTTTGGAATGATACTCTATATGATAAGAACACATAAGATCACCTGGAAACAATTTTTTGCCTTTGTAATACCACTTACTGTATTGGGATTGCCGCTAGTTTTAGAGCAGATCGTCAATATGTTCAATTTATCAGAAATCAGACTGGGGTTTTTGACCGTAACAAAAATGTATCGCTATCGGGGTGAAGAATTCGTCTTAAGCTCTTTCTTTACAAATGCAGTAAATGTATTTAAGGGAGTATTTTTCCACGATCACCTGCTCTTTGATACCATTCCGAAATATCATACCATGTATGCTTTTTCTGTCCCTTTTATTTTCATCGGTCTGGCCCATCATATCAGGCTCTCTGTTTCCAGCATCCTTAAGCGGGAATGGAATACTGCTTTTCCTATTACACTTTGGACTTTTACAGAACTATTTATGGGATGTTTTTTAATTGAGCAGCCTACACGTACGTATACACTGAACGGAGTATTTATCACACTCCTCATACTTCTGTTAGACGGTATCCTGGTTGTGTATCAGTTCCTGAAGAAAAAATCAATAAAATCTGCATACGCAGCCTTAAGCATATTGATCACCGCCTATGCGATCTCCTTCTTCAGCTTTGCGAGCTATTATTTTAAAGATTATAAAGAGGATACTTATCTGATTCAATTATTCAATAATCCTCTTCATGAACCACTCGAATACCTGAATACTGAAGCTCCAAAAGAAACAGCTGCTAAAACTACTTACATCGGGAATCTGGATCAGACTTATATCTATTACTTATCGGCGACTCTGACCTCCCCTTATGAATATAACCGTCTGGAAATTGAAGACAGTGAACATTTGTGGGAATGGACCAGTGCATACAAAAACTTTGATTTCAATCTTCCGAAAACGATTGATCTGAATGCCAATTATATTATTCAGGACAAAGATACTGATTATCTGGAATTATTAAAGAAAAATAATTTTGATATGGTTCAGACGGGACATTATTATGTCTGTACCAGTCCATGGGAAAGCTATGACACAAATAATGATATTCTGGATTATACCTGGAATTCCGGTGTTAATGAACAGGGCATTCTGGATAATTCTATGACAACTGATGTACAGGGAACACCTTCACTTGTCCTGGTCGGATGGGCCTTTAACTCCGCTTCTGTTTCCTGTTGGGATGATATATTCATCATTGCCGGCAATCATACTTACCGCCCCGAAATCGTAGAACGTACAGATGTCGTCGATGCGAATGGCGGAAAAAAAGAACTCTTGAACAGCGGTGTCCTCTTTATCATTCCACAAAGTGAACTACAGGACATCGATTCTGCAAGATTCATATGCATCGATTCCGACAGCAAAACAAAAGCAGAGCTGCCACTTCAGATTCAATAGCATACTTTATTTTGACTAATATTCTTACAATGTCTCTGTGCTCTCTTAAACCGTAGTATAATTATTGTATAAATCCCTTACTTTTTAAAGTTTGGGATTTATTTTTTGTCGTAAATGTAGAAATAGCGCCCTCAAAAAGCCAGAATGTTTATCACATCAATAACTTAAAAAGAATAGCGTGTGAATTATATTCCAAAAAGAGACCGTTTTGACGCCATCGGTACTTAGTTCGTGGCAGATAAAATCTGTCACGAACTTATGTACCGTTATGAGCGGCAATCGAGTGCAAACGTGTCTTCTGTTGGAAAATAATTCTCACGCTATTTTTATAATCCTAAAATGTGATAAACTCATAAACATGAAAAGGGCGCGCATTAATTAACTGACCCTATTATACTACGTAATCTCTTCTTCATTCACAGTCTCGCGGATCACATATTGTGGTGCATTATTCATGCAGATATAAATTCTTCCGACATATTCTCCGATCAGTCCCAGCATGAGCATGAGCATACCACCAATAAACATTAAGGCTGCCATCGTAGAACTGAATCCTGCAGGTACTAAGGGATTCAGTAATCTTTTGATAACCGTATAAATGCCATATGTAAATCCTGCTGCTGCACAGATAGCACCTATCACTGTCGCTACACGTAAAGGTTTAATAGAAAAAGCAGTAAATCCATTGAACCATAGTCCCATTAACTTCCCTAATGTATATCCGGAGCTTCCTACTTCCCTTTCTCTATGCTGTACTACCACATTTTCGATTCTCTTTGTAGAACGCAGTACCAGTCCTATGACATAAGGATATGCATTTTCATATCGCAGCATCTCTTCTACGACAAACCTTTGCACGGCAAAATAACTGGATACCTGTAAATCTTTCGGTTTTCCAAGCATATACTGCGTCATGAGGTCATTCGTCCTGCTCCCAAGGTTACGAAAAATGGAATGCTTCTTATGCAGATATTTTGCATATACGGCATCTGCACCCTGCTCTAATTTTTCCAATAATTTACCCACTTCATCTGCCGGAGTCTGTCCATCGTCATCAAGGCACACGACTATATCACCTTTACACCTGTGGAATCCTGCCATAAGCGCTGCATGTTGTCCAAAATTTTTTGCAAGATCGATGCCCTTTATTTTATGATTGCTTTGACACAAATCACGAATCACGTCAAATGTATCATCCGGCGAGGCATCATTTACCAGAATAATCTCATATTCATATTCCTGCATAGGCTCTATCGTAGTAATCACTTCATCTACCACTGATTTTATTGTGAGTGCCGAACGATAACACGGAATTACAAAGCTAACTAATTGCATTTTATAAAACCCCTTCCAAATGGTATCCTGTTCTATCCGATTCTTACCATATCTTATTTCTCTTTTCTTACTTTACCAAGCATGATCACATTTTTATATCTTCCATCAATGCACACATCATCGATGCAGATTCCTTCTTGTTCAAGGCCACCGCGTAATGCACTTTTCAAAGAAACTATATTATCTTCCAATACGCGTGAGTAAATGCGGTGTAATCCCAGTTCTCCCAGTCCATATTCCAACATCAGATGGGTAACTTCTCTTCCGATTCCTTTTCCTCTGGCAAATGACTCTCCAATAAACAATCCATACTCCCCTTTATGATGCACATGATCAATATCTCTGATAAAAGCCGATCCTATCGGACGATCAGTCTCATTTTCACAGATCATCATTTGAACTACTTTGCCTGTTTCCACCATTGTCTTAATCCAGTTCAAATGAGATTCCCGCGTAAACAATCCCTGATAAATAAAGCGGCTGCGCACTTCATCATCATTCCGCCATTTAACGATATGATCTGTATCTGACCGTTCCATTTTTCTTAAGTAGATATACTCTCCCTTTAACATATCCTTCCTCCATTGTTACTATTCAGCCTTATAGCTTCCGAATTGTAACCCTTCACATATCAATATCAACTATCTGATACACGTCAAAACTTATATTCCCTTTATTTATGATCTCATCGACTTTTTTTGCTTCCTTTGCATATCCCTGTTCCTGCAGATAGAAATCAAGCCAGTCAATCTCTCTCTTAACATGGTGACTGATAATATATACATTATTTTGACTGCATGCGGCTTCTTCTATCGTAGAAATGCCCAATACCTTTAATTTGTTCCTATCTACCGGGCTCTTACTGACCCAGCCGCCTAAATATTCATAATTAGCCAGCAGATTTGAGACACCATAAAACATTTTCTCCGAATATGCCACGGTAGAATAGATATCCAGAAGATATATCTGATCCGCATGCTCTGCACAGTATGACTGCAATGCAAGATATTCCTCATTCACTGCTTCCCGCCTGTCATATTCTGTCTGGACATATTTAATTCCGGATGATAAGTATAGGACAGAAAGGATACAAATCATAGCAAACGGAACCTCTGCCAGTATTCTTGACACTGCTTTACTTCCATCACTCTTTTGTACTTCTTTCCTCAATTCTAACATCATCCCGCATAATACCAATAGTTCCACAATATATAGAGAATGCGTGATACGAGGAGGATATCTATGATGATAGATAATGTATAGCCACAATACGCTTCTTACACACGCCAGGAATGGCAGTTTCCATAAAAAAGAATATTGCCTGCCGCTCAACGCGAGTAATAATACCAGAATATACGCTAAAATAAGGACTTGGTTCCATGGCAGCTTATCTTTTTCTAGAAAGGCCATATAGAAATATGTTTTTATGCTCTCTTTCAAATGACTCTCTGATGTCTGCCCATTTCGTTGATTTGCTTTTGCATAATCAGCGACTGCTTTCATCGTATGCTCATTGATCTTTTCATCAAATCCAAAGTTATAATTTTCAAACAACTGTTGTTCGCTCTGTTTTAAACCGATACTTTCATAAAATTCCTGATGTTCCTCATATTTCGGAATGGACTGAAAGTCATATAATTCCGTTCGGCTGTCAAAAAGGGATTGAAAACTTTTCCATTCTTCACTCCCATATGCTATTTTATTCGCGCCTTCACTCATCAACATGCCAATCAGAATGACGCCGATCAGGATCATGTATTTCTTAAAACTATCTTTAGAAAATATCTGTTCTTCCCTTGCCCACTTACAGACTCCTACTACACAAATGACCGGAAATATCAGAAGGAGCATTTCCGTTCGTATCTGATAGGCAAGAATCACCATGACGATACTGATTACATTCTGTTTAATAAAATCTTTCCAGGGAAGTTCCTGTTCCGTCGTATAGAGCAGAAATGCCGCTGTAGCTCCTAACAGTGCTGCCGTAACGGTATACTGTGTGAACACCAATTCATAAAGAAAAAATGCTCCTGCTACAACTAATTCTACAGCGACTGCCGCACACTTGCTCCATACTGATCCAAAATAGCGTGCAATCCTGCCCGCAATCAGAAACAGACAACCAAATTGGCAAGTCACAATAAAAATTCCATACCAGGGTATCGGCCTGAGCATCCGATAGCCTATACTGATCAGCCAGCTGATCGGATATAACATCTGGATATTATGACCATCCGGTGTCCCGGTATAGACTCCTGCAACAATATCTTTCATTACCAGATCATCATTAAGATCATAATAATAATCATAACGAAATGCAATTAAAATACCTAGCAGAATGATAAAAAGCGCTGCTATTATTTGATTTTGTGAGATAATTTTCTTCCTGTTACTTTGCATAGAATTCCTTTATTTTACCTGTGATATATGACACTTGTTCTGATCGCAGACCATAATACATCGGCAGTCTCAAAAGTCTCTCGCTCTCCTTTGTGGTATATACGTCCTCTCCATGGAAACGGCCGAACTTTTTCCCGGCAGGAGCTGTGTGCAGTGGTATATAATGAAATACCGGCCATATGCCATTTTCTTTGGAAAAATCAATTAATCTGCTTCTTTCTTCCAGGTCTTTTACCTTAATAAAGAACATGTGTGCATTATGTATGCATCCTTCAGGTATCACCGGAAGCTCTATGATTCCAGCTTGTCTCAATCCCTGTAATTCTTCGTTATACTGGTTCCAGCAGGCAAGCCTTGCATCATTGATCTCGTCTGCCATCTCCAACTGTGCATACAGGTAAGCCGCGTTCATATCACTCGGTAAATAAGAGGAACCATAATTGACCCATGTATACTTATCTATCTGTCCTCTGTAGAACTTGCTTCTATCCGTTCCCTTTTCACGAATGATTTCTGCCTCTTCAATATGCGCTTCATTTCTGATCAGTAATGCGCCGCCTTCGCCCATACTGTAATTTTTTGTCTCATGAAAACTAAAACAGCCAAAATCTCCAATTGTTCCAAGTGCCTTTCCTTTATAGGTTGACATAATACCCTGTGCCGCATCTTCTATGACAACAAGATTATACTTATGTGCAATCTCCATGATCTTGTCCATTTCACAGGATACCCCTGCGTAGTGAACCGGAACGATTGCCCGTGTCCTATCCGTGATCGCACCTTCGATCAGATTCTCATCAATATTCATAGTGTCCGGCCGGATATCCACAAATACCACCTTTGCACCTCTTAGAACAAAGGCATCTGCTGTTGAAACAAATGTATATGCCGGCATGATCACTTCATCGCCTTCCTGAATATCTGCCAGTAATGCTGCCAATTCAGTTGCATGCGTACAGGAGGTCGTCAGCAGACACTTTACCGTACCTGTTCTTTCTTCTATCCACGCATTGCATTTTTTGGTGAACTCGCCGTCTCCACATATTTTCTGATTTTCGACCGCTTTCTTAATATAGTCTATTTCTTTTCCTGTATACGGTGGTACGTTAAAGTTAATCATCGTCTTGTCCTCCTTTTATTCAAACAGCGCAAATTTGCTGTTCGCATATGTCTGTTCATACTGCATGTCCAGTATTAAATTACGAATAAGTGTCGCTTTCTCATCATTGTCATACTTTTCCGGAGATATCCCAAAATAATTCATCTCTTCCAGATCTTCCATAAGCCATGCCCCAAATCCGGAACTCACAATAATGACCGGACGGTCATTGCTATCCTGTTCCTGTCTGATCAAAGCGATATCCTTTTGCATTGTTTCTATCGTATAGCTGGCAAGATCCGGCCATGTAGTGGATAATGCCGCGGGCATCTGAAGGAAACAGGACATTGCCGGGATATCTCCATATAAGATCACTTTCTTTCCCTGTAATTGCTTCTGTTCACAATACTCCGTAATTCCTTCTATGGTTTCTGCATTTTCCCGATTTGTATACATGCCATATAATACATTGTTTTTGTAAATCCTGGTATCCCGTTTTTCGCCTAGTGTACCATCCCGAAATACAAATGTAAATCCAAATCCAACACTTTGCAGTAATGTGACAGCGATTACCATGACCAATATAGCCGTGATCGGAAACCTTTCTATCTCTATTCTGCCGATCTTAGGGTTTCTGTTTCCTTTTACATATAGGCTTATCCAGTATAACACAAGGGGTGCCACCAGGAACAGGTTATTCATATTCATATATAGGTAGTTATCACTTCCAATGGGCGTTACAGCAATGATCAGAATTGTCATACACGCCAGGGTCTTGTCTGACAGGGAAGTATTTTTCTGTGCCATTATGACCGCAGATGATATCAGAGATAATATTAAAAATATTGCGACCCATTGAAACATAGAGTCATATGCATAATATCTGAAGTTGAACATCCCTCTTCCATATAGAAAACGAAATAAGACAAGTATGGTAATGATATAACCTACTTTTTTTATAATTATAAAGCGGTCTCTCAAAATCATAAAAAGAAGGATACCGCCAACTGCCACTGCAATGATAAAAAAGAACCATTTGGCTGCCACAAAATAAGCATCTATGATCGGCCATACCATATCCCCCAGTGAATGCCCTTCTACACTGCCTTCACCGGAAAGCAAACTGCTGATCATCCCAAAATAAGATTCCATACCATATTGGGTGGCTATTATACTAAGCATTGCACCCATGCCAATCAGAAATCCCAAAATGCACGCACCTGTATTTTTCAGCACGTTACTGATGTTGTCTTTCTGCAGCCAACCGTAATACCATACCGCAATGATAAGTGCTGCCTGCGTAATATTCGGAAAACGGCTCATGACGCTTAGTCCTAACACAACACCAGCGCATACCAGCCATATTCTCTTATCTTCCATAATGCCTTTATAAAGGCATATTACCATGATGGTAAAGAAAAAAAATGTTAAGTAGTTATAAAGTATTACCGTTGGGCACCAACATAAACTGATTGCCATGAATTCTCCTGTCAATGCTATCCATGCCGGAATCTTACGGATCAAAAAATAATAGGAAATTAATGCCGTTGCACTTACAAAAAGACCTGTATAAAAATTCATACCGATCATCGTCTGGCCGAATGGAAGATGTGTCAGCATGGAACCGACTACATTCGCTAAATAGAACGCAAAAAAGACCCATTTTTCTCCCATCTGTGCAGAAGAAAACAGATAACTTCCGAGACTGTAGCCGGTATCTGTAACATCTACGCCAATATTACATTGCATCAGCGGATACAAAAGCAATATGATCGGAAATACTATGTAATTAATATACTTTTTTGCTTTTTCTCTTTGCATACGGACCTCTTTCTATTGCTTCATCCGAAGCGCCTGATCTAACTGTCTCAGATATCTGTCTATTCTGCCATTCTCCAATCTCTTTCCTGCTATACGGAATATCCTGCTCCTGAACCAATCTACCATGATTCCCAACATAAAGATCCCTGTTACTGTCGTTATATAGTGCAATAGGAACCATGATGTCCCACTCATTTCCTGTACATGGCACCATACCGGCCACAAATATCGAATATCTATGTGTTCATGCAGCAGGTATACACCGAATGCATATGGGGAAATCGCACAGATACCTCTGGCTATCATTCCATTATGCAATTTTATATTGTGAAATATATAAAAGAACGCAATGGCTGATAGTAAATTTAAGATATGATTATAATGAAGTACCTCTTTTATCTGATTTTCAAGGTATCCGGTCCGTTGAAAAATTGCTCCAAGGATACAGATGTACGAAAATATAAGTACTGTCATAATAGCATACAGAAAAACACTATTTTTTATCTTCTCTAAAAAAGGGATTCCATATAATCTGATATAAGCCGCCACAAAATACACACAGATAAACCAGATCAGGTCATATCCTTTTCTGTCAATCGGAATCTCCAACGGCAGAATTGATTTTGGAATAGAAAATACAAATAATAATAAGACGGTGCATATCTTCAATTGCTGTTGGTTCATTGCCTTTATTGCTCTATTCAGAATCGGTGTACAAAGATATAGAAATACATAGTATGTTGCAAACCAGTAATGCTCGGTCTGAATCGGAAATACATCAGGAAATATCGTATAAATATTCATATCCTGAATCTGCAGAACGCCGGCTGCTGTCAGTACAACAGGAATCAGGATCGCATAGAAGAGAACCTGTGCTGCCAATTGTATTACCTTTTTACTTTTGAATTCCGATGTCACCAGAAAATAACCGCTCAGCAATACAAAAGCATTCACTGCTACAACAGAGAATGATTCCAGTAAATACGCCAGATACTCATTTCCCGACAACGGCCCGTCCTTAAAATCTGACAGCACCTGTCCCTTGGACAGGTAATGCAGAGACACCACCATCAACATGGCAATCAGACGTAACAGCTCAAAATTGGCTTTACGTCCAAGCAATTTCTCTTTAAAATTATTACTTTGATCCACTTCTACTTTTTCTACCATATCTGAAACATCTTTCCCGCCAAATTTATTTGACTTCTCACACTTCCAGACATGCCGCTTCAAGCGGCACAAATAATCAGGAAGAAGAAGACTCGCAAGAGGCTTCTTCCTGTGTGAAACTTAGCATTTCTCAGAAGCGGTTCTTTCGCTTCTTTAGAAATGCTTTTCACACTTTTTTATCAATTGCTATTTTTTCTTTCTTAAATATAATCAGTTTACTAAAAACATAATTAGATAAGATAACCACAATTTGTGAAATTATTTTAACAATCATATCGTTCACACTCATAAGCGTAACGCCAATGAACATAATTACGATCTCCATTCCCCCGGTCGTTAATCTGCAGGCTATAAATAACCATAATTCCTTGAGAATCTGTGCAAATCCTGTGGCACTGCTCTTAAATACAAAGATGCGGTTCGTAATATAAGCAAACAGGACTGCTACGATCCAGGAAATCACATTGGCTACCATATAGTGCATGCCTAAGGTTTCAGCGCACACATAATAAGAGCCGATACTAATCAGAAAGGTCAATCCTCCAAAAAACAGATATAAGATCACATCTTCGTATTTTTTATACATTTCCATTGCAAATTTTATCATTTTGTCCTCCCAAACACCTTATAGCCTAATCAATTCTTCTGCAATTCTGGAGGCGCCATCGCCATCCAGCATCTGCATCATGGCATCACTTTTTTCGACCCTCAGCTCATAAGATTCCATATAGGCATCCAGATATTTCAAGATCTCAGATAATACCATTTCGGAATTTTCTTCTATATTTCCGGCATTTCCTGCAAGTGTTCTTCCAAAGGCCTCTGCCACTTTTTTCTGATTGTCTGCAAAGAAATAACATACTGTAGGAATTCCCATTGCTGATAATTCATACATGGTACTTCCACATGCAGCAATCGCCACATCACATTTTTTCATAAGTGCTGCCATATCTTTTACATTTTGATAAACATGAAAATTTCCATTTTCTTTTTCCATGTCACGCAGACTCTCAAAATTCGTATTATAAGTTCCACTCACTATGTGGAATTGGATTCCTTTATATTTCATCCCCTGCCGGACTACTGTCTCCAGTATTTTTCCGGCTGCATTGCAGGGATCGCTTCCACCGGAAGTAATTAAGACATCTTTGACATATCTTCTTATCTTCCCTTCCATGTTTTGAAACTCAGAACGAAGAGGCACATACTCACAGCCTAATATCAGTTTTGGTACTTTCATTACCTTTTTCTGGTAATTTTCCTCATATGACAGCTCTCTGGCATAAATATTATAATTAATGAGCATGTCAGCCGGATACAGGTGTTCTCCCAGATCATCCATATAGATCGTCTTAGCTTTTTCTCCTACTGTACGCATGTAATGATCCGTTACTGAATAACTGTCTATCAGCAATGACTGGATATCGTTCTCTCTTAGAACCGGAAGTAAATTTTTCAGTTCACCATCCATATCATTATAGTTTGTTTTTAAGGTAAGTGTACCAAATCCCTTACTGGCAATCAGACGTGCCGACTCCTCATCTGCTGTTATAAAGATTGTTACTTTTCCTCTGTTTTTAAGGGCCTGCGCAATAGATACGCATCGCATTATGTGTCCGGCACCGATCTGTGTATTTCCATCTGTCCGAATATAGAACATCTTAAATCTCACCGCCTTTCACTTATCCGTTCCCATCGCAGCGGAGCATCTTAAATTTTAATTCTGCCATCTTCCAGTCTTCTTCCGTATCAATATCCTGTACATCCATCTCTGACAAGACGATCGGAACCGTATGCCTCATAAAGACTTTTCGCTGTTTGGCAAATGCACCTGTATCAATACAATAGAACTGACCGGCATCATGGTAAAACGGCTCTAAATCCTGTGAACGGCAATTCATGAATTCCGGCCACTTAGGGTGTACCTGATTATCTGAAATGACAACACACCTTTGCGGCGGAAACGAAAAACGTACTACCGGCAATACACTATCTGCATGATTTTCTTCTAACAACAGCATAGCTTCCTGCAGTTTCTTTGCTGTGATAAATGGCGCTGTCGGATAAATACAACATGCATGATCAAAGGTCTGTCCCTTCGATTCATAAGTCTCAAGAACCTCCTGAATCACATCCGCTGTTGTCGCATAGTCATTTGCGGTTCTTTCGGTTCTGTAAAAAGGAACTTCTGCTCCTGCCTGTTTCGCGATATTGGCAATCTCTTCATCCTCGGTCGATACCATGACCTCATCAAATAATCCTGACTGTAATGCTGCCTCAATAGAATACTGAAGAATAGGTCTTCCTAAAAACAATTTAATATTTTTACGGGGAATCCTTTTGCTGCCCCCACGCGCGGTAATGATGGCTACTCTCTTCATACACTACTCCTTTAAAGAGACTTTCTTACAATTTTCAACAATCTTATTAACAGCCTGGATCACGTCTTCTACATCCTGATCAGATAATGCATAATACAAAGGAAGACTCATCATCTCACGATACAGTTTCTCCGCATTCGGGCAAAGTCCTTTTTTATATCCAAGGTGCTCATAATACGGATGATAATAAACCGGAATATAATGTACATTGCAGCATATATTTTCAGCATTCATTGCCTCAAAGAATTGTTTTCTGTCGATCGTCAACCGTTCCGGTCTGATGCGGAGAATGTAGAGATGTCTCGTGGTATCAGACTCTGGAATCTCTTGCTGTACTGTAATCTCAGGTATCTTGGAGAAAGCCTTGTCATATCTGGCTACGATTTCTTTCCTTCTTGCCCGAAACTTTTCTATCTTATCAAGCTGACTGGAGAGCAATGCCGCCTGAATGTCTGTCAATCTATAATTCATACCAAGTTCTATCTGTTCATAATACCATGGGCCATCCGGCTCACGTTCCATGTACTTCTCATCCCTTGTGATTCCATGTGCACGGTATAGAACCAGCTTATCATAATATTCTTTACTGTTGGTGAGGACCGCTCCTCCTTCTCCGCTGGTTACTGTTTTTACCGGATGGAAGCTGAGCGTAGTCATATCTGCAATGGAGCCGACCTTCCTGCCGTCATAGACTGTTCCAATAGAATGCGAAGCATCTTCAATCAGAACGACTTTTTTCTTACGCGTCATCTGCAATAGCGGATTTAATTCTGCAGCTTGTCCTGTAAAATCCACTGCTACGACCGCTTTCGTTTTTTCTGTCATATGATCTGCAACTGATGCCGGATCAATGTTATACGTATTCGGATTGATATCTGCAAAAACTGGTGTCGCACCACAATAAAGAGCACAGTTCGCCGAAGCAGCAAATGTGATCGGTGTTGTAATCACTTCATCACCGGTCGTTACGCCTGCTGCCTGACATGCAATATGTAAAGCTGCTGTTCCATTACTGCATGCAACTGCATACTTTGCTCCCGTAAGTTTACATAACTTTTCTTCCAGCTTTGATATCTGCGGACCACATGTCAGATAATCACTAACCAAAACTTCTGATACTGCTTTCACATCAGCCTCATCAATATACTGATGCCCATAATATAACTTTGTGTCTCTGACCGGAGTTCCACCGTTGATTGCTAATTTTTCCATATCTAACTCCTATCTGCGGTCGATAACCGCATATACTTTTATACTTCCAGGCATGCCGCAACTGGCGGCACAAACAATCCCTGAGAAGAAGATGCCCGCATCTTCTTCCGGTGTGAGACTTAGTAATTCTTAGATGTGGTTCTTTCACATCTTAGAATTACTTCTCGCACTCTTCTCACACTATAGCCAAAGAAATGCAGTGCTTGCCTGCATTTCTTATGTTTATTCTATCTTTATTTTCTTATTTTTCAAGATCTACCTGCTTCAATAATTCTCTGATTTCTTCTACTGTTAACCACTCTTTATTCGTACCCGAACTGTAGGAGAATCCATCTTCCACTTTTTTTCCCGTAGGTGTCGGCATCTTGTCCTTACTCCAAACCATCTGGGGATATACAATAAAATGATTCTCATATTCATAGGTCGTCATAGAATCCTCTACGGTAACCATGATCTCATGCAGCTTCTCACCTTCACGGATACCCACTTCCGGCATCTCACATCCCGGCATCATTGCTTGTGCAAGATCTGTAATTTTAAAAGAAGGTATTTTGGAGATAAATGTCTCTCCTCCTTTTGCTTCCTCCAATGCTTTGATCACTAATTCAACACCCTGCTGCAGGCTGATCCAGAAACGCGTCATCCTGTAATCTGTAATCGGCAGTTCCTTACCGCCATTATTGATTATATTCTGGAAGAAAGGAATGACAGACCCACGGCTACCCGCAACATTTCCATATCTAACAATAGAAAAATTAATATCTTTATGCCCCACGTAAGCATTGGCAGCAATAAATAATTTATCTGATACCAGTTTTGTACCGCCATATAAATTAACCGGATTTACTGCCTTATCTGTTGACAATGCAACTACCTTTTTAACACCTGTGTCAAGTGCTGCATCAATGACATTCTGAGCCCCATGGATATTTGTCTTGATTGCTTCATTCGGATTGTATTCACATGCAGGTACCTGCTTCATAGCTGCTGCATGAATCACATAATCAACACCTTCAAAAGCTCTCTGCAGTCTTTCCTTATCTCTTACATCCCCAATAAAAAATCTAAGTTTTTCCGAATATTGTTTAAAATTATTAGCCATAATGAATTGTTTGAATTCATCTCTGGAATAAATGATAATTTTCTTTGGATCATAGTGCTCTAATACATATTTTGTGAAACATTTTCCGAAAGAGCCTGTTCCTCCGGTAATTAAGATCGTTTTATTATTTAACATATATTGCTCCTATCTGCATACTTGACATGCTCGAGAATCTGACGTGTGAAATTATACCACACTTAAACACGAAAAACAACACGCGTGGGTTTTCTAAATAATACACGTGGGTTTTCTAAATAATACGTGATGAATGGGTATGAAATCATTCGGACACGCTCCCGCTCCGATAAAAAACGTAACGGTACTAATACGTCAGAATTGCTTCGCTCTCTGACGCATAAGGACCGACGTTTTTATAGGGTCCTTCATTGATCTTCATACCCATTCACCACTTACTTTTTGAATCTCAGACTTGTATTTGGCGGCTGCCACTGGAACTATCGAAACTCGCAAAGCAAATCTTTAGCAAATAATAATGATATCCTGACGGCTTGCTTTATCGCATTCTGCGATAAAAAAATAGTAACTTGTAATAAACAAAAAACAATAGTGTAGATATCTTCAGGCAGCGAATGAATTTTTTTTGCTCTTCATTCACAAGTTCCTGATAATAGCGGTTCTTTTCGAATGCTGGAAAGGTCTCCTTCATTTTCCGAACCATCTTACTTATAAATGCAATATGCTTTGGCTGTTCTCCCTGCATATAAGAAAATAGCGTATTCACAAAATAAAGTTCTGTAAACCGATATTCAATTTCTTGCTGGTATCTATCCATCCATCCCATTTTTATGCATGCTTCCAAAAATAACTGTGCTGCTTTCATTCTGTCTTCGCATCTTGCCTCACTGATTGAATGTACGGTCGATGTATCATGCTGGTAATAAAAATACAATGGTTCATTCACTTTTTCAAAATGTTTGCAATGCATCATCCACAAAGGACTTGCACAATTGTCTTCATAAAAAATGTGCTCCGGGAACCAAAGTTCATTTTCTACAATCATATTTCTTCGAAATATTTTAATTACCATACTGCCTGAGCGCATGAGCAGTTTTCTGTACTCCTCTGTTCCCAATACTCCCGTCTGGTCATCCGTATTGTTCTGCACGATCCTGCCGACTTTCATCGTATGCTCGTTTACCAGATTGTAATCACATCCGACCACATCAGCGCCTGTAACTTCTGCCTTACGCAACAACTTTTCATACATATCCGGAGTGATCCAGTCATCACTGTCTATAAATCCGATCCACTCCCCCGCTGCCGCCTTTATGCCAATATTTTTAGCACCACCCTGACGCCGGTTCTCAGGCGACCGAATTGCCTTCACCAATCCCGGATAGTTCCTCTCATACTCCTGCAGTATTGAAAATGATTCATCCGTGGAAGCATCATCCACCGCAATAATCTCATAATCCGCTATCGTCTGCTTTACAAGAGAGTCCATACAATAATTTAGTTTTCCATCTCCTGCCATATTATATACAGGAACTATTATACTTAAGTTCATACTTCTTCCCCACATTTATCTAGTGAATCTTGTAGTGTCTATCGATGAATCCCTGCAGAAGCAATTTCTGTTTTGTCTCTATAACCTTGATGTGTCTGGGCGATTATGAAATTCCAACGTGTACTGCCTTAGTCGTTACTGCAATACATAAATGTACGAATAGAACAAACACGTCTGTGTTTGGGATAGGCGCACATTTACGTGTTACTGTAGAGACTACGGAAGCACACTGGAATTCATAATCTCCCAGACACTCACTACCTACCTCTCGCGCTTCGCCTTCCCAGCCTCAACGCGGTAGATCATGTCGCATTTTTCAATGGTTTGTAATCTATGAGCAATAATAATTAATGTTTTTTTACCATGGAAATGGTTGATAGAGTCCATGATTGCTGCTTCGGTATCATTATCGAGGGCGGAAGTGGCTTCATCCAGGATCAGGACTTCCGGATCATTATATAATGCTCTTGCGATACCAATGCGCTGTCTTTGTCCACCGGAAAGACGGATACCGCGTTCCCCGATGCTCGTGTCAAGTCCCTCCGGTAACCCTTTCACGAATTCATCCAACTGTGCTTCTTTTAATACTTCCCAGATACGTTTTTCATTGATCTTTTCTTCCGGAACACCAAAAGCTACATTCTTACGTATAGAATCGTCCAGCATAAATATCATTTGAGGGATGTACCCGATATTTTTGAGCCATGCTCTGTACTTTGTTGCTACATCAATACCGTCTGCATAAATGGTTCCTTCCCTTAGCTGCAATAATCCCAGCAGGATATCTACGACCGTCGTCTTGCCTGCCCCTGAGCTTCCCACCACACCAACTGCTGCACCAATTGGAATTTCCATTTCAGCGTGGTCAAAGATAAGCACTTCTGTATTTGGATACGTATAGGTAATATTTTCTAAGCGGATATTCTCTTTCACCTCTAATTTGGCATCTGTATCTTTTGCAAAGCTCATATCTACATTACTGTCACTGATCTCATCCTGCAGATTGTCGCTGACTCCTAAAAAGAAAGGTTCGAAATATGCCATGGATGTCAGCTGATTATTGATACGGTTCGCACAAGGCATTAAACGGACTGCTGCCATGGCAAATACCGAAATCGTCTGCAACATGGAAGTCATAGGGGTTCCGTTTAAAATCAGAAACAGCATATATCCTACCATACCAATAATACATACTGTTTCGATCAAAAGTCTTGGAGTATTATTATAAATACTATATTTTTGAACAGCATCCACATAACCCTTTCCGCATTTTACATACTCATCAATAAAGTATTGCTCTTTTCCCGCAATCTTAACTTCTTTGATTCCAGTTACGGTCTGTGAGATCCATTTAAATAATCCACTATAATAATCCTGATTATCCGCGCCTGCCTTCTGCATGATCGGTTTGATTATGATCTTGATAACAAACAATGTTACGAATAGCAGCGATGCAATCACAAATGTCATTTTTGCATCAACAATCAGTAAAATAGTACCCAGGAACATAAATATGATAATCTCGGATATCAGCTGCAATACTGCTAAAATAAGAGCATACATATTATTCACATCTGAAGTAATACTTCTTTGTATGACAGCCGTGTCACTATTTAAATAAAATTCATATCCCCGGCGCAGATAATTCTTCATCATACGCTCTGAAGTGCGGAACTGATTGGTATAAATAAATCGATATAATATCTTTTGCTGCCAGAACAAAAATATATTTTTGAATACAAAAGCTGCGATCAAAGACAGCATGACAAATACTGTGAGCTGGCTGCTGCTTGTCATATGAAAAGTATCATAAAGCATACGCATATATTTATTGCTGTTCACTGCATCCGGTGTGATCACAATCGTAATGACCGGGATGACAAGGGAGATACTTGCTGTCTCAAGCACTGCACCTATCAGCATATTAATGAGCAATACGATCATCTTTCGTTTTTGCTTTTTATCCAATAATACATTAATCTTTTTTAATATTTTCATCATATTTGACGTTATCCTTTTTACTTCGTTTTATTCCATTAAATCTGGTCATTGTATCTATGAACCTTCGGATCTTCATACCTGTCCATAAAATCTTCTCCCAGAAATATCTTCTCATCTACAAATTCCATGGAGTAAATTGCTTGTGTAAATACCGAAATTGCCTTATGGAAATGCACGCCCTCCATGAGATTCATAACTTCAAGCGGAAATTTTCCATTTATGACGATGTAATCTGGAAACTCCTTCTTGTAATCAAGGATATCTCTCGGATGTGTTTTTATAAAAATGCGGCATCCTTTGCAATATTCTTCTATAATATCTTCGAATATCTGTTTTCTTACATCTAGCGTGCAAAGCGGTTCCGTCAGAATCATTACATTCTGAGTATCCGTATCTTCTGCTGCTTTGGCAATCTGTGCGAGCAATACATCTGCATCCTGAATAAATGCACGAACCATCAGTTTCTTTTCTCCAGGATCCAGTGCATCCTCCAGCGGCTTTCGCGGCACTACCACATATTTGGGGCAATCATATTTCAGACATTCTCTGTCGTTGATCTCCATATCAATACAATACTTTGAATATCCATTCTGAATGAATATCAGATTCAGAGACGCCATAAAGACCTTTAACCTAAAATGACCCCGGTTATCAAATCTGGCAGCATCCAGTATCTTTAAACAATTGATACCATCCTCCATTGCGTGATAAGGAATCTTTTTGTAATTCAGATAATACCCGATCGGATCAGAATCACAAAATACATAAATATCTTTATATTGCTTAAAATCTATTGTCATATAAGGTTCTTCCAGCTTCGCATATTTTTTTGAGAATTTTATGCGTGCCAGCATATTCAGTAGAATATTTCCCTTATCCTCTTTCAGAGGGAGCAATTCCTCAAAATAATCATATCGTTTTTCATCCAATATCAATACTTCTTCCCAAAAATGAATGGCTTCCATTCTTTCTTTCAGATTTTCAAAGTCGTTGGAAAGAGAACTTAAAACAACAGCTGCCATCCCCTGTTTTTCTTTTGGAAGTGAAAACTCCTTCAAAAATGCAACATATACATGATAATAGGTATGGCATACATAGATTCTGTCTTTCATTTATAGATTCCTCAATTTCTTATGCACGATACGCAGTGTACGTGGTGCAATTGTAAACAGCAATAAATATAGCTTATTCTTATTCGTCAGATATTCCGAGGTAATGATCTGTACCACATGTGTTCTTAAGAACCGTAGGATATTTTGATAGTGATTATTTTTTTTTGTCATCTGACTGGTCGGAATATGTAACAAATACTCCAGTCTCTGAAACAGACCGAACCGCATAGCGATATCAATCAATTGTGGGTATTTTTCTCTCACCAGAACATATGCCATATCCGCATTGTCAACGCAGTCTGCATAGACACGCGAAAAATCTTCCTTTGATTTTTTACGTGTATTACTTCCGCTTCTATAAAATACATAATACATCTGCCTTGGATTGCTGGCAACTCCCTTTACCGTCTGCAGCATGTGTACCAGCAAATGAAAATCTTCATTTAATGTTCCCTCTGGAAACATCCTGTCCTGAAATAATCCGCGGTCCACCAATTTGGTGCAGAAGGAACAATCACCCTTGTGCATTAACAGTTCTCTGAAAAATTCCTGAGAAGAATACACCATTTCATGTTCCGGCGGAACACAGATCGGAGGCAGTTCCTCCCCATTCTGTGCAATTTCCATTCTTGCTGCCTGTGCGATCTGCATACCACTTGTCTGTATCTGCTGCAATAATACTTCATACATCTGCGGGGCTATATAATCATCGCTATCCACAAATCCCAGATATGCACCATGAGACGATCTGATGCCTGCATTTCTGGCAGAAGATGAACCTCCATTTTCTTTGTGAATCACCTGGATGCGATTATCCTTTTTTGCATACTCATCGCAAAGCACGCCGGTAGCATCTGTAGATCCATCATCAATCAGGATAATTTCGAGGTTTTGATATGTCTGATTTATAATGGATTCCACACAGCGCGGAAGGCAATCCATGATGTTATAAATGGGGACAATTACGGAGATCAGTATATCTCCTTGTTGTTTGCTATCTTTATTTTCCTTTTCCATTGTATCTATCATTCCTGTCATAATCTAACATTTTTATGTGCCTTTAACTGCCGGTACATTTTGCCCGGCGCAATAATGGGTGCCTTACTCATCGGGCCTTCTGTTTCAAATGTAATCTTTTTTCCAGCCAGCATACGTTGACATTGGACCAGTAAACGTCGGGCTGCATTTTCAGCATTCCACAATCTTGTCATAGTTAGATATGCATTTCTTCCGAGCTTTTGCTGCAAGGCAGTGTCATTTATCAATCTCACCACACAACTGTAAAATTCTTCAAAATCTCCATTTCTAAAAATCAATGCATTTTCTTCATCCCGGCATAGATAAGGAGTCGCACCTGCTGCTTGATTGGCAACAACTGCGCATGCACTGTTCATTGCTTCATTCAGAACAGCTCCCCATCCTTCGCCATAGTCACTTGGAAACAGATAGATATTGGCCTTCTCCATATAAGTCCTGACGACATCCGGTGTCTGAAACGGAAGATACGTAATCATTGATTGTAACCCTTCTTTTTCAATAATCGGGAGAATCTGATCTTCCATCTGCCCCCCGCCGATATATGTAATATGTGCACCAATCCCATCCTTTCTCAATCTTCTGGCAAGTTCCGGAATATATTCAGGATGCTTGAACCCTACAAAACGTCCTGTCCACAATAGTTCTGGTATCTGATGGGATTTATCCACAAAAAGTGAATCCAGCAGATATTCCTTTACATATGGGAAATATCCCCAGCAAAACATTTTATCCGGGTATGCCCTGACAATATGAAAATCTGAAGCTACATATCCACCGTCACATAATAGATACACCTGACCGTTCCGGTATCTTGTATGGTCTTGATATTTTTTGATAAGACCTCTGGGTGAGATCGCTTTCCATTGCCCGTCCTTATACAGACGTTCGCTGCTTCGGATCACTATTTTTCCGGCCCTCAAGCGTTCATTGATATAACTTTCATCATCTACTCCGCCAAAAATAACAATATCACTTTCCATGATCATCTTCCTGCAACGTGCTTCCTGCTCATAGAATAACAACAGATATGGACAGGAAACAAGTGCTGCTCCCCATCCCATCTTTACACGTTCTTCTTCCATCGGCTCGGTCTGAATAAAGCGATATTCATCTCCCAGCTGCGCATGAAAAGCATTGGAAAGCGGGATCTGATGATGATTTAAATAATTTGATACTGTCGTAATTGTCATAATAGCTCCTCTATTTATACATTTTCTGATAGATCGTTATCAGGCGTCTGTAATTTATCTCCGGATCATGCGTTTTGACCGCACGGGCTCTTGCCTGCTCCGACAAGTGCATTGCTATCATATCATCAGAAAAAATCTTACAGACATAATTCGCAAGAAGATTTACTTCATTGACCGGATACAGGAATCCTTCCTCTTCATGCGTCAGCATACTAGCCACACCTCCAACAGAAGATGCCACTACCGGCAGTCCCAGAAGCATTGCTTCTCCTACTGAATTAGGTGAGTTTTCCATCGTGGAAGGGGAGACAAATACGTGCGCGCGCAGCATTTGCCTGCACATCTCCTGGCTATCGACCATTCCCAAAAAAGTTATGCTGTCTTCCAGCTCATTTTCACACATCAATTGTAACAGATATTTTCCATAGGAAGAAAGTTTCCATCTGGATTGCCATGTATCATGCTTTGTGATCTGATTGCCTGCAATATAAACATGTGTTTCCGGGTATACCTTTTTAATAACAGGCAGCGCCTGAAGCATATAGTGAAATCCCTTCAGTGGATAATCCCCCTGGCTCAAAAAGATGGAATATCTTTCACAATCATTCAGATTCCACATTTTATCATAAAAATTACTTCTTAAAGTCTCATTCATAAAATGGTAATGAATGCCTTCATGAATTGCAGCAGTAACCTCTCTATCCAAAGAAGTTCTTCCGGTCACATGATCGACTCCTTTGATTGCCTGTGCTTCTCTCGCTGCACGAATTCGGAACTTCTTCTGCTGGCTTCTGATATTGTCAAATTTTAGTATATCACGCAATGTATAACGATATCTGATATATGGCGGAATACCATCAAAATAGTGTTCTGCACAGGCGGCACATACTCCCTGCATGCCGATCAGCGTATGGGCCGGATCATGAAATGCCTTTACCATTGCAAGCGTATGTGGAAATTCAGTTCCAAAAATATGAACGATATCAGGTCTGAAATCAGCCAATATTCTTAACATACTTGCATCCAGCGTCTTTCCATATTCCGTTTCTTTTGCTACATTCTCATAAAATCCATAGTAGGTAATACCATCAATCTCACCCTGAACGTCTCCATTTCCTGTATTTACAGGAAAACAAATGCCAAGTGTGATCTGATTCTCTCCTGTGTCATTCTGAAAACGACCAGCGAGACCTGTCAGCCAGCCCTCACGATTACTTGCCTTTACGCCGATATGTTCGGCAATGAACGGCAACATGATGTTACATAACCATAATACTCGCATAATACCCCCATTTCTGATAATTTCTCTTCTACTATCATTCTTTCCCATTTAAGAACGGTATAATACCTTTTTTATTCCGTTATATATTTTTGAAAAACACTTCTGCCGGCTCAGGAATCTGCGAAGTGGCACTAATGTCAGCGCCATGATCAGTCTGAATTGCAGCAGTTGTTTCCCTGACATATATCTTTTTGTTATTGTCTTATGCTCTTCGACATCCTGTCTATGGTTATTTTTGCTCTCTGAAAATCCACCTCCTTCATAATTTGCCACTACGATTCCGAGATACTGTGGATGAGCCCGCCTGCAGAAATAACTCCATAAGAAATGTTCATAGTCCGCCCGTACCACGTAATTCGTATCATATTGTCTTTCTTCAAATAATGCCTTCGCATAAAAGCATGCCTGATGACATGGGATATGCCTGTAACAGGTAAATGGTGTAATCGTTCTATTCATATGAATAATTGACCGTTCCTGCTCGTTATACGTATCTCCATAATAGAGTAAAGAATCCTCCTTCTGCGAAATATCCGATATGATATCTGCCGTGCTCTCTAGCACCTTATTGTTATAAAAAGAATCTCCGCAATTTAAAAATAAGTAGTATTCCCCTTTTGCTGATCCGATTGCCTGATTCATTGCATCATAAATTCCTGCATCCCTGCCGGAAGTTACATGAATCCGCTCATCTTGCGGCAGTCCGGATAAAGAATCATCCGTAGAACCACCATCTTTTATAATAATCTCATACTCCTGATATGTCTGTCTCAATATACTGCTCACTGTATCTGCCAACTTATTTCCTGCATTATAGCAGACCACGATGATACTGAATCTTATATTCATAGATAGCCTTTCTGAACATTGTCATTTACTATACAGCCTTACAGCTTCACAGCAACAGTTATGCATTTCGCGCGTCAAAGAATTCACACTATTAAAATATCCATGTTGCATATGGTATGATCCTTAATTCCACACCGCCTGCGCGATGCATAAAAATAGCAAAATAAAACAGATATGCCATTGTGATTACTGATGTAAAAAATATGCGCTGTCTTTTAACTGGTATCCGGATCAGTATATTTGGTATCAAAAACACTTGAAAAGCGTTCAGATAATAACCGATTCTGGATACTTCCGGAATAAAGGATGCAAACAGATATACCAGCAATGCCCCTATGTTCAATTTAAAATAAAATTCATTCTGTTTATTCCCCAAGATTGCCTGTTTATAGTAAAGAAGAGCAAATAGTAAAATACAAATACCTTTCAAAATATTCATATAAGAAGTGTTCCCTGTATCAAATACTGAATTCTCATAATAAGGATAAATCATAAAAATAATCTTTCGATAAAAGTCTCTCATAAACAGGAGTGAAGTACAGAATACCAATACGATCGCGATCTCTCTTTTCTTCCATTGTCTTGATGCAAACCAGTAAACAGGAATTACGATCAGAACTGTCTTATGGAACATTGCAGCAGCCAGTATCCACAGCAGAAATCTGGCATAGTCTTTCTTTATCATATATTTTGCAGCATACATTGCAAGTGCAAGTGCAAAATAATAGCGCACCGTATTTAGACTTGAAAGATAGTAACCAGATGCCATAAATAAGAAAAAACTATATGCGAACCAATCAGCCTGGTCATAGACCGCTTTTAAAAAGAAAGAAACCGTTGCAAACGAAAAGACTGCAAAGACGGGAATGAACTGATCATATCCGCACAGGTACTGTATGGCACGTACTACCGAATTAAATCCAAATTCGCTTGATACATTGCGGCTCAGATGAATCTTTGCAAAGATATCAACATACTCTCCGTAGTCATTTCCAACATAATATCTTCCGGCTGAGACAGCAAAAAGAAGCGTAAAAATAGCAATCACGCATATCCTGTTACATACTTGTTGTCTTGTAAGTATATTCTTATCTGATTCGCATCGGTTATTCACAGCACATGCTAAGATCACAGCTAGTACTGTAACTCCTATATAGAGTAACATATCAAATCCCCGTTTCTTATTGTTGGTATTCAAGGCTGAACTGTAACTTCTTATCTTCAGATTACAGCTAAAATCTTGCTTCCCGAATTCCCTGCTTCATATATAGAAATGCTTCTTTTAACGGTATTTCCGTACACATCACCGCTCTATATTTTACTAAAAAGCGGATAGACAGAAGTAACGCCAGACGTCCGTATAGATAATGATATAATACCCCTCTGTCTACAAAAAACTTCTTTGTATATCCATGAAACCAGGTAGAAGGCCTGCCTTCTTCTTTTCCTATCACTTTGTCTGAAGCATAGACTTTCAGTCCCTTTTTGATACATTCCCGTATAAATAAACTGTCTTCGCCATTACTATACCTGGCTCCGCCACCAAACAGCAGGGAATACGTAATATTCTTTCTATGCACTTTATCTGTTTTAATGGCAAAGCTAAAAGTCGGATATCTTCCGCAATTGTACAAATGAACTCTCTTCCATTTATGATTATAATAAGTCATACGTTCTTCGTTCACATCAAAGTTGAATACAATCATATCGGCTTCCGGATGCTGCCCGAACTCCTGTAAAATAATCTGTTCATATTGATCGTAGTATACGATATCTTCATCTGAAAAAAGACTGATATAATGATCAGCACGAAGGAGCGCATTATTACGACTTAAACCAACCCCCCGCTCTTTCATAGAGTAGAATTGTATCCGGTTACCATGATGCAAGAATTCTTCATATGCATAACCGTCGCTCTGATTAATGATGATAGCGTCGGTAGAAAGATTCATTTTATTGACTAATTGCTGCGACTCTTGAAACATCGCAGCAACCAACACTTGTACCTTCATTCTCATTTTTATTTCCCTTTACTGAAATTACTTCCAAAATAATACGTTTTTAACAGTTTTTCATCTGCATGGATCAATATCGCAGCTTTCACTTTACAATCAAATTTCTCTGTCTGCGCAATTGTATATTCGATGATACGCCCATTGTGTCTGCCTGCCGGGACTTCCATAATTACTCCCTCATATTGCGTAAGCTTTTTAATTTCTTCAGGGTGCTGCAATAGATTCATTACTTTCGGTAATCCTGCAATCTGAAGCAAGGCAGCATTTTCTATATCCTTATATTCTTTCATGTCAGCCATATCGGTGCTAACTGTAAGTACTGCCATTTTTTCTTCTGTACATAGATATTCATAATTTGTATTTATTTCTGCATTTCTGGCTTTCTGAAACGAATCTTCCATGCCTTTCAGATCTGCTGGTCTCCGGGATGCCATGGTTGCTCCAAGCATAGGAATCCCATATCTTCTCTCAAATGTAATTGGTACATAAATGGAGTCATCCAATATCGTCTGAATTGCCATGATCAGCATTACAATGACACTTGTTATGATTGCACCCCAGATAATTGCACGATAGGTATCGGTATCTATCATGATACGATCCGCCTTATCTGCCGTAGTCATAATACGTATCTGTTCAATCTCCTTCATCGCTTCCCCAAAGTCCAGGAAACCCTTTTCAATTGCATGCGATATCATGACTGCTCTTTCCGGATCCGCATTGGTCACAATCAGATCTACTACGCGATAATCCGCATCTACACTTGCCTTTACGCTTTCTCTCATCTCTTCCTTATCAATTGGATTGGTTAAAGCAGCTGCGTTCTCGTCTTTCTGTAAATATGCAATGGCGCGATCCAGAATCTCATCTGTCTTTACAAATCCTGACCATCCTCCCGTATTAAATGCATAATACTTCGGACCACCCTCGTCGCTTTCCACAAAGTCCACATACAGCATGGCATGCGCTTCATAGGAAGGCTCCGGAGCCAGCACTACATTCCTGATAAAATAGCCTGTCCCAAAAAGAATCCCGCCCAGGAGCGCTGATACGAAAACAATCCAGCTTTTTCTATAAAATTGTATTGCCAGCAGTTTTAAATCTGCTGGCTCTTTTCCATACTTACTTTCCCACATGATATTATTCCTTTTTCATAGCTGTTACCTGTGCTGTATCGACGCCTTCCGTACTTTCCGGTTTTACTAAAATCTTCAATGTCAAAAGCATCAGCCTGATATCCAGCCATACCGAATAGTTTTCAATATAAAATAAATCCAGTTTTAATTTATCGTAAGGTGTCGTATTGTACTTGCCGAATACCTGTGCATATCCTGCCAAACCAGCTTTTACTCTTGTCCGGAATTCAAATTCCGGCATTTCCTGAATGTATTGTCTGATAATCTCAGGTCGCTCAGGGCGTGGTCCGATAAATGACATATCACCCGCTATTATATTAAATAGCTGTGGCAGTTCATCAATTCTGACTTTACGGATAAATTTACCAATCGGCGTGATCCTGGAATCATTCTTTGCCGCCAGCCTTGCGACTCCATCTTTTTCTGCATCGACACGCATACTACGGAACTTCAAGATACCAAATTCTTTTTGTCCCTTTGTGCATCGGATCTGTTTATAGAAAACAGGGCCTTTGTCATACGATTTAATTGCAATTGCCGTCACCAGCATGATTGGTGATGTAACCACCAATAGTATCAAAGCGCAGACCATATCTATGATTCTTTTAATCATTCTCTGCTCTATTTTTAATGCATATTCACGAGTCAATAAAATCGGTGTGTCAAATAAATGCAGCTGCTCTGAGCCTTTTACGATAACATCTGTTATTTTTGGCATGATATAGACACGTATTTCCCGTCCGTAGCAATACTTCAGGATCTTATTACGATCTTCTGTCTTAATATCCCATATTACTACTGCGTCATAACGGTTCTGTGCTTCCTTGCATATTGCATCTATTCCCTCTGAAATGTGCATACAATGGCAGATCTTATATTTATCCTTGCGGCTGGAAAATTTTTCAGTTATATCTTCAATTGACCTGTCTCCATGTACTAGCAGAAGTTCTCTTGGTGCAAAAATAGAACGATAGATCCATGTAGAAGCAATTGTCCACAATCCAATCCCTATAATATCAAGTGCTGTCATTCTGAGCAGAGGACCTGGTCTTATTAAATTACCATTCAATAATGATATCTGAAAATAGGAAAATATATTCACACAAATAGTAGAAAAAACCTGCGAAAAAAAGACTTCTATCGATTTCAGATAGCCTATCTGATATCCCCCATACATTCTGGAAAAAAAGAGCAGCAACAGTCCGTACGTAATAATTACCAGCCAATGCCCACGCTTCCAGAAATATACCTGTATCGTATCCGCATAATTCATATACCATAATATTGCATATAGTGCCACATGAAACAATAAATTCAGACCGGCTAATTGTAATACGATAATTCTCTTAAAAGATTCCATTTTACGCAACGTTTAAATACCTCACTTACTATATTTCTTCTTTGACCAGGTAAATTGGGCGCTTCTTGACTTCCAGATACATTTTCGACATATACTCACCAAAAATACCAAGGCAAAATAGTTGTACGCCACCTACGAAGAGCATGATACAAACAAGTGATGGCCATCCGGATACCGGATCTCCGAACAGGCATTTCCTAATAAACACGAATGCAATGAATAAGAATGCTACGATGCAGAAAAAAAGTCCCATAATGGATGCAATAGCCAGCGGTGCTGTGGAAAAAGCCATGATACCATCCAATGAATAGAGAAATAACTTCCAGAAAGACCACTTTGTCTCACCTCTTGTTCTCTCCACATTCTCATACTCCAGCCACTTTGTCTCGAAGCCTACCCATCCAAAAATTCCTTTCGTAAAACGGTTATATTCACTCATTGCCAGAATCGCTTCCACCACCTGTCTTGTCATCAGACGATAGTCTCTCGCACCGTCTACAATATCTGTCTTTGAAATCTTATGCATGAGCTTGTAAAAAGTCCTTGCAAAAAAAGAGCGGATAGGCGGTTCTCCTTTCCGGTTGACACGTCTGGTCGCAACAGAATCAAATCCTTGCTCTATATACGTATACATTTCCGGTAATAATGACGGCGGATCCTGTAGATCGACATCCATCAATACTGTTAAATCGCCTTTTGACTTTTGCAGTCCGGCATAAATTCCTGCCTCTTTTCCAAAATTTCTTGAAAAAGAAATTACATGTACACGCTTGTCCTGCATACATAGTCCTTTTATTTTTTCCAGAGTCTTATCTTTTGAACCATCATCCACATAGATGATTTCAATTTCAAGCTCTTTACGTCCAAAAAAATTATCTAATTTTATTATTTCATCATAAAATGGTCTGACCGTTTCTTCTTCATTATAGCACGGGACTACAATGCTTAATAATTTTGCCATATCTTCTGACCTTCCTCACTGCCTCTATATTGAACTTTTACTATTCTTTATCATCTTCCGAAATTACTTTATTGTATCACATATTTCTTATCAGGTACAACGAATTTTCTGCTGATGCACCGCTTCACGATCACTATTCCTTCCGATGCATACGGAATCATCATCGGAATAAAAATTAATACATATTGAGATTTTCCTTCAAATAGTAAATGATAAGCAAAACCACCCATTACACAAAGTAAACATACCAAATATCCGCTTGTCACTTCTTTTCTATGATTCCAGATTCCAATAAGTGAAAATAAATATAAAAGCTGTATGTAATATTTCATATAGTTAAATAGCATCTTTGAAAGCTTACCCCTATATATATCTGTTATAATAGGAGACATTTTCATCTCATGTTTCAAGACCTGACTAACATATATTGATTCAAAAGTTGGTTCATTCCATTGACTTAACACTTTTTTTGTAAAAAAAGTTACTGCATATTGCGGATTATATAACATTATTTTAGTTCTTTCCTTTAAGTCTTCCTTGATCTGATTTGAAATTTTTTGCGGATCATAATCATTCGATCCCTGCACATAATAGGTATATCCATTAAACCATCCAGGCGCCATATCGGATTCCTGCATTCCCATTACCAGATATGAAGTTAAAGGTGTCCCGTTTCCGAGCTTTTCCCCACATCGATGTTCATAGCTCATCTTCATCATGCTATATCCTGCAAAGCAGGCTGACATTACAATTATGATTGCTATTATATTTTTTCTATTCATCTTTTTCATGCTATCAATAATCAGCAACATAATGATTGCTATTTCAACAATCGTACAGTTTTTTTTCATCAGCACTCCCAAGCCCGCACATAGTGCCATTGCGAACATATATTTAGAACTATATCCGTTCAAATAAGAGAGAAAAAAAGAGATTGCCAAAGTCGAAAACATGACGCCCAGCAAATTACCATATTCAAATGTACAAAATAGTATTGGCTGAATTAATAGTACTAATATAACAGTGGCACATTTTTCAATATCATCTTTATTAAACATCTTTCGTATGATATGCAAAATGCTATTATAAGTTATTATCACACTTAATACATTCAGAACTTGCAGCATAATATGCATTCTATTTCCAAACACGCGGGAAAAAAGTTCCGTTACAAATAAATAACCTACCTGATAAGGAAACTTTTTAAGATAAAAACCTTCTGTTTTCCATTCCGAAAAATCATGATTTATAACATCTTTTGCAATATTCTCAATTATTTTTTGGTCAAATTCCGGTATGCTCTGCGTATAAAAAATCCAAAGCACACCAATACCCAATATAAATATCACCATAATAATTTTGTAAAAATTTTTATGTATCCCACTCATTCTTTTATGATAATGCGAATACCAGCTCAAGAGAAATAAAATAACGAGCAATGTACATAGAACAATAGTACTTAAAACCATATTATTATGTGTAAACAATACCTTTTCTTGTTGTAAATGATCTACATCCATCTTGCAAGTTATTAAAAAATTCGAAATGACCAGCCACAAAAACACTATAACTGCTATCGTATAAATAATTTTGTTGCATATATCTGACATTTTTTTCATAACTAACTCCGTTCTTTTGTATTCCTCTATGAAAAATCAAATCATGATATAAACACGCAGCGATTTTATTCTCTCATAGCCTTCTCAATGTTGTCCTAACCGCGTAAAAAACAAAATTATATGCACTGTACCAGATAGACAGACCTTCCACTTTTCGATATAGATTCCAGACTCTTCGGATGGCTTCTATTTTGTTGGAAGAAAGTGAGCTTACGGGACGTCGATACCATACCATGACTTCGTCCATACCATATGCTCTGTATCCATTCCGTAATATTTTCCACCAGGTAGCCGTGTCCTCACTTTTTACTTCCGGCATTGTAATCAGTTCCCTGGTAATCTTTTTTGTATCAAATAATACTGTTGATGTGAATATGATCGTATTTTTTAAGGCCTCTTTATAAGTAAGACAGTTTGGTACATGTGCAATCTTTCCATTTCCTCTTCCTGCTTCATCTGCGAACTCATAAGAAGTACAGACAAATGCTGCATCCTGCTCATGCAGAAATTGTAATTGCCTTTCTAATTTTTCGCTATTCCAGATGTCATCCGCATCCAAAAAAGCAATATACCTGCCGGAAGCTTCCCGCAGCCCTGTATTTCTGGCCCTGGCAGCTCCCTGGTTATGCGTTTGCCTGATGATATGAATCCTTTGATCCGTATATGACTGCATGCGGACCAGGGTATCGTCCGTTGAGCAATCTTCGACCAGTAATAATTCCCAGTCAGTATAAGTCTGACTTAAGACCGATTGAATCGTTATATCAATATAAGCACTTACATTATAAACAGGCACTATGATACTAACCAGGTTTTCCTTCTCTTTCACTATTCTGTTCCCTCTAATTTTAAAATATGATAATAATCTGTCGTTTTGACTAATTGATAACCATGTAATGCCCAACCAGCAGGGTCTACCGACATATCTTCAATTGCATTGGGATCTCTTGGTACTGCCTGTGACTCCTGCTCTGAACGTCCATTCGACACCACCAGATAATTGCATTTAAGATTAGCAGCTGTCTTCGTGATCGCATCTTCGTTCCCGTTCGGTGACTGTATCCATTCATACAGCAGATATAGCATCTGATCATAACCATCAATACGATACGTAACAGCACTCGTACTCCATAGATCCCGGCCATAGATCGTCTTAATCCTGCCATTATACCTCCTTGCTTCTTCCGTAATCGCATTCACAGCCAACAATGTAATATCTTCTTCCGTATTATCCCAGTATTGCAATACCTGCATATCTTTATCCGGAATTCCATAAATATTATCCGCTGATTTAAGTGAATCCGAATGATATGGATTTACCGTTCCTGCCAAAGCTATCAAGACAATGATAAACAACAGATTTTTATAAAGCATGTCCTTTTTATCGGGATGGCTGATCTGATAAGAATCTACAATCATTCTGGTTCCGGCATATGCAAGAATTCCGATTGCTGGTATGATCCATAGCAGTCTCCAATAATCCACGAACTCCGGCATCAATTCAATGATCAACATGACAATGACCGGATTCCAAAGCATTGCAAAGCCGAATACGCCATACAGGCATACTCTTATATCCCATTTATTGATTACATCTTTCTGACTGTTTTTCTGATTGAGATAACGCAAAGCCAAATACAATAGTGCAAGATATAATAAAATATCATATTTCCCATAATTTCTTATCGTCTGATTCACATGGAGAATTAATGTTACGAATTTTTGCATGTTTCCGGCCTCCTGACTTTTGTAATTAAGAACACCAGAAGAAGAAGGATCCCCGTCAGTGCAAGGTAAGTGATTCCTTTCTTTAAACTGACCAAAACAAATACTGCTATTACGCTCATGCCAATAGACAAGATAGATCGACATTTGTTCCTTCGCAACTCAAGGCACTGGCTAATGATAAACGGTAAACTGATCGCCACTACAACCGTCTCCCCTGTCCATGCACAGTGAAAAATCCGATAGGAAATCGTGGTAAATAAGAAGTCGCCGAAAAGTAATAATGCACTATATAACAGTAGAAATACCGTAACTGCAAATGAATCAGGCTTACCTTCCTCTGTCCTGAACATCTGCTGTGCCAGATGTGCGTATACCAGATAAGATAGTATCAGTATCCATACCGGAACTATTCTATACAGCAAGAATCCCGGGTCCATATGAAAAACATGGCATACATATGCATAAAACAGCGGCAGTGCCATAAATTTTCCCTGCATGGCGATACCATTTACAGATAATTGCCCCGTCATCGAATTATACAGATAAATACCATTTGTCGTAAGCGTTGTCTGCACAATTTCCATCGTATTATCTTCCTGTACGATTGGCGAAAAATAAAAACTCACTCCTAATTGGAGCGCAAATAAAAGCAGCACAAAAATGGACAGGAATATAATATCTGTTTTTCGTCTTATAAGAATATTTTTCCAATTAAAACTATTTACATGGAGTCTCTTGCACAGGAACAACATCGCTGCACTAGTAAGCACTAATAATATGCTGAACAAATTTGCAAGCATAGAAAATGAAAGATCTAATTTCATCGCGAAAATTGCGGCCCCTTCAAATATAAGAAGTAACAGAAAGAATCCTGTCACATAAGTGGCCGGAAGACTTTTTCTTTTTCCTTTTATCATTAAATCAATCATTGTTCCCAGTAAAAAGGGAACTATTGCAAACACTGCGCAGCATAAGACCTGCGTGCCGAATTGTAATATCACAGTCATATTATTTTACACCATACTTTTTCCTATAGAATCTATACACCAGTCATTTACATACTTTTTTAATTTTACCACAATATCCCTATAATTTAAACCCAAAAAGACGAGGGCAACCGCAAACCCTCGTCTTTTCAAGATATCCAACTATAAATTTTTCATACTATGCCGATAATTGAAAGTCCAATCTGACTTTATCAGCAATTCGAGCTATGTATTCGCTATTGGTCGGTCTACCTTTCCCCGAATCAGTAGAATAACCAAACAATTCCTCAAACGCTTCAACATTTCCTCTCGCCCACGATACCTCGATCGCATTGCGGATAGCTCTTTCTACCTTTTGATCTGTTGTGTGAAATCTTTTTGCTACTGTTGGATATAACAATTTTGTCACACTGCTTACAGTTTCCATATCATCCTGGGATATAATGATCGCTTCCCGTAAATAATGATATCCTCTAAGATGTGCCGGAACTCCCATTTCCAACATAATTCTCGTTACATATTTTTCCAGTTCTAATTTATTTTTGTCTGCCACCATATATAATCTCCCCTTTTATCTACAACTAATTGCGGTTTCCATTACCTATATTAACACACAAAAATAGATTTTACTGTTAAAAAACTGTTAAGAAATTCATTTTTTCAACAAAAATTATAAATATTCTGTCTTTCCCTGCTCATTCAGCCCTTCTACTATCTTTTTTACATCCTGCGCCTTATCTTTGTGACATACAAGCACAGCATCATCCGTTTCCACAATAATCAAGTCTTCTACTCCCAATGCGGCAATTAATTTGCTTTTTGCATAAGATATGCAATTTTTGGTATCGATATGAATCTGCTCTCCATAAATAATATTGCCATTCTCATCGGCTTCATATAGTGCACGCAATGCATCCCAGCTTCCCACATCATTCCAGCCAAAGTTGCCCTCTACGACAAGTACATCCCTAGAACGTTCCATAATCCCATAGTCGATCGATATTTTAGGAATTTTTGGATAAACACTATTTATGGTCTCCTCCTCCGTGTTTGTGTTCATAGAATCTCCGATTTCAGCAAGACATGTATATACATCCGGTAATAGTTCCTGAAAATGGCGAAGGATCGTAGATGCTTTCCATAGGAACATACCACTGTTCCAAAGATAGTTACCTGTCTTCAAATATGATTTTGCAGTTTTTACATCCGGCTTTTCTACAAATTCGTCTACTGTAAAATAATTTTTTTCAGCCTGTCCAGTAAATTTGATATACCCATAACCGGTCGACGCATAAGTTGGTCTGATTCCGATCGTCACCAATTCATCTGTATCTTCTGCTGTCTTAATTGCATTCTCAATCACATGTTCAAAATTTTCCGGTTCACTGATATAATGATCCGACGGAAAAATACACATAATGCCATCTCCATATTTTTTGACGATTTCCATAGCAGCATACCCGATACATGCCGATGTATTTCTTGCTGCCGGTTCTGCCAGAATATGATTTTTCTGCAATCTTCCCTGTGTTGAGTGATACATAAGTTCTGCCTGTGCTGCGTTCGTTACCACGAAGATATTTTCTTTGTCTACAGATGCTGCAAGCCGGTCAATCGTTTCGTTGACCAGGATATCTGTTCCTGTCAGATTCAGAAACTGTTTCGGTAAATCTTTACGGCTCAACGGCCAGAATCTTGTTCCACCGCCACCTGCCATAATAACACCATATCTATTCATATGCTTTCCTTTATCTTCCCTGTTAAAATTCTTCAATAAGCGCTTGTTCTACAACCTGGCACTTTCTACATTCTCTTTGAACCATTCATATGCCAGCTGCACACCTTCCTCAAGATCAACTTTATGCTTCCATCCCAGATCGTGCAGTTTTGACACATCTGTCAGTTTTCTTGGTGTGCCGTCCGGCATGGATGTATTCCATACGATCTCTCCCTGATATCCAACTGTTTTCTGTACTGTCTCGGCTAATTGCCGGATCGTCACTTCCTTACCTGTTCCGATATTGACATGTTGTTCTCCGCTGTAATGCTCCAGTAAAAATACGCATGCATCTGCCATATCATCCACATATAGAAATTCACGGAGCGGTGTACCCGTTCCCCACAATTCAACTGATGGTGCTGCGTTCATTTTGGCTTCATGAAATTTACGGATCATTGCCGGCATGACATGGGAGCCGCTCAAGTCATAGTTGTCACGTGGTCCATAAAGATTTGTAGGCATACAACTGATAAAGTCATCGCCATACTGACGTTTGAAGAACTGGCACATCTTAAGTCCTGAGATCTTTGCAATGGCATATGCTTCGTTCGTCTCTTCCAGAGGGCCTGTCAGCAAAGCATCTTCCGGGATCGGCTGTGGTGCCATTTTGGGATAAATACATGTACTTCCTAAAAATAATAATTTTTTTACCTTAAAATCATGGCAGCACTTAATGACATTACATTGGATCTGCATATTTTCATAAGCAAATTCTGCTGGGGCTGTGTTATTGGCATTGATACCGCCCACCTTTGCTGCTGCCAATATGACGATATCCGGTTCCTCCTCTTCAAAAAAACTGCGCACCTGCGACTGATTGGTAAGATCCAGCTCTTTATGCGTCTTGCCAAATACATTCGTGTAGCCCTTTTCCTGTAAATTCCTGACAATTGCGCTGCCTACTAATCCACGATGTCCGGCTACATATATTCTATCTGTTTTTTCCATAATACGTTTCCTTCTTTTTGATTCGTTTAATATTATTTCTGTTATTTTTTCTTTTTATAACTGTTTGCGCTGATACCTGCAATTGCTTTCAGATCAGAATCCATCATCATTGCTACCAGCTTCTTAAAGTCGACGTCCCGCTTCCATCCAAGTTCTTTTTCTGCCTTTGAAGAATCACCCCATAAGAATTCCACTTCTGCCGGACGGTAGAATTCAGGATTTACGTCCACCATTAATTTTCCCGACTTGCTGTCATATCCTTTTTCATTTACACCGGTACCTTCCCAACGGATGGTAATGCCAAGTTCTTCAAAAGCTGCTTCCACAAATTCTCTGACTGTATGGGTCTCATTGGTCGCAAGCACATAATCTTCCGGTGCTTCCTGTTGTAACATGAGCCACATACCCTTTACATAATCACCCGCAAAACCCCAGTCACGTTTTGCATTCATATTTCCCAGGGATAATTTTTCCTGTTTGCCAGCTATGATATTCGCAATTGCTAATGTAATCTTTCTGGTAACAAAATTCTCACCTCGTCTTGGTGATTCATGATTGAAAAGAATGCCGTTGCAGGCATACATGTTATAAGATTCCCTGTAATTGACTGTGATCCAATAAGAATAAAGTTTTGCTACTCCGTAAGGACTCTTTGGGTAAAATGGGGTCTTCTCGCTCTGCGGAGCCGTTTCCGGTATTCCGCCGAACAGTTCGGATGTGGATGCCTGATAATATCTGCAGTTACCACCATTTATTCTGATTGCTTCCAATAATTTCAACGTGCTTGTTCCTGTTGCCTCTGCTGTATATTCAGGTACTTCAAATGAGACGCCCACATGTGACTGCGCAGCAAGATTATATACTTCGGTAGGTCTGATTTCTGCAATCAATCTCATCAGGTTGCTGGAGTCCGTTGTATCTGCAAAATGGAGAAAAAACTTTACCCTGTTATAATCGGAATGAATAATGTGATCGATTCTTGAAGTGTTAGAGATGCTGTGCCTGCGTACCAAGCCGTGTACCTCATACCCCTTTTCCAATAAGAACTCCGCAAGATAAGAACCATCCTGTCCTGTAATACCTGTAATTAAAGCAATTTTATTCATATAAATACTCCTGTCTATAAAAAATTTGTGTTTTTTTGCGCTTTTCTATGTGAGTATACTACTGTATAATAAGTACATCAACCAATAATATTGCCCAAAAATAGTAAATTATTGCTATGTGTATTTGAATTCATCAATTTGCACAATTACGTTAATATCGAATTGATATTGTGTATATGTGCAAATTGATGAAGCCAAGTTCTATGATACGCTTTGACACTTCTCGACAAACCGCTACAAGCGGCACATATAATCAGGGAAAAAGACTCGTAAGAGGCTTCTTCCTGTGTGAAACTTAGTATTTCTTAGAAGCGGTTCTTTTCGTTTTTATTAGAAATTCTTTTCACATTTCCCTCAGAAAAGAAAGGAATAAAAAAATGGCAACTTCACGATCTGACCGTATTCTGGCGACACCGTCCGGAAATGCAAAAAATCATTTTTTATATATACAGGAGGTGGGCAGTCTGGAATGTATCGAGCCGCATATCAGTACGAGACAGAATCTGAATTCGTATTTATTTTTTATTGTCACATCCGGACGGGGTACGCTTTCTTACGAGAAACAGACCCATCATTTGGAAGTCGGGGATTGTGTCTGGATCGATTGCCGAAAACAATATGCCCATGAAAGCAGTATTTTGGAACCATGGACCCTGACATGGGTACATTTTAACGGTAATCAGGCTGACTATTATTACCGGTACTTTCATGAACAGGGAGGGCATTCCATTTTTAAACCGTATGACATTACATCTTTTACAAACTGTATCGCTTCCATTTACCGTATCCAAAAGGAGCGTTCTTCTCTTATGGAAATGGAAACACATAAATACCTGACAGATCTGATCATGCATTGTTTTCAGGAAAACAAACCCGGGGAACCTGCCGCGGATTCCATTCATAGCAAGTTACAGCAGGTACAGACTTATATAGAAGCGCATGCCACCGAAAAAGTAACTTTAGATCAGTTATCAGAAACTTTCTTTATCAGTAAATATCATTTATCCCGTGAATACAAGAATACTTTTGGCATCACGATCGGGAATGCATTGAACAGCAGACGTATTTCCTGTGCCAAATCCCTTCTTCGTTTTACAAAGGATCCGATCGAACAGATCTGCCTTTCTTCAGGATTCCAGGACTCCGCATATTTCATTAAAGTCTTCAAAAAAGCGGAAGGCATGACGCCGCTGGAGTATCGCAAAAAATGGTAGGTGTCAGTTGTAATTTATAAGTTTATTCAGTATAATATATTTTTAGGAACAGGACAGAATAAAGGAATACAGATTGGGGTTACAACATGATATTTTTAAAAGAAATGGCACAAAATAAGATTTTACTCGCCGCTGTCATCGGATGGTTAGTGGCACAAGTATTAAAAACCCTTATTTACATGGGGTTTACAAAAGAATTCGTGGCTGAACGGCTTGTTGGAAGCGGCGGTATGCCAAGTTCTCATTCCTCAACTGTATGCGCACTTGCAACTGCCACCGGCATTCATTACGGTGGCGGCAGTTTTGAATTTGCGATTGCTGCAATCTTCGCTATCATTGTCATGTATGATGCCATCGGCGTTCGCCGGGAAACAGGCATTCAGGCTAAAGTATTGAACGAAATGATGGAATTATTTACCAATATGGGGAGTGATATGAAAGCGCAGGATAAGCTGAAAGAATTTGTCGGACATACGCCATTACAGGTATTAATAGGAGCGATTCTCGGAATTATCATTGCTGTCTTTATTATGAACAGTTAGCAGATTCTTATTTTTATCTATCTTTGTTACTTATATATTTTGAATTCTACTCTTCTATTAAGCGCTCTCCCTTCTTCCGTTGCGTTATCTGTAACCGGAGCATATTCGCCCCGCCCAGAGGATTTTATCAACGCATCGCTTAAATCTGTGTGATCACGCAGATAATCAGCAACGGCAAGTGCTCTGTACATAGAGAGAACATTATTATCCTCATATTTACTGCCTTTTGTTACCGGGACATTATCCGTATGTCCTTCAATCTCAATGACATTTTCCTTATAACGTTCAAGAATTTCTCCGACCTTTTCAACTACAGGCAATGCTTCCTTCCGAATCTGTGAGCTTCCCGAATCGAACAGCAACGAACCACCAAGCGTCAAAGAGACATACTGTTCATTGGAATCTATCTTAACATAGTCCTGTATTTCATACTCGTTCAGCTTCTCTTCCATATCAGCCTTCATTTCATCCGATTTGATGATCTTGCTTTTTTTATCTTGCATCCCTTCGTTTTCGTTATATTCTGCCGGAATATATGTGTTCTGACTAATATTAGAATGATTATTCTGATTGAACACACCAAAGCTATTCTGGATAGATTCTACTACGGATGTATACTTATCTTCATTTATAGTTGACATAGAAAACAACAGCACAAAGAAGCATAAAAGAAGATTCATCAAATCACTAAAGGTCGTTATCCATGAAGGTGCGCCCTTTGCAGTCATTTTTCTCCTGCTCATACACCTTCACCTCCTGCCATCCATGCTGCCTTTCCAAGCAATTGATTGTCAGATTCTTTCTTTTCTTCAGTACTCTGTGGCAGAAATGTTACGAGCTTTTCCTCGATCATTCTTGGATTTTCGCCTGCCTGAATGGAAAGAATCCCCTCTATCATCATTTCTTTATAAGACATTTCTTCGTCATGCAGATCCCTTAACTTAGCTGCCACAGGATTACAGATCCAATTGGAAATAACCGAACCGTAAAACGTTGTGATAAGAGCAGTTGACATATTCGGTCCGATTGCCGAAGTATCCGATTGTAAATTTTTCAACATATTTACCAAACCAATAAGTGTCCCTATCATTCCCCAGGCAGGAGCCAGTTCACCCCATTTATCCCAAAACGAAATAATTTTTTCATGTCTGGCCTCAATATTATCAAGATATGTTTTAAAAATACATCGTATTAAGTCAGAATCAGTTCCATCTACTATCAATAACAGTCCTTTTCGCATCAGTTTGTCATCCTGCTTTTCTGCTATATCCTCCAGCGCAAGCAAACCTTCTTTTCTAGCAATTTCTGACAGAACGATTATATTTTGTATTACTTTTTCCGGACTTCCCTGCCTTTTTCTAAAAATCAGCCTAAAGCTTTTTAATCCATTTATAAAATTGGAAGCCCGATTCACGACCAACACTCCTGAGAGCGATCCCCCTATTGTAATAAAAATGGACTGTATATGAATAAAATTGCCTAATAGTTTAATTCCGCCCGTGTCGCTTGTTATGCCAAGTATCATCATTCCAATCCCCAATATGATCCCTGTTATTGAAGTAATTTCCATAACCAATACCACCCTTTCTCTTCTTGTACTTTACACTATGACATAAAAGATACTATTGATATTGTGAAAATGATATACTTCTATAGTTGTATATTGAGTAGTATTCGAGCTCTATGATGAGGTTTTTTCCTGTAAGAACTCTTTGGCTTTTATAAACAGAAATTGTTCCGCTTTTGTTCTTGCAAAAATTATGAGTGGGACAACAAGCGCCAGGAGTGCTGTCAATACCGACTGCAGAATAAATGACACAATGGTAACTGGTTGGAACTGCCTTGACAGGGGTGTCATTATTAAAGCAGTTAGCGCAGTTACCGCGAAATACAGGAACAATTTTCCATATACATACAAGGCAGATGCCTTAAATACCTTGTTCCAAATAATATGAATTCTTGAAAAAATATAAATCAGTGAAGTCACAAATGTACCGATCAAAACACCGTCAATTCCAAGTGGTCCTACTAGCGCGACTGAAATCCCAATATTTAAAATTGCTGATATTGCTACAATATATTTATCATACCTGAATAATTGATAAAGGCTGAATAACTGTGACGGCATCTGAGATATGATAATCAGCATCAGATTAATTCCCAACAGAAAGGCCGTACTATCAGCCAGAAGATATTCTTTACCAAAAAAAAGTTCTATAAACGGCTGAATCAAAAAAGCCATACAGATCATACTAAAATTACCGATAAAGTAATTCAAATACAGATAATGGTCACACATCTGCCTTTCCAACTTCTTATCATTTACAGAAAAAATATAATTTCCCAATACTGCCTGAATAGAATACAACATTTGTGTAATTAGAACCTGTAGTGTATTTACTACCATAGTATAATTTGAAAGAAAACCCGTCAAAATGGAACCCTTAAAAATCGAAATAATGATGTTATCGGTACTATAAAACACATACGCTCCGATTTTGGCAAAAAAGGCATCTTTTACAAATGCTGCAACCGATTTTTTATATTCTGCCATAATCGCTCTATCCGGTTCCTGGCTTAAGAATGGATACTGTTTTCTGCATAATATGGTGATGATGATATTTCCAATCAGGCTCTTTAATAATTCTAAAATAAGAAAGCTCTCATATCTTGGTATGTACAGCATCACAAATATCTGAAGTACCGTTAATATAACATTTAAAACAGTATCTATTCCTGCCGTCACATAATTTTTTTGATTTGCGATCAACAAGGTTCTATGGTAGGCAAGATAATAGGTTGATACGGTACCAATCAGATTAATGTAGAACAGAAAACGCAAATAAGGCATTCCATGGGAAGCATCTTTAATAAATAGGGGCAGGAAAAAAGATGCAATGATTCCGATCACCAATACAAAGATACCCAGAAACTGATAAATCTTTCTATACATACATAGCAGCGCATTTACTTTGCGTTCGTCATGCTCCGCTAAAGGTCTATATAAAAAACTCGTTATCGCAAACCCAATTCCAAGTTCCGCCAGGTTGAGCGCAGATAAAATATTTGTAAAAACTGCATTATACCCCAGAAATGCAATTCCCATTGTCACCACAAATATTTTTTTACTTGCAAATGCCAAAAAAACACTTGTAAACTGATAGACAAAAACTGATCTTGAGTTTCTGTATGCCGTTTGTACTCTAGACATGCTTTTTCTCCTCACCTATTGCTTCCGCCAGTTTCTCATAGTACGCCTTTAATATGATATCGGGCATTGCATTCAAAGCTTCATGATACATTTCTTTTTTTATTGATTCCAGCATTTCCCGTAAAAATTCTATCCGGTTACAATATTTGATATAGTGCAATGATTCCAGCCACTGATAACTTCCACTCAGCTTATGATTATAGTTGCTCAGCACAATACAAGGAGTCTTCGTAATTGCAGCAAAAATCATACCATGCAGCCGATCTGTTATGACCACCCTGACAGATAAGAATTCTTTCCATTTTTTTTGCAATTCCACTTCTCTCTTCTCCTCTTTCACCGCATAAGAGATAGAAGTTTCCGTCATGCGTGCACTCCCAAAATACTGTATACATAATTTTTTGATATTCATCAGCTGCACTACCGTAAGCATGCCTTCCGTATCACTTCGCAATACCAGCAATGCTCCTTCTCTTGTGTCTTCCTCAGTCACTGTTCCCGCTATTTTTTGAAAAGGCAATGACATTACAATATCCGGACAAAGAAGTATTTTGTTTTTCTTAAATCTATTTTTCATTATGGAGTAAGATACCTCTTCTCTTGCTACCAGTGTCAGATCCCTGTGCTGACTATAGCATTGAATCATCTTATCCATCAATTTACGGCTCTCTTTACTTTTATTAAAATAAATTGTCTGAGGCATTATAACAATATGATTATGCGGGAATGATGCTATCACTTTACTGCGAATATATTCCTGCTCCTTATATTCGCTTCCCATATTTCCGCCACCCTGTAAGAGAAGAATATCTTCTCTTTGTATTCTGTCTGTAAGCACATCAAAATTCTGCAGAAGATATTTTTCGGAAATCATTAAAATTTGTCTGTCCGGCAGATATTTTTTCACAAATTGTTCTTCTGCATAAGCTATCGCATGATCACCCAAATTATGATATTCCGGTGTCCCTAACAGATAAATCAGTCCTTTTTCGGAAGAAGCATGTCTCATCTGCCTTTTTTCCTGATTCTTTTTTGTACTCTTCTTTCGCTGCCACTTCTCCAGAAAAGAATCCATTTGTGCATTTCTTCTTTGGAATCTTTCAGGATGTTTCATTTCCAGATTACGAATATATCTATATATGGTCTTCCCCGAAAAACTATGTTGTAACAACAATTGTTCTTTTTGATTGAGCAGAAAAAGACCCCCTTGTATTACTTTTTTTTGAAAAACAATACCATTAACTGCATTCAAACGGTCCGTATATTTTTTACGTTCCTGAAGACTTCCCGGGTGTATTACAAGAATCCGCAAACCTTCTTCTAAAAATGAGCGTAGCAGAAATCCCTGTAAATTGGGATATTGTTCTCTCATTTCTTCATATCTTATCCAATAAGCTTCCACACGTTCCAATCGTTCCGCCAATGAATCCATATCGTGATTTGTCTTCATCTGATTTGTTCTAAGACTGTCAATTCCCTGCTTCACCCTGATATAATATTTATAATCACTTATCAAAAGCATTGCACGTGCATGGCTGAGCAGTTGATATATCATATGAATATTATAATAAAAATCCTTTTCATCAAAGGAATGTTCTCTTAATAAGGCAATACGTATCAGCTTATTCCAGATCTGTTCTCCTATATACCCATGCGTCAGCAGCTCTTCCATAATCGCATCATCTTCTACATAAGTATCATATTCATAAAAGCTATCACGCAGGAATCGCTCATCGGACAACAACATCTGACCACTTTGAACGATGTCTACCGGTATACCGGTCAGATTCTCCTGCCTGTTTATTCTCAGCATGAATGTTGAAACATAATCTTCATCAATCCGGTCATTTCCATTTAAGAATAAGATATATGCACCTGCTGCCTGTTTTGCAGCCTCATTCTTCAATTTGCTCTGATTTCCGCCTGGCAGATAAATCACACGCACTCTCTTATCTTCCCGAACAAAGCGATTCAGATATAATGTTATATTCCCGGATAATTTGGCAGCACAAACGAAAAATTCTATTTTTTCATAATCCTGCGCAAGAACACTTTCCATGCTTCCCTGAAAATTCTGTTCTTCTGACTGCACTATAATTGCAATTGTAACGAGTTCCTGCTTCATATAATAACCTTCATCTTTCCAAATAACAACAAATCAACAATCATAAATCTCTTGCACAGCCATATGCTGGCAGCCGTCAACGGACACATGATCAAAAATGTCAGTAGGATATAACCCGCCCCTTCTAAACTGTATAACTGTAATTTCATATCCTGAATTCCTAGAATTGTGGCAAAATGATAATGCAATACATAAATCTCCAGTGTGTACTTTCCCACAAACGCAAGAGCACTTTTTACTTTATTTATAGGAATCATGATAATTAAGAGATAACATAAATAGCACCCCAAAACAGATGCTGCTACCTGACATAATAATTCCCATTTATTATTCGCAACAATCATATCATACTTAAAAATCAACCATATAAATAACGTTAATACGAATATTCCCAATATCATTTGATATTTTAATCTTAAAATATCACTTGCTATTTTATTATTGTCAGCCTTTTCTATTAAAATTCCATATATTCTACAAATCAGATATCCGCACAAATAGAACGGCATATAAAATATTGTCAGATGCGGACTTAAGAATGCATTCCCAAACCGAATCTGAATCAATAATCCTGTAAATGCCAATACCCAGATCAATAGAAATCCTGCATTATGCAATACCGTGCATTCACGTACCAGAATCGCCAGATACATAACTGCTGTCAACAAAAATAATGTCATTAAGAACCATAATCCTCTGTCTAATTGAAATAAGGTATTTACAAACTCCCCCGGCAAATGGCGCACATGCAAAATAACAATCCATGAAAAGAATGGAACCAGATAAGATACTGTACGCTTTTGTAATTTTCCAATGAATTTCATAAAGCTATCTACTTCGCCTGTCATCCCTGTTATATACCCTGATATCATCATAAAAAGAGGCATCTGGATTGCTTTAATCGCATCATAGATAATACCATCCTGCATACCATTCAGTACGATACAATGCCCCAGCATAACCAAAATGATTGTAAATCCTTTTAGAGCGTCTAAAGTCTGATTCCTCTTAGTCATGCTGTTTCCTCCTCAATAAGCTCCAGCTCATTTCTCCAATCGTAAGGGCTGCCATTGTGACTGTTACCATTATGGATTTGGCCAATACTGTAATTATGGAATGCCCTTCTAACAGTCCCGGATACAGTCTGTCAAATCCTGTTTTAATAAACATAAAAACAAACATATGCAGGCACATGATAATCATTGAATGTTCACCAATCAGTGCCGCGCCCATCGGTATCTGATTACGCAAATCATAACAAACGGAAATAATCCATAGTGAACTTGCAATGGACAACAGAATTCCAATAAACACAAATTGCCCAAATTCTCCCACTGATACATTCATAGTTCCGTTCATAATTGCAAATAAATAGATTGCTACAAATGCAATAACAGTAGTAATTGCATTTTGCTTCTTCTTTAAACTTTCCGCCTTTTTCTGTAATGCATATCCAGATGCAATCAATACTTCGAAAATAAAGATACTCTCTATGCTCCAGGGTAACAAAACAGGTGAATTGTAATAAATGATAATTCCCACTGCAATAAACAGTATATTTATTGCACATAAACGTTTCCAATTGTATTTTACCAGACGTGTGCAGATTTCAAATAATACGATGGCCAGAAATAACGCGGTCAAAAACCAGGTAGGTGAATTTAGTACAGTAAGAAAATATATATTTTTATCATTATCCATTCGATATAAGCAATTTCTCGAATAAAGAATACCCACGAGCGGTATCAATGCCTGCCCTGTGAACTTACCCGGTATGATATAATCCTTGAACAAAAAGAATAGAAAAAGAAAAATATTATAACCAAAATAAGGAAGCAATAAACGTTTTGCTTTTCTTACTATAAAAAAAATAAGCCGTTCCTCTTTATGCTGATAAGTCAGACCTGCTAATACAAAAAAAACCGGAACATAAAATAGTCCTCCAAATCTGCTGATTACCGGTATTTTCAATTCAGCATGATTCATCAATACAAAAAGAATGCCTAAAAACTTAACAAAATCAATCCATGCTATCCTATTACGGCTCATTACTCTAGCAGCTGTATCCACGGTTATCCCCTTTCTTACGCTAGCTCCCATTAGTCGTCATCAGCGGCTCTCATTTTTTCTCATTATGTGATCATCCAGTCAGTTATTTTCTGTGCGATATACTTACCAGGCTTGTCTACTGCCTTAGTCAGCAGATAGGCTGCAAATCCCGATGCCAGAAACGTCAGAATATAATTCAGACCTGTCAATAAATGATAATTCAGTTTTCCATACATTGCAGTAAAAAACGCAGCCGATACCGTACAAATCATCGGGAAATGAATCAAATAGAAACAGTATGAAATACGGTTAAATTTTTCAAAAACCCTTTGGTTCAACAATCTTTGTAACGAACCCAACTGTGAAATTGCCATAATTATAGTCGGAATCGCCACATTATAGTAGAACAATACTTTAGGGGGAAAAATTGCATAAACAGAACCGGTAAGATTGTCTCCATAAGAAGGATATGTTGCAAAAAAGAATGCAATCAACAAAGCCGCCCATACAATCCACTTATACTTCGTGATACATATTACGTAAGATTGTTTTGTATAAATAAGATCCGCTGCCGCCAGACTCAGTATCATTCCTAAAAAATCCGTTCTTATTAATAAAACGGCCGCAACTATGTATATGAAATATCTCGCTTTCTGAGTGCCCGCAATTGCCAGTATTGCTGCTACCAGCATGCATCCCCAGAATTCATAATAGATAAACCAAAGTGGGCCGTTATACCGATTTGCACCGGTCACAAAACAACCCCACACTGCTTCTTTCACAGCTTCAAATAAATTGGGCGCAAATTGGTTATAGCTTCCAAAAAATTCTACAGAATTTGCAAGAACAGCTGCCTTATCATTATGAAAGCATCCAATTGACATTAAAATGAAGACCAATAAGTTTACTGCCAGAATTGGCAGAACCAGTCTGAAATATTTCTTGATACATGTTTTTACAAGCAACGCTGCTGATTTTTTTATACTGTTTCCTCTGTTCATAAAGTATCTTCCTGCCAGTAAAAATGCGCTGACTGACAAAAAAATCCGGGCACCAAGTTTACCGGCATAAATGATATTGAGCGGAGTAGCACCTATGTACCACTCCACACCTGATGCCGTGTGAAAATGTTCCGGATTCAATGTATAAATACCACAGTAATAGGCATTCAGAAAATGAATGTTAAAAACAAGTATCGTTGCAATTGCTTTTATACCTTCTATATATCCAAGCTTCTCCTGCTGTTCCATCCTGTCATGCTCCTTTTTAAACGGCATTTTTAAAGACATTCCTTGATGCTATAACGTTTTCATATACTCGACTAATGCTTCTTCCCAATTTGCAAATTTGAAATCTGTAGTTAATTTTAACATGTAATTTTCCAATATAGAATATGCCGGCCTTGCCGCCGGAGCCCCAAAATCTTCTGTTGTGATGCCTTCTACTTCTGTTTTCCTGCCTGCTATACGGAATATCTGTCTGGCAAACTCTGCCCAATTGCAGGAGCCTTCACAGGTGGCATGAAAAATACCGTAGTTGTCTGTCGGTAACAGATAGGCGATCGCTTTTGCAAGTTCCACTGCACTTGTCGGAGTACCCACCTGGTCCTTTACAACGCGTACCTTTTCATTTGTTTCTGATAATTTCAGCATTGTTTTTACAAAGTTCTTGCCTTCTCCATAAAGCCAGGCGGTACGCAGGATAAAGTAATCTTTAGCAAAATCCTTTACAAAATTCTCCCCTGCAAGTTTTGTCATTCCATATTTTCCGATAGGACCGACTGGATCAAATTCCGTATATGGTCTGTCCGTATTACCGGAGAATACGTAATCAGAAGAAATATGCACCATCTTAGCTCCAACATCAGTAGCTGCAATGCTCAGATTACGTGGTCCGATACCGTTGATCTGAAACGCACTGTCACCTTGCGTTTCGCACGCATCCACACCTGTATGAGCGGCACAATTTATAATTGCATATGGTTGTACTTCTCTCGTAAACTTCATGACCTGATCAACATTGGTTATATCTAATTCTGCCACATCTGTGTTCACCAACATGATGTCCTCAGCACCTGCATACTGCTTATTTAGTGCCCTTCCCAATTGACCGTTACATCCTGTAATAATAATTTTCTTCATCATTTAGCTCCCATCTTCGACTTTTAGTCCATTTTTTCTTTCTCTTTTTTATTCATATTTTCTTTCTCATCTTTTAATTTTTCTATCTCTTTTTCATTTAGGGCAACTGCCTGTGACAATTGTCTGATTCTGTCCGAAAGTCTTGATACTGTTATCGTTAGAACAAATATCAGCACCAGAGCAAAAACAAATCCTAATAAAAAAAGCGTATTTACAGGCGTTGCGATGCCAAATAGATAAGAGAGGAAACTTAGGATCGGCGGAAAGCTGTCTACGATCAGCATACTGATTATCACTGCCATCCATGCAAGAGCATATTTCAGCTCCAGATTTCTTTTACGAATCATATTCACAATTACAAGCAAAGCCAATAGTAAGATAAATCCTGCTACTAATTGCAATTTCAACATTACTTTTCAATACCTCCTAATATTTTCCATGAATATGGCAAGCGTTACCTTTATCATATAATAAATTCCTTTTAGCGGCGATATCGAAGAAGTACCTTCTGATCTTTGTCTCATGACAACAGGATATTCCACAACCTTCTTATGTTGCTTTAAAACAGCAACAGCGCTTTCGGGTTCCGGATAATCTTTTGGATAATTATTGGCAAAAAGCTCCATTACTTCTTTATTGACCATTCTCATCCCGGATGTGGGATCTGTAATCCTGGTCCGTGTCAATGCACCTATCAGGTTGGTGAAATACCGGATTCCCATACGTCTGATCCCAGAGGATTGAAATCCTTCTTTTTCAATAAATCTGGAACCAATTACCATATCAGCCTGTTCCTGCAATAAAAATTTCTGCATCTCATCCAGATATCTTGCATCATGCTGACCGTCTCCATCGAACTGTACCGCAATCTCATATCCATTTTTCACAGCATATAGATACCCGGTCTGAACCGCACCGCCTATTCCAAGATTAATCGGCAGATTCAATACCTGCAATCCCTTTTGCCTGCACAGCTCTATGGTAGCATCTGTTGAACAGTCATTCACAATCACATAATCAAAATCAGGTGCATTCTGTTTAATATCCATTACTGTTTTTTCTATACTTTTTTCTTCATTATAAGCAGGTATAATGACCAGACTTTTCATAATCTTTCTCTTTCTTAAGTATCAGAAGTTTGTCCTAAAACCTGGCACCGTCAATTTGCACATGAACTTGTAGTATCATATTGATGCACAATATAGTTTGGTGAGCAACTGTATGAAGCCGCTGGTACTTAGAACATGTATTTTATGTTCTTATGTACCACTGCGGCTGAGTCCAAACGGGAGTGTGTTGCGAATGAACTATATTGTGCATCAATAGGAATAAAATGTGGATTGTGCAAATTGACAAACTCAACATGTAAATAAACTTCTGATACTTGAATCCTATTAGTTAATAAATTGGGCAAGTACGCGTAAGGTCCGGCAGCAGTCTGTAAAAAATGCAAAATGAATTCCATTTTCCTTCAGTGCTCTATGTCCTTCTTTCAGGGAAATCATGTAAGCACCAAAACTTTTATTACTGGTTCCGCCATAAGCCATATGAATGAGTACCTCCGGAATATAGGATAAGCGGATATGTCCCTTCATCAAAATACGCACCATGAATTCATAGTCAGCTGATACCAGATAGTCCTCTTTATACAAACCAAATCTGTCATATACCGATTTTCGTAAATATAAAGTAGGATGTCCCGGAAGCCATCCAAAACGCATCTTTCCTTTTCCCTGACGCCATTTCCGTATAATTTTCCCGCCATCCACATAATTAAGATCTGCATGAACACCATCTGTCTGTTCTGCTTCCATCACTGCTACCATTTTAGAAATGACGCTAACTTCCGTATATTCATCAAAACAACATCCTATAATATCACCGGAAGCCATTCGGATTCCTTTGTTCAATGCATGATAGATGCCCCGGTCCGGTTCTGACAATACACGTAATGCATCTCCAAAATAGGATTTTGCTTCTTCTATCACTTCCCTGGAGCGATCAGTAGAAGCTCCGTCTACTATGATATATTCTATATTGTCATAATCCTGCCTTTTCACCTGTTCAATAATATTGGACAGATTATCGGCATTATTATAATTGGTTGTAATGATCGACACCTTTAAGCTCATATTTCTTCCACTCTTGTATCTTTTCTATTTTTCTTATCTTCCAATACTTTACGGTATAATGTGATATATTCCTGGTACCGTACCCTTTTATCATAAAGTCTGCCACGTTCTACACAAGCCTCACTTTTTTTCGGTCTATCCCCAAATTCTTTTACAGCTTTGCACAATGCTTCCATGTCACCTTTTGGTACAACTGCTCCTGTCGCGGTATCGATCGCTTCCGGACTTCCGCCTGTTGCAAAGGTAATTACCGGTGTCCCGGATGCCAATGCCTCCAGATTCGTGGTTGGAAAGTTATCTTCCAGTGTAGTATTCACATAAACATCTGCTGCTGCATATAAGCGTGCCAATTCCACCGGGTTCTCTGTTCTTGTAATTCCTTGTATCTTACCTGCCGGCAGAATTCCTTTTGCTTCCTCCCGCTGCAATTTTTGAATCTGTTTTTTTTGCAGCCCGACTAAAGTAATATGACAGTTATCCGGTATACATCGTGCTAATCTCTCAAAATATAACAATCCTTTTCTCTTTTCCCAGATATTGGCTACTCCAAGTATGCGGATCTGCCTTTTACTGCGATTCCCGATGGTCTCATCGGTCCTATCTATATCCATTTCCCGTTTTCCGGCACTTACCGGCTTGAAAACAGACAAGTCTATGCCATTTGGAATCACTTCCACAGGATACTCCTGCAAAAAAGATTGTTTTACTATACTCTTTAGCCATATGCTTGGTGTCACGATTGTAAGATTTTCTACTCCTGTAAAAGCTCTCTTTTTCCTCTCATAGTTGGCAGTTGAATTGTCTTTCAACAGAGCATACGGATACGCACTTCTCTGTTGAGGACATTGAAAGCATCCTGTTTTCCATCTGTTGCATTCCACATAATCAAAATAAGCACAATGTCCCGTCATCGGCCAGCAGTCATGCAATGTCCAGACAACCGGAATCTTTTTTTCCTTGATATAAGCAAACAGGAGTTCTACCTGCAAATAAAAACCATGTATATTGTGAAGATGTATCAGGTCCGGCCGCACCCTATCCAACATCTGCAGAAATTTTCTTGTCTTACGTACAGAACCAAATCCGCTCTCTCCCAGACAGAAGTTACGTAAGACATGAAAGACCATATCCCTTCGATTACTTATCTTAATTGACCGCATGCCGTCAGGTGCACTGCCTCTGCCATAACACACTAATGCATCCATATCATTTGCATGACTTGCCTCATATAGACTTGCCGCTATGCGCCCGACACTTCCCGTTCCAACTACTGTATTTATCTGTACTATTTTCATAGATACCTCTGTTCATTCCATAATCAGCTGTGCTATACTTATCATAATTTATTATTTTAAATATATAGGAGTAGGACATATTATGTTAATAATACAACCTATCGGCGGTTTATGCAATAGAATGAGATCGATTAATTCTGCTTACAAACTTGCCGCAATGCGTGGTGATCGCCTGACTATTATCTGGTTTTGCAATCAGGAACTGGGCTGCTCTTTTGATTCCATTTTTCAGCTCAATCCAGATATACGCCTTATTAATATTACTTCCAAATTAGATATGCGCAAGATTTTTTATCAAATCACTTCCCAATATATCGGAAATGAGGAAATACGTACGAACAGGACCGGCTCCACTCTGGATGAGAACTTTCGTTCTTCTCTCAAAAAGCGGTGCTATATCGCTACAGAGGAACATTTTTATCCGGCAGATTCTTATGCACTTTTCAGACCTCTTCCTGAATTGCAGCAAAAAATTGATGCTATTATTTCAGTATTTTCTGCACCTACCGTTGGTATACACATTCGACGTACTGATAATCTTCCATCTATTGGGAATAGTTCAACTGATGCTTTTGTAACAGCGATGTGGGAAGAGTTAAATAAAAATTCTGATACTTATTTCTATCTGGCAACTGATGATGAATCTGAAGAATCTTATCTTCGCACTCTTTTTCCCGATAGAATTATATCCAACACAAACAAGGATCTATCCCGTGATAGTCTGCGCGGTATGCAGGATGCACTGATCGACCTTTATTGTTTAGCATCGACAGATAAAATAATCGGCAGTTTCTATAGTTCCTTTACAGACATTGCCGCAGATATGCACCACATACCCAAAATCATAGCCGGTACCGATTCTTCCGGAGGAAATGCTCTATGAATGTAGCAATTAGTGTAATTGTTCCTGTTTTTCAGGCAGAGCAATATTTAGAAGAATGTCTGCAAAGTATTTTGCGCCAGACACAGCCGAATCTGGAAATCATTCTCATTGATGATGGTTCGACCGATCGTTCCGGTGAAATATGCGACAGGTATGCCGGGATACATTCTAATATTAAGGTTCTTCATAAGGAAAACGAAGGTCTGACAGCTGCATGGAAATCAGGCATTGCCCTATCTGGGGGCGAATACATTGGATTTGTGGACAGCGATGATTGGATTGCCGAAGACATGTATGCGCTTCTTTATCAAGAGGCACAAAAAACAGGTGCTGATATTGTATGCTGTGGAATCAGACACGTATTTGAAAATCATACGCATGTAGATTGGAACGATCAGATGCAGTTTCCGAAAGAGGTGTATACACAAAAAGAAATGCAGAAAGATGTTTATCCTGCCTTTATTAACAATGGAAGCTTTATGGGCAGAGGTCTGCAGCCTAACAGGGTGTCTAAACTGATACGGCGGAAACTGGTTCTTGCAAATATGTATCTATGTGACGAGCGGGTAACTGTTGGCGAGGATTATCAGTTCTCTTTCGCCATGTTCTTAGATGCCGGTAAAATTGCTATTTTGAGGGATTTTATACCCTATTATTATCGCATTAATGAACAATCTATGACTGGTCAATATGATCCTCTTTATATGGACAAGATAAAATTAATGAAACAGGAATTGTGCCGTATTAGTGATACCAGAAATGTATACAACTTTAAACCGCAGATTCTGAATGATTTCTTATGTCTTACCATTCTACATATAAAAGGTGGTATCGTTGCACACAGAAAAGACAGGTATTGCATTGCACGGAAAGATATAAAAAAAATATGTAACGATCCTGAAGTACGTGATGCATTAAAAAATTATTCCATGCCGAATCTTAGTCTGGCAGAACGACTATTTATATTTTTCATGAAACATCATCTTTATTGGTTCATGTATCTGACCATAATACTTTACTTCCACCCGTCACCCGAATCCTAAGCCAAAAGAAAGCGACTGTTGCATTTTGGATTAGCGGAGCCCCTTAGATGTGCATAAGTTTATCACCTAAGGTTATCAATGAGTAGAAACACGCTTTGCGAGTTTCTACTCATTATCGCGGTATTCGTCAAATGCTTCTGCTAGCAGAGCATTTTCCTCATTACTCGCGTAAAACAATAGCAGCGAATGGATTATCCAACAGAAGACGCGGTCTCTTTATGGATTATCCATTCGCTGCTATTTGATTTTAGACTGTTATCGGTTTAATTATATTTCACTTTATCCCCATCTTCGATCACATAGATCATGGTCTTTCCTGTGTTCAATGTAACTTCATTCCCGTCATCATCATAGTATCTGGTCGGGGTATAGTTACTATTTATCCCCTGATCATCCGGTTTTTTCCATGTGATATGAATTGCTTTTCCTTGTGTAAAGAAATACCCGTCACGCGTTGTATCATGCATCTGAAAGAATAAATAACCTTTTGGGTCTCTTTGTTCCCATCGCGCATTTTGAACAATCACATTCGCAAATGCAAGTTGATTACCTGTTACTGCATCACACTGAGGCTTTCCGTAAATCTCCCTGTAGTACAATCCGTCATCTGCATTGTATTTCATTGTAGGTTTTGTTACAGGATAGCAGGCTGACATATCAATTGTTGTTGCATCTTCTGCACCTTTCGCATCTGCCAATGTATTAGGAGCGGATTTACTTGCAAACTGGAAATGCTCCGGCTGGTAAATCTCCGTTCTATGCTCTAAAGAAAATCCCGCCTTGTCAATGGCTGCAAGGATCTTTTCGCCATTTGTATACGCTGTATGCTCCTGTGCTACACCAGCTTTCTTAACTCTGTAAAATGCGCCGTAATCAGATCCCATGGCAGAGGAGCCGGTGCCATTGATATTGTCTACATCTGCACGCGATAGAATATCTGATACATATAATTCAGGACCACCAAAGTGAACAATAATCGGATCCCACTCCAAAGCTGCATATACAAAGTAGTCACGGATACTTCTGATATTACCGATCTGCTCCACATTTTTCCAGTCTTGCATGATTGCCATCTGCCTTGACATTTTTCCTTCTTCTAATATCTCATAGAATACATCGATATTATCTAACCCATATTGCGGCATTGCTTCTTTATTAATTGGATACATAACAGCAATCGGCCTTTGTTTTGCCAATTCTTCATCGATCCATTCATTTGTAAGTGCACTTCTTACCTGTCCTTCGCGCGTCTCGTCGGCTTCCTCAGTTGCTTCAGCAGAATCCTCTGTCAATCCAATATCTCCCGCATTAACCGCTGATTCCGTAGTAGGTTCTGTTGTTTTTCCACTTTTACCACATCCAAATAGTACTAACATCGAAGACATGGCTAAGAGAAAGAGAATGCTTCGCTTTTTCATGTATAAAAGTCCTCACTTTCTATCATACATTATTTCTTAAAAATCCTAGATTATTATAGCACAAGGATTTTAAATGTGTCACTTCTACTATAAGAATTAATGGAAAATTAATATAAATTTATTCTTATGATTCAGCTCACAAAAACATTTAGGGGGCATCTAAGCCATGGATATTATCCTATAACTTAAATCAAACTTAACAAATAAAATATTTCAACAATTTAAAGTATAATTTTTGATTTGTCAGAAATATGCAATATCCCATTTTGGTTTTGCAAGGCAATCCACCTATTTTTGAAGTTTTTTGCAATGTTTCCTTCACATTTTCTCTGCACTGCCTGCAAAGTATAGCAGAATTGTCAGTTTCTTCCAAAAATCTTTTGTAAAAACGTATGGACGCATCTGCAAAAGCCTTATAAGATTGTAACGCAAGCTGTTTATCTTCCATTTTCGTAAAGAACTCAATACGTTCTTTCAACGCAGTAAACCAATCCATTCTGCCTGCCCCAAAATGCTGTCTGGTAATGCTGTCATCAGCCTGATAGTACACGTATAGTTTTTCCTGGATATAGGCTCCACTTGTACATTTATCATATATCTTGTAGGTAGTAGCTTCATCCTCGTGAATCCTATTCTTTGGAAAACAGATGTTATTCCAAAGTTTTCTCTTATACAATTTATTCCAGGTCACTATAAAATCTGTATTACGAGGATGATATTCTTCATACATCTGAAACAGCAGTTCTCGTTTTGAGAAAGTTTGAATTTGCATTTTTTCACTTATTTTTATAACATCTTTATTAATTATTGTTAAGTCTGTTTTTTCTATTTCAGATAGGTCATGGCTTCCAAATTCAAAAATATTCCCGCGTTCATTACTGATTTCATATTGACATATTGCAATATCACTGTCATATTTGACACATGCATTATATAGTTTATCAATAAATTGTCGTGCAATATAGTCATCCGAGTCAAGAAATGCTACATATTCTCCTTGCGCCATGGCGATTCCGGCATTCCTTGCATCTGATAATCCACCATTTTGTTTATGGATCACTCTTATCCTGGTGTCTCTTTTCGTATACTCATCACATATTTGAGGGCAGTTATCCGGGGATCCATCATCTACCAGAATAATCTCCAGATTTTCATAAGTCTGGCACAAAACAGAGTCCACTGCCCGTTCCAGATAAGCTTCTACTTTATAGATTGGCACAATCACGGATATCAATGGACGCATGTCATTCTCCTTATCAATTTCACCACTATACCACGAAGTATTACCATGATATAGGTCTCTGTAAAGTGTCTATTTGCAAAAAAGTAGTAAATGATCCGATAATCCAAAAGATTCAATTTGACATGACCATCTTTCGGCATTTTTTCCCATGCATTATAAAACTGCTTTATTACCTTCAGTTTTTCAGATTTTTTCATCTGGGGTTCAAAGGCCAGACCTTCTAATGCATCCATAAATTCAACAGCTACTTTACTCTTTAATACTGACGAGCGCAATTCCTTCTCTGCTCCTGTATTGACCCACATAGTTTTACAGAAGTCGTTGAGCGTATGAAATAAATGAAATGCTGTTCCTATTCTGTCGTCTCTTCTCTTTGTAGACAATGTAGTTCCTCTGTCATCCTGTATATAATGATAAACAGGAGTTCTTATAACACAGAATGAACGAATCTGAGCCATATAAGCAATATTAAATAAGAGATCTTCGCCCAGATTCCTGTCATGAGGGAAGCGGTTCTTTACTAATTCTGTACGATACAATTTGTTCCATGGCATATTTAAGAATTGCTGTTCATAAAGATGCAAAAACTCTTTTTCAGAATCCTTACATATATAAGCGCCTTGAATATCAGGTATTTTCAAGACATTTTTCCCAAAATAGTGATGATGAAATCCCGCAATTACCATATCTACATCCCATTTTTCGATTGCATGCAGCAGTTTTTCACATGCATCCTTTTCTAAATAATCATCACTATCTAAAAATTGTATATATCTTCCATTTGCTGCATCAATTCCTGCATTTCTGGCTGCCGACACTCCCTGGTTCCCCTGATGGATTACCCGGATACGAGCATCTCGTCCGGCACATGCATCTGCCATTTTTCCAGATGCATCAACGGAACCATCCACAATAATTATAATTTCAAGTTCCTTGTAAGTCTGATCACATACACTCTGTATACATCGTTCCAAAGTCTTTTCACTTTTATATACCGGAATTATTATACTTATCATAACTCGCTCCATTTCAAAATCAGAAGTTTAGAGGTTGCAAAGCCAACACATAAATTGCTATCAGATTCAAGCCTACCGCAGATCCAATTAATATCCTGTTATAAGAGAGTTCACTTATATGGCACGTATATTTTGAGTTGTAAAGACAATAACAAAACGGCAAAAACAAAGGCATAAAATATCGTGCCTGCACACCTTCAATTGCTGGATTTCCAACAGGGGTATAGGATACGTACATAGATGTCCATACAATAGCCGATACACCAAATACCATGAGCAGATTTAGAACTTTATATTTCATGGTCAGTACTGGTCTCACTTCGTTTTCAGGTCTGCAGATACAAGCCAGCCCCAAAACAATGACTCCGCCAATAGTGAAAACACCTGATAGATTCCCCAAATATCCATAATTGAAAAATTCATATTGACCTGTTATATAATAGTATAGATTACCAAACATAGACACCAGTAACAATTTGGAATATGCCAGGGGATTTGTAAAAATATATTGTATCTGCCCCAACACACTGGTGCCCTGGTTCCGTTTATCACCGGCATATGCCAGATTACCAACTAATTCGTAATTAGAACTTGTCGATACCGGCGGAAAAAATATGGTATATAACAGTAACCCTATGATTGCCACAACAGCCATACGAAAACCCCATGCCTGTATCCTGTTCGCAAATCTTTTCTGGGATAAAAACGCGAGTATCAATGCCATTATGATATAGATCGGTTTTGCTGTACTTCCCGCTATATAAGCCCCTAATACAATCAATACTTGTATCCAGGTCAATTTCTTTTTATCTTCCATTATCATATTAGTTGTCAGGACGACTGCCAATAGCAGAAATCCATTTACTATACCATCGTAAGTAAAACCGGATGCTGCAAATAAACTATTAGGTATCAGTGCGAGCATGGCAATGATTCCTTTTCCACCCTTTGCATATTTCACAGCCAGATATCCTAATAATGTAAAGCACAATAGATTTCCCAATTTTCCAAACATCATATTCCATGCAAATGGCATTTTCAACATTCGTCCAAGTTTAATAAATAGGGCGATTGGTATATAAGAGCGGTCAGCATATGTGATAAATCTGCTTTGTGTCGAAATATCCGCCCATGAGAAGTCATTATTTTCGTCTTCATAAGCCTCTACCAATCCTCTTTCTTCTGTATTGTGAAAAATTGGAAGATCATTGCCGCGCATACGCATCGCTGTTTCGGTCGTTTCTATTTTAGATCCAAAAGATATCTCATACGCTCTGGCGGCATGCACATATTCATCGAATCCAATCTGATTGGTACCAATACACAGAATCAGAAAACTTCCTAATGTCAATGCAGATATAGCAAAGATAGTCTCTGGTCTATCTGCAAAAATGGTTCCAGATGTCAGAAAGAAAAGGAACGTACTTATGCAGATTATCATAAATAATACTCTCAGCCAGTTTATCGTGGTGATATTTACAATGGAAAGCTGCATCTTGGAAATATCCGGTATTGCTACGGAATTATACTGATATATAATTCTGTTACCCGTTCTGTTTAATGTAACAACCGCAGCATCGAGACGTGAATCAATAATCCCATCAACTCCTTCAAATACCGCCCGGTCTCCCTGGAACAAAGACAATGTATAATTTCCATTCTGCTCCAAATCCTTATATTGTAAATGAATCTTACGTATATAACTTGTACGAGGCAGTCGCACTGTAAAAATCGTACTTATTTTTTTACGGTACATTTGCGTTCCCTTTTCCACCAAAGTATCGTCTGCTGTTTCTTTATAAACCATTCCCTTTACCTGTGCTAATATTTTGGCATTTTCACGGCTCATCAGAATGCCATTCTGTTCATCTTCCGTTAATGGCTCCAGTATTTCTTTCTGTTCTATTGCTACATATTTATTTTCTTCTGACAAAGAATACATCTGCAATTCTATGGACTCATTTTTTTGCTTCATCTGAAACAAAAATGTCTCTATCAATATTGCGGCTAAAATTGAAAATATTACAATAACAATTAATTTTATCCATACCGGAAATTTACATAACTTATATTTCATTCAACCTTAGCTCCCCTCTTTTTATAATTAACAGCCATCGATGCCGCGGCGAACAGTGCTACTAAGATCCGAAGATCATAAACGAGTGGATACGTATTATGCGTGTAGATATATATGTTTTTAATATTTCCTTCAATCCTGTGTCCATTTATCTGCGTATAAGCATTGGTAATCTTTTTTCCATTGGCAAGAATACTCGGATAAGATCCAGTTACCTGATCAGAAGTCTTAAAGTTAAATTCTACCGCAATATCTCCCATACATGCCTCATAATTTTCAAATGGAATATAGACATACTGGACATCTTCACCCTGACTTAGGGAATAAATATTCTCGCTTACAGGTATTTTTTGATCGCCTGCAAAGACCCTGCAAATAATTGTTTCATCCTGGTATATATTACCATTTTTGGCCACACCAATATGCATTCCCATGATTGGTCTGTTTCCTGTATTCATATGGTAAGTAATGGTACTTTTCGCGTCTAATGGTATTAAATACTCTTCATCACCATCTTCTTCAGTAATATTTGTTTTGTAAGTATCAATTACTTTTTTAGGAATCAGGCAGCTGATAACCAGCAATCCTATCATACCGATCGTTAAAATCGGAAGCATCCATGCAATATTCTGTTGAATTATCTGATTTATTTTTTTCCAATATTTCCTGCTCATGGGACTCCTTTTTATTGATAGCTAGTAACCGTTGTTACAGTTTATCCTATGGTGCCGCAAAGTGTTTTTTGTGAGTGGAACGAAGCGAAAGTCACAGAAGACCAGAGTTTTTCACGTGCCGAATTATGCCGAATGCATAATTTTGTGCATAACGTTACTATGAAGCCGTAAGGCTGAATAATAACAGAATTGCCAAGTATCCACAGTGGGACACTTGGCAGTTCTTCTATTTACGCAAGTAATGAGGAAAATGTTTCTATTCGTTATCCCCTAAACCCAGACGGTTAATTGCGGAAAATATAGCTCTTACAGATGCCCTTGTAATGTTAGAACTTACACCTACACCATATGTTACAGCTCCATCATCTGCATTTAACAGATGGATATATGCTGCTGCCTGCGAGTTAGAACCACTCTGTAAAGCGTGCTCTTCATAATCTAATATCTTAATTTTGATATCCAGCGCATCTTCCAAGCCACGTTTTACAGCATCAATAGGACCATTTCCGATTGCTTCAAATGTTTTTTCCACTCCATGATCTGCATAAATTACAGTGACTCTTGTATCAAATTCAGATTCTACTTCTCCATTCAAATCATCAACACGTAATTTTTTGAAATGAATTGGTTCTTTTTTATCAAGATAATTTTCCCTGAACTGTTCCATAATCTGTTCTGGTGATACTTCTCCCTGTTTCTCAGAAATCTTCTGAATCACTTTGGCAAATTCTTTATGCATTCCCTTTGGAAGCTTAAATCCAAAATAGCTATCCATAACAAATGCAACACCACCTTTTCCGGATTGTGAATTAATACGAACAATCGGTTCGTACTCTCTTCCGATGTCAGCAGGATCAATTGGTAAATATGGTACTGCCCAATGTTCCTGCCCCCTTTCTTTCATTGCCTGAATTCCTTTGTTAATTGCATCCTGATGAGAACCTGAAAATGCTGTAAATACCAGTTTTCCTGCATAAGGATGTCGCGGATGAATTGGAATCTTGCAACATCTCTCATAGATTTCGATAATATCATTTACATGCTCTACGTTCAACTCCGGATTAATTCCCTGAGAGAACATATTATATGCAACTGTTAAAATATCTACGTTACCTGTTCTTTCACCATTTCCAAATAGCGTGCCTTCCACACGATCAGCACCTGCAAGGATTGCCAGTTCAGTTGCTGCTATGCCCGTTCCTCTGTCATTATGGGGATGCACGCTTAAAATAACGCTTTCTCTATTCTTAAAGTGTTTATTCATCCATTCAATCTGATCTGCGTATGCATTTGGTGTCGTCATCTCTACTGTTGACGGCAGATTAATAATGATTGGATTTTCCCTGGTTGCCCCCCAGGTATCCTGAACAGAAGTACAAATATCTAAAGCATATTCTACCTCTGTCCCAGTGAAGCTTTCTGGTGAATATTCAAGAATAATTTTTCCCGGGAAAGATTTCGCTCTTTCCTTAACCATTTCTGTACCGCGAATGGCAATCTCTTTGATTTCTTCTTTGCCCATATGAAATACAACATCTCTCTGTAATACGGATGTCGAATTATAAATATGAACAACTGCCTGTTTACATCCTTCTATCGATTCAAATGTTCTATCGATCAATTCTTCTCTGCACTGTGTTAATACCTGCACGCGCACGTCGTCAGGAATCATCTTGCGATCGATCAATTCACGCAGGAAATCATATTCAATCTGACTTGCAGCCGGGAAACCGATTTCAATTTCCTTAAATCCCAGGTTTACCAAAAACTGAAACATTTCGATTTTTTCTTGCACTACCATTGGATCAATTAAAGCTTGATTGCCATCTCTTAAATCTACACTGCACCAAATTGGTGCTTTTTGGATTTCTTTATTCGGCCATTCTCTTTCTGGATAAATAATTACAGGATTTCTTCTATATCTTTGATAATTTAACATGTTTTATGTCCTCCAAATGATTGTTTATTGTTACGGTACTACCGGAAAATTCGCTCTTCGAATTTCACTCTTCCAATTTACTTGAAACTTTGGAGTCGATAAATCACACTATATTTCTCAAGAATAAAAAATTTACTTCTGACTATTCGTTTAGCCCCACTTTTCTCACTTCTTTCTTTTTATATTCAACAGACCTCTTAATAAGGTACTGTTGTTACTAAAACATATATACAAAGTATCAGCCCATCATAAGAGAATGATGAGCTGATGATTTATATTAGCTATTCGCCTAAACCATTTTCAATTGCACTGACTAAGGACTTTAATGCTACTTCCTCATCTTCGCCCTCGCATACAAATTCAACTTCGTCGCCACATTTTACACATGCACCAAGTACACTAAGTACACTCTTTGCATTTGCTGTATTCTCTCTAAATGTAAATGTTATCAATGATTTAAATTGCATTGCTTCCTTACATAGGATACCTGCTGGTCTTAGATGTAGCCCGGTTGGATTTTTAATTACTACCTTTTGGCTTACCATAGAACTTCCTCCATTTCGCTAATTGCTAACCCATTTATAACTATATCATTTTTTATAGGTTCTAACAAGTAGTTTGCTTTATTTTAGTAAAGACCTACAGCATAACATTTTGAATCAGTTCCGCCAGCCTTTTAGCCTCTTCCTCAATCTGTTTCTGGTCTTTTCCTTCTATCATGACACGAACCAATGGTTCTGTTCCTGACGGTCTGATCAACACTCTTCCTTCACCTGCAAATTTATCGTTCAGCGAAGCAATCGACTCTGCGATCTCTGGGTAATCCATATAACTTTCTTTTTTATGATTTGGAACTTTAGCATTAATCAACGCCTGCGGTAATACTTGCATAATTTTAGCCAACTCTGATAATGATTTTTTCGTAGTCACGACCACCTGTAATAGATGCAGTGCGCTCAACAAACCATCTCCAGTTGTATTTTCGTCTAAAAAGATAATGTGACCTGACTGCTCTCCCCCGAGATTGGCTCCAATTTCCCGCATCCTCTCAAGTACGTATCTGTCACCGACTTTTGTCTGCTCTGCATTAATTCCATTTTCTTTTGCCATCAAAAAGAATCCAAGATTGCTCATAACCGTAGCGACTACGGTATTATCTTTTAATTTTCCAGACTCTTTCATGAAATTTCCAACGATGGCCATAATTTCATCGCCATCAACTATTTTACCATTTTCATCAACTGCTAAAAGCCGGTCTGCATCACCATCGAATGCCAGACCAATATCTGCCTTTTCATAAACAACTCTCGCTTTTAATTCTTCCATATGCGTAGAACCACAGTTTGCATTAATATTGGTTCCATCCGGCGCTGTATGAATGGACACAACGTCTGCTCCCAGTTCCTTTAATGTCTCGATTGATGTATAGTAAGAAGCACCTTCTGCGCAGTCTACAACTATCTTCAATCCTTTCAAATCGACCGGTACTGATTTGATTGCATGGTTAATATATTCTTCTCTTGCATCCGTACGATATTTCACTTTACCTACACCTGAACCGATTGGAAACTTTATATCTTTCATATCGCTTCTTATCAATGTTTCGATCTCATCTTCCATTGCATCCGGAAGTTTATATCCGTTTCCATCAAAAAATTTAATTCCATTAAACTCCACAGGATTATGAGACGCTGAAATAACAACGCCTGCATCCACTCTGTATTTCCTTGTCAGATAGGCAACCGCCGGAGTTGGTACGACACCAACAAAAACTGCATTTGCTCCTACTGAGCATACTCCTGCCATCAAGGCATTAGCCAGCATATCTCCTGATATTCTCGTATCACATCCAATCATAATCGTTGGCTTATGTGCTTTTTCTTTCGTTAATACATATGCGCCTGCCATTCCCAGCTGCATTGCCAGCTGTGGTGTCAGCTCCTCGTTGGCAACGCCTCTCACACCATCTGTTCCAAATAATCTAGCCATTCTATTCCTCCAGCAATTCATTTCTTACTAATATTTTTACTGACCATACATTTCTAACCATTTACTGCATTACCACTCACACTATTGTCAGAGGACGTTCTTCCTTCTTCCTTTTCCTGAATCGTAACCGTCACAGGCACAGGCGTTACAACATGAGCTCCTTCAGGTAGTTGAAAGGTGACCTCGGTATTGTAACTGCCCTCGCCAATTGTATTAACGCCAAGAAGTGTTTCCATTTGGTTAATATCCACTACACCAGTCAAAGTATTCTCGTTAAGTTTACTCACCACATCTGCAAGCCCTGTCACCTGAATATCCACTGTATCATCAAGACCTGATATCGTACCTTTCAGACCTGCCGGTAAATTTGTTAATGTAATATTTTTACCTGGCACCTTAAAAGCAGACGTCATTTCTTTTTCGATACCAACCAGGATCGTTATATTGGCATCGCTTGACTTTCCAACATAGCTTACGCCATTTGGAAGATAATCTTTTATATTTACTATCGTCGTCATATTACTGCTTTGACCTGTGACATTGATGTCTGTTATCTCAATGGAAGAAATTGTATCAATTACTGACTTCTTACCTGCAATTGCTACCGTTCCCGGTGTACTTGTTATCTCTCCGGACACAATATATCCTGTTGCCGGCATACCCAATGTCGTATATGTCAGCGGAACAGTCACTTTTGCTAATATCTCTACATTAACGTTAACAGATGATATATTAGTCGTGATACCATCCATGTCAACAAGATTTCCTTCTTCATCATACAACTTTAGTTCTACTGTTGTACTGATATCCGAAGTCATGCCTGCTACATTAATACTGGCAACCGCTTTACTTACTTTAGAAATAGCGGACTCAGGACCGGATATTCTTACCAGATTCTGATCTGTAGTGATATTGCCGATCAGATATCCGTTCTCAGGTTCTCCCACTGTTTCACAGCTTACCACCAACTGTGCTTTCTGCATGTTTTCAATGCTTACTTTCAGACTGTCTGTCGTTGAAGTTATACTCTCTAATTTGTCATTGTATTTATTAGATGATAGCTGAACAGCAACGGTATCCATTAATGTCAGATCTTCCATATCCGCAATCGCTTTGATATTATCGCGGCTCAGGGAATCTGCAATAGTACGTTTTGCTTTTACAACAACATCAATGGTATCTGTACCTTCCAGAACTTCATAGATCTTACCCTGACTTGTTATGGATTCTCCATTTTTAATTTCCACCGGAACTCCATAAAAAGGAACTGATATTACAGGATCATTAATATTTACTACTATGAGCCATAAAATCGCGGAAAATAAAACTGCTAAAATTTTAAGGCCCAAATTTTTAGTCAATTTCTTTTTCATTCTTAGACCTTCCCTTCCACAACTTATACTTTTTTTCATCTCCCGCTTTATTTTGAAGCTCTGTCAATTTTATTTTTAATGTTTCCGCATTGATATTACGATATAATTTACCGCCGTATGCTATGCTTACTTTACCTGTTTCTTCAGAGACGATCACTGTCAGAGAATCTGTTGTTTCCGATATTCCAACACCCGCCCGATGCCTGGTCCCCAGTTCTTTGCTCAACTCCATATTATCCGATAATGGCAGATAACAGGTAGCAGAAGTAACTCTGTCTCCCTTTATAATTACCGCTCCGTCGTGTAAGGGTGTATTATGTTCGAAAATATTAATCAGTAATTGACTGGAAATTATGCCATCTACCTGGATACCTGTTCGTTCATATTCTGCCAACGGTATCTCCTGTTCAATTACAATGAGAGCTCCTGTCTTAACTTTTCCCATCTCAAAACTTGCTTTTACAATTTCATTTACTGTCCTGTCAGTAAATCTTCCCGACATATTCTTATTTGTATCAAACGGTAAAATTGTTGCTATAATATTCTTCTGTCCCAGTGATTCCAATGCTCGTCTTAGTTCCGGCTGCAGTACTACAATAATTGCCATGACCGCAAGACTTAATACATTTTCCACTATCCATAAGATCGTAGTCATTCTAAATATTGCCGCAATTAAAATAAACACCATGATAACGCATACGCCCTTTAACAGCGACCATGCCCTGGTGTTTTTTATCCATAGCATAATTTGGTACACTAAGAAAGAGATAATAACAATCTCTGCTATATCTTCCCATCTTACACTAGGCATGTGAAGAGAAGTCATATATTTACTAACGAACTCCTTAATTTGCTCCATATGTTCTTCATCCTAACATTAATTATTTTGTGATCGTTGGTGTCTGTCTTCCTGTCCCGGATTTTCCGGTCTTAGGTAAATGTTCATTTGTTCTTGTTACGGCTGCCCTTACATCTTTTTGTGCTCTTTGTGGATTTGGATTGATTTTTTTTACCTTTTTTTCCGGTGTTGAGACCGTAATTTTCGGTACGGCTTTTACAAAATAATAATATTCATCATCTTCAAACTGAACCAGCTCTGTTCTGCTATAATCCACATTAAATAAAAAAAATTCAATTATTTTTGCAATCCCTACTGATATAACCGTTCCAATTACAGTTCCTATAATTGAAATCTTGGTATCAAATAATAAATCTCCCAATAATAGTATGATAACATTTGTTATTGCACCTGCAATAATCCCAACAGTCCATGCATGATCAATACTTTTTCTTCTTATCATGTATACCACTAAGATCGTAATTGCAAACGACAGAACCGTAACCAGCATAGTTTTGTTACTAATAACACCATCTATGACGTATCGGAATTTCTGTGTTGTTCCTTCTATGTCTGTCGCATTTAAAGTAGTAGTTCCCGCGCTGATATGCGTCAACAGATAGTATACGATAACACCACATCCTACCGATACCGCTGATGTTGGTGTTGCTACCAATCCCATCGTAATCGGAATAATATATGGTATCTGCAAGAAGAAACAGATCGGTGTCATTAGTACGACCATTGTATCTTTTGGAGAAAACCTAAAATATAACAGAAACATTAATAAGAATAAGATTGCCGTAACGGCTGCAGATTCTATCGATAATGTATACAAGTGCAACAGTACAAATCCGGCCGATACTACGATTATCATGTTCATAGGTAAAAAAGAACACATCAATGCAACAACCAGTACAACAACCATGCTGTCTATCTTACTCATATATCCTAGCTTTCCATTAATAAACAATAAAGCGATGAATGCAATTAAGAACTTAACCACCGGAATAATGTAAACCTCATTCTTACTATAAAAATTCTTAAGATGTTCTTTTAAAACAAGTAAATTGGTCATTCTAAATATCCTTTCAGTAGTCCTGCACTATCTCTTGCTTTCCTCATAGTATGAGGAAAGCTCTTTTAAATTATTAAAATAGCGCTTCAGACTTTTCTTAGCCTCATTGTAACGGTAAAAATATACTACATAAGAAATACCTGCATATACCGATACCATTATCAAATATGCAAAGAGAATATTTTTACCAATCCGAAGCAGATCAAGTTTATAAATATCCTTCATAAATGAGCCAATATCATAAGATACTGCCAATGCAATAATAAGAATAAAGGCAATTGTCGCATAAATTACAGATTTGATCACCTGCAACCCAACATAGTCTCCACGGAAATAATTTCCAATGGAAACGTTCTTTTTTCCTTCATTTTCCTCATAAGATGCCATTCTGGTCATCAAAATTATTCTATCTTCGTTTAACATATATACTCCTAACCATCTTTTCTATCATATCATAAAATGTATGAGAAGTAAAATCCGGATAGCCTGTTGTTTCCTGCTGCTAGTAGTCTAGATATCTCATCTTAGCACGTTCTGATTGTTTTCTTTCTGGGTTTAACAGTCCTTGTTTTTTTTCCGCCGGACTAAATTCTTTTACCATTTCCCGCTTACATTTCTCACAGAAACGCCCTGTTTTGATCATGGTTCCACAAGATTCACATTCTATTCCAATCGGTGAGTCTTCAGAAAATACCAGTCTCTCCTCTCGGATCCATTGCTGAATCTGCTGTACTTCCACATCACATTCTTTAGATATCTGGGGAATACCAACACTTATATTATCCTGGACAAATTTTTTAACTTCCTGAAACTTTTTTTCCACCTTTTCTTTGCACATCGGACAAATTACGGGACCTAATGCATAGTTAAAAATTCTTCCACATTTTCTACAATTACGTACATTCATCTTTAGCTCCCATCTGCGACCTTTGGCCGCGTACGAATCAAGGGGTTGAATGTCATTTATTCAACCTTGTTCCTCCTATTTATGAAAGAAAGGCCGCCATGCACGTTTTCTTTCATCATGTATTAAAATCCCTTCCCTATAGAAAGTGCAATATAATATATTTCGTATTCGCCTGTTTTATGAAATGCCTTTGCTATTGCATCAATAGTACTACCTGTTGTATAAATATCATCAATGATTATAATTGATTTTAATTTTACATCATTTTGGCAGATTTTAAAAGCCCTTTTCAAATTATTTCGTCTTGCCTGATCATCTAACTCTTTTTGCGGAATTGTCTTTTTGCAGCGCTGTATACACTTTGCATTAACAGGAATACCTAACTCTTTTCCAAGAATTTCTGCGATCAGTTCTGCCTGATTATAACCACGTTCATTCCTTTTCGAATCATGTATCGGCACCGGCACCAATGCATCCGGTTTCCAGCTCTTTATTTGGCTGCCCAATTTTTGAGCAATATCAGTTCCATAGAAATCTGCATATTCGCACCTTCCCTGATATTTAAAACGGTGGATGGAAGATTTGACGGAAGCGTATTCATACAATGCCAGGCCTCTCCGATAGGAATGCGTTATGGCGGTACAGTCATAACAGTATTCCTTTTCCTCTGATTGTAATCCCTTTCCACATTGTTTACACCTTGGTTCTCTGATATAACGTATCTTATGTCTGCACAAAGGACATATCTGTTCCCCAAAAGGATTCACTATTTTGTCACATACAGGACATCTTCTGGGAAATATCAACTCTAACATAATTCTATATATTTTATCTGCTTTTTTTCTTAAGAATCTATAAATATTTTTTATGTAACTTCTGATTTGATTTTTTAACTTTTTTTGTCTTTTTCTCACAGTTCCTCCGAAACAAGACAACTTTTCTCCATTTCCTGTATTCTGTCGCACAGGCTTGTATACCGCTTTTGTTCATTTTCATTTGCAATCATTGTTGCTACCATCTGACTGCTCCCCAAAATAGTAACGCAATTTTTTGCTCTGGTAACTCCTGTATACAACAAATTTCTGTTAAATAACATCCTGGGACCAGATAAAATCGGCATGACAACTGCCGGATATTCGCTTCCCTGCGATTTGTGAATGGTTATTGCATAAGCAAGCTCCAACTCATCTAGACCCGCAAACGGATACGTAATTCTTTTATGCTCATCAAACTCCACCACAATGTTCTGCGCATAATCATTGATTTCTCTTATCAGACCTATATCCCCATTAAATACTCCTACACCTTTATCGATAGGAATCCCATATTTACTGACAATCTCCCACTCCAGCTGATAATTATTTTTTATCTGCATTACCTTATCACCTTCTCGGAATAATACATCTCCACTGTAATGCTCCTTTTTCTTTTTATCTTCAGGATTCAAATATTGCTGCAAAATCTGATTTAGAACTTCAACACCTAAGCTTCCTTTTCGCATTGGTGTCAAGACTTGAATATCATATGGTGCCGCATTCACATATTTGGGAAGTTTATTACTGATCAATTGAATCATATGTTTATAAATGACATTTGCATCATTCCTTTCCAAAAAAAAGAAATCTCTGCTCTTATTATCAAACGAAATTGGTCTTCCCTGATTGATCTTATGAGCGTTTACTACAATATCGCTTTCTCCAGCTTGTCTGAATATCTTCTTCAAAATAACAACAGGTATCATTTTACTATGAATCAGGTCGCGCAATACCTGCCCCGGTCCCACAGATGGCAGCTGGTTAACGTCTCCTACCATAATTAATCTGGTTCCAACACAAATCGCTTTTAACAGCGATTGAAAAAGAAATGTATCGACCATGGACATCTCATCAATAATAATAATATCTGCCTCTATCGGGTTCTCCTCATTCCGCTCAAAAGAAGCATTTCTTCTATCCTCGCTCAACACGGCTCCATTCAGCTCCAAAAGCCGGTGGATCGTTTTTGCTTCAAATCCTGTTGCTTCTGTCATTCGTTTTGCTGCGCGGCCAGTGGGTGCTGCCAGTAAGATATCCATTCCTTCCGCTTCAAAATACTGAATTATCATATTTATCGTGGTTGTTTTTCCTGTTCCCGGTCCACCGGATAAAATAAATATTCCATTCCGAATGCTTTCCAAAACCGCCTCCTTTTGCAGCCCGTCCAAATGTAGATTTAATCTTTGCTCAAGGCTTTCAACCTTTTTTATGATTTCGCCCTCTTCTGACGGAAGTAATTCTTTTACCGCCGTCATAGATACATTTAAGTCATGTATCATTCTAGCACAGCTCAATTCTGCATAATAATTCACAGATGCATATACTTTCATTATACTGTCAGACTTTTTAATCACTATTTTTTTATCCATCATCAGATTTGCTAACTGAGGACTAATTTGCTCCGAAACCAGCTCAAGTAATTGAGCTGCTCTTTCCAGTAAAATATTTTCCGGCAGATAGAGATGTCCCTCCGCTGTTGCCTGCAATAATACATATAAAATACCGCTGCGAATGCGATAATCTGAATCTGTATGTATACCAATCCTGCCTGCGATCTCATCTGCAATACGAAAGCCAATCCCTGCTATATCTTCAGCAAGAACATATGGATTTTCATTCATAATTCCATACATTTTCATTCCATACCGATCAAAAATTTTTATTGCAAGTGTATTCGAGATTCCATATTTTTGCAAAAAAATCATAGCTTCCCGCATATCTTTTTTTTCTTCCATCTGTAATGCTATCTCACGTGCTTTACGCTCACTAATTCCCTTGATCTCTACAAGTCTTTCAGGTTCTTCTTCTACAATACGAAATGTATCCTGCCCAAATTTTTTCACGATTCTTGCCGCAAGTGCCGCTCCTACTCCTTTAATGGCACCGGAACCCAAATAACGTTCCATACTAACCACGTCTTCTGGAGAAATCATTTCATACGATTTTATTTTAAACTGGCTGCCATATATAGCATGCTCTGTAAAGTCTCCAAAAGCCTTAATCGTTTCCCCCGGGTCCGCAGACTTTAATATTCCCACACAGGTAATCTCTTCGCCATCACTCACCATGTTAAATACAGTATATCCGTTATCTCCATTCCGGTATATGATATGTTCTATATATCCTTTAATCGTTTCCACGTAACTCTCCTAACATTCAATTCACAGAAACTATGAGGAACACGCTTTGCGAGTTTCTCAAGTTATCGCGGCAGTCACCAAATGCAAGCCAGCTTGTATTTGGCTCGTCGCTTGCATAAATACAAAAAGACTGCCTATCAGAAGCAGCCCTTTCCATAGTTCTATATCCATTTATACTTATATATCATAATTACGCTTCATTTGATCGAACAGCGTTTGCGCCAGACCAAGACTATTTTTATCTGTTGATTGTGCCGCCAATGTCTGAATTGCCTGATCTTCAAAATAATCTAATCTGGTCGATACACTAGTAGAAGAATACTCTTCTTCCGGAATTGTTTTTTTCATTTCTTTAAAGATCTGCTCTAAAAAATAGGATTCAAATTGTTTACAGACATCCATCAGTTGTTTATCTGATGCATCCGATTGATCTGCAGCAAGCATAGAATCTAATTTTTTAGCCGATTCAGTTGTTGCAGTAGTTGTGGATAGATAATCTGCATACTTAGAATTCAAATTACTAATATCCATACGTCATTACCTCTTCAATTGATTTGCCTGCTGCATCATATCATCTGATGCCTGAATTGTTTTTGAGTTCATTTCATAGGCACGTTGTGCAACAATTAAATTGACCATTTCATCAACGACCTGTACATTGGATGCTTCCAAATATCCTTGTACGAGTTTACTCTTTTTCACATTATTATTGGTAGCTTCATTCAACACTGTACCGCTCGCCCCGGTAGCCGCATATAAACTGCTGTCATTTTTCTCCAATCCGGAGGGATTAGAGAATTGGTAAATACCTAATTTAATCCCAAGTGATTGCGGCACATTATTATTATCCGGATAATAGAAAGTGCCATCTGAAGAAGTTGTAATTTTGCTGGCCACTATATTTTTATTAAATGTAATCTGTTTTCCCGTCGAACTCAAAACTGGGAGTCCATCCGTGGTAGACAACGCTAATCCACCATTATTTGCAGTTGAAAGAATAAAATTACCATTCCTTGTATAATAACGATTGCCATCTTCCCCTGTTACCGCGAAAAAACCGTCGCCCTGAATCGCAAACCCAGTTGTATTGGAAGTTGCCGTCAGACTTCCCTGTTTAAACATGGATGTGATGGCCGAATTACGTACCCCAAGTCCAACCTGGGCAGATGTTGGCTTTGCTGTTCCATTTGCAGAAGTTGTTGACGTCTGCAGTGTTTGATAAAGCAATGTTTTAAACTCAGCTGCATCTGTCTTAAAACCTGTTGTATTAACGTTGGCCAAGTTATTAGAAATGACATCTACATTAGTCTGTTGTGCAATCATTCCTGATGCCGCGGTCCATAATGATCTTACCATAATTATCTACCCCCTATAATTTTCCAAGCTGATTAGCCGCAATTTCTAATGCGCTGTCATGCGTCTGAATTACTTTTTGATTTGATTCATATGCCCTCGTGACTGCTATCATATCAACCATTTCTTTTACTACTTCCACATTTGAGTTTTCTAGATAACCGCTTTTTACAGTAGCTGTAGAAGCTTTCGTCTTGGCGCCATCTACTGCCTGATACAGGTTCTCTCCAAAATGTTCCAAGTAATTATAATCTTCAAAATCAGTTATCAGAATTTGTCCCACTTGTGTTCCGTTTTGGAAAATAGCTCCGTTAGATGCCGTCGATAAACTTAAATTAGGATTTACCTTTATTCTTTTATTATTGGTTCCAAGAACATAATCACCATCTTCTGTTACCACGAACCCCTGCTGATTGACCTGAAAAGTTCCTGCTCTCGTATATTTTGTGGAAGTCTCATTATTCTTATTTGTATATTCTATTGCAAAGAAGCCGTCACCCGAAATTGCAAAATCAGTATCGTTCTCCGTAGGTTTAAAACTGCCTTGCTCATAATCTGTATAACACTCACCTATTTTGACACCCGGCGTGTTCGAGCCAATATGACGTGCCATATTAGGATTCTCTGAAATATCCTTGATCTTATATGTCAGCGTATCTTTGAACGTCTGGCTTGTAGCGCCCTCCTTCTTAAATCCTGCTGTAGCTGAATTTGCAAGATTATTGGATATGACATCTAATCTATTCTGTTCATTTATCATTCCGGTATAGCCAGTATATAGGCCTTTTAGCATGATCTTCCTCCTTAGTCGGCATTTTTTCTACGATAACTTGTTTAACAAAAACTAGTCAACTTAATTATCGTCTCTATAGCCTGCCAAAAATTCAACATATTTACCTGTTCCGATTGCAACTGCTGTCATAGGTTCTTCTGCTGTCATTGTATTGATTCCGGTCTTTGAAGAAATCAGTTCCTCCAGGCCTCGCAGCAGACTGCCTCCACCAGTTAACACAATTCCCCTGTCAGCAATATCCGCTGCCAGCTCAGGTGGTGTTTTTTCCAATACACTATGGATCGCTTCAATAATTTGAGATGTGGTTTCCTTTAAAGCTTCTTCTGTCTCTTCCGAAGATACTTTTACTGTTTTCGGAAGACCTGTTACCAAATTACGTCCACGAACATCCATATAATCTACTTCCGCTCTCTTGTAACAGGATCCGATCTTAATTTTAAGATCCTCGGCTGTTCTTTCACCAATTAATAAATTATGTTTTTTTCGCATATAGCGCACGATTGCCTCATCAAAATCATCCCCGGCAATTTTTATGGAAGCACTGACTACCGTACCTCCCAGAGAAATAACTGCAATGTCAGAAGTTCCACCGCCAATATCAACAATCATGTTCCCGCATGGTTTTGAAATATCAATTCCTGCACCGATTGCAGCTGCAATTGGCTCTTCAATGACAGACACCTCTCTGGCTCCCGCCTGATAAGTTGCATCTTCTACTGCTTTCTTCTCAACTTCTGTAACGCCACTAGGTACACAGACCGATATCCTAGGTTTGCGGAAAGTTCTCTTTCCCAATGCTTTCTGAATGAAATATTTCATCATTTTCTCAGTAACTGTATAATCGGAAATAACTCCTTGTCTTAATGGCCTGACTGCAATAATATTCCCAGGTGTTCTTCCAAGCATCAGTCTTGCGTCTTCTCCGATCGCTCTTATTTTATTTGTATCTCTGTCAAAAGCTACAACAGATGGCTCCTTCAAAACAACTCCCTTGCCTCTGATGTATACTAAAATACTGGCCGTTCCCAGATCAATTCCTATATCAGTATATTGCATAAATATAAATCCCCTTTCTGCGGATATCTATCTTCGTTCTGTCAAAATGTTCTTTCGTTAAACATACGTAGATATTATACCTCATATATACAGTTTTTCAAAGGGTTTTCATAAAATTCATAAATATTTAAAATTATTTATCATCTTACTATAAACTTCAATTCCTATCTTACTTTATATAAAGAGATGCACAAGAATTAAAACGGTTCCCTCCGTCTCGTATTCTCGTGCATCCATGCATACTTACTTAACAATATTTATATCGGTTTTTTTATTGAAAACATTATAGGAAATTTATTTTTTATGTTCCTGCTCCACTGCTTTCTTATCTTTTTCCAGCATCTTCCGAATATAGATACCTGTATAAGATTCTTTACATTCTGCAACCTGTTCCGGTGTACCAGCAGCAACAATCATCCCTCCCCTGTCTCCACCTTCAGGTCCGATATCAATAATATAATCCGCAGTTTTGATCACATCAAGGTTATGCTCTATTACAACAATTGTATTACCGCCTTCCGCAAGTTTCTGAAGAATTGTTGTTAATTTATGCACATCTGCAAAATGAAGTCCTGTTGTCGGCTCATCTAATATATAAATAGTATTACCAGTACTTCTTTTGGAAAGTTCTGCTGCCAGTTTGATTCTTTGTGCCTCTCCGCCTGATAAAGTCGTAGAAGGCTGACCTAATCTAATATAGGAAAGACCCACTTCATAAAGTGTCTCTATTTTTCTGTGAATAGACGGTACATTTTCAAAAAAATGCATTGCCTCCTCCACCGTCATATCTAAAACATCATAGATGCTTTTTCCCTTATATTTGACATCCAGCGTCTCTCTGTTGTAACGCTTTCCGCCGCACACTTCGCAGGGTACATACACATCAGGCAGAAAGTGCATTTCTATCTTAATAATTCCATCTCCGCTGCAGGCCTCACAACGTCCGCCTTTCACATTAAAACTAAATCTTCCCTTCTTATAGCCTTTGGCTTTAGCATCTGCGGTAGCTGCAAATAAATCTCGAATCTGGTCAAATACTCCCGTATAAGTGGCGGGGTTGGAACGAGGTGTTCTTCCGATTGGTGATTGGTCAATATCAATTACTTTGTCTAACTGCTCAATGCCATCAATGCCAGCATGCTTACCAGGAATCGTTCTGGCGCGGTTTAATTTTTTTGCAAGATGTTTGTACAGAATCTCATTGACCAAAGAACTCTTTCCCGAACCTGACACACCTGTCACACAGGTAATCAGCCCCAGCGGAATCTTTACATCTATGTTCTTGAGATTGTTCTCTGCTGCACCACGGACTTTTAAGTATCCCATAGGTTTTTTACGTTTTTCAGGTACAGGAATGCGCATTGCCCCACTCAGATATTTTCCTGTAACAGAATTCGGATTCTTCATGATTTCCTCCGCATTACCTGCAGCAACAACTTCTCCGCCATGTTCACCGGCCCCTGGGCCAATATCCACAATATAATCTGCCGCAAACATTGTATCTTCATCATGCTCTACCACAAGAAGACTGTTTCCGATGTCCCGTAGTTTACAAAGTGTATTCAATAACTTATCATTATCCCTTTGATGCAATCCAATGCTTGGCTCATCAAGGATGTAGCACACACCGACCAGACCTGATCCGATTTGTGTCGCAAGACGGATTCTCTGCGCTTCTCCACCAGATAACGTTCCTGTTGCTCTTGAAAGGGACAGGTAATCAAGACCCACATCCATCAAGAATCCGACACGCGCACGTATTTCCTTTAAGACCTGATTCCCGATCAGAATCTGATGCTGTGTCAATTCCATATGCTGCAAAAAATCCTGCAATGCAGCAATAGACATGGATGTTATCTCATAGATATTTTTATCACAAATAGTAACTGCAAGTGAAGTTTTCTTTAACCGCATACCTTTACATTCCGCACACGGTGTAATCCGCATGAATGCTTCATATTCCTGTTTCATGGTATCGGATCCTGTCTCTCGGTATCTTCGCTGCATATTCATAATAAGACCTTCAAAGGTTACATCATAGACACCCTCGCCCCGTTGTCCTTTATAATGTACTTTTACTTCACGGCTCCCTCTTCCATACATCAGCAGGTCCTGGACTTCTTTTGATAATTGGTTATACGGAGTCGTGAGTTCAAATTTATATGCCTTACTTAAGGCCTGAAGGATCGCATAGGTATAGCTTGACGGATCTGTGCAGGACTGCCAGCCCATTCCCGCTATGGCTCCTTCTGCAATACTTAAGTTCGGATCCGGAATCAATAATTCAGGATCAAACTCCATCTTGTATCCAAGACCAAAACATACCGGACAGGCACCAAACGGATTGTTAAAAGAAAAGCTTCTTGGTTCAATTTCGTCTATGCTGATGCCGCAGTCTGCACAAGAAAAACTCTGGCTGAAATTCAAGGTTTCCCCGGCAATTACGTCAACCTGCAGTAAGCCTTCTGCCAGATCCATTACATTTTCTATAGAGTCTGTCAAACGTCTTTCTATTCCTTCTTTCACCACAAGTCGGTCAACGACAATTTCTATATTATGCTTTATATTTTTTTCTAATTGAATCTCTTCTGTCAGCTCATATAAGTTACCGTCAATACGTACTCTTACATAACCACTTCTTTTTGCTCTGTCAAATACTTTGGCATGTTCTCCTTTACGGCCTCGGACTACCGGTGCCAATAATTGTATCTTCGTTCCTTTTTCCAGGCTCATAATCTGATCTACGATCTGATCTACGCTCTGCTTTTTAATTTCCTTTCCACATTTCGGACAATGCGGGATCCCGATTCTTGCATAAAGTAAACGAAAGTAATCATAAATTTCAGTTACAGTTCCCACCGTAGATCTCGGGTTTCTATTTGTTGATTTCTGGTCAATTGAAATGGCTGGCGAAAGGCCTTCTATCTTTTCAACATTTGGCTTTTCCATCTGACCTAAAAATTGTCTCGCATAAGATGATAATGATTCCATATATCTTCTTTGCCCTTCTGCATAAATGGTGTCAAATGCCAAAGATGACTTTCCAGAACCTGACAGTCCCGTCAAAACTACAAGCTGGTTCCTTGGAATATCCAAATCGATATTTTTTAGATTGTGCTCATTTGCTCCTCTGATTTTAATATATTCTTGCCGCGGGAGCATCTTGGGTAATATTTTATCCATCTTTTTACCTTTCCGCCTTACCTTTCCATCTCATTTAAAAATTTCTTAAGTTCTACCATCTTATCACGAAGTTCAGCCGCCGCTTCAAAATTCAGATCTGCCGCTGCCTTTTTCATTTTCTTCTGGATACTGTTGACTAATTTTTCTAATTCTTCACGATTCATGGATTCCGGGTCCTTATCAAACTTCACTTCTTCCTTAGCGATTACTTTAGAAATACTGATAAGATCGCGTACCGCTTTTTTGATTGTCTGTGGTGTGATTCCATGCTCTTCGTTATATTTTTTTTGTATCTTACGTCTTCTATTCGTCTCCTCGATTGCTGTCTTCATAGAATCCGTTATCTTATCCGCATACATTACAACACGACCTTCCGCATTACGTGCAGCACGTCCAACAGTCTGAATCAAAGATGTGGACGAACGCAGGAATCCCTCTTTGTCTGCATCCAGAATAGCCACCAGAGATATTTCCGGGATATCCAGTCCCTCACGAAGCAGATTGATGCCGACTAATACATCAAATACATCCAGACGCATATCTCTGATAATCTCTGCCCGTTCCAATGTATCTATATCTGAATGAAGGTATTTTACACGAACCCCTACTTCTTTCATATAATCGGTAAGGTCTTCTGCCATCTTTTTGGTTAATGTCGTAACTAATATTTTATTATGCTTTTTGGCTTCTTTCCTGATCTCACCAATCAGGTCATCAACCTGTCCTTCCACCGGACGGACATCTATCTCAGGATCCAATAATCCTGTAGGGCGGATGATTTGTTCCGCACGTAATAACTCATGCTCTTCTTCATAAATATTAGGTGTTGCCGAAACAAAAAGCAGTTGATCGATATGGTTCTCAAATTCACTGAATTCGAGTGGTCTGTTATCCATCGCAGACGGCAGGCGAAATCCATAATCTATAAGCGTCTTTTTTCTAGAAAAATTACCTGCATGCATTCCTCTGATCTGAGGAACCGTAATATGTGATTCATCAATAATAATCAGAAATTCATCGCCAAAATAGTCAATAAGCGTGAATGGCATCGTTCCGGATTCCACGGCACTTAAATGTTTGGAATAATTTTCAATACCGGAGCAAAAGCCGGTTTCCCGCAGCATCTCTATATCGAAGTTCGTTCTTTCCGATATTCTTTGTGCTTCTAATAACTTGTCCTCGCCTTTAAAATATTTAATTGTTTCTTCTAATTCTTTCTCTATCTCCTGACAGGCATATTCGATCTTTTCCTGAGGAACTACATAATGAGAAGCAGGAAAAATAGTTATATGTCCCAATGTCGCATGTATCTTTCCCGTTAACGGCTCTACCTGAGCAATTCTATCAATTTCATCTCCAAAAAATTCGACACGTATGATATAATCACCACCCTGCGCAGGATAAACTTCAATTACATCTCCATGCACGCGGAAGGTCCCTCGATTCAGTTCCATATCATTTCTTGTATACTGTATATGAATGAGTTCCCGAAGTACATCATCTCTGTCCTTATTCATACCTGGACGTAATGATACAATCATTCCCTGATAATCTTCCGGGCTTCCCAGTCCGTAGATACAGGATACACTGGAAATTACAATTACATCCTTACGTTCGGACAATGAGGCTGTTGCAGATAGACGTAACTTATCAATTTCGTCATTGATGGATGAATCTTTTGCAATATACGTATCGCTGGATGGAATATATGCCTCCGGCTGAAAATAGTCATAGTAGCTGACAAAATATTCCACTGCATTATGCGGGAAAAATTCTTTGAACTCGCTATAGAGCTGCCCCGCCAGTGTTTTATTGTGTGCAATAATCAGCGTCGGTTTATTCAACTGCTGAATTACATTTGCCATTGTAAAAGTCTTACCGGAACCGGTAACACCAAGCAATGTTTCAAATTGATTGCCTGCCTTAAATCCAGCAACCAGTTTTTTTATGGCTTCCGGCTGATCCCCTGTCGGCTGATATTCCGATACAAGCTCAAAATGATCCATCTTATCACGCCTTTCTATCTAATTTTCCTAAAGTTAAAAAAATACCACGCAGATAGTATATCACACTTCTACGCGGTATGCAAACATTTGTTCTGTTATTCTATTTCTTCAACTTATCTTTAATAATTTCAACAGCTCTGTTCAACTGATTATCCGTACCATTTTTGATATAAGCTTCAGCATCCAGTTTCAGCTCTTCATCCGGTTCAATACCGACCTTATGAATATTATTTCCGTTTGGTGTATAGTATTTGCTTACCGTCAGTTTCACTGCCGAACCATCACTCAACGAAATTATTCTTTGCACAATACCCTTTCCAAAGGTTGTTGTACCAAGTAATGTACCTTTCTGGTAATCTTTAATTGCGCCTGCTAAAATTTCTGATGCACTTGCACTATTGCCATTTACCAGTACAACCATTGGAACCTGTAATTCATGCGTACCATCACAGGTATACTCATCCCGTTTGCCATTCTTATCCTCTGTATATACAATAATACCTTTCGGGAGTATCATTCTGGCGATATCAGTAACTGCCGAAAGATTGCCTCCAAGATTATCTCTCAGATCAAGAATCAGTCCATTCATTCCACTTTCTTTTTCTTCTGCAAATGCTTCCATAAACTGTTCCACTGTTACTTCATCAAACTCTGTTATCTGTATATAAGAGATACCACCATTCAGTGTTTTATGATTTACGGTAGGACTTTCAATTTTTTGTCTTGTAACTTCAAGTTCAACAGGTTCAGTTTCATTTTGGCGCAGCATAGTCAATTTTACTACGCTTCCTTCGGGTCCTTTTACTTTTGCAATCACTTCTTCTACTGTCAGTCCTTTTACATATTCATCATCAACTTTATAAATATAATCACCTGCCAGCACGCCGCCTGCTTCCGCAGGACTTCCTTCCATTACTTTGGATATCCGTGCCATTCCCACATCAGTATCCATACCTATATAGGCACCAATACCATAGTAAATACCTTGTGTCTGGTTCTTTATCTCTTCTAATTCTTCCTCCGAATAATAGGTTGAATAAGGGTCATCCAAAGAAGCGACCATACCTTCATAAGCACCTTCCTGTAACTCTTTTGTATCTGCACTGTCCAAATAATAAGTATTAATCGTATCCTGCAAAATCTGCATCTTCTGCATTGTCTTGCTATTAACAACACTCTCTTCCGCCGTTCCATCAGCGGTTGCCATAGTTTTCGCGGCAATCATCGTATTATTTATCAAAAATCTATTGATCGCATAAGCTGTACCGCTTAGCACAATAGCAAGCATTAATCCGGCGATCAGACCTCTCCAAAATACCTTCCTTTTTTCTGTTTCCTGTTCCATATTATACACTTACCTCTTTCCCTATTTGGATAAGTAGTTCCACGGGCTTACATAACTGCCGCTGAGCCTGACAGAAAAATGCAAATGAGGTCCTGTAGATCTACCTGTAGAACCAACAGCTCCTATTTTTTGCCCCTTGGTAACGCTTTCACCCTTTGAAACACTTAATGCTGACGCATGCATATATATTGTATACAATCCATCTCCATGATCAATCATGATATAATTACCCATTGTATTACTATACGCTGCCTGTACAACCGTTCCATCATATGCTGCCAAAATTGGTGTTCCGCTCGGTGCTGCCATATCAACTCCATTATGAAATTGCTTTACACCCAAAATAGGATGCATTCGATAACCATAATCGTCAGAAATTCTCGAATACGACGGTGCCGGCCATGTGAATTTACCACCATCATACCTTTGAATTGCTTCATTTGCAGCTTTTAATCTTTCTTTTTCCTCTGCTACTGCCTTTTCCAAGGCAGCAATAGCGGCCGTCTGTGCCGCAATCTCTGCTTCATATTCTTTTACCAGCTGGGATTTGTTCGAAATATCTGCTTCATAGAGACCGATTTCCTGTTCTTTGGCAGATATCAAAGTCGCCATAGAGGCCTCTTCTGCCTTTGCTTTTTCTTTTGCTTTTTCTAACGTAACCTGCTCATCTTCCAGTTCTCTTTTATATTTATCAATGGCTTCTCTTGTTTCCTGATATTCCTGTAACATCTTTCTATCATATCCGGATAGTTTTTGGATATATTCATTTTTATTCAGGAATTCACCAAAGCTTTTTGACGAAAGAAGAATCTCAATATAAACCATGTCACCCCGTTCATACATGAACTGAATTCTCTTCTTCATAGTTTCATATTGTTCTTTTTCCTTAGATTCTGCTTTCACAAGTTGTGCCTTGGTTTCCGTAATTTCTTTGGTTTTTTCATCTATCAGCGCATTCAGTTCATCCAGCTTTTCCTGAATACTATTCAGGTTGGAATCAAGCCGCTCAACATAATCCTTCAGATTTGCTTTTGAACTTTCCAGAGACTGCAATATCTTTTTTACATCCGTCATACCGGACTGTAATGTCTCTTTCTGTTTTTGTGCATCTGATATCTGGCCTTCCTTTTCCTTAATACTATCATTTGTCAGTTCTGACGACGAAGTCGCATTCACAAATTGTATCTGCAGACAAGTAAGAAGTAAGGCAAAACTTATCGCTATGCATATTCTCTGTCTCCAATGTCTCATGTACCCAATCCTTATCTTGTCTTCCCTTACACTCTTAAATGTTTTCTAACAGTAATAAAGCTTCCAATAAAACCGATTCCTACACCAATTGTAATAGATACCGGTATTAATGTGGCGAAAATCGTTTCTACCGGCAAAAACTGTAATAGAGATACCAGTATCTGAAACTTATTCGTTACATAATCTACAACATTATTATAAACGAAGTATATAATAACCAGCGGGAACAGGGATCCTAATAAGCCGATGACAATACCTTCTACAACAAAAGGTGATCGTACAAAGAAATCTGTTGCACCGATGTATTTCATAATCTCGATTTCTTCCTTGCGGACAGAAATACCAATTGTTACCGTATTGCTGATCAGGAATACCGACACCGCAAGCAGTATGGCTATAATCCCCACAGAAACATACCCGATGAGCTTATTAACGCCGCTCAGTGTATTTGCAGTGATTTCTGATTTATTTACTGTTCTGATACCGTCTATCGATTCTAAATATGTCACCAGATCTGCCTGTTTGGAAACATCATTCATATATATCTCATAGTTAGACGAATCAGCCAAAGGATTCTCCGTAAAACCGTCAGAATATTCTCCTAGATATTCCTCTTTAAAAGAATTCCATGCTTCATCTGCAGAAATATATACTACCTTTGATACAGCAGAACGTTTCTGGATCATCTCACCGATCTCCACGATACGCTGCTCTGAAATTCCTTCGTCAAAAAAAGCCGTAACCGAAACTCCTTTTTCAGCAGTTTTAACTATATTCTGAAAATTAGCTATAACAGAATAGAACAGCCCAAACAGGAACAGACAGGCACTAATCGTAGCTAATGACGCCAGTGAAAACCACTTATTTCTGAATATGCTGATAATACCTTGTTTAAATGTATAAAATAACGTACTAATCCTCATCGATATAACCACCTTTTTCCTCGTCACTCACAATGACACCTTTTTTCATTGTAATTACTCTTTTCTGCATGGCATTTACGATTTCTCTGTTATGAGTTACAACAAGTACCGTTGTACCGCTCAGATTGATCTGTTCCAGCAATTTCATAATATCCCATGAATTTTTAGGATCCAGATTTCCTGTCGGTTCGTCACAAAGCAGAATAGGCGGCTGATTGATTAATGCTCTGGCAAGCGCAACCCGCTGCTGCTCTCCTCCGGATAATTGTTTCGGTCTTGCTTTATATTTTCCAGCCAGGCCTACAGTTGACAGGATGGATGGTACATTTTTACGGATTTGCTTTGTAGGTATCTGAATTATACGCTGCGCAAACGCAACGTTCTCATAAACATTTCTATCTTTTAACAAACGAAAATCCTGAAATACGACCCCCATATTTCTTCTGAATTTAGGTACTTTTCTTCTTTTCAATTTTTCTACATTGGTTCCATTTACAAATATTGTTCCCTCTGTCGGAGTCAATTCTCTAAGCAGTAATTTAATTAATGTAGATTTACCAGATCCACTGTCACCTACAATAAATACAAATTCACCTTTATTTATGCGTAAATTCACGCCATTCAGAGCAGGAGCACCTGTAGAATAAGATTTGCTAACATTTTCCAGCCTGATGATCTCATTACTGCCCGGTATCTTTTTTCCTTTTTTATCAGCTTGTTTCTTAGATTCTTTGGTTCTCAAAATATCCACCTGCCTAATTTAATATTCAAAAGTTTCCATGTATTTCATATATTTAACAACCATAAGTGCAATCTTAAATGTTATTGCATCTTCGAATACTCTAAGGTCCAGTCCTGTGCTCTTCTGTAATTTATCCAAACGATAAACCAATGTATTTCTATGAATGAACAGTTGTCTTGAAGTCTCTGATACATTTAAACTATTTTCAAAAAATTTATTAATAGTAGTCAATGTCTCTTCATCAAAATCATCAGGACTCTTTCCGCCAAATATTTCTTTAATGAACATCTTGCAAAGAGGTATTGGAAGTTGATAGATCAAGCGGCCAATTCCCAGTTCGCTATAAGCAATAATATTCCTTTCATCAAAGAAAATTTTTCCAACATCCAATGCCATTTTAGCTTCTTTATAAGAACGGCTGGCTTCTTTGATTTCATTTACAATTGTACCATATGCCATGTGTACATTACTAATTCCTTCTTTTTCCAAAACAGCACTGATCATTTTAACTGATTTATCTATTTCTCGATTTGTGTCTGATTCTGCCAGTTCCTTTACCACAATAATACTATTTTCATCGACTGCAGTGACAAAATCTTTGCTGTTACCAATATTTGCACGTACAATCTCCAGTGCATTATTATCTTTTGCGATGCCTGATTCTATAATAATAACCACCCGTCTGGCATCCGCCTGGATATGCAGCTTTTTTGAACGGCTGTAAATATCAACCAACAGTAAATTATCTAATAATAAATTCTTTATAAAATTATCTTTATCGAACCGTTCTTTATATGCAATCAGCAGATTCTGTATTTGGAATGCAGCCATCTTACCTACTGTATATGCACTCTCCCCAACCCCGCTTACAACCAGTATATATTCTATCTGTGCTTCGTCATATACTTTAAAGAACTGAAATCCCTGAACTTCCTGACTATCTGCTGGAGATTTTACAAATTCTACGGTTGCCATTTCCAAATCTATAGTATCCTCTACTGTAGATGCAATGGCTTTCCCGTCTATATCATGCACAATAAAATCCAGTCTGGTAATTGTTTTCATTCCTTCTATCGTGTTTTGCAAAATTTGATTCGATATCATAACCCGGCTCCTTTTTTCTTGTATAATTTTACAACATTGATCGTTTCAATTTCTATTTTTTTCCTACACCCTTTTTCCATTTTAATATATTGTAACAAATTAATCTATAGTTTTTTCATTCTATTTTATGCATTTTATATATTTTTTTATATTATTTAATATTTTAAAAAATGTACAACCTATACAAAACAGTAATAAGGTTCCCTGTTATACTATTTTTATAAAACTACGAAAAACATGCTCTCTTTGAAAATTTCCAAAGAAAGCATGTTACTCCGACTTTTCATTGTTGTATTTTGAAACTCGTCTTTTAAACATTTTTTTATAAAACAGAGTAAGTAATCTTGATGTCCGCATTCCCTTTCGTGTCTGTATTATACTATGTTCGGGCAAAGCCAGCCAGACATTCGCATTCATCTTCATCCTGTTCTCATACATAAGTTGTTCCTGCAGCGGATGCGGCATACTTGATATAATAACATGAGGCACAACATCATTGATCTCATTAATAAATAAATCCATTCCCGTCGTAACATCTCCCAATACATACTGCCCTACGATAACCAGATTAGAATGTACTTCATGTATTTTCTTTTTTAAAAATTCCATTTGCTGTTCACTGTTTGATAATAAAAATACTTTCTTGTGGTTCCACGCCAGACGATGAAAAAATTCTCTGACAAATTCTCCGTTTTCTACTTCTTTCAGCCGGTTTCTGTTGGCACTGTCAGCTGCCCGTAAAATATCCGTTTCGCCACATATAGTCATATCCATAGACTCGATCCATTTTTTATATTCCGGATTCTCCGCCGCTTCAACAAGTATTCTGGTAGATACGACCAAAATAGTGTTCAGCGCTCCATTATTTAAATAGTGATTGGATAGTTTCAAAGATTCTTTCAATGTATAATCAATTAATGATATTCCAAGTAAGTTTATTTCCTTCATATGACCACCTTCTTAAATACTGCTATTATAGCAAACTCATTGTCAGAATTCAATAAAACCAATACCCGGATCACACATAAGTCTGCTATTGTAAAAATAATTGTAGAATCATATATGCAAGGCACAGTATGACGCTTATGACCAATGGTATTGTTATCATCCTGCCCCGGCCAATCTTACGATTATTCCAAATGCCAGCTAAATATTCTTTTCGATTTTCGTTATTAGCAATCCAAACCAGACAACATCCCGCTATCGCAATTGTAATTGCCGCCACTACCATACTTATACTGATGGTAATAATCAATGTATTCGTATCAAGTACTTCTGTTGCATTATCTGTAAAATCTTTTAACCACTTTTCTGATGCATATAGCATGATTACGGTATTAGAATTGAATACAACATGATAAACAACCGATCCCCACATACTTCCGGTTGCTTCTTTTAACAGCACCAACAGGAATCCAATCACAAAAGCATAGATGGACTGATTAAAATTCATGTGCATAAATCCAAATAAGAAAGCAGAAAAAAACATGGCCTGCAAAGCCGTTCCAGATTTTCTGTAACCCGAATGAACAATACCTCTGAATACTACTTCTTCACATACAGGCCCAAATATTCCCATCAAAACAAGCATTATAAGAAAAGGCATATTCAGAATATCCGCACTCATTTCAGCTACGACATTGTCGGAAAAGAGCATCGTAAATGCATTTATTGTTGTTACAAGGGGCATCGTTAAATATGTAAACAGAATAATCATTAAAACAGTTGATACCTTTATTGGTTTAAATACCAGTACGTCACGCCATTTTGTCCTTGTTGCTATTACAAATACCAATGCCGGAACCGTTAAGATAAGTTCACTTATTATCAGATTACCAACAATTCCAATTGATAGAAACCGGTAAAATATACCAATTAAAAGCAGAATCATAAACTCTGTTAAAATTGTAGTTAAAAACATCCAGTTAACTTTTTTACTATTCATTATCCGTCCCTCTTTAGATAAGTTACGGATTGCCAGCGTAGCCGGCAATCCGCATCAATTCCTATATGTATTGACTAATTAAATTAGTCATTCATCATAAAGTCTACGATTTTTGTGATATCTTCTGGTTCATAAGCAATGATTTCTAATTCATCAATTGTTCCATCCGAAAAAATATTTGCCAATGATACATACTGCGATAACTTAGACTTCAGATTCAATCTGTCCCCTTCTCCTGTAACCAATTCAACTTTTCCTTTGCATCCGTCTACAACGCTAAAAAATTTTTCAATGTTTGTAATGTTTTTTACTTTCATTTTGTTCTCTCCTTTTGCTATACTATTTTTTTGTTATACTTTTTTCATTAATCTGAATACGACCCATTTTCAGCAAATGCCCCACAGCCCGCTTAAATTCATTCTTGCTCATCTGCATCTCACGTTTGATTACTTCCGGAATGGCTTTATCCGTAAATGGTAGTACTCCGTCAAAACTATCGATGACCTGTAATACCTTTTCGGCATCTTTTGCGATTTGAAGATACGCCTTTTCCCGAATGCTTAAATCCAGCTTACCGTCTTCTTTTACATTCGTGACCCTGGCCGTAACATCATCGCCAATCAATACACTACCATATAATTCTTTTACCGGTATTAATCCTGAATACTTATAATCAACCGCTACAAAAGCGCCGAATTCCGAACTTATCTCATATACGCGTCCCTGAACCTGATCATCTTTCTTATATGGGCTCTCTGTTTCTAAATATTGATACACATTCATTGTAGCACAGAGTCTGCTGCTCTTGTCAATATATAATGCTACCAGGCACAAATCATTAGCAGATATTTTTTTCGTCTGCTCTTTGAACGGTAACAGTAAATCTTTTTCTAATCCCCAATCAAGAAATGCACCTATTTTTCCTACTTCAATCACTCTCAGTTCTGCAATCTGACCAAGTGTGATCTTTGGTGTATTTATTGTAGCAATCAATCGGTCTTTGGAATCTTTGTATACAAAAACAGAAATCGCATCTCCTATCTTTGCGCTTTCCGGAACCTGTTTTTTGGGTAGCAGCACACTTTCCATGATATCCTTATTATCTTTATCTGATAAGTATACCCCAAACTCTACTTGTTTTATTATAATTAGTTCTTGAATTATTCCTAATTGTATCATATAGTCCTCATCGTCTTCGACCTTTATTAACCCCTCATAGTTACATTACTATTATTATGCATTATACAACAAGTCTTAACTTAATTCCACTATTGTATAAACTTCTTTTTCTTTCCCACATAAAGAAATTGTATACTTATCTTCTTCTTTTGCGACCTGAGGTATTAATATGTCTCCAAGCAATGCAGATTTCTTATATTCAGCACGCATTTGTCTGATCTGCATTCCTTTTTCTACATAATCCATTGCTATTCTAAGATATTGCCCATTATTTACATGATTATTCGTATCTAAATGATGCTCTCGTATCATAACCGGATCTTTTTCTATATACTGGTCAGACACAGGAATCTTTCTGGGCGCATAATTCATTTCCAACCGCTCTTCCAATACATACCCTTCTATCATTTCATGCAATAATCTTGCCGGTTTTCCCGCTTTTATATCCATCAGTGTCCATATCGAATTTGCATAGGAGATTTTCATTCCATCCGAGTCTTCCATATAAAAGTTACGATTACCTGTGAAACCTTTAAAATCATATGGAAACGTTGCGATCTTGATTTTTTCTCCAATCCGGGGATATCTTTCCACTATGATCTGCCAGGCCGATAGCACCCAAACCAGATTGCGTTCGGCCAGAAATGCAATCCCAAGACCAATGTCTTCTGAATGAAACGTACTGCAATCCTGAAAATAATCCAGTATGGACTGTAAACTCATTTGCCCATTGCTGTCTACTTCACTATATCGAACTCTACTGTCAAAACTGTACATACATTGCCTCCTTATGTATAGCGTAAAAAGGCTCTCGGTAAAACCGAGAGCCTTTGCAGCTGGGCTACCAGGATTCGAACCTGGAGATGACGGAGTCAGAGTCCGTTGCCTTACATTCGCTTTTCCCTGCAAATCCAGCCTTTTTTCTCATGTTCAAAAACAAATTGACCTATGAATTGACCTATCACACTCAATTTGTTCATTTTACCAATGATATTCTCTCTGATTCTCCAAGATTGTTTTCCAATTTTGAAGATCCTTTAAAATTCTCAACACTACAATACTTTTATTTTCAATATCGATAATGAAAAATATATTATATGTACCAAACGGCTTTAAGCGTATTTCATAACCACGATATTCCAAACTGATTCCTCTATATCCAAAAGGAAAGTATTTTAAATCATCCACCTGCTTATCATACGCATTCATAAAATCACCGGCTGCCTTTCGATTTTTAAATTTATCAATCATATAGACAGCCAGTTTTGTTACATCTTCCACCGCTTCATTTGTTTCGTATAACTTATATTGCATATGAATTAATCTTCTCCCGAATAAGTTTCATAGCTTCTTCATGAGGCATAATATTTCCTTGTTCCATATCATCAATTCCTTTATCCAGTTCAATGAATAATTTTTCTTCCTGCTTGTCGTATTTTTCTTTTTCTGTTATTAATGACGCCATACTATCACCTCTTTATAAATCCATTGCTTATGTTTATAATTGTATCATATCACATTTTATTTACTTTATCCATCCACTACTTTTCTTTTTTCTGGAAGTGACACTATTTGTTTCACCCCATTTTCCCCTTTTAATTTTTTACGTATCGCAACATAATATCGTTCCGTTGTAGAAACCAAATCACCAATGTAAGCCGCTATCTCTTCTATTCTTGCTCCGTCAGCATACATGTTGGTCGCAAAGGTTCTTCGAAAAATATGTAAACCACTGATTGAATCATCTAACCCTGCATTTTTAAAAATTGTATGCATACGATGCTCCAGATTCGTTGCTGTGTTAGCTCGTCCTGTTTTGGTTTTTACAATCAAATCGTCTAATTCTGGATTTTCACGTTCTTTTAACAATTTTAAAACATTGATAGCCTCCGGATGCAGTTCTATTGTTCTCGCTTTTTCATTTTTCGTAGTGCCTACCACATGGATATATTTTTTCTTATCTTCCTTTTCCGAGCGATTTTTTGCTACTGTTCTACTCTTTTCAATAGTAAGCAAATTCTTTTTCCAATCCAAGTCTTTCCAATGCAAAGCCAGCATTTCTCCGCAACGCATTCCCGTATATAATAATAGTAACCCATACAGACCTGCATCGTACTTATATTTTCCTGTTCCGTTTACTTTTATCAGTGCCTCACGAACAAATTTGTTGTTAACAATTTTCCTGCAACTCCAGCAATGAGTACAGGCGCCCAGACTAATCCAAGAATAATAGCCACATTCGAGGCATTATTCAGTTTATTATCAGAATCATATTTTTTTGCAATACTTTTAGCTAAATCCCCCCTTATATTAATTTTTCCACATTCTCTTTTTACTTGTCGTCTTAAATCTGTTTCTGTAAGAACCAACTTAACATCACTATGGTTATCCTTTTTCCCCATTTGACTTTCTCCTTTGCAATATATTTTACTACATACTATCATTTCTTATTTTTATTTGCAATATATGTATTTGCATATGCAATTATATGTTTTGTTTAATTGTTGATAAATAATAGCTAAACTGTTAGAGAGGTGATTATAATGACACATCGCAGAAATACTGAATACAAAATGATTGGATTAAATATTTCCTACTATCGAAAACTTAAGGGATTAACCCAAATAGAATTAGCCGAAAAGATTAATATTAGTCGCACCCACATGAGCAATATTGAAGCTCCCAATATGCCGACTTCTATTTCCTTAGAAACACTTTTAGATATTGCTGATGCATTAGAAATACCTGCAATGAATTTACTTTCCTTTCAAAAATAAAATCCTCTATTCTATGAGTAGAGGATTTTATCTATAAATAAGCTATTTTAATAACTCTCCATGCAAAATACAAATATTTAAACAACAAAAAGAGTACGGCAATTGCTGTACTCTTACATTTTTATTAGGTTTAAATCAAGAAACAATAACCTTACATTATATGGATAATTAGGCTAACGAATTCTGGACTACAGTTCCGGCAGCAAATAAGAATTTAAAGCACTACATATTATATATTTATTCAATCAGTAACTCTGTATGAAAAGCTTTGTGAATCTTATATCTAATTTCCAAGGTACCATTCCTTTGTGCATTTTTCTTTGATATTGCGCTATACCTTCTATAGCTGTCTTCATTATAACAAAATACAAAATCATCTTTTTTAACTTCTAGACCTAGAAAAGACATTTTACATAGCATTGATATGAAATTATCCAAATTTTTTACATTAAGTTCTGCATTATTCATAGCATTTGAAATATGTTCTTTAGTTATAATACTGCCTTCACCAGCTAATTCATACAAAAAATTTCTGATTTGTGAATATTCTGCCATTGTCTCAGTAATCAATGTATCTAATGCGAATTTTGAATACATTTCAAGAGCGCTTATTAAATCGTTTTCTTCAATACGTGCATGTTTACGGCTTATTGCGTTCCCTAGTGCATTTTTTACCAAAGTAATAATATCTCTTGGACGAGGTAATATATTTTCAATAATAAATTCTTTAACATCAACATTATTTACTTTTTTACAAAAAAACTTTTCCCATATATCAATGTTTTCTCCATTTTGAATTCTTTCTTCAATAACACGTAATAAAATTTCTTTATCTTCCCAAATAATTCTCTCTATAGGTAATTTATCTCTTTCTGGAACATAATTATCCATAAGGGCAAAAATATCTTCTCTTAAAAAAATAATTAATGCTAAATTAATTGGTTTTTTCCAATTATTTTCTCTTGAAAAGTCTTTAATTATTGCAGTCCCAACATCAAGTAGTCCAAAAAGGAAATTACTAAGTACTTCAATATCAGCACCATTCTGCCATGCTTTATCAAGATTATCAACTAAAATTACTACCTTTTCTTTTTGGACACAATAATCACCTATTATAACACGTAGATTACTAATTATATTATTATGTATTAATTCGCTTACTTTTAAGTGATAATCTTGCATACCATCAACAGAATTCATTTTAATATCTGAAAATTTTTTTACTATTGTATCTAATCTTACTGAAAACTCGGGCATAATAATTTCTTTATTTTTTTCAACAAAATTTAATATATCCTTTTCAGACGACAATAAATCTATATATAGTGGATATTCAATTATTATTAAATATATACTTTTTAATAACTCTGTATAAATAAGATATTTCCAAATACTCTCAACTAAATAACCTCTTTCAGCATTAGTTAAGCTTTTTAAAATTTCTATAACACCTGCAATTTCATAACCAACAGGTTTTATAACACAAACGTGGTTTTTTTATTTTTGAACTCTTCTGCAAGATTAACAAGGTTAGCTGTTTTTCCAGTACCTTTCCTTCCAATGAATATTGATAGATTTCTATTTAAAGCATCATTATAGCTACTTGTTTTAACAAAATAATTTAAAATTTTTTCTTGCTCATTTTCTGCTAGACTTTCTCCTAAATCAATACTGTGTAGGTCTGAAAATGCCTTTAATTCTTGCTGGGTATATTGAGTTGATTTATTATCTGCTTTTATTGAATCTTTATATTTTTCAAACCAATTATTTACAAATTCTATACAGTCATTTTTTCGATTATATATTTTAATAATATTTCTATAATCCATTGGTACTGTAAAGGGAGCGCCTACAACCATGAGAAGAGGAATATCAAGTCCATATGCAATTCCAGCAATAAAAGATGCTTTTTGATTATAAATTTTGGCATTAACATATTGATCAGATAGTAGATGTGTAATTACTCCATTACAATTCAATAAAATTTGAAAATACCATTCTAATGGTTGAATACTAACTTCATTAGGATCATCAACAATTAGTTTTATCTTTAATTCTTCAATCGTTCTAGATAAAATTATGGACTCATCGGTATCATACAAATTTTTCATATAAAACAATTCATGACAATTGCTAAATCTGGATTTATTTGCTATTGTTTTTGATAAGATGTCTTCTGTATCATCTTCTATAATTTTCCAAATTTCAGTTTGAAGATTATTACTATTAATATAATTTGTATAAGCTATAGAAGATAAAATATTGAGATTATTAAACTTATTTTCAACATCAGCTAAACTTAAGTTAAGAAATATTTTTATCTTTTTCTTCTTGGCAATAGCATAGCCTAATTCAAATAGAACATTTAAGTTAAAACTTGAAAGTTCACATATAAAAATATCACTTTGCATAATTCTTTCTAGTATTTCGTCTATTATAATATTACCATCAATATTCAATGCTTCCCATGTATCTATATGTATAGTACCACTTTTATTTATTATTCTAACAGCATCTGATATCGGTTCATTCACTTTAAAAGGTGTATTAGAATAAGCAAAAAAACATTTTTTCATAAGCATAAATCCCCCTTTACACAAATAATATAATTTATTTTACCATAATTATGCATTTTGTACCACTTTTATTGATTATGAATAGAGGGTATATTGATTGACCTACGAATTGACCTATTTCCCCGTAAATTGAATTATTTTCCCGTCAAATACCGTATTTCAATTTTTTTATTTTTCTATCTGCTTTTCTTCTCATTTTTACCAATACTCCTGAAATAAGCCTTATGAATGCAAAAACACCTCAGCAGATACTTTGCTGAGGTGCCAATAACTGGGCTACCAGGATTCGAACCTGGAGATGACGGAGTCAGAGTCCGTTGCCTTACCGTTTGGCGATAGCCCATTGAAAAGTTGAGTGCAATACAAGAATCGCACTCAACTATAATACAATATTTTACATTCTAATGCAAGAACTTTTTTTAAACTTCAAAAATAAGATCTGCATAAGTAGGAATTGGCCAGACTTTTTTATCCACAAGCATTTCAAGCGCATCAACAGGTGCTCTTAAAGCATCCATTGCAGCCTTAACTTCATCTTTATAGAAGAATGCCTGCTTTTTAGCTTCTCCGATTTCACTTGCTTCATTTTCTATCTCTACCAGTTTCTTTAAAGCAGCTTTTGCTTCATTTAAGTAAACAGAAACCTCTGACAATACTTCAGTCTGAACAGATGCATCTGCGCCAGCTTCTTTTACTGCCAATACAGCGTTTGCCAACTCGTTAGCATACTTCATAACTGCTGGCAGGATTTGTTTGGAAGCCATATCGATCATTGTCAATGCTTCAATATTGATTGTCTTAGCATATGTTTCATATAATACTTCTTCGCGTGACTCTAATTCAGGTTTTGTAAAGATTCCAAATTTTTCAAATAATGCTACAGCTTTAGCAGTTGTTAATGTTTCAACAGCTTCTACCATAGATTTGATATTTGGAAGTCCTCTCTTTTCGGCTTCTACGACCCATTCATCTGAATATCCATTACCATTGAAAATAATTCTCTGGTGTTTTGTCATATATTCTTTAATCAGATCATGAACCGCAATATCAAAATCATCTGCTTTTTCAAGAATATTAGCAGCTTCACAGAAAGCTTCTGCAACAATTGCATTTAATGTTGTATTAGGACTGGCAATGGAGTCCTCCGAACCAACCATACGGAATTCAAATTTGTTTCCAGTAAAAGCAAATGGTGATGTTCTGTTTCTATCTGTAGCATCTTTTTGAAAATCAGGAAGTGTTGAAACACCCGTTTCAAGAAATCCACCTTCTTTACACGTAGCTGCGATACCTGTCTCTACCAATTGTTTTACAACGTCTTCTAACTGTTCTCCAAGGAAAATCGAGATAATTGCCGGCGGTGCTTCATTTGCGCCAAGTCTGTGGTCGTTACCAACATTAGATGCACTTTGACGAAGTAAATCAGCATGCGTATCTACAGCCTTCATGATGCATGCAAGCACCAATAAGAATTGAATATTCTCGTGTGGTGATTTGCCAGGATCAAGTAAGTTCACGCCATTATCGGTTGTGATCGACCAGTTGTTATGCTTACCGGAACCATTAACGCCTGCAAACGGTTTTTCATGAAGTAAACATCTCAGACTATGTCTGCCAGCTACCCTTTTCATTGTTTCCATTACCAACTGGTTGTGGTCAACCGCGATATTAGCTGATTCATAGATAGGAGCTAATTCATGCTGTGCAGGTGCTACTTCGTTATGCTGTGTTTTTGCCGGAACACCTAGTTTCCACATTTCCATATTTAAATCTTTCATATATGCACCAATACGTTCTCTGATTACTCCGAAGTAGTGGTCTTCCATTTCCTGTCCCTTTGGAGCTGGTGCCCCGAACAAAGTACGTCCTGCAAAAATGATATCTTCTCTTTGTAATGCCTTTTTAGCATCCACCAGGAAATACTCCTGTTCCGGTCCTACAGAAGCTGTTACTTTTGTAGCACCTGCATTTCCAAATAAGCGAACAATACGAAGTGCCTGCTCGCTCACTGCTTCCATGGATCTTAAAAGAGGAGTTTTTTTATCAAGCGCTTCTCCTTTGTATGAGCAGAATGCAGTAGGAATGCAAAGAATAGGTCCTGTTGCTGCTTCTTTAATAAATGCTGGAGATGTAATATCCCAAGCTGTATATCCTCTGGCCTCAAATGTTGCTCTAAGTCCGCCTGAAGGGAAAGAAGATGCATCAGGCTCGCCTTTAATCAATTCTTTTCCTGAAAATTCCATAAGCATGGTACCATCTTCATTTGGGCTTGTGACAAATGAATCATGTTTTTCTGCTGTAATACCTGTCAATGGCTGGAACCAGTGTGTATAATGTGTAGCACCTTTTTCTACAGCCCAGTCTTTCATCGCTTTTGCCACAACATCTGCTGCTTCTAAAGAAAGTTCTCCGCCACAGTCCATCACCTTTTTAACTTCTGCAAATACTTTTTTTGGTAAACGTTCTCTCATTTTTTTAAGAGTAAATACATTTTCACCAAAGATTGCTTCCACGTTTAACTTTTCACTCATCTTATTATCATCCTTTCACATTCTAGATACTTGAACAAGTCGAACATTTTGTTCTTATAAACATAACGTTTTCCTAAAAAACAAGAAAGGTGTCCCAAGGAAATAATTTTCTTGGAACACCATTGTTCGTCATATCTTATATTTATTTTATTCAGAAGGTTTTCCTTCGTTTCCTATAAGATACATTAATCAGTAAAAAAATGCAAGTACTAATTCAAAAAAATTATAATTTTTTTCGTATATAACGTCCATATTGTACAATGCAACTTCTTTATGCGTCAATCAATTTTTTGTTCTTTTACGCTTTTTACTCTTAATATATCGAATTCTTCTGCTTTTTCGCTGAGTTCTATAAACAGAATCTGTTTCGGATGCGGTGCACTCTCTACCGGAGTGCCCTCTTCATCATAAAGCGCCATCACATCTGCCGGTATATTATCTCCATTTGGCTTCATGATCTCAATCTTATCACCCACGCAGAATTTATTTCTTTGTTCAATTTTTACGTATCCCTTTTCCGTAACCTCTCCTACAATGCCTAAATATATATAATCATTTACATACGTATTATTATCATAAATCTGTGTTTTTTCATCCGGTTTTCCAAAATAGAATCCGGTTGTAAATTGCCGATACGTACATTTTGCTATTTCTGATTTGTACCATTCCATATTTGAACGGTACTTTTCTTCTGATTCCAGATAATCATCAATTGCTTTTCGGTATGTCCTGGCTACCGTAGCCACATAAAGTGCGGTTTTCATGCGTCCCTCAATCTTCAGACTGTCAATTCCCGCATCCAGAACTTCCGGAATATATTCTATCATACACAAGTCTTTGGAATTAAAGATAAATGTACCTCTTTCATTCTCATATACAGGCATATACTCATTAGGTCTTGTTTCCTCTACCACAGAATATTTCCATCTGCACGGATGTGTACAAGCCCCCTGATTCGCATCCCTTCCTGTAAAGTAATTACTAAGAAGGCATCTTCCCGAATAAGAGATACACATTGCCCCGTGAATAAAACTTTCAATTTCCATCTTATCAGGAATATGCGATCTGATCTCCTTAATCTCGGTCAGAGACAATTCTCTTGCTGACACAACGCGGGTTGCACCTAACCTTTCCCAGAAAAGATAGGTTTCATAATTCGTATTATTCGCCTGCGTACTAATATGAATATCAATTTCCGGACAGATTTCTTTTGCAATTGTAAACATTCCAGGATCTGATATAATTAGCGCGTCTGGTTTTATTTCTTTCAATTCTTTAAAATATTCCCTGGCTCCAGATAGATCATCATTATGCGCAAGAATATTTGCAGTAATGTATACCTTGACATTATATTCATGCGCAAATACAATCCCTGCTTCCATATCTTCCATAGAAAAATTCTTCGCTTTCGCACGCAGTCCAAAAGCTTCTCCGCCAATGTATACTGCATCCGCTCCAAACACAACTGCAGTCTTTAGTACTTCCAGGCTGCTCGCAGGTATTAATAATTCTATTTCTCTTCCGTTTTTACTTTTCTTTTTAGTTCTCTTTTTTATCATATATGTCACATTGTTCCTCCTGCTGATTGCCTATGTCTTTTTATTACAGTCGCCTCAGGATCACAGTTTAATCATTTTTTTACACTGATTGTCATACCATCTCCAACAGGAAGTACTGTTGTCTCCAATAAGTCATTATGTGTCAGTTCATACAGATAATCTCTCATGCGCGAATGAATGCTTCTATTTCTTCTGCTCACTGCATATCGGGATTGCAAGATTTCTCCATCCTGCAATACATTATCTGACACAATAAGACCGCCTTTTCCCAATAGTCTCATTACTTCCGGTAAATACTTTATATATTGTCCCTTTGCTGCATCCATAAAGATAAAATCAAACGTTTCTTTCAATCGCTGCAATACCTCCATGGCATCTCCCTCGATCAGCGTAATAGAATCTTTTTTCCCCGCTTCTTCTATATTGGCTCTCGCTATCGGTATTCTCTTTTCATAGTTTTCTATAGTCGTTATCTGACAGCTTTCAGGAGCATATTCACTCATGAGCAACGCAGAAAATCCTACTGCCGTACCGACCTCTAGTATCTTTTCAGGTTTCTGCATCGCGAGCAGAAACTTTAGAAGATTTTGTGTGGATTTACGGACAATAGGAACCTTTTCCTGTATTGCCTTTTTTTCTATTTCGTCTAAAAAAGGAGTATTTCCTTTATCGAAGGAATCGATAAAGGTTACCATTCTCTCGTCTACTATCATTCTGCCTCATCCATTTCAACTGAAGTTCCTTCTTCCGTCATCTCAGTAGTTTCTTCTTCCTGAGCCATATCTGCCATATCCGCCGGATTGTCAATATTCCCTTCATTTTCTTCTGCGGCGGCGCCCATAACTGCAAGCATCTCTTCTGCTGTCATGGAAGTATTCAATACATAAATTCCAGGACGTATCATGTCCTTATACTCAGAAACTTTTTCCTGTATATAAAATAATTTTGCATCGGCAATTAATCCCTGGTCCTGCAACAATTCTCCAATATCCATCACACTCATATCGTCTGTGATTGCAACACTGATATCGACTCCCGGTTCGCTCGACATTGCCGGTTCCGCAAAGACCCGATACCCGAAATCATATGCTGCTATCGCAAAGCGATAAGCAAACGCAATAATTACTGCCAATACCGCAAATCTTATGATTGAACCCGCTATGCCTACCGTTACGTTCTTACCACTCATAGTATACACTCCTTATCAAGTCCTAATCAAAGTCAACTCTTTCCGAGATGCTTTGATAAACTCTCTGCATCATTCTGCAAAACTCAAGTTCCGCCGACAAATATGCATCGACTACCGGATTTGCTCTAAAAGCTTCGTATTCCGCTGTAAAAGCATCTGTTTTATCAAATAATTCTTCAGAATCCGTAGTATTCTGGAGTTCAAAATTCTTAAATCTAAATTCGTCGATTTTTTGTTTCAGTTCCGGTTCTCTCTTCACTTTTTCTGCCTGAAGCAGATAGTTACGATAAATTTCCGTTTTTCTTACTTTTTCCGCGAAAATATCTATTTCTGGCTGTAGTTCTAATTTATTCACACTCTAATTCCTCATTATTGCGTAAGTGATCATACTTCCATAATGATTGGAAGTATCATCGGTCGTCTTTTCGTCTTTTTCCATAAGAATTCGCTTAAGGAATCCTTTGTCATAGTCTTTATCTTGCCCCAGTCGCTCACGTTTCTGCTCAAACAACGTTCCAGCGCATCATTCACAACTCGTCTCGCTTCTTCCATCAGTTCATCAGATTCTCTTACATAAACAAATCCTCTGGACACAATATCCGGTCCTCCGACTAATGTATTGGATGCCTGGTCTAAAGCAATGGCAACAATTAAAATACCGTCCTCTGCAAGATGCTGTCTGTCACGTAATACAATATTCCCAACATCACCAACACCAAGACCATCCACTAATATTGCACCTACTGCCACTTTTCCCTTTACTTCTGCTCCGTTATCGTCCAATTCCAATACATCTCCGGAGCTTAAGATAAATATATCATCCTTGTCATACCCAAGATCTATGGCAATGTTTGCCTGTGCCTTCAGGTGTTTGTATTCGCCGTGAACAGGAATTGCATACTTAGGCTGAGTTAAGGAATAGATCAGTTTAATTTCCTCAGCACAGGCATGTCCGGACACATGAGCATCCTGAAATATAACATCTGCTCCCTTACGGAATAATTCATTTATCACTTTGGTAACTGCCTTTTCATTTCCCGGAATCGGGTTGGAAGAAAAGATAACCGTATCACCTTGTCCGATCGTAACCTTTTTATGGATATTACTGGCCATGCGGCTTAAAGCTGCCATACTTTCTCCCTGGCTTCCCGTTGTAATGATGACAGTCTTTGCCTTTGGATAATTTTTCAGTTGTTCAATATCAATCAATGTGTTCTCAGGAATATTTAAACATTCCAGTTTCTGGGCCGTATCAATGATATTAACCATGCTCCGGCCTTCCACTACTACTTTTCGGCCAAATTTATACGCTGAATTAATAATTTGCTGTACTCTGTCAACATTGGAAGCAAATGTTGCAATCAATATTCTCGTATCTTTATGTTCCTCAAATAAATTATCGAAAATTTTGCCTAAAGTCTTTTCTGACTGCGTAAATCCCCGCCGTTCTGCATTGGTACTATCACACATCAGTGCAAGTACTCCTTTTTTACCAAGATCAGCAAAACGCTGCAAATCAATAGCATCGCCAAATACAGGTGTGTAATCGACTTTAAAATCACCTGTGTGCACCACAATTCCCGCCGGTGAATATATCGCAAGTGCAGCCGCATCAACAATGCTATGATTTGTCTTAATGAATTCGATTCTGAAACATCCCAGATTAATGATCTGTCCAAATTTTACTACTTTTCTTCTTACATTATTTGTAAGGTTATGTTCCTTCAATTTATTCTCTATAATTCCCATTGTAAGTCTGGTCGCATAGATAGGAACGCTCATTTCCTTCAGGACATACGGAAGCGCTCCGATATGATCTTCATGACCATGCGTAAACACAAATCCTTTTACTTTATCAATATTTTCCTTCAAGTACGTCACATCCGGAATAACAAGGTCAATTCCAAGCATATCATCTGCCGGGAAGCTGAGACCGCAGTCTACCACAACAATACTATCCTCATATTCAAAGGCAGTAATGTTCATACCAATTTGTTCTAAGCCTCCTAATGGAATAATCTTTAGCTTAGAACCATTTTCATTTTTACTTTGTTTCAATTAATTTTCCTCCTACATTCTTCACAATACCCATATAGCTTCACTTCATGATCAACAACCAGAAAGCCTGTGGTATCCCCAATTTTACCTTCTAATTCTTCCAACAGATCGTCTTGAAAAGATAAAATTCTTCCACAGCTCGTGCAAATCAAATGATGATGGTGGTGCCTTGCTTCTTTCTCGCTCAAATCACCAATTTCATACCGTACATAGCCGTCATCCAAATTGATTCGATCAATTAAGTGCAACTCTAAAAGTAATTGTATTGTTCTATAAACAGTAGCTAATCCAATCACTGGATAATCTACTTTTACTAGCTCAAATATTTCTTCTGCCGTTAGATGTCTGTCCGGACAAGACGATAACACCTCAAGTACAAGTACTCGCTGTGTGGTTACTTTTAATCCTTTTTCCCTAAGGATTTTTTCAAATTGTTCTCTATCCACTGACATATCCAAATTCCCCGGTTCAGTCTGATTCACTCTCTTCTGTTATAAGTTCAATATCGTCTAACAGACTTTCGAACATCTGCGCAACTGTATTCAATTCATCCTCATCCGAGACAATTGCATATAGAGCCTGCATATCTTCAGGTTGAGACAAATCTTTGAGAATTAAGGCATCTCCATCGCCTGTCTCCTGGTCTGTAACCAGAATGTAATTAACACCACTAATCCTTGTCTGTTCAAGCACAAAGAAATCTATTGGTTCTCCACCATCCGGTGTAAATGTAATCTTTTCCAAATTTATGAACTCCTATCCTTCTGCATACTTTTGCAGTCTAAAAATCCTTGTAAAATAAATACAGCGGCAATCTGATCTACATAATTGCCCCTATTTTCTCTTCGGATTCCCGCTTCCATCATTGCTTTATCTGCTGCAACTGTTGTCAGACGTTCATCCCACATGGTAATTTGTAATCCCGTTCTTCTCTCTAGCATTTCCTTAAAAGCAAGTGTCTTTTCTGCCCGTTCTCCCAAAGAATCATTCATATTCTTTGGCAGACCAAGTACAATCTCACTTACCTCATATTGCACAATTAATTCTTCGATTCTTGCCAATGTCTGTCGCAGTTTATCTTCGGATTTCCTTCTTACAATCTCTATTCCCTGAGCTGTAACAAGGAGAGAATCACTGATTGCTACACCCACTGTCTTTGAGCCAAAGTCTAAGCCCATTATCCTCATAGAGTATCTCCTCGTAAGTCCGTTCACACAGACCCTATTTCCAATGATTATTTTTAATGTATTCTTTCAGCATCTCTTCTACAAGCTCATCACGTTCTACTTTCATAATTAAGCTTCTGGCATTTTTATAGCTTGTGATGTAAGTTGGATCGCCCGACATGATATAACCTACGATTTGATTGACAGGATTATATCCTTTTTCTGTCAATGCTTCATAAACAGCAGCCAATACTACTTTGACACCAGTTTCTGGCTCTGTTTCGACCTTAAAATATTGTGTGTTTCCTAAATCTTGCATGTCACCACGTCCTTTACCTAATTTATCCAATTTCACGTATACTTAAACTTATTCTACTCTAATTACCGCAAAAATTCAATGCTTACCACTAGAATAATTCAATCAACATAATATCATCCCGTAAAAATTCACATATTTTCCCCTTTTTTATTTGATTAGAAAGATTCACCTTACATGTTGCAGCAACTTTTACATATTGCTTTGTATGACCTATCCAATACTGTTTTCCGTTCATCTCCTTTTCTTCTTCAAAAAGTACTTCCTCTTCTTTCCCAAGATAATAATTCCTATACTCGATTGACTGTTTCTCTTCCATTTTGAGAAGATCATTGCTTCTTTGTGTTTTAACCGGATCCGGCACCTGGTTTTTCATTGCAGCAGCCATTGTTCCCTGCCTTTTTGAATACTTGAAAATATGCATTTCATAAAATTTGATTTTAGCAAGAAATTCTTTTGTGTTAAGAAATTCTTCCTCCGATTCTTCCGGAAATCCTACGATTACATCTGTGGTAATAGCCGGGTGCACAAAAAACTTTCGCAGCAAATTAACTTTCCCATAGTATTCGTCTACTGTGTAATGTCTATTCATTCTTTCTAAAGTCGCATTACAGCCGCTTTGTAAAGATAAGTGAAAATGCGGGCATATTTTTGGCATTTCACTTAATGTACGTGCAAATTCTTCTGTTATGATACGCGGTTCCAAAGATCCGATACGAATCCGCTCAAGATCTTTTACCTGATGAATCTGTCTGATCAATTCCAGTAAGTATCCTTTTTGCTGGGCAATTGTTTTTGGATCTTTTTTCTCTATACTTAGATAATCTTCGGAATCTTTTTTTACAAAATCAGTGCCATAAGAACTGATATGAATACCTGTCAAAACGATTTCTTTATATCCTACTGCTACAAGTCCTGTTATTTCTTCCAAAATATGTGCAGCACTTCTGCTTCTTACTCTTCCTCTTGCATATGGAATGATACAATAAGAGCAGAATTGATTACATCCATCCTGAATCTTGATATAAGCTCTGGTATGGTCTGCTGTCTGCCTGAGATTCATTTCTTCATATTCTTCTGTATTATTAATATCGATGACCGCATCTGTCACCTGTTGTTCCTGTATAAATTCTTCAATAATCTTTACGATATCTTTTTTCCGGTTATTGCCTATCACAATATCGATACATTCGTCCTGTTGCAGCATGTCCTTTCCTGTCTGCACATAACACCCTGTGGCAACTACAATCGCATCTGGATTCATTTTCTTAGCTTTATGAAGCATCTGCCTGCTTTTTCTATCCGCAATGTTTGTTACACTGCAAGTATTTACTATATAAATATCCGCTTTTTCATCAAATGATACAATGATATATCCTTTTTCTTGTAACATTTGTTGCATAACATCTATTTCATAAGCATTTACTTTACATCCTAAATTATGTAATGCTACACTTTTCATATTATTCCTCACATTTTTTGTATTGTTTTATCATTGACTTTTCTAATTGAAACCTTTAGTATAAATACTGAAGGTATGAAAAATTCAAGGAGGTATTGTCCAATGAAAACAGTACAAATTTCATTAAATTCAATTGACAAAGTAAAATCTTTTGTTAATGATGTAACAAAATTCGATTATGATTTTGATTTAGTATCTGGAAGATATGTTATCGACGCAAAATCTATTATGGGTATCTTTAGTTTGGATTTATCTAAACCAATCGATTTAAATATCCATGCTGAAGAAACAGTTGATGACGTATTAGCAGTATTAAAACCATACATCATTTGATCGGGTCCAATGTGTAAAATATATTTACACATTGCTTCAAAGAGGATAAAAGCAAGACAATCTGTCTTGCTTTTTTAATTTACACGAGCAACGAGCCAAATACAAGCCAGCTTGTATTTGGCGACTGCCGCGATAACTTTAGAAACTCGCAAAGCGTGTTTCTAATAGTTTGCAATAGAAGTGTCAAAAGATTGTTTACATTTTGAGTTCGTCAATTTGCACATTTACGTTTTGCAACATTGATACTTATATCTTTATAGGAAGGTATTAAGGATTTCCTATATCTTAACGTACCATAATCACTTCCTGTGTGTTTAGCGCCGTCTCGACCAGTTCATCGATTTTTTCTTCGAGATTTTTCTCATGATGTTTAATTACTTTTAAATTAGGTTTGGTCACCGGATGTTTTGCTACAAAGATCGTGCAGCAGTCTTCATATGGAAGAATGGAGGTCTCATACGTATTGATCTTTTCAGATATTTCTACAATCTCCTGTTTATCGAATCCTATTAATGGCCGATATACCGGCATCGTACATACCTCATTTGTAACTGCAAGACTTTGCATGGTCTGTGATGCGACCTGTCCAATACTCTCACCTGTAACAAGTCCAATACATTGATTTTCTTCTGCTACTTTCTCTGCAATCTTCATCATATATCTTCTCATAATAATTGTTAATTCTTCATGAGGACATTTCTCATAAATATATAACTGAATATCTGTAAAATTTATAACATGCAGACAAATCGGTCCCGAATAGCGTGATACGAGCTTCGCAAGATCAACTACTTTTTGTTTTGCTCTCTCACTGGTATAAGGCGGTGCGTGGAAATATACCGCATCTATTTTAACACCACGTTTAGCAACCATATATCCCGCTACAGGAGAGTCAATGCCTCCTGATAACAGGAGCATTGCCTTTCCCGCTGTTCCGATCGGCATACCACCCGGACCCGGAATAATCTTAGAATAAATATATATTTTCTCGCGGACCTCGATATTGAGTTCTATATCCGGCTTGTGCACATCTACTCTGATATCCGGAAAAGCATCCAGAATAGCAGAACCCATATCATGATTAATGCGCATAGAGTCAAGAGGGTAATTTTTTCTTGCTCTTCTGGCGCACACTTTAAACGTCTTGTGTTTATTCGGATACACTTGATCTATATATTTTATGACTTCTTCACATAATTTTTCAAAGCCTTCATCCTCTACATGCACAACGGGACAAATACCAGAAATGCCAAAAACAGTTCTTAAATTTTCCACTGTTTCATCAAAGTCAAATTCACTTACTGCTTCTACATAAATTCTTCCTTGCGTTTTATGCACTTGAAATTCTCCGTCACATCTCTTCAATGCGTATTTAATCTGTGAAACAAGTGCATCTTCAAATAAATATCTGTTTCTTCCCTTCACGCCAATTTCAGCGTATTTAATCAAAAAAGCTGTAAACATGTAAACTCCTTTTCTCGTTCAATATCTTGTGTATTTACGAAGCATAGGTATCATATCACACAAAACTTGTATTGTATAGTTTATTTCTTCCTTTGTCGTAAAAACAGAAAAGCTGAAACGAATGCTGGAATCCATCATTTCTTTTTCCATGCCTATTGCTTTTAAGGTTGCAGAAGTCGCAGAGATTGAAGGATGGTTGGAAGCACATGCACTTCCAGCTGATACATAAATATCTCTCTCTTCTAAAGCGTGTAACATCACTTCGCTTCGAATTCCTCTTACAGCAATGCTTACCACATGCGGTGCACTGTCTCTTCCTGTTAAACCATTTATCCTGACACCATCTATTTTAGTAACTTCTTTCACAAAAAGTTCTTTTATCCTGTAGAGATTCTCTATGTCATTATCAAGATTCTGGTATACTTCTTCCACCGCTTTTGCAAGGCCTGCGATCGCTGGTACATTTTCTGTTCCGGAGCGCACTCCTTTCTGCTGTCCGCCGCCAAAAATAATAGGTCTGATCTTTATTCTTTCATTGGCATATAAGAATCCGATTCCTTTCGGACCATGAATTTTATGTGCACTGACCGATAACAGATCTATATGCATTTTTTTAGGCAGGATTCTGAATTTACCATATCCCTGTACTGCATCTACATGAAAAATAATATTAGGATTCATCCTCTTAATCAATGCTCCCGCTTCTGCAATTGGCTGAAGTGATCCTATCTCATTGTTGGTATGCATAATAGATACCAGAATTGTCTCTCTGGTAATTGCTTTCTGTAAATCTTCCAGACGGATAACACCATTCTTATCCACCGGAAGATATGTGACTACAAACCCTAATGTTTCCAGATACTGCATAGTCTGCAAAATGGCAGGATGTTCTATACATGTTGTAATCAGATGCTTGCCCGCTCTCCGATTTGCCATCGCTGTTCCTATCAGTGCCAGGTTATCAGATTCTGTTCCGCCTGACGTAAATATGATTTCTTTTTCACTTACTTTTAGATTCCCTGAAATCACTTCTTTTGCATAACGAATGTATTTTTCAGCTACCATACCTTTATTATGCATACTTGAGGGGTTTCCGTAATCTTCGCACATGATTTTTGTCATAATTGCTGCAACACTTTCAAAGCATTTGGTTGTAGCTGAATTATCAAGATATACTTCCATAATTCCTCCAAAATATACTGTATATTTATATTATATGCGCATTTTCACAGCGTGCTTATCTCCAATTGATACATAATCCACGCCAATGTAGTGAATCCCGCAGTTTCAGTTCTCAAAATTCTCTTTCCAAGCGTAATCGGAACAATCCCGCTCTCTATTGCCATTTGTATTTCATTTTCTTCAAATCCACCTTCCGGACCAATAAAAACAGCAACTGACTGGCCCGGACAAATGCTTTCTATGATTTTCTTTGTACTTTGCATGCCTTCTGCCAATTCATATGGAATTACTTTTACATTGATATCTCTAGCAAGAGTAACTGCTTCTTTCATCGTCATTACAGAATGCACTTCTGGAATCACCCGCCGCTTGCTTTGCTTTGCCGCCGCTTCTGCAATGCTGTTCCAACGCTCCACTTTATTTTTTGCTTTTTTCTCATCCAGTCTCACGACCGCTCTTTTTGTTGTCATCGGAATTATCTGATATGCTCCTAATTCTACTGCCTTTTGTATAATTAATTCCATTTTATCAGCCTTTGGAAGTCCTTGGAACAGATAAATCTTTGACGGCAGTTCCAGTCCATCTTCTTTTATAAAACGCAATTCACAAATAATAGAATCCTCTGTAAATTCTGTAATACCACAACGATATTCCTTTTTATCGATGCCATTGCTGATAGCAATCTCTTCTCCGGTTTTCATACGAAGAACATTTTTTATATGATTTACATCGTTCCCAAGTATGGTGATTCTTCTTTCAGCTTCTTGAATCTGACACGGCTCTACAAAAAATTGATACATATATTCACTCCCAATCGCATTACTTTCTTGCAGTTACACTGACCCACTCACCCTGATAAGTGACTTCCAGAACTTCTAACCCTGCTGCCTCTACAGCTCCTATAACTGTTGTCTCTTTATTGTCTATGATTCCGGATGTGATATAGATTCCGCCTTTTTTTAATTGATTAAAGATTACGGGTGTAAGAGGTACCAATACATCAGCCAGTATATTAGCAACCACAATATCGAAACATTCATGCCCTGCCGCATCTTGTACTTTTCTATCTGATATGATATTACCGATCATCACTTGAAAGCTGTCTTTGTCAACTCCATTCGCCTTCATATTTTCATATGTTGCTTCCATTGCACATGGATCAAGGTCCGTTCCTTTTGCGCTATGTGCTCCATACATTAATGCTATTATTCCCAAAATTCCACTGCCGCATCCAACATCCAGAATATCTGTCTCATTTGTAACATATTTTTTTATCTGGCGGATACATAGCTGTGTTGTCTCGTGCATACCTGTTCCAAAGGCAGTGCCCGGATCAATGTGCAATATCTTCTTATCCCTGTCTTCTTCTTTTACTTTTTCCCATGATGGGATCACCAATAAGTCATCGATATAAAATTGATGGAAATACTGTTTCCAATTGTTGATCCAATCAATATCCTCCGTTTCTGACAATTGTATACTACCTTCACCAATGTCTAGAAATTGGCGGAGATTTTCTAATTCCGCTTCAGCAGACTCCACAATCATATCTATATCATGCGCATCATCTTCTTCAACAAAAAAACTCACATAGGCTATTCCATCATCTGCCGGTCCTTCCGGCAATATGTCCACGAACATCTGCTCCTTATCCGCTGCTGTAAGTGGTACATTATCTTCAATCTGTGCACCCTCCAGACCAATATCATATAATGTACTGATTATAATATCTTCTGCTTGTGTTGTTGTTTTTACAGTCAATCTTTTCCATTTCATGTGTTGTATCTGCTCCTATACGTTAAAGAAGGCCAGTCTCTATCGAAACCAGCCTTGGATTGCTTATCGCTTCCTGTATACTTTAATACTTTCCAAATCCTCCGTCAAGCGAATCATTTTTTTATTCTATCAATTTTTCCAAAAACCTTTTTTCTTTTTTTCATTAGTCTCTTTTTCGGATTCTGCATCTTTCGCTGCATTCAGACTATCGCCTGTCGCTGCGTCAAATTGCTTCAACAGTTCCTTGGCTTCATGTGACAGTTTATCCGGTACTTGAACTACCAGTGTTACATAATGATCCCCGCGTATTTCTTTATTACGTAAAGACGGAACACCTTTTCCTTTTAAACGGATCTTTGTATCCGTCTGTGTACCAGGCTTTACTTCATATATTACCTTTCCGTCTACAGTATCAATCACTACTTCTCCGCCAATTGCTGCAACTGGAAAAGAAACTGGAACTGTAGAAAAAATATTATATTCCTGACGCTGGAAAATAGGATGGCGCTGCACAATGACTTCTACCAGTAAATCACCCCTTGGTCCACCATTTGCTCCTGGTTCTCCTTTGTCTCTTATTCTTACGCTCTGACCATTATCAATACCGGCAGGAATTGAAACTTGAATTTTCTTTCTGCTTGCAATAAATCCACTGCCATGACAATTCGGGCATTTTTCTTTTACTACCTTACCAGTACCACCACAGTCAGGACATGTCTGTACATTACGAACCGTGCCGAAGAAAGACTGCTGTGTAAAGACTACCTGCCCCTTACCACCACATTTTGTGCATGTTTCTGGATTGGTTCCAGGCTTTGCTCCAGATCCATGACACGTATTGCACGAATCTTTTAAGGTCAGTTCTATCTCTTTTTCTACGCCAAACACAGCTTCTTCAAATGTAATTCTAACGCTGGTTCTAATATTAGCTCCTTTAGACGGACCATTGTTTGGTCTTCTGGAGCCTCTACTGCTGCCGCCAAAAAAATCACCAAAAATATCACCGAAAATATCACCAAAATCAGCACCACTAAAATCAAATCCGCCGCCGTAACCGCCAGCGCCTCCGTTTTCAAACGCCGCATGACCAAATTGATCATACTGGCGTTTCTTTTCAGGATCACTCAAAATAGCGTACGCTTCTGAAGCCTCTTTGAATTTCACCTCTGCCTCTTTGTCTCCAGGATTCATATCCGGATGATATTTTTTGGCAAGTACTCTATATGCTTTTTTTATTGCAGCTTCATCAGCATTTTTATCAACGCCGAGAACCTCATAATAATCTCGTTTTTGTTCTGCCATTTCTTTTTCCTTTCAAAGCGGTGATAGGGGCCATGAATACGTACATGCCCCTTTCCCCGATTGTAAATCCTTTATATTTATACTTCCTGAGAAGTTGTTTTATACTTCTCTGTAGTCTCCATCGACTACATCTTCAGCTGTTCCTCCCATATCCGGGCCCGCTCCTGCTGCACTCATGTCCGGACCTGCTCCTTGTGCTCCTCCTGCCTGTTCATACATTTTTGAGAATAAGCTCTGTGCACCGGTCATTAATTTTTCCTGAGCTGCTTTCATTTCAGCCACTTGGTCTTCCGACATTTCAACGTCTTTTGTTTTTTCCAGAATATCTTTTAATGCCTGAAGATCCGCTTCTACAGCTGCTTTATCACTGGCATCAATTTTATCTCCTGCTTCTGCTAATGCTTTCTCCGTCTGGAATACAAAAGAATCTGCTTCATTTCTTGTATCGATTGCTTCTTTTCGTTTCTTGTCTTGTGCTTCAAATTCTGCTGCTTCCCTTACTGCTTTATCAATATCGTCGTCTGACATATTAGAACCTGCAGTAATTGTAATATGCTGTTCTTTTCCTGTTCCCATATCTTTTGCAGTTACATTTACAATACCATTTGCATCAATGTCAAAAGTAACTTCAATTTGCGGAACACCACGTCTTGCTGGTGGAATGCCATCTAATCTGAATTGTCCAAGTGACTTGTTATCTTTGGCAAATTGTCTCTCACCCTGTACGACATTAATGTCTACCGCTGTCTGGTTATCAGCAGCTGTTGAGAATATCTGACTCTTTTTTGTAGGAATTGTAGTATTTCTCTCAATTAATCTTGTAGCAACGCCACCCATCGTTTCAATGGATAATGACAACGGCGTTACATCAAGTAATAAGATTTCGCCCGCACCTGCATCGCCAGCTAATTTACCTCCCTGAATAGATGCACCGATTGCAACACATTCATCCGGATTTAGCGTCTTACTTGGTTCATGACCTGTTAGTTGCTTTACTTTATCCTGAACAGATGGCGTACGTGTTGAACCACCAACCAGCAATACTTTTCCAAGTTCGCTTGCCGTAATACCTGCATCTTTTAACGCATTTTGAACCGGAACTGTTGTTCTTTCTACTAAATCATGTGTTAATTCATCAAATTTTGCTCTTGTAAGGTTCATATCAAAGTGCTTTGGGCCTTCTGCTGTAGCTGTAATAAATGGTAAATTAATATTTGTAGTTGTCGCCGATGACAATTCTTTCTTTGCCTTTTCTGCTGCTTCTTTTAATCTTTGAAGTGCCATTTTATCTCCTGATAAGTCAACACCTTCATTTTTCTTAAATTCTGCCAGCATATAATCTGTTATTTTCTGGTCAAAGTCATCTCCACCCAGTCTGTTATCTCCACTTGTTGCAAGAACTTCAATAACACCATCGCCGATTTCGATGATAGATACATCAAATGTACCGCCGCCAAGGTCATAAACCATGATTTTTTGTTCTTTTTCATTATCAAGTCCATATGCCAAAGCTGCTGCTGTAGGCTCGTTAATGATACGTTTTACATCAAGTCCCGCAATTTTACCAGCATCTTTTGTTGCCTGTCTTTGTGCATCATTAAAATAAGCAGGTACTGTTATAACAGCTTCCGTTACTTTTTCACCTAAATAATTTTCAGCATCTGCTTTTAATTTCTGAAGAATCATAGCTGAAATCTGCTGCGGTGAATATTTTTTGTCATCAATTGTTCTGCCACGGTCCGTACCCATATCTCTCTTAATAGAGGAGATTGTTTTCTCCGAATTCGTTACTGCCTGACGTTTTGCAGGTTCACCAACGAGCCTTTCGCCTGTTTTTGTAAATGCAACAACAGAAGGTGTAGTTCTTGCTCCTTCCGTGTTTGCTATAACTGTAGGTTTTCCACCTTCCATAACAGCCACACAACTATTTGTTGTTCCTAAATCAATACCAATGATTTTACTCATATTTTTTTCCTCCAATTTATAATTAATTTATTATTTACTGCACTACTGCTACCATACTATGTCTCACAACGCTATCTCTGTACCTATAACCTTTTTGCAATTCCTGCGCTATAATACCAGATTCATACTCTTCACTCTCGACCTGCATTACTGCATTGTGCAAATCTGGATCAAATTCTGTGCCTATTGCCTCAATCGGCTCAACACCTAACTCCTTTAATCCATCCATCAATTGTTTATATACCATAGACATTCCTTCTGCAAATGCTGTTTCTGTTTCGTCCTCCGGAATACTTTGCAGGCCTCTTTCAAAATTATCAACAACAGGAAGTATCTTTTCTACAACACTTTTGGCTCCAATTTCAAACATAGCTGATTTTTCTTTTTCCGTTCTTTTTCTAAAATTATCAAATTCAGCCATCTGACGTTTTACTTTGTCTTCCAGTTCTTCGACTTTTTCCTTCATTTTATCTTTTTCTTGCTTTTTAGCAGCTTTCAATTTCTTCTTAGCTGCCTTGCCATCCAGCTGTTCTAATTCTTCCAATTCCTCTGCATCTGCAGATTGGTCTTCTTCCTGCTCTTCTTCTGAAAAAGTTTCATTTTCTTCTATTTCCACTTCTTCCAAGTCTTTTTCTTCCAGCTCTTTTCCGTTCTCCTGCACGTTTATTTATCCTCCTATTTTTCTATGTCTTCTTATATAACGAATCCAGTTGATTCATTAGAGATTTTAGAGTAGTGATCACCTTTTCATAATCCATTCTTTTTGGACCAATAATACCAATTGTTCCCCGCATGCCTTCCTCCAATTCGTAGGTCGCTGTTACAATACTGCAGTCTTTCATGGTCTGAATTGGTGCTTCATCACCAATATATACTTGAATTCCCTTATTTTCTTCCGATGCAAATGTTTCATGAACAAGTTCAGTTAATTGTTGCTTTTCTTCTAATGCTGTAATCAATTCGCTTGCTCTTTGGTTATCTGAAAGTTCAGGATATTTGAAAATATTATTGGCACCACTTGTATAAATTTCGAGATCATTATCCGATTTAATTGCTTCCGCAACTGCATCGATCACATTACTTACAATATCACTGTGAATTCCCGCTTTTTGTTTTAATGCTGCAATCATCGCAAGATTGATCTCATCTATGCATAATCCGTTCAAATGCGTATTCAACAGGATATTTAGTTTTAATAACGTCTCGTCATCCAATTCTTCTTCCACATCGAGAATATTATTTTTTAAAATATTACCCTCCACCACAATGACTGCTACCAAATGATGTTCATCCACTCTGGACAATTGAATAAATTTCAATTTGTTTTTTTGATATCTTGGCGATGATATCATAGTTGCATATTCAGTATTGGTCGCAAGTATCTTCGCAACCTGCTTCAACAGATGGTCGACTTTATCCTCCTTCTCAAGAAGCATCTCTTTCATCTCGGTCACTTCCCGCTCTTTTTCTTCCATCATAGTATCTACATATAAACGATACCCTTTATCCGATGGGATCCTCCCAGCAGAAGTATGTGGCTGGACAATGTAACCTAATTCTTCCAGATCTGACATCTCGTTTCTGATTGTTGCTGAACTTAGATTCAAATCTGTAAATTTTGAAATTGTTCTGGATCCGACCGGTTCGCCCGTCTCCAAATAATTACGGATGATTGCCTGTAGTATCTTCACTTTTCTATCGTCAAGCTGCATTGCCATCACATCCTTTCGATTGTTAGCACTCATTGGCTAAGAGTGCTAACATCTTCTTACCATAAATTATCACTACCGCTAACTATTGTCAACACTATTTCTAAAAAATATTTCTAAAATTATTATAAAGATATTACGATCCAGTTATACGTACCATTGCAACAGTTCTGTGCCAAAATTATGCATTCTGCTTCCTTTACAGGGCGAAAGAATTTTATATATAAAAGCGCTGATTCACTAGAAAATGAATCAACGCCCTCTTTCATTCCTAACAAGCGAAGCGGTTTTCCGTTTCATCTCGTTTTGTCCTAAACATTAAACTTCACACAGATCCTGTATCGCTTTCATTACTTTATCTCTTTCTTCCCGTCTATCAAAGGCAAGCATTTTATCTGGCTCTTTTTTATTTCCCTCGCCCTGACTGCGATAGAAAAAATAAATAGGAAAGACATCTGTATTGATAAAAGTTTTTTTATTATTATTGTTAATACTCATTGTAAAATATTTTTTATCCAATTCAATTTGTTGTACCTCATTCAATCGGATAATAACACATTTTCCGAACGAATATCTCATCAGAGCAAAATCTCTTGTTACAGAAATCCAATCCTCCCTGGTGTACTCCTTCTTACAACGGATATCTCTCACAGAATCCGCTCCTATTTCACCAAGCATTTGGGATGCAAATTCTTCCCGTTTCCCACTTGTAGGTAATTGCTCCTCGATCTCCCTCCTCAAAAGCTTCATATAGCGCTTTGCCGGATTCCGTAGAAATGTAAAAGGCAGCAATATTACCTCACAGCAGGCTGCAAAAATAATACCATATTTAATGTTACCAACTGCCGCCGAAATTTCTCCAGCACTTAGCCAACCGATAAGTGCCATCGCTAAGATGCTGCCAGGTACCAGCAGAATCATACCTATTATGATTCTTTTTCTTTCTTTTTGTTTTCTCTCTTCGGCTTTCTCCTGCTCTTTTTCCAGCCATAATTTTAAATTATTTTCCACTTTTATCACCACTTTTATTTCTCATACATAGAAGAAATTTCATATAATCCGCCATCATTATCAATAATAATACTCATAGAATAAGCATGCTTTTTCCATATGTACTCCGTTCCTGATGGAGATTCATCCGAATACGATTTATAATCAGAAGTTTCATAAGGTTTTCCACTTATTTCAGTCATTTTATCAATTGTGATGTCCTTTATGGAGACACCGTTCAAAACTACTTTATCAGCATTTTCATAACTGAAACCAGATCCAATCTTAACAGCGCTTACCTTGCATTCGGCTAATGTTTTGGGAGATGAACTTTCATTTACGACTTCGATCCCTGCATATCCCTTTCCATTTTTAACCAAAGTAATCATCGGATAATAGGTACTCGCTTCAACTTCAGCGGACAGATCGTATACCTGGCTATAAATTGCAGTTCCGCTTTCATCAGAATACTGACGTGTACTATAATCAGATAATTCGAATCCTGAATCTGCCAGATCCTGAACCGTTTCTCCCGGATTTATGATAACTCCATCCACTTCTATACTGTATGGTTCACCGGTTGCAAAAGAACTTTTTGAAAAAAAATAGAGCGCAACAAAGCATATAATACATACTCCAATTACGATTCCTAACTTTAATAGTTCCTTTGTTTTGTTAGCTGGCTCCTGAGGTCCTTGTGTTTCCTGTTCCTTGTTAATGATTTGCATGTTTAAAACTCCTTATTTTTTTAATTATTATAAATATAAGTATAAATTATCTGTTGTATAATGTCAAATTTTGGCAATTTTACTCAATGCATCTGATCGAAGAGCATTTTTTCATAGCTCGCGCGATCAGGCGGAACCGGCTAGTTTCACTTGTCATGAACTAAAAAAGAAGAACTACGAATAGCTCTCCTTTTTCTTTTACTATGTAACTATAATTTCGCTTTCAATGTTGTACCCTTGCTTATACAATAAAATCTCCCAGAACCTCTCCATTAATTACATAATAAGCTTTGCCTTCTTCTGGTTTTACATATAGATCTATAGAATTTATATCCATAGCTTTTTTCTTATAATCAAATTTCCAAATATCTTTGACACTCTTAACAAGGTCTTCTTTTGAATAACTTTTACCGGCAAATTCCAAATGTAAGTTTTCTTTAATTTCTGTTTTCCTCGTTTGTACTTTTTTAACAGGTGCCTTTTTGGAGGATGATTTCTCAGATGGTTTTTTCTCTGCCTGTTTTACTTTTTCCTCTTTTGAAGTTGTCTTGACTGATTCCGCCTTTTCCACTGTTTTTTCAGGTTCTTTTGCAATAACTGGATTTTCTGCTTCCTTCCCAGCCTCTTTCATTACTGGTGCTGCAACCACTTTTCCTTTTTCTTCTTTCATAAGACAATACTCCTTTCAAACATTTCAATTTACCCTTTTACGTTTTGTATCATATTAGCAAATTTTGTCTAATAAACTGACACGTACTGCTATATGTGGAAAGTGTATTACTTATTCTTGCAATTGTCAACCTTCTTGTTTTTCTACAATATCGCGCTGAAGCGGAATTGTCACCGTAAACAGGCTTCCTTCTCCCAGCTTACTCTTAAGGCTCATACTTCCTCCATAGAACTCTACAATATGTTTCACAATGGATAATCCAAGTCCTGTTCCACCCATTTTTTTACTTCTTCCCTTATCGACACGATAAAAACGTTCAAAGACCCTTTCACTGTCTTCTTCAGAAATCCCCATACCATCATCTTTCACTGTAATAACCATGTTTTCTGATAATTTTCTGATATCCACCCAAACATTTCCGCCAACATGATTATATTTAATACCGTTGCTGACCAGATTCATAACCAATTCCCGTAATTGTTTGGTACTTGCTTCTATAATAATAGGTTCGCATTCCTGATGCAATGTTACCTTATATTCTACTGCAATCGGTTCAAGGGACTCAAAAATCTCTGTAACCAAAGGGCTCATTCTTACCATAGAAAAGGTGACTTCCGCTTCTTTCGTTTCCAATCTGGATATCATCAGGATATCATTGATCAGATTTGTCATATTATCTGTTTCTTTTAGGATTCTTGCGATAAAATCTTTTTTTGTCTCTTCATCTTTTACGAATCCCTGATCCAATAATTCCGTATATCCTTTTACTGAAGTAATGGGAGTCTTCAGCTCGTGAGATGCATTTGAAAAAAATTCCTGTCTGATTTTTTTTTCAAATTCAACCTGATTCACATGCTCTCTGATTTCCCTTACAAGTTTTGTTGTTGTATCTGATATAATATTGAGTTCTTCATATTTATAATGCTTAAACGAAAAATCAAGTTCCTCGCCATTTGCTTTTGCCATCTCCTCTGATATCTCCTGCAATGGCCTGGTTATGGTATTCGTAAATCGATATGTCAGTACTATTGATATCAAAAACGCAATTACTACTCCAATTAGCAGGAAAGGAAATATCCGCAGCATATAATCCATAATTCCTGTATATGGAACGGCCATTCTTATTATATAGGCTCCCGTCTCTGAAACAGCTGCTACATAGAGCATATTTTTCTGCAATGTTTCAGAATAACGAGTTGCATAACCATATTCACTACGTAATGCTTTCTGTACTTCATCTCTTCCTATATGGTTCTGCAGCTTTTCTATATCTGCCACTTCTGTGTCTGCCAATACTGTTCCAGTCTTATCTATAATTGTAATTCTAGTATTTTTGTCCAAAGATCCATCTTGCAGTTCTGATAATTCCTCCTGTAAATCTCCTTCATAGTTGAAGGAATGATCAACTACATGCAGGGTATTCAACATATTTGATATATTGCTCTCCAGCATCCTGTTTCCTATAAAATAATACGCGATAATACTACTAATCCCAAGCGCAAGCAATAGCACACTTGTAAACCGAAATAGCAACGCTCTTCTCATTTTCTCTTTATCTCCTAATTTTTTACCGGGGAATCGATCTATTTCTGACTTTTTTCCGGTATCGCGAAGCGGTAACCAACGCTGCGAACAGTCTTGATATACGTACTTCCCTCTTCTCCTAATTTTTGCCGCAGAGTACGGATATGGATATCCAGGGTTCTTGTTTCAATTTCTGCATTATAATCCCACAGTTCATCCAATAACTCTTCACGTTCTACCACTCTTGCCCGGTTCTCAACCAGATACATCAGTAATTCATATTCTTTATAGGTCAATACGATCTGGATGCCATCCATATATACTTCTCTGGTCGCCATCGCAATGCTCAATTTCCCTAGCGTAATGACACCTTTTTTCGGAACAGTCTGTACATTACTTGCCCGCCTTAACAGAGAGCGGATGCGTGCCGTTAATTCCAGCACCCCGAATGGTTTGGTAATATAGTCATCCGCACCTCCATCCAAACCGACAACTTTGTCATATTCCTTATCTTTTGCTGTCAGTACGATAAGTGGCATATTTTTAATTTCTTCCTGCTTCCTGATCTTACTGATTGCTTCTAATCCATCCATACCAGGAAGCATCAGATCAAATACAGCAAGATCCGGTTTTTCTGTTTGAATACAATCCAAAGCCGCTTCTGCCGCTTCAAAAGTCAAAACTTCATACCCATATCCCTCTAAGGCAATCTTTACCAGATTACGGATATTCTCATCATCCTCTATGACAAATATTTTATTCATACATACCGCTCCTTCCTTCACACTACTTTTCGGCAGCCACATAACCGGCAATATTGCAGGCATGATCTGAGATTCTCTCCAAATTACTTAGGATATCCAAGAAAATAACACCGCTTTCCGGTTCACATTTTCCTTTAGAAAGGCGTTGAATGTGCCTTTCCCTCATTTCCATTTCCATGGTATCGACTCTTTCTTCAAATTCTTCTACATGCTGGCTTGCTACTTTATTACCATCGCGCCTTGCTGTAACTGCCCATTCTAATGCACTGATCGTTTCTGTCGCTATATCTTCCAGATCAGTGATTCCCTTCTTTGAAAATGATATTTTATCTCTTCTTCTGGTATCTGCAAGTTCCGCTATATTCTCACTGTGATCTCCTACACGTTCTAAATCACTGATTGTATAAAATAAATTCTTGATCATAAAATGTTGTTTTTCCGTCAGTGACAAATTATCCACTTCAACCAAAAATGCCGTAAGCATCTTCTCAAGCTTATTAATGACTTCTTCTTTTTGATAGACTTCCTCTGCCATTGCTTTGTCCCCGGACTGTACCGCCTCAATTGCCAGCTTCGCATTTGCAAGCGCAATGCTTCCCATATAAGAGACTTCCTTAATTGCCGTCTCAATCGCAAAGGACGGATTGGCAAGGATTCTTCTGTCTAAACGCCTCATTACTTCTGCCGGAATATCTTCTACTACTTCTTCCGCATCTTTATCATCTCTGATGATGACTTCCGACATTTTGACCAGCTGATTTGCAAACGGGAAAAGAATTATCGTATTTGTGATATTAAATACTGTATGGAATACAGATATCTGTAATGCAGAGATTTTTGCGGCCGCCCACGACTGATTCAGCCTAAAAAGAATGAACATAACAATACCAAAAACAACTGCTCCGATCACATTGAATAATAAGTGGATAATTGAAGCTCTCTTTCCATTCTTACTTGTTCCTGCGCTGGAAATCAAAGCTGTTACACAAGTTCCAATATTCTGTCCCAATGTAATAAATATCGCTGATTGCCAGTTTACCACACCATTCAGTGCCAATGTTTGTAAGATACCAACTGAAGCAGAAGAGCTTTGGATAACAGCAGTAACTCCGGCTCCAACCAAAACAGCGAAAATAGGATTTTTACCTAGTACAGTAAACCCATCTACAAAAATCTGTGCATCTCTGTAAGGTTTGATAGCATCCGACATATATGTAAGCCCGATAAATAGTGCGCCAAAGCCTACCAGGATTTCTCCTGCTTTCTTCTTACTTTCTTTCTGACTGAACAGCATTAAAAAAGCACCAAAGCCTACTATTACGGGTGCAAAGAATTCCGGTTTGAACACACTCCCCCAATCACTCATGGATACGATCCATGCGGTAATTGTAGTACCAATATTAGCTCCCATGATAACGCCTACTGCCTGTGCCAGTGTCAGCATTCCCGCATTTACAAATCCTACTACCATAACCGTAGTAGCAGAACTACTTTGGATAATCGCAGTAATAAGTGCACCCACGACAACCGCAATAAATCGATTCTTTGTTAGAAAACCCATTAAGCTCTTTAATTTACTTCCTGCCGATTTTTGCAGACCATCCGCCATGACATGCATGCCATATAAAAACAATCCAAGGCCTCCGATAAAATGAAAAATCATTTCTAAATCGTCTTTGGTCATCTTATTTTTTCCTCCATAAATAACTTTCCTAACTATCTACCTATATTTTTGGTCTTTCCATGACAAAAAATACACATGGACAAAAGACCTGTTACTATAGCATTGTAACAAGCCTCTGTAAAGTTAGTCTGAACGTTATGTAAAATCTATGTAAATTTTTTTACATAGTCGTATAAAATAACCGTTATATTTACATAAAATGCCCATAATATGACTTTTTTATAATAATCTTACATTTTGGATGGAGCCCGTTTCCCTGAAAATTTCCCATTCTGCAATATTGACTGCATGATCACCAATTTTTTCCAGATATTTGGCGATCATCATAACATCAATACAAATATCTGCATCCATATGCCCTGCTTCTGTATTGTCTTCTTCCTGAAGGGAATGAATGACATCAAATTTAACTTTATTAAATAAGTCATCGACAATATCATCACTCTCAATTACTTCTTTAGCGCGCTCCATATCATTCTGTGTAAAGCATTCTACTGCGTTATGCACCATTTCCTTAGATGCTTCAATCATCGGGGCAATATGTGCTGAATATTCCAATAAGTTCTTTTGTTTCCAACGCAGAATCAATTCTGCGATATCAACTGCGTGATCGCCGATTCTTTCAATATCAGTTACTACTTTCAATGCGGAAGAAATTAAGCGCAGATCTCCAGCAATCGGCTGCTGTCTGGTAATAAGCGACAGACACTGTGCTTCTATACTTCGCTCCATATCATTGATAATTCTCTCATTTTTTATAATAACTTCTGTTAATTCTTCGTCAAGATTCTCAATCGCCTCAAACAAACGGTCAATTGATAATTCTACGTCATAGCCCATCTCTTTCAGACTATTTTTTAGTTTATCGAGTTCGTGTTCAAAATTAACTCTAGTTGTCATTTTTCCCCTCCTTATTATCAACCAAAACGTCCTGTAATATAATCTTCTGTACGTTTATCCTGTGGTCTTGTAAAAATATTGTTTGTAGCGTTGAATTCTACCACTTCCCCAACCAGGAAAAACGCTGTGTAATCAGAGACACGCGCTGCCTGCTGCATATTATGTGTTACAACTGCTACTGTATATTTTTCTTTTAAGTCCACCATAAGATCTTCTATCTTAAGTGTTGAGATCGGATCTAGTGCAGAAGTCGGTTCATCCATAAGAAGAATCTCCGGTTCTACTGCCAATGCTCTGGCAATACAGAGCCTCTGCTGCTGCCCTCCCGAGAGCCCCAGCGCAGACTTTTTTAATCTGTCCTTCACCTCATCAAAAATTGCAGCACCGCGTAAACTTTCTTCCACGATCTGATCTAATTTACTCTTAGTGCGAATTCCATGAATTCTAGGACCATATGCAACATTATCATAAATGCTCATTGGAAAGGGATTCGGCTGTTGAAATACCATGCCCACCTTTTTTCTTAACAAGGTAGTATCCACTTTCGGATTGTAAATATCTTCTTCATCTATATAAACACTTCCTTCAATGCGAACGCTGTCTATCAGGTCATTCATTCTATTTAAAGTCTTCAAAAAAGTTGATTTTCCGCATCCGCTTGGTCCAATAAAAGCAGTGATCGCTTTTTTCTCAATCTGCATATCAATATCTTTCAGTGCATGATTTTGTCCATAATATAAATTCAATTTTTCTGTTTTAATTTTAGTATTTTGGGATCCCACGTTTACTCCTAACTGCGGCCTCAGCCGCGTACCTATTATAGATATCAGATATTTTTATATATTATGCCTTGCGATTAACATCAAAATGCCTGGATAAATACTTTGTCAGCATATTAATACCTAACACAATGACTAATAATACAAGTGCTATTCCGAATGCTTCACCATATTGTGCCTTTGACATGCATAAATACAATTGTATCGTAAGTGTTCCACCCGACTCCGCAATCTTTCTAATCAATCCCATTCCTGCTTTTGGTAATAAATAACCGCTTCCCGCTGTAAATAAAAGGGCCGCTGATTCTCCAACAATTCTACCGACTGCAAGTATCACTCCGGTAATAATACCAGGCATGGCGGAAGGCAGTAGAATGGTTCGTATCATATACCATTTGGTAGCACCCATTCCTAATGCTCCGCTTCTGTAAGTTGCCGGAACTGTCTTCAAAGCTTCCTGCGTATTTCTGGTAATAAGGGGCAATACCATGATTGTTAATGTAAATGCACCTGTTAAAAGAGAATATCCAAATCCACAAGTGGTTCCAAAAAACACCATTCCAAACAAGCCAAAAATAATAGATGGAATCCCGGATAATACTTCTGTTGTAAATTCAATCATATTTACAATTTTACCCGGCTTGGCATATTCATTTAAGTAAATCGCCGCTCCAACTCCTAAAGGTGTTGCAATCAGCAATGTAATCATTACAATATAGAGTGTATTCACAATATTCCCTGCAATACCAAAAGTTCCTTTGATTGTACTGGGTACAGTTGTGAGAAATTTCCAGTTAATCGTACCTATGCCTTTTATAAAAACATATCCCATAATGCAGACCAACAATAATATGGACATTGCTGCGCTCGCATAGATCAGGCTGAAAAGAATATAATCTGACACGCGTGTCTTTTTTCCCATAATACTTCTATTCATATTCTTCTCCCCCTTTCTTCAGCACTGTATTCAATGTAATATTAATTACCATAATGAATACAAATAGTACCAGTCCAATTGTAAACAGTACCTGCCTGTGCAGATCAGAGGCATATCCCATCTCGCTTACGATTGCTGTCGTAAGGAAGCGTACTGAATTGAACGGTAACGGCATATTGACTGAGCTTCCTGATACAAGACTGATTGCCATAGCCTCTCCGATCGCCCTACCCACTCCAAGCACAATGGCCGTAACAATTCCGGATTTAGCTGCCGGTATCATTACCTTAAAAATCGTCTGTATATGAGAAGCACCCAGTGCCAGAGAAGCTGCCTTCAAATGTTCGGGTACTGCTTTGATCGCAGATTCGCTGATATTGATCACAGTTGGTAATATCATGATTGCCAGCACGATGACTGCTGATATCAGATTCGCACCGCCCGTGAATTGATGGGTTTCAGAACCCTTAAAGATATATGTTTCAAGGCGATACATCAACGGATTTAATATCAGAATACCAAGCAGACCATAGATAACAGACGGAATACCTGCCAGCAATTCAACAGCCGGCTTTACGATTCCCGCAATTCTCTTAGGCGCTACTTCTGCCAGAAATACAGCTGTCATTACCCCTATCGGCACGCCTATCAGAATGGCCAGAAATGTTCCTACAATAGAAGTTATGATTACATAAAGAATACCGAACATCGGAACCTTTGCTGTCGGTTTCCAAACACTTTCAAATAAAATATCACGGATACCTACTTTCGCCAATGCCGGTGTTCCGTTTATGAACATATAAATTGTAATTGATAAGACAGCCAAAACTGCAAAGAAGGCACATATTGTAAATATAATATGTGCAACCTTCTCTACTGTTGATTTTGTTCTATGGCTTCCTATAATCGAAAATGAATTCTTATTATTAGTCGTCATATTTTCTTCCTATTAGTCTACTGTGATTAAACCAACACCTTTGATCAATTCTTTTCCTTCATCAGATTGAAGATAGTCAAACAATGCTTGTACTGCTTCGCTCTGTTCTGCAATTTCACCCTTAGTTGCCATTACAAATGGTCTGCTGAGAAAATATTTGTCAGCTTTGATATTCTCTTCCGTCGGCTCAACATCGTCCAGCGTCAAAGCAGAGACTGTATCATCCACAATGTCCAAAGATACATAACCGATTGCTCCCGGTGTAGATGCAACTTTTGCCATGACTGCTCCGGTACTGTCAAGTTCATTTGCATAGGCACATTCATCTTTGATTTCTAATAATTCTTCAAAAGCACCTCTTGTTCCGGAACCAGCTTCTCTGCCTATTACTACAATTGCCGCATCTTCTCCGCCAAGGTCTTTCCAGTTTTTTGTCTCACCTTTGTATATACTGATCAATTGGTCTTTTGTAAGATTTGTTACTTTATTTGCAGGATCTGTTACAACTGCAATACCATCAATTGCTACAATATTTTCTACGGCTCCTGCTTCTACTTCTGTATCTTTGAGATTTCTTGATGAGTTACCAATATCTACGCTGCCAGCCAATAACGATTCCACACCTGCTGAAGATCCAGTGAATTCTGCTGTAACGGTAACGTTCGGATATTTTGCCATAAAGCTTTCTGCAACCGCATTTGCCAATTTTTCCATTGACGTGGAGCCAGCCATCGAGATGCTTCCTTCCAAATCAGAACCTGTATCTGCTGTGTCTGTTGTATCTGCTGTATCTGCCGGTTGTACCTCTGCTGGTGCTTCTGCTGCCTCATCATTTGATGTTTCTGCTGGTGCTGCTGCTGGTTCTGCAGCCTTGCTTCCGCATCCTGCCAGACTTCCCATTGCTAAAGTTGTAGCTGCAAGTAATGCTAATACTTTTGTCATTCTGTTTTTCATAATATTCTCCTCTTTCTTTTCCTTCTAAATATTCAGAACTTTTTTCTATCTTATTGACAACCATAGGATACAATATTCTAATATAAGAAAATATCACTTTTACGTTTCCATTTTGTAAACTCTATGTTAAACAACAAAAACAAGATGAATCGGCAACCCGATTCACTTGTCATGAATTATAAAAGCAAAAGCAGCAAATGGATTATCCATTCACTGCTTTTGCTTTGTTGATAGAGCGCTGTATTTATAATAAATAACAACCAGATTTCGAAAAATCCGGCTGATTGATATCTATCCTGCTATCAGGAAATACAAAAGTACTAATATGCCCAGTATGATCCGGTACCAGCCAAATACTTTAAAATCATGCTTTTTGATATATCCCAGCAAAAACTTAATGACTACTATTGATACAAAAAATGCTACGACCATACCTACTATAAGAATCGTTATTTCCGTAGGTGTACACGTATATCCAGCAGTTACAAATTTTGCGACCTTCAGCAGGCTTGCTCCGAACATTACCGGAATAGCCAGGAAAAACGTGAATTCTGCTGCCACAGTTCTGGATACGCCGATGAGCAATGCTCCAACAATCGTTGCTCCAGAGCGGGATGTACCCGGAAAGACTGCTGCAATCAATTGAAATATACCAATGATAACTGCTGTTTGATAGGTAATCTCAGACAGATTATTAATGTATGGCTTTTTTCCCTTGTTCATATTCTCAATAATGATAAACGCGATACCAAACACAATAAGTACAATTGCCACCGTCCAATAATTATAGAACAATGCATCCAGCTGATCATCAAAAAGAATTGCTACAATTGCTGCCGGAACGCAGGCTACTAATATCTTGAACCATAAATCAAATGTATCTTTTTTAATAAAATACTGTTCCTTTTTACTGAATGGCCAGATTTTATTCCAGAATAGCAATACCACGGCAAGAATTGCCCCTAACTGTATCACGACCAAAAATAAATTCCAGAATTCCGGTGATACATCAAGCTTTATGAACTCATCCAAGAGAATCATATGTCCGGTACTGCTAATCGGCAGCCATTCTGTAACACCCTCTACAATACCAAATATTATTGCTTTTAAAATTTCAATCATTTTTCATGACTCCTTACCTTTTTATAAACGAAATATCCGCTGCTTTTTCTTCAAACCATTTTTAGCTTCCATAGGTTTCTTTTACAAACCTGCGAAGGGCTGAAAGAGAACGTTCCACTTTTTCTGTATCAATGCAATATGCCATTCGGAAGTATCCCGGACAGCCAAAACTATCACCTGGTACAAGCATTAAATCATATTTTTTTGCTTTTTCACTGAATAATTTTGCATCTTCTTCCAAAGCTTTGGGAAAGAGATAGAATGTTCCGCCAGGTTTTACACATTCAAATCCCAATTCTATCAGTTCTTTATATAGTATGTTCATATTTGTTTCATATACCGACAAATCAGAAGTTTTATCAATTACTTTTGCAACCGCCAGCTGTATGATAGAAGGCGGACAGTTATGCCCGATCCCTCTGGATATCTGACCACACATGTTGATAATTGTCTCTCCGTTTTTACAGGCAGGATTAGCAGCCACATACCCAATACGTTCTCCCGGTAAGGATAAAGATTTACTGAAAGAATAGCAAACCAATGTATTGGGATAATATTGGGAAACACATGGTGCATCGACATCTGCAAATATAATTTCCCTGTAAGGTTCATCTGATATGATATAAATATCATGTCCAAACTCTTCTGACTTTTCCATCAGCAGTTTTGCCAGTTTCTTTATTGTTTCCGTTGAATACACAGTACCCGATGGATTATTTGGTGTATTGATAAGAACTGCCATTGTTTTCTCATTCAACATCTCTTCAAAAACATCAAAATTAATCTGAAAATCTTCTACATGCGGAGGTACGATTTTCAAGGATGCCCCTGTCAGATTTATATATGGATTATATTCCGGGAAAAATGGTGCAAACGTAAGCATCTCATCACCCGGTACAGTAACTGCACGAACGGCATGTGCAATTGCACCCGCTGCTCCTGTTGTCATAAAGATATGTTTCGCTGTATAGGGAATATCAAATCTTCTTCTCAGTGAATTCGCAATTGACTCTAGTACAGAAGGGATTCCAAGCGTAGGACTATATCCATGCAGCTTCATAGGATCTTCCTTCTGCAGTAATTCTATCATCGATTCCGTAAAAGCTTTGGGCGGCTCTACAGATGGATTCCCAAGGCTATAATCAAAGACATTTTCATACCCGATTTCTTTCCCACGTTCTGTTGCATACGTAAACAGTTCCCTGATCACTGATTTTGCATTTAACATCTCTCTATAATTTTCTGCAAGCATTCGTCGCATATCCTCCAATTCCTATCATGCTTTGTCAATTTGCATAATTTATGTTACTACAAAATTGATACACAACATAGTTCATTCGCAACACGCTCCCGCTTGGATTCAGCACGCAGTGGTACATAAGAGCATAAAATACATGCTCTAAGTACCAGCGGCTTCATACAGTCGCTCACCAAACTATGTTGTGCATCAATTTTATATTATAGGTATATGTGCAAATTGACAAATTCAATATAAACAAGCTTTACAATTGAATCCTATAAGTTAAAAATACTGCCGTTCGCCAAATGCTTCGCACTTGCCTCTCTTGCGCTCATTATATCATATTTTACAAGGAAGACATAATTAATTGCATATTTCCCTGCATCGCAACTTCTCCAAATTCAGCAGGTAAGATAAAATGGTCACCTTTTTTGATCAACCGTCCGTTGACGAGACCATCTCCTTCTATTACGCTGCAGATTAAAAATGGTTCTTCCTGTATGAAACTAACAGGAGCCGTAACATCCATTTTCCATACTTTGTAGTAATCGCAGGCAATTAGAAGGTTCCTTTTATTCGGTTCAAGATCTGCAACCCGCATGACAGAATCTTCTAACGGCTTTGCCGGAACCGTAATCACGTCTATGCTCTTTTTTACATGAAGTTCCCTTGGTTTTCCGTCTGTCAATCTGTCATAGTCGTATACACGATATGTAATATCACTATTCTGCTGAGTCTCCAAAATCATAATGCCGCCTTTGATTGCATGTACCGTTCCAGGATCGATCTGTAGAAAATCTCCCTTCTTAATAGGGATTTCACGGATTAATTCATTCCATTTATTACCCTCGATCATGCCACGAAGTTCGGCTCTGGATGCTGCATTATGACCAATTACCAGTCTAGAATCTGGTTCACAGTCCAAAATATACCAGCATTCGGTTTTTCCCAAAGAGCCATTTTCGTGTTCGCTGGCATATGCATCATCAGGATGCACCTGAATACTGAGATCTGTTTTCGCATCAATTATCTTTATCAACAGCGGAAACCTGTCTTTTTCTACACTTCCAAACAAGGCTGGACACTCCTCCCAAAGCTGTGATAATGTCTTTCCTTTGTAGGTACCCTCTTTTATAACACAATCTCCGTTTGGATGTGCACTGACAGCCCAGCATTCTCCCGTATCATCACCCGGGATTTCGTAAGAAAATTCTGTTCCCAGGCGGGTGCCGCCCCAGATCATTTGTTTAAAAACGGGATTCAGGAATAAAATAGGTGTTTCTTGCTTGTTCACAGTGAGCTCCTTCCCATTGGACTCTATTATTTTCTGGTACCAGAAAGCAGAATCCTTTACAATTCTTTTTTGCGTATTATAATCCACATATACAATACCAAAGCGTTCACGATATCCATAATCCCATTCAAAATTATCAAGAAATGTCCACAAAAAATATCCTCTCACATCACACCCTTCCTCCACTGCCTTTTGCAATTGGGAAAGATATGCATCCAGAAAGTCAATCCTATTCGGATCATGTACTTTTCCGTCCGGAGAAATATTATCGTGACAATCCATTCCATTTTCTGTAATGTAGATCGGCATATGATAACGCTCATAAATAAATCTCACACCCCAATACAAGCACTCTGGTGTGATTGGCCAGTTACATGCATTCTTTGGAAAACCAGGTGTTCTGTCGACATATTCCGGTTCTCCGTTTTCACCCGCACGTATCCAGTACCCATTATAAATATTCTGCCCCATAAAGTCCAGTGGTTGATTGATAAGTTTCATGTCTTCCTTGGTGATTTGGGGTAAATATGCTGCAAATCTCTTCATGCCCTCTTCCGGATAATGACCCAAAAATACCGGATCATTGAACCACGATACATTCCAGGTCCAGTTAGAATCCTCCGGCAATGAGAAGTACACTTTTCTGGCAGCATCAATATCCTCCGGTCTGCTTGTATATGGGTATGCTACCCCGCACGTCGGTGCATACCCAACTTTTATTGGTCTGGTTGCGTATTTTCTCAGATTGATAACTGCTTTTCCATGCGCACGTAATGCGTTGTGCGCAACAAGCAAGGTCTCCTTCATGGATAGTTTTAATCCAGGCGCATGTACACCAGACAGATGTCCGAGCCCTACAAAACATTCAGGTTCATTCAGGGTTATAAAGTACTCTGCAATATCGGAAAAATTCTCGGATACTACTTTAGCATATTCTGCGAACCAGTCGGTCACTTCTTCATTGAGCCACCCGCCCCGATCTTGTAATGCCTGGGGAAATTCCCAATGATACATGGTAACATATGGTTCAATCCCATTTTTCTTCATCTCCAAAATCATATCGCGATAAAAAGCAATTGCTTTCTGATTTACCTTTCCTACACCTTCCGGTAATATTCTCGACCAACTGACAGAAAAGCGATATGCTTTAATACCCAGATTTCTCATTAAAGCATAATCTTCCTTATATCTATGATAGTGGTCACAGGAAACTGCAGCAGATTGGTTCTCAAAAATCCTTCCTTGCTCCTGAAACGTATCCCATATATTTTTTCCTTTTCCGTCATCTGCGTCTCCGCCTTCTATCTGGTAAGCGCTGCTCGCAACACCCCATACAAAATCATCTCTAAACATATTATTAACCTTACCTTTCCTAATACCTACGCACTTTATGCTTTCCTGATACCTACGGATTGTTACGCACTTTGTGCTCTCACAATCCTAAAAAAATTCGCATGAAACACATGACCTTTTGACCCTGATATCATTAATAAGAACCGATTACAGAAACCAGATAGAAGGGCACTACGTCATCATCATGTGTTTCTGTAATCCGGATCTCTACCTTATGTATCTTCTTCTCAGTGTGTTTTGTTAATGTCTGTAAGTAAAGACAGTCACCCCAGTCTTCCTCAAAATTACCATCTAATATAACCGCATGTTCCTCATCTCCATCTACGATCGCAACAGCAACTGGCGTAGGTTTATGAATTGATTTGCGGAATTGCACAGCAGTACCCGTTCCTTCTATCTGAAAACAAATAGAATCCCCAAGGTTATTTGCTGTCCATCCATTTCTAAAAAATTGAGTAATTGTTTCTTGTTTTGTCAGATCTGACACAAAGCCATTTGACGTAAATGTACTACTTCCATTTTGATATCTTACTGAGTGTTCATATTCATTTTTCGAAACGGGCGCAATCATTGGTACTGCTGTTTCCTCTATATTTATAGCTGCATATACCTTTTCCAGAAAATGAGTGATTATTCCAGCTACCAGTTCATGTCCTGCATCATTAGGGTGCAAGTCATCTGGTGTGATCTCTCTATTTGAGATCACACCAGCTTCTACCTGCGGATAGATACTGCTTTGCATACTCACACACGGAATCTGATATGCCTTTCCGATTTTGTTATGCTGGGCCTGTGCATTTCTCCCATCATTATAATACACGCTGTTCACAATCAAGATAGCCGGTTTTGTTTTATAATTATAGATATTGCGGATAGTACCTTCATAAGTTTCCAGAAAGTGTTCCGTATCGTCATCGTTGACACTGAACTCTGTAATTGCAAAATCAGGATTATATTGCAACAGATCTGCATGAACTCTTGCCGCACCAAATTGGGAAGTAGTTCCTCCAATTCCCGCATTTATATAAGTGAATCTGGCATTTGGAAATGTCTTTTGCCACCAGTCAAATACAAGATATGCATAACAGGTCTCTGGTGTGGAAGATACGGAACCCATCGTAATGGAACCTCCGAGAAATCCAATTGTAAGGTTTTCTCCTTTTTCTGCTCTTTTCATTAATTCTTTCAGGCGATACCAATTGCCGGCATTTGCAACCGCTTTTTCCGAATCTATCTTATATTTCATATTTATTCAACCTTTCAAACATGCCGCCGCAAGCGGCACAAATAATCTCCATATTTAAAGACGAAGGCCCATCCAAACGAAAAATGTTTGTATGAGCCGTTGACCTTTTGTCTATCTATTTCCAATTTCCGTATCTTCTTGCGTTAACACACTATGCTCTTTGATATAAGTTACAATTTCATCAAAATTAGTAAATGCCAATCCAACATAGCTGTCTGCTGCACCATAGTAGATCGCAATCTTTCCGCTCTCCGGGTCGTGAATGGTCGCACATGGGAAACATACATTCGGGACAAATCCTCTCTCTTCATACCATTCTTCCGGAGTAAGTAAGAAAGTTTCACATCTGTATTTTACAATCGATGGATTTTCAAGGTCTAAAATTGCACCGCCAATACTGTATACAAATCCGTTACATGTTCCGCTTACACCATGGTAGAATAATAACCATCCTTCGGATGTTTCGATAGGAGCCGCGCCTCCGCCGATTTTAACAGATTCCCACCATTCGTTTCCTTTTCCCATAACATGTCTGTGCCTGCCCCAGTAAACCATATCAGGACTTTCACTTACGAAGATATCACCAAATGGTGTATGCCCGCTGTCACTCGGACGGCTCAGTAACATGAAGTTGCCATTGATCTTTCTTGGGAATAGAACAGCATTTCTGTTATATGGAATAAAAGGATTCTCAAGACGTACAAACTTTTTAAAGTCCGTTGTCCTTGCCATACCAATAGCAGCTCCGTAGAAATCCTGACACCAGATAATGTAATAAACATCTTCTACTTTTACAAGACGCGGATCATATGCATATCTTGGCATAAATGGGTTTCCGTTTTCGTCCTCAAAAGGAATTTTGTTTTTTTCAAAATCCCAATGAATTGCATCTTTGCTTCTTCCCATATAAATATAAGGTACGCCATTCGTCTGCTCTCCACGGAATACTCCGATAAATCCGTCTTCATATGGAATAACTGCCGAGTTAAAAATTCTCGCTACTCCCTCAACCGGATTTCTTCCAATAATTGGGTTTTCTGTGTATCTCCAGATAGGTGCGCCGGTAATATTTGCAGGCTTCTCCTGCCAAGGTACATTCTTAACAGCTGGGGCAATCATTTTAATTTTACTCATAATAATATCTCCTCTCCCTCTGTGTTCAAAGGGATTACCTCTCAATTTTCTTTTAAGTATTCTAAATTTTTTCGGATAAGTTCACATCTTTGTGCTACACATGCAACGGAACGGAGCGGATCCTCCGGTGTGTTAAATACATAATCTATTAATTTATCAATTGTTGTGGTTGCAACATGCATTCTGGTGTCACTGGATGCATAATAGAGAAAGACATCTCCATTCTCTCTTGCAATGGCACCATTTGTAAATACAACATTAGATACATCTCCAACACGCTCACTTCCCATTGGTCCGATCAATAAGCCGGATGGTTCGGCAATCACTTTTGCCGGATCTTTTAAATCTGTTGCAAATGCATAAATAACATAGCGGAGACCTGCTGCGGTGTTACGAACACCATGTGCTATATGTATCCAGCCTTTTTCTGTCTTAATCGGAACTGCTCCGGCACCATTCTTCGCTTCTGTCAATGTGTGATATTTTCTCTTACTTGTAATGATCTCTTCCTCAATCACTGCATGTTCGATATCATCACACAGGCCGAATCCGATTCCGCCGCCTGAGCCGGTGTCAATAAAATCATCCATTGGTCTTGTGTAGAAAGCATATTTTCCGTTTACAAATTCCGGATGTAATACGACATTTCTCTGCTGTGGAGAATTTAAAGTCTTTAAGTTCGGAAGTCTCTCCCACTTCTTAAGGTCTTTTGTACGAACAATTCCGGCGGCTGCAACAGCTGCTGACAGATCTGCTACGGATGTATCTTTGCTTTCTGAACAGAACACTCCATAGATATAGCCATCTTCGTGCTTTGTGAGACGCATATCATACACATTTGTTTCTTCCGGACAGGTATCCTCTAATAAGATCGGATAATCCCAAAAACGGAATCCATCAATTCCAGTATTGCTTTCTGCTACCCCAAAAAATGATTTTCTGTCATTTCCTTCAATACGGGCTATCAGATAAAATTTCCCATTTAGCTCAATTGCTCCTGAATTCATAACTGCATTGACTCCTAATCTTTCCATAAAATCAGGGTTGCTCTCAGGATTTAAGTCATATTTCCAGGTAAGTGGAATTATTTCCCTAGTCAATACCGGATATTCATAGCGTTCATAAATGCCATTATAAAAATCAGACTTAACGTTTTTTCTTTCTATTAATTGATTTAATTTTGCAAGTTGTTCATAATATTTTGGATGTAAATTACTCATTGATTGCCCTCCTGATCACTTCCATGCACATACGCCCATTATGATATGGACATTTCCAAGGTTCTACGATTGGTTTACGGCTGGCTGGTTCTCCATTCGTATCAACTTCCCAGAACCATTCACTGCCTTCTCTTTTATCCCAAATATATTGTTCGATGTATTCCCATTCACTTTTTGCTGCTAACAGATATTCCTTTTTAGACGGGTCCCTTTGATATCCATTCAGGAATCCAATTACCGTTTCTGCCTGTACCCACCAGATACGCGATGTGTCAACAACACCTTTCTCACATTCATTATTCAGCGAATGACCATCAAACGCTATTTTATAGATCTGTGCCGTAAGATCTCTTGTAATTGGGTACATCTTCTCTTCGTAAGCTTTTTCACCCAACACTTCAACTCCTCTGTCAATCAGCCAGGCTGTCTCAATGTCATGTCCATAAGAGTGTAAATCCAGAATACTATTCATATTCGCATCGAAGAACACTTCCTGTCGATGACGTTCCGGGTTATACACCTTGTCTGCAAAAGTATCCATGATCCATTCCAGTCTTTCCTTAACAGCTTCCTCTTTTGTCACACGATATAATTCTGTATATGCTTCAAATACATGAAGTAACGTATTCATTGTTTTATCTGCGATTACGCCGTTTTCTGATAATTTTTCATTATCGATGGCATTGAATTCTTTATCAAATGCTTCCAGATAACCAATTTTATCCGTACATCTCTCTTCAATAATATGAAATAGATCATATGCCATTTCTAAAGCTTCTTCATTCCCTGAAGCGTCATAGAAAGAAGCTAAAGCATAGATGCAAAATGCCTGATTATATGTGTGTTTTATGGTATCTGCCGGAGTTCCGTCATAATGAATGGACCAGTAAATACCCCCGTTTTCTTTATCCATGCAATATTCTTTCATAAATCTAAAACCGTGCTCTGCCTCATCCAACAGGCTTTTGTCTTTTAACAAAAGATAGGCATTGGAAAAGAACCATGTGATTCTGCTGTTCAAGATACAGCCCTTTACAGCTTTTTTATCTAAATGCAAATCATAATCAAGCCACCCATAATATCCGCCATATTCATTATCACGTAACTTTTTCCAAAATGGAATAATGACATCCGTCAGATGTGTTCTCACTTCATTTACCATCATAATGGCTTCCTCCGTCCATACTTTTCTATTTTTCTTTTCTATTTGTTTTATCCGTACGATTGATCATATAATAAAATTCATCATCTTCTGCCAGCTTTCCTGTCATCCTTTTGTAATAGAGCATCTGTATGAAAACAAGAACTTCCAGTGCAAATAAGAAAAATGTTCCGGTAAAAAACAATATAATTCCCAATGTTGTTGAGGCAAAAAAAGTACACAATACCATGATTGCGAAAACCGGGACCAGATATTGCGGTTTTAGTAACATACAAATCATAACTTCCGTAAACCTTACTTCTTCCTCAACAAATGTATAATATCCCGCGATATATAACATAAGAACCAGTAAGAAAGAAATCAGCGCCAGACATACGACCGAATATATAAATAATTCTGCCTTTGCCGCCATGAGCATACCAGCAATATTCAGCAGTAAAATAAGACTGATCGGACAGAAACGCATGAGTGTAAGCGATCTTTTCAGATATTTAAAATAAGTCTTCACAATGCTGTCATTGATATCCAGTTTTTTATCAATCGCATCTTTTCCAAGCATAAAAACTGCGCCCAATACAGGCATGGCAAATAAACTGCCGGATAGGAATATCATTCCAAAAGCAAGCATGCTTGTGAACAGCACGATATGGATCGCTGATATGATCTTGTAAAAGAGAGACTGCCTCGTCATGATTTGATAGCTCCTGCCAATCCGTAGAAAATATACTTCTGTAAGCAAAGGTATGCGATACCGATTGGTATGATACCCAATAAAATAGCTGCTGAGACGATTTCAAACGGAGTGGCCATATTACCAAAAAATTGATAGAGCGCAACCGTAAAAGTCTGTACATTTTTTCTCAGATAAAGATTCGGAATATAGAAATCGTTGTAATATCCAATTCCATTTAAGATCAGCAATGTTGTACATGCCGGTTTTAGTAATGGTAAGATAATAACACGGTAAATCGTAAAGTAATTTGCGCCATCAATCAATGCCGCCTCGTCTAACTCCTTTCCAATAGAAGCAAGTAAGTTAAACATGATATAGATTCCGACGATACCAACACCTGAATATAAAAGGATGACACTTGGCATTTTATTCACGAGCTTTAACTTATACATAATCTGGAATACTACTGTCTGTGTCGTAACGACCGGAATAAACATAGTCAATGTAAATAATGTCATAATAATCTTTTTACCGAAGAATTCAAACCGATGCAACACATATGACACCATTGTCGTAAATAGTATCTGAATCCCTAATGCTATAGTAAGTATGATTGCTGTATTCAAAAGTGCCTGACCTAATTTGCCTACTCGAATGGCATATGCAAAATTATACATATTCAGCCAATTCTTAGGTGGTGTCAAAACGCCTGTTGCCGAATATTCCGCACCTGTCTTAAATGCCATAAACAGCAATGGGATAATAGGTATCACAACAAAGATACAGGCTCCGATCAAGAAGATATAACGTAACGTTTTATACATTTTAGATTCTCTTATCATCGTTAATCCTCTCCTCTCTTATTAAAGAAACTTTGTAATCCTACTGCGATAACAACAATTACAAATACCATAATAGATAATGCTGCTGCAAAGCCAACACGATTATCTGCAAATGCGCTTTGTTGAATCTGAATGACTGGTGTCGTGGTGCCATTAGAACCATTCATCATAATATAAGGAATCTCAAAAACCTGAATGGATCCTGATACACTCAGTAAAATATTTATAAATAATACATTCCTGATCGCAGGAATAGATATATATCTGATTTCCTGCCATTTTGTAGCTCCGTCAACTGCTGCCGCTTCAAATAATTCAGATGGAATTGTCTGCAGACCACCAAAGAACATAATAAAATTCATTCCATAGTATCGCCAGATACTGATCGAAGCGATTGCCGGATTCACGAGTTTTAAATTCTGTAACCATTGCTGTTTTAATGCCCCCAGTCCAACAGTATCTAATAATAAATTTAACGTACCTGAATTATTAAAGAAGATAATAAAAATAGTAGATACAATGACTCCATTTAATAAGTATGGAATAATCAAAACTCCTTTAAAGAAATTCAGACCACGGAATTTTCCATTTACAAAAACTGCTAATACAAAAGCTAATATCAATTGCGGTATTGCTACCAACATATACCAAAGACAATTCCTGAATACCATAATATACTGTGGATCTGTCAAAAGTCTCTTATAATTTTTCAGCCCGATCCATTTTGGCGTGCCCGTTCCTTTAAAATTAGTAAAACTTAAATATACGTTACTAAGAATAGGAATATAGGAGAATACTAATAAATGAATAACCGGCAATAATAAGAACGTAACAATAATAAGTTTGCTACTTTTTGTTTTTTTCATAACTGCTCCTCTCCTGCAATCCAATAGAAAATATTGAATACAAGTGCCTCCCTAAAAGAAGAGGCACTTTTTGTTTGCAGTTTAACCATAGCTAATTCAAAATTAATCTACCCATTCCACTCCAAGTTCGTCCTTGTATTCAGCGTATGCTTTATTCTGTGTTTCCACTTGCTTGTCATATGCTGCCCAGTCATCAGGTCTTGTAGTATCAAGCGCATCAAATAATAATCCTACATATTTATAATCTGCCCATAATCCTGCTTCTGTCAATACATCCTGGTTAGCAAGCGTATTATCATCTGTAGGTGCCAGCATCAGTGCTTTGCATTCTCCGGATTCTACCATATCGTCTGCAATTTTGTATAATTCCGGAACGATTGGCTCCACACCTTTTTTGTTCGCTATATATCCGCTGTCTGCAATAAATTGTGCATCTTCAGAAACATATTCAATAAATGCCCTGGCAGCATCTTTGTTTTTAGAGAATTTGCAAATCGCCCAGTTATCAGCTGGAGCTGTTAAAATATATCTGCCTGCACCAAAATCCGGAGCCGGGGCAAACTTAATAATAGAAGGGTCTTTTCCTTCCGGAACACGTCCCTGAATCTGTGGAACGACCCATGAGCCAAATAACATCATAGCTGCTTTTCCATAGGCTACGCTATCCATTGCTACACCAAAATCAGTATAAACTTCCTGTTCAAAGAATCCGTCTGCCTTCCATTGTGTATACATTTTAATTGTTTTTCCAAATGGTTGTTCCGGGCTGAATGGTTTATCAATTTTAAGTGTTTCAGCAAAGATATTAGCATCTCCGGCTACATAGGAAGCAAAATCCTGTACCGTAGCCATTGGCCAGTTTTCTACTCTGTGCATGGAAATCGGAGTCACACCCATGTCTTTGATCTTCTTGCACATTGTATTGAATTCTTCCAATGTAGCAGGAACTTCATCATAGCCTGCTGCCTTTAATACTTCTTCATTGTAAACAACTGCCTGATTGTATGCCCTGGCTGGCATAACACTGTATATATATTCTCCATCATTTGGCATTGCTTTTGCATATTCACCATATTGTTCCACACCTTCCTCAACAGTAAAATACGGCTCTGAATACTGTGCCCACTCAGCAATGCTCCAGTTCGGAGCTGTGAATACATCCACACTATCATCTTCTACCTGAAATAATGGTCTTAATTCATCTTCATTTGTAATTACATTTAAGTTAACTTTAATGCCTGTCTCTTTTGTAAATTTTTCTGCTAATTGTGTTAAATAAGCGGATGACTCATCACGGTAGGTATTACCGTTCTCATCTTTTTTCTCTTCTCCGAGTACACGGTTTCCGCCATGTGTATATACATTGATTTCAGTTCCGGCAAGTGATGCAATATCCGCCTTTCCCGATTCTGTTCCTGCCTCACTGGCAGTTGTTTCACTGCTGGATTCCTGCGCCGTCTCTTCACTTGCTCCGCATCCTACCAATGAAAATGCAAGAATTGCTGCAAGACTAAGTGATAATAGTTTTTTTAGTTTCATTTTTATAATTCCTCCCTATTATTTTTTAAGTTACTTTCTAAGTAGCTTAAATTAATTTTAACTTAATTATTTTTTTAATCATCACTTATTCTTGCTTTTTATATTCATTTATTGCTTTTATTAGACATTTCTTATATTTGCGCAACCACAAAACCTCTTTTTTGTGCATAATTATGTTATTTTTTTACATTTTATCTACATTTTAACTTAATTTTACCTAACTTAATAGCTATTGTTAACTTCATAATAGTTTTGATCCTATTTATCTTACATTTCTTACACTGAATACACAATTCTTGTTGAATTGTATGATTTTATCCTTTATGATGAAAGGACAAAGATTGGAGGTTTTTACTATGGACTTTGAACGTTCATTTTTGGAGGCATTACGGTCTGATGTAAATCTTACCAAGTCCAGACAAATTAAAGACTATCTTCCCGCTACTCACAAGGTACCTGATACGATTGCAGATAATCTGCTTTACGCGCAAGCTTTTGCAAATATCACCGCAATGTATCCATACTATTATGAATTGTCTCATTTTAATTCTTTTTGCTTGATTTATACACAGAGCGGTGCCGGAACTCTCATCTATGATACAAGATCTTATCCATTAATGCCACATACACTCTGTCTTATCGATTGTCGTGAAAACCATCGCATTGAAATCAAACAGTCACCTTGGAATTATAAAGTATTTTATATCAATGGTGCACCTCTGTCCTTTTTATACCGCACTTTTATCGATCATTATGAAAATCTGCACATTCTATCTCCTGCTTCCAGCCTGGATCATATGATACAACATTTATATACACAGCTTCATAAAAATGAAACAAAGCACTTTCTACACGCCAAACTGATTATTGATATTTTATTAGAATTAATTCTGGAAAAAAATCAATTGTTGGAGACGGACTTCAATGTCCCTGAGTATATAGCAGATGTAAAAAAAGAATTTGATATCAATTATCAGAATCATTTTTCACTGGATGAAATAGAACAGCATTATCATATCAGCAAATATCGTTTATGCCGTGAATTCACTGCACAATACAATATTTCGCCAATTCAATATCTCAACCGCAAGCGGATCGATGTCGCCAAGGAGGCACTTATCTATACCGATAAGCGCATTAATGAAATCAGCTATATGGTAGGTTTTGAAAATACCAATCACTTTATTCGTTTATTCAAACAGCAGACCGGAGTCACTCCGCTTGCATACCGAAAGCGGCCTCCTGCATAAGCGTATCCCCAATGGTAAGCGCATGTAAATTGGAATTTTTCATGCTATCCAATTGATACGAACAATATTGTCAAGGTAGTTTTCCAGAATAAAAGAAACAACATACGCCAGCCATAAGCTTGGCATCATTCCCTTAAACATTAACGGTTTTATTCCAATCTTTTTTAACATATAGCACAGTTGAAAATAATACCGCACATACTAATGTAGTTGGCACACCAAAATCCATCAAAAAGGCTGGCGTGGTATTATAACCTGTTCTAAAATCTGAATCAAATGGATATCTAAAAGCATTACCCACTCTATTAAATCCTGTGCTTACAGAAACACCATTAATCTTATTTGCCAATCCATGACCGCATTCATGTAAAAATGTTGAGAAAATAAACACTAATAAGCAAATAGCAAACCATACTGCTATCTTCTTAATTTCTAGTTTTTTCATTTCATAACTCCTTCTTAAAAAGATACCGGATTTGAAATCAAATCCGGTATCTTTGCATAACGCTTTCTTTATATACAATATTGCCTTCGACGATGCGAACGCCCGTCTTATAGACTTCACCACTTAATTTTTTGAGCAAGACATGTATGCTCTTTCTGGCCATTTCTTTCACATCGACGTCATACGTCGTAATACCGATATCACATAAACCAGGATAAAGATAATTATCAAATCCAACTACAGAGACATCTTCCGGAACACGATATCCTTTTTTACGCAATACCTTAATCAAAGTACTCGCCGTCAGGTCGCTGTTACAAACAAATGCCGTGGGCATCCTCTCTGGTAAATGGATATTTTCCTCTGATACATCTCCGTTCTCCCAGTCTCTGTCATTAACGATTCGGTCCTCTTCTATTTTTCTTCCATGTTCCATCAAAGATTTGCAGTATCCAAAATAACGATCCGTAATGCTGCTGGTATAAAGCAGGGTACCTACATACGCGATATCTTCATGACCCATATCAAATAAATAATTAGTCAGCATATAGGTACCATAGTATCCATCAGAGATTACTGCATCACAATTACTTGATTCATCAAAAAAATCCAGGCACACAAGCGGAAGACTTTCTTCCTCTCTTATTAATTTTACATATGCATTGCTCGGACGTCCGATCAGAATGACACCATCCACCTTCTTCTCTTTGATCAGTTTCGGAAGTACCAGATTTGCTTCGTCGGCAGCATTGATTGCCTCCAGCATGGTAAAACATTCTTTCTGCACTGCTTTTGTTGTTACTTCCTGATACATCTGCCAGTAAAACGAATCATATTTTCCAAAATATCTTTCCGGTACAATGATGCCAATATTATAGCTTTGGTTTTTCCTGTTACTTTTCATTAGTGAAGGTTGTTTATAGCCTAACTCATCCGCAAGTTTTTTAATCTTTTCGCGCATTTCTTCACTTACGCCTTTTTGTTCTGACAATGCCTTGGATACCGTTACTGTACTGACCCCTAATGTAGTTGCGATATCAGCCATTTTTACTTTCTTTGCCATCTTTTTCCTCGTTTAAGTACTTTTAAGTACTTTTTACTTTATTTTAACTAATTGTATTGTAATAAATGCAATTTCCTTTGTCAACATTTATTAATACGTTATTTCAAATATTCTGTTACTACTCAGCCTTACGGCTTCATAGCAACAGTTATGCACAGAAATTATGCATTCTGTATAATTCCGCGCATGAAAAACTCAGGTTTTCTGTGACCTACGATCACAAAAAACACCTCGCGGTATTCATTGCTGAACTGTAACAATATTTCTAATAAGTAATTTCAAATATTCTGGCCATTGTCTCCTTTTCAAATCTTACATGCAGCATTCCTTTCACATCATCATATGTGTACTGACACGGTTCCTTTTCCGGATATGCCTGCGTAATTGTTATTTGTTCGCTGTTCTGTAAAAATGCTGCAAGCGGAAGCGCCTGCTCTCTCTTCTCGCCGCCTCTTTTCCAGACCGCCAGATATGCCTTTCGTTCCGTTTTTAATCCGGTACACACCCACTTGTCAAGATTATCAGCCAGACCGATCGGCCAGAATGGAAGGGCTTTTTTGATGTCCTGTCTTATCTTTTTATAATAGCAGATTCCCTCATCTACAAGTGCAATTCGTTCCGGTGTCAATTCTGCAAGATGACCGCTTTGGTGAATACGCAGTAACATCGCATTTACCATATTAAAAATGGCTTCTTCCTTATCCCCTTCACGCAGCGGATAAGACCAGACCGCTGCCTGTTCAGGTGTCACACCTGTTGCTGCATTTGCTGCAATCGTTGCATAATTGCGATAATCTTCCTGGTCACTTGTAGATTGGATACTATAACGGCTCAGCATTGCATAATCAATACGCAGGCCACCACTTGAGCAGTTTTCGATAACAAGATCCGGATATTTATTGAAAATAGAATCCAGCCACTTTAAATATGCTCTTTCATGCTCCAGCATGCCCTCACCGACACTATCTGCATGAATTTCTGTCCCAATACCAGGCTCGATATTATAGTCCATTTTAATATAACCTATTCCATATTCCCTGACTACACGATCCACAACTTCTGTCACATGTGCAATCACAGCCGGATTACGAAAATCCAATTGGTAACGGCTCCTGTCAAAGACACGCTTGCCATGGCGCACAAAAAACCAGTCATCCGGAACACTTTTTGCCTTCTCACAGTTGATGCCCATGACTTCCAATTCCAGCCAGACACCCGGAATCATACCCTTACTTCTAATATAATCTGTAACTTCCTTCAGACCATTGGGGAATCTTTCTCTGCTCTCCTGCCATTCTCCAACATTATCCCACCATTCGCCGGCCGCATACCATCCCGCATCAATGACAAAATATTCACATCCAGACTTGGCTGCCGCGTCTACAAGAGGCAATTCCTTTTCTGTCGTCGGATCTCCAAACAAACAGTTCATATAATCATTAAATATGACTGGAAGATTTTCGTTATCATCATTTTTTCTTCTGATCATCCGGCGGTATTTTGTCAGTTCTCCCATATCTGTTGACAGATCATCATGCCCCACACCTACTGCGACCGGAACGGATGTAAAGCTTTCTCCCGGTTTTAAATCAATTGACCAATGAGACTGTATTTCTGTCGGTCCGCTGATGCAGGTATAAAAATGCCCATGCATATCTCCGATTTCATAATGCCAGGAGCCATTATGCTCGATCTGCCAGAAGAGACTTGTTCCCGCTTCTCTATTTTCCACATATCCCATCGGAAGATATTCCTTGGTAGACCAGTTACCGGTATTGGTCACTTCTATTGTCTTGGAGGTACGCTGAAAAATGGCAGGCTGCGTCTGTGCCATGCCCATTTCTGCAAAACTTTGTGTTCTCCAGCTCATTTCCTTCTGCCAGCCATTATTGGCATAACTTAAGTACATCTTATCATCCGAAGAAGAGGCACCTTCTTTTTCCAACCCAAAATAACAGAAGGATGAGAGATACTCTAATGTCTGCACCTGTGTTCCTATATTGGTTACCACATTATGACATCTCACCATTGATGTACCAGCATAAAACTGCATGTAGGTCACTACCCTTGTACCTGTCACTTCTGTATCTTCCTGTGTAATGATCAATAATCGGCCAATTTCATTTACATCATCCTGCATATCCACATATTTCAACAAATATCCCGGTGCTGTTACGATATACTTATTACCGTGCCGCTCATACGGTCTGTTATAGCCCGAAAAATTGACCTGTACCAATTGAAAAGATTCCTTCATTAATTGCGGTTCTGCAAAATCCTTTTCATCCAGTTCCAAAGATGAAAAATGCAACAGTTTTAATTCCTTATTTTCATTAATGCCAAATACAATATGAATCCCGTTCTCCTCAATCTTAATTTGCTCCATCATACCCAATCATACCTCTCTTCTATTTTTCCACAATATGGATTAATTGTCCCCTGAAATCTCCCCAAGGATTCTGAATCTGAATGCCTGCATTCATAAGGGTGCTTCCATAATACACTTTTTCTGTCCCCTTAATTTTGTATTGTTTTCCCGGATTCAATCCTCTTAGTTTGATGTTCCTGCTCCTGCTGTTGGCACGGTTCATAACTTGTATGAATGTCACCAATGCTTCACTCTTATCCTTCGACACTACTTCCCAACAATCATACATGCGATTTTCTGAATAGGATGCTAATCGATAGTAGTCACCCATTCTTACCAAATCATTATACTTGTGGTACATTGCAATTTGCCCCGGAATCATGTCTGCGTCCGCTTGCGGAATTTTAGTCACATCCAGCTCATAGCCAAACGTTCCGGCCAATGCCACGTAGCCTCTTGTCTCAAAAGGAGTCACGCGGCCGACCGTATGATTTGGGCAGTCACTTACATGTGCACCCATAGCAGAAAGCGGATAAACCATAGCCGTGCCTTCCTGTATCTCTAATCTTTCAATTGCATCCGTATCATCAGAACACCAGATCTGTGGGCTGTAATACAGCATACCAGCATCAAATCTGGCTCCCCCGCCCGAACAATTTTCTAGTAATAACTGCGGAAATTCTTTGGTCAGCCTTTCTTGCATCTGATATACCCCAAGTACATATCTATGGTACAATTCACCTTGCCGGTCAGCCGGGAGGACTGCACTTCCGATATCACTTAACGGACGGTTCATATCCCATTTTACGTATTCAATATTAGCACTTCTCAAGACTTTGGCTACACTTTCATAAATATAGTCCAGCACTTCCTGTCTGGAAAAATCAAGCACATACTGATTTCTGGCAAGGCCTGCAGTACGATTCGGTATGGCGATCGCCCAGTCCGGATGTGCACGGTACAAGTCAGAATCTGGAGAGATCATCTCCGGCTCAAACCAGATTCCAAATTTTAATCCAAGCTTATTTACCTCATCAACAAGATGCTTTAATCCTCCCTGTATCTTATCTTCATTTACCGTCCAGTCACCAAGTGCCATATTATCGCTGCTTCTGCTTCCAAACCAGCCATCATCCATGACCAGCATCTCAATACCCAGCGTTGCTGCTTGTTTTGCAATGCCCAATAACTTCTCCGTATTAAAATCAAAATACGTTGCTTCCCAGTTATTGATCAGAATCGGTCTTTTTTTATCTTTATACACACCACGAATCAAATGATGGCGGTATAGATCATGAAAATTCCTGCTCATACCTCCAATCCCTTCAGAAGAATAGACCAACACGGCTTCAGGTGACTGAAAAGAGCTCATTGGCTCCAGTTTCCACTTAAAGTGATATGGATGAACTCCCATCACAGCACGGATATTTTCGAATTGATTCATCGATACTTCAGCAATATGATTACCGGAATATACCAAATTAAAACCATACGCATCTCCTATGTCCTGCGTAGTACTTTTTGCTACCAATGCCATGAACGGATGATCCTGATGTCCGGATTCTCCTCGTACAGAACCTACCCCTTGTTTTCCGAATCCAATTTTACGTCTCTGAATATGACGCTCTCTTGCCCAGGAACCATGCAGTGTGATCAGATCAAATTCCTGATTGTCCATATCCATACACATAGATAATATTTTGGTGAGATACATATGATCTGAGCCTGTATTTATGACGCGTACGTTTCTCGAAATAGCATCTACATCTTCAAACACAGTATAGCTCAAAATAACCTCTAAGCCCAATACAGTGTCTTTCAATGTCAGTTCCAGCGTCATACAATCTGTCTTCGTTCCAAATGTTGCCGGAAGTCCCTCCAGAGTCTTCTTACCGTTCATGATCTGATGCGAGCTGTAAGATAATTTTACTGCCGTATGTCCGCCCGTTGTCTCTACGGCAATGCTGTCTTCCCTGAAATCGCCGATCCCATGTGTGGAATATTCCATCGGGAACGAGTCATAAAAGGAAAGGCGGTCTCTGTCATTTTGACTTGGCACAAATGGCGCTTCCTCGATTCTTATTAAATACTGCAAATCATGATCTTCTATTTTCTTACCATAATAGATATGTCCTACAAAATTCTCCTCATCTACAATTCCAATCACATAACTGGTTTCTGGTGTATCTAATTTGAATATGCGTTCTTTTTCATAATAAGTGATTCCCATAACGTTTCTCCTCTTTTTAAAATGTGTAACTATCCCGAATGGAACGAACTTTCAGCCGTGCTGCTACTTCTCCTTCATTTGCAAAAGTACCATTTGTAATGTCTTCCTTTTTGAGGATTACTTCTCTGGATTTCCCAGTTAACGCAAAGTAATTATCACTAAAAATTCCATCCTCCTCTTCAAAGTCAAGCTCGACGAAATTGACAAAAGCATCTGTTTGAAGTGTTATGACATAATTGTCATTTATTTCTTCCACTTTCGTGGTTATATTTGCTGTTGGTAATTGCAAGTGCTTATATGGTTCAAACGTTTCCGTTTCAATTTGTGTTGTTCCATCTTCATAAGTAATTGCAATTTCTGCAAAAACTGAATCTTTCTTAATTTTTTCCAATAACTGTGTATAATCCTGTTCTCCTATCTTAACACTTGCCAGAGCTCCTGCTGTCACTGTAAATTCCTTTTTATCCAGAATTTTAAGATCCATCGTCTTTAAGGATAAAACAGCTGTTGCACTTACCTCTTTCAGGCTTTCATTCTGAAGATATGCTTCCATTACGTTTTCGTGGCGGACAATACTCCCTGCAATCGGCGCATAAAAATTCTTTGCCATGTAGTGTAATGCTTTCCAACGTCCAAAGTAATCGATACTTGCCCAGGAAGCCACCGGCCAATTATCGTTGATCTGCCAGTAAAGAGATCCCATACAGCGCCCTCTGTTTCTTCTAAAATGCTCCACACCGCTCTTTATAGCAACTGCCTGTAAGATTTGGGATACATACAGCAAGCTGTCAAAGTCTTTTGGATAACAGAAGTTTTCTGATAAATAATAGAGAATCTTTCCATTTGCTGCTTCATTTTTCTGATGGCTTTCCATTACTGATGAGAAAATATTCCGATCCGTTTCTTTCGTATAGGTCTTGACCGTCTTCAGCGATGGGAACGATTGAAAGCCAAATTCCGAGCAAAATCTGAAGTAATGATTTTGGTAATCACTGAATGGAAGCAGACCGTGCCACACCGACCAATAATGAGTATCTCCTCTGTTCTCGCAATCAGGATCATCAAAGCAGCCCCCCGAAGATGGCGAAGACGGCCAGTAAAAAGTGGTTCGATCTGTCGCTTTCACTGTTTTTGGTAATAAATATTCAAATTGTTTGATATAATCTGCTCTTAAATATTCTGTTTCTTCCTGAAATCCGCCCCAATGATGCCATGCCGATTCCAGTTCATTGTTGCCGCACCAGATGCCAAGACATGCATGATGTCTGATTCTGATTACATTATCAATTGTCTCCTGTACAATGTTTTCTTCAAATTTTTCTGTCAGATCATATACATTGCAGGCGTACATCAGATCCTGCCATACAATTAAACCATATCGATCGCACAGCTCATAGAACGTATTTGACGGGTAATATCCACCGCCCCAGACACGAAGACAATTATAATTTGCCCTCACACTCGACTTTACCAGATATTCTATTCTTTCCGGCGTAATCCATGAATAGATGCAGTCTTCCGGTATATAGTTTGCACCCTTGGTAAAGATCTTAATTCCATTTACCATAAATGCAAATTCAGACCCCCACTCATCCTTCTCCTGGCTTACTGTCAAGGTACGAAGACCAATGGTATATTCACAATGATCAATTGTACTATCATGACTGAATAACGTCAGCTCTATTCTGTACAACGGATGTTCCCCGAACCCATTCGGCCACCAGAGTTCCGGATTTTCAACCGTTAGTGTTTGTATGGAATCTTCTGTAGTAATTTCATTTTCCACAGTCACGATCTGTTTTCCTGCAGGATCATACACAGATATCCGTAATGTATATGCCTTTTTTTCCCACAATTCGGTTTTTGTATGAAGCGTTAACTGTACTTTGTTCTCTTCATGTAATTGATCAATGCATACGTCGTGGACTCTTGCTCCTGAATACGCCTGCAATTCGATATCTCTGAAGATTCCTGCATCCGGTAGTTGTGCGCCCCAGTCCCATCCGAACATGGAATGCGCCTTACGAATTAACTGGTTTCCTACCACGGAACCACCATTTGTAAATGTAATCTCTTTATTTTCGGCATATTCATAATCTTCTATGTACTGCAATGTTGATTTCAATAAAATCCTAATATCGTTTTGCCCAACCTTCAGTATATCCCTGACCGGGAGCCTCCATGTGCGGTGCATATTGTTTGTACTAGCCAGAAATGAACCGTTTATATAGATATCCGTCAAGGTATCAAGACCGAAGCAAACAAGATCCAGATTATTTTCCTGCATTAGTTCTTCTGTTACTTCAAAATTTCTCTTAAACTCATAATCCTTCCAGAATAAATCTCTGGTCGGATACTCATTTTCTCTGTAATACGGATCTTCAATCACCTGTTTTTCTATCAGGCAGGATAATACCGAACCCGGAACTGTAGTATCATATAGTTGTGCCGTACCGCTTTCTTTCATCTTCCAGGTACCGTTTAAAGTCTGTTTTCTCATTATTAGCTCCCATCTGCGACCTTTGGACGCGTACAAATAAAGGGTTGAATACTTTTATTCAACCTTATTCCCACCTGCATGCTTCGAGCATGCACTAAACTATGAGAAACACGTTTATGTTCAACATGTGCTCACCTTTTGTGTGTAATCTTTCTGTCTATTTATTCAGAATAGGATACGTAGCGATCGTAATCAGCATATGATCCAATTCCGGGTGCTCGATCTGATCAATCGTAGCCTTTATGATTCTTCTTCCAACTTCTTCTTTGTGCACATCCACAGTCAGAATATCCTGTCTGAAAAAGTCTCTTTCAATCGTGTTATCAAATCCGATCAGTGTCGTCTTCATGGCTACCTCTGTACTTATCTTCATCAATGCCGTCGCTGCATATTTTGCAATATCGTCATTCGCGCATACGATCACTTCCGGAATATATGGCATCTCCTGGATGACCTCTTCCACCACACTGTAATTAAAATAACAGTCTTTTCTGTATTTGGTAAATAATAAGTCCGGGTTCACAGGTATGTTATGCCTATGAAGTGTTTCCAGCATCCCGTCCAGTCTATGTTGTATATTAACTGAAGTTTCTGTATAACCAATGAATCCAAACTCTCTTTTTCCCTCTGCAAGTACTTTTTCAACTAACGTTCCTACCGAGTATTTTGCCGCAAGTATAATCACATTGCCGAAACGCAGATATTTTTCCGCTTCTAAACTTGCATTAAAAAAGGTAATTGGCAGATTTGCTTTACTAATGCCTTCTACAAAGCGATCCGAAAAACCGCATAACAGCACGATTCCTTTCACATCTGACGCAATCATCTTACAAGTCTCTTCCCCGCTGCAATCGCCATCATCAACGATATGAAGCTGCATACGGTATTTATTTTCATTTACTTCATCACTGATCCCAGCTAGAATTTTGTTCCAGAAAAGAGATTCTGACCGATTAAAAAGCAGCAAAATAATACCCTTATTTGTCTCCTGGGCTTTACAGAGCAATTCATCAACAAGTTCTGGTCTTAGTTTCGAATATCCCATTTCCTGCGCTTTTTTTACGACTTCTATACGTGTTTCATGTGCAACCGGTCCGTCATTCAATGCTTTTGCAACCGTATTGCGACATAAATGCAACTCATTTGCTATATCTCCAATGGTTATTTTCTTCACTAGTTTACATCTCCTTTTCATACTTCGCAGCATGCCGCTGCAGGCGGCACAAATAATCAGGGAGAAGAAAGCACTTGCGGCTTCTTCCTGTGTAAGACTTAGAAATTTGTAGTAGCAGTATTTTTGCTGCTTAGAATTTCTTCTCACGCTTTCTCTTATATTATAAAGAACGAACACAAAAAGTCAATACAAAAAGCACACATTATCGCTTTTTAATGTGTGCTTTTTGTGTGCATTTGTTTATATCTTATGTGCGCAAATTATATTTTATTTATTCCAATTCTTTTTTTCTCAAGATAGATACGGATATGCGATACGATATATAAATTACGATGATTGATAATATCACGACAGACGGAACAATATATTGAACTACGTTGTCCACATTTGCAAAATCAGCCTTTCCTTTATAAAACTGGACAAATAATAGTATTGCAATACTAGGTAACATAAATATTGCAAGCATGGCTAATCTCGCTTTTTCCGTACCCATTTTATAAACAATCGGAATTATAATCGAAAATGCCATCAGGTAAATTGCTTCCACGGTCATAACAACCAGCAGATATTCTCCAATGCTCTCTTTCTGCATATATTCCATAATAATTCCCAAAAAACTTGCTATCAATACGGCAATGGTACTTAGTAATAACCATACTATATATTTTGCTCTTACAATATCTTTCCTGCTCACAGGAAGTGAAAATGCGATCTTATCCCATCCCACCTTTTCATCATATCCCATTGTTGTAAGGACTGCCATACTTCCATACATAAGAAACATAAAGTTAACGAATTCCGGCTGTTTTAATGCAAAACCGTATACAATAAATACTCCCATGACAAGAAGCAGTTGTTTTGCATAATTTCGGAGATTTAAAATATCTTTCAGGATCAAACCTCTCATTTCTGTTCCCCCCTGACTATATATAAAATGATTTCTTCCAGATTTGTATGATCAATTGTCAATGACGGGTTTTTCTTATGTACTTCTGCCATGTTATCAACCAATACATCAACTCCGAATAAATTACTTCGCATACCCGCTATATGTGTACCCTCAAGCTTTTCATACTCTTCTTTCGTACAGTGGACGATTCCATATTCATAGAGCAATTCATCCTTTGATCTACAAAATAAAAGCTCTCCTTTATGAATAAAAGCGATATAATCTGCTATCTTTTCCATATCACTGATAATATGGGAAGATACGAATATTGTATTTCTGTCTTCCTGAATAAATTCCAGAAAAATATCTAAGATCTCATCCCGTACGACCGGATCCAGCCCACTCGTTGCCTCATCTAAAATCAATAGTTCTGCATGATGTGATAGAGCCACCGCAATCGAAAGCTTCATTTTCATGCCCCTTGAAAAATTCTTAAAAGGCTCTTTTCGAGGTAAATTGAATTTTTTACAATACTCATAAAATTTTTTGTCGTCCCAGTTCTGATAGATTTTTCCCATTATTTTAGAGATATCAGGAAGTTTTAAAAAATCATGAAATCCAGATTCATCAAATACGACACCTATTTTTTCCTTAATTTCTTTTTCCGAAGTAATATGATCTTTCCCAAAAACACGGATTGTTCCGGTATCTTTTTGTATTAGATTCAGAATGGATTTGATCACCGTTGTTTTACCTGCACCATTCTCTCCTACAAAACCAACGATACATCCTCTTGGCACTTTTAGATTGATGTTCTTTAGTGTAAATTCGGAATATTTCTTACTCAATCCTTCTATTTCTATTGCAATATCGCTCATTTTTTCCATAATTTCCTCACTATTCCCGATATAGAGTATACAACATATCTTGCAGATATTTCTCTTCTATGGAAGCTATCTTGGCGCAGTCTACGGCTTGCTGTAAACTTGCTTCTATCCTGCGCAATTGCTCTTCCTTCATCAATTCCTGATTGCTCTGTGCTACGAAACTTCCTTTACCCGGCTGTGTGACAATAAATCCCTCCTGCTCAAGTTCTTCGTACGCACGTTTTGTTGTAATTACACTAATGCGAAGTTCTTTTGCAAGTAGTCTGATTGAAGGCAGTGCATCATCTGCCTTCAGTGTTCCGTCCATGATCATTGCTTTGATCTGGTTCGTAATCTGCTCATATATTGGTTTGCCGTTTGAATTGCTGATCACTATGTCCATCTTTGGCCTGGCTCCTGTTTTTAATTATGTATATGTCGTATATATACACTATATACACGTTATATACAGTTGTCAATATTTTTTTCTAAAAGTTTAATCCAAAAAAGAAAATGGCATATCAGAATCCGTATGCAGAAAATGCAGTAATAAATATGCACACCGCAAAGAAACCTTCTCTTCTGCAAGGATTCTTTTGGCCTCATCCTTATCCACCAGACATACCTGAATTGTCTCTGAATCTTCTTGATACATTTTACTCACCGTACCATTCACATAGCCGAACACTGTCTGGTTACTCTCATCTGTAAATCCCGCTCCCATATAAAAAGCTCTGCGCATGGAATCATTGCCGCCTTTATAGACTTCAAATGTAAGTCCTGTCTCTTCCTGCATCTCACGAATTGCCGCCTCATCAGGTCCTTCTCCCTCTTCGATCAATCCTGCCGGCAATTCATAAAGATAGTCGTCCAACGGATACCGATACTGTTTGATCATAACAAGAATACCCGGAGTTTCCTTCATAATAGGAAAAATAATAATTCCTTCTGCCTGCTCTGTTTTTGTAAATAACTTTATTTTATCCATCGGGTTTCTGGATACAAAATAGTATTGAAACGGCCTCCCCGAATGCGTAAGTGCATCCATTTCAAACAAATTTAAAAAAGAATTATTTGTTAATTGTCTGATTGCAGTATATTTTTTTATTTTCATATCCATCTCCACATATTCTTTCCTACAAATTTTTAAAAGAACCGGAGCCATTTATGGCCTCGGTTCTTCTAACTATAATTATCTATGAGACCATAGACTGCAATAATTTCTGCATTGCCTTTAGTACACCATCATTTATATTAGTGTCTGCAATATATTTTGCGGCTTTCTTTACTTCTTCCCTCGCATTTCCTATCGCAATGCTAAAAGCTGCATGCTGCAACATCTCAATATCATTCAGATTATCACCAAATGCCATTGTTTCTTCTTCTGTAACATGTAGTATTTTTTGTAGTTTTTGCAGTGCGATTCCTTTATTTGCAAACTTGCTTGAACAGTCTATCCACATTTTACCCGCACAGCTCATCTGAAATTTATTTTCCCACTTAGGGATAAAAACTTCTTTTGCTTTATTTTCTGCATCATTCACATGATAGAGCGAGACTTTTACTATGTCATCATCAATAGGCATCTGAAGATCAGGAATCTGCATCACATCAAAATGATAGGAATCTCTAAGCCACATAGACATCCTGGACTTCGCATCTAATACATAAACACCTTTTTTGCCGCATAGCATCATGTCACATTCCGGAACGGACAAAATATCAGCCGCCATCTCCTTAGCAGTCTGCTGATCAATCACCTCACTACTGTAGATATCATCACAATTACGGATAATGCTGCCGCCATCCGTTATATAATAGATTTCCTCCGCTACAGGTTGAAATAATTTTTTTATACTGACAAATTGTCTGCCGCTTGCTGCAACAAATTGTACTCCATGCTGCCTCAGTTCATGAATCACTTCAAAAATAATCGGATTAATCTGATCCGAACCATCCGGAACTAATGTCCCATCAATATCACTGATTATCAATCTTACCATGGACATACCTCTTTATCATTGTCTTTGATATTTCAACTATATTGATAATTGACCAGCTTGTCAACCCGCTTTACGAAACTGATAGCTTAATTTGAAGCATTTATAGTACTGATATATTGACACTCTGATTCTATGATGCATATATGAAATTTGCTTCATATGCATGCAAAGCATTCATGTTTTGAAATTCAGTCGATCCCTGGAATGCGGATGTCTGCTGTTCAGCTTTTGATTCTTCATCCCCAGAACTTTTATTTTTCAGTAGTTTATTTTCTTCTGCCGCAGGTGCCAGCTTTATATTGGTTACCGTCACCGTATTTCCAATCTTTGTTGTAATAACCAATTTTCTGCTTCCATCCGGATTTGTTATAATCTCGGTCTTTACTTCCGATTCTTCTTCATATTCATCTGTGCAGTCTGAAGCAGATTTACCCGCCGATTTCGAAGCTGACGTATTGCTGCCATCCTTTTTTGTATCTTTCATTGTCAAAACATCTGTATTTACTGGATTTTCAGCCAATGTTTCCTCGGATATCTGTCCAGACTGCGCCGCAGTATCTGCTGTTTTACTTGCCACAGCAGCTTTGGCATCTTCGATTTCTATTTGCTTTGACTGTGCCATTTTGTCAATGGTGATTGCTTCCATAATGCGTCTGATATCTTCCGGCGAAAATAAATCCAGTATTTTTGAGACATCATCTATGTTATCTCTGTTAAAATTCAAAACCCATCCATTTGACAGATTAACCGAAATAACATTTCCTTTATTGCTCGTATCTCCAATATTCATTTGCTTTCTTTCCGAATCGAACCCTATTGCAACTCCGTTATGAGTCGCAGTACCTCCATTGCTTCCAGAAATCTCCAACAATTGTGAAAATGATTTTGCGGCAGCCTCTTTACTTGTTAAGATCATATGCTGATACTTTTCCGGATTATTTGCTTCTGCTTTTTCCAACTCTTCCTGATAGGCATCCGCGATCTCTGTCTTGTCCTGCAATGATAAAGCACCGACGAATGTTGGATCGGATACCGGCATTTTTGAAGTCTGATTTACATCTATTGCATTGGGATTTGTTTTTGCAATAGTTCTATCCGGGTTTTTATTATTTGCTGTATACTGAAAATAAGCGTTAAAATTATGCAATCCTGATATTTCCATACATTTCCTCCTTTCCTCCAGTGTTTACTGCCTACCTTGGCCTCTTACTGCACAAAAAAAGCCAAAGACAGCACCTATAAAATGAAGCATTTCGTTCCATCGATTCTTGTGCTGTCCTTAGCATATACTTCTTTTTATTATATCGGACAAAGATATAAAAATATGATACTTGATTTTATGATTTTACTCTTAATAGTATTCATTTACTCAATAATCTGATTACGTCCATTTTCTTTCCCATAATAAAGTTTATCATCCGCTTCTTTTAAGAGATTGTATAATTCTTTATTGCAATTTCCCTCAACGACCCCAAATGTCATGGTTGCCTTTATCTTTTGTTCATTATAAACCACTTCAGAAACATCAACATAATTTAATATGTCTTGCAGTCCTTCAACAGCTATCTTCAATGTCGCACGTTCATATACAATCAGAAATTCTTCTCCACCCCACCGGGCTGCAAAACCCTTTCCATGCATGTTTTTATTTAGAATATGAGCAACACTTTTCAAAACTGCATCACCTGCTTCATGACCATATGTATCATTTATTTTCTTAAAGAAATCAATGTCTCCGATTGCTATCACAAATGGCTGACCAGTCTTTTTTGCCTTCTCGTATACATTTTTAATTCTAATCTCACCACTTCTGCGATTATACAACTTTGTCAAAGCATCCTGCTCAATCAACTCACGTAACGACTTCTGCATATAAACAGTAGAGCGCCCCATTTCACCGAATTCATCTTTACGTGACAATACTTTTTCATCCAGATGGGACGTTAAATTACCAGAAGATACACTGCTCAGAAAAGAATTGATATCTTTAATAAGCTCTATTATCTTTCTTGTAAAGCTGAGACTTGCAAGACATGTCAAAATCATTGCTAAAATAGCTAATGCTACAATAAGGCCAATCGACTTTTGTATCATGCCATTTACTTTTTCAGCAGGTTTTGCTGCCGAAATCATACCTACACAGACACCATCTTTGTTGTAAAGCGGTGCATAATAAGCAAAATACTTCACCCCTTTTACAACAGCATTGTCATAAAAATGTTCTTCTTGACTTTTATACACTTCATTCATAATCATAGGATGCGCGCCTGTTCCCACAATACGATTCCCCTCATTATCCATAATTGTGGTAAGTACTCTTGTATCTTCGTAAAAAACGGTAATGTCAATACCAGTTTTTTCTTTAATACTGTCTATGATATCATAATTTCCGCTAATAACAGAATCGCCTTTCATTATGACAATTGCGTTTTCATCTTTTACCTTAAGACTGTAATCTCCCGGATATGCCACATCATATGTATTCAATACAGCAATAGCGAGATTTTTTAACCCACTTTCCACTTCACTTTGCATAGAACTTTTAAAAGTGCCTGAGCTAAAGAGCATAATCATAACTCCCAGCCCTAATAAGGGAAGAATCGTCATTTTTAAAAAAGTTGTGTTCAGACTTCCTTGTCTCATCATTTTTTATCCTCCATGAATTACAAATGACTATAATTTCTTAGTAAAAGTTACATCTATGAAAAGGTGCTTTGATATATATAATTTGCAAGCATTTCATGTGCTTTTGCTGTTGGATGAATACCATCCTTCATATATTCGTTTTTCTGACTGGCAAAATTCAAACCTTCCGGAGAATAAACATTAATTACTCTATAGTTATAGAACACAGCCATATCGATAACAGCCTGCGCATATTGGTCTAGTGTATTTCCATATTTATTTGACTTTAAATCATTCTCACGTTTCAACGGCGTAATAAATACAATTTCTGCGTTCGGATACGTCTGCTGCAAACCACTCATCAACTGATTCAGACCGCCATAGTAGGTCTCACCAGTGCGATCGCCCATACTGCCCAGTGCCGTATCAAAACCATAATCGTTTGTACCACCAAATACCGTTATCAAATTGGCATTCGGATTCATGTATAAATATCTATCCAGAAATCTGTCCGGATGGATTCCGGCAACAGCTGAGCCTCCTAATCCATAATTGTAAACAGCCGTTGCCCCTATTTTTGCCCCAAGCAACGATGCATATGTCTGACTCTGTGACGACAATTTTTCACCCGCTGTAATACTGTCGCCCAACGCATCCATGATTATGGGCTGTCCCTGCTGGAATCTCAATTTGGTACCCGTAACGGAACCGTCACCGCCTGTATAGAGCATGACATTATCATGACTGATATATCCTATCTGACCTTTGTAGTAGATCTGAAACCAATAATTATCAGTCAGGGCATACACAATTGCAATCGTATCTTCTTCTACGTATCCCATCGGATCATATTCTGTTCCAGGTCCTGTATATGCAATATGCTGCTGTGTCATTTTCAAATATATAGACAAAGGTACTGTCTCCGCGTGTACTGTCATTTGTATTCCCATACATCCGGTCATTAATATACATATGTATAAAAACCGCCGAAATAATTTATTCATTTTTATATTTTCCTTCCCGCTTCTTAAGCTTAGCATAACACTATAACTACAATTCGCCAAGTACATAGCCGTAAAAAAGCATATGCACCTGGCGATTTTAAATTAACTTTTCATACTCTCATATTATCTCGGTGAAATGGAAGACATAATATCCGTACCAATTACAGCACTTGCATTGTTTACATAAGCTGCGGCATTTGGGCCATCCATATTTTTATAATATTCATAAGCAAGCTTATGCGATCCATCCGGATTGGTAAGTCCCATGGATAATCCCTGCGCAATCTCCGCTACGTGATCTGTCTGATTTGAAACAATAAATGCATCAATATGTTGATTATATGCAGCTGCTGCATAACCGTATGTAAGTGCGGCTGCCTGAATCACTTCACCCTGGGCAGCTGTATACCCTACTTCACTGCATATAATAGATCTTACCTGGCCCGTCGGAGATAACATCTGCGCTCTGCACATATAATCTGTTAGCACTTCAATATTTTCCATTGTTAAAAATGGCGATGTTGCCGTATGCTTTACAAGATTTCTATAATAAGGCGCATTAGCCCAAAACTGTGCATTTGTCAGTGGTACCGGATATGGATGGCATGCAGCCCCCCAGTCAATGTTACCCTGTGATGCCATATTTACATTAAATGCATCCAATAAATCTCTGCCATCATAATTATTCGGCTCATTTCTATTCCGATCCCATTGCTGGTCAATTGATACATAAATATTTGCCTGACCATTTTCGCTCTTAATCGCATTATAAAACAATCTTACTGCTTTTGCATATTCTGCAGCGTAAGTGTTAACGTCCATGTATGCTATGTAATTCCATTGTGTGCGGGCTGTAACCTCATTACCGATGACCCAGTTATCTACTTTCCCGTGTCCTGTATTAGAATATCTCTGAGCAAGAAAAGAACCGATTGCTGCCAAGTGATCTACTCCAGTCTGCTCTGCCGTATTAAATGCATAGTATGGGCATACTGTTCCATCTTTAGACAAGGGATGAATCAAATCAGCTTGTGCCGCTGAATAGTTATTTAGAAGAACTGCCGTAACTGCGATTCCTTTGTTACTTAATGTTTTGATAATATTATCATACTCAGCAACAACAAGTCCGTTAAACTGATAACTCTTTCCGTGATAGGAATAATTAATTGTTGGATAGCTTTTATTTGAAGTCGGTCCGCAAATATTTGCGACTGGTATATTATAAATTGCCTGTTTTACACCAAGATCAACGATTTCATTATTACTGATTTTTGCCGGGTCAACCAACAGACCCTTTTTGCCCGTGACCGTGCGACCGGTCGTATGTGTGGCACAAGCTTCCGGATTCGTAATAAAAGATGCAGAACTTACCTGAACATATTGTCCTCCTTGTTTTACTGCAATTACAAACTTCGAATATAATGCCGAGTCTGCCTGGCTCTTGTTCAAAGGAACTGTAAATGCTGCCGCTGTTCCCATCGGTGCCTGAGCCACACACTCTCCCATGACACCTGCCCCAAAAATGGGTTCTTTCAATAAATAAAACAAGCCATCGTCACTAGCCGGAATATTAGAGGAACTGGCAACTACCGTGACTGTATTTCCTCCTGTAATAGCACACTGCACTATTGCAGTTGTATAACCTGCGGCTTCTACAACTGTTGCACTTGGTGTAATTGCACCGGAAATCGCAAGCGTTACGGCTAAAGCAAGTGCAGATATTACTGACATAATCTTCCCTCTCATATCTTCTGTTCCTCCTTGAATGTTGTTTCAGTCGTTTATCCTTTGTCTGTAAGAAAATTATTATTGCTTTTATTATACTATTTTTTTAAAAATCATTCCATTATATTCTGATAATTCCATTTTTTACCATTCTACTTTTGTTAATAAACTATGCAAAACAAACCCCCGGAGGTGGAAGCTCCGGGGATTCGTTTTACAATATATAACTAAACTAATAAGGGATTAGATAAACGCTTGATTATCTATCATCATGCAATCTGAAGTTTGCATAAGCACTCATTCCATGTTCGTGAATATCAAGACCATCAATTTCTTCTTCTTTACTTACATGTAAACCGATCGTCTTATTTAAAACTGTAAATAAGATAAATGCTGCAACTCCAACATATGCCATTACAGAAACTACACCCAATGCCTGAACACCGATCAATTGAAGTCTGCTCATTCCCATATCTGCAAGAACAGAAGATTTTGCAAATACACCTACAAGGATAGTACCTATCGCTCCGCATCCGCCATGTACTGCCACTGCACCAACAGGATCGTCTACTTTTAATACTTTATCCAACAATTCAACTACAAATACCACTACAAAACCAGCGATCGCACCAATTGCCATAGCTCCGTATGGAGATACTACATCACATCCTGCCGTGATAGCTACAAGGCCAGCTAACGAACCATTCAAAGTCATTGATACATCAGGTTTTCCATAGCGTTTCCATGTAATAAATAGCACGGTTACTGTTGCTGCTACAGCTGCAAGATTTGTTGTCATAGCAATATCACCAATCGATGTTGTTGCTGCAACTGTTGATCCACAGTTGAAACCGAACCAGCAGAACCAGAGAATAAATACACCAAGTGCGCCCATTACAATATTATGACCTGGTATCGCATTGACCTTACCATCTTTTTCAAATTTTCCAAGTCTAGGTCCTTCAATTGCTGCTCCAATAAATGCACATATACCACCTACCATATGAACTGCCGTAGACCCTGCAAAATCATGGAAACCAATTCCTGAAAGCCATCCGCCGCCCCAGATCCAATGACCGGTTACCGGGTAAATAAAAATCGAAATACAAGCACTATAAATCAAATACGTGGAAAACTTTGTTCTTTCAGCCATTGCTCCACTTACAATCGTTGCTGCTGTTGCACAGAATACTGTTTGAAAAATAAGAAAAACACCGACTGGTAATCCATTTAAAAGTCCGGCCTCATCTGCAAGCGCATATGGATCAAAAAAACCACCTGCTCCTACAACACCTGCCAAATCTGGTCCAAACATGACTCCTGCTCCCAAAAGAAAGAAAAATATACTTCCTAATACAAAATCCATTAAGTTCTTCATAATAATGTTTCCTGCATTTTTTGCTCTTGTAAAACCACTCTCTACAATTGCAAAACCAGCTTGCATAAAAAATACTAAAAACGCTGCAACACAGGTCCATACAACATTTAATAATAATTCTGCTGCCTCGGCATCTCCCATACCACTAGCAATTAAATCTGATAATCCCATCTTTTTTCCTCCTTGTCTGCATGAAACAATACTCACGTTTTCGGTAAATCAAAAAAAGATAACCTATCAGATGGCTCCTCTCCCATCTCATATGTTATCTTCTTTGATAACGATTGCAAATTGTCTCGCAAATCTGATTAAATTTTTTCATAACAACCCTAATATCCTACTCCTATAATGCACTCGTTCCACGTTCGCCAGTACGAATTCTAACCACATCTTCAACATCGTAAATAAAGATTTTACCATCACCATAATTACCGGTATTAATCTCCGCAACAATTTTGTCAATCAAAGATTCCGCAACTTCTTTTGTAACGACCGTTTCCACTTTAATCTTTGGTAAGAGATTCACTCTGTACTCAGCACCACGGTATTTTTTAACAATACCTTTTTGATTACCATAACCCATAATGTTAACAATGTTAAGACCATTCACTTCATTTGAATCAAGGACTGCTTTCAAGTCTTCCAGTTTTTCTGGCTTAATAATAATTTCCAGTTTTTTCATACATCTAACCTCCTTATTCACCTACATTAAAATTCTTATTTCAACGAGTAGAAACAGCGCAGTTTTCTCATTACCCGCCAAATATAAAAGAAAGGCGCTTCTATCATCTAGAAACGCCTTCGTTTATGTTTATTATACATATTTCATTTTACTTGTCAAATGTTTTTTTATTTTTTTGCTTAATTTATATCGATTATATCTAAAAAAATCTTTCGTTAAATATGATTTTGGTATCTGTATCTATAGTACTCTTTCCCCTTTTTGTGAAATTTACTTATAAAACGAAAACCTAATTTTTCGCACAAACATATGGAAGCTATATTTTCATTCTCAATATTTGTATCAATAACTGCGATTCCAAGTATCTCTTCCGCATACTTTAAAACTGCACTGCATACTTCATATCCGTACCCTTTTCTTTGATACTCATCTTCAATTAGGTATCCTAACTCGATTGCATCTGCTTCATTGTCATCATAAGATTCCAATCCAGCTCTCCCAATTATTTTACCCAGATTTTTTTCAACTACAACCCATGTACCATACTCATAGAATCCATAAACATGTTTAATATATTCTCTTGTATACTCTTTTTCTTTTTCAATCGGCGTATAGAGCGGCTCCATGAACTTTCTTACATTTGGTGATTCGTATATCCTGGCAATACTATCTACATCTTCCACCTTAATCTCACGCAAGATACAACGTTCAGTTTCCAATATATCCCATGGTATGCTTCGATACCTACGATAAATCTGTTCCAGGTACTCTATATTCAAAACATTAATGTTCTCTATAGCATATGGAATTTTCCAAAAATGGTTCCTCTCAATACCCTCGTATAATAATGCGACAACCGGAACCGCTCTTTCAACCATCTGATTACATACTTCACCATCATCCGAAATTAAAAGAACCCCCTCTTCGTCCCCCATTCTTTCTTGCAGATATGTTGCAGCCTCTTCCATATGCCTCCATATAATTACTTCAATATTAGACTCTTCATTTAATTTCAGCTTTTCTTGTAAAGATTGAGAACAAATATACAATATTATTTTTTTTAGATACTGCTGCCGCTTTACAATTTTACACATATTTTTTACCTTATTGAAATTATAATCTTTACATACTAAAAAAGACAACCCCTATAGATTGCCTTTTACTATTATTTTCTATTTGCCGGCTCGATATGGATTGTTTTTCCTTTAATCTTAACATTCTTCATTGCCAACAGAACATCGCCTGCTACATCTTTGGGCACTTCGACAAATGTATAATTATCAAACATATCAATCGATCCAACTAAGTTTCCTTGTATCCCTGATTCTCCTGCAATGGCACCCAGAATATTTCCCGGTGTGATCCTCTGTTTCTTACCTATGTTAATAAAGAGACGAACCATTCCTGCTTCTGCACCTGTATCTCCAAAATCGCTTGTACAATTTTGAGCATTTTCTGTTGTTTCTTTTGCATTTAAATATATTTTCAAAAATGCGGCAGCTACATCCATTGCTGTATAATCTTCATCATTGATTTTCTTCTCAATAATGGAAATCATTGGGGCAAGATCTTCATCTGCTATCATCCGGTTAATATCCTTGAACAAATTATCTACCCGGTTCTGCGTTACATCATTCAGTGATGGCACTGGAATTGCCTTGATCTTTGTCTTACAGTAACGTTGGATATCTTTTAATTTGTATACTTCTTTTCCTCTGATAAAAGAAAACGCAAGACCTGTCTTACCAGCTCTGCCTGTCCTTCCGATTCTGTGAACATAATATTCTTCATCTTGAGGCAGATCGTAGTTGAATACAATATCTACATCATCTACATCAATCCCTCTGGCTGCAACATCCGTTGCAATCAAAATTTCTGTCTTTCCTTTACGAAAACTTTCCATTACGCGATCGCGTTGCTGCTGCTTCAGATCGCCATGAAGACCTTCAGCAAAATATCCACGCCCCTGCAAATCAGAAGCTAACTCATCCACTTTCTTTTTGGTATTACAAAAGACTACGGATAATTTTGGATTGTAAATATCAATTAATCTCGAAAGGACTTCTTCCTTATTACCAGGACGTACTTCCAGATAATACTGCTCAATATTCGCAACTGTTAATTCCTTTTTCACAACACGTATGATTTCTGCATTTTTCTGGTATGTTTTTGCAATATCCATAATAGGCTGCGGCATTGTCGCTGAGAAAAGTACCGTTTGCCTGTCTTCAGGTGTGTCCCTTAAAATTGTCTCAATGTCTTCACGAAATCCCATATTTAACATTTCATCTGCTTCATCCAATACCACAGAATGAATTGTGTTGAATTTTACTGTCTTTCTTCGCATATGATCCATTACGCGTCCCGGTGTACCGATGATGATCTGTACCCCAGCTTTTAAAGAACGTATCTGCTTCTGGATATCCTGTCCTCCATAGACTGGAAGAATCTTAATATCATGCGTATATTTGCTCAATTTTCGTATTTCTTCCGCAACTTGAATCGCCAATTCCCTAGTAGGACAGAGAATAATAGCTTGTGGTTTTTTATTGGAAGTGTCAATTTTTTCCAACACCGGGATTGCAAATGCTGCAGTCTTTCCGGTTCCCGTTTGCGCTTGACCTACGATATCTTTTCCTGCTAAAATTGCCGGTATTGCTCTTTCCTGTATAGGACTTGCTTCTTCAAATCCCATATCCTTAATACCACGCATTAATTTACTATTTACTTCTAATTCATCAAATTTCAATTTCTCACCTGTTTCCTTTCAACAAAACAACCCTTTAACGATAACAGATAGTCATCTCAATGTCAAGCAATTAGGTTTCGTTTTACTGATTATTTTGCTGATTATATGTTACAGTTCATCCTTAATTGCCACGATGTGTTTTATATATTATTTCCGGTTCAGGTACTCCATAATCCCCATATGTATTGCCCATGCTAATTTTTCCTGATATTCTGTCGACACTAATAACCCCGCTTCGTTTTGATTCGACAGAAAACCGCATTCCACAATAATAATGGGAACTTCTGTTTTTTTCAGCAGATAATAACTTGCATTTGCTTTTTCCTCTCTTTTATTTTCCTTATCCACTCGCAGAATTAATTGCCTCTGCATTAATTCTGCTGCTTCCTTACCCTCTATGGAAGTTTTATAATAAAAAACTTGTGCTCCGTGTATGCTTTCCTCATGATAACTGTTCTGATGAATGCTGACTACAAGCGCGGGATTCGAAACCTGTATCAGTTCCAGCCTCTTCCTCATGTCCTGTACTTTTTTATTGGATGCAGTCCTGTCATACATTCCATCATCGTCCTCTCTTGTCATTATAACAGTAATATCATTTGCTTCCAGCAATGACTGCACTCTTTTTGTTACCGCTAAATTAATATCTTTTTCCACTGCGCCGTTCACACCGATTTTACCAGGATCATCACCACCATGACCTGCATCTAATACAATCGTTCTATTCTTCTGTGTTTCTACATGTGTGCTATTTACATATTCAGAAGCCTTATATGATAACAAAAACATAGATAACAACAAAATTGCTACTACGATAATCTCTACCACTTCTTTTTTCATCCAATCGGGATCTATGTTTACTTCATTTGTAATTTTTCTCAAGCGATTCAAAATAATAGTATCTATTTTTTTTTTCATAAATATTTTCACGTAGGATTTACCCTACTACTCAATCTTTATTATTACAATCTATGAAAGAAAGTATTTCGGAAGAACCATTTACTTTTTTCAAACTTAATAAAATCCGATAAAGCGATACCGCTTCATCGGATTTCTCAATTTATAATAATCTTAGTTGTTTACATAATTGGCAATGTTGTCCCATACATTTGCAGTTTCTAATCCTAATTTCCATTCTGCTATGCCCGCCAACTCATATTTCTGCATAATGTTCAATTTTACTTCCAGCGACTGGGCATCTTCAAGCCAAACTTGATAGAAAGTATCTCCATCTTGAAACTCCGCATAATTCTGACAGGTTTCATCATCCCATGCAGCTTCAACATTCTTTTGTGCTAAGAAATTTTCCGCTACACCCATCCCTGTGTTTTGGCTTGAAACTTCCGTTCCCTTAGTAGACCATATTCTGGTATAAAATGGGATGGCATTAATTACCTTGTTTGAGGGAACTTCTTCTATTGTCTTTTTAATCCCTTCTTCTACAAAATTAATAGATGCAACAGACCCTGCAACACCGCCCCCGCCATAGTGTTCATCATACCCCATTATAATAACATAATCTGCTACAATTCCCTGTTCTTTCCTATTATAATGTGTGGAGTACTCTTTCGGCACGTAATTGTCGACCGATAATACGATTCCATTTGCGCGGCAGGAGATAGATAGTTCTCTGATAAATTCTATAAAATTTTCACCCGTCTCAACACTAATTTTCTCAAAGTCAATATTAATGCCATCTATATCACATTGAAGCGCTGCGTTCATCAATCCCTGAATCAGATATGCTCTTTTCGTTGCAGAAGATAACACTTCATTCGTATCTACTGCTGTATTAAAGTTATCGATCAATGCCCATACTTCTATTCCCATGCTATGAGCATTTGCAACATATTCTGGCGAAGCAAGACTCGTAAAATTTCCGTTGTTGTCACTTAGCGAGAACCACGTTGGAGATATGGTATTCATTGACTTAGTCTGTGCCAATACAGATTGAATCGAGGCATTGGCCGTCTGATTTGTCACCTGGTGCCAACCCATATTAATTTTATAATCTTTTGTTATGCTTGTATATTCCGGTACTGCCACATCCGTGACCGGTGTCTGCATTTCATCCCGCTCGTTAGTAAGTCTCTTTTTTTCAATGTATCCAATAATTCCATCTTTTGATTTGACTTTCACCCAGTTGTCCATCTTTTCAAGAACCACAACCACATCACCTACTGAAACATCTTCCAATATATCACTCTTAATGCCGCCTTGATAACGGATGGCTGTATTTTTCACAACATCTGCTATTGTTCTTATTGGCCACTCAGTATTTATCTGCATACGGTTTGGCTCAGTAAATACTTCATAAGAAAAATTAGTATATTTCTTCACATAATCAATTGCCACATAAAGTGTGTCCTCCTGATATGTTGCAATTACATAATTTTCTTCACCCGGCACCCCCGAAACATTCGCAACATTACCTTCAATTGGTGCGCTGATAATATCTGTTGGTGTTGTATATATTAATAATTTCTCAACTTTATCTACATAAAACCTGTTATTAAAATAAGTTTGTACCGTATCAAAATCAAGATAATATGTTCCATTTATTAATTTTCCTTTTGCCTCCAGAAAATCATTCTGTAATAATAATGCCACATCATTATCTTCCGTTAAGGAATAATATTCCTTTAGATCCGCTCTTTCTTTTGAGTAGGAATATTTCTCTATTATCTTTGTACCAAAGCCTGCTGCAATTACAATTAAGATTAATAGGATTGCTACAAGCACCGGAATTATTTTTTTCTTCATTCCAGCTACCTCCTGACCGTCCTAATTATAACAGACTATTAGCATATCGTCATTACCATTTTTGACATTTTTTGATTATTTATTACTGTATCTTTCCTGCTCTTCAGGTGGTAATCGCATAAAGGGGCTTCTCAATGAATATTACCTTAAATAATACAGTTAATTAGATTTTAGATATTTATTAAATGCAATACATGGTTTACATCAACTAGGTATTTTTAATTTTATCGTAACGCAATTCCACCAATTCACCCGCATCATTCATTACATAATCGGGCATATAAATACATTCTTCATTGAGGCAGTATTCTCTGAAAATTTCTTCCGGCGAGGTTATTTCCCCTTCTAAATACAGCTTAACACCTCTATTCATTGCCTTTTTCAGCATAACATATACTTCAAGTTGAAGTTCTTGTTTTCTTGCGATAGCTTCATTACCTCCTTTGTACAATACTTGTTTTTTCCAAAAGGATTCTGTGATATAATAATAATAAATACAAGTATATACTGATATTATTTGGTAATGACGATATTTATAATAGTAGAAGTGTCCGGACATGTATCAAACTTAATCGGTCTACATACCAATTAATTAAACCTGAATTGTTTGAATGTAATTTAAAAATTTATTTGGAAAAATGATTTGAACAAGCACATATGCTTGTAAGACAATTCCCATCTTTTTGTTGAAATAATGGGAATAAGATTGGGTATACTAATAACGTTACCCATATATTTGCTTTTAATTAATAATGAATACAACGTTCGTTGTAAATAGAGTTGTCCGTGCCTCCTATCAGATACTGACTATCCGGAAACACCTCGTAACAATGATTATAAACGATTTTATTCATATATGCAAGATAATTATTAAATTTATTTAAAAATTTGTATATTTTTTATAAAAAATATTTTTCTGTAACCTTGTGCTATTGACTTAATAAAATATAAAGTATAATATAACTTATCAAAAGTTTTTTAAACAAGCTTACTTTTGAGTTTAAACTGGTGTTTCAGTCACAATACAACTCATTATTTTGTATCAAAAAGTTAGGATGTGATACTATGAAAATCGAAAAAGTGAATGACCATCAAATTCGTTGTACACTTACGAAAGCAGATTTAGCAGATCGCGAATTGAAGATTAGTGAACTTGCATATGGAACAGAAAAAGCTAAAAATCTGTTTCGTGACATGATGCAGCAAGCATCATTTGAATTTGGTTTTGAAGCAGAAGATATTCCGCTTATGATAGAAGCAATACCACTCAATTCTGAGTGTATTGTTCTTATAATTACAAAGGTTGAAGATCCTGAAGAATTAGATACCAGATTTTCCAAGTTTGCTCCTTCTGTGCACGATTCTGATTCAAATTCCGATGAAGTCATTAATAATCTTTCTGAAGGCGCCGATGACGTACTTGATTTATTTAAGAAAATACATGAAGGTAATTTTACAGATGTAACAGAGACTATAGAAGATTCATCTGATCCTTCTACATTCAAGAAATTAAAAGATGCCTCAGAGACTGCCTTAAAAGCAATGGAGATCGTCGACTTAACAAAAATATATTCTTTAGACTCCATTTCAACCGCTACAAGATTAGCCCATATATTAAAAGATTTTTACCATGGCACTAATTCCCTATACAAAAATATTAATTCAGAAAATTATATATTGTTGATTTCCAAAAATGACCATTCACCAGAAGAATTTAATAAGATTTGTAACATGATATCTGAATATGCAGCAGTTGAGAAATTTTCAACTGCAAGTGAAGCTTATCTCGAAGAACATTGTGAGGTAATCGTAAAAGATACTGCAATACAGTCACTTTCACTTATCTAGCTTACAACTAACGGAAAACAAAAAATATGCATTGCGCATCCTGCACGGAGTGCAAAAAAGACGAACAACGGAATACCTTGTTCGTCTTTTTTATTTTTCTATTAAAATTTTATTATACAAAAAATAAGAAATATGATTCAAAATTATATTGCGTTGATTTTAGCCATTAACTCTTCAATATCCATTCCATGAACCATTGCTGCTTCTTCTAACGATTCACCTTGTGCTGATGGACATCCAAGACAATGCATACCTGCTTCCATCAAAATAGGTGCAACATCTGCATTTGTTCTAAGTATTTCTCCTATTGTCATATCCTTGGTTATTTGTGCCATTTATTTTTTCCTCCTATAACTTTCTATGATATGTCCTATGAAATTGGTAAACTACAGTTACATTATAGTACTTTTCCCAGCCTTCTGCAACTTATCCTCAACATTTGTTAAATTTAACAAAAACTTCATATTTTTTCAGTTTTTGTATGTAAAAAAGTACATCGGCAACCTTGACGTATCGAATCATATTAACATATAATAGTGGTGCGGGTTTGAATGTGAATTTTTTCACATTTTAAATGTATATACAGGCATAAATAAGCAAAAAATAATCTAGATATATTTTATGCTGGTAACTACGTCTTTTACCCAAGAAAGACATAATATTATATTTTAATTTAGGAGGCTTTATAAAATGAGACCAGAATGGAAAGATTTTGTAGGCGGCAAATGGGAAAATGAAATCAATGTCAGAGATTTCATCCAGAAGAATTACACTCCATATGATGGAGATGATACATTCTTAGCAGGTCCTACACAAAACACAAAAGATTTATGGGCACAAGTAATGGAATTATCCAAGAAAGAACGTGAAGCTGGCGGTGTTCTTGATATGGACACTAAAGTTGTTTCTACAATCAACTCTCACAAAGCAGGCTACTTGGACAAAGCAAAAGAAACAATCGTAGGTTTTCAGACAGATGCACCTTTCAAACGTTCTATGCAGCCTTACGGCGGTATTCGTATGGCAGAAAAAGCATGTTCAGATAATGGTTATGAAGTAGATCCAGAAGTCAGTGAATTTTTCTCTACACATAGAAAAACACACAATGCAGGATGTTTTGATGCTTACAATGCTGAAATGAAAGCATGTCGTTCAAGTCATGTAATCACAGGTCTTCCTGATGCTTACGGCCGTGGACGTATTATTGGTGATTACAGACGTATCGCATTATATGGTATTGACAGACTGATCGAAGATAAATTAGCTCAGAAAGATTCTACCGGACGTGTTATGACAGACGAAGTTATCCGTCTTCGCGAAGAGATATCAGAACAAATCGTAGCTCTTAAAATGATGAAGGAAATGGCTTCTTTCTATGGATGCGATATATCTAAACCAGCTACAAATGTACAGGAAGCTATCCAAGCTACTTATTTTGGATATTTAGCTGCTGTTAAAGAACAAAATGGTGCAGCTATGTCTCTTGGACGTACTTCTACTTTCATTGATTGCTATGCGGAAAGAGATTTAAAGGATGGTACCTTTACAGAAGAACAAATTCAAGAATTCATCGATCACTTTATCATGAAGTTAAGATGTGTCAAATTTGCACGTACACCAGAATACAACCAGATTTTTGCTGGTGATCCAGTATGGGTTACAGAGTCAATCGGTGGTTGCGGTATTGATGGTCGTCACATGGTTACAAGAATGTCATTCCGTTATTTAAATACATTAATTAATTTAGGTGCTTCACCAGAACCTAACTTAACAGTACTTTGGTCAACAAGATTACCAGAATCTTTCAAAAAATTCTGTGCTAAGATATCTATTACAACATCTTCTGTTCAATATGAGAACGATGATTTAATGAGAGTAACTCATGGAGATGACTACGGAATCGCTTGTTGTGTATCTTCAATGGTTATCGGTAAACAAATGCAGTTCTTTGGCGCTCGTGCTAACTTAGCGAAATGTTTATTATACTCATTGAACGGCGGTGTTGATGAAGTATCCCGCAAACAAGTTGGTCCTAAATATCGTCCGGTTTCTGGGGATGTCTTGGATTATGATGATGTAATGGGTAAATTTACGGACATGATGGAATGGTTAGCTGACGTTTATGTAAACGTATTAAATGTTATTCATTATATGCATGATAAATATTGCTATGAAAGAGCTCAAATGGCATTACATGACAGAGATGTTCTTCGTTACTTTGCAACAGGTATCGCTGGACTTTCAGTAGTAACTGACTCTTTATCCGCAATTAAGTATGCTACCGTTAAACCGATCAGAGACGAAGACGGAATCATTGTAGATTTCGAGACGACTGGAGATTTCCCTAAATACGGAAATGATGATGACCGTGCAGATGTTATCGCACATGACCTTGTAGAAAAATTCATGACAATGATCAGAAGACACCACACATACAGAAATGGTTTCCCTACAATGTCAGTATTAACAATTACTTCAAATGTAACTTATGGTAAAGCAACTGGTAATACACCTGACGGACGTAAAAAAGGACAGCCTTTTGCACCTGGTGCAAACCCAATGCACGGACGCGATACTCACGGAGCTGTAGCTTCTTTAGCTTCTGTATCAAAGCTTCCATTTGAACACGCACAGGATGGTATTTCTAACACATTTACTATTATCCCAGGCGCTCTTGGTAAAGAAGATCAAGTATTCGCTGGCGACATCGAACTTGATTTAAACAAATAGTTCTTACACTATTGTAAGAGAATAGGACGGTGCAAAATGGATCAAAATAAAATGATTGATGATCTTGTAGCTATGTTAGATTCACATATGGCCAAAGGTGTAGGACATGTAAATATTGACGTAGACGAATCTATCAATAAAACAAAAGAAGTTCAGACCATGGGATGTACTGATTGCTCCAGAACTCCCCTGGCTTGCAGCGTTCCTACCCTTGAAGAAGGGCTAGATGATTTTCATTAAAAAAATATTAGGAGGATATATATCATGGCAGAAGTAAGTCAAGCACAAGTTCAAAACTTAGTTTCATTATTGGATGGTTATGCAACAAAAGGCGGTCACCATCTTAATGTTAACGTGTTAAACAAAGAAACATTATTAGATGCACAGAAACATCCGGAAAACTACCCACAATTAACAATTCGTGTATCTGGCTATGCTGTTAATTTTATTAAATTAACACCAGATCAACAAAACGACGTTATTACACGTACTTTCCACGCAGCTATCTAATAGCAGACAAATATACAAAAAATGGCATAGTCAATTTAGACTATGCCATTTTTTGATCCAACGCAAAGACGAAAATATGAATTAAATATCAAAATACTACGGTATACAAATTAAGTAAAATTATTACTGCCGTAAAATGTCTGCAATATCTAATAATCAATAACAGAAACATTTACAAGGAGTTTACGAAGATGATAAAAATACTATTCGTCTGCCACGGCAATATTTGCAGATCGCCAATGGCAGAGTTTGTGATGAAGGACATGGTACAAAAAAAAGGATTAGTGGAAGAATTTTATATTGCTTCAGCGGCAACAAGTAGCGAAGAAATCGGGAATCCGGTACATTATGGTACAAAAAACAAACTAGGACAATATGGAATATCTGTAGCAGGAAAGTGCGCTGTGCAGCTTAAAAAAGAGGATTATGGTAAATATGATTATTTACTTGGCATGGATGCAATGAACATTCGAAACATGATGCGAATTTTGGGAAGTGATCCGGAAGGTAAAGTTAGAAAACTTCTTGCATTTGCAAACAACGAAGGAGATATTGCAGATCCTTGGTATACTGGTAATTTTGATAAAACCTACGTAGATATTGTTGAGGGTTGTAAAGCGTTGCTAGATGATATCAAAGTACGGTTATAGTTGTGTACATAGTACATCATTTTTTGTGGAAGCTCTGCATTTTATCTATACATCCTTTTTTGCTATCTATTTCCTCTGTCTGCGTTTGTTATGACTAATAGTATATTTATATAGCATTTCGGACCAAAGTCCCATAAGCCTATGCAGCATCTGGAAGAACACATACATTAATAAAATTCCGATAAGGCACGCCAACATTATAGTGCCCAGCCCATAGTTTAATAACTTTGCTGCACCGTATAAAGCCCAAATGCCAGGGAAAATAAATAGTACCGATGTAATTACTCCAGGCACATAACCTTTAAATTTGATGCTTAATAACAGATGGATGATGACATAATGCAAAATAAGCGTGAAAAAAGCGCTATACCATAAAAAGTATCCCCGAAAAATTACTGAAAATAAACTAATTAGTGAAAAAACAAGAAATTCAACTCCTACTCCGATAGAAAACGTTGGCGTTTGAAAATGCTGGATATATTTCAATCCGAACGGCTTCCAATTCGTCCAGGTCGTATTTATCCTCATCTGAAAGCGCGTGTTCCACACTTCTGCCATAATAATTTCTTCAAAATCATGGAGCATAAACATAATTGGCAGAATCCAGGCGAATAAACTCATTGTATTCATATTAAGTCCTCCTTTATCGACACACTTGTGTCTTTTTTCAATGCCTATTATAATAGGTATCACAGTAGAATCAACCTCTTTAGTTTGAAAGCTACACATTCAATGTTTTGTGACGATAAAGGAGAAAGCCATATGACCAAAAAAAATAAAGGAAACCAAAAATCAGATAATTCAAAAATGTGGATGGAGAATACTCTATTAAAACTTATGGAAAACGAAAAATATGAGGAAATTACGATACAGGAGATTACAGACAATGCCGGTTTGTCAAGACGTACTTTTTACCGAAATTATTCTTCTAAAAATGAAATTATTGAAGAATGTTTTGCCAGAATATGGCGTGAATACGAAGCGTCGATCAGAATGCAAAGTGATTTGTCAATGCCTAGTATAGCTCGGATATTATCTTCTGTTATGACAAAGCATTTTGATTTTTTGCAACTAATTAACCGTCATCATTTACTACCAATTGTTCTTACAAAAGCAGAAGAACTTTTACCGCTTACTTTTGATGAGGTAAAGGGCAATAGGATGCCTTTTAATAGGGAAAGTATTAACTATGCTTTAGCATTTAGTACAGGCGGGTTTATGTGTATATTAATTAAGTGGCTCAATGAGAGCCGTCTAAAATCTCCTGAAAAAATGGCAGCAATTGCAAAAGATATAATGTTAATTCTCAATTACCCAAGTCTTATGAGTTGATCTTATGCCTAGTAATTTTCTTTACATATACCGTTTCATTACTATCTCATTATGTCATGATGCCGTTCGTTGTGGCAAGCGCATAAATAAGGTGATGCCCTCCTAATAAAATACAAAGTACAACCGAAATAAGCGTGAGTATTTTTGCATATTCAATGTTACGCTTAACAAGTGTAATTACAATGCCCACATCAATTCCAACATTCCATAATGCAATTTCAGTCTGCCATCCCCGGCTCATCCGCCATAGCGAAAAAGTTTCTGCAACATTTGGGAAAAACATCTGCCATACAAATGCGCCTACTGTCATCAATAAAAATAGAAACAAATAAAAATTTAATAATTTTCTTTTCTCACCATAATTGTAACCTCCATGATATTGGTATAATATTAACTTTTTATTTTTAACCTGTATTATCACCTCAGATTAGACTTTATAATATGTAAGACCTATCGCTAATACGTTTATAAATCTCTTTCCTTCATTGTTTTCAAACATATAAGAAACACCACCTGATAAGCCAAACATTTCACCTTCTCTGTCATTTTTTTGTTTTCTTAAGAATAACAGCTCCACTACATAATACATAAAAAATCAGAATAATAACACCGATTTTCATTTCCATCTCTATAAATCCCGTATCTTTGATCATACTCCTATAAATCAGGTTAATTCCAGGTATTATCCCTATAAATGCACCCCAAAATTTACCTTTACTTAATAGAATACCTGCAATTGAAAACAAAATAAGCCATACATATATTAGAGGTGAAATTGAAATAACATCTAAAAACATTACCGCCAACCCATAAAAAATAGTAAATAGAATAGCTGGTATATAAAACACCACTTTCATGAAATTTTCCTCCAATATTTATAGTTAAATCTATTTTACAATACAATAGCTTTAACCAACTTTCAATCATAAAACCCGATCTTGTAGAAATTCATTTGTTATAAAACAAGAATTTTTAATTTTTACGCTAACATTTTTAACTTCTAAGCTTATTTATTTAACACTATCTTTACCTAAATATTAAGTATTTTTGATAGTAAGGTCAAATAAGGGATTCTATAATAGGGCTTGTAAAAGATGTCTGACAACTTTTAAATAGCTGGACCATAATGCATGATGGTCAGAGGAGTGTATGATAACAGTATGATGCAACGTCGATATGAACAAATCGCAGAGCTCTTGGAAAAAAAGATTCGTAAAGAGGAATGGTGTATAGGCCAGAAAATTCCCGGGGAACTGGAGCTTGCAAAAGAATACCAAGTAGCACGTTCTACTATACGGGAAACATTAAATATTTTGCAGCAAAAGGGCATGATTGAAAAAAGACATGGCTCGGGAAATTATATCATAGAAAATAAGCGAGCTATAGAAAATCCACTTATTTATCTTGATTCGGTCGGAAAAATGATTCAGGAGGCAGGATATGTAATCGGCAGTAACTTTTATGGAGCAGCGCATGAGTTACCTGATGAATACTTAAGACAACGTATGCAGCTTGTGTCACACGAAAAAGTGGTTATTGTAAACAGGGAAAGAACAGCCGATCAGGAAGCTGTCGTTTTTTCTTATAATATTTTTCCGGAAAAACTGGTAGGTAATATTTTCGATGCGGATTTACAGGGAAGTATTTTTAAAATTATAGAAGAAGAATGCAACATTTTTGCATGTTATTCACAAACAGTAATTAAAGGCATAAATCCCTTAAATAAGTGGGACCGTGAAGCTGAATCTTATCTGACTGGATCAATTGTTTTACTGGAACAAATGCATTTCGACAAAAAGGACCAACCCATTCTTTTGTCTTACGACTACATCAACACAGATATGGTTACGTTGAAGATGAAAAGAGAACGTAGATAATGTTTCCATTATTAATGAAGCCTATTTAAAGAGGTGAAAGGATAAAAAATGAAAATCAAAAAAGTAATATCTATATTAATGATAACAGTTATGACAACGGTTATCTTAGCAGGATGCGGACAAAAAACACAAAATAATGAAGCAAGTAAAGCAGCCGCAGCATCTAGTGATACCAATACTGAGCAGCCCGAACCAACAGAACAGGACGCTTCCAAGGAAGTAGCTGAATCCATTTTTTCAGATATCACATTAAATGTAATGACTGCCGGTGATACCAATATGGAAGAACTTCAGAATAACTATGTGGCACCAATTGTAGAAGAAAAATACCCAGGAATGAAGCTAAATGTTGTAGGTGCTGGTGCCGGGGATGAAGGATCTCAGAAGATTTTTGAAAAACTAAAGGCACAGAAGAATTCTGGAAAAGAAGATGGTGACATTGATGTAGCTATTGTGCATCAGGGCATCATGGCACAAATGATTGAAAATGGTCTCTTAGATAAGTACGTTGATCTGACCAATGTAGGAGAATATCTTGTATCAGACGGATCTAGAAATGCACTTGGAACCGATGTAGACGGTTATGTAATTCCACTGTTTTCCAGTCAGACTGCAATTGCCTATAACTCTACAGAGGTACAGGACGTTCCTAAAAATTTTGACGAGTTGAATACCTGGATTAATAATAATCCAAAAAAATTTGGTTATAATGGCGTGACTGGAGGAATGTCTGGTGTTGCCTTTGTTACCTCTTATCTTTGCAATGCATCTGACAATGCAGAACAAATTTTAAATGGTCCCTATGATGAAAGCATGGAATCAGACTGGTCTGCTATCATGTCGGAATTGAAATCATTACCATGCACAATCACAAATGGAAATCAGGGAACACTTGATATGCTGAATCGCGGAGAGATTTCTATGGGACCGGTTTGGGTAGATATGTTCTACACAATGCAGGCAGAGGGCCGTATGAGCCCCGATGTCAAGCTGACGATTCTGGAACCCGGAATGCCTGGACAACCTATGTATATAGTGATACCTTCTAATGCAGCCAATAAGGAAGCAGCTGTTAAATTTGCTGAATTGTTAGGTTCTCCTGAGGTTCAGGCAAAGGTCATCGTGGATCAGTTCAACTGGTATCCCGGTATTGATACAAATGCTGTACTCCCACTCTGCTCAGAACAAGCAAAGAACAGCTTATTCAAGGATATTACAGCCGATATTCTAAGTAAATACAGTACGGTATTGCCATTAAATGAATATAAAAATGACATGATGGAAGCATATGAAAATGCAAAATAGGTATCAATCAGCTTCCCGTTTGTTACCGTTGGTGCTTATTGCACCATCGGTAATTCTTTTATCAGTTGTCTTTATTTTTCCCTTCTTCCGTGTTATATATGATGGATTATTTAAGGAAGGCCGGCTGTCCTTCGAAGGATTTAAGAAGGTAACTGATTTCTATGTGGAAGATATTTTTTATACCATATTTATTTCTGTAATAGCATTATTCCTTACTCTTTTGTTTGGCATACTAATTGGGGCCTTTTTGCGGCTGTATAAATCCAAATGGATCGAATTTCTTTTTAAAATTCCGTTGTTTATTCCCTACGTAGTAGTAGGTCATGCCATGCGCACCTTTTTAGCACCTCATGGAACCCTGAATTCATTCTTAAGTGTATTGAGATTGATTGATCTGAACAATCCGCCTTCCCTAGCCTATAGCTCAACAGGCATTATAATTGCACTCGTTTGGAAGAACATTGCCTTTGCTCTGCTGTTGATCATGGCTCCATTTCAGGTGATAGGAGATTCCTATTTACAGGCTGCCCAGAATGCCGGTGCCGGATTTTTACGCCTGGTCAAGGATGTATTGATACCAATGAGCCGTTCTTCTATTTTAGTAAGCGGAATCATCATCTTTACCTCTATGATGGGATCTTTTTCCATCCCCATGATGATGGGCAACGGAGATGGTCCTAAAATGATCATGATTGATTTATATTATCGAATTACTTATCAAAATGACATTGCAACCGCAAATGCCCTTGGTATGATTTCTTTTTTACTTTCCCTCGGAGCTGCCTGGTTTTATGTTAGAAAGGTCGTAAATAATGAATAAGGTAAAAATCGGAAAACTACTTTTCGGCATTATCGGGATATTTGTGATTTTCGGTCCCATCTCTTCTCTTGTAATCTGGTCTTTTGCAGAAAAATGGTATTGGCCAGCCATGCTTCCTCAGGAGTGGGGCCTTCTGTATTGGAATAAAATGGAGGATTTGAACATCCTTAAATCCTTAAAGAGTTCTTTACTGATTGCCGGAATCACAACGGTAGTGTGTGTTCTTATTACGGTACCCTTTGCGTATTATCTGGCTCGTAAAAAATTTCCAGTCAAGCCCTTTATTATGCTATTGTTCATGCTTCCACAGGCGTTTCCGCAACTTCCTGTATTCGTAAATTTAATGACAGACTTTTATCGTTGGGATTTAGTAGGAACCTATACGGGAATTATTTTGGTACATATTACGATAGGTCTTTTATATGCCCTCTGGATAATGGTATCTGTATTTCAGAGTATTTCGGTTAATTTAGAGCTGGCTGCCTATAACCTCGGATGCAGTCCCTTAAGGGCATTTTTTGAAATCACACTGCCCCAGGCCTTACCCGGAATTGCCGCATCATCTATATTGGTTTTTTTGAACTCTCTGGACGAATTTACCGGATCTTTGTTAATCGGGGCACCTTTTATCAAAACATTGTCAGTCTTTATGTACAATACCGCTAATGGATATGAAATGCAGATTTCTTCTGTTGCATCTATATTACTGGCGGTACCAGGAATTATTATGCTTCTGGTATTGGATAAATTTTTAAAGGCTGAACATCTGGCTGGGGTAGGCAAAGCCTAACCTTAGAAGAAAAGTGAAATGGAGAATGTTTAAAATGATTAAAATAAAGGATATATCCGTATCTTATGAAAAAGGAAAGAAAGCACTAAATCATATCAATTTTGTATTACAACCCAAAACCTTCACCTCTTTAGTCGGACCAAGTGGATGCGGCAAAACAACTATGCTCAAAGTACTGGCCGGTTTTCTTGCTCCGGATGAAGGCCAGATTCTGGTAGATGGAAAAGATATCAGCAGAATGGAAATCCAAAAAAGAGGGACGGCAATGGTGTTCCAGAATTATGCATTATGGCCCCATATGACAATTTTTGATAATATAGCCTATGGACTGACCCTTAAAAAGGTATCTAAACAGGAAATTGAGGAACGCGTAAACCGCATTCTTGATATTGTAGAAATTGATAAAAGTTTTGTAAAAAAGCGTAAACCGGCAGAATTATCAGGCGGCCAACAGCAAAGGGTAGCGCTGGCAAGGGCACTCGTGGTAGAACCAACTATTCTGCTGCTGGATGAACCTTTATCAAATCTGGATGCAAAGGTCAGACAAAAGCTGCGAATCGAAATACGTGATATTCAGAAAAAGTTGGGAGTAACTGCTGTTTATGTAACTCATGACCAGGAGGAGGCTATGAGTATGTCAGACCAGGTAATTGTCATGAATCATGGTGTGATTGCACAGAGCGGAACTCCAAAGGAGGTATATCGCAATCCCAATAGCAGCTTTGTTGCTGAATTTTTAGGTCATTCCAATACTTTAGATGCACGGGTAGAAAACGGAACTATACTATTAGGTAATCAGATAGTAGTTCCCAAGACCGATATTGCAGAAGGTAACGTAAAAATTATTATTCGGGCAAATGATATGTCTTTAACACCTCAGACAAATAGTAAAGTTGCCATTCATGGAAAATTAAAGGGATGTATGTACTCAGGAAGCTACTTTCGTTATCTGATTACCATTGGTGGGCAGGCGATATTTGCAGATTCTGATCAGGAACTGGCTGATGAGGAGGAAGTTACACTATATTTACCCGAAAAAGGGATTCATGCCTATGCTGCAGAATAAAGTAATATTATATTTAACGGATATCCATGTAAACATAGAAGAAAAGCTCCTTGTGCGTCAGTATTTTGAAGAAATGAAACAATTTCTGCTGCATAATCATATGGCAGAAAAAATCAACTACCTAGTCATTACAGGAGATCTGACTTGTACAGGTTCAAATGAAGAATATAAAGAAGCAAGCATTTTAATTGACCACCTTTCTAAAGATGTACTAAATCTCCATTCCTCTCAGATATACATGTGTCCTGGTAATCATGATGCAGATAATAGTGAGATTCCAGGTACATTTGAGCATTACAAAGAGTTTGTACAGAATTTCTATCGCAACGATATGATAACCATGCAAAAGAGTATCCTGGTAACGTCAATCAATTCCTGTACACAATGTATTTTGAGTGAACCGGACAATGCGCTCCTCCTCGAAGAAGATCTTCTGAAATGCAGAACACTGGCAAAAAACCAGAAATTGAAGATACTAATCATGCACCATCAACCAGAGGTATATCAAAATAAAGAAATGCTTTATTCTGTTATAGGTAACTATGATGTCGTATTATATGGGCATACACATATTAAAAACGCGGATATAAAGCATATTAAAAAAGCTTTATTAATAAATGGCTGTGCATTTCACGATCCACAGCAGATAGGACTATCTTCCTTTCATACAATAGAAATACGTGATGAAATTACTGTTATAACATGCCAAAACAAGGGGACCGGTTATAAAATCACAGAAAATAAACGAACAAGATGGAAAGGGCGAACTATAGAAAAGAATGGAAGTAAATCTCGATAAAATAAAAGAAATCATATATAAAGCAGGTGAATCATTCTTTAACAGAAAATCTGCTGGTCATAAAAAAATTAAGGGAATTGCCGATTACGTTACGGAAGTAGATATTACCGTACAAAGTGAAGTTCGGAAGATGTTGTATGAACTATACCCTGCTATTCAATTTATGGGAGAAGAAGAATCAAGTAAAGAATTTGATTTTAATAGTACTTTATGGATACTAGACCCTGTAGACGGGACTACAAATCTGATTCATGATTATCAATGCAGTGCAATATCTCTGGCTTTGGTTTGCAAAAAAAGAGTTCGTTTGGGGATTGTTTATAATCCCTATAATAAAGAAATGTTTTGGGCAGAAGAAGGAAAAGGCTGTTACCTAAACGGAAATCCTATTCATGTCAGTTCGTCACAAACTATGGAAGAAAGTCTCATATCCATAGGAACTTCCCCATATTACAAAGAAATAGCTGAGGATAATTTTAAAATATATCAATCCATTTTCATTGATTGTCAGGATATCAGAAGAAGTGGCTCTGCCGCTATTGATTTGGCATATGCAGCATGCGGCAGAACAGAGGCATTTTTTGAAAAAAGATTAAAAATCTGGGATTACGCAGCAGGAATGCTCTTAATAAGGGAAGCCGGCGGTCTGGTTCTTGATTATCATGGTAATGATGCCGAACTGAATTATGTAGCTGATATTGTGGGAGGCACTCCGGTAATAACAAATATTTTAACAGAGAATTATTTTAATCAACACTAGGCCTTGAGTGGGACGACTACTGTGTATTTGAACCGGCGGACCACAAAATAAAATATCTAAAAGAGGCTCTTTGCAGCATAACTACATCAAGCTGACAGGGAGCCACTTTTATTAAGTTCATACGGTTTATAGTTCCTTCACATAAGTGATTAGCGGATCTATGGTCCGTTTATTTTCAAAATTCACTTGTGCATTATAAGTACTGAGAAATTCTTTATCCTCTGCATCTCTTTCATCTTCAGGCTTTTTTTGAATCATTCCTTTCATCATAGACATCATGACCTTATGTACCGGACCAAGTTTTTTATAGTCGATTCCACCACGCAAATGAAAGAATTTTGTTGTTGCAAGAAGCTCTGGTGTAAAATTCTTATTTATGATCGTGCTGTAATCTGTTAAGACAGGGTCTGCTAATCCAACGGTAAACACAATTAGATTTTTGCAGGGATTTTGAGTCACCAGTTTTATACCGGCGATGCCTCCTGCATATAGTCCACCTCCATATATAACAACGTCGTATTGCCGTAATATTTCGGGTTTCACACTTTTGCCTTCCATTATGTCTGCATTCAGTTCCGAAGCAATCCATTCAGCATACTTAAAAGTTGAGCCATACTTAGATGTATATGCAACTAAAAATTTTTTAGACATTAGCGTTCCTCCTGTTTGGGTTATCCAAATTCTCATATATTTTTAATAGCGAATCGCATAAACTCGCAATTTCATTCCTATTCATGCCAAAAAACATCCTGTCAACAAACTGGGTCGCCATTTGTACATTTTCTTTATCCCACTGTTCGCATTGATCGCTTGCTGTGATTCTAATAGCTCTGCCGTCTTTCTCATCATTATGGAGTGTCACATATCCTTTTTCAGCCAATTTCATTACAAGTTGTTTTGTATTTTGGTGAGAAGTATCACAAGCTTCCGCAAGCTGCTTTAACGTAGGTGATTGTTCAAATAATCCCAATGCCAAAATGACAAACCACTGCTTGGCAGTTAAGTCTTTCATTTGTGAATCCATTTTACTTTGAAGTCGATTTGCAACGCGAAATAGATATCCAAATACGATCAGTCTTTTATCCATCGTATCAAAATCGTACACTAAATAATCCTCCTAACTAGGTAACATATTACCTATATGCATATTATATTATCTAGTTTCGAAGTTTGTCAATAAATAAATAGAAAAAGACAAGAAACCTTTTTCTTATACTATCTGCAACTCATCTCAAATCAAATAGCAGCTTTTTATCGTATTCAGAACATCCTGGTAAGCAACTCCATGAATCCCCAATACATTGATATCAATCGGTTCTTCTTTATTCTGTTGCAAAAAGCTTATCGCATCTGTCTTCACCGGTCCACTAATTTCTACGAAATCCTTTGCACCCAGATTGACTGCAAGACGAACTATATCATTTTTATGCTTTTTGATATTTTTAATATCAATATTCTCCCCTTTTGCTTTTCTTTCACTCAAATCAAGCCATGCCTTCATTTTGAACAGAATCAAATGCTCCAATTTTAAGACTGACAGCCCTTCGATGATTGTTATGCCGTCCGTAAGCAGCGCATAATAATCATCATCCAATAAAATTGCAGACAGGCTGATTGTATCATCGCTAATATGCAACGGGGTAAGTCTGCTGTCGATATTTTGAAAATAATTCGGTTTTCTGCCGAAAAGTTCTATCATATATGGAAATTCTCTATTATCAGGCTTTTCAAAGCGATAAAACTGGTTTTCTCTAGTGCCTTTTTTTATATGTTTATACTTACCAGCCTCAATAAACGAGAAAAATCTTTCTGCAAACAATTCGTTCATTGCTTCTATGAGCAGCACCATATCCAGATCTTTTGTCTGCCTGAAATCAACTCCCATCCTTCCAAGAATAATATCACACGCAGTTCCACCGATAAATACGTATTGACCGGAATATTCTCCGAAGTATTCTCTGAATTTTTCTATTCCGCGAACCACTCTGTATCCTCCATTAATTCTTCTATCGCAAGTTCTATTCTATCATCTTTTTCATCAAGACCACATATCAAAGAAATGGGATCAATATAATTATTTTGGGACAGAAGTCCGATATCATATTTCATGATCTGTACTTTTGGCATTAATTCTTCTAGTGCTGTTTCCCTTGACACTTGATTTTCTTTTAGCAATATCTCTGCTTTACCATCTGCGGCATATACCATTTGCTTTGGTTCGCCAAGCATCGTCTGTTCTCCTAATGCTGTAAGACCGCTTTTATACATTTTTATATGAAGTGGAATCTCAGAAACATACATAATTTTTTTGATAGGATTTAAAAGGTAATTCTTGCCTTTTGAATAATAAATTCCCTGATCAATTCTTTCATAGTATTTTTTTCTACCGGTTTTTCCACCGATCTTATAGTCCACAAGACCTATTCTATTTAGTTCATTCATACCACGCACGGTCGTCATAGAAGAAATATTTAATTTTTCTGCAACTTCAATCAGTTCAAATTCTTTTTTTTGAGCGTACAAAATATATAAAAAAATTAACTGTGTTGCGGGGGTAAACTTCTCATGTACTGGAATGTCAACTGTATTATATCTTTGTTTCTTAAAATGTAACGCCACAAATGGCAAATACAACTGATTTATTGCAATAAACGGAATTCTCTCCCGTAACATTTTTTTAATTCGATAACCAGAATATTCTTCTAAAAATAATGCTGCCGGTATTTTTGTCTGTTCTTCTATCAAAGCTATTTGTGTTTTTAATTTCTGCACCGTCTGCTGCTCAAATGGGCGCACTAATAAAAAGGAGACATCTAACAGGTTCACCATATAATATTCAAAGCTCCCTGCCAAGTATAAACTGAGTTTATCCTTCGAATTCCACTTATGAATCAGAGCATTTTCATCTATGCTTTTTTGTATATATTTCAAAATCTCTATCATTTAAATCACCTCTACTTATAATGTATCATTATAATGTTTTATTGTAAATTGTAATGTTATATTTTATAATAACCGGAAATCTATCAATTTAAAAAAGTACTTGACCTGTCGTAGTAATTATGTTATCTTTATACTACGTCAATCGTAGTACTACAGACGTAGTACTTTTTGTATCATAAACGAATTATTATCGTTCTATACATATAATTGACGCAGTTCAAAGATTAATACGTACATATGAATCTTTTTTTAAAAGGAGGCAATCTATTGATAAGCAGTGATGTAATACGAGGTTATAATGATACCATAATCTTATCTCTTCTATCCCGGAAAGATTCCTATGGATATGAAATTTCCAAAAACATCAAGGAACTATCCGAAGGAAAATATATCATAAAAGAAACGACACTGTACTCCGCTTTTTCCAGATTAGAAAAGAATGGCTATATTACATCTTATTTTGGAGATGAAACAAACGGGAAACGACGTACTTATTATAAAATAACCGAAAGAGGGCACGTCTATTATGAGGAAAAATGTGTGGAATGGCAGCTCACCAAGGAAGTCATTGACAAATTCATAAACAAATCCGTATGAAATGAAATATGTTCATACGATAACAAGAATTTAGGAGAGAATATGAATGGAAACGATTAAAAATTATCTTGACACTATGTTTTCAGGTCTGCCTAATACAGCCGAAATCATCAAATTAAAAGAAGATCTTCTAAACAATATGGAAGATAAATACAGCGAACTGAAACAGAATGGAAAAAGCGAAAATGAGGCAATCGGGATTGTCATATCCGAATTTGGAAATATTGACGAACTGGCAAGGGAATTAGGTATTGATATTAACACGAACAGCAGGGAAGATCTTTTACCGCTCGTAACATTACAGCAGGCCGAAAAAATACTTCACGACAAAATGCTCTATGGACGTACCATCGCTTTCGGAGTGTTTTTATGCATTATGGCACCAGCCGTCTATATTATAATTTCTATGGGATCAGGCAGCTCTTTCGATACCATAGATCAAATATCTCCCTCTCCATTTACACTATTTCCCTTCTTCGTAATGATTGCTTTTGCTGTGGCACTTTTCATTTTCAGTGGTCTTCAACTACAGAAATATGACTACCTGGAAAAGCCATTTAACTTAGACTATAATGTGAAAGCATTTGTAACCAATAAGAAAGAACGCTTTCAAATGTTTTTTATTCTGCAGATCATAATCGGTGTTATGCTTTGTATCTTTTCTCCATTGACTTTTATTACTTTACAGTTCATAGGTAAATCTAATGATTTATATGAAGGCATTGGTGCTTTTCTACTTCTTACATTTATTGCGATTGGAGTCTTCCTGTTTATTCATGCTGGTTCCATTATGGGTAGTTATAAAGAGTTATTACAGGAAGAAGAATACTCCAGACAAAATAAAGAAAATAATAAATTAGTTGGTGCTGTTGCCTCTGTAGTATGGCCTATTGTAACTGCCGGATATCTTCTTTGGAGTTTTTTGAGCGGAAACTGGGGATTTACCTGGATTGTGTGGCCTATCGCCGGAATCCTGTTCGGTGCTTTTTCTGCCGTATGTCAAATCGTGTGCGGCAGTAATAAATAAAGCATTTGTTGAATTCTTTTGTCAAAAATAGTATACTGATTATGCTGCTGGAAATGCTATAGAAAATAGATTGATTTATTGACAGCATATCTATTATTCAGCAATCGCAAAATCGGAGGTTTTATTATGAGTGGAAGAATTCATTCTTTAGAAAGTTTTGGAACCGTAGATGGTCCTGGTGTACGATTTGTCGTATTTTTGCAAGGCTGCCCTATGCGCTGCGCCTATTGCCATAATCCAGATACCTGGGAAATGAATGGTGGCAAACTTATGGAAGTATCAGAAATCATAGATGCATTTGAAAGAAACAGAGGTTATTATACAGATGGCGGACTTACCGTTACCGGTGGGGAACCACTTTTACAGATCGACTTCTTAATTGAATTATTTGAAGAATGTAAAAAACGTAAGATTCATACCTGCATTGATACATCAGGAATTACTTATAACCCTGAAAACAAAGAATATGTTGATAAATTAGATAGATTAATGCCTCTTACAGATCTTGTTATGCTCGATATTAAGCATATAGATCCTGATAAACATATAGATCTCACTTCTCAGCCAAACGTTGGAATCCTCGCCTTTGCAAAATACCTTGAATCCAGAAATGTTACTCTTTGGATTCGTCACGTTGTAGTTCCTGGTATTACTGATGTCGATGAATATCTATTTAAATTAGGCTATTTTATTGGTGGTCTATCCAATCTGAAAGCTCTTGATGTCCTTCCCTATCACACTATGGGAAAAGCAAAATATGATAATTTAGGCATGGATTACAAGTTAAAAGATGTACCTGATATGGATAAAAAGAAGACTCTGGAAAAAAAGCAAGTCATTCTTGACGGCATTAGAAAACGTCGCAGCGAAGCCAATCATTAACAAGCAAATATTTCTGGTAAGCTCAAATATTTGCTTGTATTCCACAGTATAATGTATTAGAATAATATATGGAATTGATAATAAAATATCAATCAATAAACATTGTACATTCTAAGGAGGATAACATTATGGCATATCAAATCAACGACGCTTGTGTAAGTTGCGGGGCTTGTGAAGCACAGTGTCCAGTAGGTGCTATCAGTATGGGAGATGCTCACTTCGAAATCGATGCTGATCAATGCATCAGCTGTGGTGCATGTGCAGGTGCCTGCCCTACAGGTTCTATTTCAGAAGCATAATCAGGCAAGCTCAAAAAGCATTCAAAATATTGAATGCTTTTTTCTTTCTTTTTCCTGAATTTCCTTCTTGGCTTTTCTCTTATTCCGCAAAAGTTCATCCACCTGCCGATAGTGTTCTTCTTCCCTTTTCAAACGCTCTTCTTCTCTTTTATCTTCTTTTTCTTCCTGTATTCGGAATTGATAATCCAATTCTTTTATAATGCCATCTTTCATCTCTTCATATATTTCTCTCGTATTTTCTTTTACTGCATCTCCGATCATCTGTTTCAATAGATACTGAAGACGCATTGCTTTTTCGTTTGTCGGTTCTCCCAGATTGTACGACACAATTTCTTTTTTATTTATTTCACTTGGAATTGGGTCCTTAATCATGATATTCATTTTTCTTTCTACTTGCTCATTATCTTTTCCCACTTCTTTTTGCTGCTCTATCACAGTCATATTTTTTTCCAGAATCCTGCGGATCGCTTTTAATTGAATACCTTCATCCTTCAATTGTTTGATTCGTATAAACTTTTCAACATCTTCTTTTGTATAATAGCGGTGTCCAAGTTCGTTCCTCTTAATACGAATGCCTAGTTCATCTTCCCAATAGCGCAGAACATGGTTTTCCACGTTTACTTTTTTTGCAGCATCTGTTATCAGATAATATACCTCTCCCATTTTTATTCCCCTTTCTTATATAAAAATAGCGGACAAATCGCTATAGCAACTGAGTTCGTTCATGGACAAAAAGAGGACTGGCTATATTCTAAACCTGTCCTCTTTTGTATTATTTACGCGGGCAACAATCCAACTGCTTGTACTAGAGCGGCGGCCGCGATAATAGGATTCAATTTTTTAGTAGTAATATTACACTTTTATTTCTGCATATTCGCAAACTTTGTATAATCGGGTAACCATACAAGTTGTATGGTACCAATCGGACCATTTCTCTGCTTCGCAATAATTATCTCTGCAATATTTTTAAGTTCTGTATCATGATTGTAATAGTCATCACGATAGATGAACATAACAACATCCGCATCCTGCTCGATTGCTCCGGATTCACGAAGATCCGAGAGCATTGGTCTATGATCGGGTCTTTGTTCGACCGCACGGCTCAACTGTGATAATGCAACAACCGGCACACTTAATTCTCTCGCTAAGGATTTTAAGGAACGAGAGATATCAGATATCTCCTGTTGTCTGGAATCGCTCTTACCACTACCCGACATCAACTGCAAGTAGTCAATAATTATGATAGCAAGGTTATGTTCCAATTTATATTTTCTACACTTAGAACGTAATTCCGCAATACTGATTCCTGGCGTATCATCTATAATCAGATTTGATTTACCAATAACACCAGCACTTTCTATCAGTTTTTCCCAATCCTGATCTGACAGATTACCAGTACGGATCTTCTGTGAATCGACCTTGGATTCCAGGGAAAAGAGACGATTGACCAACTGCTCTTTTGACATTTCCAGACTAAATATAGCAACTGTCTTATTTTCATGAAATGCCATATATTGTGCAATATTCAAAACAAATGCAGTCTTTCCCATAGACGGTCTTGCCGCCACCAGAATCAGGTCGGACGGCTGCAATCCTGCTGTTCTAAAGTCTAGATCAATAAATCCTGTCGGTATGCCAGTTACTGCACCCTTATTCTTAGATGCCTGCTCTATTTTATCCATTGCATTGATAACTACTTGCCTAATCGGGACAAACTCACCGGAATTACGCTTCTGCACCAGTTCAAATGTCTTCTTTTCGGTTTCCTCTAAGATTACTTCCAGGCTTTCTTTTCCTGTATAACATGTATTCGCAATTTCTTCATTCAAACGAATCAACTTACGTAATGTTGCTTTTTCCGCCACAATACTCGCATAATATTTCACATTTGCAGATGTTGGAACTGCTGTAATCAGATCCCTTACAAATTCAAGACTACTTACTTCCGGCGGAACATCTTTTTCACGCAATTTATCCTGCAGCGTCACAAGATCGACCGGCTTTCCTTCATCATTCAATTCCACCATAGTTTCAAACAGAACCCCATACTGTTTACTGTAAAAATCTTGTTCGCTTACAATCTCAGTCGCTGCCACAATCGCTTCTCTATCTATAATCATAGATCCAATTACAGACTGTTCTGCCTCAATACTATGTGGTAATACTCTTTTTAATATAGCCTCTTCCACTCCAGCCATGTGAGACCCCCGGATTATTTTTCTTCTTCAACCTTCACTTTCAGTTTAGCACTAACCTTCGGATGAAGCTTCACTGTCACTTCATATACACCAAGATTCTTGATCGGTTCAGGCACCTGAATCTTCTTTTTATCAATTTCCATATTTTGTTGTTCCAAAGCTGCTTTTGCTATTTCTTTAGAGGAAATAGTACCGAATGTCTTTCCCTTTTCTCCTGTTTTCATCTTTACAACAACTGATGTCTGTTCAATCTTTTTAGCAAATTCCTGTGCTTCTTCCAGAATTTCCTGAGCAACCTTTTCCTCATTTGCCCTTTGAAGCTTCAGATCATTCAGATTTTTGGAGTTCGCCTCTAATCCAAGTTTTTTTGGAATCACATAATTACGTGCATAACCATCATTAATCTCGACTGTTTCGCCTTTTTTCCCTAAAGCTTTTACATCCTGTAATAAAATAACTTTCATAATAACTCCTATCTGCAGTCTATTTATATAGTAAGATACCAATCCTGCTACTATTGTAATAACTATAACTCGCCTTCCTCTGCCATGGTATCCAATGTAGTCTTGATCATATCTATCGCCTGTATCGCTGTCATTTCTTCCAGTTGGGCCCCGGCTATGTTCATATGACCTCCACCGCCAATACGTTCCATGATAATCTGTACATTGACTTCATCTATAGAACGTGCACTAATATATACTTTCCCTTGATATTCCGTAAATATAAAACTTGCTTTAATGCCTTTAATATCCAGCAATTCATTTGCTGCCTGGGCTCCTACAATAGTAGGGCTCTCTATATTCTCGCTCGGACAGACGGATATCGCATAAGCATTCCGATAAATCTCCGCATGCCTGACCGCTTCTGCCTTTGCTTTATATTCATTTGCATCCTCACGGAATAATTTGCGCACTCTTGTTACGTCTGCACCGCTTCTTCTTAAAAATGCAGCTGCCTCAAAGGTACGGACTCCTGTTTTTGCTACAAAATTATTTGTATCAATAATGATTCCGGAATATAAGCAGTCTGCTTCATTACTCTTTATTTTAATGCCATCACCTATATATTGCAGTATCTCTGCTACCATCTCGCATGCCGATGACGCATAAGGCTCAACATAGGATAATGTCGCATTTTCTATCATCTCGGAACCTTGCCTGTGATGGTCCAATACTACAATAGTTTTACAGATACGAAGCAAATCCGGACATTCCGTAATAGTTGGCCTATTTACATCAACAACGACCAATACCGTATTGCTGCCGGCTACCTCGACTGCCTGCTGACTGTTCAAGAACATATTCTCTTCATAATCAGAATGATTCAAAAATAGCTCCTGTAACGGCTTTACGGATGTAGATACTTCATTTATAACGATATGTGCTTTTCTCTCCAGGGCCCTTGCAATACAATACACACCAATGGCTGCACCGAAGCTATCAACATCTGTCAGTCTATGACCCATTACAATTACTTTGTCTTTGCCTGAAATAATCTCCTTCAGCGCATGAGCCTTGACACGTGCTTTGACACGCGTATTTTTTTCAACCTGCTGACTCTTTCCTCCATAGTATACGATCGATTCCGGCGTCTTAACAACCGCCTGATCGCCACCGCGTCCCAACGCCAAGTCGATAGACGTCCTTGCAAATTCATAATTTTGTGAATAGGTCAGACCATCCAGTCCAATGCCGATACTCAGAGTAACAGACATCTCATTTCCTATATTGACCGTCTTGACATCTTCCAACAGATCAAATCTCACTTCCTGTAACTGCCGTAAAGATTTCTTGCGTAAAACAACAAGATATTTATCCTTCTCAGTTTTTTTAATGATACCATCAATTGATGCAATATACTTATTTACTTTTCTATCAATTAAAGCAATCAAGAGAGAACGCCTTACTTCTTCAACACTATCCAGCGCTTCTTCATAATTATCCAGATAAATAAGACCAACCGCAAGACTCTGATCATCATTTTCCTGTAATGCAAATTTTAATGCAGTCTCATCAAATAGGTAAAGTGCAATCAGATAACCGTCATAATCGACAGCTTCAATAATGTCACTGTTCCGGGCCATCTCCTTTAAAGATATTTTTTTCAGTTTAGCCACATAATTACGCGTTTCATATTCCAACGCTACCTCTGTCTCATCAAGTTCTCCTGGCATTTTCTCCTTTGATATTACAGGGAAAAGAGAGGTAATAGATTTTTTATATCCTTTTTCCTTATGTACCACCATTTCAAAAGCTTTATTTGTCCATATCACTTTACCGGAATCATCTAAAAGTGCATGCGGCAGCTCCAGGTCACGTAATAACCGTCTCTGAATCTGTCCATACTGAGTTGCAAAACTGATCAACTCATTCATAATAATAGGTCCGTTATAAAAAAATAATATACATATGATAATAAAATAAAATATAATGAATATCGCTAACAATAAACCTGCTCTGATATCAATCGTGCATATAAGGGCATTCACCAATGCCAGCAATATTCCAAGAAACAGACTTGCTTGTATGTATATCTTTATCCTTCCCTTTAACCTGATCCGTTTTTTCATTACATTACCTCATATTTCGCACGATTTGTCCGTTATTCTGTATCTTGATAACAGAATGCAGAATCTATTACATCTCCATCGTCCCGATAGCTTACATTATACCATTATACTACGTAATGTGCCACACTTTAATTTCCACATACTTCGACTTAAAGTAACATCATCATGCGTTGCAACGCTCATTTATTACTTTTTTACATGGATGATGTTGTCATTTTATGCTACTACTATTAATATTCTAAATAAAAATTTATGTATAAACTGATATCATCATACATATAATTATTTCCCATTTGGATGCATATATTGTTATGACAGTGAAACACGAGGATAATGAATGGATATTTATGTAGTACAAGAAGGTGATACCATTTATTCGATAGCAGACAGGTATAGTGTTGCCGTGAATAAATTAATTCAGGATAATGGATTAGATAATCCATATGACTTAGTGATAGGACAGACGATAGTAATTTCGTATCCGAAACAGTCCTATACCGTACAAGAAGGTGATACATTAAATAGTATTGCAAGTACTTACAACGTAACGATCATGCAATTACTAAGAAATAATCCGTTTCTTTCTCAAAGAGGGTATATTTATCCAGGAGAAACAATCGTAATAAGCTATGACACGAACGGAACTATTGCAACAAATGGTATTGTATATCCATATATAAAAAAAGAAACACTTATTAAGGTTTTGCCCAACCTGACTTATTTATCGATCTTTAATTACACTGCAACAGAAAAAGGGGAAATAAAAACATATGATGATGATTCAGAAATCATCCAAATAGCAAAAGAATATGATGTTATTCCTTTATTGACGGTAACAACATTAACGACTCAGGGTGAACCTAATATTGAAATTGCATATAATATCTTATTAAGTGATGAATATCAGGAAAATCATATTAATACTGTACTTGGTATCATGAAAGCGAAAGGCTTTTACGGTTTAAATATCATTTTTAATTATATCAATGCGAATAACCAATCACTTTATGAAAACTTTATAAAAAAAGTATCAGACCGTTTACAACAAGAAGGATATCTGTTCTATATAACACTTAATCTAAAAATTGAAAATACGAATAATGAAATATCATTTGAGCAGATCGATTATTCAACGATAAGCGAGTTTGTAAATGGAATGATATTTATACAACTTGTTTGGGGCACTAATCTTGGACCGCCTTCACCAGTTAGTAATATTAGTATCATAAGAACATTTATAGATTATCTAGTTTCCACGGTATCGTCTGATAAAATTATACTGGGAACTACCACTATTAGTTACGATTGGCAGTTACCCTATATACCTGCAGAATCAATTGCTCAATCCCTAACAATAGATTCTGCCATAAATCTAGCTAATAGCGCAGGAGCTATCATACAGTTCGATGAAATTTCCCAAACACCATTTTTTCTATATAATCAAATTACCACCGGCATCCCAACTCAGCATATGGTATGGAGCATTGATGCCAGAAGCATTGATGCACAGATCAAATTAATTAAAGAATATGCCCTTAATGGCTGTGGAATCTGGAATGTTATGATATATTATTCTCAAATGTGGACAATTATTAATTCACAATATGAGATAGTAAAAACATTACCCCTGAATACTAATTTATAAATATCTCTATTCAGAACGTGTCAATAAGTTTTTGAGACGTTCTGTTTTCTATAAATATGCCAAAAGGCTCTTATATGTTTTTCCAGTATCGCCAATGCTTCATTCTCTTTCTCCAATTGATTATCATACCGATTCAGCAAGAAAAACATAGGCGCATAAAAATGCACTGCCATGACTTCCGGATCATGATCTGCAAATATTCCATCATGAATCAATTGTTGAAATAATAAGGATTGGTACTCTATGCTGTCTTCCATAAATAATTTTCGATAGATTTTTGCTATTTCAGAATTATGATATTGCTCTAAGTTCAATATCCTTCTGAATCTGGATGCGAATCCATCCTTAAGATAAAACAAAAAAGCACGCTTGCTTATTTCAACCAATTCATCTTCTGACATAACCGTCACTTTATTATCATTCTGAGGTTTGGGAATATAAGGAAGTTGAAATTCATCTGTCATAGCATTCATCTTAACCGACATCGTAGATACTATTGTTTCAAATATCTCTTTTTTACTATTGAAATGCTTATATAGAGAACTATCCTTGATTCCTACCGCATTAGCAATATCTTTTACACTGACACCTTCATATCCTCTTACGGAAAAAAGATGTAACGCTTCTTCAACGATTCTATCCTTTGTCGTCATGGCTTCTCCTATCTACTCACCCAATTGATCCCTGTGCCAGATATTCCTGCACTTTATCTTCTCTTTCAAACAGTACGCAGCCTCCTGCATGCTCTTCCAACAAAATATCATTCTCCTGCAGCCTCCGAAAAAGTGGTGATCGAAGTGCTTCCCGCAGTGAAGTCTCCTTAACACTACAATCTGAATATGGTGAAAATGGACATGGTTCTGCTCCTCCGTGCGAATTAATATGGAAAAAGCCCCGCCCTGCCGCAAGACATCCTCCCGATGATTTCTCATCCCCCGGAAATGATACAAACAGCATATCTTCATAAGTCTGCCTTACCAGTAATAACTTTTCCTTCAAATATTCTCTTTCCTCATCTTCCGGCGCCAGTCCTTTCATATCTGCATTGACCGGTACATATTCTATGTAAAAGACTACCTTACAGCCACTTTGATATAAGGACTCCAGAAACTCCTCAGACGTCACTTCCTTAAGATTCTCCTTCGTGACCGTAACAGATGCCCCGTATAATATCTTATTTTTCTGCAATCGTTCCATTGCCTGCATCAGTTGCTGATAGACTCCCCCACCGCGTCTTCCGTCCGTCTTTTCCCGATTTCCTTCTATACTGAGTACCGGCACCAGATTGCGATTCTTTTCAAATAATTCAATATACGAGTCTCCTATCATAGTTCCATTCGTAAATATTGGAAACAGAATATCCTTGATCTTTCCTGCTGCTGTAATAATATCCTTGCGCACAAGGGGTTCTCCGCCAGCCAATAGGATAAAGCCAATTCCCATATTCAAAGCTTCATGGAATATCTTAAGCCATTCCTCATCTGTCAGCTGATTCTCCGCTTCTTTATCCAGACAGGTATGATTGCTTCTCGCATAACAGCCCGCACAATGTAAATTGCATTTACTGGTAATGCTGGCAATTAGGAATGGCGGAATATGCTCTCCCATTTCTTCTGCTTTTTGTCTCTTTTTTCTTGCAGATTTACTGGCCAAAGCATACTGTGCCATAAATAAACTTTCCTTCGGATTGCTTAAAGATGCTTTTAACGCACCCTTTACAATATTCTCTACGCCATTGCTTAAATAGTTCTCCAGATTGAATTCTTCCATTCTTATATCCTTCTCTCGTAATCTTTTCTGATAATTATATGCTAGTAAACGCTTGCCTTATTCCTATAATAGCTAGTGAATGCTAGCTTGTCAAGAAAAAACAAACGTCAGATTCAAGCTTAAAGACGAATTGAAATCTGACGTTTTTGTTTGTATTTCCTCTTCATAACAAAGATATGGATTAGTATTTATTCTATCACTACTTCTTTTCTTAAAGGAATTGATGGAATCGCTCCATGTTTTGATACTGCAATAGAAGCCGCTTTTGCTGCAATCTTTAATGCATTCGTAACATTTCCATTTTCTAACATAGAAGCAATAAAATATCCTGTAAAGGTATCACCAGCTGCTGTAGTATCTACTACCTGAGTTTTAAAAATTCCTTGTCTGCAAATTACACCAGCATCTTTGTAAATTGCTCCATCTCCACCTAATGTTAGCACTATTTTTGCATTAGGATACATCATTAACATTTCCTTTAATATTTCTTCCGGTTCCCACTTACTTGTTATTTGAGATCCTTCAATTTCATTAAGCAAAAAAAGTGATACTTTTTTCAAATCACACATTTGTACTTTCTCATTAAATGGAGATGGGTTTAAAATAATCTGCATGCCTCGTTCAAATGCTTTTTCAATAATATAATCCAGAAAATTTACTTCATTTTGCAAAAGAAGAACATCTCCATGATCAAAAAAACTTATTACTTCATCAATATGCTCTTTTGTCTGGCTTTGATTACTTCCGCCAAAGAGTATAATACTATTCTGGCCATTTCTGTCGACCTGAATAATTGTATGACCGCTTTTTCCTTCTATTTGTTTGATAAATCTTGTATCCACTTTTCCTTCTTTACAAATATCTAAAAGTGCCTGTCCATCCTCTCCGATCATTCCTGCATGATATACGGAAACTCCAGCTCTTGCTAAAGCTATTGATTGATTTAATCCCTTTCCACCGCAGAATAGTTCCAGATTTAAAGATGATAATGTCTCCCCTTCAACTACTATATGTTCAACCGTATATACATAGTCCATATTGAGTGAACCATAATTTAATACTTTCATCTTATTCTTCTTTCTTTCATTTATTTAGGTTTATATTCAGCTGCATTTCGAATACTTTTTAATGTAACTGCACATAATTCAGAGAATTGAAATTTTTTATATTTTCGCATTACAGTTAAGATTTCTGTTCCCAGAGGTTTTATCCAATGTTCATCTATCTGTGACATCCCATATGCCACACCTAATACGTTAAGCACTGGTGCTGCTGTGCAATCAACATCTTGCCCTAACATTGCTATAATATTAGCTGTTTTATTGAAGTCATTATCACCATACCACAATGCAATAATTTCAGCCGCGGCATTTGGATATGTATGAATCCAGTTATAATCTCTCAACTTTTCCTCACATAATTTCCAGGCACTTTCCCATTCTGGGTTTATTTTACATACCTCTAATGCATACTTAACAATTGAATAAAATTCACTTTCTTTTGGTAAACATTCAATTGTATTAATTACTAATGTCTTCATTTCTTTTTCAACATAGCTTAATGAAACAAGTATAGCATTAAATATTCCACCTATCATTCCACTATTCGAATGAGAAATAATACTGTCCTTCGCTGCCATCATAGCCGCCAATTTAGGGTTTCCCGGTGCAACCATACCATGAATAGCTGTCCGCATTTGTGCACCGATCCAATCTGAATAATAATTTCCATAAGTACCACTTTCCGGCGGAATTAACCCATTTCGAAGATTTCTAAGCGCAATTTCTTCCGCTGAATAACCATCTTCAATAAGTTCCAACCACTTTTCAGCAATTTTCTCGGAAGTAACACAATAGCCTTCTTCAAAAAATGCTGCCAGAAATGCCAACTCATATGTAATATCATCATTATAGGTCTCAGGTTCTCTTAAATATCCTGTCACATTTCCAAATGTCTTTTTTATATTTTCTGCTGTATATCCTTCCAATTGAGTTCCTAATGCCCCTCCAATCAACTGTCCATACCAGCCTGCTTGAACACATTCTTCCAATTCCTTTTCAGAAATCTCAACAGTATACTCTGGGAAATAACAATCCATTTCAACCTCTTCCCATGTAGCATATTGTTTATACTTCCAGTAAGCTGATGACAAATCTTTGGGCGCAATATTAAGTAAATGATATATTTTTGCTGTTATAACCTGAAGCAGCGCACCATTTCTTTCTTCCGCAGCTCTTAATCCATCATCTATATATTTTTCTGCCTCACGGACATCATAACCTTTATTCCTCATGCATTGAATCGCTGCAATCACTAGGTGACAAGGTGCCAGTGAACCTGGTACGGCACTGATCCAATCCTTAAATAATTTTTCATCTGCCATCTGCCCATTTTCAACATATCTTAACCAATTATCCTCACAGCTGTTTTCCACACACGGAGGTTGTGCTGTCCTTATCCATTGAAGTTCTCTTTCTCCGGCATTCATATATAATATCCCCCTATGATTTTCTTAATAAACGGCGTTTCTTGTAGGAGTACACAGAAATCGCTATGATTGTAATAATATATGGAATTGTCTGTATCAGCTGCGCTGGAAAATTCAACATTTGTAATCGAGTTGCCAATGAATCAGCCAAACCAAATAAACAAGAAGAAGCAAAAATTCCAAATGGATTACCTTGCCCCATTGCTTCTGCAGCCATACCAATAAATCCACGACCTGCTATCATTTCTTTAGAAAAAAATGATACATACCCCATTGACATAAAAGCACCGCCAAGTCCTGCAAGTGTACCCGCTATTGTCAAAGTAATGTACTTATATTTCATAACTTTTATTCCAACAGAAGCTGCTGCCTGTGGGTTTTCTCCTACACTCCGAATACGTAATCCCAGTGGAGTTCTATAAAATATAAATGCCAATACAAATGTTAGAATAATAGCCACATATGTAAGTAGATTATGTCCTGACAGAATAGCTCCTAACACAGGTATATTTTCGAGTCCAGGTATATTTATATTGGGAATTGTCGGGCTTGCAAGACTCTGTGTAGAACCCTTTTCGCCAGCTACATAATAAATAATAAAAATTGTTAGACCACTTGCCAATGTATTGATTGCAATACCTGCTAATATTTCAATACTTTGCAGTTGCAATGTCACATATCCAAAAATATAAGCAACGGCTATTCCAGTTAAAATGGCAACAACAATACCCCCAAATGCACTTTGAGTAAGATAACTGCCTACTGATCCTGACATGGCACAAAGTAACATAATACCTTCAATACCTATAGAATCTATACCTCCTTTTGTAAATACCATACATGATAGTGCAGCGAATAAAATCGGGGTCATAACCCGAATAATAGTAAATACAAATTCCGGTGTTAAAATTGTTTGTAAAAACGCACTCATTTTATACCTCCTGTTCGCTTTTTCTGGCTTCCTGTACAATGAGTTTTTTCTTATATCCACTTAATATTACCTGTGCAGAAATTAATACAATAACTATTGCCTGTATAATTTTTATCATTTCTGAAGGGATATCTGAATTACGTGACATAATGTCCGCACCTGTTCTCAAATATGCCAGAAAAAGAGCCGCAAACGGTACATATTGTACTTTATGCCTGGCTACAATCGCAATCAGAATACCATCCCACCCATATCCTGTAAGACCAGAATATTGGAATCTTTGATACATGCCAAACAAATCGACAGCCCCTCCAAGTCCTGCAATTGCACCGCCTAATAGAGATGAAGCAATAATCAATTTACCAGTACTCATTCCAGAGTATTTTGCCATAACAGGATTTTTACCAACCATGGTTACCTTATATCCAAAGGATGTTTTATTTAATATCAGCCATATAAGAAATACACATGCAAAGCAGATTAAAATTCCTGAATTAATTCTTGTTTTTGGAAAAAGCTTTTCTAAAACAACACCAACCGGAAACTGATACGAATAGTTAGAATTCATTTTGGGATCCTGTAAAAAAGTTACAACAATATACATTCCAAAATATAAACAGATATAATTTAACATTAACGATGTAACAAGCACATTTGCTTCACAATTTACTTTTAATACTGTAGGAATTGCACATACAACTGCGCCTGCAATCGCACCTGCCAATAAGGCAAGTAATAAGATAATGAACGGGGGCATGTCTAAGATTAGCGCCATCGTAGCAGCAGCTACACTTCCAATAAAAAAAGCACCTTCCATTGCAAGATTAAATAGACCTGCTCTTTGCAGCAAAATAACAGAAAGACCAGTGAACATAAGTGGCACGCTCGCTTCTATTACGTTGCCAAATCTTCTAATTGATGTCAACGGACCTGTCATAAAATCTACTAATGCTGATATAGGTGCTTCACTGATCAAAAATACTATTATACAAACAATTAGCAGAGATACTCCTATAGCAACGCATGTTCTTAATGCTTCTATATATGATAATTTACTTTTTGCATTCATTATGCTTTTGCCACCTCTCTCTCTTGTTTCTTCAATCCAAGCATATATAACCCAAGTTCATACTCAGATACCTTACTACTATCTTCAAAATATCCTGCTACTTCTCCGTCACACATAACCATAATGCTATCACTTAGTTCTAAAATCTCATTTAAATCTGCTGATATCAACAAAATTCCTTTTCCCTTATCTCGAAGTTCTATTATCTTTTTCCATATAAATTCATTTGCACCAACGTCAATTCCACGTGTTGGTTGATTTGCAATCAGTAAATCCGGATTTGCAGAAAATTCTCTGGCAACTACAACTTTTTGCATATTTCCACCAGAAAGCATACTAACTTCTTGATTTTCATTTCTACATAAAATAGTAAAATCCTTAATTAATTTCTGAGCCATATCATGAATCTTTTTATGGTTCAGCATTTTATATGTTCTTAGTTCTGGTTTATCAATACGATCTGCGACTAAGTTTTCCCATATAGATACCTTCGTAGCAACGCCTGTACTAATTCTATCTTCAGGAATATACGAAATACCGCTCTTACGAATATCCACTATTTTTTCCTTCATCAAGTCTTTTCCTTTAAAAAGCACTTCGCCTTTTGTATTATCATAGAACCCAAAAATGCATTCTGCTAATTCATTTTGTCCATTTCCTTCTACACCGGCCACTCCCAGAATCTGACCTTTTTTTAATGAAAAAGTTACATTATTGACCATCTTCTTATGATCCTGATTTTCATAGGATAAATTTTTCACAGTTAATAATTCTTCTTTAAAAGAAGGCGGTTGCTTATTCATCTTTAATATAACATCTCTGCCGACCATAAATTTTGATATATCTTCCTCTGATGAATTAGTTGTATCCATCATGCCTACCAAACGCCCTCTTCTAAGAACCGTTATGCGGCTGCAAATTTGTTTTACTTCTTTTATTTTATGTGAAATAAAAATAATAGTATGACCGTGCTCTTTTAGTAATAATAACTGCTCAAACAGTTCTTCTGTTTCCTGTGGTGTCAACACTGCTGTCGGTTCATCCAATATTAACAGTTTTGCATTCCGTGCTAAAACTTTAATCAACTCAACTTTTTGTTTTAGTCCCACTGATAGATCCGCAACCCTGGCCATAGGATCTACATTGAGATTATACTTTTCAGAAAGATCTTTCACTAGCTGGATTGCTTTCTTTCGATCTGTCGAAATACCTTTCATAGGTTCCATACCAAGAATTACATTTTCATATACTTTTAAGGAATCTATGAGCATAAAATGTTGATGTACCATTCCAATACCCGCTGCGATAATTTCTCCAGGTGTTAACCCATCAATAGATTTTCCATCAAAAGTAATCGTTCCACTATCTTTTCCTTCAATTCCAAAAAGAATTTTCATCAGAGTACTTTTACCTGCTCCATTTTCTCCCATTAATGCATGTATTTCACCTTTTGAGACCATCAATGTTACATCTTTATTTGCAATTACTCCATTGCCATAAATTTTAGTAATATTCTCCATTTTTAATATTTCATTAGCCATATTTTCCTCCAAAAGGGCATATCAGTATAAGACATGCCCTCCATATCCTAACTAATTACGGAGCTACCGAATCAATAATTTGTTGTACAGCAGCTTCATCATCTGAAAGTGCCGAAGTAACCTTCACGTCCCCAGCAGAAACTTTCTTTTTAGCTTCCTCAATAGCTGTTTTTATATCATCTGGAACATTCTTTTGGAAATAAGTATTATCTGCAAGACCAACTCCATTTTCATTCAAGCCCAATGATTCATAAGTGCCCCATTGTAAATTTCCTACCAAATCCATTCCTACGGCACGGACTAATGAATTACCAACTTCTTTTAAAACCGAAGAAAGAATTACATTTGCTTTCTCATTACTTGTTCCATCGAATAACATAGCCTGATCAGAATCTACACCAATAATATATTTTTCCCGTTCAACCGCTGCTTCTACACATCCAAGTCCAGCCTGTTCTGCTGCCGGAAAAGTAATATCAACACCTTGGTCAAACTGAGCAAGTGCTGTTTCTTTTCCTTTAGCAGTATCGTCCCAAGAACCAATATATGATACATATACCTTAATTTCAGGATCTACAGATTTTGCACCTTCTATATAGCCAACTAAGAAATCCGTAATAATTGGATGTTCAGAACCACCTATAAAACCAATTTTTTTATCAGAATTTGCAAATGGCATATCAGATTCAGTTACCATAGCTGCTAAAACGCCTGCCAAATAAGATCCCTCGTTTTGTTTATAACTGATTGCATAAATATTCGGATAATCTCCCTCTAACTTTGTATCAAACAGTATGAATTTCTGATCTGGGTAATCTACAGAAATTGTTTGGATTAACTCTCCTGCATTCGAACCATTTGTAATAATAATGTCGTATTCTCCACTTTCTGCTAAATCTTCAAATGTCGGCTGCCACTTTGTCTGGTCTCTCCCAATTTCAATTACTTTTGTTGTACATCCTAATGTGTCTGCAATTTGTGTAACTCCTTCGTTTGCAGAATCATTAAATGATTTATCTCCAAGTTGACCTGTAACTACATAACAGATATTGAGACCTTCCTTTTTTTCTCCGCTTACTTTTTCTTTTGTCCCGGATTCTTCCACGCCTTCATCTGTAATCTCTTCACTTTTTGTGTCCGATACTGTACTTTTCTCTGAAGCTCCAGGACTCTTAAACCCACATCCAACTACCATAGTCGCCATAATTGCTGATAGCACCAAAACTAATACTTTCTTTTTCATTTTCTTTCTCCTTCTCTTTCAATACTTAATTACTATTTTCCCATATTGCGTACGCTTTTTCTAATAGTCATCCAAGGATCTACAACTATTTTTTGATATTCTTTGTTATCATCTTCTTTAATAAGTCTTACCAGCATCTCAACAGCTTCTATACCCATTTCATATTTTGGCTGACATACAGTTGTTAATGCCGGACTCATATACTGGCTCATATAGATATCATCATATCCCACAAGCGATACTTTCTCCGGAACGGAAATACCTTGCTCTTTTAAAGCCTGAAGCGCACCAATTGCGATCATATCACTACATGCATATACCGCATCTAAAGGTTTTTTCTCTTTTATAAAATTACTGACTGCTTGGTAACCAAATTCTGCTTCATATTTTCCAATTTTCATATATCCTTCCGGTATTTCAATATCTCTTTCTTTCATTGTATCTATAAATCCCTTAGCACGATCACTCTGTAATCCATAATATCGATCACCTGACAAAAATAAAATTTTCTTGTGCCCATTCCCCAATAAATATTCTGTTGCAAGTTTAGAACCGAGATAATCATTGGCTACTATTAGTCCGTCAATTCCTTCAACATCAAATACTCTATCCACAGCAACAATAGGAACCGAAAAGTCCTTTATTATTTTTTGATTTTCTACCGAATTAACTGATGGAATAAATATAACTCCGTCTACCATCTTTTGTTCTAAGGTTCGAAATGCCTTTTTTTCCTTATTTGTATCCTCATCCGAATTTAAATAAATTATATTATAACCCAGTTCAAATGCCCTGTTTTCAACACCTTTTGCTAATTCTGGAAAATACGGATTCGTAATATCTGGTATTATTAATCCTAATGTCATTGTGAATTTTGTAACCATACTCTGTGCAATTGAGTTTGGTCGATAATTATACTCATTTGCTACTTTTTGAACTCTTGCAATAGTTTCTACCGTAAATTCTTCAGTTTTACCGTTCAAAATTTTTGATACACATGCGGACGAAACTCCAGCTAATTCGCCAATCTTTTTTAATGTCATTCTCATTTTCATTACCTGCCTTTTCCTGAACGTTCAAGTGTCAACAGAAATGGCCAATTCCTGTTTTTACTAAAGCGTTTAAGTGATTAAATAAAAAATATATACTCTTTTTCGTTTTACTTAAGCGCTTTAGTAAAACGTCAAAAAAAATACGCTATGTGTTTTTATTTAACTTAAACGCTTTAGTGACTTTAAAAAAAGTATAATCACTCTATAAACAATTGTCAATTCATTTTTAAATCATCTTTGTTATTTTGGTATAATTATATAGTTACAATTTATATTTTTTGTTTATATTTACTATTAATGCAAATGTATGAAAGTGAATAATTTATATTTGACATAAAAATAACCAATTTCATACATTGAGTCCTCTTGTATACACTCAGCTCAATTGCTTATATAACATAATATAACAAAATAACATGATATTAACTTTCCATAATCATCCGATCAAGCAATTTCAACAATTGTTCCTTTGAAGTAATTGTTACCGATTCAATCCCTATTTTCTGTGCTGCCTCCGTGTTTTCCGCGCGGTCATCGAAAAAAATACATTCTTCCGGCTTTAAATCATATTTGTTAAGTAGGTGATGATAGATTCGTTTGTCTGGTTTTGTAATATGGACTTGATAAGACACAACCATACCGTCAATTTCCTTCATAAAGGATGCATCAGCAGTATGCTTTTTAAAAAGTTCCTCTGAATAATTGGACAGCAGATAAATACCATACCCCATTTCTTTTAATCTTGGTATCTTCTCCCATACATCAGGTTTTGCTACATGCATTTTTTCACCATTCTGGATGAACCACGCAATAGCCTCGGCCTGTTCCGGATATTTTTTCTGAAATTTTTCGGTTATTTCTTCTACGGTCAAAGTCGCCAGGTCCAACATATTCCATAAAGGATCACCAAACATCGTCTCTCCAACTTCATGCGCTTGTTCTTCAGCCAAACCATATTCCATCAGCATCGCCTTCCAACGATATCCGAGTAATACCTCTCCCACATCAAAAATAATATTTTTAATCATATGTATTCATCCATCCTCGCTTAATAATGTCGTATACTATATCATTACCACATTAACCCGTATATTTCCAGTAATCTATATTTTACCATCGAAGATTCAGAAGCTGTTACCACACTTAGGACAGTACTGGAAATCATCTGTAGTTGTAAATCCACAATGGGAGCAGCTCTTGACATTGCTCTCATTCTGTCCAAAATGCAAAGCATCCATATTCAGATGAACTGTTTCTCCCTTTTTTACCGCGTTTCCAAGTTCTGGTTCTATCTCGCATGTTTTACCGCAGCAACCCACTCTGACATAATAATGTTTATTCCATTTCACAATCGGAATAAAGAAAAGCATGAAGTATGTATATGTCATATATACTTCTATGTGTCCATATTTTCCGCAAAATCTACATATCTCAAGCTGGTCAAATTGAAGTTTCTTCTCCCCGCTGCTGATTCCCATTATCAGAAACATATCACGTAACACCTTCCTTATCTATCGAATTCTTCTTCATGACTTTTAAAAAAATCCGAAAAAATTCTCACAGTTTCCAATTCCGTCCACTTCTTTATGTCAACCGGATTTTCATCCATATCATATATTTTTGCTCCTCTTAATGACAGCAAAAATGGCGAGTGTGTTGAAATCACAAACTGACAGTTAAAAAACCGGGCTGAATCCTCTAAAAATTTTACAAGTCCGATTTGGTTTTTTGCAGATAGACTATTTTCAGGCTCATCCAATAAGTATAACGCATTTTTCTTGATTTTCTCAGTAAAATACATAAATGCACTTTCCCCATTGGAACGCTCGCGTACATTATCCATTAATCTATTACGTACGAATTTAGATTGTGTTCTACCCTTTGCCATATTTACCTTTTTCAGTTGTTCATAATCGTCCAGCGACTGCATTTGGAATGTTGAATACTTAGTTTCCAGATAATCCTGAAAGAGTGCTTCTCTTTTTCCATCAATACCTTCATTCCATGTGCGGATATTTAACATATAATCAAATACATCGTCACTTGTGATAATTCTGCTTTCTTCCGGTAGTTCCCTGTTGGTTTTCACTTTACATAATGACGTATAATCTTCGAAGAAATTGGAACGGTTATAAATAGCTTCCCGCGATATTTTTAATTTTTCGGCGATAACATTCAGTACCGTTGTTTTTCCCGAACCATTTCCTCCATACAAAATAGTAATTGGTTCAAAATCTATTCTATGAAAATCCTTTTGCGCTAAAATCTTAAACGGATAGAACGAATCATAACACGTTCTTACAACTGACATAAAAAAATCAAATTCCTGATCTGAATCCGGAAAAATGAAATGATCTAGATATCTCACTCTATATATTCTCCTTAGGTGCTGCCGATTATTTCACTCTTTGGAACATCGGATGATTTTCGTTGAATTGAACCAGATCCCACAGATTGCCATATAAATCTTTAAACACTGCTACTGTTCCATATTCCTGATTCTTTGGCTCTCTTACAAATTCTATTCCTATTTCTTTCATTTCTTTATAGTCACGTTCAAAATCATCTGTCCCCAAGAACAGAAAAACTCTTCCACCTGCCTGCTCTCCAATGAAAGGTTCCTGTTCCGGCTTTGATGCTCTTGCAAGTAATATTGTTGTTCCGTTTGACCCTGGCGGAGATACGACGACCCATCTTTTATCCTGCTCCGCCTGATATGTATCCTCAATTAATTGGAAATGCAGCTTCTTTGTGTAAAAATCAATGGCCTCATCATAATCCCTTACTACTAACGCGATGTGTACTATAGATTGAATCATTTTTAGCTCCCGTCTGCGGCCTTTGGCCGCGTACAAACCAAGGGGTTGAATCTCTTTTATTCAACCTCATTTCTATCATTCTATTATTCGTAATACCTGTATAATATAAAATTACTATCTCTACATTACCATTATTTTCTTTTCTTGTAATCATATATCCGCATTTTTTACCAAATTATGACTACGTAATTTTCATCAATTAATTTCCGGATTCATAAAATGCCATACTGACTACGGTATCCTTAGGATAAAAACCCTCGTTGGTTATTGCTAAGGCTGTGAATTGACATATTTCGGTAGTTTTGATATATTTTATGCTATAAAAGACCTAGTTTGTATTAGAGATATGAATATTATCGTACTAAGCGGCGAGACTTTTCTTGTAAACATCAGAATAGCAAGGAGTTATTATATGGAGCTTAATAAAAAAAATATACGAATTATACTTGGTATTATTACTTTTACTGTTCTTTTGGCGACCATCTGTATGAATCTGTCAGTTGTAATAAAAGCTGCAGCAACAGTAGGTAATGTTATGATACCATTTATGATTGGCGGCTGTATGGCATTTATTCTCAATGTTCCTATGACCAGTTTAGAAAGTAAAGTTTTAAAGAACATGAAAAATGCAGGTTTCAAAAGAGTTCTGGCACTAATCATGACCATAGCACTCGTTCTATTGGTACTGCTGCTAGTAGTCAGCCTTGTTATACCAAGGATTACGGAGTCCCTTGCTACACTTATTCAGCAGGTTCCGGCAGCTACACAAACTATGGTAGAATGGTTCGAAAATATTACAAAGGATAATCAAGAAACTGCGGATATTTTCTCCTCATTCAGTCTTAATATTGAAGAAATAGCTGGTAATATAATGAATCTATCAAAGAATTGGATTTCAGACGTTTTAACTTCAGCCGTAACTATTATGTCAGGTACTATCAGTGGAATCGTAAATTCCCTGATTGGTTTCGTGTTTTCCATTTATCTTCTCTTGCAAAAAGAAAGGCTGATAAGACAGGTAAAACAGGTACTATATGCATTTATGACAAATGACAGGGCAGATCGAATTATCTATATCTGCCGTTTTTCTAGTCAGACTTTTCAAAATTTCATTACAGGACAGTGCCTGGAAGCGTTAATTCTTGGATCCATGTTTTTTGCAGGCATGCTTATATTCCGTATGCCTTATGCTCTTATGATATCTGTTTTGATTGGAATCACTTCATTAATTCCTGTTTTTGGTGCTTTTATAGGATGCGTTGTCGGTGCATTCCTGATTTTATTTGTAAATCCCCTGCAGGCGTTATGGTTTATCATACTATTTTTTGTATTACAGCAGCTCGAGGGAAATCTCATTTATCCACATGTTGTAGGAAATTCTGTTGGTTTACCCTCAATATGGGTTCTAACAGCGGTTATCGTTGGTGGAAATCTTATGGGTGTTGCGGGCATGCTGATTTTTATCCCACTATGTTCCGTACTATATGCATTATTCAGAGAAAAAGTCTTAAAGAGATTAGAGAAAAAGAAAATTCATGTATAATACACCAATTGCTGACATGGGTAATCAAAAACTGTCAGCAGCTCTCCTTCTTCAAATCCAAGACTTTTATAAAATGCTCTTGCCTTTACATGCACAGGTGCAATTCATAGCTTCATTCCGCATAACTTTCCTCCATTACGTCTATATCCTTTTTTATTGAATATAATTTACTAATTATTTATGGCCGAGGTTCTTTTCTATGATTATACATGTAGTAGAGACTGGTGAAACGATATACTCTATTTCTAAAAAATATCAGATACCAGTCACCACTCTCATCAATGAAAATGGTATCACAAATCCTGGTAATTTGGTAGTGGGTCAAACAATAGTGATCATCTATCCCGACATAACCTATACAGTTCAAAATGGAGATTACTTGATTGGAATCGCTGCAAAATACGATGTCAGTGTTATGCAGTTGTTAAGAAATAATCCATTTCTTGCAGACAGAACATACCTTATACCTGGTGAAACCATTGTAATAAGCTACCGAACAGACAAAACAAGCCCCATTTCTCTAAGCGGCTATGCTTATCCATTCATTGACGAAACGGTACTTAGAAAGACTTTGCCCTATCTGACATATCTTAATGTTTTCAATTACAGGATAACAAAGGATGGAGATATTGTTACTATTGCTGAAATGGATGACACAAAATTAATTCAAATGGCAAAAAGCTATGGCGTGGCTCCTATCATGTTCCTTTCAACTTTATCGGAAAAAGGGATCGGCAGTAGTGAAGCTATTTACACTATATTAACAAATCCGCAAATTCAGGAACACTTAATTGAAAATGTAATTGATATGTTAAAAAGAAAAGGGTATTACGGCATAAATATTTACCTTCAGTATATCCGACCGGAAAATCAGGTACTTGCAGAGGCGTATCTCATTAAATTCTCCCAACGCTTACGTAGTGAAGGTTTGCGGGTTGTAGCGACTGTTACGCCAAGAATGTTTATCGAAAGAACAGAAATCATATACGAAGAATTAGACTATACTACTATTGCGCAGAATGTAGATGCCTTATTGATTTCTTCCTATGAATGGGGCACTTCGTTTGGACCTCCGGCATCGGTAACTCCTGTGAATATCGTATGCGAAATACTAAATCATGTAACATCTCAGGTATCTCCGGATCAAGTATATTTGGGTTTACCAATTATTAATTATGACTGGCAGCTTCCATACATCCCAGGTGAATCAAAGGCTTCTGCTATTTCAAATGAAAATGCGATTGAATTGGCTGTCGCAAAAGGCGTATCAATTGAATATAACGAAGTTTCACAAGCTCCTTATTATTTTTATACTAATCTCAATAAAGAAATCCATATTGTTTGGTTTAAAGATGCAAGAAGCATAGATGCAATAACCAATTTGATTCCGGAGTATGGTCTCAAAGGAATGTCTATTTGGAATATCATGGTTTTTTTCACACAGATGTGGTTTATTATTGATAATAAATTTGTGATTGAAAAGATATTATAAATGGTTTGACTAGCGTTATAGATTATAATGTGTCTATTGCTAAACATGAAAGATTCTTTATTCGTGCTTCATTATCAGCGTATTTTTAACAGAATATAAAATCATTTGGTTCTTGATAATTTAAGAGTGTACATGCAAATATTTACACTCTTAATTAACGAATACTAGAAAATTAATAATACAGTTCATAATAGAACCACTTCTCACCAATACGTTCTGTATAATAGTTAAAACCTTTTCCTTTATAATTCATTGAGTTTACAAACCCTGTAAAATCACATTGGCATGCCGCATTCTCGCTTAATGGTGTATTCTCTGGTGAATAGTAAAAACCATATACGCTTAATTCATATGTACTTTTCACATTGCATCCAATAAAAAATACACTCTTATCTTCAGCATTGATACGAATTTTACTAATATAAAATATTCTGAATATAAAATCAACCGTACTATTATGAAGATTTTTATATTGCACATCCTGTTCCGTAAGTTCATTATCAAATTCATCCTTTATATTATAAATAAAATGGATTCCCGGATTCATATTCTGCTGCAATGATACCACATCCAATAATGTTTTCTCATATCTTCTAATGTTTTCTATTACCTGTTCTTTGGTCAGTCGTCCTGTTTTCTTTTGATCAGAACAGCATTTAAGCAGGCTTATTACTATAATAAATATCACACAAACAATCAATATCATATATGAATTCCTCCCCCTATGTATTCTGTTCTTTTGAATCTGAATACTCTAGGTCAGGAGGCCCAAAAGTATACTGTACATCGTTGAACAACCACACATACCATTTTTTATGATCCACGATTATCTCCGTAACTTCATCTACATCTTTACCATCTATCGTCAGTTTCTCTACATCCCTGTTCGAAGAGATACCAATAACAGGCCGTATCTTGCCAGCCCACCATATCTCCAGGGAGTGAAATGTAAACCACTGTTCGGCCTGTGCCATGTCAGCTATTGTTAACACTCCATTATTAAGTATAGATTCATTCTGTTCTAATTCAAAGGTTTCCGTCTGTTCCATGATTTCATGTTTTAATTGATATCTTGTCTCATTTTTCACTTGCTCCTTACGAAAAATATCATATTTGAATACTTGATTATTATAACTTACCACAAAATAGTAATCCTCTGTCTCATTCTTATATACTACATTGAGATCTTCATAATCTCTCTGGAAAAGATAAAATGCTTCATAAGCGCTTTCTACTGATTTACAATGCGTACCGAACCCTGCAACGGCAATATATATTATTAAAAAAATAGCTATCATTGAACTTTGTACTAAGAAAGGCACCACATATTTTTTCTTCCAATAAGAAGTTTCTAAAGGTTCTTCCCCTATGTTGTAATTAAAATCTTTTATCTTTTCAACCTTTTCTGAATAGACCCTTAGTTCTTTTCTTTCCGCTCTCGTATATCTTCTTTTACGTTTCCATCCGCTAAAATGATTATATGCATGGATAAAACCATCTTTATTCTTTATTACTGCATAAAACACACATTGTATATAATCAATTCTTAACTTTGAGATATGATTCAGGTAATAATATTGGCTATACAAATAATCCAGCTTTTGCTTTGCTGATTCTATTAGCCCCAGGTTGAGCTCAACGCATATCAGGTACGGATAGATCCGTCTCTTTGCTTTTACTCCTCTTTTGCTAAGGCGTGAGAAGACAGCTTCCAGCATGTCCCAATTTTTGAGACCTATCCCTATGTATTCCAGCATGCACTGACACAAATTACGAAGAATAATGCTTAATACTATGGCAGGGCATATTAATAACAGCATCTTGACTTTCTCTAATCTGCTTCGCAATATAATTGCCAAGATCAACTGAATCACCGGTGCGATATATAATAAAAGATTAGACAGAATCTTTATTATCCAAATGAGCATGCATAAGAAAAAGCTGCTCCATCTATATTGTCTATTTTGATAGCCAAACTTTTTTTGCCCTGATTTTCTCACTTGATACACTCCCCTTATTGTAAAATAAACGCTCAGAACAATATTATAGCATAAACACAAAGTATTTTCATATTAACATGCAAGTTGGCCAAGTGCTCCGCACTTGGCCAACTTGCTTTCATTATAATATGATGTCTTGATCAATGTCTGTTACATTGTGTTTTCTTTTTTTATATTTGTTTAACAATATAATTCCAATTGCAATAAAAATAAAGCAGCTTATGATAATTGCGGCTGTTACATTGGTTTGAGGTTCGATCATTACAAAGGTTCCTTCTTTATCCATGTAAAATACAAGATATCTTCCATCTCTGGTTGTTTCTACTGGTGTAAGTTGATTATTCTTTAGAACTGCGATGGTCGTTTTATCATTATACTTATCAGCCAGAACACGAATTTTTACAACATCTACATCAACTCCATAGGCTGATCTACAGGAAATTTCATAAGCCGCCAAGGCTTCGTAATGTGGTAGTGGCGGTAGCAGCTCCTTATTGGCTTCCCGGTATTGTAATGTTGTATCTGCATAGAAATCTCCTGATACAAGAAGTACTGGCAATGTTTCTGGAGAAGAGATTGTCGTGGTCCATGATGAATAATTAACATGAACGGTCATGTTTCTCTTAATGTTCGTAAGATCCACTTCTTCCCAAACACCAGATTTTCCGTTTTCTTCAGGTATCTCCGGATATTGATTTTTTGAAATATGATCTCCATAGTTACAATTGATTTTCTTAAGCAAGATATTATTTACCATAAATTTTACTGTAAAGGAATGAAATTCTCTGGGAGTCTCTTTCATTGCCAGTAACTCTTCATATGTAATCGCACGGGTCTGTTCTGCGTACGTGAGACCATTGATTGCTGCGATTCCTTCATCCACAAAATAATTATCTTCTATAAAACCTGCTTCATCTTCTTCATCATCGTCATCATCATCAATATCGCCCGCAATTGTACCTGTTTTTTCTCCATTGTCACTTACAATACCTGCCATAACATAATTACTCCTGATATCTTTGCCCTGCCCTGTGATTCCTCCTATATAATCATTACCAGTTACTTCACATAAAGAATAATTATTTCTGACAAGGTACTTGCTTCTTCCTGCAATGCCACCAGCATAATCTCCGTCAGTAGTTTCAATATTTCCATAGTTTTGGCAGGATATCACTGCCCCCACATCAGAACGCCCTACAATACCACCGGCATAATCATTTTTAACAATAATGTCACTGTTATTAAAGCAGTTAATAATGGTTGCGGTTTCTGTCTTATCCGAATCCAGGCTTTTATCTCCGATAAATTCAATCTCAAAGTCGTTTTCTACATCTGCATCAATTTGCATAGTTCCGGCAATACCGCCACCATTAATATCCGAAATAACTTCTCCTTCATTTCTGCTGGAAAGTACCTTTCCTATTGTCGGTGTCATATCATCAGTATCTGACAAATCTTCAAAAATATCTTCATCAGGATCTCTATTTAACTTTTCATCCAATAAATCCAATCCCTCGGAAATAGTATCATTAATTACATGCATTTGATCACTGATCAAATCTGCCTGTGCCCTTATATCAGCATTGGCTTCTTTCATATTATCAGATAAACGATCCATTTGATCGGAAAGTGTATCTGATTGTGCGGTAATATCTATATCTGTTGCATCCATATCATCCTGAAAATTTTTTCTGTTGGTCTTTATATAGCTTCGCAGATCATCTGACAGATCTTGGATATCTTCCAGATCATCTTTGAAATCATCCACTTCATCACCTGTATCTTCTGCAACCTGCTTTAAGATGCCCAACTGATATTCCATATCTGCTAGTATTGGTTCTAAAGAATTGAGCAATTGAGTAACTGTTGTATTACTGTCAGGTCCTAACGTCTGGCTATTTCTCTCATACTCTGCCTCTTGCATATCTTCTGCATTATTTGTATGTACTGCCCCACCATCACCACTTTCTGCTCCTGTTTCGCTTTCTGTTTCATTTGTTCCTCTTTCTGTTACATTTGTTTCGCTTTCTGATCCGCTTTCCGTTTCACTTTCTGTTCCACTTTGCGTTTCACTTTCTGTTCCGCTTTGCGTTTCACTTTCTGTTCCGCTTTCCGTTTGACTTTCTGTTCCGCTTTCTGTTTCATTTTCTGTTCCGCTTTCCGTTTCATTTTCTGTTCCGCTTTCTGTTTCACTTTCTGTTCCGCTTTCTGTATTGTCAGATACTTCACCCTCTGGCAGTTTGACATCTTCTTGTATTATGTACTTTGTAATTGTCTGCTCCTTCGTGCCTCCACCTAACGCTTCCTCAATTTGTTGTAAATAATCGGAAAGCTGTTGCAATGTTTCTTGTTGCTTTGCACTCTCCATTGCTTTTAATTGTATGATAATACCTGCTACTTTCTGTATATCGCTTTTTAATGCATTTACTGCATCTCTTGCTTTTTCATCATCAATATCAATATCTAAGTCATCTACCTTGTTACTAATGTTATCCGTTTTAGTATCTATGATATCACTGAAATTTCTTGTTTTATCCTTATAATAATCTTTGTAATTTCTTATAGAATCCTTTAATCCCTTAAAACTATCACTGACCGCATCCATATCATCGATGGTAGTATCATTAGCATCCTCAGATATATCTGATAATTCATCCATTAAATCAACCAAATCATCCATTTGCGTCCTCAATTTATCAGATGTATCCTCGTTATATACTACTTCTACATACGGTTCAAATTGTCCAACAATACCACCAACATCTTTACGCCCAGATATCATCCCATAATTATTACATTTATTAATAATTCCCTTTTGCAGACCAACGATTCCTCCGATTTTATATCCCATATGTTCATATCCTATGATAGCATAGTTGCTGCAAGTCTCAACCGTGCCCTCCGAGATACCCGTGATTCCCCCGATATAGCTAATTTTATTTTCATCTTCTAAATTTTCAATGATGTCGTCTTTATCAAAAGAAAAAGAATAGGAACGTTCATCATCATCCTCCTCCGTAAGATCACTAAGAGTTTCCGTAGTGGCATTCACCAGACCTCGATTCGTACAGCCTGTAATCGTTCCTTCATTAAAACCTGCGATTCCACCGGTTTGCTTGGTTCCGATAATCTTAGCATTATTGCCGCAATTTATAATATGGCCGCTCTCCTCATTACATCCAGCTATTCCCCCAGTTGCATCCTTTGCTACAATATTTCCTCCAAAAATACATCCACTGATATTTCCCCGATTTGTGCCTGCGATTCCTCCAATATTTGACATAGTTCCCGTTGGCTGTATGCACCCTTCAATTTTCAGATTATTAATATTTGCCCCAGTCTCCACAAACCTGAAAAAGCCAATATCTGAGCCCGTTGTACTTAATGACAGCCCGGTAATACTATGCTTATTTCCTTCAAAAGTGCCTGCAAAAATAGAAATTGGCTCAAAATCAATACCAGTTAAGTCTAAATCATTTTCTAATACAAACACTTTATTTCGGGTGTAATCATCATAGATACTTTTTTCCGATAAATGAATTAAGTCATTCACTGTATTGATTTTGACCGTCGTAATATTTTTCTGGACTGTATTCTCATCAGTTTCTACGCTTTCTTTTGCCATTGCCTGAACACTCTGCATAGAAAAAGAGGAAATACATAATGCTGCACTTACCATTATACTAACTGCCCGATACTGTTTTCTACGCTTCATCATGACATTTTTCTCCTTTTTCCGCTGTTATTAATCTTTGCTGTTCTACGGATTCACTTTTAATCTGCAGACTCATTTCACCAGTCATCGTACCCTCTACCTCAGCATCTATTATTCCGCTGAAATAACCATTCACGTAACCATTTACACGAATGCTTCCTGTTCTGATTTGCTCGATCACGTTAGCTTCTTTTGCACTATTTATAGAAAATGCGGTCTTTTCTATAAGGATATCACCCACTAATAATATCTGGGGCAGCACTGTCATAACGAGAATGATTGAAATCAAAGTACCAAATCCTAATGTTGTGCCTAATGAGGCTATAGTCGCATTACTGGTCAATCGCCCAATGACAAATCCCGAACTTGTTAAAATCGATCCTGATGTAATGATGGTTGGAAATGCCTGATCTAATGTCTCAATAATAGCTTCTTTTTTGCTCTTCATAGTAGTCCGTAACTCTATATATCTGCTGGTAATGACGATGGCATAATCAATTGTCGCTCCCATTTGAATAGAACTTACAATTAAGTAGCTTAAGAAAAACATAGTAGAGTTCGTCAAATAAGGAATTGAAAAGTTAATCCATATGCTTCCCTGTATGGTAAGTACCAACATAAAAGGAAGTCCGGCTGATTTAAAGGTAAATAGAAGAATAATGCCGACCAAAAGGGCTGTCAGGACACTGATCAGCGTATTATCATTAGAGAATGATTTACTCAGATCATAATTGCTCGTAGGATCGCCGACCACATACACATCTTCATCATAGTAGGTCTGTGCTATCGTTCTTACCTGATCTATGATCGAAAAGGTCTCGTCACCTTCTACAGGCCCTTTCAAGGTAAACACAATTCTATTATGGTTAGTACCTTCTAATTGTTCTCTGGCATCACAGATATCTTCATAAATTTCATCAATATCTTCCGACTTCTCCTCATCTAAATTCAATCCTCCCTTTTCTTTTTGTTCATAGATAAAATCTACCATATTGATAATTGGAATATCGTATTCATCCAAACTGCTCATAAATGCCCCATATTCTTCCTTATCGATCGCATAGGCCTGATATACTAATTTGACCAGATCAATATCCACATCTGCCACTTCTGCAAACTGTCTTGGATTTAAAGAATCTGTCAATACATACTCATCGTTATCTCCGACCTCAATGTTGGCAAGACCTACCACATCATCTACTTCTTTAATATTTTTCAATATCGATATGATTTTTGCTTCTTTCTGGTAATCACCCTTTGGTAATATCAGCGCCAATGTATTGGTCGTTTCAAAAGTCTCTTCGATACGTGCTTTAGACGTTAAGTACTCATCTTTCTTTAACGAATCTATAGAATTTACATCATAAATATAATGGCATTTTGCTGACCAAATACACCCAAATATCAAAACAAAGAGAAAAATTGGTATCACAATGTATCGGGTCTTTACAACAAATTTTCCCCAGTTCGTAATAGTGGGTACAAAATTTTTATGCTTTGTTTTTTCAATTGCTTTACTGAACATTACAATCAATGCCGGCATAAAGCAGAATACTGACAACATACTTAGAATAATTGCTTTTATCAGCACACGTCCCATATCTAAGCCAATTCCAAATTGCATCACCGTCAATGCAGCCATACCGGCAATCGTTGTCAGACTGCTGGAGGATATTTCCGGTATTGCCTTAGTAAGTGCTTCTATGAGAGCTTCTCTTGTTTCAAAATGTTCTCTTTCTTCAATAAATCTATGAAATAGAATAATTGCATAATCAATAGCAAGTGCCAGCTGCAGTACACTTCCAACAGCATTGGTAATATAAGATATCTCTGTAAACCAATAATTTGTTCCCATATTCAGAATGGCTGCCATCGCAAATGTCATAAGAAAAATTACGATTTCCATATATGTAACCGACGTGAAAAGAAGTACAACTATAATAATGATTATTACGATTATCAAGATTAATTTCATATCTTGTTTCAGGCTTGCAGCGTCATCTTTATCGACTGTGGTATATACATAAGCATCATAATCTGTGATATACTGTCTAACTGCGGCAATTGCCTGTTGACTTAATTCGGTATCTTCCGGTTCTTCAAAAGTCAGTGTATATAATGCAGACGAATCTTTATAGTAATCCTCAATATCGTCATCTTCATATTCATCATCTTCATCATCTTTATCATAGAATTTTACACCGGATATCCCATTAATTTTTTCCATTCCTTTTGCTAATTCCAATGCTTTATCATACGTGATATTTGTAATCAGAATCTTACCGTTTCCAAACGTCACAAATTCATTATCCATTATATCCAGTCCCAGCCTCGTTTCTGTATCATCGCCCAGATATTCTGTTAAATCATTATTTACGCCCACTTTTGACATAGATGCGATTCCATATATTCCAGCAATCAGAAATAGTACAAGAAAAGCTTTTCTTTTATCTACTATAAATATTGCTATTTTTTTCATGAATCCATTTGCCTTATTTTCTTTCATTATTGCAATCCCTTTCTTCTATTAACTAGTGTATTATAATGAACTCCATGTTGATTTATGGACTTGATTGTATTATAATAAGGCTACAGAAAAATAACAATAATCAATGTATATTGTGGGTGTCTATTAATTAACAAATTGGCGCGAAATGTCTAATATCATAATAAAAATTAATTAAATGTTTATAAACAGGGAGGATATGGATTATGAATACGGAGAAAGTAGATAGGCGAATCAGAAAAACAAGAAGACAATTATTGAATGGATTAACAACATTAATGGAAAATAAGGACATTAAAGACATTTCTGTAAAAGAGCTTACTGATTTCGTGGATATTAATCGGGGGACTTTTTATTTACATTATAAGGATATCTTTGACATGCTTGAAATAGTTGAAAATGACTTTTTTGAAGAATTTAATATATTACTGAACAATGATGTTATAGATTCTGATTTCCCAAATCCCCATACTGTTCTAACCAATATATTCAGCTATTTATACAAACACAGAGAAATGACAAGTGCACTGATTAGTCCACACGGCGATTTATCTTTTCTAATTAAATTAAAAGTTATTGTACAAGAACATATCCGTTATGTATGGGACAAGCATAACCTTGATCAGGATGCCGTAGATTACTATTCCGCTTTTATTATATCCGGATGTGTCGGATTGATTGAAGTCTGGCTGCAGAACAAATGTACAAAATCCATTGAAGAAATGGTTCTTATCTCACAGAAAATGATATTATCTGGGATCGAGGTCTTTTCATAACTCGTTTTATTTCTAATTTTGTAAGCCTTATACGATTGTGTGACCAGCTTTAGAATTTTTTAAGTTCGACTTTACAAATAACGACAGTATAACTTTTAAAAATTATGTAATAATAATACCAAAAAATCAGAGTGAGGACTCCTATGAAAAATGAAAAAAATGCTTTAACTGCCGGGCACTTAAGTATGATGGCTCTCGGAACCGTTATTGGCGGTTCATTTTTTCTTGGTTCATCGGTTGCAATACAGGCTGCCGGTCCAAGTATTATTTTATCCTATATTGTTTGCGGTATTATGGTTTATTTTATTCTTTTTGCACTTTCCGAAATGACAGTATCTAATCCCGATTCTGGTTCTTTTCGGGCATTTGCTTCGCAATATATCAGCAATGGCACCGGCTTTGTAGTTGGATGGGTTTATTGGATCGGAATGGTCATTACTATGTCAAGTGAAGCTACTGCTGTTTCTTTATTGTTAAGAACATGGTTTCCAGAAATTTCTATTCCATTACTGGGTACTGGTCTGATCATTGGGGTAACTTTATTAAATCTTCTGGGTGCAAATCAACTAAGCCATTTAGAAACCGTTCTGGCTGCAATTAAGATTTTTGCAATTCTTGCTTTTATTATTTTAGGATTTATCCTTATCTTAGGCCTGTTACCAAATTTTGACGTTCTGGGAAGCCGCATATTACAGTCAGAACCTTTTCTTTCCGGTGGAATCAGAAATTTAGCAGGAAGTATGCTGATTGTCCTGTTTACCTACGCAGGTTTTGAAATTATCGGACTGGCTGCGAGCGAAACAAGAAATAAACAAAAGACGATACCAAAAGCCATTCACCTGACTGTCTTCTCACTCGTGGCACTTTATATCTTAGCTATTTTGATCCTTCTATTCCTTGTACCGACCGCATCTTTAAATGAGGATGTCAGTCCTTTTGTTACAGCTTTGAATCTTTATCATATAACATGGGCCGGTACTGCTATGAACATTATATTAATCAGCGCCATCCTATCTACCATGCTGGCCGCCATGTTCGGAATCGGAAGAATGCTTCGTTCTCTTGTCGAAGATGGGCTTGGTCCTAAATTTTTAAAAGATAAGACCGATGTACCATACCGAGGCATATTATTTTCTGGTCTGTCGATGCTTCTTGCTTTGTTCATCGGCCTTATTTTTCCACGTGTCTATCTATTTCTGATCAGCTCCGGAGGCTTTGCTTTGCTTTTTACTTATATTATTCTTATGCTCACGCATATCCGCTTCCGAAAAAAAAATGGAAAACCAGAAGGAAAATGTCGATTATGCGGTTTTCCGTATAGCTCACTCTTTACTTTATTAGGGCTTATTGTGGCCATATTCAGTATGCCTTTTATAAAAGGCCAGATCGCAGGCTTTTTTGCAGGAATCACTCTCATAGCATTTTTTAGTATTTGTTATGCTGTCTTAAAAATATTCAGCAGGCGAAAACTTCATAAATTTAACGGCTATCTGATCAGGGAATATGACAGTCATCAATTCTTAACGGAATTTTCGGAAGATATTTCCGATTTAAATGAAAGTAAAAAATAAAATTATTTAAGAATTAACTGTAGTCTTCGTTGCACTTTACAATTTTTGCCATATTATAAAGGATAAAAGATTGCAAACGCGGAGATTTTATATGGAAACATCTCATCAAGAAAATAGTGACCACAAAAAAAATTTGGATTATAACTGTTATAAGAAACAAATTTACAGCTACGATAAAAATCCAAATAATAAAAATATGGAACAAATATCCATTTCCCAAAATCAACCGGAAGATAACACTAGAACACCATTAATGACACCTAACGGAAATCAGCAGATGCCTCCTACCGGAAATCAACGCATCCCTGGTCTGGGTAATCTGCAAACACCTCCTAATGGGAACCAGCAGATGCCTCCTAATGAGAACCAGCGCATTCCTGGTCTGGGTAATCTTCAAACGCCTCCTAGAGGAAACCAGCAGATGCCTCCTAGTGGAAACCAGCAGATGCCTCCTAGAGGAAACCAGCAGATGCCTCCTAATGGAAACCAGCAAATGCCTTCTAGAGGAAACCAGCAGATGCCTCCTAGCGGGAACCAGCAGATGCCTCCTATGGGTAATCAGCACATGCCTCCTAGTGGTAACCAGCAAATGCCTCCTAATGGGAACCAGCAGATGCCTCCTAGTGGAAACCAGCAGATGCCTCCTAATGGGAACCAGCAAATGCCTCCTAATGGGAACCAACGCATTCCTGGTCTGGGTAATCTGCAAATTCCTACAAACAGGAATCAAAATAATGCTGACAATGGGCACAATCAGTTGCATGTCCATGAAATTCAGGGAAGCGTTCTAATATCAGGAGCTGATCCCCATAGCCATCGGTTTGCTTTGATTTCTGGTGAAGAAATTCCGTATTCTAATACACACTATCATGAGGTATCATTTAAAACTGATTATTTTAAAAATCACATTCATGAATTTCATGGAAACACCACCACAGCTATTAATATAGGAGATAATCACATTCATTACCTTGACTCTGTAACTACAACCAATGATGGTCATAATCATGATTTTAAGTTTGTTACTTTATTTGAGGATCCAACCAATAATTCTAATTAATATGATTAACAGGTAAAAACACTGCATTCAAATTTATTTGTAATGCAGTGCTCTTGTTATCCCTTTTGAAATCCCTCTATTTATAAGTCATTTGATTGTCCATTGAATTACAGTTTTTCTATTCCACCTTCTCTGCACAATCCGCTATTTTTTGATTTAATTCCTGTATGGATGCTGAGATTTCCTCTGAACTAGCAGCGTTTTCTTCTGATATGGCCGCAAGATTCGAGACACTGCCAATCACTTCATCTTTGAGTCCTTCCAGTTCTACCATCGCCAATGTTATATCTTCAATTGCTCCGGCAACTCCACCCATTTCTTTTTCAAGCCCCTCGAACACCTCACTCGTGCTATTCAGCTTTTCATTTTGAAGTTTTATATCTTCTATTACCTTAATCATGATTTGTACACTTGCATTTGAATTTTCTATCAGCATGTCTACAATTTTAGTTATCTGGGCTGCTGTTTTTTTGGATTGTTCTGCAAGTTTACTTATTTCACTTGCTACAACTGCGAATCCTCTTCCCTTTTCACCGGCTCTTGCCGCCTCAATGCTTGCATTGAGTGATAACAGATTGGTCTGGAATGCTATGCCTGTAATAGAAGCCGTCGCTTTCCTTATTTCAGTGGCGGAAACGTTAGTGGCATCTGTCTGTTTACGAACTGCATCCACCGATTCTTTCGTTTCTTTACTGACATTAATCAGTTCCTCCAGCATGACATTCACTTGTGAACTATAATTCATGACTCGGTCATAGCCATTCGCCAGCACGTCAACACTTGCAAATGTATGATCGACTGCGCTGCCTATATCTGACACTTTTATATTGACTTCCTGTGTCTCATCTGCTTGAGCAACTGTACACTTCGACATTTCTTCCGTTGTTAAGTCGATATTATTAACAGTCTCGCTAATAGACAGTAAACTCTCTCTGACTATTGCCTTGCTGTTATCTCTAATTTCTACATCTTCCCCCATACATTTTTCTCCTCCTTATCTTTGATTTTTCATGCTGAATTCCCGTATCTTCTTTCGCATCGGTAATATTGCATTCGGAGAAACCGACAGTTCATCGATTCCCATTTCTAGAAATGTGTCTGTAAGTGAAAGATCTGCACCTAATTCTCCACAGATTCCGACCCAGCAATTATTCTGATGCGCACTCTCAACTACCATTTTAATCATTCGGAGGATTGCAGGATGATGTGCATCATAAAATTGATCCAGTCTGCTGTTCTGCCTGTCTATCGCAAGGGTATACTGTGTCAGATCATTCGTACCAATACTAAAAAAATCCACTTCCTTTGCTAATTCTGCACTCATAACGACTGCTGCAGGCGTCTCTATCATGATTCCATGCTCTACATCACCGAAAGGGATTTCCTGTTCTTCAAGTTCTTTTTTCACTTCGCTTACTATCTGTTTGATCTTATGTACTTCTTCTAATGAAATAATCATAGGATACATTATGGATAAATTGCCATAAATGCTGGCACGGAATAATGCCCTGAGCTGAGTTTTAAAAATATCCGTCCGATCCAGACAAATACGAATAGCGCGATATCCCATAGCTGGATTATCTTCTTTTCCCAAATCCAAATAACTGACCTGTTTATCTGCACCGATGTCCAACGTTCTGATAATAACTTTTTTATCTGCCATTGTCTCTAATACTGTTTTGTATACTTTAAATTGTTCTTCTTCTGTTGGTAAACTATTTCCTTCAAGATAAAGGAATTCACTGCGAAATAATCCAATTCCTCCTGCGTCATTGTTATGTACAGACTCGAGATCCGCTAAACCTCCAATATTGGCATATAGCTTTATTTCGTTACCATCCAGTGTAATATCTTCCTTACCTTTTAGTTTCCGTAGCAGTACAAGGTCATTATTCGCTTCCTGCTGTTTTTCTTTCATACGCTCCAGTTTATCCTGATCAGGATTAATGATTAATGTTCCCGTACATCCATCAACGATCGCCATCTGTCCATCCAATTCCTTTTGCACGGTAATTCCTATAATAGCTGGAATATTCATGCTTCTCGCCAATATAGCCGTATGGGAATTTTTTGAACCTTTTGCGGTAACAAATGCCAGCAATTTATTAGTGTCCATCTGAACTGTTTCACTGGGAGTCAGATCTTCTGCTGCAATTATGATTGGTTCATTCCCTATATTACATTCGGTGATTTTACCGGTTAATATGGCGATGAGACGTTCTGATATATCTTTTACATCAATCGCGCGTGCTTTAAAATATTCATCTTCCATTGTAGAGAACTTTGCTGCAAAATTATCCCCGGTCATTGCAACGGCATACTCTGCATTTGCCTGCTGTATCGTAATTATATTTTCAACAGACTCCACATAATCAGCATCGTTCAACATCATCGCATGTACTTCAAAGATTTCGGCATTCAGTTTCCCAACATCTTTGATTGCCTTTTCGTACAAGAGTTGCAGCTCCTCGGTCGCTGTCTGCATTGCTAAATGGTATCTGTCTATCTCACTTTGAACATCTTCTATCTTTTGAAGTTGTACCTGTCTGTCTTCTTTGCAGTGGATTTTTATCCTGCCAATCGCAATACCTTGACAAATTGGTTTTCCGCTATATTGCTCCATCTTGCTTTCCTCCCGCAATTAAAGCTGTTCCGAAAAAAATTTCTGTAATTCTTTATATGCCTTCTCTTCATCATTTCCTTCGAATATTACTGTAACTTCTTCCCCACACTTGATTCCCATTGTAAGAATTGCCATTATCTTCTTAGCATCTGAACTATTACCCTTTTTTTCAATCGTGATTTTTGATTCAAATTGCTGAGCCGTTTTGGCCAACAATCCTGCTGGTCTTGCATGAATTCCAAGTTCATCTTTTACTACATAGTTAAATTTTTTCATAATAAAATCTCCTTTTTTGTCTTTATTTATAAAATAGTCTTGTTTTACCAAGTCCTATAATTTTAATATATTGATTACCATTTCAAAAACATTATTGCCATTCATCAATCCATAATCGGTCATATTAATTACGGCGATCGGTATATCAGGTATGGCTTTTTTTACTTTTTTTTCCTGGAATCCAATCTGAGGACCTAATAAAATGATGTCACTGCCCGGAGCCTGTTCTTTTAATTCACTTAAGCCAAATGCGGCGCACTCAACATCCGGATATCCCTTTTTTTCAGCTGCTTTTACAATCTTCTTGACTAACATTTCAGTGGACATGCCCCCTGCACAAAATAAAGTAATTTTCACATCGATATCCTCCATTTTTTAAGATTTCAAAGATTGAATTATTTTATATAATCTAACAGCTTCTTCAGCGCGCTCCTTTGTTAACATAGCCATTGTAAGGTGGTCCTGTGCATGTATCAGAACGATATTCACTTTAATGTGATTTCCTCCAGCTTCTTCCTTGATCATTTCTAGTTGCAGGCCATGAGCTTCTTTAAGAGATTTCTCTGCCTGTTCTAAAAATTTTTCTGCCTTATTAAAATCTCCCTCACTGGCTGCATCGATTGCCAGCATAGAATTTGACTTTGAATCACCTGCAACAGCTATAATTTGAAATGCACTAGCATACTCTTCCTCTTTAAGCAAATATATCTCTCCCTTTACCCTTTTATGAGTATATTAATTTATTATTAGAATTTTGTATTGTAAAATACTATACTATATTTTAATATATCATTGTAATATATCATTGATTATTATATAATATTATTTTAATTCCTATATTTCTATTGTAGTATATTAATATCTTGTACTTACTTATAAACCGAAAAGGAAGCGCACTATTATGCAGAATATCGACTTTGAAACGCTGTGTGAATTATTTTACGATTCACATGAAATACCAATCCGTTATTATAATGAGAATAAAATTCTTCTCATTCAGTATCCATTAATTGAAGATGAAATGGACGCCTTTTCGCATATGATTGATGAGTTCTATGCAATGAAAAGCACCGTCTCTTTTTTATCCAGTAATCACTCCCTGTTTTTTGGCTGTATCCGTGATAAGATTACCAATCATTATATCTTAATCGGGCCTGTATCCAGTGTACCCTGCAGTGATAATGAGGTGCGTACTATCATGGCTGAAGCTTTTGTTCCATCGAAATACTATGATACATTAATCCAGCATTTATCGCTGATTCCCTGTAAAGACTTAAAATGCTTTATATCAACACTAGGTTACCTGCATTATCAGATAAATAATTTCGTAGTTCCTTATGATGAGATTTTTCCTTTTGCAAACGTCGATTCTCAAATGACGACACAGCTGAACCAGCAAGTAGTATCTGATTCTTATAATAGTAAGGATGACAAATTCTTCTCTTTTACTCATTCTTATAATCTGGAACAAAAATATCTCCACATGATCGGAAGCGGAAATGTCGATGCCCTGATGCACGCTATCTCAAATAACACCTTATCAATTCCAGGCGTTCTGGCGGACACCCCTGTACGGCATAATAAAAATTATTTTATTATTAACATTGCTCTTGCCTCACGTTTTGCCATTCAGAACGGTCTGGATATCGTTACAGCCTTTCAACTAAGTGAAGCCTATATGAATCAAATCGAAAGATCGCAAAACATAGATTCTATGTATAAGCTGCTATACAATGCTTTTATTGATTATGCAAAGCGCGTTTTCAAGTCAAAAATTCCGAATGGTATTTCTCCTATGGTGTACAAGTGCATTCAGTTCGTTGGCAACTCTGTCAATACATCGATTACTATAGCTGATGTGGCTGAATATGTCGGAAAAAGCAAAGTCTATACCTCTACTAAATTTAAATCAGAGCTTGGTTTTAGTCTGAATGACTATATCATCCGCAGGAAAATAGAGGAAGCAAAGAGTTTGCTCTGTTTTACAGATAAATCCATTTCTGAAATCAGTAATTATCTTTGCTTCTCAAGCCAAAGTTATTTTCAAAACGTATTTAAAAAAGTGACAAAACTAACACCTCAGAAGTACCGTGATAAAGGACATAAATTTTAATATTTTTACCCCTCCTGACGCAATATTTACCGTTATTCCTATTATTGAGAAAGGGCTTTTTTAAAAAAACAACCAAATTTGAGCTATACTATTGACATTTTATAGATAATGTTTATGATAGACTCAAAGGGTAGTAATTGCCATTGATGCAAAGCAAGCTAAACCTATCATCCACTTCGTGTGTGATGATAGGTTTTTTTATTTACGCGAGCAACGAGCAAAATACAAGCTTGTTTGCATTTTGCGACTGCCGCGATAACTTGAGAAACTCGCACTGCGTGCTTCTCATAGTTTACGCGAGTAATGAGGAAAAAGCATGAAAATAGTTAAAATACTAAATAATAATTTTGCCATTGTTAAAGAAGATGATGGTATAGAAAGAATTATAACCGGCAAAGGAATCTGTTTTGGCAAGAAGGTCGGCTCAGAGGTGGCAGCCACTGAATTCGATAAAATTTTCTGTCTGCAGAATAAGACACAACTTACAAAATTCGAAGAATTGATTATGGAACTTCCGACCGAACAAATGGAATTGGCAGAAAGGATCATTACTGAAGCAAGATGTCAGCTGGGAAAAAAAATCAGTGATGCTGTCTATATTTCATTGGCAGATCACATCAGTTTTTCAATAAAACGGTTTCAAGAAGGTCTATCAATCAGGAATCAGCTATTATGGGATATCCAGAGATTTTATCCTGAAGAATATAAGTTAGGATTAACTGCCTTGGATTTTATAGAAGAGCAATATGCAATCAGACTTCCTGATGATGAGGCTGGATTCATAGCGTTGCATATCGTTAATGCTGATCAAAAACATGTTGACGATGATATGTATCGTGTCACACAAATCATGAAGGAATTAACTAATATTGTAAAATACACTTATCAAAAAGAATTTGATGTTACTTCCATGGCATATCATCGTTTTATTACACATTTAAGATTCTTTGTGCAAAGAACTTTGTCAGATAAAAAATATACTGGCGAATTCATGGATCATGATTTGTTCCTGATGGTCAAGAATAAGTATGTTCTGTCATACAGTTGTGTTACTAAGATAGAAGCATATTTGAAGACCGAATGTAACCTTACGGTTACAGATGAAGAAAAATTGTATTTATCTATTCACATTGAGCGCGCAATGAATAGTGATAAATAAATGTAACAACAAAATTTACTAACGAAAAGGAGAAATTGACATGGCAAGATACAGCGAATTAGTCTCATTTATCATCGATAATGTAGGCAAAGAAACTAACATTATTTCTGTCAGCCACTGTATGACAAGATTAAGATTTAAGCTAAAGGATTATTCTCTGGTAAACGAAAGAGAAATATTAGGAAACGGTAAGATTACTACTGCACAAAAATCAGGTGGCGAATATCAGGTGGTGATTGGTACAAATGTCGGAGATGTCTATACAGAACTAATCAGCTCCCTTGGTCTGAAGAACGAAGAATCACAGGATTCAGAAAAAGATAAATCTATTCTGAATAAAATTATCCAGATTATCACTAAATCCATCACTCCGGTCCTAGGCGTCCTGATGGCATCCGGTTTGATTCAGGGATTGCTGGCCCTACTTGTTGCATGCAAAGTTGTTAATACAACTGATGGCGCTTATATTATACTTAATGTTATAGGAAATGCACTATTCACTTTCTTTCCGATATTTTTGGGCTATACATCTGCCAAAGCATTCCAGATGGATGGATTTGTTGGTATGACAATAGGTGCCTGTCTCGTATTTCCATCTATCCTGACTAGTTTAACTGCAGGAGATCCTATGTTTACACTGTTTGCAAACACAATAGTGGAGACACCAGTTTATAAAACTTTTTTTGGAATACCCATTATTTTTCCAGCCACGGGATATACCTCTACAGTAGTTCCGATTATTATTTCCATGTACTTTACTTCAAAATTTGAGAAGTTTTTAAAGAAACATATCCCGGATATTATTGCTTTTACACTCGTACCTTTCCTGAGCATTTTAGTTTGTGTTCCTGTAACAATCCTTGCCGTAGGTCCGATTGCCAATATATTGACGTTAATGATAACTGCAGCAATAACCTATCTCAACCATTTATCACCTGTCATTACTTCAATTGTTGTCGGAGTAGTATACCAGCCGTTAGTAATCCTTGGTTTACACTGGCCTTTAATTACTATTGGTATTACTAATATGGGAGCCATGGGCTCCGACTATATAATTCCAATGATATTTACTGCATCCTTTGCACAAACAGCAGTCGTATTGGCAGTATATTGTAAAACCAAGGATAGAACCGTTAAAAACATTTGTATCCCTGCAATCATTTCCGGCTGTTTTTGTATCATTGAACCGGCTATCTACGGTGTCACCTTACCGGTCAAAAAGCGCTTTGCATTCAGCATTATCGGCGCAACTATCGGTGCCGTCATTATATCTATTTTTGGTGCGCAGATGTACGCCATAAGTGTAGGTGTTCTGGGAACAGTTGCTTTTATAAATCCAAATGGCGATATGAATGGGTTTATAATTGCCATCATCGCAACTATAATATCCATGATAGTGGCTTTTCTGTTGACTTATTTTACATTCAATGAGCAGAATACTAATATTGACATCCCTTCAAATAAAAAAACGACTTTCGTAAATAGAGTCATTGGTTCGCCTTTAAAAGGCAAAATCGTAAAATTGGAAAATGTAGAAGATGCCTCTTTCTCAAAAGGGTTGCTTGGAAAAGGCGTCGCAATTTTACCAACAGAGGGAAAGTTAGTAGCACCTTGCGATGGAATCGTAACAACATTATTTCCAACCGGTCATGCAATTGGGATTACGAGTGACGAAGGTTACCAGATTCTTATTCATGTGGGAACGGATACCGTACAACTGAATGGGCAGCATTTTTCCAAGAAAATTGAACAGGGTGCAAGAGTAAAAAAAGGTGATGTGTTGGTCGAGTTCGATATAGATGCCATAACCCAGAAAGGTTATCGTATCATAACACCAATAATTATTACCAATACGGAGGAATACCTTGATGTCGTAGAAACGATGAGTTCCAACGTCGATTATTTTGATCAGTTAATTACCGTAATCCCAAACGAAAATGGTATTGCCTATCAACCAGGGGAGGTTTAAATGGAAAGTAATACGCAACAGGAATTATTATTACGAATAAAGGGAGTTCTTATCGGGGGAGCCTATGGCGATGCCATGGGTATGCCTACAGAATTCTGGACTCACGATCATATTAAACGCAGATTCCCTAACGGGGTCGAAAATCTACTTTCCTCCCAGCCTGATGATTTTTTTGGCAGAACCATGTCTGCAGGTAAGATTACAGATGATACCATCAATACTATCATGATTACAAATATGATTGTTGATAACCATGGTATCATTAATACCGAAAGCTATATAGAACAGTTGATCAAATGGAAAAATGAATCAAAGGAAGCGGCTCTTGTCTGCGGTCCCAGCACCTTGAAGGCTCTGGAATCTATTGAAAAGGGTATGTCTGTAGAAGAAACCGGAAAACTTGGCACAACCAACGGTGCTGCCATGAAAATAAGCCCAATCGGAATCATCTCCGATTTTCACGATTTGGATTCTCTGATCAGCAATGTTCACATGATCTGCAAACCGACCCATAATACTTCCATTGCAATCCAGGGCGCAGCCATAGTAGCCGGTATTATAAGTTATGCAGTTTCAGGCGGCAATGATCTGGAATACATGTGGGATTTAGCGAAAGAAATTGCCAATAATTCAATGCACTATGGTTTTCAGATTCCATCGGCATCCATAGTTGAAAGAATGAAATTAGTAAAGAAAATTATAAAAGACTGTACCATAGCTGAAGCCACAAAAAATTTATACGAGATCGCAGGAACTGGCGTTGAAACAATAGAAACAATACCCGCAGTTCTCGCAATCGTAGAACTTTCTCATGGTAATCCTATGTTATCAGCTAAAATCTGTGCCTCACTCGGCGGAGACACAGATACCATTGGGGCAATCTCTACTGCAATTTGTGGCGGAATGCATCCAAATTTTGAAGACTCATTGGTCACCGAATTAGAAAATACAAATGAGATCGACTTTGATGAGTTGAGCAGAAAATTGTACCAATTATCACCATTTCGATAATTCTTCGCCGCTTTTCTGAGATTTGTACTTTTAGTACAAAAGAAGAAGAAAGCTTTGCATTCATTTACATTAATGTATCGCTTTCTTCTTCAAATTTATCACTCAATCCATTGAACTTTTATTCATTCATATATATTTGTTATTTTTCTTTGATGTGTTCATTTTGCTTATTCAAAGTCCATGATAGCTCCATTTAGATAGATTCCTTTTAATCCATTTTCCATTAATGCAGCTTTATCCGCATCACTTATCTGGTAAGTGAGCTGCTGTCCGTCATCATTATTGACATACAACCCTATATAAGGTTTATCCATTTCAAACTGAATATCCTGTATCAGCATCTTGCGAGGAACGCCATCCGTTCCTACAATCTGAAATGATCCCAGTGTATTCCCTTTATGTGTCACGCGGCCAGTCAGATAATCATTCTCAATCAGAACAAGTCCTCTCTGTCCCGATGCAAGGTATGCAAATCGATAGCCCGCAGGGTATTGTTCATCTAAGGTCTTTAAATATGCAACATACTGTTCTGTCAGCTTATCGGCTTGTGTGGTATGTTCATCCTCTTCCTTGTCGCTCTTATAATAGATACTTATATAGATCGTTCCTCTTTCCAGCATTCCTGTTGCAGAATCAACATAGGTATAATAGGACTCTAGATGACTTGGTTCCTCACCAGCTACAGATGGAATCACAATTGTAACTGTCCTTCCATTGAAAGTCATTCCTGTATATCCTTGTACACCAGTGACCTTATTTTTTACATCTATTTTCTTTACGTCCCCGACATAACCTCCTACTGCAAAGTTTCGCCCAGCTGCATTTGACGGTATACAGATTCCAAGTGATAAAATAATTCCTAATGTAAAACATGTCACTATGTTTTTGACACTTATCTTCATAGTCTATTCCTCCTATCTTTGATCCATCCGTTGATGTTCCTATTGTTATTTCCATTTAATTCCACTATTATAACAAAATTATTAATCTTTTTCTATCCTTTACTACTATGTATACACCATGTTAGTATTTCTATGCAGCAATTGCATAGATTATAAAAAAGGAGTAATACGGCGGCGTCATTAATGAGCAAAGAAGAAGAACTGTTTTACAGAGTATTGTTAGGAATGGCAGGATAAGAGTCATTTATGAGATATTAACTAAAAAGCTTTTCCTTTGAGATACCATGAAACACTTTGGCCTAACCATTCAATTTATTTTTGAGTGGTTAGACCAAAATATTATACTATTAAAATTATTTCTTTACACTTTATACTCAGACAAAATCAATTCCGGTTTATCTGCCTGTTTACTTTTTATGAATTCTTCATTTGTAACAAAATCCAAAATAGCATCTACTGTAGCCATCATATTTGTATTGGCATAATCTTTATAATAGCTGAATGATGAATCTTTTCCGTGTGACAACAATACATAATCCGAAAGCTCAGACACAGGTGATTGTATATGTGAAGTAATTGCAATACATTTCAGTCCCTTATCCTTAGCAAGTTCCATACCCAGTATTACCGACTTTGATGTCCCTGACTTCGATATCGCTATTACTATGTCATCTGAATCTGCAAGATTTATATGGTTCATATAGTATTCTGCTGACACTCCAAAACTACTCTTAATTCCAAGCCGTCCTAATCGAAATCCCATATACTGTGCTAATACATTCGTATTTCCTATTGCTATAATATGTGCTGTGTTACACGTCTTTAACAAATTTACACAATTCCACAAGGTTTCAGAATTAATTCTTCTTCCAATAGCAATCATATTCTCAGCATAATCTTGAAAGACCCTTTCTATCGCACCGGTGGATTCTGAACTTTCGGCATCTCCATACTGTTTTTTCCCGATATCCCTTGCAAGAGTAATTCTAAATTGATAGTATCCGGCATACCCTAAATGATGGCACATTCGAACAATCGTGGCATCACTTACTCCACTCAGCTTTGCAAGTTCTGATACATTGGACTCTACTGTCTTCTGTGGATTTTGTAAAACAAAATCCGCCACTTTTCTTTCCGCCGAGAAAATTTCTTCATACATTTCGCGTATCACATTAAGAACTTCTTTATTTAAAATCTTATTGTCTTCCAAATTATTCCCCCTTAAAATATCAGTAAAACAGGTTTTTAAAAATGGCAGAGAGTTTTCATTCTTTCCTCTAAATAAGGTTGCAATTTAGACTGTGCATATTCAGGTAAGTTAATAATTTTAACAGGATCAGGATTATCAGCATTTTCTAAAGAATATGCTTTTATAGCGTCATAATACTTTCCTAAATATTCTGTTCCCAAATTAAATTTGTTAATTCCTTTTGAGAAAGCAATTAACAACTGATCATCAGGAATACCACTACCTCCATGAAGCACCAATGATACCTCTGTTGCTGCATGTATCTCTTCTAATCTCTTGATATCCAAATGTGGTATTTCTTTATATTCACCATGTGCATTTCCAATAGAAACCGCCAACGAATTAACACCTGTTTCTCTACAGAATTTTTCAGCTGCATCTACCTTAGTATATAAGTCTTCCTTATCATTGTCAGAGGCTGAAGCTGATCCAACATGTCCGATTTCACCCTCTACACATACTCCTAATTCATGAGCTTTAAGGACTACTTTCCTGGTAAGCGCAATGTTCGCATCCAAGTCTTTCATAGAACCATCAATCATAACTGATTCAAATCCAGCACCTATTGAATTCATAACAGCATCATAGCTAAAATCATGATCAACATGAAGACCTATTGGGACCTTCACTTCGTTTGCTAATTCCTTAACCATTGTTGCATAATTTGCAAAACCTGTTGTATGTTGAACGGTAACATGTTCTGGATATAACATAATCAGGGCCGGTGTATTAGTTGCCTGCGCAGCATATACAACTGATCTAGCCATTACGTAATCCATACAGACAAATCCAATAACGGAAGTATTGCTCTCCTTTGCCATTTTCAATATGTTTTCTGTCTTTTCGTACATTTTATCACTCTTTCTTATATTTATTATATTTAATTTTTGTTTTTTTTCAATAGCCCAGGTAAAAGTCCCCCGGCGAAAGAATCTCCGAGACCAACTACTGTTGGATTTTTTACATAACTCAAGTCTTTACATGGGATACAACATATTTTATTTCCAAGCATATCCTTCAATTTTTTGCAAAATATTAAACTTTTTTCTTTATCTAATATGTTTTTTGTTTGCTGGTAATCTTCTATAGTAAAATCATCACCAATTCGGAACCTGGTTGAAGCCATTGTAACTCCTCCTTCAAGTGAAGTTTTCATATTCTCGGCTTTTTCTCCATAAATCAATGCCCATGCAGCAGAATGGACCAGTATATTTGGGATAGCAGTATTCTTATGAACATACTCTGTTGCTTCCTTTACTGCCACTGGATCAAGTATATCTATTTTCTTTCCAATATACTGTTGAAGTTCATCCTCATTCATACTTAACAAAGTTATCTGAGGTGCTAATTGTTCATGCACATAGTTCCTGAATTCTGGTTTGATATAACAACCATCTTCCATAACTACAGTCGCATCTTTTGATAGGTGTGAAAGCAAATTCCTTGTTCTTATCATTCTGTCTTTTAACACTTCAAAGTCAAGTATCTCTGTAAATGAACCTAACAAAAACACTTCACATCCACTAATCATACTTCCAAATTCATCATCCAATACTGGCATATTAAGACTATCTTCATCTCTCGAAATCAGGATTCTGTTTTCTCTCGGTGTAACAAAATCTATATCATTTGCATGAATTCTAATATCTCCAGAACATTGCAATACAACGTGTGGATAGATTTCTATATGATCAGAAGATGTACCCGGTAAAACGCAAACACTTTGAGGCATTAATCTTTCAACATGCTCGTTGTAACAACTAGTCTGTAATAAACTAGGATAGCCTAAACGATCAAGAATAATAGCAGCTCGCGTTGGAGTTCCGCCCAGTGTAATTTTATAATCAAAATGTTCTGCAAATTCCACACATATATCAGAGGTGTCTGGAATTATTTCACATCCAATTCCCGCTTTCAAGTGTGCAAGACTAACAATCCAAACGGCTCTTTCAGAATCGACATTTATATCCATTTTTAGTTCATCTGCATGTATATCAAATTTTTCAATCTGCTTCTCCATAACTCGAGTGTCCCATACCAGTTCATAATCAACACAAGTATGAAATCCCAGTGCTATTTTCTCGTTCATTTTGCAGTCTCCTTCGGCTTAATAAAGTGATGCCTTTCCAGTTGCCTGGAATAATTCGATCTTGTCATAAGCAACCTTTTTCATTGCTTCTACACAACTAGGCTGAATCATATTTGGCTCACGTAGAGATGCATCTAAAAGTACTTCTCTCATCTTATCATAGTAAGCTACCTTGATATCACTGGAAATATTAATTTTATTTACACCATGTTCAACTGATTTTGCAATTTCAGAATCTTTATTAGAAGATCCACCATGGAGTACAAGTGGAGCATCAACAATTTTTTTGATTTCATCGAGAATATCTATGCGAAGTTCTGGTTTTTTATCTTTTGGATAAATACCATGACATGTTCCAATAGCAATTGCCAAGCAATCTATTCCTGTTTTCTCAATAAAATCTTTTGCCTGCTCAGGGTCTGTGTATAATATTTCATCTGGTGCGGTTGTTTCTACGGAATCAGTATTTCCAATTGTTCCAAGCTCTCCTTCCACAGATACATTAACAGCATGAGCAACTTCACATACTTTTTGGCATGTAGCAACATTTCCTTCATATGGTTGACTGGAAGCATCAATCATGACAGAAGTAAATCCTGCACGGATTGCATTGATTACCTGTTCAAAAGTTCCGCCATGATCCAAATGAACAACAGCAGGCACAGATGAATTATGAATTCTTTCAATAATTCCTTTCACCACTTCAGTTGAGATATGGCTCAATTCATCAGGGTGAATAGCAATAATAACAGGCGCATTTTTTTCTTCAGATGCTTCCATAATTCCATTAAACATATTGTAATCACTAATGTTAAAAGCAGGTACAGCAAAATTGTTTTTGTTAGCTACAGCAAGTAAATCTTTCATGTTCATCAACATCGTTAATATCCTCTTTTCTTTTATTTAATTGTATATTTATAATTATTTGTTAACCTTTTACACCACCAGATGACATACCAGCAATAAAATATTTTTGGAAGAAGATAAATAATATTAATACAGGTACAGATCCTAATACGCTCATTGCCATCATTTGGCTCCAGTCATACGCATGCTGCCCCATTAACAAATTAATTCCAATTGGAACAGTTCTCATATCTGTTGTCTGTGTTAATGCTAATGCAAACAGATATTCATTCCATGCTTGCATAAAAGTATACATTCCCACAGAAACCATTCCTGGTATTGATATCGGTACTAATATAGACCAAAGTGCTCTCCATCTAGAACCCCCATCGATCATAACTGCTTCATCTAATTCCTTGGATAATGTATTAAAATATCCTGTCATCATTAAAATACAATATGGCAAAGTTGTCACTAGATAGGTAAGAATTAATGCAAAATACGTGTTAAATAATTTCATTGCAACAATTAATCCCATATACGGGATCAACAATACAATTGGTGGAATTGCCTGCACACTTACAATTAATGAATTAAAAATTCCTTTTCCCGGAAAATCAAATCTACTAAACGCATACGCTGCAAGTATCCCAACAAATAATGTCGCTATTACAACGCAGAAAGATACGATGTAACTGTTAATAAAGAAACGAACCTTTGCTGAATCTGTAAGTACTGCAATGTATGATGACAGACTTGCCGTTCCATCAATAAATTTAGGTGGCCATGCAAAAACAGCTGAATTCGCTTTTAATGAAGAACAGAACATCCATACGATTGGGAATGCAGCAAATATAACTCCAATAATCAAAAGAATAGTAACTATGACTTTTGTTAATTTTTTATAACTTCCGACCATATTCTATTCCCTCACTTTCTTCTGCTGTTTTACATAGAAAATAGCAATAATTACACAAACAAGAAGCAATACCGTTGCTGCTGTCGCTGCCATACTATAGTCAACTTTTTGGAATGCCAGTTTGTAAATATAAATACTTAACGTTTGTGTTGCGTTAACTGGTCCGCCACCCGTTAACATCCAAATTACATTAAAGGATTGTAATGTCCAAATAAAATCTAACATTGCAATACTAATTAAAATTGGTTTCAGTTGCGGTATGGTAATATAAAAAAAGCTCTTGAAAGCATTTGCTCCATCAATTGCCGCACTTTCATATAAATCCCCTGAAATACCCTGCAAACCAGCTAAAATACTAATCATATAAAAAGGATATCCACACCAAATATTAATAAAACAAATTACTGCTAAAGATATACTCCTGTTACTTAACCACTCTGTATTTCGAGACACTTGTGGAAAAATCGACAAGATATAGTTAATAATACCAGACGGCTGAAGCATTAATTTCCAAAGAATTGCAACAACGGAAGCCGTAAATACCCATGGAAGAATATATATTACACGAGCAATCGTTTTTGTTCTGGTGGAAAAATATTTTGAGTTTAATAAATTAGCAAAAAGCATCCCCAAAACCAGATGTGCAACAACACTCACAACCACAAAAATAATTGTATTCGATACCGAATTCCAATATCCACTGTCTGAAAATAGTTCCTTGTAATTTTCTAATCCTACAAAAACAGGATGTTTTGAAACCACAGCCTTATCCACGAAGGAATAACCAATTACCATACAGATAGGTACTACCATGAAGATCATCATTAATATTAAAGTTGGTGTTAAGTATCTGTATGGAGCAGTTTTCTTTCCTAATATATTCAAAGTCAATCCCTCCTAAAAGCAATTCAGAAAGGGGTCGGATTCTATTCTGACCCCTTTTTGAATAATTTGTAAATCAAAGGCCTTTATTTGCCAGCCTTATCAAGATATCCTTGCCAATTTGCAAGCATTGTATCGCTGTCTAAATCTCCCTCGAGGTATGTTACAAGGTCATTTGTCATAGATGTCATTACATCTGATGCGTTTGGAAGTCCAATAAATTCATTAATTACATAGTTCTTCTTATAAAGTTCATAGTAAGCCTGAAACTGTTCTGGAGCCTGACTGTAGTCTGGTCGAGCTACTGTACTATTCGGGAATGCTGACATAGTAGCTGCTAATCCTGCTGATGCGGATCCGTCTGTTCCATCTGCACCGCCGAGTAAGAAGTTAATGAAATCTGCTGCAGCTTCTTTGTTTTCACATGAATCTGAAATACCTACTGCCCAGCTTGCATAGCAGATACCGCTCTTGTCTGTATATCCATCTTTTACAGGTACTGTAGTAGCTTCGAAATTAAGGTCTTTAAACTGGCTCATTGTTGCAGCTGATGCCATTGTAAATGCACAATTTCCTGCTGCAAAATTACTTGTCATTTCAGATTCTTCCAATGTGCTCATACCTGGATATAAAGATCCATCATCATAAAGTCCTTTGAACATTTCTGCAAGAGAAGCTAAATCTGCATTGCCTGCTGTCTTATATGCGCCACTGTCATCTTTCAGACTAATTCCCGATGCCCATCCTGTACCCATGAATACATTCTGAATACCATTTGCATTTGTAGTACCTAGATTTAAGGCAAAAGCTGAATATCCTGCATCTGTAATCTTTTTACATGCTTCTCTAAGTTCAGACCATGTAGTTGGAACTGATTCAACACCAGATGCTTTTAAAATATCCATATTTACATACATAGGATAAGCAAAGTTTAAAACTGGAACAACATATCCGGTATCCCCTACTTTCCATATGTCACTTGCAAGCGTTGTTTCGACACCAGCTGCACCTACATCTGATAAAATACCCATATCAACAAATTCTGATAACCACGCACCATCAACACTGACGATATCTGCAATGGTACCATTTGTTGCACCAGCTGTAATCGCTGTTTTTGTATCAGACCATGGGGCTGTTAATAACTCGACCTTATTACCAGTTGCTTTTTCATATTCAGCGCAAATATTGTCTAAATATCCTTCTGGAAGTTCAGCTCCCCACCACTGTTGAAATTTTAGTGTAACCCCTTCGCTTTTTTCAGTTGTTTCAGCAGCTTCTGTGCTTTCAGCAGTTGAGGCAGCTTCCGTGGCTCCTGCGTTTTCTGTAGTTGAATCAGTTTTACTTCCTCCACATCCAACTAAACTTGCTGTCATAACACTTGCTAAACCAACAGCAATACCCCTTTTAACGATTGAACTTAGTTTCATACATTATCCTCCTTATAACTTGCGCTTTGTGTGAAATATTATTTTTTGCTATTTATTACTATTGATTTTTCGTGATTTATATTTCCATATCACACATAAGCTATGTTTGTTGTGTAATTTTATTTTATCATTAATTGTCATATTGTCAATAATAATTTGTTGTTTTATTTACGTTTTGTGCAAATTAAACAATATTGGCACATCTATTTTGTAATGTAATTTTATTTCTTTATTTTACAAATTTGTTTCACGCCTTAAATTTTACCGATACATACAACAGTTTGATGATTCATCTCTTCTCAATTATAATGTCCATTCCATGTTATATAATACCAAAAAATAAATTCATTGAATCATACATTGTCATTCCCAGTTTTTGCTATACTAATATAAATTTAAACATAATCGAGTAGGGGAGAAATTTAATTAAATTTCCCGACCTCTCACACCACCGTACGTACGGTTCCGTATACGGCGGTTCAATCAACTTAACATGTAACACACCTCTCGGTGTAATAATCTATCATTGAGATTAGTCCAAATGTGGCTAGTCTCTTGTTGGTAATAACATAGTTTAATGCACCACTACATACATGGGCAATTCTTGCTCCGCTGTAGGCTACTGCAAATGCACTTTCTCTGTTCATTCCTAGTTTCATCAAGTTCTTTGCTCTATTCTGCGGGGTTTTCCAGTGTTTCCATATGCACATACGCAACCGAAAGCGGATATGTTTATCCAGTTCTCTGCATAGACCTTTCATGTTTCCGATTTTAAAGTAGTTAATCCATCCTCTGATTAATTCATTGAGTTTCTTAACTTTATAATCGGTTCCAACACCCCAACTTCTACAAGTGAGTTGTTTCATTCTTGCTTTGAACTTTGCTACTGATTTTGCATGTGGTTTTGCCTTGAATTGCTGTGCTTTGTTATCAAAATAAAATCCAAATCCAAGATATTTGAGATCACTTGGTCTTGCCACCTTGCTCTTTGTCATATTTACCTTGAGTCCTAGTTTCTCTTCCATAAACTTCGTGAGATTTCTCATCACTCGTTTTGCCGACATTTCACTACTGACCATGATGATACAGTCATCTGCGTATCGCACAAAATTCAGACTTCTTTGCTCCATTTCCTTATCGAGTTCGTTTAACAGGATATTTGCTAATAATGGTGAAAGATTTCCGCCTTGTGGTGTTCCCACTACTGCTTCTTCGTATTCGTCGTCTATCATGATTCCACTCACTAAGAACTTTCTCACAATAGAGATGACATCTCCATCCTTGATTGTCTTTCCTATCAAGGTCATTAATTTATCATGATTCACTGTGTCAAAGAACTTTTCCAAGTCGATGTCTACAATCCAGTCATTATTTTCATTCATCATGTCTAATGCTGTGATGATTGCCTGCTGTGCACATCTATTCGGTCTAAATCCATAACTATGGTCGTGGAACTGTTTCTCATAGACTGGTGTTAGCACCTGTGCGATGGCTTGTTGTACAAATCGGTCTGTTACTGTCGGTACTCCTAAGTTCCTGACACCTCCATCAGGCTTTGGTATCTCCACTCTGCGTACTGGCTGAGGTTTATATTTCCTTGACCTCAACTGCTCCTTGATGATTTCGCCGTTCTTTTCCAGATGTTCTTTCAGTTCTGTGTACATCATTCCGTCCGCTCCCTCTGCACCTTTGTTACGAATGACTTGCAGATATGCTGCATTAAGATTTTCTTTGCTTAATATCTGCTCCATTAGACTACTTGTGTCCATGCGTTCTTTCCTTTCCGTCTCGCTAAATTTGACCATCCTTTTCCCGATTGGTTACGGCAGATGTTATCATTTCTGCAATACGAGACCTACTAAAACTGATGATTGTTTGCCCCTTTGCTCCATTTCCATTACAGAAATTTCTTCACTACTATGGGCTCGGCTGACTCACAGTTCGTTGTTACTCGGCTAATGGAACCGCTGTGAGACCTCCACGCTTAAGGTGCACGCTCTTTTTCTCCATATATCCGCCGCATTTACTCTGCTACTACAAATGTGGTAGTTATCAGACTTCGTTGCTTTTAGCCAACTTATCTCTCGTAGCCTAGCCTTATATGCGATTTCTGTCCGTCGGACCAGAGATTTGCCTACAGCTTCCTTCAGATTCTACCTCACGATAGACACCCTTGCTGTTCAGCTATACATTTCCCACTACCTGGGCATGTTGGGGACTTTCGCCCATTAGAGCGCGCCCATGGCGCGCAAATTAAAAAACCGCCATTACTTAAAGTAATGACGACAAACCTTATCATGCAATTTTAAAGTATATTTTGGTGTAAAATTGGTGTAATTCTACAATTCTATACCTCGCAAAGCCTGTAAATACGATGGTTTAATCCATTGTGTAAGGCATCAAAGCGAATTTTCTAACTCTTCTTATTATTTATAATGTGCCATTCCATTTATAATGTGCCATTCCATGTTATACAATACTAAAACGTATATTCATTAAATCATATATTGTCATTACATACTGTTTCACTTCAATAATTGGCGTACTACTTTTCTATATTATCTAATAACTCTAAACTCTTTTTTGTTACTTCTAATGTACAATCCGTATATATATTTAATGTAGTATCTATTTTCTTATGACCCAATATAGTTTGTACTACTTTTGGATCAATTCCACGTTCAAAACATCTTGTTGCAAATGTATGTCTCATTATATGGGTTGAAAAATTTCTCAATAAAAACGGCTCTCTGCTTTCCTCTTTGGCTCTCTTTGTTTCTTCTCGGTTATATGTATTAACAATTATTACTCATTATTGTGTGAGCTATACATGCCTTAGGAAGTTTTTCTTTGCAAAAATCCCACCATTGATTTTCTGTCATATTTCCTATTTTAATTTGATGTGGAAAATAATTATAGATTATCCCAGGCACAGAAGTTCCAAGAAGCATTCTAACATTGCCACATCCCATTTCACTAGAAAACAATTCTTCACATTTAGAGTGAAATTCTGAAATAACATTAACACCTATTAATTCTTTTATTTTATCCTTAATTAGAATACAATTACTCATTGGATAACGCAATAATTCTACCTTGGCATTCAATATAATCATATCTGGCACAGATACATCTACTATTACTTGAATATCATGTTGATTATCCATTAAATGTGAGGTAGTTCTCCAAATATTATCCTCCACTTCATAATAGTTAACTTCAAAATTTCTTGAATAAAGACTCTTTTCCATAAAATATACCTCCGTAATTATACTCAGCGCTGACTATAATAACATTTTTTTGGAACTCTTAAGAGAGTCCCTTTAATGTTTCATATATCCATTTTAATTCAGTTTCTAAATGATATATATGATGATTAAATATGCTAATACAGTAAATTCTGTAATCAGGTAACAATTTAGTGACTGTATTATCTTTAGTGTTGGCTAATTCTTTCAGCTTATTTTCTATATACTCTTTTTGTCTGTTTAAATTTTTAATAACAACATTCTTATCAGCAAAGTCAGAAAAATATAATACTCCATCAAAATCAAATTCTACACTATAATTTTCAGCTAAAATTTTATTAAGGAGAGAATTAAAATAAGCAACTCCTGAATCAGTAATGGAATATACAGTTTTTTCAGGCCTATTGCCATCTTTTTCGATAACAGAATTTATATAACCTTTTTCAGCAAGTTTATCTAAATGATAATAAATTGTAGGAAGTTTGATTTTAGCAAAGGCTGCTATGTTATCTGATACTATTTGTTTAATACTATATCCATGTTGAGGACCACATCTCATAAGAAGCCCTAGAATATATAATTGAATTTTCATTTGTAATCTCCTTATACTCAGCACTGACTATAAGTATATCATATTTTTTGGTAATGTCAACAATATATACAGAATCTCAACTACAAATTTACTATTTATTGAGTGTTTTACCATTGCGATTTAACTTTCAAGGCTGTCGTCCGTATTCTTGTTTTGATAATCGTACTTAGAATAACCGAGCTTTTCATCCATTTCTGCTTCCAGCATGCCCTGCATAGTGTCTCCCAAAAAATCCTTCAGCATTTCCTGGACGTCGTATGCATCCTCTGGATGATAGTGCTCTATAAGACTGTTGATGAACGATACAAATGCTCTCCCAATTGTTGAATTTTCAACAAGTATATGTAGTAGTACAAATCTTACTGGAAAAGAAGAAGAGATTCATTACTTTATTACTGAGTTAGATTCTTTGATAAATATATTGAAATACCGCTCTCAAATGATGGATGGATGATGCCCTAATAAGAAGCAATTTAGAAGCAGATATTTCTATTTTAGGTAAATGTATACAAATTACCAGAGATGATCCTAAACTTATTAATTTTAATAATTTAATTCTCAACAACTGGATTTACCTTAACAACTGTACTCAAACTTATCGCCTAATGGTTTCAATGTGTCAAATGAAAAAAGATTGGAAAGACACACCAAAAAATAGACTGGAATTAGTGAGAATACTAAAGGAAATATCATCCGAATGGAAGGAATAAATAAGGAACACATAATACCCTGAATTTAAGTGTCTTAGTATTTTTGAATTGTTTAGCTGATTTGAGCACATACCTACACATCAAGATAACCAAATGAATCTGGTTTTACATGCTAGACTATACTGCAGAGAGATGATGAATTTTGTCTTTTTGAATTGTTCCCTTCATCTCGCATTACGTAGATAGCATGTAAAAATTTAAAAATCAAGGGCAGCTTTAGCTGTTCATATACCCTTGATTTTTAAATAGGAGTCATGAACGCATAGCCAACAGGAAGCTTTCGATGAATACCGTAAGGAAAGGTAATATCTATAATATAGAGTAAATATAATATAAAGATAAGATATAATAAGATCTCAAATGCACTTCTAATGCCCATTTTATGCATATTTCAGCACTTATCCACAAGTACAAAACTTGAATATATTCTCTCCAAAATGTTATATATTTTGAATAACTCTACTTTTTTAAGGAACATAATTTGAATACTTTTTTCTTTGGAGTCACAAATTTTGAATACTTTTTTTCTTTATGCACAAAAAAATAGACCCTAACGGTCTCCAGTACAAGAATTTCTTATTAATTTCTTATTTTCATATTATTAAATGACTTTTTTCAACGTGAAATAGACCAGTCTTCACTGATCTGTTAACATTCTATTCCTAATTCCTGTCGTAATAATTTATGTACGAAAGCGGGTGATATATTCCGGTTCCATTTATATTTATTTCTCTGTCTTTCATTCCTGCAGTATAGGCTCTTTTCAAAGGCTTTGGAAAAGCATTCCTGAAGTCGGCTGCTATAGTCTGCAGAATATTGGGCAATTAATAAGGCTATATCTGTAAATGCCTCCGCCGTCATCTTTGCTCTATTCCTTCGGAATACTGTTTTAGCTATTCCCCGAGAGAACAACTTTTTATCTGTAGGAGCATTTGCTTTATAAACTTTCTTGCGTGGTGTAATCCAATACTTGCTATCACTAATTCCGCCAGGAAGAACTTCTTCAGGTTCTTCAGATAATTTTGAATGGCACGTTTTGTTACACCAAGCATTTTTGTGAATATATGATACAGTTTTATTACTCCAACACAATATTTCCCTCTATTAGCTCCAGTTATTTTTAAAATATACATCGCCAGAAGCTTCTCATTGGCTTTTAAGGCATAAAATCCCTGCGAATGGAATAAATCATGCCCCGTACTGATATAAGCCTCAGAAATGCCTTCTTCGCTGGTGAAATCATTATCCAGGATTAATATCCCAATCATAGTAGCTGCCTTTCTGTGCCATAATAATATTCTTTTCCTGCAGACCTTTTAAAGCATCGTAAAATGCCTGGTAGGATACATCTATAGCTGCACATACATCACGGTAATAAACACCCATTACATTTCCTCTATCAAATTGATAATGGGAAATATATAACAAAAGATTAATTTCAGTACTTGTAGCTTTATATTCTATTAGTTTATCTAAAATATTACTTTTTAGTTTCTGCACTGTTTTCCTCCAGTTAGTATTGTATATAATTTATGCTACTAACTATTGAAGGACGTAAAAAACGTCATTACATAAATGTAATGACGTTCACTCTCGTTCATTATATGATTTATCGCCTAAATTGGCGTATATGTGGCGTATATTCTACTATCACACTTCACAAATGTACATTTTTCGTATTATTAATCCATTGTGTAAGGCATCAGGGCGATATGTCTCGCTCTCTTGATTGCAACTGTAAGAGCTCTCTGGTGCTTTGCACAGTTTCCTGTGATTCTTCTCGGAAGAATTTTTCCTCTTTCAGATACATATCTTTTTAATTTATTTACATCTTTGTAATCAATTGTGTTATCTTTTCCACAAAATACGCAAACTTTCTTTCTTCTGCGCATTCCGCCTCTTCTCTTCATAGGAGAATCGGATTTCTCTGCTCTATTGTAAGCCATAGTATTGCCTCCTATCTAAAATCTAATTATTAGTTGAATGGCAATTCTTCATCAATTCCATCTGGAATATTCATGAAACCATCACCAACTGCTGTTTCCTGTCTGAATCCACCATTAGAAAAACCACCTTCAGATGCTCCTGCTGATGCATTTTTGCTTTCAGCAAATTCCTGATCTTCCACAACGATATCAGTTGTATACACTTTAACTCCGTCTTTATTTGTATAACTTCCCGTTTGAATACGTCCGGTAACTGCTACTTTAGTACCCTTACGGAAATATTTTTCAGCAAATTCTCCAGCCTTACCGAATGCCACACATCCAATAAAATCTGCGTTTTGTTCCTCATTATTACGGTTAAATCTGCGGTCTACCGCAAGTGTATATCTTGCAATTGCCATTGCATTGTCACCCTGAGAATATCTTACTTCAGGATCTCTCGTTAAACGCCCCATAAGAATTACTTTATTCATACGTTCTCCTTATCTTATGCCTCGTCTTGTCTTACGCATAAAAATCTGATTACATTTTCCATTATACGGATATTGTTTTCAATTTCCGCTGGAACTGTAGATTCAGCATCGAATTTGATGAAGTAGTAAAAACCATCTTTCATCTTCTGAACGTCGTAAGCCAATCTTTTCTTACCCCATTCATCAACGTTAGTAATTGTACCGCCGAAACGTTCAACATAACCTTTTACTTTTTCGATCGTAGCAATTCTTTCGTCATCTTCGATTTTTGCACTAACAACAACGGCTAATTCATATTTGTTCATGCTTTTTTCCTCCTTTTGGTCTCTGGCCCTTTTCTAAAAAAAGAGCAAGGAATGTGGAATCGGTCATCCGACTCTTTTATATCACAGAATAGTATAATACCACATATTATGCGACTTTTCAAGCATTTTTAGGACGAATTCCTTTTGTGTTTTTCTCAACAAGCTTTCTGGCTACCATGACCTGATGACCACACCCAAGACATTTTAATCGGAAATCGGCACCGACACGCAATATTTCCCATTCATAACTACCACACGGATGTGGCTTTTTCAATTTTACAATATCTTCAACGTTATATTCCACGCTCATTCTCCTTACACTATTATCTTTCCAAGCATCTCACCGATACTCCCCTGCACGATCAGGTTGGCAATCTTATCCCGCGGCGTAGCCGTCCTATTAATCAACACCAGTTTACTGCCTTGATAATAATCAATCAGACCTGCTGCCGGATATACCGCTAATGAAGTACCTCCAACGATCAATACATCTGCACTGGCAATATATGAAATCGCTTTACTGATTATATATTCATTCAACGACTCTTCATATAATACTACATCAGGCTTTATCATACCGCCGCATTTGCAGACTGGTATCCCGTTTCCCTGCAATAGATAGTCCATATCATAAGGCGTATGGCATTTCTCACAGTAATTCCGAAGTACAGACCCATGCAGTTCCAGTACTTCTCTGCTTCCTGCTGCCTGATGAAGTCCGTCAATATTCTGGGTTATGACCGCCTTTAATTTTCCCTTTTTCTCCAGTTCTGCCAGTTTTCGATGTGCCATGTTCGGTTCTGCTTTTGGAAGCAACATTTTTGCCCGGTAAAAACGGAAGAACTCTTCTGTATGATTCCGATAAAATGTATGACTCAGTATAGTTTCCGGTGGATAATCATACTGCTGATTGTAGAGTCCGTCTACACTTCGAAAATCCGGAATACCGCTTTCTGTTGAAACACCTGCACCACCAAAAAACACAATATTATCACTTTCACTAATGATCTCTTGCAATTCTTTCATCGAATCCACCCTACACACCTTTCCTTTCCTCATACGCAATAATCGAAACTTCTTTCATATAATTAAATCATATGATCCTGCTTAACTTTGCTGCTATTTCAGTGTACCACAAAAACCCCGTGGGTTCACGGGGTTTTTGCATTTCTACCTATAAATTTATGATGATTTCTATTGGTTTCTTACCACTTAATTTTACACTTCTGCTGTCTGGCTGATTCATTCCTACATACAATATAAATTTTTTGCCATCAATATATCTGTCTCCTTTATCATCTACAATGGTAAAAGCTTTTTGGGAAACTTGAAGCTCGATTTTCTTATTCTCGCCCTTCTCAAGCGATACCCTCTTGAAACAGCACAAATTATAATTTTTTACTGCATATTCTGATTCTATATCTTTAATATAGATCTGTACAATATCCTCAGTTGCACATTTTCCATCATTTGAAATAATTGCTTCTATTGTTATCTCTTCAGTTTCACCGTTGAAGTCTGAATTTTTCAAAACCGACGCGTGTGTTACATTTACATTGCCATAGGTCAGGCCATATCCAAATGGATATAACGCTTCTTCTTCCATGTAACGATAAGTACGATTTTTCATAGCGTAATCTTCAAAAACCGGCAACTCTTCCAAATTCTTATAAAATGTAATCGGAAGCTTTCCTGACGGAGAACATGCACCAAAAAGTATATCTGCTGCCGATTTACCGCCTCGTGCGCCCGGATACCATAGTTGCACTACTGCATCCGCATGTTCCTCTGCATAATTTAAGTCGATAGCACTACCTGCCATGAGACATACCACAGTAGGCTTTCCTAATTGCAGTATCTTTTCTATTAATTGCTGTTGGGGAGCTGGTAACGATAGATCTTGTTTATCACCGGATGCATAATTATTTCCCTCATCGCCTTCTTCACCTTCCAAAGTCTCATTTAATCCGACGCACAATACCACAATATCACTATGTTCAGCGACACAGACAGCTTCCATAATTCTGTCCTGTGCCATCGCCAGATTTTCGACTCTGTCCCTAGACAGATCACAACCTTCTGAGTATAATACTTTTACTTCATCAGCCGCCTCCTCCTGAATACCTTCCAATAAAGTAATATATCTGGAAGATGTTCCATGATAGTTCCCGATCAACGCCAATCTGCTGTTTGCATTTGGTCCTATCACTCCTATGGTTCTTACTTTCTTTTTATTTATAGGAAGGATCCCATTGTTCTTTAATAAAACAATTCCTTTTTTTGCCGCATCTTCTGCCAGCTCCAAGTGTTCTTTGCACTCCACTTTCTCGTATGGAATCGCATCAAATTCACTGCCCTCAAATAATCCCAATAAGTATCTGGTCGTAAATAAACGCTCCGCAGATTTTGTAATATCCGCTTCGGTCACCAGTTCTTTTTGATATGCTTTCATTATTTGCAAATAGGTATTTCCACAGTTAAGATCACATCCTGTTTTCAATGCTAATGCTGCAGACTCTTCGGCTGTCTTAGTAATAAAATGATGTTCATGAAAATCTTTAATCGCCCAGCAATCCGATACATAATGACCATCAAATCCCCATTCCCCTCTCAGAATATCATTCATAAGTGTAGGACTCGCGCAGCAAGCTTCCCCATTTGTTCTATTATAGGCACCCATAACAGCTTCTACTTTTGCCTCTTTCACACATGCTTCAAATGCTGGTAAATAAGTCTCTCTCATATCTTTCTTTGATACGATTGCATTGAATTCATGTCGTACTGCCTCTGGTCCGGAATGCACTGCAAAGTGTTTTGCACAGGCTGCACTTTTTAAATGCTCTCCTTCACCCTGCAATCCTTTTACAAAAGCTACACCCAGTCTACTGCTTAGATATGGATCTTCTCCATATGTCTCATGCCCTCTTCCCCAGCGCGGATCTCTGAAAATATTTACATTTGGAGACCAAAAAGTAAGCCCCTTATAAATATCTCTATCCTCATGTTTCGAATATTCGTTATATTTTGCACGCCCTTCTGTCGCAATTGTATCGGCTATTTTTTGCAACAGCTCATCATCAAAAGTTGCTGCCATCCCAATTGCCTGTGGAAAGCTTGTTGCCACACCGGCTCTTGCAACTCCGTGTAAGGCTTCATTCCACCAGTTGTATGCAGGCACCCCGAGTCTTTTAATAGCAGGCGAATCGTACCTTAACTGCGATGCACGTTCCTCCACTGTCATCTGCGCTACTAATTCTTTTGCCTTTTTTTCAGCCTCTTTACGTTCCATATTATTTTCCTTTTCTATGTACAATTAATTTGATTTCAATTCATTTCGCATTTATAAGCTATAATGCATGATCAAATGAAGACTCATTTTATATTTCTTTCCAAAATCCGCACTCCTTTTTTAGTAAAGAAAATAGATTACTTTTAATTTCCAGAATTTTTTTAATATCATATCTCATACAATTAATAAGCAATTTGTTTTTTAGTATTTCACAATCATTTTCCATATTTTTGAAAAAAGCCGCTTTATCTTTGTCTTGACAAATTCTATTAAAAAGATATTCATTAGCTCGCATGCGATTTTGTATACTTTTCATATGCGTTCCTGCAATGGCCGCAAAATAATCAATATCTTTATTATCAAATTGATTTACTTCCCACACATTTTTTTCTTGTGCAATACATTTTTCCAGCGAATTAGCAATTTTACATGCATTTTTTCTAATTAGTTCAGTTATATTTTTTTTCTCACCTCTATAGTTGCCCCTATCATATAGGTATATTTTGCCTCCTGCATATTGAGAAGATAAATACAAGTTATGATACGAAATTTCTTCTTCTCCTTCTTCATTTAAAATAAATCCATCTTCTGTGTAACCTATAATATGGCCTGTATGATAAATATGATTAATTCCATATATAGCTTCAAATTTTGGCAGCCAATAATACATATCTATATCCAGCAGAACTACTTTTCCATCATTTAAGTTTTGTTTTATGATACGAAACTCATCTTCTCTATCTGCTGCCGTAATTATTTTTTCGTTCAATAAAATTTCTCTTTCCAGATCACCGATAAATGTTTCCATTGTAATGCTATAAAACTCTTTACCTTCAGACGTTTTTTCCTTGTTTAAAAGGTACTCATAATCGTTATGATATATAATTTCTCCTGATTCAGATTTATCTGAACATAATAAGGTATACAATATTGATGTGTAGCAATCAAACCACAATTCACTATAGGGTACAATATACTGTTTCATTTATGCTCCTTTGTATGAGTAACGTATATTTTTTAATCTTGAATCTCAGGATATATAAACAGTTGATTATCTTTATTGCATAAAACTATTTTCTCTTTTGTTTTTTCAATGATATTATTAGGGCTTATTGTTATCTTTCCGCCCCCATTTGGTGCATCAATAACAAAAGTTGGAATTGCAAAACCAGTAGTATATTGACGAAGTCCTTTTATTATATCTATACCCACTTGTACTTTTGTTCTAAAATGTTCATTTCCTTTTCCTATATCACATTGATATAAATAATATGGCCTGATTCTATTCTTTACTAATTTCAAACAAAGGTCTCTATATATTTCAAGACTATCATTTATATTTCTGAGCAATACACTTTGATTGCCTAAAGGAATACCTGCGTCAACAATTTTATTGCATGCCTTAATAGATAGATTCGTTATTTCTTTTGGATGATTAAAATGTGTATTGATCCAGATAGGATGATATTTTTTTAATATATTCACTAATTTATCTGTAATTCGCATTGGCATCACAACTGGCGCTCTTGTACCTATTCGAATAATCTCTACATGTTCTATTTCTTTAAGACGCATAATAATTTTTTCCAGTTTTTCATCTTCTAACGTTAGCGGATCGCCTCCCGATATTAAAACATCTCTTATTTCATTATGTTTCTCAATATACCGAAATGCTTTTTCTAAATCAAAATTGTCATAACAGCTACCCGTTAATCGTTTCCGAGTACAAAATCTACAATACATAAAGCAATTATTAGTTACAGTAAGTAAAACTCTATCAGGGTACCGATGTACAAGATTTTCAACTGGAGACATTCTTTCTTCTGCCAGCGAATCATTCATATCTATTCCATATTGGCTATAATCTTTACAGATACTATTTTCAAGCGTAGAAGGAAAAGCCTGTTTTTTGATAGGACAATTTTCATCTTCATGATTCATCAGACTATAATAATAAGGGGATACCTTAATTTTAAATCTCGCATGATATTTGCCCTCATCAGTTAAACTATTAGATTCTTGCCATTTCCAATCATTCCAGTTTCTATCATCTATTTGCCTATTTTTATATTCCATTTTATTATTACCCCTGTTTTTCTTATGTACTACACACATAATCATAAAGATCTTTTAAATTATCATACCGAGTTCTAATTAAAAACTGGTCCCCAAATGTAATTTTATATTCTCTTTCCAACGCAATAATTAATTGTACAAATGTAAGCGAACTTACCCCCAATTCATCTAATTTTGTGTCTAGCATTTTATTGGTTATTATTTCTTTGTTTCCAATATTTCGAATAATAATCTTTAAGAATCTCTCATATTTTGAATTAACAATTTTCAGATTAAAATCTGAGGATTTTTCCAAATGTTTATCTAGTAACTGTTTCATTTTGGAATAATCTTTTTTTCCGTTTTCTAATAAAGGTATTTCTTTCTTTTTTATTATTTCTGCCGGTATCATATAGTCTGGCAATCTTTCAATCAAGAAAACCTTTAATTCTGGCACTTCAAGTATTCCTTCATAAAACATACATATTTCATGTTCATTATTTTTTATAAAAGATATTGCCGCTGCACAAAAAATTTCCGAATGATCTTCAGCAATTTTAGAAATTTCTTCTAATTCAACACGATTCCCCCTAATTTTAACCTGCCTATCTTTTCTCCCTTCAAAATAGAGGTTCCCATCATCACCTACCCTTCCATAATCTCCAGTATAATAAGCTTTTTTCCCATCTAATTCTAAAAATCCATTATTTTCAGTGACATTTTTATATCCTCTGCCTACTCCTTCTCCGAAAATAATGATATTTCCAATTTGGCCTTTATTAATCGCTTCCAGTTCATCGTTATATATGGCAATATTACAATGTTCTAACGGTTTCCCTATGGGCACTTCTACCTCATGTTTCAGACACTTATGATAAGTTGATAAAATCGTGGCTTCAGACGGACCATACATATTATATACTTCACAATTATCTATCAGTCGGTCATAATATTTTTCGCTCAGCACTTCGCCGCTGCTTAATAAACATCTCAGCGGACTAATATCTCCTAACTGATTCAAATATTTAATCATGACAGGAGTAGACGCAAGTATTGTAACTTCAAAGTTCTCGCATACCTTTTTCAGGAGCTTAGGATTTTTCACATCTTCTTCATTAGGAATAATTAAAGTTCCTCCGCAAAATAGTATACTAAATATTTCTTCAGCAAAACCGTCATAATAACAAGGTGATTGCTGTAACGTCTTATCTTTATCAGTAACCTCAAATAACTTTATAAATGAATTAATATATGATAATAAATTATGATCCTCAATCATAATTGCTTTAGGATTTCCCGTTGTTCCAGAAGTAAACACTATGTACAATAAGTCCTCTTTACTACGACAACATGTAACTCTTTTACTGCTTACCGGTTTTTCATTGACATTGGTAGTAAATATTTTTATTTTTTCATTCTTGTATTCAGCCTTTTCAAGAATTAGTACTCCTTTTGCATCTATTTCATGCAGCATAAGATCAATTCTATCTTTAGGCCATTCAGAATTAATAATTACATAAGCTCCACCTGCCTGAATAATACCAAGAACGCAGATTACAAGTTCAATACTTCTTTTTCCAATAATTGCAATGATATCTTCTTTCTGAATGCCCTGTCTATTTAAACTTATAGCTACTTTATTTGATTTTTCCAAGAGCGTTTTATATGATATTTCGTTGTCATAATGCTTGATTGCTATTTTGTTGCTTTTCAAACATGAATTGAAAAATTCCTCGAAAGTATTTGACATAGCATCTTCCTCATCAGTTACCCTTTCACAGCACCAGCCGTAAGACCTGCTACGATCTTATTGCTGAACATACAATATACAATAATGGTTGGGGCAATTGCTATAATAATTGCCGCGAACATCTGTACATAATTTGTTGCATACGGTCCAACGAAATATGTCAATGTGACCGGTAATGTCTTTTTCTCTGTATCTGATATGAAAACCATTGCAACCAGCAGCTCATTCCAGTTATTAATGAACGTCATTAATCCTGTAACGAACAGCCCCGTGGCTGAAAGCGGCAAGGCAATTCTAAAAAAGCATCCATAAATAGAACATCCGTCAATGCAGGCTGCTTCGAATAATTCTCTTGGCATACTCTTGAAAAAACCTGTCAGAATAAATATAGTCATTGGCAGGGAAAATGTAATGTACGGGATAATAATACCTAACAGACTATTAGCCAAATTTAGCTTTGCGAACATAACAAACAGCGGAATTAAAATACAGTGTACAGGAACCATCATTCCGATCATAAAATATCCTAACGCAGCATTTGATAATTTCCATTTCATTCTTCCGATTGCAAATGCAGCCATACTTCCAAATAACATACTTACGACAAGTGTAACTGTACATACAACTGCAGAATTACGAAGTGCTACCCCTAATCTACCCACATTCCATGCAAAAGAAAAATTCTGCCACTGCCATACTTCCGGCAGACCAAATGGATTGGCAAATACTTCACTATTTGTTTTTACCGAAACGGACAACATCCATAATAAAGGCACTATATATATAATTGCCAATAGCACCAGAAAAGCATAGATTAAAATTGTATTTATACTGACTGGCTTTTTGTTTCTTTTTATAGTCGTATTCATCTGTCTTTCCTCCTAGCCTTCAAAGTCTTTTGTGTTGATACATTTGTTGACAAGTAATGTGACAGCTAAACATATAATCAAAAGTACGATTGATATCGCACTTGCATATCCATATTTAAAGTATTTAAATGCTTCCAAATATAACCAGGTTGCCATTGTATGTGTTTTATTATTAGGTCCACCTTGTGTCATGTTATATACAAGATCAAAAAATTTCAAAGATCCGATACACGTCAATGATATTGTCGTTTTTGCCATCGGTTTCAATAATGGTAATGTAACGTGTCTGAATGTTTTCCATTTATTAGCTCCGTCAATATAAGAAGCCTCAAACAATGAAGTATCAATACCTGCTATGCCAGCCATGTAGAGCATCATTGTAGTACCTACGTAAATCCATAAGGAAATAGCTGCAATCACCCACATAGGAAGCGGAATAAATCCTTTTACATCCATCAGCCATAACGGACCTTTTATTCCCACAACCGCAAGTATTTGATTTACGCCCATTTTCGGATTGAACAGAAAACTAAATAATAATCCTAATGCTGCAGAGGATAATACACATGGCAGATAATAAATATTTTTAAATACATTTCTGCCGTGTTTCAGATTCGATAGTATAACCGCTAAAAATAACCCTACGATTTGTTGGGTCACAAGAGAAAAGATCATGAAAAAGATGGAATTCTTTAGCGAGGTCTTGAATACATCATCTTTACTAAATAGTTCTATGTAATTTTTTATGCCTGAAAATTCCGGCACCGATAACGCATTCCAATCACAAAGTGATATATAAAATGAATATGCAATCGGAACAAACAAGATAATTGTGAACAATATAGCCGCCGGTGCAATAAACAGGCATATGGCCTTTTTATCACGTAATAATTTTTCCATATGACTTTCTCCTTAAAAGTATACAGGATTAGCATTCACTAATCCTGTATATGAATGAACTGCTTTTTATTCTATTTATTTGTTATTAACATTTGCATCATACCAGTCCTGCAAATCCTGTAATCCTTCTTCCGGCGTCATCTGTCCCATTACAATGGATACCATTGTATTGTCGAATCTGTCACCAGCTTCTGTAGATGCTAAGGATTCATTATAAAAGCCAAGGGTACCTGTCATGTTACTTAATACATCTTCTACATAAGAAAATTGTTTTGGTGCAACATTTGTATCAATTTCAACATTTGTTACAGGAATCTTTCCAGCAATTTCCGCTGTTGCTTTCTGTGCTGTATCCCCTGTCATTTCTTTCAAAAATGCAATACAAGCATCTAAATGTTTTGTTGTTGCAGATATCATTAAATTATCTGTTTTAACAATCATTCTGTTAGGATCAGCGCCGCCTTCAATTCCAGGGAACTGGAATACACCACATTTATCTTCCATTTCCGGGTTATTACCATTAATCTGTGCGATGGCCCAGGAACCCTGAACCAGCATAGCAGCTGTTCCATTATAGAAATTAGCAACTGCCTGATCATTGGAATCTCCTGAATAGGTAGCCTGGAAGTATTGTGACATATCGACCAATTTCTTTGTTGCATCTACAAAAGTCGGATCTGTCCATTTTGCTGTACCATCTTTGATTCCCTGAAGATTGTCAGGACCGCCTTCTCTATCGCAAAGGTAACCAGCTATCATAGATAAGCACCAAGGTGTTCCAGCTGAAACGGAAATCGGATCATATCCAGCATCTTTAATGAGCTTACAGTCTGCCATAAATTCATCCCATGTTTTAGGTGTTTCTTTTATTCCTACTTTTTCAAAGATCTCTGTATTATAGAAAACACATGCAGATGCAAAGTTTGTTGGAACTGCCATGATCTTTCCATCATATGTTAATCTTTCAAAGATACCACCGGTAAAAGTGTCGCTCCATTCTTTATCTTTTGCAAGAATATCTGTAAGATCCATTGCCACACCGTTATTTACATAGGTATCTAATCTAGGTCCCGGGTCAATAATGAAAACGTCCGGAGTCTGTCCTGCTGCAATCATAGCATTTATTTTTGCCAAATACTCTTCTAAGTTAGTTGTAACAACATTTACATGGTAGCCATTATCTGCTTCATTGAATCTTTTCACTGTTTCTGCATATTGTTTTGTCATAAGATCATCTGTTGCTTCCAAGTCATCCCAGAATACCCACGTAATTTCTTCATCACCTTCTTTTGCCGGTGCTGATGCACCTGAGCTTTCTGATGTCCCTTCTGCGGATGCACTGTCAGTTGTTCCTTCTGATGTTGTTTGTGAGCTTCCACAGCCTACTACCATTGAAGCCGTCATAACAACTGTTAATGCTAATGCTAAAACTTTTTTCAATTTCATCTTAATTCCTCCCTATTATTTTTGAAAACGTTACAAGTTCTCACTACTCTTGCAGTATAACAAATTGCTTTTTACTATGCTTATCAATAATTGCTTTTTGATTCCTAATTATTGCTATGCTTTATTATTTGCGTATATGCTCTTTGTACATTTTATATATATATTATTTATACTGTTTATGCATTATTACCTTTTCAATGCTAATGAGCAACTATTTATATCAATAAATAGTTGCTATTTATTGAGTTTATGTTATTATTTACTTATTGCAATTGGCAAGTTTTGATAACTAATTATTTCATTATTTGCAGAAATAGCAATTTTTGATACTCTTTTTGTAAAACGATAAACAAGTCCACCTTAATATTTAACAACATGGAGATAATTACTATGATCGAGACACTAAATGGTATTCATGAGACCGTTAACTTTAAAGAAGATTCCGGCTTCCGGCTTTATGATAATGATGAATATGAAAATTATCCAAGTCACTGGCATACACCGCTCGAAATCGTTATGCCTATTAAGAATAGCTATGAGGTAATCTGCAGCGGTAATAAGTATACGTTACAGGAAACTGATATTTTAATTATCAATTCCGGTGTCATACACAGCTTATATGCACCACCATCAGGTGAACGTCTTTTTTTTCAACCCGACTTTACCTTATTGCATAATATTAAAGAATTAGAATCTACTCTTTCAATTATTTCTCCGGCTCTTTTGATTACTGCAGAAAATTCACAAGTCATTCACGAGGAAGTAGCCAGACTTATGTTGGAAATACGTGATGAATATTATAGTACTGATATTTTAAATAATGCTTCAATTTATGCAAAGTTAATTCAAATATTCGTACTAATAGGAAGAAATTGTGCAAATGATAGTGAGAAATTTGATGTGACTTCAAATAAGCAAAAAGAATATACGGAAAAATTCCTTTCTGTATGTAACTATATAAATGAGCACTGTACTGAAGATTTAACATTAGATGAGGTTGCCAATCTGATCGGTTTCAGTAAATATCACTTTACCCGTCTATTCAAGCAATTTACGGGAGTGTCTTTTTATAAATATCTGAATCAGAAACGAATTGCCTGCGCCGAGAAACTGCTTGTAAATCCAGATATTTCTATCACTGAAGTATCACTGCAATCCGGATTCAGCAGTTTGTCAGCTTTTATCAGGATGTTCAAGATCATCAAAGATTGTACCCCGACAGAATTCAGAAACATGTACTCATCTTAAAAAATATTTATGGAGGTTTTTTATGCAATATTACAATCCAATCTTACCTGGTTTTTATCCTGATCCTAGTATTTGTAAAGTTGATAATACTTATTATCTCATTAATAGTACTTTTGAATACTTACCGGGTATCCCGATCTTCCAGAGCAAGGATCTCATTCATTGGACACAGATTGGTCATTGCATTACGCGCGACAGTCAGATAGATATCCGTAACTGCAGATGTTCTGGGGGTATTTTTGCACCAACCTTGCGCTATCATAACGGCATTTTTTATATGATAACAACTGATATCGGAAAAGGAACTTTTATTTTAACTACGGATGACATTACCAAAGAATGGTCTGATCCCATCCTCATATCTTGTGAAGGGTATGATCCATCTTTATTCTTTGAATGCGATCATTCCTATATGCAGCTTTCCGTTCCTGACGAAGTAGGACTTGGTATCTATCAGGCCGAAATAGATGTCACTACCGGAAGCCTTTTATCTTCCTTCCAATTGTTATGGCGCGGAACAGGTGGTCGTGATCCGGAGGGTCCTCACATTTTTACCAGAAACGGATATTACTACCTGAATATTGCTGAAGGTGGTACCAGAGAAGGACACATGATAACGCTTGCACGAAGCAGCAATTTGTGGGGACCGTACGAAGCCTGCCCCCGCAATCCGGTTCTAACGAACCGAGAACAGCCTGAAATTTCCTTGCAGGCTGTGGGACATGCCGATTATTTTATAGATGGAGAAGGAAATTGGTGGATTGTCGCTCTCTGTCAACGCCCCCTGGAACACTTTTTCCACCACCTAGGACGTGAAACGATTCTCGTTCCTATTACATGGCAGGATGATTGGCCTAATGTCGGAATCAATGGGCACGTTCATCCCCGGATGGATGGACCTTTGCCTGATATTACAGCTGATATCATTGCTCCTGTCAGTTGGAATACCTTTGATGATTTTAATGAGATATCGCTTCCTTATCATTTATTTTTTATGCGCAGTTTTTTACAGAAAAACTACTCCCTGACAGATCGTTCGGGATGGTTACATCTAATCAGTAATGAACATTCATTAAATGCACTCGCTTCGCCGGCTTTTGTTCTAAGAAGACAACAGCACTTTTATTGCAGCTTTAAGACCAAAATGGAATTTACTCCAGATACCTGCAACGAAGCTGGTTTGTGCATTTATTATGATAACGAGCATCACTTTGAACTCGGTATAACAAGAATAGATGATGTTCCTGCTCTATTTGTCCGCAAGAATGTAGCTGATATTAGTGTGATTACGAATACTGCTCCATTAGCAGCAGATATTAAGAATCGTTCTTTTATTTTTCTAGAGATCAAAGCTACACCTACTCAATACCATTTCCGCTATGGAAATAGTGAGGATTGCAGCAATGAACTGGATCATACCGTTACCAAGCATCTCTCTACCGAGTCTGCTTATTCTGATTTTGTAGGCGTATGCTGTGGTATGTATGCTGTTTCTGCAGATACTGACCATCCTGCGCAGGCATACTTTGACTGGTTTTCCTACACCGGCGAGGAAAAGTAGTATCTATAAATTTCCTGCCAAGTAATCTTTTATGATTCCACATACTTCACGGGAAGTATGGTTCAGTAACATAAGCGGTTCTGAATATGCCGGTATTCCATATACTTTTTGGAATCCAGCTTTCAGAGCTATTTTTTTCGCCCTGAACATATGAAAATTACTGGATACTACACCTATCTCCTTCACTCCCTGTAAATATAATTTTTTACTAAATATCAGGTTCTGATGTGTATTCACGGACAAATCTTCTTTCTTGATTCTTTTGGGTTCTATCCCTTTCTCCATTAAATAGAGCCGCATCCCCTCCGCCTCAGACATAGGTTCATTGCTTCCTTGTCCTCCTGATACAATAACTACTGTTTTTATATTTTGTGTCAGATACTCATATGCTTTTTCTAATCTTCTTTTCAATATTTTACTTGGTCCATGTAATTTCATTTGCGCACCTAATACAATTATGTATGGTAATCCGTTTTTCACTTTCCTCTTAAATTGTGAGAAAATGAGTATTTGAACGGTCATATATATCATAACAGCGGCTATGATCAAGGCACCCGCAATACCCTGCAGCGTTTTAGGGCATCTCTCCGGTATAATCCATTTATTTTCCAACACAATGCCTAATAATAAGCTAAGAGCTCCAATAATGAACCAGACTATTGGAAACTTTGAATTAAGTCCCGTATAGCATGCGATACCTATAAAATAAAGTATGAAAAAAATTCCAACACATATAAATATCATCTGTTATTTCCTCCTTTTATCTTATTCTACTATGATGACCAGAAACATGCAATTAGAGGATACATACTTGTGTTTTCCCCGTAATCGCGATATTCGTCAAATGCTTCTACTAACAGAGCTTTTTCCTAATAACTCGCGTAAATAAAAGAACTTCAAACAATTAAGTTTGAAGTTCTTTTAAGAGGTCCCAACCAGATTTGAACTGGTGATAGAGGTGTTGCAGACCTTTGCCTTACCACTTGGCTATGGGACCATATTTATTAACTTTTTAATTATAACAAAATGACAATTTTCAGTCAACTAAAAATCATCATATACTAAAAACCAGTTATAAATGACTCCGACGGGAATCGAACCCGTGTTACCGCCGTGAAAGGGCGATGTCTTAACCGCTTGACCACGGAGCCTTAGTATTTTTACGCAAATCACTCATGCGTTCTGTTTCAGCCCCGCTGAAACTTTAACTCCCCGAGTAGGGTTCGAACCTACGACCCTTCGGTTAACAGCCGAATGCTCTACCGCTGAGCTATCGAGGATTATTACGGTATTCCTGCCTGTTTCTTCCAAACTCTCATACCTTCAAAACCGAATACTGATTAATCTCTTTCCATCCGTTCTTTCTACACATTCCCTGATGTCATCAATGACATCTCCTTTAGGATAAGCCCTCGACCTATTAGTAATTATC
>JAEWSH010000097.1 GCA_023398375.1 Bacillota bacterium | reverse complement strand
GGCCTGTGCTGTGATCTCCATTGTAGAGATGTCACTTTGATAAGCACCAACGTGTTTCATTCAGAATCCTCCGCCATCCTGCGATACTTGGCATAGCGAGCCTTTGCATCGGCGATATTCTTCTCATAAAGAGCATCAGCCCGCCCGGGGAAGTTGTTTTTGAGGGACGCATAACGGTTTTCGCCCATAAGAAAATCCTTGAGCTTTCCGGTATCGGGCTCAGGGGAATCCAGCTGGAAGGGATTCTTGCCCTCGGCCGTCCGACGGGGATCATAGCGATACAGATGCCAATATCCGCATTCAACGGCCTTCTTCATCTCATCCTGTGTACAGCTCATGCCAGCCTTGATATGCTGCTCTAGGCAGGGGCAGTAAGCGATGATGATGGCGGGGCCGGGATAGGCCTCTGCCTCGCGGATGGCCTTGAGCGTCTGTGCCTGGTCATAGCCCATTGCGACCTGGGCAACGTAGACATAGCCGTAGCTCATAAAGATTGCGCCAAGGTCTTTCTTTGCAATCTGTTTACCGCCTGCGGCGAACTTGGCAACGGCAGCGGCGGGTGTGGCCTTGGAGGACTGCCCACCGGTGTTGGAGTAGACCTCGGTATCGAGAACCATCAGATTGACGTCCCGGTTTTGAGCAAGGACGTGATCGATTCCACCGAAGCCGATATCGTAGGCCCAGCCGTCGCCGCCTATGGCCCATACGGATTTCTTGGCCAGATATTCTTTATTGTCCAGAACAAATTCGATATCCGGCGTCTTTGTGCCGGCTTCCAGTGCGGCGATGAGCGCGTCAGAGACTTGGCGGGACTTTTCCCTGTCGTCCCAGTTGGCCAGATAGTCGTTTATTGCATCAACAGCTACACCGGTGTCCTTCATCACTTCCAGGCGAATGAGAATCTCCTTTCGGATGGAATCCTGCGCATGGAAGAAACCGTAGGCAAACTCCGCATTGTCTTCGAACAGAGAGTGTTCCCAGGCGGGGCCAAAGCCGCGGTCATCACGGCAGTAGGGGAGAATAGGTGCGCCGCCGCTATAAGCGGACGAACAGCCCGCGGCATTGCCGATATACATGCGGTCGCCCACCAGCTGGCTGACCAGCTTGATATAGGTGGTTTCGGCGCAGCCTGCACATGCGGCAGAGAACTGGAAGTAGGGTTTTGCGAACTGGATGTTTTTGACCGTCTTGTTGTTGATGACGTCCTTTTTCAGATAGGATTCATTCATGGCGATCTCGTCGAAGTTGCGCTGCTCTGGCTTCATCTCTTCGAAGGGCATCATGATCAGAGCCTCCTTGGCCGGGCATACCGTCAGGCACACGCCGCAGCCCAGGCAGTCATAGGGAGAGACCTGCATGCGGAAGGAATAGGCAGGCACGTTCTTGCCCAGGCCCTTGGCTGGAACGGTGACGAAAGAATCAGGAACAGCAGCCTTCTCCTCTTCAGTCAGGAGCACAGGGCGGATTGCCGCATGAGGGCAGGCCATGGCGCAGCGGTTGCACTGAATGCAGGCTTCCCCATTCCACTTAGGAACAGATGTGGCCACACCGCGCTTCGAATAGGCAGAGGTTCCATTTTCCCAGGTTCCGTCCAGTACGCCGTGCTTTTTGAACACGGAAACGGGAAGCTTGTCGCCCTGCTGACGGTCCATGGGAATCACAATGTCCTTGACAAAGGAGGTGGCGTTTATTTCTACGGCAGGAATATCGGATGTATTGGCCCAGCTTTCGGGAATCTCCACCTGAACGGCGGCGCTCGTGCCCACATCCACGGCCCGGTTATTCAGATCAACGATCTTCTGGCCGGCTTTTTTGAAGTAGGAATTGTAATTATTTTTCTTCATGTCCTCCACGGCAACGTCCAGAGGAATAACCTTCGTCAGAGCAAAAAAAGCGGCTTGCAGAATATTGTTCGTTCGCTGGCCCAGTCCAATCTCTGCGGCAAGCTTTGCGGCGTCAATAATGTAGAACTGTGCATGCTTGCAGCACAAGTCTCGCTTCATCTTTGCGGGAAGACGGTTCTCAAGTTCCTCGGCGCCCCACGGGCAGTTGAGCAGGAAGATACCGCCCTCCTTCAGATCTTCGGTGGTATCGTACTTGTTGACATAGGTGGGGGCATGTACGCCTACGAAATCCGCGGACGATACCAGATACGTTGAGCGGATCGGGTTATCTCCGAAACGCAGGTGGGACTGGGTCAGTCCGCCGGACTTCATAGAGTCGTAGGAGAAGTAGGCCTGCGCATATTTGTTGGCAGTCAGGCCGATGGTGGTAATTGCGTTCTTGTTGGCGCCCACTGTGCCGTCACCGCCAAGGCCCCAGATCTTGCAGGAAATCTGGCCGGGATGTGCCAGCTCCACCTCTTTGTAATCCAGAGAGGTATGGGTGACATCGTCGTTGATTCCGATGGTAAAGTTATTTTTGGGGCTACTCTGTCTGAGATTGTCATAAACGGCAATAAACTGGCCCGGTGTGGTGTCCTTGGAGGAGAGACCGTAACGTCCGCCCACGATCCGGATGTCGCCGCGCCCAGCCTGATTCAGTGCTGTGCACACATCCAGATACAGCGGCTCGCCCACGGAACCCGTCTCCTTGGAGCGATCCAGCACGGCAATCTTTTTGCAGGTTGCGGGAATGGCATCGGTGAAATGCTTCACAGAGAAGGGCCTGTACAGGTGCACCTGCAGCAATCCAACCTTCCGGCCATTGGCATTGAGATAATCGACGGTTTCCTTCACGGCCTCGGAAGCGGAGCACATGATTACAAGGACCTCTTCCGCATCGGGGACACCGTAGTAATTGAACAGTTGATAATTTCGACCGGTCAAGGCATTGATCTTGTCCATGTAGCTCTGGACCTTCTCGGGCAATGATGCACCCTTTTCGTTTGCACCTTCTTTGCACTGGAAGTAGACATCCGGATTGACGTTGTTGCCACGATTGGTGG
>JAEWSH010000013.1 GCA_023398375.1 Bacillota bacterium | reverse complement strand
TGTATCTTTGAAGGGAGAGGCCGTAAAAAAGCTTATTCTCATCCAAAGTTTAATTATATATACATGGATTATGAAGCGATGTATAGTACTGTTCATAACATTCTGCTGTGCAGTTGTTTCTAATGCGTAGACAAATGGCATTGTGACTGATGGGGAAAAAGGATTGCCGTTGGCTGGTGTGAATATTTATCTCCAAAAGGATTCTGTGGGCATAGGAGTTATACGTAATGATAATCTGGTAAAGAACATGTTCATATGAAAAAACTGCTATATCTTGGACTTTTGTCCGTTTGCGTACTGTTAGGTTCTTGCGTAGAGAAGAACGTATTCAATGCTTTTGATAAGGTAGAGAGGTATATGGATGTATATTCTGACAGTGCATTGCTGCTGTTGGAGCAAATTCCTCATCCGGAGAAGCTTCGTGGAAAGCAGCGGGCAGACTATGTGCTGCTGTTGACACAAGCCCGTGATAAGAACTATCTGGATAGCATGCAGTCGGATTCGTTGATAAAGTTGGCGGTAGATTATTATAAGAATGGGGGTGATAACGTGAAAGCGGGGAAGGCATTGTTTTATTATGGCAAAGTGATGGATTTGCAGGGGAATGATACGCTGGCTATGCAAGCCTATTTGAATGCTTTGGCTAAATTGGAGAAAACGGAAGAGTATAAGCTACAAGGCTTGGCATATGAGTATATCGGTATTTTGAATGCAGATAGAAAGCTACACAAAGATGCTCTTGATAATTATCAAAGTTCGGTATATTGTTTTCAAAAGGCAGCCGATACTTTAGGGGTTATATATGCTTATCGGGATATTGCTCGTATTTATTATGTAGAACAACAATATGACAGTGTTTATAACTACATCAATAGGGCTTTGTCCTTGTGTGAAGAAAAGAAAGGATGTATCGATTTTGAACGAGTAACTCCTTCTTTGTTACAAGTAAAAGGAATTGCAAAAAGAAATGAGGGAGATTTGGAAAATGCAATAATCTTGTTGAAAACTGCGGTAGAGACTGAACAAGATAGGCATTCTATGCATCACTGTTCAATGTCATTGGGGAACATTTATTTAAATCAAAATAAGTTGGATGAGGCAAAAAGATATTTTACTTTAGCTTTGAAATCAGAAAGGCCTCGTACTCTGGCAGGGGCATACCACTATTTGTATCTGTTGGAAAAGAGGCAGAAAAAGTATGCAATGGCTCTCTATTTCAAAGAGAAGTCTGATTCGTTGTTGTCCGTTGACCTGGATGCTAAACAAGCATCTCAAATTTTGACTTTGCAACGTAAATATGAAAAAGGAAAGCTTCTTTTAGAAAAGCAACAAGTTGAACACGAAAAGAAAATACAGTTTTATTTTGGGATGGTAATCGTTTTATTTATTATCCTATTATGTCTTGTTTTGTATTTTCTTTTAAGAAAAAGATACAAAGAGATGTTCCGGAAAAATATGCAAGTAATAAAGGAGAATGAGTGCATGATTAAACGATATGTTTATGAACTTGATGTGTTGAAACAAAAAGCAGGTGAAACAGCGGAAACAAATAGAGAGAAGGTTGGTAAATTGAATCAAAAGATTTTGCTGTTGGAGAGTGAGAATAAAAAAATACGTGAAAATGTATGTGTAAATGGTGTTTATCTCTTGGATCAATTGAAGAAGGAAAAGCTGATTGTGAAGAATATGACCAAACAAGAGAAAGAACAGCTCCTTGAATACATGGATTTGATATATGGTAATTTGATTTCTCGGTTAAAGAAAGATTTTAAATTAACGAGTGGTAACCTGATATTGATAGCTTTGCTTAAAGTTGGTTTCACTACCACTGAGTTGATGTTTACTTTTGACTGCGAGATGAATTCTATTTTTACGAAAAAACGGAGATTGAGGGAGAGCTTAAATTTGGATACTACTGATAAATTGGAAGAATTTATAACTCTTTATTAGAAGAACTTCTTGCTTTTCGTCCATTAACTTAGTAGCTTTTTTTTTAGTATTTTCTTGATATATAGTTTGTTATTCTCTTTTGTGTTGTCCACTTGTACTTTCCCTAAGAAGTGATTAAATGGCTATCTTTGTTACATTCAAAACTAAAGATACTATGAAATCATTTTTTATTTTGTTAAGTTTATACTGCTTCTTTGTGGTAAATGTAGTGAATGGAAAGTCAGTAACTTTTCCTTCAAGAGTAGAAATCATCATGGATGAGGATTTTGATTTACCGGATGGTCCGGGGAATGGTCACCGTTCTATTCCTCCAGTGACTCCTTTTTTAGCATTTTTGAATGATGACCACTCCATTGACTTGGAGTTCTATCAATCTATAGGTGAGATTGAAATTGTAATTTCTCAGAATGGGGATGTTGTTTACTCTTCTACTGAGAATATTGACTCTCCAATATTGAGAAAAGTACAATTACAGAAAGGCTTAGTTGGTGATTTTTTACTTGAGATAAAAGGTTTGGATGGAGCTTATGCATTCGGTAGATTTACTATTCATTAATAATGGCTATATAGCACT
>JAEWSH010000002.1 GCA_023398375.1 Bacillota bacterium | reverse complement strand
GCGCAACATCCAGCATTTTCAGCGAAGCACCGGCCTGTTCCGCAATTCTTTCGAAGAGAGCCGGGTCAAGGCGCTGCGGCTCGGTCTGCGCCTGCGGCGAGGCGCAGAAGGGTCCCTCCAGCCGCAGTCCCGCGAGGACCGCGCTGCCGCACTCCTTTTCCTGGCCGAGGCGGGCAGCTTTCAGCACCCGGTCAAAACTCTCTTCTTCCTGCCAGCGTATAGCACCCAGATAACGGGCAACACCCTGACGTGCCAGCCAGGCGGAGAGCGCGTCGTTTTGGACCGAGTCGCCCGAGGCAAACTCCATTCCATCCCCGCCCCGCACACACAGGTCGATGAGGCCAGGCAAAACATAGCCGCCCTCCGCGTCGATGAGAGTCTCTTCTCCACTCTCAAAATAGGGGCCGGTAATTTTTTCGATCCTGTCCCCCTTCAGGATCAGGTCGTGCCGTTGAAATGTGGAATCCTCGGTGAGGATTCTACCGTTTGCAATCTGCATGGGAATTCCTCCTTGCCTGTTGCTGTTTGCTGAGTCGATAGCTCTGTCGGGGCCGGCCGATTCTGCCGTAGCTGGTCTGCACCTCCACCAGCTTTTCCTTAACCAGATATTGCAGATAACGGTAAACCGTCTGATAGGCCAGACCCGTGCCTTTGGCAATGGCATCCGCGGATAAGAAGTCGCTGTGATGATGGAAATATTCCTTGATGAGGTTCAGGGTAGGTTCGCCGATGCCCTTGTTGACAAAGGGTGAAGCCTCCGATGAGATGTTTTCTCTGCTCTGGGCCACAAGCCGCAGGTGCAGATTGATGCGGCTAATAAGGTCCGGGGCTCTGATGGGCTTCAGTGCAAAATCACAGGCACCGGCCAGCAAAAAATCGTCGGCAACACTTTGACTTTCATCGATGGTAAACACGATGATGGGTACCTGGGTGTCCAAGGCCCGCAGCATCTGAACACCCAAGATGCCATTGATGTCCGGCATGTGGTAGTCGATGAGCACTACGTCGGGCTGTTGCTGGCTGAACAGCCGCAATCCTTCCTTCATATCGCCGGCGTCCAGCGTCTCCCAATGCTGGGTGGCAAAAAGTGCCCCCAGCGAATAGCGGATCTGCTCATCGTCGTCGATGGACAAGATGATAATTTTCTCATTTTTCATTTTCTACTCCGCCTCCTTCGGGCAAATCAATGGTCACGACTGTGCCTGCCTCCTCCTGACTCGCAATGGACACCCTGCCGTCAGAGGATTCCACGATGCTCTTTACATAGATAAGTCCCAGCCCATGGCTGCCATGGCTGGAATAGCCCCGCTTCCAAATAAACGGCAGAGTCCCGGCGGGGATACCTTTTCCGTCATCCGCTACCTCCAGCCGCACCACGGGTACATCCTGGACCCGGTTCCGGGAAATGGTCAGATGTATGGTGCCTTTTCCCTCCGGTAAAGCGTTATAGGCATTGTTGAGCAGATTGATAATGGCACGTGCCATGCGGATGCGGTTGACCCGGATCTGAGCTTCCGGGGCCTGATTTTCCACAATGACCTGCTGGGCATAGGGAGAGACGCTTACCTGAGAACGCACCACGCTCAGCAGTGTCGCCGTGGTGAGAAGGGTCTGGGAGTCCTGATAAAGAATTTCCGAGATCATCTGACTCATATTGGTGACGAGGTTTTTCATGGATGTGAGATACTCCCGCTCCTTTTCCTGCCCGGGGCCGACACAGCAATACTGCATCACCCCCACCAGATTCTGGATGGCCGTGAGGGGGGATTTCAAGTCATGCACCAAGTGCTGCATCTCCTGATAGGAGCGATTTTCCTGCTCCTGTACCAGAGCGGTTGTCTTGATCTCCTCGCTCTGTTCCTTCAGAGCGGCAATCTGGCGCAGGTGGTTTTCATCCCGCAATGTGAGCAGCAGCATCAGGCCCATCAGCAAAAACAGGGTAAAGAACAGCAGGCACATACCGTTGAGCAGCTGCTTCACAGCCAATACGGCAGCCGCCTGCTTGACAAACTGACTCGTCTCTCCGCGGCCAAAGGGCAGGCTGTTGAGTGCCGGCATCACGTCCAAAAACTGGAACGCCGTAATAAAGCACATTTGCATGGCCATTTTCTTGACGGGAGAAATATAGGTGTAGTTGACGCCCCACAGTACAACCTGCAATGTAACCAGAATCAGGGCTGGCACACCGAAATCATAGTGAATGTGATGTACAATCTCGATACAGCGATAGACGCAGACAATGAGCCCCGCTACCAAAAGTGCGCTGAGCCATCGTTGACTTTTTCCCCCGAGACTGATGCACACCGCCTCACCCACAAAAAAAGCTCCGATGTAGTGAGGAAAGCACCGAATAGCGTTGAGGCATGCCAAACGCAGGGCCGCCACCAGCAGGTAGCTGTTGTCTTTCATGTGAAGTGCCATAATCAGGCTTTCAATAACCTTGAAGTTGAACACGGTGAGCAGAGCAGGCAGCCAAATGCCGGAAAATACCAGCAGCATCCCAATCCAAAATTTTTTTCTGTCCGTGATTTCAAAAGTGACCGTCTTCGTTTTTTTAATCATGCGGCCTCTCCTTTTTGGCGTCGGCTCTCCTTGGCAAAGAGTACAAAACAGCCAATGCAGGCAGCAATCCCCGCCAGCGCAGGCAGTCGGGGCCGGGTTGTAGTATAATAAATTGCACTTGTACCGGGAGCTGGCAAGGTCTGGGGGTCGTAAGGCAGATCATAGTCCGCCACCAGTTTTTTCACATTCAGCAGCTCGATAACCGGTAGACCGGCGGCGCTGTACCGCTCGAGCAGACCGCTCTTATCGGTGATGGGACCCACCCGGTCGGGCCGCAACACACCCTGCCCCAATTGGGCGTCCGCCCGACCGGAGGTGACCAGACCGCCGCCC
>JAEWSH010000087.1 GCA_023398375.1 Bacillota bacterium | reverse complement strand
CCCTATAACTGATATCACTATTAGACTTATTATTCCTACTATCATTTTTCTTTTTCTACCTCTTTCTTATTATTCTATGTGTATATACATTTCTTCTATGTAGTAAGTATATTTATTTTGCTTATTTTAGCCTTTTTCTTCTCTATATCCTTTCTATTAGACTTTTCCCCTTTTTATCAGCTTTTCTTCGTTCTTCTTCTCTTTTAGCCTCAATTTTGCAAAACGATATTATTCACTGACATTCATATCTATAAGAAATCTTTAATCTCTATGAAAAGACTAGCTTCCTCCTCATAAAATATAATAAATTTTATAAGATATCTAAAACGAGGAAGGCTCAATTATCAATTTGTTAATAAAAGTGCCATATTTATATATACTGGCTCTAGGGAAAATATAGACTTTACTATATAAATCGTTAATAAAACGAATAATTCTTTAACAAATTCATAATTGCTATGGAGTAAATATACACAAAACTTTGCAAAGCAAAGCATATCCCACTAACGGAGATATGGCCTCGCTTCGCTCGGCTTTATATATATACACTAATAGATATTTCTATTTCTGATTAATTATCTAAGTCTATAGTCACATCTACTCCTTTATCAATAAAGAAGCATATAGCCTCATCAATTAAATCAGATTGAGTATCCATATCTAATCTTGCTAATATAGCTAATAATCTTTGTAATTTCTTTTCCATAATAATAACCTCTTTCTTTCTAAATATTCTATATATTATTTATTTAATTCATTAAAGACACTATTTCTAAAATGAATATAACCTTTATCTAAGCATGGTTTTATATTTGCTATAGAAAAGCCTTCTTCCCATGCTAAATCTATTAATTTGATTAATTCTATAGTAGACATTAATAGTCTCCTTTCTATATACTCTTTTTTTAAAAAAAATAGAGAGCTATTAAAGCCCTCTACTCTTATTTACTTATATAAAAAGTTAGCTGAATTATCTCCTAAAATAAAGTTAGGTAAAGCTTTTTCAGTTAACCACTCTAGGAATTCTTTCTCTTTCTCGTGTTTAATCACAAGATTAATAGCCTTCATAGTTCTATCCATATCAATTGACTTAGAGAAACTTCTCTCTAGTTTTATTTCTCCTCTACTAAATATAGGACATAAATATGGATAAGTGATAAAAGTTTCTTCAGCTATATAATTATAGAATTCACCACTAATTCTATTAATAAGTTCTATAGCAGTATTACGAAACTCATTATCTCTAGTTTCTTTTTCTATAGCCTTTCTATTAATTTCTTCTACTAATTGATTAATTAAATCATTCATATATAATTCTCCTTTATATATACTATTTTTTTATATTTTAATAGCTATTAATAATAAGCTTATTAGCACCTATTAGAATATAAAAAGAAAGGGGAAAGAGAGCCATAAAGACTCTCATAAATACAAATTTCTTTTTCTTATAGAGCAGCAAATCCGTTGCTAACACCTTTAGAGTCATCTTTCTTCCAAAGACCTTTTAATGTCTTAGCTAATGCTTGAACATTATCACCTTGCATTAATTGTCTAGGATTTAAGTCTCTAATACCAATGTTAACAGCACAAGCTGCCATTTCTACACCAGTCATAACTGCACCTACACCTAAAGTAGAAATAACTTCAGTACCAGCAACTATAACTTCTCTACCAACTCTATTAGTAACATTAGCAGTAGAAGTAGCTATCATACCAGCTTTCTTAGCAAAGTTTTGTACTTTAATACCTTGTCTTGCAACTTTAGCTGATAATTCAATAGCTTTCATTTGATCTTCTGATAAGTCAAATGCTAATACAACAGTAGTTAAAGTAGAAACCATTCCTTTAGCAAAAGGTTGTTGAACTACCATTATATTTTCTTCTTGAATTTTAGCTCCTCTTAAGATATCTGTTAAAATGATTTCTAACTTTTCATGAGAGTCTGCTGTTAATGCAAAACTGTTTCTTACTAAGTCCTCATTGATTTCCCAATCTTCTGGAGACATAACACCTGCAGAAATTCTTGCTTTAATAGCTGTTTCTATTAACTTTAAAGTATTATCATCATAATAGCTTAAATCAACTTTTAAAGCATAACCGTCTTCTGGTGAACCCATTACTTGATGTGGGACAGAACCGTCCTCTGCAACTACAGGAATTCTAGCAAATAAATTTGCTTGTAACTCCATAACTTCCTTTTCTGTACCTTTAACAATTTTAATCATTTCCATTTTTAATTCCTCCAATATTCTTTATATAAATTTTAAAAAAGAAGACCCCCGAAGGAGTCTAAAGTAATTACCAACCTACTTGTTCTTCAGAACCTGGTGCTATTTCTTCATCAAAAGTGATAGGATTACCATTTTCATCTATTGCTTCTTCTTCATCATCTGAAGTAGCATTATTAAATGCTTGGTCAGCCTCATCATCAAATGTAGGCATAGCTATTTCTGAACCAGCAGATACAACTGAATTAGTATTAGCAACAGTACTAGCAACAACTGTAGGAGCAGGTAATGAATTCTTGTAAGTAGTAAGAGTCATAACTTGTTCCATGTTACCTGCAGTTAAAGCCTCTAAGATTTGCTTATCTATCATTGCCTTTAATTCTGCATTAGGGTCTACAATTGTAGTAGCAACAGCAGTATTAGCATTAACACCTGCATTAAAGCTATTAACAGTCTTCCATGCATTGTTTCTTAATGATATTAAAGCAGTAGCATCTTTCTTAATGTATTTAGATAAGCTTACTCTAACATTAAGAATTCTTTGAGCATACATTTCATAGAATTCTTTAAATCCTGCTATTTCTTCTGGACTTAAATCTTTACCTGAACCAGTTTT
>JAEWSH010000078.1 GCA_023398375.1 Bacillota bacterium | reverse complement strand
GCGTAAGAGTCTTTTGTTGCTATTGATTTTATATTACTTCCCTTTAGAAGGTTTCTACCTCCGATAGAAAGATTGTCTAACTTATTATTTGCTTGCGCTCCTAGATTAGAGTTATTAATAACATCCTCAACTAAAGTATTACTCTCTCCAATAGTAGAGCCTCCGCTTATTTTAACCTTACCAGATACATATAAATCATTTCCATCAAAGTAAATTCCTTTTGCGTTATTAGTTCCATTTTTAATATCTCCAGCGCTACCACTAGAACTAACAAAAAAGTTTGCGTCTTGGTCAAGAGAAAATACAGGAATATTTTTCTTATATCCAACAATACCTATTACTTTATTCGCATTTCCACCTAGTACGTCTCTACCAATAGCTACCCCAGTAAGTTCATTTGCATTGTTTTTTGTACCTGCGAAAATCTTTGGAGTAATTATTTTTTCTGTTCCTACTTGAACATATTGATTGTTCCATTCATTTATCCAATCTAATCCATCAGCATGTTTAGTACAGACTATTGGAATTGTTTCTTCCACTGCTAGACTAGCTGCGAATTCTTTAACAGATACTTTTACATAAGAAGACTCAGAGTTATACGTACTTTTAATTGTAGGAGTAAATGTTGCTGCTGAAGATGCTCCACTTAAGTTTCCTCCACAAGTCCATGATATACTAGCTGGATTAGCTACTTTAACTCCATTTTTTAATAGTTCAACAGAGAATTGAGAAGAGGTTTTAGGTTCTGGGTTTGTACCATTTGCTGCGTAGGCAACACCTCTAGTTCCTCCCTTTATATTTAATGTATATCCAAATCCCGGGTCTCCTGGGATACCAGGTTGTCCATCTATTTGTTTAACAAAGTTAAATCTGTGCTTTCCTAAATCTATTGTTTCTCCATTAATAGTGGCGCTAACTGGAATATCAACATACCCAGTTCTAGTTGTTATAGTAGTTATTGAAACTTTAGTTCCAGTTTTACTCGCTTTTACTGTACTATCAGAATACTCCAATTCTCCTAATGTTATTCCACTAGTAATATCCATTGTGCCTAAAAATGCCTTTACATTAGTAGAGGCATTGATATAAGCATCAGGCTTAGGAGTTTCTTCGCTATCACATGGAATAAGCACAGCAGTAGGAGTAAGAATAACTTGTACTCCTTCATATAGTTGAGTAAGGGTTATCATTCCTTGTGCTATTATCTTTGACATATATATTACTCTCCTTTTTCTCTTTTGTTTTATGACTTTGTTGATAATTCACATACAAATATAGCTTTTCTTGAAACTTCTGTTCCAGATACAGTGATTGTTTTTCCTGTTTTAACTCCATTTGTTCCAAATGTATTATCTCTGTCTCCGTCTTCATTAAACTTTTTCCAAGTATAATTATATTTACTTCCGTCTTCATCTATCTTATCTCCATTTTGCCATATCTCAGCAGTTAGTTCAGTGCTAGTAAATCCATTGACAAATTGGTCCCCAAGAGAAGACATTATCATTACTTGTATTGGGTCGCTTACGTCTATTATTGAAATAGTGTCATAGTAAGTTGTACCTTGTATAACAACGCTTGCTTTTATATTAACAAAGTTATCTATGCTTGAACCAGCAATAGTTAGTGTATTTGTTTTATTTTCTGAAATTGTTTCTCCTACTCTCCAAGTTATATCTCCGCAAGTAGTTGATACATCTTTCCCTTTTCTAAATACAGAGAATGTTAAAGTTGCCGTCCCAGTACTATTTCTAACCTCTCTTGTATCACTTGTTAAAGAAACTGTTACTGAGTCCTTTTCAATTACTTGAACTTGAATAGTTTCCATATCTAAAAGAGTATTATCTCCATTATTGGTTCTCATTTCAATTACTATTTTTCTAGTATTAGTGTTTAAATCTCCAGATGCTGGTATTCTAGTTCCAGTTATTGTATCTCCTATTTTTGCACCTGCTTCATCATATAATACAGTTGAAAACTTTACTGAATTTCCAACGTCCTCTACTGGATTTGTTCCAGTTTGTTTTTTACCTTGTAGTGTTATATAGGTTTTATCAAAGGCAAAAGCCCCAGTTATAACGTCTGGCTTATAAATAAGTCTTGTGGTACTAGGTATCATCCAGTATGATGTAGCATCATTACCATTTACTCCTTTAGAACTTACCGCCCAAGAGAAATCATGCTTTAATTTTGTTATTCCATCACTAGCAGTTATGATAAAAGGAATAGTGCCCTGTTCTGTCTCTGGAGCTCCAGTAGCTCTTATTTTTGCTGCTACATCCTCATTAACAGAAATAGTAACTGTTTGTCTCTTATTTTCTGTATCAAAAGAGCCTAAATTAACGTTGAACAAGTTGGAGTGATTTCCTTTTGCAATAGTAAAACTATCTTGTTTAACATTACCTTGATAAAGCTCAAAATCACAAGTTGTACTAACTCCTGGCATAAGAGTTCCATTTGCGGGACTAATTGGGAATATATGTGCTGTATTACTTACTGAAAGAGAATAAGCATCGTCCCCATCAGAACCATGATAAATTGTGGAGAAGTCTATGTCTATAGTTATTGGAGTAGCTTCATCCATGCCTATATACCTATAATCAACAACCGCTGACACAGTTAAGTTTGGGTCTAGAGTAGCGGCCTTTGTAATCTTCATTTGACTGTTAGCATAGTATCCACTTGGAGTTGTTATACTAATACCATTTGCGCTATAGCTATCTGGTGATATTAAAGCACTTCCTTGTCTTACAGCCCAAGTTATGCCTGTTATAATTCCATTTTCTCCCATTCCATTAGCTTTTGAGAATAGGTTTGTTTGAGAGCCAGCCTCATAAAGTTCTGCCGAGATAAGTAAAGCATCGCTTGCTGAGATATTTGGACTTATAGAGTTGTCTCTCATTTTTACTATTGTTTTTGATTTATTCGCATCTAGATGTGCCTGCAAAGGAGGCATATCGTGTAAATCCACTATTGAAATTTGGCCTTGTGCTACTATAGCCATATTATCTCTCCTTTTATTCTTAAAAAAATAATATTCTATAATAGTCTTTCATCTTCTATAAATCTAATCTACATTCAAAAGTTGCCTTCTCTAAAATATCGTAATGGCTGATATTTATTATATGTTTTTGCCCATTTACATAATTTGGTACCCAACCGACTTCTTCTACTCCAGCCTTATCCTTTTTTACCCAAGAGATATTATCTTGAAGGGTTGATGGATTTACAATTTCAGTTCCTTTTGTAAAGTTGGCAATTATCTGAGTTTGTATATCTCCTCTTTTAAAGGTTAATCCGTTTGTTGACATCAGAGTAATTACATATGGAGAATTACCATCTAAAACTCTTGAGAAAGCAAAAGACTGATAGTATCTCTTTGAATCAATCTTTAATACGAAGTCAACTGTTCCTTCCTTTGGCATTGTAGCGTCATTTATTATTGTGAAAAGAACACTCTTTCCATTCTCTGTTCTAGTTATTTGTACTCCACTAGGAATGCTAAAACTTTCTATTATATACGGTACCTCCACTCCACTTCCATCTTTTACATCAAAGCTAATAAGAATCTCTCTATTTTCTAGAACTATATTATTCTCTCCCGCGTTAAAGGTAAATGTATTTGGCACTGCTGATATTGTATAACCAGTGGCACCATTCTTAGATACTGATATTGGGTAAGTTTCTCTAAAAGTTAGATTATCGTGAGTGAATTTAACACTTAAATAGTTGTTAAATTTTTCTTCTCTCCAAGTATCATCTGCCACTAATACTACCTTATGAGGATTATTACTTGACCCGTTTAAATCTTGAATAGTAGTTATTCTTCTTACTCCTGGCTCTTGACCCGCAAAACTTAAACAGCAGTTGCTTTTGGATGGTAATTCTCCATATGTAATTACTCTAATATCAACAAACGGATTAACCTTTAAAAGAGGAGATATACAAACTCAGATAATTGCCAACTTTACAAAAGGAATTGAAATTGTAAATCCATTAACCCTTCAAGACAATATCTCTTGGATAAAAAAGGATAAAGCTGGAGTAGAGGAAGTCGGTTGGGTGCCAAATTATGTAAATGGGCAAAAACATATAATAAATATCAGCCATCACGATATTTTAGAGAAGGCAACTTTTGAATGT
>JAEWSH010000022.1 GCA_023398375.1 Bacillota bacterium | reverse complement strand
TGGGGTATAGTGCCCGGCACCGCGCCTTCAGGAGATCCCCCTTGCCCGCCTTCGCCGTCGATCCCGGCCTTGTGCTGTTCCTGTTCAACGTCGTGGCCGTCTGGCCGTTGATGCGGATCTTCCGGCGCGCCGGGTTCGCGCCCTGGTGGGCGTTGCTGATCTTCCTGCCGGTGATCGGGCTGGTGCTCGTGCTGGGGCTGCTGACCGTGCGGCGCTGGCCGGCCCGTCTGGCGGTCGATCCGCCCGCCCCGCAGCGCAAGGCGCGGAGGACCGCGTGATGGAGACCGCCCTGGAGCCCGCCCTGGAGCCCGTTGTCACTCTCCTGAACACCGTCTACTGGCAGCCCTGGGCCGCCATCATGTCGATGGATCCCTGGACGTCCAACCTCGTCATGGCGATCCTGCTGATGCTGAAGCTGATCTTCGGCGGCTGGCTGCTGGCGAAGGGCGGGCGCAGCCCGCTGTGGGCGCTGGTGCTGCTGATCAACGGCGCCGACATCCTGGCCCTGTGGATCTACGCCTACATCCGCTGGCCCTTCGTGGACCGGAAGCCCTTTCAAAAGGATGGGGCAGAACCCGCCGTGGCCGATGCCGCAACGGATTGATTCGCATCTGCCGTAGGGCTACTGTCGCGCACCGTCTTTTCACCCCAACCGCGTGAGTACTCCCATGAGCGGTGCGTCCGGCAAACAGATCAAGAAAGTGGTGCTCGCCTATTCGGGCGGCCTCGACACCTCGGTGATCCTGAAGTGGCTCCAGGAAACCTATCAATGCGAGGTGGTGACCTTCACCGCCGACCTCGGCCAGGGCGAGGAGCTGGAGCCGGCGCGCAAGAAGGCCGAGCTTCTGGGCATCAAGCCGGAAAACATCTTCATCGACGACCTGCGCGAGGAATTCGTGCGGGACTTCGTGTTCCCGATGTTCCGCGCCAACACCCTCTATGAGGGCACCTACCTGCTCGGCACCTCGATCGCCCGGCCGCTGATCGCCAAGCGCCAGATTGAGATCGCCAACCTCGTCGGCGCCGACGCCGTGGCCCACGGCGCCACCGGCAAGGGCAACGATCAGGTCCGCTTCGAGCTGGGCTATTACGCGCTCCGCCCGGACATCAAGATCATCGCCCCCTGGCGCGAGTGGGACCTGAACAGCCGCACCCGGCTGATCGACTACGCCGAGAAGAACCAGATTCCGATCGCCAAGGACAAGCGCGGCGAGGCCCCGTACTCCACCGACGCCAACCTCCTGCACATCTCCTACGAGGGCAAGGCGCTGGAGGATCCGTGGGTCGAGCCGTTCGAGGACATGTTCACCCGCTCGGTCGCTCCGGAAAAGGCTCCGGACACCCCGACCTACGTCGAGATCGAGTTCAAGCGCGGTGACGCGGTCGCCATCGACGGCAAGGCCCTGACCCCGGCCGCGCTGCTGACCGAGCTGAACCGCCTGGGCGGCGAGAACGGCATCGGCCGCCTCGACCTCGTCGAGAACCGCTACGTCGGCATGAAGTCGCGCGGCGTGTACGAGACGCCGGGCGGCACCATCCTGCTGGCGGCCCACCGCGCCATGGAGAGCATCACGCTCGACCGCGGCGCCGGCCATCTGAAGGATGAGCTGATGCCGCGCTACGCGGAACTGATCTACTGCGGCTACTGGTTCAGCCCGGAGCGTCTGGCGCTCCAGGCCCTGATCGACCAGACGCAGGAGACGGTGAACGGCACCGTCCGCCTGAAGCTGTTCAAGGGCAACGTGACGGTCGTCGGCCGCAAGTCGCCGAACAGCCTGTACCGCATGGACTACGTGACGTTCGAGGAAGACAGCGTCTACAATCAGAAGGACGCGGAAGGCTTCATCAAGCTGAACGCGCTCCGCCTGCGTCTGGGCGCCATGGCCCGCGCGAACGTCAAGTAAGCGCGACCGTTCAGAACCTGTGTGTGAGGCGAGGGGGCTTTGGCCCCCTCGTTTCGTTTTTACTCCACCAGCCGAAAACTCCCGTCCTCGGCCAGCGGGGCGAAGGGGTTCCAGCAGACTTCCCAGGGGTGGCCGTCGGGGTCGGCGAAGTAGCCGCTGTAGCCGCCCCAGAACACGTCCTGTGCCGGCTTCAGAATGCGGGCGCCGGCACGTTCGGCCTGGGCCATCAGCGCGTCCACCTCGTCCTTGCTGCGCAGGTTGTGGGCCAGCGTGATGCCGCCGAAGCCGGAGGTCGGGCCGGATTCGGACAGGTGGGCGTCCTCGGCCAGCGCTTCCCGGCCGAACAAGGCCAGGGCCATCCCGCCGAGCTGGTAGAAGGTGATGGACTCCTGGCTGGCGGGGGAGGGCACCCAGCCCAACCCCTCCTCGTAGAAGCGGCGGCTGCGGGCGAGGTCGGCGACGCCGAGCGTGACCAGGCTGATGCGCTGTTCCATAGGATGGGGTTCCATGCCGTTCAGTCCCCCTTCTTCTCGACCGTGGCGACCGGCAGGCCGGCGTCCTTCCAGGCCTTGAAGCCGCCTTGCAGGTGGCAGACGTTCTCCAGGCCCATGCTCTGCACCGTGTCGGTGGCAAGCGCTGAGCGCCAGCCGCTGGC
>JAEWSH010000105.1 GCA_023398375.1 Bacillota bacterium | reverse complement strand
CGTAAGCGTCAAACGGGCAGAAAAAACGGGCTCGCCAAAGTAGGCAAGCCCGCAGATTAAACGGCAGTATTTTTTGGTTGCAAATTGCGGCAGCTTACCGGTGCGTGAGCTGGTGTAAGCTTTTCTGGCCAATCGGCATCGTCAGCGGCTGCTGCTGGAGCTTCGCTTAGCACCCAGACCAGATAGCGGAACGGATCAAGGCCATTCTCCTTGGCGGTTTCAATCAGACTAAAGATGGTCGCGCTGCCCTGTGCTCCGCCCGGTGTATTCGCAAACAGGAAGTTCTTCCTGTCCATAACGAAAGGCTTTATGCTGCGCTCGGCGCGGTTGTTGCTCAATTCTAGCCGACCATCTTCCAAATAGCACATCAGGTACGGCCACTGCTCCTGCAAATAGTAAATCGCTTTGCCAAGAGCAGATTTCGGCGCTGCCTTTTTCGTATAAGACCACGCCAGCAGAGCGTCCAGAACGGGCTTTTCCCGTTCCAGCCGCTGTGCATATCGTTCTTCAGGCGTCAGCCCCGCAAGCTCCTTTTCAATCGCAAAGAGCTTGGTACAGTACCGCTGTCCTTCCAGCGCTGCAGATCCGGCTTGCTCCGGTTTGGGCAAGGCATTCACCGCTTCATCAAATTTCCTTCGCGCGTGCGCCCAGCAGCCCACCACGCAGATGTTCTTCAGCAATCGGTGGTAGCCCTGGTAGCCGTCCGCATGCAGCCAGCCGGAGAATCCGGATAAGAACCTTTCCGCATTCTCAGCCTTTCTGTCCGGCTTGTACTCATACAGCACAATCGGATGCTCGGCGTCGCCACTGGTGCGGTACAGCCACATATAACTCTTAGACTGTGCCTTCTTGCCCTCCTCGTGGAGTACCTGCAAGGTGGTTTCATCCGCATGAAGTATCTTTTGAGTTACCAGCTGCTTATGAAGTTGCTCATAAATGGGCGCAAGCCAATGTTCAGATGCCCACATCAGCCAGTTGGACATAGTTTGTCGGGACAGCATGACACCGCTACGGTTCAGCTCTGCTGCCTGTCGGTACAGCGGAGAGCCCATGACATACTTCTGCACCGCAATATGGGCAATCGCCTCCGGGGAAGCGTAGCTGCCCGGTATCACAGACGGCAGCTTGTCGGTTTTCAAGACCGGCGTTTCCGTCCCATTCAGCTTGCAGTTCTGGCAAGCATACGTATAGAACCAGTCCTCGCGGATCTTCACCTGTGCAGGGACAATCACAAGAGACCGCCGGACATCCTTACCAATCTCCGTCATTGTTGCGCCGCACTGAGGACAGGAACGCTCGCTCTCCGGTAGGCGGTGTTCCACCACTTCCACCGGCACGTTTTCGGGCAGAATCTCATCCAGACCGCTGGAACGCTTCTTCCGGGTATAACCGGCAACGGGGGCGGACTCTTTTTCCTTGCGCTCAATCTCAAGATGCAACTCCGCTTCATCAAAAAGGAAATTCATCTGCCCGGTCAGCTCTTCGTGGCTCTGTTCTGAGGATGCGCCGAAAACCTTTTTCTTGGCAAGGCGCATTTGCTCCATAAGCCAACTCACCTGCTGGGACAGACTCTCATTTTCCTTGCGGAGAGCATCGTATTCCACACGTGAAATGGAGACCATTTCAGCGTTACTTGTGTTGGTTTTTGTTATCATTTCCATGCTAAAATTATAGCACAAAAAGCCGCACAAATCCAGATTTTTCAATGCTTTTACGTATTAAACCATGCTCAATCCAACCACTGGCTGGTGTGCTTTTGGCTGCTCTACTTTTAGTCCCTCCATGAGCCAGCGATACTGCTGGAGCGTCAGGGTTCGGACTTCGGTTTCACTTCTTGGCCACTGGTATGCGCCCTGCTCCAGACGCTTGTATAGAAGGATAAATCCGTCCTTTTCCCAGTAGAGGCCCTTAATCCGATCTCGCCGCCGTCCACAAAACAAAAACAGTGTATTGGTGAACGGATCAAGCTGAAACTGCTGCTGCACCAGACTGGCCAGCCCGTCAATTCCTTTCCGTAGATCCGTGTAGCCACAGGCAATGTAAACGCGGTCTGCACCGGTGAAGTCATTCAGCATGATTTGAGAACTTGGCAAAGGGCCTTTACCACACTTGCATCAGCCCCAGAATAAATGTCCACCTTGGCTTTCCCAATGCGAATACTGGCAACCATTTCAGCCTGAACGGGCTGCTGCACGGCAGGCGCAGGCAGTTCCGCAAAAGTCGCTTGGGATAGCGCTGTTGGTGTTGTTGAAGGAAGTTGGGCAGTTGCCGTTTCGAGGATTTCCTTTTCCCAACGGTAATATGTTTTTTGCCCAATGTGGTGCTCCATGCACCATTTTCTCACACTAAGTCCGCTACTGCGGCACTCTACAATCTGTGCTCTCCATTGCTCAAGTTTTGCCTGGTGTTTTAATTCTTGTGAGCCCAACGTATACACCCCCAGATATGAGAATTCTCGAGAAGTCTTAAGACTTCCCGAGAATAGTATCTCACATCCGGTGATGCTTTTTAAATCCGTCAGCACATTTGACGGTTACAAATATTCAAGTGCAAAAAAACAAAATAGGCGGGATAGTTCAGCAGTGCAAAAAAAGGATGTATTTGACTGAAGCTATCCTGAAAAATGACGATAAAAACAGGCCGTCCCCCTGAAGAAAAGAGGGAAACGACCTGCTTTTTCATGCCAATCGTTTATTCTTCCGGCTTGAAGTGGCTCTTATCGGCATCGCATAGAGGGCAGGTGTAGTCGTCGGGCATGGGACCTTCGGTAGCTTCGTCATAGATGAAGCCACAAATATCGCATACATACTTCATAAAAAGACTCCTTTCTATTTGTATTTTATTTTGTCAGGTTAGGGGCTCAAAATCACTGGCAGGACGATGGCAAATTGGACATTCAAAATTGTCCGGCAAGGTATCTCCCTCATAAATAAAGCCACAGACCTTACAGACAAAGCCCTTGGGTTTGGACGCTTCATTGTCCTCGACGAGGGCGGGCGTATCTCCGTGTACGGAAGCAGCCAGAGCCTTGGCCAACGCCTCGAGTTCCTGATCCTGGCCGGGAGCCAAGGCGGATTTCAGTGTTAAGGGGGCCTCCAGAACCTCTGTATTCTTCATCTCGCATAGGAGCTGAGACATCAGCTTTCCACTGGATGGAGCCCAGGAGCCATTTTGAATCAGGGCCACCTTTCGGTTTTGCAGGTTGTGGTGCGCCATGACATGAAGCAGATTTTCCATGGAAATAAAGATGCCGTTGTTATAGGTGGTAGAGGCAAAGACAATGTGACTGTACTTGAACAGATCGGACAGAACATAAGAGTAGTGGGTTACCGAAACATCGTACATGTCGACAGGAATCCCCAGTTCTGCCAGCCGACAGGCCAGAATGTTGGCTGCGGCTTCGGTCCCACCGTAGACCGAGGCAAACGCAATTAAAACACCCTGAACCTCCGGCTCGTAGGCGGCCCACTTGGAGTATTTATCCAGCATATAATCCAGATTTTTTCTCCAAATCGGACCATGGAGCGGACAAATCATCCGAATATCCAGCTTGACGACTTTGTTCAACAAAGAGATTACCTGGGGACCATACTTGCCCACAACGTTTGTATAGTAGCGCCGGGACTCATCCAGCCAGTTTCGGTCGAAGTCCACCTCGTCAGCGAAGAGAATTCCGTTTAGCGCCCCAAACGTACCAAAGGCATCGGCAGAAAAGAGAATTTGATCAGTGGAGTCGTAGCTGACGATTACCTCAGGCCAGTGAACCATGGGAGCATTATAAAAGGTGAAGTGATGCCGCCCCGTGGAAAGGGAGTCTCCTTCGTCGACTAAGACAACTTTCTTTGGATCAGTGCAGTGAAACTGGCGGATCATATTTACGGACTTTCCGCTGCACACAATAGTGGCTTCCGGATGACGGAGCATTAAGTCACCCAATGTGGCGGCGTGGTCGGGCTCCATGTGGTGGACAAAGACATAGTCCAGCGCGCGACCGTTAAGTGCGTACTCCAGATTTTCGAAGAACTGGGCCTGGACCGCACGGTCTACGGTATCAAACAGGACGGTTTTTTCATCCAGAAGCAAGTAAGAGTTAAATGACATGCCTTTAGGGGTGGGGAGGACCGCCTCAAAATGAAGATGCTGGCGGTCACTGGCGCCAATCCAAAGCAAATCATCGATTACCTTTCGAATGCAGTGCATAGCAAAGCCTCACTTTTTCAGAATGTGTTTTTGATTCAAGCAATGCGGCATCAAGTAAAAACTTGGCAATGGATGAAGAAGGAACATGCTCGACGCAAGAGGATGATAACTGCAATATAGATATTAGCCGAGAGTAAAATAAAGGTGCTTTTCTTATTTTCATTGTACTGTCTGTCACCGTTTTGTCAAGTGGCAAGAGCGGCATTATATCATTTTTGGGCACGATGACCTCAAATGTCGCTTCGTCCCAAAAACTGTGGAGGTGTTAATGATAACTACGAGCGAATATTCAACCAGCGCGGGCAAAGCGGAGATCGTATCGTAACTGAACATATATTGCAGAAATCAAGTAATCGTCGTCTATGTACTTTGCGGTGGAGGCCTTCGACAGTGAGAAGGAGAAACTGGCCGCGTCGGAGAATTTCTCTATTTACTATTACTTCCCAGTATGCTACTACTGCGTCTATTTCTTTTGCATATTGTCAAGACTCCAATCAAGGAGGGATACTATATGCAGTCAAACAAATCCTGCCCCATCATTGAGCAATACCTTGCATACTTGATAACCGTCAAAGGTCGAAGCCCAAATACCATATCGGAGTACCGATTAGATCTGCTCCAATTCCTTTGTTATATCGCTAATTCAAGGGGATATACACACTCTGATTTTAGCTTTGCAGACTTGGATTTCATCCGGTCCATCCGCCTTGGTGATATGTATGCCTTTTTGGCCTATTGTCAAGAAACATTGAATGCAGCGCCAGGCACCAGATACCGAAAGATTGTTTCCATGCGGCAATTCTGGAAGTATCTCAAGACAAAGGTGCACTTAATTGACAACAACATAGCAGAAGAATTAGAGACACCAAAGTTGCCCAAGCGAAATGTACGGACATTGACATTGGAAGAGTCTGTACGCCTGCTGATACAAGCAAAATCTTGCTCAGCTCGTGACGATTGTATTATCACTATTTTTCTCAACTGCGCCTTGCGTTTGTCCGAGTTAGCATCGTTGAATATTGATCAGGTTGACTCCGATGTTATCTCTATCATTGGCAAAGGAAATAAAGAGAGAAAAATTTATTTGACACCCGCCGTTAAACAATCACTTGCAAAATGGCTTGCCATCCGTAGCACGTTGAAGGTCGATAGTAATGCACTGTTTATCTCTAGGAATAGAGGCAGGCTTACAACACGTTCCATACAAAACGTCGTTAAAAAGCATATCGTTGCCGCTGGCATCAATCCAGAAGGTTTGTCCACGCATAAGCTTCGCCACACTGCAGCTACACTCATGTACAAGTACGGGCATGTAGATATTCGATCTCTTCAGCAAATTCTTGGTCATGAAAGCATTGCTACCACGGAAATTTATACGCATGTGGATGACCGCCAGTTGCAAGCCGCTGTGAATGCCAACCCCTTGGCCATGATGTTCACTTGAGCATCATGGCTTAAACATAGCACTAAACCGCTAGCGCGGTAGTATCTAAACCCAAAATTTTCCTTCTATTAAACCTGCTGCAAATGCGGCAGGTTTTCTCTTTATCCCGTACAATGGAAGCATCACTTTTAAGGAGATGGTTCCATGACAAATGAAGAGGTCTTTTCTCGAGCCTACGATGAGGTGCGACTGCGAGGTTTGTCGCCCAAAACAGTTGAGTCATATCTGGGCCGGCTCAAGCTGTTCCTCAAGTATTTCAATGACCAACCCATTGAAGAAATGAATGAAATTCAGATTCGTGAGTACTTATTGTACCTGTTGGATTCGGGACACAGCGCGGGAACGGTCAATGTGTGCAACAGCGCACTGCGCTTCATTTTCGGCGCTGTTTTGGGGCGAAACCTCAATTACCAGCTAATTCATCGACGGCGCGAACACCGGGAGTTTCCGGCATTGATGAGCAAAGAAGAGCTTGCTCATTTCTTTTCCAGCATGGGCAGTCTCAGTGACAGAGCTATGTTTGAAACCGTATACGGTGCCGGATTGCGTCTGTCTGAAATAACACGTCTTCGCGTACAAGACATTGATAGCGATCAGATGAGAATCTTCGTCCATCATGGAAAAGGTGGCAAAGACAGATATACACTGCACTCCCAGCGCAATCTGGAAGTGCTGCGAGAGTATTGGAGAGAATACCGACCAAATCATCCCGAGGGGTATTTGTTTTATCTCAGAAAGCAGAGGCATAAAGTATTAACGACGCGCTCAGTTCAAAATGTCTTTCGCAACTGCTGCAAAAATGCGAGGTTTCCAGATACTTACACAGTACACACCTTACGCCACTGCTTTGCAACACACCTCTTGGAATCTGGTGCTGAAGTCTGCCAAATCAAAGAACTGCTTGGTCATACGTTCATCCAAACAACTGCATTTTATCTTCACATCGGCAACATGAACAAGCAGATTCAAAGTCCGTTGGACTCGCTGCCTAAAAAGCGGGGCCGCAAACCGAGGGTGTCATCAAATGCCTGAAGTACAAGATGTTTTAGAGCAGTACGGGGAAGGTTACCGGCAAAGTCATCGGCTATCCATGGCTCAACATAAAGCGATGAACTCTATTCTCAATTGCCGCACGACCAGACTGGGAGGGCACATGGATCACTGTCCGGAGTGCGGATACCAAAGGCCATCCTACAACTCGTGCCGTAACCGGCACTGTCCGAAATGCCAGACACTCACCAAAGAACGTTGGATTGACGGGCAAAAGGGAAATCTGCTCAATGTGGGCTACTTTCATGTGGTATTCACCGTACCGCAGGAGCTAAATCTATGGATTTACCGGAACCAGCAGGCTTGTTACAATCTGCTTTTTCGCTGTGTAGCCGAGACGATACAGGAGTTATCCGCGGACAAGAAATATCTCGGTGCTGCCACCGGACACGCCGCTGTGCTCCACACGTGGGGGCAGAATCTCTGCTTCCACCCACACATACACTGTATTGTTCCGGGCGGCGGTCTTTCCAAGTTGGGCAAATGGCTTCCGTCTCGGAAAAAGTTCTTCATACCAGTGAAGGTGTTGTCCAGAAAATTTCAAGGCAAGTTTTTGGCGCTGCTTAAGCAGCAGTTTCCCAGCATAGAACCATCTTTGCTGAATGAGTGTTATCATAAAGAATGGGTGGTTTACTGCAAACCGCCTTTTAAAGATGTGGCTTGCGTGGTGGAGTATCTGGGACGCTATACGCACCGCGTCGCCATCTCCAATAACCGAATCTTAAAGCTGGAAGCTGGACAGGTCTCTTTCAAATGGCGGGACTACCGGGACGGCAGCCGCTGGAAAGTCATGACGTTGAGAGCGGAAGAATTTATTCGGCGCTTTCTGATGCACGTCCTGCCGACGGGATTTATGAAGATCCGGCACTACGGTTTTCTATCCAGTCGTGGCAAGCAGAAGAAGCTGCACATCTGCAAGGTACAGACGGGCACATCACTGAAAAAAGAGAAAAGCTCTCCACTGAGGCCCTCATCCAAAAGATCCTCGGCAGAAAGCCCTCTCAATGCCCAAACTGCGGCTTTTGCGGTCTGCTTCGAACCGGACTCGCACCACCCACAGCCTGCTAAATTACAAAGCCTTTTTAAGTCTGCTCCAAGGGCAGGCTGGCTTTGCTGCACCCATTCTACCATAGAAAGGAAAGAATTGATAGGACTTCTTCCGAAAACCGCGCTTTTCAGGTGTCTGAAACACTATGCTTTGAGGAGCGAAATGAATGCTTTCCCCATAGCTGCCAGAAACCCGACCGCGGTTTCGTGCTATGGAATTATCCAA
>JAEWSH010000074.1 GCA_023398375.1 Bacillota bacterium | reverse complement strand
TGGAAAAAGCAATGCAGGAGGGCCTCATCCGCACCAACCCCGCCATCGGCTGCAAGCTGCCGCCCAAGAAAGCGCGGGAGATGCAGGTGCTGGATCGAGAAGAACTCCAGCGGTTTCTCATTCAGGCCCAGGCAGAGGGCTACTACGAGCTGTTCTTGCTGGATCTCGCCACCGGCCTGCGGCGGGGCGAGCTGATGGCGCTCCAGTGGGATGATCTGGACTTCAAAACCGGCGTGCTGAACGTGAACAAGCAGATCTATGATGTGAAGGGTGAGCTGCAGCTCAGCACACCAAAAACCAAGACCTCCATCCGCAAGCAGGCTCTGCCGCCTGCGGTGGTATCGGTACTGAAGGAGTACAAGGCAACCATAAATTCACGTTGGATGTTCCCCTCTCCGGTGAAGGAGGACTGTCCCATGACCCCCTGTGCGGTGCGCAAGCGGCTCCAGCTCATTCTGGAACACGCCGGATGCAAGCATGTTCGGTTTCATGATTTACGGCACCCGTATGTCAAGCTCAAGACAAATAAAACCTCTGCCCTAAAGCAGAACCCCCAGGCCATCAGAATGTTTGATGGCCTGGGGGTTCTGCTTTAAATTCTTTTACATGTTTTACTTGTCGCCTGCAATAACTTCATCACACCCAGAACGCAAGTTAATCAAGATATTAAGTTTGTGAATTTCTTCATCAATAAATAACAGCGATTGTTCCGACTGAGTAGCCATCATTTCATACATAGTTGCAACCACGTCTTGATAAGTGGAATTCTGTTCTGATGAAGAAGTTTTTATTGCTTCAGAAAAGTCGTTCTGCTTTGCTCGTATTTCATTGAGCGATTCCTCGGCTTTTTTTCGCCTGTCTTTTAACTCCTCAAGCCAACTATCCATAAATCTCCTCACATGCCGCAGTTTTATTAGCTGCGCCCTGTTTAACCTTAGATATCTTATGGTATAGTTTGCCGGTTTAGAATCAGCATATGCGTAAAGTCTATCGTCTTTCCCCAAAAAAATTGCTTTCGAAGGGTCTTCCCTCATGGGATCGATGAATCGTGCAATATTCTCCTGGCAGACGTGGTGTGTACAATCCTTGCAATTTCTACTGCAACCCGTTTCTTCTGAAATCCACAAATCTCCTTTATAGGAATTACAACGTGGGCATGAATATCGTAAGTTTTCACACTTTGTTGCCAGTTTTGGGAAATATTTGCGTGGTTTAAAATGTTCAATATTAAAGGTTGCTCCAGGTGCCTCGCTCTCTGAAATCGTACAATAAGCGCAGGAATAATTTGCAGATCTGCGTAGGTATTCTCGATAGCTCTCATATGTACCGTATTCTGGCGGATTAATGTATTGCAATTTTGTCATTACTGCATCAATCATTTTTTATTTCTCCCAAATAATGATTGAGCTTTCCATTGAGTTCAGCTAACTTCTTCTCATTTTCTTCTTGGCGTTTAACAAAGTCACTGGTCGCATTCTCATACATGAGAATCCCCCTGATCTTTTCTTCTTGCTGAGCATCGAGAATTTTTTCGAAACGGTCTAGTAATGTTTGTATTTCTGAAAATTCAGGCTGTGACTCTGCACCGTCTTCTTTCAATAGTTCTTGATACTGTGAAACTAGGGCTTGATGCTGTTTATCCAACCACAATTCCGCATTATAGCTATCGACACAACTTGCAATTCGTTGAATGACATCCTGTGGAGAATCGGTAATTTCGTTCTTTAATATGGCTCCATTAAAATAGTCGGGATTGCCAGGATATGCTGCGGTCGTTAATGTAAGCCGTGGTATTTTCAAATCTAATGCTATCCATGCGGAGACTAGAATTCCCGTGAAAGAGCAAGTCAACTGATAATCAATTAGGGCCACATCAAATGTGGTGTCATAACCCGAAATATCAAATTTCTCAAGAGTGTCTAATCTTGTTACTTTATCATCAACAACAATCGCTCCAAGGACACCGGCGTCATCAGCCCGTTTCAGGTTTTTCATCATGTAATTAACGCTTCTTACGTCGTCGTCGATTACCAGAATGTTTATTGCCATCATTCATCCCCCTTTGGAGCCTCACATCTGGGAAGGCTTAGTTCAAAGTGTGTATCTGGGAAATCGTCTAAAAGTTTGATGCTTCCTTGGTATAGCAGTAAAGTGTCTTGAATAATAGTCAATCCAAGCCCTGTTCCATCAGAATATGTAGAAAACAGCGGTTCAAAGATTTTTGAACGGTTTTCTTTACTTATAGGCTGTCCATTATTAACAGAATTGATAATAATGCTGCCATCTTTAAAGGCCAATTGAAATTTGAAGTACTTTGTGCCAGTGGCTTTTTTTAGGGCTTTATATGCATTGGTAATTAGGTTCGTAAAAATGGTATCGATGTCTCCTTCATATCCCCACAAATAGAGTTCCTTTTCTTCGCACTTAAGTTGTATGTTAGTGGAAACACCTATCGCTTTAAATGCATTTTTGTGCTGTTCAAGCAAACTACTCAATATAGCGTTGACATTGATGTACCTTGATCTATCTTGCTTTTCTTTGCGAAGATAGTTTCTATAGAAATCAGCCTTCTCATCAATTAGAATCAAATCTTCTTGCAAATCTTTGAGTTGCTGAGCTAAGTCTTCTGCTGTTTCTAACAAAGGTGCATGTTCAGCAAAAATATTATTTATTATTGCCTTTGACTCTACAGTTTGATTTAGAGCTTCATGGCCAAACATGGCAGCACCAATCCCAAGTGTGGCAATGTTGCGATATATCTGCATTTCTCGGCTTCGAAAATCTGTCTGCTTTTTGTAGTAATTGTAGGCATATTTTAATTTCTCAAGCGAATTCTCTGCTGTGGAGACAATTCTTGAAACATGTTCTTCAACTGCTGCAATATGGGCATTTCTTTGTTCTGGAGTTTGATCATTGGCTGTATCAGATACCGCCTGCTTAAGAGTTCCAACTTGATTAGAAAAGGCCGAAACGGCTTTTTGAACATCGGCTAGGGCTAACTGCCCCTCTTCTTTTGCCTTGTGCTCTTTTTTCTTCCTTGCACTTAACTGTAAGGCAGTATATCTGTCAAATGCCTCATTGACAAATTTCTTCAGGGATAAATATTGCGGCGTTTCATACATGTTTTCACGACTTAGAACATCCTGCAACCCAGGGTTCTTGTCGCGGGTAATGTAAACTACACCGATGGTATTATATGTTGCAATTCGAAATTCAGGGGAGCCGGTTCGTTTGGCATTTAATTCGAGCCAGTCATTGTCGCTATCGCCAAAGGGAAGAATGCGAAAACCGTCACGGTATATTTTTACTCCGCAAAAAGCATTCAAGTAATCATCCATGCTCTTGTTTTCCACAGATAAACTTTTATATAAACGTTTGTCTTTTAGAAATACAAATGCTTCGTATGTTACTGGCCCGCACGAAGTATCAATCTCGGAAGCACTATATGTATACTCTTCTGAAATATCGGCTTTGCTTGCGCTGATATTTGCCTTAATAAAAACCCGAACAACAGCATCACCGTTTTCCTTTATCTCCCCATATAGATGTGCCTGTGCATAGCTGATGAAATGCGAATCAATAAATCTTTTTGATTTTAAAATATCAGGAGCAAGAAGATTTATTCTAACATTGATTCCAGGTAATTCATATTTTTTATATGATACTTTGTTGATGTCTATTGGGCGTAGTAGCTCGAGTTCCTTTTGCAGATTTAAAAGCTCATCTTTCCCCCAATTATCTCGAAGGTCCTCCAGTACCAAAGTTGTCCCTTTTTTCTGTACGTCGCATGGAATCGTAATTACCTTATGCGTTAGCTGCGAAAATTCACCATCATATGTCTCGTACTGATCCCAATCAATAGAAAAGGAAATTGCGAAATCGTCTCCCGTCTTGGTACTGATTATTTTTAGACGTTTTGCCAAACGTTCCACTGAAAACCTGCCAATTCCTTTTTCGCCCAATTTTCGGCGGCCTTTTGCAGTGATTGGGTTATGCACCTTATTATCCGTTCCGACCATCATCCATTTAGTTGCGACATCTTCAAAAGACATACCTTCGCCATCATCAATGATCTTGAGTGTGGCTACGCCGGATAAAAGATTGCTGAACTCTACCGAAATATTATCAGCATCTGCATCATAGGAGTTCTTAACAAGTTCGGAAACCGCAACAATGGGGTTGGAAATCAGATTTCGGCCAATTAGCTGGCTGAAACGTGAAGAGAACTTAAACCCAACTTCACCAATAATTTTACTCTCCATCGCTCTTTTCCCCTCTCTCGTATAGTTTCATGCGCCTAATAAGGTAACGGTTTCGAATTTCCTGTAATAATGTCAGGCTTTCGGAAGGAAGTTTGCAAAGAATAACTGAATCTACAAAATCAACAATTTGCGAAAAAGAAGTACCCGATCTAAATAACTCATCTAAGCGGCGTACGGTTTTATCATCAATCTTCATATAAGGAATGCGCAATGCTTTAAACTCATTGGGAACCAGTTCTCCAACACCACCGCCATAAAATCTTCCATTGTACTCGCAGAGCGCTAGCGTTAGGGAGTTATAAAAGCAAAACGCGAAAGACTGAGGATCATAATTATCCTTAAAACGAATGTTATAGACAATATCTGTTGTATATACGCCCGCTACGTTCACTAAAACTTTCGGTAACCGGTGAAAACGTTTGAAGAAACAAACGCTGCCGTTTTTTATTATTGGAACATCATACCAGCGCCCTCGTTTTTTACACTTGTATCGATCATTGATCTCTTTTTCTTTGCCAGTCTTCAGATAGTCTTTTAATGAATCAGAAAAAGTCCCAACCTTAACGCCGTTTAAATTAAGCAAACGAGTTCGTGCATTAGTTTGTTCCAAAAGCAAAAAATCTTGCTGCGTAAAAAAAAGTAGAGGAGGGATAGACGATCCCTTTGTGATAATTGGAAGTTTAACATCATCACTAACTTCAAGCGCGTCAATTTCACTTTTCGCAAGCACAAAGAAGGAGTTTGCACCAGTTACTATCCCCGGCGAAATATCACCAAACGATCCGATTTTGGGATATAAGTTAGCCAGACGCGTTAGCTCTTCGGTCTCCGTATCATCAAGAATGCAGTTTGACCATTTTTTTAATGGCTTGTTTCGCATTATAGTGCTTTCAAACGTCTGTGTTGTATTAGTTGCGCTTATACGTGTTGTGTACTTTATGTATGGATCTACGCTTTGATCATTGCTGAGATAGACCAAGCAAATATCCTGTTCAATATCAGCAAACACACGGTCTTCGAATGTTGTAATCTCAATAATATTAAAATTTTTTTCTAAAAACTCACGAAGTTTTTCAGCGTACTGTACCTGCAGAAATTCAAAAGGGAGAACAAAAAATATCGTTCCGTTTGAAGCCAGCAAGTTAAGTGAAGCTAATATAAAAGGCACCCAAATATTCTGAAACAGATCATCCGTTAACTTGAATTGGCGAATAATATTTAAGGAAAGATCGCGTTGATCTTCTGGCATCTTTTTTTTGGTAATGTAGGGGGGATTCCCAATGATCAGATCATAACGGTTTTTCTCTACAGTTGAAAACTTCAAAAAATCATTACAATGTACAACACAGGTATTAGAATAGTGGCTTTTTAAATCAGCCGCCTTATCCTCATCCATTTCAACCAACGTGATGGGGCATCTGAAACCATTCAATTGGGCAACAAACCTGCCGTCCCCAGCGGATGGTTCAAGAATGCTATGCGGTTCAATTCGTTCGCCAACATACTCAACCATATATTCAATTAAGTTTTCAGGCGTATAAAATGAGCCTGTCAGCTTGTTGTCCATGTACTTACTCAATCCTTTATACTCATACACCCAATTTCTATCTCAATTTGACTTGCTGCGCTTCGCTATGAGACGAATCGATAGGGTGGATTTCACTTAATCATGTAAATTGAAGATATTAAAACACTTATTATATTATTATAGCACCACCCAGCATGGTAGTCATTGCTTTTCTCGTCATTTCTCCGACATTTTTACGCATTTGGGTTACTAACTTTATACGCAATTTCAATGCGTTTATCGGGGAATACATACACCTTATCAATCAGCAGATCGACGAGAGACGCCGTCAGGCCATCGGCCTGAGAAATCTCCTGAATGATCTGCGTTTGCTTTATCTGCTCCTCGCGCTGCTCCTGCGCCTGCTTCGCCTGGGCCGTGACCGCAACGCAGGTGTTTTTGATCTGCACCAGCTTCGCATCACACACAGCCTTCTGGCTCTTGTACTCGTCAAGCTCAATTTCCCGCATCAGGTATTGTTCGTACAGGTGGCGCTTTGCGTCCTGGAGGGATCTAATCTGCTGCTCATATTCCGCCTGCCTGACAAGGCCCGCTTCCAGCGCGGGCAATTCGGCCTCGCCCATGCCCAGTATGACTTCCATCTGCTTTTTCAGCACCGTAAAGACAAGCTGCTCCAGCTCGGCAACGCCGATCTGCATACCGTGGCAAGGGGCATTTACGTCAGCCTCGGAGTGGCGGCAGTAGAAAAGCGGTGTTTTCTGCATGATACGGGAAAGAGCATGGTCACAGCAGCCGCAGTATGCTTTGCCCTTCAGCGGGTAGTCATGCTTCTTTTTGTGGGGGATAGAAAACCTGAGAATAACGCTCTGCGCCTGCTCAAACAGCTCCTTTTCTACAATGGCTGGATGGTGATCGGGAATGATGTACCACTTGTTCCGGTCTTTGCGGCGGGAGCGCGTCCCGCCAACCTCCAGCACAGTCCGCTTGCCGATCACATAGGTTCCGGTATAGCGTTCATCCTCCAGTATCCGCAGCACCGTCGAATTGCTCCAGATGCCGCGCGTCCGGGAAATATCAAACGTGTGGTTTCCGGCAGCCGCTTTGTATTCGCCGGGCGTGGGGATTCCTTGCTGGTACAGTTCGCGGGCGATCTGCGCAGCATTGGTTCCGCCGACCGCAAGCTCAAATATCTGCTTGACAACGGCAGCGGCCTCCGGGTCCGGCTCCATGCGGCCGTCCGCGCTTTTCCGATAGCCGTAGGGACAGATTTTGCTTTGATACTCGCCGCGCTGCATCTTGGTGTACTTGGCGCTCTTGGTTTTGATGGACATATCGCGGCTGTAATACTCGTTGATAAGATACTTGAACGCTACATCCATGCCGCCGGTGTCGCCCTTGAACTTGGCGGAATCGAAATCGTCGCTGACCGAGATGAATCG
>JAEWSH010000066.1 GCA_023398375.1 Bacillota bacterium | reverse complement strand
GTTTAAATTATTGTAATTTTACGCTCGTCGGGACGGGTGGTCCCGCCCCTTGGCGCGGGCCGTTCCCCGACCGATGAGTTTTCTAGAGATAAATAATGCGTGACACAGTTTATTTTACACTACCTTTAAAACTCCTTTTATAATATATTTCTTTTCCATATTTTTATTTTTTTAGTTCTAAAATGTCAATAGTGAATCTATTATAATCGGGCAGATTATCATCTAAATTATTAGGACGGCATTCAGCATATCCCGTAGGAACTGAATGTTTTAAATCTGCATCATACACTTTTTCTATCTGAGTAATATAATACTCCTTCCCATTTTGTGTATTTATTACTACATCAGATTCTTTGAATTTTTTTTCGCTCATAGTATTACCTCCTTATTTTATTAAGTTAAGTTTATAATTTTTCCGCTAACTTCTTAATATCCTCCTTACTATTGATAACGTGAGTGCTATCTCCAATTCGGACAACTCCTATAACTTCATCGGAAGATTTTTCAAATAGGTCTGTTACTTCAACTCCGAGAGCGTCCGCTATTTTGGATAGGGTTTCAATGGTAGGATTGCCTTTTGATAATGTATTAGCTAATGTCGAACGGGCTACCCCCATTTTATCAGCTAATTCCTGTAAGGTGATGCCTTGCATTTTGCAGTGTTCGGTAATTCTTAGATTCATAATCGTGTACTTTAATTTTATACAAAGGTACGTCTCTTTGTGTATTGTACTATTATAATAGTATTAAATAAGGTTAATATACTAATTAAATAGTTCTTTTCTTTTTGGATTATACTATTAAAGTAGTATGTTTGCATCATGAAAGTACAACAAAATAGTATTAACACATAAAACATAAGTAGTATGAGCACAAAATTTAGAAGTCAGATGAAAGAGGTCATGAGTTTAGCATGGCAGTTTGTTCGCAAGAACGGTTATTCAATGAGTGAAGCGTTAAAATGCGCATGGGCTAATTTGAAGTTGAAAGGTGAGATGAAAAAGAAGATAGTAGAGTTTTATTTCAAAAAGACTGACGGCACGTTACGTCAAGCCTTTGGCACTCTCAAAGAGAATCTTATCGGTGAGGTGAAAGGTACAGGTAGAAAGCCGAATGACAATCTGCAAGTGTACTGGGACACAGAGAAAGAAGAATACAGATGTTTCAAGAAGTGCAATCTCATTAAAATAGCGTAACTATGGCAGCAATACAATTAAGAGAGAGCGATATGTGCAGAGCTAAGAATCTCAATCGCAAAAATGATTATGGTTTGGATAATAAACAGATGATGCGCCTTATCAATGCCCACCGAGAAGGCGATGCGTACAAGCGTGCTTTGATAGAGTTTCGCTTGACTGATATAAACTTTCATCGTGAAGTCGAAATGCTAATGAACGGCAAGTATGACGAATTAAAAGAAGAAGTAAAACGGTGGTAAGCAAAGAGCGCACCACCTTCACAGGCAATGCGCTCTAAATAGTATAAACACATAATGCGATTATGTCGCACTACGAATTTAGTCGCAAAGATAGTATAAACACGTAAAATATAGAAATCATGAAGACAGAATTTTCTGATAGTACTCTTGGCATAATGCGATTGTTCAATAATGAAGAATACTACAAGTATTCAGTAGAGGTATTTTCTTCTCTTAATGCTTCTGCATTAAAATGCGGTATTGAATATATTGATGAAAAAGGTCGTTTGGGTTATCGGACAGACCACCCTTATTTTTGGATTGCTCAAACGGCCAACACAATGGTAGGCTATCTCTATATTGAACACTATCATTATGTAAAAGTCGGCACGCCACATTGGTGGATTAGCAAACATCGTGAAAATGGCATCAATTTTCTTAGTATGAAAGAAGTGAAACAGATTTCTTCAATTTTGAATAATGATGAATTATTGAAGAATTTGTATAAACTGATGGCTTTATCAGAGCATTTAGTCAATAACAAGAATACACAAGCATATCATGTTTACAAAGTGACATCAGACTTATTGGAAACGCTTGTCGGGCATGAGCTATTAATAGCTAATTAATACGTGTGATTATGAGTCTTAAAACAAGACCGCCGCCTATAAAATAACCACAATTACCCAATTGTGGTTATCCAATGTGACAAAAATTCTTCTCTTGCACGATTATACCGTAAGTTTGCAACGAATTTACGACAATGAAACGATTGTCGTGACTGCGCACGACACTTTTAAGGTGACGCAATCGGTTAGTGGTAAATTTGCAAACAGAAACAACGCAGCTATCCTCACGGCTGAAAAATATAACCCCGCCATTGGTAAGAAGTGAGGAGCTTGCCTTTGGTGGGGTCTAATTTTTAAAACTGTGTAAAAGTATGAATAATATTCAGATTTTCCAAAATGAGCAGTTCGGAAAAGTGAGAATTGCTATGAATGAGAATGAAGAACCGTTGTTTTGTTTGGCAGATGTTTGCGCTGTGATTGGCATAAAAGATACTTCAAGGTGTGCCAGTCGTTTAGATGATGATGTGCGTCAAACGCACCCCATAAAAGATAATTTAGGTAGAACACAACAAGCGACATTTGTTACTGAAAGCGGTTTGTATGATGTTGTCATAAGAAGTGATAGCGAAAAAGCAAAACCGTTTCGCAAATGGGTTACAAGCGAAGTTTTGCCCTCAATCCGCAAACATGGTGCATACATGACGCAAGAGACACTTGAAAAGGCTTTGACCTCACCCGATTTTCTGATTCAGCTTGCAACCAACTTGAAAGAAGAAAAACAGAAGCGTATCGAAGCCGAACAGAAGATTCAGAAAGATGCACCTAAAGTCCTTTTTGCCGATGCCGTTTCAACTTCTCAACGTTCTTGCTTGGTTGCTGAATTAGCAAAGATACTGCAACAAAATGGAGTGAATATCGGTCAGAACCGTTTGTTTAGCTGGATGCGCGAGAATGGTTATCTTTGCCAAAAGGGTGACTACTACAATCAGCCAACGCAGAAAGCTATGAAATTGGGGCTTTTTGAATTGAAGAAAACCACCATCACCAAGCCGGACGGCTCTGTATTGGTCACTACTACTACCAAAGTGACTGGTAAGGGGCAAATTTACTTCGTAGAAAAGTTCTTAGGTAAAGATGCTGCTTAAATAATAATGCGCACCTCGTTAAGTCGGGGTGCGCTATTAGTTACTTGGGAATAACTGATATAAAATCCCAAATAGGATTGTTTGATATAGAAATAATCATTCCTTTTTCAGAAATCAGTTCATTTAATTTTTTATTGGCACTATAAAATATTTTGTGTAAATGTAAAATACGGGATTCAGTATGGGTTCCGTATTTTTTATTTAATAGCTTTGCAAAATGAAGAAAATTATGAAAGAGAAGAATCATGTAGTGCCTGATGAG
>JAEWSH010000094.1 GCA_023398375.1 Bacillota bacterium | reverse complement strand
GTGTAGACTTCGCTACACACCACGAATTGAAATCTGACCATTTGTTTGACAAGTCAGACTTCCAAGACATTTATAACAAGGCTAATAACTAAAATCAAGGGTGGCATTTTTTGCCACCTTTTTTTATCTTTTTTTATTAAATTTTTATTTTAAATTTTCCTTCTATTATAATAGTTAATTTCTATAAAAAATCACATACAGGGTAAAAGTCTCATAAGGTTATAATTAAAGTAGTGTAGGGGGCTTTATATGAAGTCAGTAGTAAAAAAATTCGGAAAGAAAAACCGACTTGTAACGATTAACAAGGTCTGCAAGGAAATGTTGAAAACACATAAGGTGATTTTGACTACTAGCGACAATGTTCGTAATCAGTTGGTTGTCTGTGGCTTTGAAAACGAAATCGAGGCAGAAAACTACCTTGACCGTTGTGGGTATCGTTCAAACGACCCATTCAATGAATTTGCAAAATCGTCTGACTGTATTTACACAAAGGCATTTTACAAAGCATAAATAATTCTTACGGGGTAAAAACTCCGTAAGGTTATAATGTTATAAGCGTAAGGAGATAAAACAATGACAAAAGAAGAATTTGAAGATTGGAAAGCCAATAATCGTAATGATTTTGGTGCGTTGAAAGACCTTGCAAATGACGAAGGTTGTTATGGACTTTTTGACGACCTTATCAGTACAGACGATGTTGATGACTTCGTTCGTAACCGTCTTGAAAGTTGTGGTTGGCAAGGTGTTGCTTGTTGTATTTCGGACATTATCAACAGTATGAATGACGACTACTACGAAATTGACGGCTATCAGAATCTCACAACTTGCGACAGTTGGGATTCATACGCAGAAGAACTTGAAAGGGAACTTGACTTTGACGGACTTATTTGTGACGAATGTGGTGAGTCTGTCGATGCCGTTTACGGACTTGAAGAATGGTGCGAAGAACTTGACTTGTCTGACGATTTCCGTGATAAACTTGTAAAATTTGTTCACGGCAGCACAAATTGGTCATTGTACTATGACTATTGCGAAGTTTGTTTTAACAAGGTAAAAGCAATCGTTGAAAAGTGGGATGGCGAAATGGATTCTGACGAATTCGAAGAGTCGCTTGAAAACGAAGAAGATTCTGACGAAGAATAAAGACGAAGGCAATCAACCTAAAAAGTTGGTTGCCTTTTTACTTTATTGCAGGGTAGTAATTCCGTAAGGTTATAATAAATAAGGCATAAGGAGATAAAGCTATGAATCAACTTAATTCTATCATTCTTGAAGGTTCTATCGAAAAGGTAGAAAAGGTAGGCGATGTAATCAATGCTACAATTTCCGTAAAGCGTTTCTACAAAGATGCAGAAGGCGAAATGGTTGAAGAAGTTTCTTACTTTGATACCGAAATCTACGGACAGTTGGCAAAATACTTTGAAGAAAAAGGCAAGATTGGTCGTGAAATCCGTCTTGTTGGTCGCTTAAAGCAGAATAGATGGACAGAAGGCGACAAGGAACTTTCAAAAGTCTTTGTTGTTGCAGAACACATCGAATTCAAGTATATGGCAAACAAGTCTGAAAAAACTGCATAAGTCATAAAAGCCATACAGGGTAGAAACCTTGTATGGTTATAATGTATTTTGTGTAAGGAGAAAAAGACAATGCACATACGAGAACTTTTGACAGTAATTAACAGTAGTTCAGACGCAAGGTATGTTGTCGGTAATACGGCACTTGTAACAAAGGATAATGTTCCTACTAGTGACATTGCCAAAGCCGAAAATTGCGATAAGTTTGTGGTAATGAGCTACAGACAGTTGGAGATGATTCCGAATGTTCAAGTTTTGGATGTTGGCAGCGTTTACGGAACACACGGTACAATGTTAAAACTTACAGTGGACATTACTGACGAATCACTTGCAATGTATAAGTAAGTCATTTTGGGGTCTGATAAAGACCCTTTTATTATTTTATTCAGGGTAAGAATCTATTAAGGTTATAATTACATTGGTATAAGGAGATTAAACTATGGACTTTAAAGAAAGATTTTTGGAACACGAATGTCTGCAAGACAACGACAAAAACAAAAAAACACTTTATCGTATGTATGATGTTTTGTCGGTCGAAAATGTTTTGGACAAACTTAACGGTGTTCTTGCAAAGCATTTTTGGTCTAAGGAACTTCCACGCAGAATTGACATTGATGAACATTTGTTTATTGGTGTTTGTAATGCTACTTCAAGCGAAGAAGGTCATGCCGATTTCGTTCTTGTAGACGGAACAAAATTGCTTGACAACGCTTGCATTATGTTCCCTACTGAAAACAAGGTCAATAAGGACAAAAATGTTGACAAAGAACTGCAAGACTACTTGGTTGATAAACTTGTAAGGTTTATCAATAACGAACTTGGTGTATCAAGTTTTGAAAATAGCGACAGTGATGGAGAATTTTCTTTCTTCACATTGAACTATGACGAACTTGCAGAAAAACTTGACGACCTTGACGAATCTTACACAGGGTAACAATACGCTAGGGTTATAATAACCCTAGTACAAGAGGAGATAAAACCTATGGCAGAAAAATGCAAAGTAACTATCGAAATTGACGAAGAACTTGCAAAGATTCTTGACGGTTCAATCAGAATGATTGCTTTGGACATGGACAATGGCGACATTGAAACCTACTTTGACGATTCAAACCCAGACTACGACAAGGATGACGAAGAATGGGAAATCGCAGACGACTACGAAAGCCGAAACGGTTACAAGTTGCGAAAGTTTTTGAAACGCTTGCTTGTTGAAAGTGGAGCCGGCGAAAAACTTTTGGGAAAAGTTTATCTGTAAAATCTTGGTGGTCTTTTATAGACCACCTTTTTTATTACAGGGTAGTTGTACTGTAAGGTTATAATAAATAAAACATAAGGAGATTATAACAATGGAAAAGAAAGTTCCACAGATTTTTGTAGAGCCACAGTCAAATCAGTGCGAATCTATCAGTTACTTTGGAATTGGTATCAGCAATGACGAACTTATGAAGTTCTGCAAAGACTATCAGAAATCAGAAGAATACGGTTCAATCATTATGGACTGTATGAAGGGCGAATACGACTACGAAACAGTAGACGAACTTATCGAAAACGAGGGTTACATGGATTCGGTTTGTGGTCGTGACATTGTTGGTTCTGTTGGAAACAAACTTGGTTTGCAAGCGTCTATCTATTTCACACCAGGCGATGAGGACTACTACCTTATTGGTATTCCTTTGGAAAATGGTGACGAAATGGAAAGCCTTAACAAGATTCAGAACGAAACAACTATGAACGCTATTAAAAAGGTTTCAGACCTTTTTGGTGTCAAGTTTGGTTTCTATTCTGCAATTGCTTGGCGTGACTTCTAATAATCTGAAAGACCTTACGGGGTAAGAACCTCGTAGGGTTATAATTTAAATGGCATAGGAGAAAAACTATGGATTTGTTTACTGATTTGCTAAACATTCAGTGTGAGCATTATTGCAACGGTATAAAGAAATACTACGCATATGCAGGTAATGACCTTATTGCAGAGTCAACCGACTTGAAGGATTTCGGTTCACAGATTGGTCAGTTCTACATTGAAAAAATCGAAGGAATCGAAAATGAAGGACTCGATGAAGAAGATTGAAGTAAATGCAGACTTTATCAGTAA
>JAEWSH010000084.1 GCA_023398375.1 Bacillota bacterium | reverse complement strand
CACACCAGACCATGCGGTCCTGTGCGCTTATGCGGTATTAGCACCTATTTCTAAGTGTTATCCCCCGGTACAAGGCAGGTTATCCACGCGTTACTCACCCGTCCGCCACTAAGATTATAAAAGATTGCTCATAGCAAGCTATTCACGCTCACATATAATCTCCGTTCGACTTGCATGTGTTAAGCACGCCGCCAGCGTTCATCCTGAGCCAGGATCAAACTCTCATGTTAAAGTTTTTGATTCTGTCCAGAAGAACATCTAGCTCTTCCGTCAGTTCTTTCGAACTGTTATTTACCTTTGTTAGGTCGTTGTCCATTTCTGGACTTCGCTTTTTATTTCTCTGAAATTCTTTTATAGAATTTTCAGGGTTGCATTACTGTTTAGGAATCATTCTTCCTAGAAATTTCGACTCATTTCTCTTTCAATCTATTCGTCTCGAATTTCCTTTTCAAGGTTCGTTCGCCTTCGCTTTTACTCGCTCAGCCTTTGCGTTTTTGTTGAACACGCAACTCTGATATAATATCATGTGTACGATTCAATGTCAACACTTTTTTTATTTTATTTTTCCACTCGCTTTTTTCTATTTATTAGTTCTTTTTGCGGTGGATTTTTATTATAACACTATCACTCTCTTATTGTCAATAAATATTTACACAATATTAATTATTACAATATTTCCCAAAAAAGAGCGAAAAAAAAGAAATCTTAAAGGAGCAAGATTCTTTAAATACTGGTAGAAAAAGAACGGAGAAAGAGGGATTTGAACCCTCGCGCCGCGTAAACGACCTACACCCTTAGCAGGGGCGCCTCTTCAGCCTCTTGAGTATTTCTCCATGAGATATCTGAACTTTATCCTCTACCAATATAAAGTTGTTACGCCACTTTCTGTGACGCAAAATTTATTATACTGTAGGGTTTATTATTTGTCAATTGATTTTTATTATTTTATCCGTTAACTTTTGAAACGTTCTGATTTCCATGAAATCAATCCTTAATTTCAGATATTATCATATATAATGGAATCTATCATAACAAGTTAATATTAACTAAGATATGCAAATTCTCTTTCTTCTATATAAATAGCTTCTTGTATTCTTCTCTTAACTTCTTCTGCAATCTGTGTAGTTCTCATATCTTTGTATTCTTCATAATACATTGGAGGTAAATAGTTAACATGAACTTCTACCGGTTCTATCGATTTTTCATCAAACGGTTTAAAGGCATTTACAAGTGCACATGGCACAATTGGACATTTTGCTTTTACTGCACTTTTAAAGCTTCCTCCTTTAAAATCTAGTATTTTATTACCTTCTCTGCTTCTGGTACCTTCGGCGAAAATTAAAAAATTTCTTCCCTTTTTAACTTCTTGTGTCATCGTTTGTATCACTTCCATAGACTGCCGTATATCTTCCCGATCAATAGCTATTGACCCAGTCGCTGCAATTACTTGTTTTAATAATATTATTTTACTCGCTTCTTTTTTAATTACAAAAGCAAATGGAACCGGACAAGATTCCAGAAAAGCTAACATGTCATAGAGTCCTTGATGATTTGGAAACAGGATAAATCCATTTTCCTTTGGTAAATTATCAAGTCCTTTACTGATAATAGTTACCTTTCCTGCTCTATTAGCTTTTATCGTTGCGTATTTGCTCCATTGAAAACCTTCCTCATATCCTATTTTATTTGACCTTCCACACCACCAGATGCGTAACATGTAATAGGGCGTTTTTATAAAAAGTCTCAGTACCATCATCACAATTCTTCTCATACTCTATACCTGCTGATATTCTTTTATTGCTGTTTCATATAGATTGTTTCCTTCGGAGTCAATCACTACAATTACCGGAAAATTTTTAACTGTTAATTTGCGGATTGCCTCTGTTCCAAGATCATCATAAGCGATTATTTCCGATGAAGTAATAGATTTTGAAAGAAGTGCTCCTGCTCCTCCAACTGCTGCAAAATAAACTGCCCCATTGCTTTTAATTGCTTCCTGAACTGCCTCTGAACGTTTCCCTTTTCCAATCATACCTCTTAAACCAAGTTCCAATAAACTAGGTGTGTATTTATCCATTCTGCTTGACGTTGTTGGACCAGCCGAACCAATAGGCCTTCCTTCCCTTGCTGGAGAAGGCCCCATATAATATATGATATTATTTTCCATTATAAATGGTAGTTCTTCATTCTTTTGAAGTGACTCAGACATTCTCTTATGAGCTGCATCCCGAGCTGTGTATATTGTTCCCGTAATATAAACATAATCTCCTGATTTAAGACTTTTAGCATCTTCTTTGGTTATTGGTACATTAATATACTTATCCATTCTAGTCCTCCTAACAGACATAATTTTCTTAATTTATACTTCTAAAGAACTCTTACTGCATGACGGTTCACATGGCAGCATATATTAATTCCTACCGGAAGTCCTGCTATATGTGTTGGATATGTATTAATATTTACTGCAAGTGCTGTCATTGTTCCACCGAGTCCGCCTGGTCCGATACCTGATTTATTTATTGTATCCAGTAATTCTTCTTCCAGTTCTTTTACATATGGTGTTTCGGATCTCTGATCTACATCTCTTGTCAATGCTTTCTTTGCCATAAGTGCACACTTTTCAAAAGTTCCCCCTACACCCACTCCCACCACCATTGGAGGACATGCATTAGGACCCGCATCTCTGACTGCTGTTAATACAGCATTTTTAACCCCTTCTATCCCATCTGATGGTTTTAACATAAATACGCGGCTCATATTTTCACTGCCAAATCCTTTTGGGGCTACTGTAATTTTGACTTTATCACCTGGCACGATATCAAAATGTATGATTGCAGGTGTATTATCTTTGGTGTTTTCGCGTATCAGGGGATCTTTTACAACTGATTTTCTAAGATATCCTTCAACATAACCTTTCCTAACACCTTCATTAACCGCATCTTGAATATTACCACCTTCAAAATGAACTTCCTGACCTATTTCCATAAAGATAACTGCCATTCCAGTGTCTTGACAAATAGGAATCATGTCTTCTGCTGCTATCTTCAGATTTTCTTGTAATTGATCTAATATCTGCTTTCCCAATGGTGCTTTTTCTGTTTGTACTGCTCTTTTCATGGCTGCATCCATATCTTTTGTTAAGTAATGATTCGCCTCGATACACATTTCTTTAATATTAGAGGTTATTTCTGAAACATTTATTGTTCTCATTTAAAAATTCCTTTCTGCTTGCCATTCCATATAATATCTTTTTCCATTCATTATAGTATATATTTCTGTATTTGTCATTTACACAAGATATGTAAACACGTCGCTAGTTCATAAATGTACTGTATTTTTTAGGTGTTACTTGTTTATTTTCCTTAAATTTACGAATAAAATAACTTACATTTTCAAACCCTACTGTAAAACAGATATCCGTAATTGACAAATCAGTCTCCCGGATCAGCTTAGCCGCTCTCTCAATTCTAAGATAATTAATATATTCGATTGGTGTCTTTCCAACAATGTTTTTGAAGTATCTGCAAAAATATGTTTCATTCATACTTACAATATCTGCAAGTTCTTTTATATATATTTTTCCCTGACAGTGTTCTTTTATATATTGTAAAATAAGTTTCATATTTGCGACTTTTTCTATATCTGCATGTTCTTTATAATTAGAATCTTCCAATTCATCATTTTGTATAAGAAGCCCTACAATCTTAGTCAGAGAAGCTTTTGCACACAGCTGCCAAGCCAAAGGTTTATCTATAAACGCATTTGCTATGTCCTGTAATTCTTTTTTAATGTATTGGTTTTCCTGTCTTTCTAAATTAACTATTTTTGAAAACCTAATCTCTTCTTTTTCAATAGGAACCATATAGGAACTTTCACAATAATCATAGATTGAATAATGAAGAAAATCGAATTTGTAAACATAGGCATAATATAGACATTCACCTTCTGTCCGGATTTTGTGTATGGATTCTTTTGGAATACAAACCAGAGAATTCGGTCCGACATGATAGGAAAACATATCTATTTCAATATTAATATTGCCCTTTACCGTATAGATCCATTCAGTTTCTTCATGCCAGTGATAATTCTTAACCATTATCGGTTTTTCTGAATCTTGTATATAACATTCAAATGGAAATAAGACCGAACCATGTATACTTTTTTCTCGAAATAATTCCTCCTGCATTCAGTTTTTCCCCCTGTCATTTCATTTACAGATCCCATTTTATTTGCAATTCCGTTGATATTCTTACTAAAAGATAAATTAATGTTATTTTTTAGTATAATTGTATGAGTTTTTTATATTCTATCAATATATAATGTCATTATCAAGTATGAATTTTTTTCATGCCAATAAATAGAAATAAAACAATAAATAAGATGGGAGCACATATGATTAGAAAATTTACTTATGGAAATCCTTTCCAGACAAATGCTGTTATTATGGACTTTTCGGCATGTTCAGACCGATTTCCTTTTTTTGAATGCATTCACAAGGATGGTTATTGCTTTTCGTACACTATGAAAAACAGTGATATTATTTATGGATTAGGTGAAAATACCCGGGGTATTAATAAAAGAGGATATTCTTATACGAGCTGTTGCAGTGATGACCCGCATCACACGGAAGACCGCAATTCCTTGTATGCTGCACATAATTTTTTAATAATTTCTGGCAAGAATACGTTTGGCATTTTTATTGATTGTCCTGAAATAATAACATTTGATATTGGATATACAGATTATGATATCCTGACAATTACTACGCAAAGTGAAGATATGGATATCTATATCATTGAGGAAAATTCTTTAATGGAGATCGTACATGCTTTTCGCAAAATAATTGGAGAAAGTTATGTTCCTCCAAAATGGGGATTTGGATATCAGCAGAGCCGTTGGGGGTATGCTTGTGAAGAGGATTTTTATGAAGTGGCAAATCAATATGAAGCACATGATATTCCTTTAGAATCGATTTATATGGATATCGATTATATGGAGCGCTACAAAGATTTCACTGTAGATAAACAAAAATTTCCTAACTTCCAACAATTAATAGATAATCTTAAGCTCCGCGGAATTAAGCTTGTTCCCATTATAGATGCTGGCGTTAAAATAGAGAAAGATTATAATGTCTATGAAGAAGGTATCCAAAATAATTATTTCTGTATGGATGGATCCGGAAAACCTTTTGTTCTTGCAGTATGGCCAGGACGTGTTCATCTTCCTGATGTATTGAATCCTGAAGCACGGGCATGGTTCGGAAGTAAATACAAATTCCTGACAGATATGGGAATTGAAGGTTTTTGGAATGATATGAATGAACCGGCTATCTTTTATTCAGAAGATGGATTAAAAGAATGTTTTGCCTATTTAGATTCGATTCGAAATACCAATATAGGATTAAAAGAAACAGATGGTATGATGGAGGCTGTACTTGGACTTGCAAACAATCCAAAAGACTATGAGCGTTTTTATCACAATATAAATGGAAAAAAAATAGTACATTCCAAATTGCATAATTTATTTGGTTATAATATGACGCGCGCTGCAGCGGAAGGCTTTGAATTAATTGATAGCAAGAAACGTTTTTTACTATTTTCTCGTTCTTCCTATGTAGGTATGCATCGTTACGGCGGTGTATGGACCGGAGATAACAGTTCCTGGTGGACACACTTACTTTTGAACATCAAAATGATGCCATCTCTTAATATGTGTGGTTTCTTATATGCAGGTGCTGACATTGGTGGTTTTGGCTGTAATGCAACTTATGATCTGATGGTTCGATGGTTACAATTTGGAGTTTTTACCCCTCTTATGAGGAACCATGCCTGCAAGGGCACTAGAGAACAGGAATTATACCAATTCAAGAATACTGGCTATTTTAGTGAATTAATTAAATTTCGTTATTCTCTGATTCCTTATTTATATTCAGAATATATAAAAGCTGCTAAAAATTCGTTACTTTTGTTCTCTCCACTTGGATTTGAATATCCGAAAGATGCAATTGCTGCTAATACAGAAGACCAGTTGTTTTTGGGAGAAAATATCATGGTCGCTCCTGTGTATCTACAAAATGCGATAGGAAGAAATATATATCTTCCAGAGGAAATGTTATTTGTAAAATTCGGGCGCAATAATAAGAGGGATATGCAGGTTCTATCGAAAGGTCACCACTATATAGAACTGGCGTTGGAAGAATTTCCTATCTTTATCCGTAAAAATTATTTTTTGCCTTTATGTAAACCGAGCAAGACGACGGAAACCCTTGATTCAAAATCCTTTGAAATAATAGGATTTGCTGATAGTAATGCCGTAATTAGTTATAAGTATTATGACGACGATGGATATACAAAAGATATCTGCTTAGACAAAATGTGCAATCTAACAATACAAAAAGAAAACGGCAATTGGATCGCTTCTGCTGACAGTGAAGGTTATACTTTTTTTAATCTGGATATCATTGAAACAATATAACCGTAATTCCTATAGATGAACAACTACTTCTGCAGGCAGAGTATTTTCCTCATTACCCGGATAAACAAGATGAATCAGCAAGCCGCTTCACTTGTCATAAATAAAAAAATGGTATCGGTTTCCCGGTACCATTTTAATTATTTCTTATAAATTTCAATATAAGATTTTACAACTGCAATTAATTGTTCATAACTCATAGAGGATGTATTAAGGCATAGGTCATAATTTCTCGCATCATTCCACTCAGCCCCCGTATAGTATTTATAATACTCTGCACGATATTTATCTATCTTATTTATTTTCTTAATTATCTCTTTTTCAGTTAAACTTGATAGTAATTTTTCTCTCTCAATACAATTTTCCAGAGGCGCATAGCAATATAAACGAATTACATTCGGATTGTCCTTTAAAATATAATCGGCACATCTTCCAATAATGATACAGGATTCTTCCTCAGCAAGCTCCTTAATTACCTTTGCCTGGTAGTTAAAAAGATTATCATTGGAAGCAAAATCATCACTATCCGGAGGAATAATTTCTCCCTGATACGCTTTCCTTGCAATTTTGAAAAGTGCAGAATTTGCAAGTTTTTCATCTGCTTTTCCAAACAGTGCTTCATTAATGCCACTTTCATCTGATGCTAATCTAAGAATCTCACGATCATAATATTTAATATCCAATTCTTTTGCAAGCAGCTTGCCCATTGTCCTTCCGCCACTGCCATAGCCTCTTGCAATTGTAATTACTAATTTCTCCATATTAACCTCCGTTTTTACTACAACCCATAAACCTTGTGCCGCAAGCACTTCCGACATGCCGCTACAAGCGGCATAAATAATCAGTGAGAAGAAGACTCGCAAGAGGCTTCTTCCCGTGTGAGATTTAGAAAATTCTTAGTAACAGTATTTTTGTTACTTAGAATTTCTTCTCACACTATTCCCCTAAATATGCTTTTTTAACAGATTCATTATTCATTAATATACTTGCATCACCTTTCAGTGCGATCTTACCTGTTTCAAGTACATAAGCTCTGTCTGCAATAGAAAGCGCCTTTTTTGCATTCTGCTCAACCAATAAAACAGTTGTACCACTTGCAGATATCTCTTTGATAATATTGAAAATTTCTTCTACAAAAATTGGTGAAAGTCCCATAGACGGTTCATCCATTAAGATTATCTTTGGATGTGACATAAGTGCACGTCCCATCGCTAACATCTGCTGTTCCCCACCGCTTAATGTTCCCGCTGTTTGATTCTTTCTTTCCTCCAGGCGTGGGAATTTCTTATATACCATCTGTAAGGTATCTTCTATTTCTTTTTTGTCTTTTCTTGTATAAGCTCCCATTTTTAGGTTCTGTAAAACTGTTAATTGAGAAAATACTCGACGTCCTTCTGGTACATGTGCCATCCCATGGTATACAATTCTATGTCCCGGTAATTTTGTAATATCATTACCCTCAAATATGATCTTACCTGCGCTAGAAGAAATCAAGCCTGTAATGGTATGAAGAATCGTTGTTTTTCCTGCTCCATTTGCACCAATCAATGCAATAACTTCGCCTTGATTCACTTCAAATGAGATTCCTTTAATTGCCTTGATGACACCGTAGTATACTTCAAGGTCTTTTACTTCAAGCATTGCCATTTTGTTCTCTCCTCTCCTATTCTCCAAGATATGCTGTGATAACCTGTGGATCATTTAGGACTTTACTTGTCTCACCCTGTGCTAATACCTGACCAAAATTAAGCACTGTTAATTCTTCACAGATACCAGCTACCAACTTCATATCATGCTCGATTAGGAGAATGGTCATATCGAATTCATCTCGCACAAAACGAATCGTATCCATTAATTCCTTTGTTTCATTTGGATTCATGCCAGCTGCCGGCTCGTCCAGTAACAGGAGCTTAGGATTTGTAGCTAAAGCTCTTGCAATCTCTAACTTTCTCTGTTTACCATACGGTAAGTTGGATGCCAAATAATTAGATTCTCTATCCAGATCAAATACTTTTAAAAGTTCAAGAGCTCTCTCATTCATCGCCTTTTCGATTTTAAAATATTTTGGAAGACGAAGAATTCCTTCTAATGTAGAATATTTAAATTGTTCATGTAATCCGACTTTTACATTATCAAGAACTGTAAGTTCTTTAAATAAACGAATATTCTGAAATGTTCTTGCAATTCCTTCATGATTAATTTCTATTGTTTTACGTCCTGTAATATCTTTTCCATCCAACAGGATCTTACCATCATCCGGCTTGTATACACCTGTAAGCATATTGAAAATAGTTGTTTTACCTGCACCATTAGGTCCGATCAAACCATATAACTGTCCTTTTTTAATCTCTATGCCGAAACTATCAACTGCTCTTAATCCTCCGAAGGAAATGCCTAAATTGCTTACTTCCAGTAATGCCATAATTATGCCTCCTCCTTCTCTGCATTTTTTTTAGCAAATAATCTTTTAAATGCATATTTATCCCTGAATTCTCTTGCTTTCGGGCTCCAGTTAAATATCATCATAACAATTAATACAATGGCATAAATCAACATTCTGTAATCATTAAGTCCTCTTAAAAGCTCAGGAAGTAATGTTAAAAGCACTGCTGCAATGATAGAACCACGCATACTGCCGATGCCACCTAGAACAACAAAAACAAGAATCATAATTGACATATTATATCCGAAATTTTTTGGTAATGCGGTAAGTGTAGATAAATTATGTGCATACAGAACTCCACCTACACCAGCTATTGATGCTGAAATGGTAAATGCCATCAATTTATATTTTGTTATATTGATACCGACAGATTCTGCTGCAATTCTATTGTCACGAATTGCCATGATCGCACGACCTGAACGGGAATTAATCAAATTCAATACAATAAATAATGTAATCAGAATAATTACGATACCTATTGTAAAAGTAGAATTTTTTGGAGTACCTGTAATACCTTGCGCACCGTTAATGATAACTTTACTGCCTTCGCCCATATTAAGGGACACGGCATCTTTCATTGAAAAGTGAAAGCCACTGTTATCAATACCAAGATAAACAACATTGATAAAATTCTTAATGATCTCTCCAAACGCCAGTGTAACAATTGCTAAATAGTCACCACGTAATCTCAGTACAGGAACACCAAGAATAATGCCAAAAACTGCTGCTGAAATTGCACCAATAATAATCGCAAGCGTAAACCTGATTGCTGTATTTGTAATTGTATCTACAGTCACAACTGAAAATACAGCACTTGAAAATGCTCCTACACACATAAATCCCGCATGTCCTAAGCTAAGTTCTCCAAGAATACCTACTGTAAGGTTTAAGGAAAGAGCTAAAATAACATAAATACAAAGTGGTACTAATAATCCTGTTAACAAACTGGAAACAGAACCTGTTGCGACTAAAATCTGCATAATAACATATGCTGCTATAACAATTCCATATGTGATAAAATTATTCTTTGTCATTTTACTCATTTTCTTCATACTCTCAGCCTACACCTTCTCATTTATTTTCTTACCTAAGATACCGGTAGGTTTTACAAGAAGCACTAATATCAATACAGCAAATACAATCGCATCTGCCATTTGTGATGAAATATATGCTTTACTTAAGTTTTCAATGATACCTAAAAGGATGCCTCCAATAAAAGCTCCTGGAATGGATCCGATTCCTCCAAATACTGCGGCGACAAATGCCTTGATACCTGGCATTGCTCCTGTATAAGGCGTCAGTGTTGGATATGCGGAACACATCAATGCACCTGCGAGCGCTGCTAATGCCGAACCAATTGCAAAGGTAAGCGCTATCGTAGCATTTACATTTATTCCCATAAGCTCTGCTGCACCTTTATCCTCCGAAACAGCTAACATTGCCTGACCTGCTTTTGACTTTTTAATAAAAGTCATTAAAACAATCATAATAATAATAGAAAGAATAATTGTAATAGTCGTTTCGCCTGAAATATTAATCTGGCCACCTGCCAAAGATATCGCAGGAACATTTACAACAGAGGTAAATAACTTCGTATTTGCACCAAAAAACAATAACGCAACATTTTGTAATAAGTAACTCACACCGATAGCTGTAATTAACACTGCCAATGGAGAGGCCTGTCTTAATGGTTTATATGCCACTTTTTCGATTACCATACCAAGCAACGTACAGATTACAACCGCAATCAATACTGCTAATAGTGGTGGCAATCCTAGTGTATTCATCGCAACAAATATCGAAAAACCACCAATCATAATGATATCCCCATGAGCAAAATTCAACATCTTCGCAATACCATAGACCATCGTATAACCTAAAGCAATTAATGCGTAAATACTGCCTAAACTGATGCCATTAATTAAATACGATATGAAACTCATATCAACACCTCTTTACTTTCTTTTTTACTATTCTAATATAATAACCTATAAACTGTACATTTTACAAGCTTTTATATAAAAAGAATGTACCATGGCACATTCTCCGCGCCCGAGCGGGTTGCATAGCAACTACTTCTGTTCCGCGAGGTGCTCATTGAAAAAAGAGAGTTGCAATATGCAACCCTCTTTTGGGTAATACAATCATTTATTACATTGCTGTATAAACACCATTTACGATCTTAACAGCTTTAGGCGCTTTGTTAACTTCACCATCTGCTGTCCAAGTCATACCTGCACCTGTCAGACCATCAACTGTAATTTTCGGCATTGCTGTCTTCAATAATTCACAGAGTTCTTGTGCACTCATATCTGGTGTAGCGTTTCCTGCTTCAAGAGCTGCTTTGATCGTATAGATTGCATCATAAGCATCTGCTGCGAATTGGTTAGGTGTTTCCCCATAAGCTTTATTGTAAGCTTCAACAAATTTCTTTGTTAAGTCGTCCGTAGCATCTGCTGCGAATGGTGTTAATAACATAACGCCTTCTGCAAGTTTTGTATCAAAATTCTCAACTGTCAGGATACCATCTAATCCATCACATCCGAAGAATGTAGGGGCAAATCCCATAGTATTTGCCTGCGCAAGGATCAATGCTGCTTCTGAATAGTAGATTGGTAAAAATACCAATTCTGCTCCCGCATCCTTTGCTTTTTGGAGCTGTACTGTAAAATCTGTTTTACTATCTGCTGTAAATGCTTCAGCTGCTACGATCTCAAGATTTTGATTCTTAGCTTCTTCAGCGAATTTCTCATAAATACCAGATGAGTATACATCTGAACTATCATAGATAACTGCTACTTTGCTTGCTAATTTATTTTCACCGATATATTGTGCAGATGCAAGACCTTGGTTAGGATCTGAAAAACAAACACGGAATGCATTGTCATATTGTACACATGGTACCGCTGACCCTGAAGGTGTTAATTGGAAGATCTGATCTTTATTGCTTTCTTCTGCAACTGCGATACATGGTGTTGACGTAACTGTTCCCATAAGTAACTGCATATTCCAATCTTTTAATGTATTGTAAGCATTAACAGATTTTTCAGCATCATGCTCATCATCCTGGAAGTTGAACTCTAATTGAGCTCCATTGACACCACCTGCTGCATTAATCTCATCAATTGCAATTTGTGCGCCATTCTTAACTGCCTGACCATAAACTGCTGCACCGCCGGTTACAGGTCCGATACCACCAATCTTATATGTTGCTTCTGTTGTTTCCGTTTTTTCTGTTGATTCCGTTGCTGCTTTATTTCCACATGCTGTAAGTGACATAGCTACCATGGAAAGAGCAAGTACAAAACTAACCGCTTTTTTCATAAATAATCCTCCTTTTTGATAATTAATCAATATAACATAAAAAGTTTTAACCTTTTTTGTTATTGGTAAGATTACTATTCCACGCTCTTCTTGTCAAGTTATAACGTAGTAATTTATTAATAAATTTGAAAAAGGGACTTCCACTTTATGTGAAAGTCCCTTTTTCTATGCTTTGTATTCTTTTGATTCATAATTGTATTCTATACTTATGGCATTTCTTGTGTAACCACTTGTGTGACAGGTGATTTCCTGTTCCGATACTTGGTTGACTGCCTGTCGAAATACAGAACCAAATTTCTTCTTCCCTTTTACATCTTTTTCATCATACTTTTTCTGTCTTGATTTTGAATCTTTCAACATTGGAATTATATAGATTGCCTGTACTTTTACAATACCTAATTCTGCTTTGTTTTTAGCGATCCCTCCTTGGATGCATATTTTAACTTGTTCCTTCAAGTCAGATTCAATTTTGTTATTATATATATCGGTCAGTTTTTAAAAATTATTAGTTTTTTCTAGTACTAATTTCTCATTTTTCACTCTTAAATCTATTCCAATTACATCTTGATTTGTTAACTCAACTCAAACATTCCTGTATATAATTGGTAATATTTTCCATGCTGTCTGATTAGATCATCATGACTGCCTCTTTCGATAATCTCACCATTTTCCAATACCATAATGGCATGAGAATTTCTTACAGTAGAAAGTCTATGCGCAATAACAAATACTGTCCTTCCCTTCATTAAAGAGTCCATGCCTTTCTCTATCAGTGCTTCCGTTCTTGTATCGATAGAAGAGGTTGCTTCATCCAGAATCAAAACAGGCGGATTTGCAACTGCTGCCCTTGCAATCGCAAGAAGTTGTCTTTGTCCTTGTGACAGGTTTGCACCATCTGATGTCAGCATAGTCTGATATCCATCCGGAAGATGCATAATAAAGGAATGTGCATTGGCTAATTTTGCTGCATTCATAACATCTTCTTCCGTTGCATCCAATTTGCCATAACAGATATTTTCCATAACTGTTCCCGTAAATAAATGCGTATCCTGTAGTACCATGGAAAGTGATTTTCTAAGGTCATCTTTCTTAATCTTATTAATATTAATCCCATCATAACGAATCTTACCATCCGGTACATCATAAAAGCGGTTGATCAGATTTGTTATTGTTGTCTTTCCAGCACCTGTTGAACCAACAAATGCAATTTTCTGTCCTGGATTTGCATAGAGCGAAATACCATTTAAAACAGTCTTATTTTCTTCATATCCAAATACTACATTGTCAAATTCCACTTTCCCTTCCACTTTTACATAGGTGATGGTTCCATCCGATTTATGTGGATGTTTCCACGCCCAGAAGCCAGTTCTCTCCTCACTTTCTGTAATATTCCCATTTTCATCAATATTGGCATTTACGAGCGTTACGTATCCTTCATCTACTTCTGCCTTTTCATCTATTAGATCAAAGATTCTTTCAGCACCGGCAAGCGCTGTCAATACGGAGTTCAATTGTTGTGATATCTGAGTAATTGGTTGTGAAAAGTTCCTTGTGAACTGCAGGAATGCTACCGCTGTACCAAGTGTAATAATATTATAAATTGTAAGCACACCGCCGACCATAGCTGTAATTGCATATAAGACATAGGATAAATTACCCATAATAGGCATTAAAATATTAGCAAATGTATTGGCACTTGTAGCTGCTTCACAGAGACTGGTGTTCAGTGTATTAAATTCTTCTTTTGCTGCTTTTTCGTGGCAAAAAACTTTTACAACTTTTTGCCCTTCCATCATTTCTTCAATATAACCATTTACTTTACCTAATTCCATTTGCTGCTTCTTGAAGTAGTTCCCACTTTTTCCACCTATCTTCTGAACTACATTAAACATCACGACCAACATGATAATAACAAGAATGGTAAGCTGCCAGCTATAGATAAGCATCATCACAAATACACCAATTACAGTAATTGCAGAAGCAAAAAAATTTGCAACACTATTGCTCAGCATCTCGCGGATGGCATCGGCATCATTGGTATAATGGCTCATAAGTTCCCCATGTGTATGTGTATCAAAATACTTAATGGGAAGAGACTGCATCTTAGAAAACATATCCGTTCTGATCTTATATAATGTTTTAGTCGCAACATTAAGCATTATCCTCGTGTAGATAAACGTAGAAAATGCACCGCTTAGAAAAATGCATAGTATGATTATGATTGATTGACTAAATTTTACCATTAATGCTTCATTATATTCATGCATCAAAGGTTCCAGATAATTATCAATTACCTGTTTCAAATACGCTGTACCCATAATTTGAACGGAAGAACTAAGTAAGATTCCTATTGCAACAATTGCTAATCCTAATTTGTATTCCGTCATATAAGAAAAAATTCTTTTTATCGTCACCCCAGTGTTTTTAGGCTTCATAGGTACTTTTGTCCGGTTAGGTCCTGGCATATCAGTTTTCTCCTTTCTGCTGTGATTCATAGACTTCACGATAAATGTCATTCGTTTGTAATAATTCTTCATGTGTTCCAAACGCATTTATCTTTCCATCGTCTATTACGATTATTCTGTCCGCATCTTCAACAGAAGAGATTCTTTGGGCTATTATTATTGTAGTCGTGTCACTTAATTTTTCTTTAAAAGCTCTTCGGATATTTGCGTCTGTAGCGGTATCAACAGCACTGGTCGAATCATCCAGGATAATAATTTTTGGTTTTTTCAACAATGCTCTTGCGATACAGATTCTCTGTTTTTGTCCGCCGGATACATTAACACCGCCCTGGCCCAAGTCTGTCTCATATCTGTCCGGAAATGACATAATAAACTCATGCGCCTGTGCCGATTTACATGCTTCAACTATTTCTTCCTCTGTGGCATGTTCATTTCCCCATTTTAAATTTTCTTTGATCGTTCCCGAAAATAAAATATTTTTCTGTAATACCATTGCGACCTGTTCTCTAAGTTGCTGGAGCGTATATTCTTTCACATTGTGATTTCCTACAATTACTTCTCCATTTTGAACATCATATAATCTTGGAATCAATTGTACTAAAGTAGTCTTTGCAGAGCCGGTACCTCCAATTATTCCAATCGTTTCACCGGAATGAATCTGAAGATCAATATTTTCTAAGGTCAGATTATCTTCTTTTTGGGCATAACTAAAGGATACATTCTTAAATTCAATATCACCGTTTTCGAGTTCTACTGTACTGTTGGTATTTTCATCCTTAATATCAATTTCTTCATCCAGTATTTCCACAATACGTGAAATAGATGCTCTTGAAATAACTAAAATAACGAAGATCATACTTAACATCATAAGAGACATTAAGATTTGTGTCACATAACTGATAAAACTGCTTAATTGTCCTATCGCAAGTTCACCGTTGATTGCCATTCTGCCGCCTATCCAGATAATGGCAACAATCGTTCCATACATAGTCAACTGCATGATAGGCATATTTAAAACAACGATTTTTTCTGCCATGACCTGTGCTTTTCTCACACTATCTGCTGCTGAATCAAATTTTTGCTTTTCATGTTTTTCTCTTACAAAGGCTTTTACAACTCTGATATTTACAAGATTTTCCTGAACAGAAGCATTCATGCTATCATATTTATTCAACATTTCCTGAAATCTGGGAAACGCTTTACTAATGATAAAAATAAGGCAGAGCGCTAAAACCGGAGTGGCAACGAGAAATACTGTTGATAACTTTTTACTGATTGTAAGCGTCATTATCAGTGCACCGACTAACATGAGTGGTGCCCTGATTCCCATTCTAATAATCATCATAAAAGCATTTTGTGTATTTGTAACATCGGTAGTAAGCCTTGTAACTAAAGAAGCTGTAGAAAATTTATCGACATTTGCAAAAGAAAAATCCTGTACTTTATGAAAGAGTGCTTTTCTGATATTTTTCGCAAATCCCATACCAGCCATTGCTGCCAGTTTTCCACCTAAAGCACCAAAACACAAAGACAAGATTGCCATACTTATCATAAGGAGACCCATCTTTATCGTATAAGCAGTGCCGCCATCTCCTTGAATTCCTATATCGATAATAGCTGCCATAACAAATGGTATTAATACTTCCATAACAACTTCACCTAACATAACCATTGGTGTCAATATTGCATACTTTTTGTATTCACCTAGGTAGCTTATAATTTTTCTTATCATTTTACTCCTATCTGCCGCTCAAACGGCTGAACTTTTTAATTTTCTGCATGTCTTATATTGTCTGTCATAATTTCTAAAATGCGTTTGAATTCTTCCTGCTCTTCCAAGCTGAGTCCTCGTACTAACTTAGCTTCTGCTTCCATACCTCTTTCATGTAATTGATTTTTTAATTCAATTGCTTTTTCAGTTACTTCGATTTTCTTAAAGCGTCCGTCTTTCTTACATACTTTTCTGGCAATAAGCTCTTTTTCCTCCAGCCTTTTTAGAATTCCTGATACAGTGGGATTAGAAAGCCCATACATCCTCTCAATATCTCTTTGATTAATCTCCTGCTTCTCATGCTGATGAAATAAGAATAATAGGATCTGGCATTGTACTGCTGTAAGATTTAAACTTTCCACTTCTTTATTAAAATTTTTTTTCATTTCCAAATGCAGACTCCGTAATAATCTACTACATTCTTTTTCCATAAAAATCTCCATTTTATGAGTTTTGACATAACCAATATGATTTTAGGCATATGACAAATCATTGCTCTTTGTCACAAATAAATATATAGCATGCTATGTATTTTATTATAATTTTTTTTATTTTTCAAGTACTTTCCTGTAGTTTATAAATTATTTATAGATACTATAATTATTACCTGATTTTAGAAACTATATATTAAAAAGGGGTATTTATTTGATATCGCTCATTTTCTCACACATAAAAATATGGACGATTCTTTCCTATCTATGATATACTGCTGATGTTTCAGTTATATGATACGACTATTTTATAAGGAGTTTTTATGAGCATCTTAAATGTTGAAAATTTATCTCATGGTTTTGGTGACAGAGCCATTTTCAAAAATGTTTCTTTCCGTTTGCTTAAAGGGGAACATATCGGACTAATTGGCGCCAATGGAGAAGGAAAGTCTACCTTTATGAATATTATTACTGGTAAATTAATGCCTGATGAAGGAAGTGTTGAGTGGTCAAAAAATGTTAGAGTCGGCTATCTGGATCAACATACTGCTTTGGAAAAAGGTATGACCATCCGCAATGTACTATCTTCTGCTTTTGATTTCTTATACGAAATGGAAACTCGTATGAATGAGATCTGTGACAGATTAGGTGATGCCAGCCCTGATGAAATGGATATTCTTATGGAAGAACTTGGAACAATTCAGGATCTTCTTACTATGCATGACTTCTATATGATCGATTCAAAAGTGGAAGAAATTGGACGTGCACTTGGTTTACAGGACATTGGTCTTGATAAAGATGTTACTGATCTAAGTGGTGGACAGCGTACAAAAGTATTACTTGGAAAGTTATTATTGGAAAAACCGGACATTTTATTATTGGACGAACCTACTAATTATTTAGACATAGAACATATTGAATGGCTCAAAAGATATTTGAATGAATATGAAAATGCATTTATTCTTATTTCACATGATATCCCATTTTTAAATAGTGTCATAAATCTTATTTATCATATGGACAATCAGGAACTGAACCGTTATGTCGGCGATTATGATAAATTTCAGGACGTATACGCCATGAAAAAGTCGCAACTGGAAGCTGCCTTTAATAAACAGCAGAAAGAAATATCCGAATTGAAGGATTTTGTTGCACGCAACAAAGCGCGCGTTGCTACAAGAAATATGGCTATGTCCCGTCAGAAAAAACTAGATAAAATGGATGTCATAGAATTATCTTCCGAAAAACCAAAGCCAGAATTCTTATTTAAAACTGCAAGAACTCCGGGACGTTATATTTTCCAGACATCCAATCTTGTAATCGGGTATAACGAGCCACTGTCTTCTCCTCTGAATCTCGAAATGGAACGTGGTCAGAAAATAGCGCTTATTGGAGCGAATGGAATCGGTAAGACCACCTTGTTAAAAAGTATTCTTGGGCTTTTAAGACCCCTGGATGGTTCGGTCGAACTAGGTGACTATCTGAGTATCGGCTACTTCGAACAGGAAATGAATCAATCTGCAAAGACTACTTGTCTTGAAGAAGTGTGGAATGAATTTCCTTCATTTTCTCAATATGAAGTTCGTTCTGCGCTTGCAAAATGCGGATTGACCACAAAACATATCGAAAGCTTGGTCCGTGTGCTAAGCGGTGGCGAACAGGCCAAAGTCCGCTTATGTAAATTAATAAACCGTGAAACAAATATTCTTTTATTGGACGAGCCTACAAATCATTTGGATGTTGATGCAAAGGAAGAATTAAAAAGAGCCCTCAAAGAATATAAGGGAAGCATACTCATGGTATGCCATGAACCTGAATTCTATGAAGGCCTTGTAACTGATATATGGGATTGTACCAAATGGACCACCAAAGTATGGTAATAGCTGAGCAGAACTTCTAACTAATATCTATTTGGCACATCTTCATTGTTTCTAATGCCTTGTGATAAAGTGCAGGTGTAACTCCTGCACAACAGTTCGTATCAACGATAATCAAAAAACTTACATGTATTATCATGAACCAATAACATCCTTTTAAATAAAAATGGATTCATGTGCTGCTTCCATTTATCCGTATCTTCCAAAAGATACTTCTCATCCGTCAAAACGATAATTAATTTAGATCTTGCCTGAAATAATTTTAACTGCACCGCTAATTCTTCTATTCTCTTTTCCTTCGGATGCGTTCTATACTCTTTGAAATAGGATCCTATTTGAATGAGCGGCATCGATACAATTTTATGTTCGATTTTATTATCACTAATCCACTCCACTACATTTAATCTGGCATTTTGAAAAATAGGATTATACTGTTTTAACGTACTTACAATTTCCTTGCTCATATTACTTATTTCTTCTTTGGATAAATTGAAATCAAATACAAAAGCCCACTCCAATTTATCCACTATGGCATTACAAGGTGCATGCAGTACTTTTTCAACTGCATTTTTAAATTGTAACTTCTGTACTGCTGTCATAGTATCACCTTTCCTGTCATATTTTAATTACAAATTAATATCCAATTCGACCGGACAGTGGTCTGAACCCATGACCTGTGTGTGAATCTTAGCATCTTCTAATTTATCTTGAAGACTTTTTGAAGTCAGGAAATAATCTATTCTCCATCCGGCATTTTTTTCCCTGGCATGAAACAAATAAGACCACCAGGAATAGATGCCTGTCTGCTGCGGGTAAAAGTAACGGTATGTATCAATAAATCCTGCATCCAATAACGCACTGAACTTCTGTCTTTCTTCGTCTGTAAAACCTGCATTCTTATGGTTATTCTTGGGGTTCTTTAAATCAATATCCTTATGTGCAACATTCATATCCCCACATACGATAACCGGTTTTTTTTCTTCCAGACCTTTTAGATAGATCTTAAAGACATCTTCCCATATCATTCGATAATCCAAACGTTCTAATTCCCGTTTAGAATTTGGCGTATATACTGTAACCAGGTAAAATGAATTGAATTCTAGAGTAATTATTCTTCCTTCCTTATCATGTTCTTCCATTCCCATTCCTTTTACTACAGATATAGGTTCCTGCTTTGTAAAGACAGCAGTTCCCGAATATCCTTTTTTCTGTGCACTATTCCAATATTGATGATATCCTTCAAAAAGAAGTTCCAATTGCCCTTCCTGCATCTTAGTTTCCTGTATGCAAAAAATATCTGCATTGGTTTCCTTAAAAAAATCTTCGAAACCTTTTTGAACACATGCTCTCAATCCATTTACATTCCAAGATATCAACTTCATATGTAATAATCCTCCTTCGTATCTGATATACAAAAAGAGACCCCTTTTTGAAATCATTTCTTCGTGGGATCTCATTTATTCTTTTATTGTATTATTCCAACTCTATTTTTCCCACAGCCAGTTTTTTAATTTTAACTTGAGAATATACATTTGCACCACATTCTTTTACCTTCTGACGCCCTTCCTGAAAGGTTTTTTCAATCAGAATACCAACACCTGCTATTGTTGCATGAGCCATACGAACCAAGCGAATCGCACCTGCTGCCGCTTCTCCATATGCTAAAAAATCATCAATAATTAATACATGGTCATTTTCATCTAAAAAACTCTTTGACATTGTTAATTCGTAAGAGGTATCTTTTGTAAAAGAAGCAACTACTGTTTGATATAAATCTTTATATAATACCTTTGATGGCTGCTTTTTCATAATGATCAATTCTACACCTAATTCTTTGGCTGTAAATAACGCTGGAGCAATACCTGAACTTTCTATTGTGACGACTTTTGTGATACCCTGATTTTTAAAATGTTCAGCAAAATCTTTCGCAATAGCTTCCATTAACACCGGATCTACCTGATGATTTAAGAAACCATCTACTCTTATTACAGTTTCATTTTCTGCAATACCCTCAGCCTGTATTCTTTCTTCCAGTAATTTCATAAGTATAGTCTCCTTCGCACAAATATTTTTGATAATCCTAAGCATAGTATATACTCTTTCTGTCTATTAGCCAATCATTTCTGTGCTTTTCGTTCATATAAAATACTATTTTTCCTTTTTCCAACTCGTATTACGATGTCAAGAGAGGATAATACATTTAAAGCTGTCTGTGCATTCTTTCTTGTTAACTTTGTTGCCTTCTGATAATCTTCAGAAGTAAATGGAACCGGCAGTCCTAATGGTATAAATATCGTATATTCTTCGATTGCGTTAATTGCAATATCTTCCGCAATACCAACCGGAATGCGGTCAAATCTTGTAGAACCCTTTTTCTTATTATTACTCCATCCATTAAGAAGTCTATACTCTTCCACATCAATCAGCAATAGGCGAAGATGAAGGTGCGGATCTTTCAAATACATCTTTATTTTATACAATTCATAAAATACCTGATAAATACTACCGCACTTAGGTGATTTTCTTTTCTTCGTAATTTCTCCGGTTTCCTCATCAATCCAAAGCAGCCATTTTAATGCCGGGATTGGATAACAGATCGTTACATCATACTTTGGTAAAAAAGCATCTAATTTTCTCCGAAGCGAATTAAAATTTGCTGTCTGAATCTCTATAATCTCACCTTCATACAGAATATCTGCAACATATCCTTCACATTTTTGCTCATGATATTGTTCTTTAGGTAGAAGATAGTTCTTAAGTACAGCATGAACCGTCTTTTCGCTTAATGTTCCTATTCCTAATCGTTCTCTATCCTGCTGCACGATTTTATTACACGATTTTTCAAATAGTTCTTTTTCTTCTATTGTAACCACTTTTTATGCTCCCACTGCCTTTTCTACTGATTCTTTATGATAAATTTTTCCTGCAATATAACGGGATAAATTAAAAGAGCGGAAATTCATATTCTGATAATCTTCCTCAATATGTTGAAAATAATGATTCATATCTTCTATTTCATAATCCATTATACTACTATCTTTTGACTTTGAATATTCTAATAGAACAGGTGCTGCGTCTGATGATAATCTAAATAAATAATTGGAATCATAATATTTTGTTAATTCCATTTTTTCTACTTCATTTTGTATCGCATTTACATTATACTTCGCGATCAAATAATCTGGATGACTGTATGCGAAACAAATATACAACATAGTTACAACAACCATACTATAACGAAATAGCGAAAATGACTGCTTGTGAATATTAATAAGAATTCCAATCATAATTAAAAATATAACAAGTAATGCCCATAGTACAAAAATTCTCAAAAAAGTTAAATGATACACATTTATATAGAGTATCATTCTATATGCACTTGATGCAATTAAAATAAAGGTACACAACGATATAAAGGATAAAATTCCTTTTAAAATCCTACTTTCTTTAAAATAAGATAAACAGATCAACACCAGAATCTGGTTGATCAGAGAAACACCCAGTAACTGGAAGAATCCTTCTCTCGCATACTCTGCATAAGAATAACCCGTAGGTAACTTCATTTCGCCTAAAAACAGTCCCAAAATCTGTACAATACAAAATATCAGATAAATAAATGATAAAATAGTTGTGAACGTAATTGCAATTACAGCTTCCTGATGTCTCTTATCATCTATTTCTTCTTTTATACCTTTCTTTGACAGTGCTGATATCATACAAAATGATGTAAAAAAAATAAAAATTGTTAATAAAAATATTCCTATTAGATTTTCGGGAATTACTATTCTTTCTGCTATCTGTAGGATATAATCTCCAAAGATTCTATCTGCGCTGATCAATAGAGCCATTATTATTATCAATAATGGAAATGCAACACCAAGACCAATTGCTATGTTTTTAATATTCCTGTTTATAGCACTATTTTCTCCATTCCTGTTCTCTTTCCTATATTCTCTGGCATAGCCAAAAGGTGCTCCAAGTGCTGCTATTATTTCAATTAGTAAACTTCCAATTACAGACACATACTTTTCAAAGCTCCATCCTTTATCCTGATAAAAAAGATGTAACATAAAAATAATAATCAGTAAAAATATTCCTAAATAATTCATGACTATTATTTCAGCATCATCTGTTAAAAATAAGGAGAAAGCCAGTATCATTATACTCAATAGGTAGAAAATATTATCTTTTTGAATGAAGATCTCTAATTTTCTTATACATAGAAAAATATAAATAAATGTTCCTATTACAAAGATAGGTGCCATAATCCCTGATGCATTCTTATATAAACAAAAAGTACTGAAAATAGCATAGACTGCTGCTGCTATTACAAAAAAGGGATATTGCTTTTTCATGATCCTTACTTCTTTTGAATCTAAGATTATTTTTTGGGGAATATTTTGGACGGCTTTCTGATATTCCGCATAAGTTTGAATTTCTTTATTGTTAGTATCCATAATTTATTACCTCCGTTTTACTTATTCAGCTATTCTTCTATATATTCTAATATGTCTCCAGGCTGGCACTGTAAGGCTTTGCAAATCGCGTTTAATGTAGACAGACGGATTGCTTTGGCTTTATTATTTTTTAGAATAGATAAATTAGCCATTGTTATATCTACTTCACCTGCAAGTTCCGTCAGTCCCATTTTTCTTTGTGCCATAACTACATCAAGATTAATCATTATTGACATTTTGTACCCCCTATATAGTCAGATCATTTTCAAGTTTATAAGATACTGCTTTATCAAAGACTCTTGATAATACTTTACTGAAAAGACCTGCTATGATAAATACTAAAATTACAATAAATACTGCAGGCGTAAAATATAATACAACACGAAAACAGGTAACTGCAGCAATCGCAAAACTATAGGTTCCCATTCTTTTCAGACTAATTACATTTTCCTGCACAAAACAGTCATCATTTATTACAGAACGGAACATTCTACGTAATTCTAAGATAATCAACACAGCAAATATTCCTGATAGAAAAAAAATAAAACATAATTCCACGTAATTATCTGCAAAGTAAGAATTATAGCGTCCATAAAACTTAATACTTATTGGCAGGGTTAAGCAAACTAATATTCCTGCATAAAACATAAAATCTAATAATATTTTAGTAACAACAGTTATTTTGTCTTTCATCTGATACTCTCCTCTAATAATGATTTAACATTTATTCCACTATATCATATAAAAAATTGTAAATCAATATATATTTATCGTTTTACAATAAATATATATCGTTTTTCTTGACTCTCGAAATGAGATTGGCCGTTTTTTTATAATAAAAACTCCTTTGCTGAATTTAGCAAAGGAGCATTCCAACTAAATAATAATTATTTTTCGATTTTTTTTAAATAATAACACAAATATCCCAAAAACTCTCTGTCATAATAATTCTGAATCGGATTAATATTAAAGTATTCTTTTATTTTATTTAAACGAAATACTAAGGTATTTCTGTGGATAAACAATTCTTTGCTTGTCTCAATTAAATTATAATTATTATTTGTCATTGATTCTATAATCTCAACTATATTTTTCTTAACTCTTTCATCCAAAATGTCACCAAAAATATTATAAACATGATGCATCTCTATAAAAGGAATCCTGCTTCTAAAAAATTTACCTACGTAATCATAAAAATAGATCCCTACATTATTACTATTTTTTAATGTCTTAACCCATTTACAGTGTCTGTACGATATTCCGTAATTCTCCATTTTATTTTGCGCTGAACCAACATAAAAATGACACATAAGCTCTTTTTCACGTATATAATTAAGCAAAGGAGTAAGATAATCCTCGATAATAGTTTTATAATTTTTATAAATAGATTCATATCCGCAATCCATTATTTTAAAAATAATAATTTGTTTATCTCTTGTAATAGAAGAAATATCCTGCTTTGAGTGTTCATGACTCTGCTTTATTTTATAAAGTAAAGATTCCAGATCAACCTCACTTTCAAATTGAATCAAAATAGGGATTCTGACCAACTGACTATTATATCCCAACATCTGACACAATTCGTTAAGCTCCTTTTCATTTTCTTCATTATGTATCAGACAATTAATAAAATATTCTTTGGTTCCTTTACGCTGATAGATTTTTTCCTGAACCATCTCATATTCAAACATAGTCTCTAATGACATTCTTATAATCATTGCTATTTCTCTTACCTTATCAGGTACACCTGTTACTCCCACAACTCCTATTCTTATATTCTTATGGAAAAATGCCATATTAACACCGTTTTTTGTTCCAAGATAAGCATTATCCATTTCTACTTCTATCACATTTTTATCTTCTTTAATTATCTGATATGCAATCTCGTGAAACGTTCCAACACGTGCCCTATCTCTGCTTGCAACAATTATCCCCTTATCATTCATTATATTTATATTATAATCCGTATAGATTACAATTTTCTCAATAAACTTTTCTGCAAGTTCAACATTCAGCATCTATTCAGCTCCCCCATAAATTTTAATTTACAAAATGCCCCTTTTACTAATTATTAAATATACACAAAGAATAAACCGCAAAATCATATAAGATCTGCGGTCTATTTTCTCCAAACTTAAGATTTATTATAATGTACCATATCCTTATTCTAACATGCAATTAATGAGATAATAAACACAACTAATATTGTAGTTATTCCTTGTACTAATGTCAATCCAGTCTGACACTTATAGGCCTGTGACGTATCCATATCTGAAAATTGTGAAACCACCCAAAAATAGGAATCATTTGCATGTGATACCGTCATTGCACCTGCACCAATTGCTAAAATTACTAATATTTTTCCTATTTCACTTGTCATTCCTAATGTTCCCATTAGAGGTGCCATCATTGTAGAAGTTACAATCATTGCAACTGTAGAAGCTCCCATTGCGGTTTTTAAAAGCATAGCAATTAAAAATGGTAAAAATACACCTATGCTGACACTCAATAAAGAGCCGCTTAATCCATCTGCTAATGGCAATTCTTTTAGAACTGCTCCAAACGATCCGCCAGCACCTGTGATGGCTAATATGGATGCTGATTGAACAACACCTTCTGAAACCCAATCTAAAGTATGAGCAGTCTCACTTTTAGGAATTAATGTAAATGCTATAAAAATACCAATAATGAGAGCAACTACAGGATTCCCTATGAAAGAAGTAAATTTCTGAATAACTCCTGTGCCGAATGGATTAGCTGGAAATTCTCCAATCGATTTTAATGCGATCAAAATAATTGGAACAAGAATCGGTGAAAAAGAATGGAGTGCACTTGGTAATTTTCCATATTTTTCTGTCAATTCTTCCACTGTATGTTCCGGATTAGCAGGAATGTTAACTTTACTTGATACTTTTTTTGCATATATGATCGAAGCAATCATTGTAGGAATAGATACCAATAGCCCAACTACAATTAATAATCCAAGATCTGCATCTAAATTTCCTGCCATAGCTAGTGGTCCTGGAGTTGGTGGTACAAGACAATGGGTAACATAAAGTCCTCCACTTAAAGCCGTTGCCATAACTGCCAAAGAAGTACCGGATTGAGAAGCTAAAGCTCTGCTGATAGGAGATAAAATAACAAAACCAGAATCGCAAAATACCGGAATACCCGTTACAAATCCTGTAATTCCTATCGTTAATACACTTTTCTCTTTCCCCACAACTTTTAATATAGAGTTTGCCATGGTAAGTGCCGCACCAGTTTTTTCCAAAATAGTTCCAATAATAGTTCCGGCCAGAATCACAATTCCTATACTTCCCATAATGCTTCCAAAACCTGATTTTACAGTTTCGATCGTAGTTTCCGTTCCAAGTCCGCAAAGAAGTCCGACAGATATTGCAACAATTGTTAAAACTATAAATGGATGTACCTTCAATTTCGTAATTGCAATGACCATTGCAATTACTGCTAATACTATAACACTAAACAAATAAAATGTGGACATAAAATTTCCCTCCCTTTTTTATATAATAAAAGTGCTTCCAACGCTAAGTGGCACACTTATTATTCCTTCAAATTCTTTTGCCATGTCCAATGCTTTATTTCCTGAGCAATGTGACATACACAATACTTTTACACCAAAAGCCTTCATCTCCTCTAATGATACACTGATTCTTTTTTCATCAGCTTCCACAAGATGGGTACCACCAAATACTGCATAAATATTATGGTTGAAGTAAGTATGTATTCTTCGTAACATATTTAGCAGACCTGGATGTGAGCACCCTAATATGACAACCAGACCCTTCTGTGTTTTTATGACCAGACATATCTCATCGTGAAAATCATCCCGTATTAGTTTTTCTTCCTTTAAGACAAAAAATCTTTCTGGAATTTTTTCAAAAGGCATCACACGTTCAAAATCTGAAATTGCAAAACAATTATCATCAATCTGAAATTCTCTTTCACATACTATATGTATGATTCCCTTTTCTTCTAAAAATTCTTTTCCAAATCCATTTCCCAAATATGTAATAATCGTTCCATCATATGCATATTTTTCATCAAAAAAATCTTTTCCCGTTATAACTCTCTTAGGACAGATTAATTGTTGCGCCTCCCGAAATCCTGCAGAATGGTCATAATGCCCATGACTAAAAATTACATCATTAACCTTATCAAACGAAATATTCATTTTTCCTGCATTTTCAAATGGATGAATACTCCCACCACAATCAAATATAATATGGGATTTTCCTGTATCTATATAATAAGATAATCCATGTTCTGAAATAAGGCCTTTATGCTCTGATGCAACATTATCCATCAATGCTGTTATCTTCATTACTTATTCTCCTTTTCATTTTCTATCAGTATTGTTTCTTTCTTTTTTATTCAATCTCCAGCAATCTCTCAATTTCATTCTCAATCTCCTGTGAACTTAATCCAATATTTTCTATGGCATCCGTCTGTTGTTGAAGACTTCCTGAACTATTTCTTACACCTTGCGCAATATTAATGATAGAATTACTTACTTCCTGCATAATGATATTTATATTCTTCAATGCGCTCATTGAGTTTGCTGATAATTCTCCGATCTCTTTTGCTACAACAGCAAAACCTTTTCCAGTATTTCCGGCTCTGGCTGCCTCTATAGATGCATTTAATCCGAGAAGTTTTGTCTTGTCTGCTATTTTTTTCACGGAATCTAAAACAAGTGTGATATTTTTTAAATATTTTTCTGCACAATCTGCTTTTTCTTCAATGATTTTGATATGGTGAAGACTTTCGGTGCTTCCTGCCGCAACTTCTTCTACAGCAGCTGACATTTCTTCAATTTCACCAGCAATTTTTTCAATTGCTTTTTCCTTCTTGTTATTTGCAATATATTTTTCATACTCTTCCCTAACAATAATTGCAGCCAGGTATTGTAATGGTTTCATTGTTACAGGATCTCCTGATAACCCAATACAGCCAATTCTTTGATCCTTATAAGTAACAACACCATTATATCCGGGCATGGCTCCAGCCATTTTTTCTGCTTCTTCCACCGTTATTGCAAGTTCATCTATTTCCCCTGACATAATTCGCTTTGCACCTTCATGAACTGATCCAATTCTTTTTTTTTGTATTGATGCAATTATAATCCCATGATTATTCATAAAATTAACATTATTATTTGTAACTTGATTGAGCATCTTCACTATTTTATCAGCTAATTCTAAAGGAAAATCCATTTGTATTCTCTTTTCATTCATATTTTTTTTATTTACACATAAATTAAGTTAATCATATAATTTCTACTTTCACATTTCTATGCTCTGAAATATGAAAAAAAAGTAGAAACTTGTATTATAAATACAAAATTCTACTTTCAAATAAATATATCTGATATAGCAAGCGGTTATCATTAATTGTCAGAAATAATTTATACATGAAATTTCTATAAAATAAATTTATCAATAATATGAGCAATTCCATCTTCATCATTTGATTTTGTAATATAATCTGCTGCATCTTTTATAGCTGGCTGTGCATTTCCCATAGCAACTCCAAGTCCGGCATATTGAATCATTGTCATATCATTAAAACCATCACCGCAACAAATTGCATTTTCTCTGGTCAGACCTACACTTGCTAACATTTTATCAAGAGAAGTTGCCTTATCTATATTCAAAGGCATAACTTCTATAAAAAATGGCTCTGATCGATAGATACTTAATATCCCTTTAAATACTTCCTGCAGTTTTTTCTCATATTGAACTGCCAGTTCCGGATCAGCCGTTAACAAACATTTATTGATATCATATTTTTGATATTCTTCAAAATTATTTACCTGCTTCAAAGGAAGATTATTGATTCTTGATTCCAATTCCAAATACTTATCAAGTCTTCTTCCTGATATAATACAGTTGTCAATATATGTGATAATTCCACAATCATTTTTTTGCGCAAATTGATATATCTTTGGAATAACTTCAGACGGCAAAGCCTGCTGGAAAATAATCTCTTTTGTCTTACAATTTGTAATTCTTGCACCATTAAAAGATAATAAATAACCACCATACTTCTCAAGTTCCAACTCTTCCGCATATTTTTTCATGCCTGGCGTTGGTCTTCCTGATGCTAATATTACAATATGACCTCTTTCCTGAATATTGATTATACCTTGTCTCGTTGCCTCTGTAATGACTTTATCTGAATTTGTTAAAGTACCATCTATATCTAAAACTAATACTTTTTGATTCACATCCTTATTCATAAATTCTCTCTTTCTCTTAACTGTATATTCACAATATTCCTAAATGCTGCAACAAAATCTTAACTCCCATAAGAATTAGTATGATGCCTCCGGCAAGTTCCGATTTCGATTTGTATTTTGCTCCAAATACATTTCCGATCTTAATACCTAAAATAGATAATGTAAAAGTTGTTATTCCAATCAGGGAAACAGCCGGAACAATATTAACACTTAAAAATGCAAATGTAACACCTACTGCTAAAGCATCAATACTCGTCGCAAGTGCAAGTAACAGCATTGTCCTCACATCAAATAACGGGCATGCCTCTTCTTCTGATTTGCTTAAAGCCTCTTTTATCATATTTATTCCTATTAATGATAATAGAATAAATGCAACCCAATGATCTATATTCTGTATCATTCCTCTAAATTGAATGCCTAAAAAGTACCCTATCAAAGGCATACCAGCCTGAAAAAATCCAAAATAGAAACCAACAATTATTGCATTCTTCCAGTCCATTTTCTTCATAGATAAACCTTTGCAAATAGACACAGCAAAAGCATCCATTGATAAGCCAATTGCAATAATCAGCAATTCCCATAAGTTCATATTCTTTTCTCCTGCTTAATCAAAATATTCTTAATAAGTATACCCAGACTATTCAATAAAAGTCAAATTAAAAAACTGTATGAGTAGGAAGAGGACATTATCCTATATGATTATTCATTATAAATTTATTTCAAAAATAACAAATAAATCAATGTCATACAAAGTCCAAGACAAAACATAAACAGACCAAAAGATAGACTTCTTTCAATTATCATTAAATTTTCTCTTATTTCTTCTCTTTTAACTGCTGCTACATGTACATAAGAATTATTTCCTGTTTTTTTCTTTCCTTTATGAAAAATGCGATATATATTATTTAATACGATTCCTAATGTATGTGTAAATTTTGTACCTTCCGGTAATTCATGTGGTATTTTTCTATCCTTATATACCGTTTTTCTAAGAAAGACCACTATCCAGTCAAGCACACTATCTAAAACCCTGCATATGATTCCACATAAAAAAGGCAATCCTTTTAATAAAACAGGTCTGTATATGAGTTCTTCTAAATCAAGCCATTTTGGCCATGCATCAATATAAACAGTTTTTCCATTTTGATTTTTATTCATTAAACAAATGCGAACTATTAGAATATAAACAATTACACCAATTAAAATGGAAATAATTCCACCTTTTAAGTTATCTGGACTAAAGTAATTAATGATTTTGTTATTTTCATCTAAATGCATAAATCCCTGCCCCATATCTGCGATCCGATTCAAGGTAAAATCGGAAAAACATCCTAGAATTGGAAGTAATATTGCACTTACTGACAAAGCAACTGTACTTTGAGAATTCATATATGTTCTATATGAACTGTCAAATCTTTTTTGTTCTTCATTACTATTATTTTTTTCTACAAACACGGCTACGTAGAGCTTTATCATATAAGCCACTGTGAGACCGCCGCTAATTAAAAAAAACCATTCTACACCTTTAAAAATCATACTCATAGAAACCATATTTTCAATTTTTAATTCAGTAATGTATTCTATAATACTCTCATGTATCAGAGTCTTACTGACATATCCATTCCATAAGGGAATACCACTGATACCAAATGCACCCATTAAAAAGATAAAATTCAATAAAGGTTTTTTATGGCCAAATCCTCTAATATCATTCAAATTCAATTTATGAATGTTCATAACTATAACGCCTGCTGCCATAAATAATACTAATTTAATCAAAGAATGATTTACCATATGAAGTAAAGAACCTCTGACTGCCAGTCCATTTTCTTTACCTAGCATACACTGCATACCAACACCCACTAAAATGAATCCTATTTGTGACATCGAGGAACAAGCAAGTGTTCTTTTTAAATCAACGGAAAAAATTGCAAGTAATGCTCCGCCAAACATTGTACACACACCAAGTACGAGAAGAAAATAACCCCAATTTTTATCATATAAAAAAATATTACAACTAACTATCAATATTCCAAATACACCTGACTTCGTTAAAATACCAGAAAGTAATGCACTTGCAGGTGCCGGCGCAACCGGATGCGCCTTAGGTAACCAAATATGTAATGGAAATGCGCCTGCTTTGGCACTAAAACCAAAGAACAAGCAAATCCCTGCCACGAAGAGACGTTTTTTATCTGGATATGCATGACAAGCTGCTAAAATCTGCGATATTTCCAAAATACCAATCGCATCATAAAGTAAGAAAATCCCCATCAGCATGACTAGACCACCTATAATAGCAATTGCCAAATATGTTTCTGCTGCATGTAGTGATTCTTTCTTTTCATCCTGAGCTACCCATACATAAGAAGTAAGAGACATCATTTCAAAAAATACAAACGTAGTATATAGATCTGCTGATAAAAACACACCGATAGTCGCACCTAATGTTAATAAAAGAAATAAATAATACCTGTTTCTATTACGATAAAGTGTAAAATATTCTTTTGAAAAAATTGTTGTCATCATCCACATAAAAGCAGCGATAGAACCATATAATACACGAAATCCATCTAAAGATAAGTGTAATCCTCTGCCACAAAAATCTACCCAAATAAAATCTGCTATTGCAGCACCATTCCCAACATTTATAAATAAAATTAAAAAACTAATAAATTCTATAACCGTTATAAAAATGACAAAATAATCTCTGACTGATTTATGAATTCTACCAATCACATAGGATAATAGGGCTCCTATGATTGGGAAAAAAACTAAAAATAACAAAATAAAATCTCCGTTCAAATGGATACCTCCCTCCTAAAATACACCATTTGCTACATCTGTAAAAATGGAAACAATCGGTGCTGAATGTAGACCAAAGAAAATAATGGCAATAGCAAATAATGATAATGGAAGAATCATTAACCAATTAGGATCTTTTACATCTTTAATTGTATCATAATCAAATCCTTCCGCAGGAAAAAATGCTCTCATCACAATACTCAACATATAAATAGCTGTCAACAATGCTGATATCAGCAAAGCACCAACTCCTATATATGCCAACAGATTCTCACTTTGTACTGCTGCATATGCCAGATTATATTTACTGATAAATCCACATAATCCCGGAACACCCATCAATGCAAGCGCAGAAACAGTAAAGATACCAAATACCTTTGGCATCTTTCTACCAAAACCAGTTAGTTCGTGAATATATAGTTTTTCTGTTTTATAAATTACAGCACCAGCACAAAAGAAAGAACATATCTTCATAACAGCATGAAAAACCAAGTGGCTCAAAGCTCCAACCAAACCCAATGGTGTCATAATAACTGCACCAAATAAAATATATGATAAATTACTAATCGTAGAATATGCGAGACGTCTCTTCAGATGTGTTTCTTTTAAAGCCATGCTGCAACCATATACAATTGTGAAGATCACAAATGCCATTACTACATATTGCGCCCATGTTCCTCTGATAAAATCTGCTCCGAAACTAAAATAGGTAATTCTTAATATTGCAAAAGCACCCGATTTAACAACCGCAACTGCGTGAAGCAAGGCCGTAACAGGAGTAGGCGCAACGCCTGCTTCTGGCAGCCATGAATTAAATGGACAGATAGCAGCCTTTACACCAAATCCAAAGAAACTTAATACATATACCAATAGCAATACGTTACGGTGATTCTGAATCTTACTTATATTTAAGATTCCTCCAAGTACAAAATCCATGGAATTTCCATATACAATAATAAAAATAACTCCAATAAATGCAAATGCTGCGCCGCCTAAAGAATAATACAGATATTTGCGGCTCGCCAAAATTGCCTCTCTTGTTAATGTATGCATAACGAGCGGTACTGTAACAAGTGTTAACAACTCGTAGAAAAAATACATTGTCAAAATATTACCCGCCATTGCAATTCCAAGTGTAACTCCATAAGTAACCGTATAGAACATAAAGAATGCTTTTTCATGTTCTTCCTGTCTCATATATTCTAAAGAATATAAAGTAGCCAACGGCCATAAAGTTGAAACAAGTCCAGCAAAGATGCATGCCATACCATCTAATTTAAAAGTAAGTGAAAGATTTCCTGTAAAATGAATAATCGTAAAAGTTGTATCAGGTCTATTCAGCAATAAGAAATAAACAAATAAGGTATTCACAATAACTACTGTTTCAAGAAAAACAGCCATTTGCTTTCTGTTCTTAAAAGAAATCAAAGGAACCAGTATTCCTCCGATAAATGGAATCAAAACAACAATAAACATGAAGCTTGCATTCATATTCATTCCCCCCTCCTACAGTAATGTTTCTACTAGCTGGGTTATATAAGAGATAAGTCCATTCGGCATAATTCCCAAAATAACAGCTAATATAGTTAATATAATAATTGGAATGAGCATCCAATTAGAAGGTTCATTTTTTTTACACTTTTCGTAATCAAAATCATTTCCCGGAAAAAATCCGTTTATTGTAATTGGAAGTAAATATCCTGCCGTCAAAAGTGCACTAATCAATAAAATAACAGGTCCCAACCAGGAAAATACCGGTATCCCTGTTTGTAAAGGGCCTGTTGCAAGATACCATTTACTTACAAATCCACTCATTGGAGGAATACCGATTAATGCGATTGAAACAAATGTATAACACCAAATAGTAACGGGCATTTCTTTTCCAATACCTGTTAATTGATCCACACTTACCTTTCCTGTCTGATAAATGATCGCTCCAGCTATTAAAAATAATGTTGTTTTAATAAATGCATGGAATATAATATGTAATAATGCACCTGTCATTCCAACAGGATTCATCAACGCCAGTCCAAATAAGATATAAGAAATCTGACTTACCGTTGAATAAGCAAATCTTTTCTTCATTACTGGTTCTTTATAAGCTAGCATGGATCCCATAAATATAGTTATTAGTATTAATGTCATCCAAACATATTGTACCCAGGTACCCCTTAAGAAATCAGCTCCCACCATATAATAAATAACACGAATGATAGCAAGAGCACCACTTTTTACAATAATACCAGATAGTACAGCTGATGCTGGTGCTGGTGCAACCGGGTGCGCTGTTGGTAACCAGGCATGTAAAGGGAACATACCTGCCTTTACTCCAAAGCCCATAATCATTAAGAAAGTAATCACTAAAATTAATGTCTCATGTCCCTGTACTAAATTCATATCTAATACTCCACCGGGATGAAAAGTCCAGTCAGTAGCATACTTAGATAAAAAGAACAATCCAAATAAAGCCATATATGCACCGCATAAAGAATAGAATAAATATTTTAATCCGGCCATAATTGCTTCTCTTGACATATTATGTATAATAAGTGGAATTAACATTAATGTTATTAATTCATAAAACATGTACATCGTAATAAGATTTCCCGAAAAATCTAACCCTACTAATACACCTAAAGCAATTAAATAAAAAGCAAAATACCTTTTTTCATTCTGCTCATGTTTCATATACTCAAATGAAAAGAAACCTGCAAGTATCCAAACGATTATTACAATACTTACAAAAATTTTCCCTAGTGCGTCAATTTTAAAAAAAATCGGTATATTTTTCGTCAACCAGAAAAGTACGATTCCTTCTGTACAACTTATAATTGCATTTAGCACCAAAATTCCTGTTAGTATTAAAATAACCAATAAAAAAGTAATTAAGTTTCTTCTTACTTTCATTTTTGGCATCACTAATAAAGCAATTCCTGAAAAAATTGGAAAAAAAATAGGAAAAAGTACCATAACAGATTGATTCATTCTTAGCTCCCATCTGCGACCTTTCATCGCGCATAATTTCTTCTCTCAAACTTTTCTATGTAAACATATTAAGTCCGCTCTCTATCAGGTCTACAATTGGTTGAGAATACATTCCAAGAATAATATTTAAAATAATAAAACAAATCAATGTGATTCCATAAATTTTACATTCTCCGAATTTAATTGATTTATATTCTGTATTGATGGGAGTATAAATACGAATCACTGTTTTCATAAAATAAATTGCATTTAAGATAGTACTAATTGCCAATGCAATTAAAACTGGAAGCATTTTTATATTTGACTGTACTGCTGCCTGTGAAAATAATAATTTGCTAATAAATCCGGAAAATACTGGGATACCTACAATTGATAAAGAGCCAATCGTAAATGCAAATCCAGCAACTATATTTCTATAACCGGATCCTGTAAGATTTGAAAACTGTCTGTGTTTTCCGGATACATCTGTAAGACCAATAGCTGCTATAAATAATAAGGATTTTGTTGCTGCATGTGACAGAATATGATAAATACTTGCGACCACACCTAATTCTGTCCCAAGTCCTAATCCCATATAAATATAACCAATCTGAGCAACTGAAGAAAATGCAATCATCCTTCTGATATCATTTTCTTTTATTGCACTTAAAGATCCCATAATCATTCCGGCTATACCAAATACAAATAAAAGATTTATAACCCTGCTATTGCAAATAATAGTAAAACCAATTACACGATAAAATATCTTAATCAGCAAGAAAATATAACCTTTTGACACAAGGCTAGAAAGAATTGCTGCAGAGGATACTGTTGAATATCCATATGCATCAGGCAGCCATGTATGAAATGGATAAAGAGCACTCTTAATGGCAAGTCCGACACTGATAATACCAATTGTGACTAACAAAGGAACTGTATAAATTCCTTCCGCTACTATCTGAACAACACTTTGTTTTATATTACTCATTAACAAGTGCCCGGTAATATCATATAACATACATAATCCCATTAATAGAAGACCGGAACCGAGCAGACTCATAATCATATATCTTGTTGCAGCTTCAATCGTTCGTCCTGTCTGCCTGATCATAATAAGTCCACACGCAGATATGGTATTAATCTCTACAAAAACATAAGCAGTAAATAAGTCATTAGTATAGACCAAAGCAAGCAATGAACTTAATAGTAAATTAATCATGATATAATACAAATTTATTTTCTCAGGATCAACTTCTGCCTCTAAATTACTTCTGCCGCCAAATAAAGATAATATCATAATAATACAAAAGAAAAATGCCATACCGGCTTCCAGAACCCCGGCTCTGATTTCATTTCCCCAAGGTGCAGGAAATCTACCCATCATATATACATAACTTTGTCCTCTTCCTATTAAGTATATTAATAGGATTCCTGACATCATACTAATTAAGAATAAGACAATTGTATTTAACCATTTTGCATGTTTTCCATTTAATGCTGAACTTATAATACTTGCAAACATTGATAATACAATAGAAAAACAAGGAAAGTTTTGTACAAAATCCAATTTTTACAATCCCTCCTTTTTCAGTTTTGTAGATATCTCATCAAGATCTAATGTCTGATATCTTTGGTAAAGACGAATTGTAAGAGACAACATTAAGGCTGATACTGATACCGATACAACAATACCTGTTAATACAAGACCACTTGGTATCGGATTAATATACATTTCCACACTTTGTACCCCATCTGCTATAATCGGTGCAACGCGTCCCTGAATATATCCTTTTTCTGCAAGAAATAAGTAAATAGCCGTATCCATTATGTTCAAACCAATAATTTTCTTGATTAAATTTTTTTGAAGAAGTAAATTCGTAAAACCGATTCCAAATAGAATCATAGCAACTGCTTCTCCATAATTTGTGAATAAATTAACTCCCATATTATAGGCCTCCTCTTCTGAATAACGCATAAAAAGCATACATCGTACATGCGACCTCAGATCCTACAAATATATTGATTGGAAGAATCATCCCGCTGCTTAAGATACTGCCTGGTTTTCCAAGAGGTATATAATTATTTATACCATTTGCACCTGTATAAAAATAATAAATCATAAGTAATCCATATAGTGTTAATGCTGAAACTTTAACTATTTTGTAAATGGTTTCATTAAAAAATCTTTGTGTCTTTTGGAAACCAAAAGCACTTACATACAAAATCATACCTGCACCTATGATTGCACCACCTGAAAATCCGCCACCAGGTGATAAATGACCATTTAAAATAACATAAATTCCAAATATAAAAATAATAGGAACAAGCACAAATGCAACTTTTTGAAGAATTACATCATTTTTAGGTTCATATCTTCTATCATTTAATTCAATTGACTTTTTTAATTTTTCTTCATTCACCATAAGCAGGATCATGACACAACTTGTTGCTATGAAAAGAACACATGTCTCACCAAAAGTATCAAAAGCACGGTAATTTAAAATCATACCTGTAACTATATTAACAGCTCCTGTTTCCTGAAGCCCATTCTCAATATATCTTTCTGCTACTTCATTATTATCTGGATTTTTGGCATTACCGGTTCTAGGTAAATATGATACGGTAAGTAACAGGACTGCAATAATCGTGATACAAAAAATAACGGATATAAAAGTATAAAAACGATTAAACATTTTTATATTTTTATTCTTATCAATATCATATACCCTTTCTATAACAATTGCCTTATCACGCATACATTCTTCAATGGTAAGTTCCTCTTCTGACAGGTCAGTCTGTGGGTGCATTTCTACTTTTCCAAGATACGGATCTTTCTCCCCTGAGTACCATTTAAAAAAACGATACGCTTTTGTTTTCTGATATTCTTCCTCTGATTTTAATCTACTCATTCTCATCATCTCCCTTCATGGCATGGATTTTCTTAAGCGTAGCAAAAAATAAGATACTAGTTACACCAGCGCCAACTGCTGCTTCTGTAATTGCTAAATCCGGAGATTGTAAAATAATCCATATAACAGACATAATAAGACTATATGACATATAAATTAAAATAGAATTTAATAAATTTTTCGAAAAGCTGACAAAAATTGCACAAATAACTAAGAATCCTAAAAGAATATATGTAAATACCTGCATTATTTATCTACCTCACAATGTTGGTTCAATTTTGTATTCGTAGTAACTTCTAATCTTGCAATAACATGAGATGATACAGGAGAAGCAAACCAAAGAAAAATGATTACCAGAAAAATTTTTAAACTAGTAAAATTAAAACCATTCATAATCATTAACCCTAATAAAGAAACGCCAATTCCAAGCGTATCACCTATTGATGCTGCATGCATCCTGTTTAATACATATTTAAAATGGAATACTCCGAACATTTCCATAATAAAAATAATTAATCCAGTGAATAGAAAAATAGTGCCTAGGGTAAATTTAATCCATTCTATTATTTCCATCTTTTTTTTCTCCCTCTTTTATTTTTTGTTCATTATAAACACCCATATATACTTTACTAATTACGATAACTGCTAAAAAACTTATCATGGCATATATTATGCAGATATCTACAAGATAACTTTCATTCATCATTAATGATAATATAGAAATAATTACCATGACCATTGTTCCCATCATATTCACTGTAACAATCCGGTCTGCGATTCGAGGTCCAATAACAGCACGAATCAGACATAATAAAATCATTAACGCCAATATAATAATTGCTACAATAAAAACAAAATGATAGGCCGATTCTAAAATTGGTATTCCACTATTCATTTTTAATTCTCCCTCTTTTCTTGTTCTTTATTTATTTGATCTGCTGATCTTCCATCTTCTCTAATAACTTTACAAATACAGAAGAATCAATACCTGCACCAAAATCTTTATCAAGGCAATGAACTACATATTCATCATTTTCTAATGAAACTGTAATTGTTCCTGGAGTTAACGTAATAGAATTTGCCAATACTGCTCTTGCTATTTTTGACTTTAAATTTGTTTTGAACTTAATAATTGCCGGTTCAAAATCATATTTGGATGAAAAAACTAATCTTAAAACTGCAATATTTGCTTTTATTACCTCAAATACCAATACAAATATATATTTTATAATAAGACTGCTTTTTTTCATTATAAATAAATCTTTTTGAATACTAAAATCCATAAATCTACACACAAAGATATACATGACAGTAGCAATGATTAGACCAAAAATTACAATTTCCAAATTAAATTTTCCATTTAATATAATCCATAAAATAAAAAATAAAATATACATATTAAATCCCTCTTTTACTTCGATAATATATTTATGATAAAAACAGGTATCGACAACTGTCAACACCTGTTCTGCCTTGAAATAATATATTTATGGATAGGATTACCCATAGATGAAAATTTCTGTTCATATTCCGTCATTATATTTCCACTATTCATATCATTATCATTGTGAAGATCGTATGTAATCTGATCGATCTTCCAATTTGCTTCTGAAACCTGTTCTACGGCAAAATCAAATAGACCTCTGTTATCTGTCTTAAATTCAAGGATACCGTTTGGTTTTAATATTTGATCATATCTTGATAAAAATTCTTTTGATGGTAATCTTCTTTTAGCATGTCTGTCTTTTGGCCATGGATCAGAAAAATTCAGATAAATCTTATCCACTTCACCTTTTTCAAATATTTCTGTCAATTCTGTAGCATCTATACACAAGAAACGAAGATTAGGAATATAATCTTCCTCTATTTTCTGAATTGCCCTTATTAAGACACTTGAATATTTTTCAATTCCAACATAGTTAATATTTGGATATAGCTTAGCCATTGTTGTGATAAACTGACCTTTTCCCATTCCTATTTCAATATGAAGCGGCCCTTTTTTATCAAAAACATTTCTCCAATTACTCTTCATATCCTTTGGTTTTTGTATTACATATTTATTTGTTTCAATTATTTTTTCAGAACCTGTAATATTTCTTAACCTCATAAAATACCACCTTTATCAATATCTTCATATTTTACACTATTTAATTCTAAAAAGAAAGACTTTCACTATTCGCTTTGATAAGAATTAAATATTTTTATGTGAATTTTATGGTTTTACTATTTGGTTTTTTTATAAAATAGTGTATGATTAATATTGATATTATGAAAGACGGAGATTGAAATATGACTAAATTTAATCACAAAAAGGCATTTACTTTTTTTGTATCTGCTCTTTTCATTACAAATACATTTTTGTATCCTTGTTTACCCGCATATGCAGAAGTAGATTATAATGCACAGGCGGAAAGCAGAAAATCTTTACCAATACAATCAAACGAAATTACTAACTGGCCCTCCGGACCAGCAATTGGGGCTGAAGCTGCAATACTTATGGAGGCAAATACAGGTACTATTCTTTATGCCAAGAATATTCATGAAAAAAACTATCCGGCAAGTACCACCAAAATATTAACTTGTTTACTTGCAACGGAACATTCTGAAATGAATGAGATCGTAGAATATTCAAAGAATGCTGTATTTAGTATTGAACGTGATTCTTCCAATATGGGTATGGATGTTGGTGAAAAAATCACAATGGAACAATCTTTATATGGAATTCTTGTTGGTTCTGCTAATGAAGCAGCAAATGCAGTAGCAGAACATATTAGCGGAAGTGTAGAAAAATTTGCTGAGTTAATGAACAGCCGTGCTAAAGAACTTGGGTGTGTAGATTCTAATTTTGTAAACCCAAACGGTTTGTATCATGATGAGCATTATACAAGTGCTTATGATTTAGCAACAATTGGACGAGCTTTCTTTAAAAATGAATTATTATGTAAAATGTCAAGTACCGCTTGCTATGAAATTCCTCCAACACCTACCCAGCCAGATGATATTGTTGTACATTCTAAAAATAAATTGCTTCCTGACAGGCAATGTTCTTATGATTATCTTGTAGGCAGCAAAACTGGATTTACTTCGGAAGCGAGACAAACTCTTGTTTCCTGTGCAAAGAAAGATGGTTTAACACTTATCTGCGTTATTATGAAGGAGGAAACTCCTTCCCAGTTTACTGATACCGTAGAATTATTTGATTATGGATTCAGTAATTTTCAAAAAGTCAATATATCAGAAAATGAAGTTCAATATTCTATTAAAAATAATGATTTATTTAATGCTAATAATGACGTATTAGGAAATTCTCAGCCTGTTTTATCATTAAATGAGGATGATTATATTGTTATACCAAATACTGCCGTATTTGAAGATACTTCTTCTACTCTTAGTTATGATAATACGACTGATAATTCTGTAGCTTCTATCCATTATTCTTATAGTGATGTTGAGGTAGGAAGTGTTACTGTGGATCTGGTAAAGGAAACAAATACCGGATTAGACTTAGAAACACCTGTGTTAAAAAATGATAATATAAAAAATGAAAATGATAGTGATGATGTTCTTTTTATTAATATAACAAAAGTATTTTTAATTATAATCCTTATCGCTGCACTATTAATTACTATTTTCGTAATCCATTCCTTAATTGATAATTATAATTTTTCCAGAAGAAAACGATTGCGAAACAGACATAAAAAAAGAAAAAATATATCTTCTGAATTTGATGATTTTAATTTTTAAATAAACAAAAAACAGATTACCATAGATACAGTAAAGGCAAAACCAATTTTGTTGGTTCTGCCTTTAAGTATTTATTCACCAATGTGGATAGAATCTCCATATTTATTATATAATTCTTTTAATTTATCTATGTCAGAATCATTAACTTCATTCTTAACATAATCTTTTACTGCCGCTGTTCCTCCATTTTTATAAAGATCTACACATTCTTTTAATTGATCAGTATTTGCATATTTATTAATAATTTCATCAAAATCTTTTTCATCTTCTTCATCCATCTGATTTTTTACTTCATCAATATCTACAGTAACACCCGTTTGTGATTGAATTATCTGCTCAATTGCAGCTGTTGCAACTTTCTTAGTTACCTTCTGCTCTATATCATCTTTAAATAAAATAATAAATGCGATTAATAACACACATAATAATAAAAATAGTAAACCTATAATTTTTCCTATATAATTTTTTCTTCTTCTTTTAGCCATCTTATTTTCCTTTTTCTTATAATGCCATTTTAGTCTCTTTTTCTTCTTTTGTATACAATACTTTTAAGAGAAGAGGAGTTGCTATAGAAGATATTATAATTAATAAAATTATAGATGTAAAGTACTCTGACGATAGTAATCCAACTGAAAGTCCCTTTTGAGCAACAATTAGAGCAACTTCACCTCTTGTCATCATACCAACACCTATTTTAAGAGAATCTCCCCAATTAAATTTACATATTTTAGCCATCAATCCGCAAGCGAAAATTTTACAAATGAGACCTATTATTACAAATAAAATAGAAAAAGTAAAAAGAGACAATGTTAAATTATTGAAATTGGTTTTTAAGCCAATTCCGGCAAAAAATATAGGACCAAATATTATGTAAGAATTTATATCCATTTTATTTGCTATATATTCTGAATCATGAATACTACAAAGAATAATTCCTGCTATATACGCACCTGTAATATCTGCAATTCCAAAATATCTCTCTGCTATATATGCTAATGAAAGACAAAATGCCAGACCTATTATAGGAATACGTCTTGTATGAGGATATCTTGCATCTATTTTTTTAAATATTTTATAAGAAATGAAACCTAAAATAATAGTAAATACAAAAAATAATATTGTATTAAATATTACCATTATAGGATGTGATGTAGGGTTTTTAAAACCAATCACAATTGTTAAAACAATAATTGCGATGACATCATCAATAATTGCTGCACTAAGAATTGTTGTTCCAACACGACCTTTTAATTTTCCCATATCACGTAATGTCTGAACAGTAATACTGACTGAAGTTGCAGTTAATATACAACCAATAAATATTGCTTTATAAAATTTTTCTGTACCAAAAGTTGCTGCACCATAATATGCCATATATAAAAATGTTCCGCCTAATAATGGAACAAGTACTCCGGCACATGCAATTAAAAATGCAATTGGCCCTGTTTTTAATAATTCTTTAAAATCTGTTTCTAAACCTGCGGAAAACATTAGTAAAATAACACCTATTTCTGCCATTTGTAATAAAAACTCACTTTCTCTTACCAGACCTAACAGGCACGGTCCGATAATCAAACCAGCAATTATCTGACCTACTACCTGAGGAGCTTTCAATTTTCTTGCAAGAATTCCAAAAAATTTTGCAGAAATAATAATAATTGCTAAATCTTTAAATACATAATACATTTCTGATTCCATTTTATAATCTCCTAATAATTTATAATAATTTCATAATAATTGTAACATATTTATCTATATAAAGTGTTGCAATTGCAACACTTGAATAGTACTATTATATTTATTACTAAATTAAAATTACAATTATGAGGTGCAATTTTGAATTATAACAAATCATTAATAAATCATCCTTTATTTTTCGGTATAGAAAAAAATGATATTCAGATATTATTACGTTGTTTAAACTTTCAACAAAAAAATTATAAAAAAGACGAGTATATTATATTAGAAGGTGATTCTATACAATTTATAGGTGTCATTCTTTATGGAACAATTCTCATGGAAAAAAATGATTATTATGGTAATAAATATTTTTTTACAGAATTAAGAGAACGTGAATTATTTGCGGAGCCCTTTATGGGATCTTCCATTCAAAAAAGTACTGTAAACTATAAAGCAATGACTAACTGTTCCATATTAATATTTCCTTATAAACTAATATGGAAAACATGCTCTGAAAATTGTTTTTCTCATTTCATTTTTACAGAAAATCTAATGAATCTTTTAGCATTGAAAACACGTATTCTACTTGCAAAAATTGAAATTATATCTAAAAAATCTATTAGAGAACGGGTATTGACTTTTTTGACTATGATTAGGACAGATCAAGATATTATAGGCTTTCATAATATTATTCAACCTTGTAATTTAAAAGATAATGAAGTATTTATACCACTTAATAATACAGAAATCGCCGAGTACTTATGTGTAAATAGAAGTGCTCTTGTAAGAGAGCTTTCAAAAATGAAAGCAGAAAACATTATTACTATAGAAAATAATGTTTTCTGCTTATCTGTATAATCATATATTATGAATAAATTATTATTCTACTATCTTACATACATCTACCCACTCTTCAGCTTGAGATGTTTTGTATAACTCTTCTAATGTAAGTTCTACACAACTATTACTACTTCCTGCCGCGGGTAATAAAGTATCAAATCTTCTCATGGATTCATCTAAATATACTTTAACTTCTGAATCAGTAATTGCGAATGGACATACACCTCCAATAGCATGTCCCGTATATTTTATTACTTCATCCGCCTGTAACATTTTTGCCTTTATACCGAATTTATCTTTATACTTTTTATTATCAATTTTCGTATCTCCGGATGTTACTATTAATATTGCAGACTCTCCGAATTTAAAGGATAATGTTTTAGCAATTCTGGCAGGTATTACACCTGCTGCCTTGGCAGCTAGTTCTACAGTTGCACTTGATTTGTCAAATTCTTTTATTTTGTTTTCTAAATCGAATTTCTCTAAATAATTTTTTACAATTTCAACTGACATAATAATTTTTCCTTCCTTTCAATACAAAGGTGTATTCGTCAAAATGACAAATACACCTTTGTATTTTTTAATATTTGATTTTTATTCATCTTCCTTTTCAATTGGAAGTGTTACTTCATCATCATTTGGCATATTTACAAATTTTTCTTCTTTAGGAATATCTTCCATAGCATCTTCTACATTATCAAATTCATGATTTCCATCAGATACTTTTTCCCTGACTTTTGCAATTTGTGCTACTTTTACATTTGAATCGAGATTAATCATTTTGACACCAGAAGTAATTCTGCCTAAAGTTGAAATATCTTCCATTCGAAGCTGAATAATAATTCCCTCAGATGTAATCATCATAATCTCATGATCATTTGTAACAGCTTTTACTCCAACCACATAACCTGTTTTTTCTGTGATCTTATAACATTTTACACCTTTACCACCACGTTTTTGTACGGTAAATTCCTCTAAATAAGTACGTTTACCCATACCATTTTCAGAAACAATTAAAAGAGAGTCACCCTGATGATCTAATTGCATTCCAATTATTTCATCTCTATCCCCAAGATTCATACCAATAACACCCATAGATGCTCTGCCGGTTGCTCTTACATCTGTTTCTTTAAAACAAATACACATACCATGTTTTGTTACAAGATAAATCAAAGTCTCTTTATCAGTTGTTTTAACTTCAATTAATTCATCATCTTCCCGAAGATTAATTGCTGCAAGACCATTTTTGCGAACATTACTGTATTCCACTAATGATGTCTTCTTAACAATGCCCTTTCTTGTAACCATAAATAAATTTCTATCTTCTTCATAATCTTTTAAAGGAATAATAGCCGATATCTTTTCACCCGGATTTAATTGAAGAAGATTAATAATAGCAGTACCTCTTGCAGTACGGCTGGCTTCTGGAATTTCATAAGCTTTCAGCCTATATACACGACCAAAATTAGTAAAGAAATTAATATAATGATGTGTAGTAGTCATAAGAAGATCTTCTATAAAATCTTCTTCAATTGTCTGCATTCCTTTAATTCCTTTACCACCTCTGTTCTGACTCTTAAAATTATCAATCGTCATACGTTTGATATATCCTAATCTTGTCATAGCAATTACTGTATTATCTCTTGGAATTAAATCTTCCATAGAAATATCATATTCATCAAATCCAATGATACTTCTTCTTTCATCACCATATTTTTCTAAAATAACAGTAATTTCTTTTTTAATTACTCCAAGAAGTAATTTTTCATCTGCTAAAATAGCTTTTAATTCTGCTATCCTTGCTAATAATTCTTTGTGCTCATTTTCCAGCTTTTCTCTTTCCAGACCAGTTAAAGCACGAAGACGCATATCAACAATTGCCTGTGCCTGAATATCTGTTAATCCAAAACATGCAATCAATTCATCTTTTGCAATCTGTACAGTCTTACTTCCTCTGATAATTCTGATTACTTCATCAATATTGTCAAGAGCAATCAACAAACCTTGTAAAATATGATCTCTTTCTTCCGCTTTATTTAAATCGTATTTAGTTCTTCTGGTCACGACATCTTCTTGGTGCCTGATGTAATACTTTAACATATCATGAATATTTAATATTCTCGGCTCATTATTAACAAGAGCCAGCATAATGACTCCAAAAGTATCCTGTAACTGGGTATGTTTATATAATAAATTCATGATTACATTTGCATTTGCATCACGACGTAATTCTACAACAACACGCATACCTTCTCTATCTGATTCATCACGAAGATCTGTAATCCCATCAATTTTTTTATCTCGAACTAATTCAGCAATTTTTTCAATTAACCTTGCTTTATTAACCATATAAGGTAACTCTGTAATAATAATACGGGATTTACCATTTGCCATTGTTTCAATATCTGTTACACCACGAACTTTGACTTTACCACGTCCAGTCCTATATGCTTCATCAATTCCTCTGGTTCCTAAAATAATACCACCTGTCGGAAAATCAGGTCCTTTCACAATAGTAAGAATCTCTTCAATATCTGTTTCTCTATCTTCTTCGATCCGATTATTAATCATTTTAATAACAGCATTAATTACTTCACGTAAGTTATGAGGTGGAATATTAGTTGCCATACCTACAGCAATACCAGTAGTACCATTTACTAAAAGATTTGGATATCTGCTAGGTAGTACAGCAGGCTCTTTTTCTGTTTCATCAAAGTTTGGTATAAAATCAACAGTATCTTTATTAATATCTGCTAACATTTCCATAGAAATCTTAGAAAGTCTTGCTTCTGTATAACGCATGGCAGCTGCACCATCACCATCTACAGAACCAAAATTACCATGACCATCAACTAATGGATATCTTGTAGACCATTCCTGTGCCATATTTACCAATGCACCATAAATAGAACTATCGCCATGAGGATGATATTTACCCATAGTATCTCCAACAATACGAGCACATTTTCTATGAGGCTTGTCAGGACCATTATTTAATTCAATCATAGAATAAAGAACTCTACGTTGAACTGGTTTTAAACCATCACGTATATCTGGTAATGCACGTGATGCAATAACACTCATTGCATAATCAATGTAGGAACTTTCCATGGTTTTCTTTAAATCAACTTCATGAATTTTATCAAAGATATTATCTTCCATTTTTTAACCTTCCTTACTGCTTTAACAGTTTTTAACCAAGGATTAAGATATTTTATTAATCTTTTACCTATACGTCTAAATTTCTAACATATTTCGCATTTTCTTCTATAAATTCACGACGTGGTTCTACTTTATCTCCCATTAATGTTGTAAAAGTGAGATCTGTTTCTGATTCAGATTCATTATCCATGGTAACACGGAGAAGAATTCTTCTTTCAGGATCCATAGTTGTCTCCCATAATTGCTCAGCATCCATTTCGCCAAGACCTTTATACCGTTGTATTTTATTATTTTGATCTCTTCCGATTTCAACTAAAATATTACTTAATTCTTCATCACTGTATGCATACCATACTTTTTTATTCTTCTCTAATTTATAAAGAGGTGGCTGTGCTAAATAAACATATCCATTCTTAATTAAATCCGGCATAAAACGATAAATGAATGTCAATAATAAAGTACTGATATGAGCACCATCTACATCGGCATCAGTCATAATAATAATTTTGTGATATCTTAATTTTGATATATCAAAATCATCATGTATGCCTGTTCCAAATGCTGTAATCATTGCTTTTATTTCAGCATTACCAAATATTTTATCTAACCTTGCTTTTTCCACATTCAGTATTTTACCGCGAAGAGGTAAAATAGCCTGTGTACTTCTGCTTCTGGCTGTTTTAGCACTACCACCGGCTGAATCACCTTCGACAATATAGATCTCACAATTTTTAGGATTTTTATCTGAACAATCTGCTAATTTTCCTGGAAGTGACATTCCTTCAAGAGCTGTTTTTCTTCTTGTAAGATCTCTTGCTTTTCTTGCGGCGTCTCTTGCTCTTTGTGCTAATATTGATTTTTCACAAACTAATTTTGCAATACTTGGATTCTGCTCTAAAAAATAAGTAAGCTGTTCACTTACAATGCCATCTACAGCACCTCTCGCTTCAGAGTTACCTAATTTTTGTTTTGTCTGACCTTCAAATTGCGGATCTTCAATTTTAATACTTACAATTGCAGTAAGACCTTCACGGATATCTTCACCTGAAAGATTTGCCTCATTATCCTTTAATAATTTTACACTTCTAGCGTAATCATTAAATGTCTTTGTAAGAGCATTACGAAAACCTGCAAGATGTGTACCACCTTCAGGTGTATTAATATTATTAACAAAACTATAAGAACTTTCAGTATAAGAATCATTATGCTGCATAGCTACTTCTACATATACATTATCTTTAGTTCCTTCAAAATATAAAATATCATCGTAGATAGCCGTTTTACTTTTATTTAAATAAGTTACAAATTCTTTAATTCCACCTTCATAATGAAAATCTTTTACATGCGGCTCTTCCAAACGATCATCTGTAAGTACAATCTTAAGATTCTTAGTCAAAAAAGCCATTTCACGAAGCCTTTGTTTCAAAATATCAAAATCATATTCTGTTTCTTCAAAAATAGTATCATCTGGTTGAAAAGTGACCTTTGTTCCAGATTTTTCTAATTCACATTCACCTGCGACTTTAAGAGGATATATAACATGTCCTCTTTCATAACGTTGTTTATAAATTTTTCCTTCTGCACATATCTCAACTTCAAGCCAGGTCGATAATGCATTAACAACAGAAGCACCTACTCCATGAAGTCCTCCTGATACTTTATATCCTCCACCACCAAACTTTCCGCCTGCATGCAGAATTGTAAATACAACTTCAACTGCCGGAATACCTGCTTTATGATTAATACCAATTGGAATACCACGTCCATTATCAATAACTGTAATTGAATTTCCCTTATTAATAAAAACCTGAATTTCTGAACAATATCCTGCTAATGCTTCATCCACTGAATTATCAACAATTTCATATACCAGGTGATGCAAACCCCTGACAGAAGTACTTCCTATATACATACCCGGTCTTTTTCTAACAGCCTCAAGTCCTTCCAATATCTGAATCTGATCTGCTCCGTATTCAGCACTCATTTTAAGCCTCCTAATTTTTAATACAAAAACTACCCTCTTTATATAAATTAGCTAGTTATCATAATTTACTGTACCATCTATAACTTTAAATACCTTATTTATTTCAAAACGATTATTCACAAATTCATCCAGACCAGTACATGTAATTATCGTTTGAATATTACCAATACTATTTAACAAATAATTTTGTCTGTTATTATCTAACTCTGATAATACATCATCCAACAATAAAACAGGTGTATCTTTTGTTATTTTTTTTACTATCTCAATTTCTGATAATTTTAATGAGAGAGCAGCAGTCCGCTGTTGTCCTTGAGAACCGTATTTTCTAATATCAATATTACCAATTTTAAAAGAAAAATCATCTCTATGAGGTCCAACCGTTGTCTGTTTTAATTTAATATCCCTAAATAGATTTAACCTCAGCTTTTTTTCAAATTCTTCTTTTAAAACATCAGGTTCATATTTTATTACTAATTCTTCTTTATCTCCCGATAATTTTTTATGTATATTAAGAATAATATCATTTAATTGATCAACAAAATTGTTTCTTCTATCTATAATCTGATTTCCAAAAGATACTAATTGGGAATCCCAAATATGAATTGTTTCTTTCAATTCAGGATTCATAGAAAGATCCTTTAATAATTTATTTCTTTGATTTACAATCTTATTATAACTGTTTAAGTTATATAAATAAAATTTATCTAATTGACAAAGTTCCATATCAACGAACCGACGACGATCTGATGGACCATTTTTTATAATACTTAGATCTTCAGGAGAAAAAAGAACTACATTTAACAAACCAAGCAAATCAGCAGCTTTTTTAATCTTTTGATTATTAATAGCAATCCCTTTTGACTTACTTTTTCGTAAATGCATATCTATTTTTTCATCAAAACCATCCTTTACAATATAGGTCCTTATATGTGCTTCTTCCTGATTAAAATTTACAATCTCTTTGTCTTTACTGCCTTTATGGGATTTTGTAGTAGAAGAAAGAAAAATCGCTTCCAGAATATTTGTTTTACCTTGTGCATTATCACCATATAAAATATTAGTTCCACTACTGAACTCAATTTTCAGTGAATCATAATTTCTGAAATTCTCTAATTCTAATGATTTAATAATCATATTTACACCTAATAACTTTACTATTTATCATCAACATTATTTCACTATTTTAATCTGTGAATTCTTAAATTCTACAATATCACCTTCATATAATTTTTTTCCACGCTGTGTATCGACTTGTCCATTTACTTTAACAAGACCATCTTGTATTACAAATTTTGCATCAACTCCTGATTCAACAAGACCAGCAGCTTTTAACACCTGACCCAATTTTATATATTCATCTCTTAATCTGATTTCTTCCATGGAATACCTCTCTCTGCGGAGAAAATTTTTATAATACTATATTTTAACTAACTGTTGTAAAATTAACAGGCAGTACAAGATAAATATATTTTTCTTCTACATCTCTAATAAAGCAAGGTGCTTTAGGATTTACAAAATACAAATCTACTTCCTCGTCATCAATTACTTTCAATGCATCAATTAAGAATTTTGGATTAAATCCAATCATAAGATCTTTTCCTTGTTTTGTAATATCAATATCTTCATTCATACTACCAACTGTAGAATTAATTTTTAATTCCATTGAATTATCACCGATAGATATAATAATTGGTTTCTTATCCCCTTCTTTTACAAGAAGTGTTGCTCTATCAATACAATTTAATAATTCTTTTTTATTTATTTTTACTTTTGTTTCATAATCATTTGACAACATCTGATCAATTTTAAAATATTCACCTTCAATTAATCTGGATACGACCGTTGTATTTTCAAATTCAAATACAATATGCTTGTCTGTAAAGAAAATATGAATATCTTTATCAGTGTCACCTGATAATATCTTACTCACTTCATTCAGAGTCTTACCCGGTACGACTACTTTTTTATCTGCATAACTATTTTTTAATTTAATATTTCTGATTGATATTCTATGTCCATCCAATGATACAACTTTTAATAGATCTTCATGAATCTCAAATAACTCGCCAGTCATCAATTTATTATTATCATTATCAGCAATAGAAAAAATAGTTTGTCTGACAACCTCTTTCAAAGTAAATTGAGAAAGAATAATAGAATCATTTTTTTCTATTACCGGGAGATAAGAAAAATCTTCTCCTGATTTTCCTATAATATTAAATTTTGCCTTTTCACAGGTAATTACTGTTTTTAAACTACTATCAGTTTCAATTGTAATATTACTATCAGGAAGTTTTCTAACAATTTCTAAAAAGATTTTAGCATCTAATGCTATAATACCTTTTTCTAAAATCTCTCCTTCTATTTTTGTTTCAATACCAAGTTCCATATCATTAGCAGTTAATTTGATTTCTCCCTGAGATGCATTAATTAATATACATTCTAAGATAGACATCGTTGTTTTACTTGGAACAGCCTTTGAAACAATTTGAACTCCGTTTAAAAGATTTGATTTAGAACATACTAATTTCATTTGTGTATAACTCCCTTCAAAAATTTATGTAAAAAATTAATGTAGCAAATCCTTAATATATATAAATAATTAAGTAGTATTAATAATAATGGTTGTGGAAATGTGAATAACCACTCCTATTATACTATTTATGAGGAAAAATTGGAATGAATATCTTGTTTAAAATAAAGGAATAACTTAAAAGTTTTTATGAGTTATTCACATGAATATAAATTAAGATAAAAACATAAAATTATGAACGAAAAGAAATAAACATACAAATCACAAATTATTAACAATCATATGGTGATAACTATTAGTATTAATAATTATAATTTAAGTTGGATTAATCTTCTTTTTGATAATCTCAATTTTATTTTTAAGTTCATCATTTGATCCTAATTCTTCTGTTACTTTTTTAATTCCATGCATAACAGTTGTGTGATCTTTTTTACCAAGGATCTTACCAATATTAACAAGAGAAGTATCTGTTAATTCTCTGCAAAGATACATTACGATTTGTCTAGGCATGACAAATTCTGAATTTCTTTTTTTAGAAGTAATATCGTCTTTATCGACTCCAAAATGTTCAGCAACTACTTCTATTATTAAAGCAGGTGTTATTTCTTTTAATTTATCAGGATAAATAATATCTTTTAAGGCATCTTCTGCCAAAGACATGTTTAATTCTCTGTTATATAATTTTGAGAATGCTATTACTTTATTGAAAGCACCTTCTAATTCTCTAATATTAGATTTAATATTAGTTGCAATATATTGAATAATTTCATCATCAATATCTTTTTCATATATTTCAGCATTTTTACGAAGAATTGCCATACGGGTTTCATAATCTGGAGCACCGATATCTGCAATAAGACCCCATTCGAATCTGGAACGAAAACGTTCATCTAATGTTTCCATCTCTTTTGGCGGTTTATCAGAAGACAGAATAATTTGTTTACCAGATGCATGAAGTACATTAAAAGTATGAAAGAATTCTTCCTGCGTACTTTCTTTTCCTATAATAAATTGAATATCATCAATCATTAATACGTCAACTGTTCTATATTTCTCACGTAATTTTGTCATTGCAGCACTATTACCACTACGAATAGATTCAATTACTTCATTTGTAAAAGCTTCGGAAGTGACATAGATTACTTTCATATTAGAATTTTGTTCTAATATGAAATGTCCAATAGAATGCATTAAGTGAGTCTTGCCAAGTCCAGCTCCTCCATATAGATAAAGAGGATTATATGCTTCTCCTGGGGATTCAGCTACTGCAAGAGATGCAGAATGCGCAAACGTATTATTCTTTCCTACTACAAATGTATCAAATTTGTATTTTGGATTAAGATTAGCATTTTCATAATTTATATTATAAACAGGTTTTGCAGATTGCGTTAATTCATTTCCTTCTATATTATTATTAGCGTCTTTTTCTAAAAGAAAAGAAATATCATAATCATGGTCAAACATTTCAGTTATAGTAACTTGAAAATAGCTTTTGTATTTATTAGAAATATAATTAAGAGCATGCGCCTGATCGGATGGTATTAATATAGTAACAACATCGTTCTCAACATTATGTAATTTTAAAGGAGATACCCAGGTTGTATAGGAAATATCGGATAAATCATATTCTCTTCTCAATGTATCTTTAATCAATTCCCATTTTTCTTTGATAACATTTATATTATCCATGTCAATTCTCCTTACATAAAAATATCTCTACTCTATATTAAACTAAATAATTCAAAATATCAATTGAAATTCAAAATACGAAGATTGGTAAATATCCACATTATGTTAATAAAAATATAAATCAGTTAACATATTTTTATATCAAAATTTATTTATTGTGTATAACTATCTTATTTTTTATAAACATAATTCACATTGAAAAATAGAACTAAAAATATTCATAATTATTTTTTTTCACATTCATTTAAGAAGTTATACACAAGATATTCACATAATGTGGATATTATTATGTAAATTATAAAAAGTGAATTATGTTACTTTAATATTTTTTTAATAATTTTATAATTGTCTATATATAGAATTTATTAATTATATAATTACTATATATAGAATTTTTATATAAAATTATTTTTATTTTATTTTGAAAATATAATTTATTGATTAAAAAGCCCTTATTTACTTGACGTTCTGCTTTTTTTTATATATAATCGTAATGATATTTTCAGACACAGGGACTAGTATTCCCCATATAAAAATTATTCGTTTACCTTATATAATAGATATTAGGTATTAAGTAAGAAGGAGGTGCATCGTACATGAAAATGACATTTCAACCTAAAAAAAGATCAAGATCTAAAGTTCATGGGTTTAGAGCTAGAATGAGTACTCCAGGCGGAAGAAAAGTTATCGCTTCCAGAAGAGCAAAAGGAAGAAAGAAGTTATCAGCATAGACCGCAGTTTTGTGGTCTATTTTTCTCTGAATAAGGAGTTGCTCAACTTTACGTGATCTTAAATTATAGATGGGAGTAATTGTTAATGCAATTTTCAGAGTCTTTGAAAAGTAACAGAGATTTTCAGAATGTCTATAAAAATGGTAAGTCTTATGCTAATAAATATCTGGTTATGTATGTGTTTGAAAATAACAAAAATATCAATAGACTTGGAATTTCTGTGAGTAAAAAAGTTGGAAACAGTATTGTAAGGCATAGATTTGCAAGACTGGTTCGGGAAAGTTACAGACTACATGAAAATATATTTAATAGTGGTTTAGATATAGTAGTCATAGCAAGAAATAGTGCAGCTGGTGTTAACTATGCTGAAATAGAGAGCGCACTTTTACATCTTGGTAAGCTTCATGGAATTATTAAAGTATTTTTTAATTATAATTGATTCTAAGGAAGTGTTGTGAAATTAAAATGAAGAGAATATTAATTTATTTCATTAAATTTTATAGAAAATATATTTCTCCTATGAAGAGAACAAAATGTCCTTATATTCCTACATGTTCAGAATATGGATTAGAGGCAATTGAAAAATATGGGCCTGTAAAAGGCAGTTTGTTGGCTTTATGGAGAATATTAAGATGTAATCCCTTTTCGAAGGGAGGATATGATCCAGTTCCTTAATAAGGAATATACAAGGAGGATGAAATATTGACAGGTATTTTACTAACCAAGAATCAAACATTTATTATAGGTTTTGTTTCTGAAATTTTGGGTTATTTAATGAATGCTATTTTTTATGTTCTTAATTTAATTGGCATTCCAAATGTTGGATTATCTATTATTATATTTACAATTGTTATTTATCTATTAATGACACCATTAACTTATAAGCAACAAAAATTTTCAAAATTATCTGCAAAGATGAATCCTGAAATTCAAGCTATTCAGGCAAAGTATAAGAATAAAAAAGATAATGATTCTATGATGGCTATGAATCAGGAGACTAAATATATATATGAAAAGTATGGTGTATCTCCAACAGGAAGTTGTCTTCAATTAGCGATTCAAATGCCTATTTTATTTGCATTATATAGAGTTATTTATAGTATGCCTGCATATGTTACCCAAATTAAACAAGCTTTTGAGCCGTTAGTTACAAATTTAATCAGTCAGTCAGGTAGTGCAGAATTTATTCAGGGATTTTCTCAAGCTAAAATGTATTCAAAGCAATTTACTAATGAATTGTTTACAAGTGGAAATACAGAATATATTAAAAATACGTATATTGATGTATTAAATAAAGCTTCTACTTTAGAATGGACTTCAATTTCTGAAAAATTTACTGTTTTATCAGGGGATGTTGCTGCTACATTAGAAAAATTGAATCATTATAATTCATTTCTTGGGTTAAATATTGGAAATTCACCATCTTTTATGGTAAAACAGGCAATTAGCAGCCATTCTTATTTAATGATCGTAGCTGCACTGGTAATACCTTTTTTATCTGCATTTACACAATGGATAAATGTAAAGTTAATGCCACAACCTGCACAAACTTCAGGAGATGCTGATAATCCAATGGCTTCATCTATGAAAACAATGAATATGATGATGCCGCTTATGTCTGCTTTTTTCTGTTATACGTTACCAGCAGGTATGGGACTTTATTGGGTAGCCGGAGCAGTAGTAAGAAGTATTCAACAAGTTGTTATTAATAAACATATTGATAAAGTTGATATAGATGCTGTTATTAAGAAAAATATAGAAAAGAATAACAAAAAACGTGAAAAAGCTGGTTTACCTCCACAGTCTTTGTCATCTAATGCGAAAATTAGTACAAAAAATGTGAATACAAAATCAACTGTCTCACAGGAAGAAAAAGATGCTGCTATTAAAAAAGCAACTGAATTTTATAGTAAAAATGCAAAACCAGGAAGTATTGCTGCAAAGGCAAATATGGTCAAACAGTATAATGAAAAGAATAATAAATAGGGGGTATTGAAATGGAATTTATTGAAATTTCAGAAAAAACAGTTAATGATGCAATTACAGTAGCTTGTCAAAGGCTATCTGTAACCAGTGATAAGTTAGAGTATGAAATTATAGAAGAAGGTTCAACTGGATTTTTAGGATTTAATTCAAAACCAGCTATTATTAAGGCAAGAGTAAAGACTTCTATTGAAGATAAAGCAAAGATTTTTTTAAAAGATGTATTTGAGGCAATGGATTTAACAGTTGTTATTAATGTAAAGTTTGATGTGGAAGATAATTCTTTGGATATTGATCTTAGTGGAGATGAAATGGGAGTTCTTATCGGAAAACGTGGACAAACATTAGATTCACTTCAATATTTAGTATCTTTAGTTGTGAATAAAGAAGTTGAAAATTATATAAGGGTAAAAATAGATACTGAAAATTACAGACAAAGAAGAAAAGAAACGTTAGAAAATCTTGCAAAAAATATATCTTTTAAGGTTAAAAGGTCAAAACGTTCTGTTTCATTGGAACCAATGAATCCTTATGAAAGAAGAATTATTCATTCAGCACTTCAAAATGATAATTTTGTAACTACTCATAGTGAGGGTGAAGAACCATTTAGAAGAGTTGTAGTAACACTTAAGAAATAATATTTTTAGGCTAATAGAGGGTGAAATGTAAATTAAAATCAAATGATATTAATATGATTTTAATTTACACACTCTCTTTTTTTAGATATGATCTATTCAGAAAGAGGTGATAAATATGAAAACTGAAACAATTGCTGCTATTGCATCTGCAATGACAAATTCAGGTATTGGTATTATCAGGGTTAGTGGAGATGAATCCATTTCTGTTGTAAATAAAATATTTAGTAATAAGAATAATAAAAAGACTTTAATGAATGCTTTATCGCATACCGTTCATTATGGTTTTATTTATGACGGAAATGAATTGATTGATGAAGTATTAGTAATTGTAATGAAGTCTCCGAACAGTTATACTACAGAAGATACCGTTGAAATAGATTGTCATGGTGGTATTTTAGTTATGAATCATATTCTTGAAACTATTATAAAAAATGGTGCAAGATTAGCCGAGCCAGGTGAATTTACAAAGAGAGCATTTTTAAATGGCAGAATTGATTTATCTAAGGCAGAAGCTGTAATTGATGTAATTAATTCACAAAACGAATTTGCGCTAAAAAGCTCTGTTAGTCAGTTAAAAGGTTCTCTTTCTAATATGATACGAAAAGTAAGAGAAGACATACTTTTTGAGATTGCTTTTATAGAATCTGCACTTGATGATCCGGAACATATTAGTTTGGATGGTTATGATGAGAGGTTAATAAATAAAATTAATGATTTATTATTAATATTAGAAAAATTATTAAGTACTGCAAATAATGGTAAAATGTTAAAAGAAGGAATTAATACTGTTATTGTAGGAAAGCCAAATGCAGGAAAATCTTCTTTATTGAACCGCTTAGTTGGAGAAGAAAAAGCAATTGTAACAAATGTTGCCGGTACAACAAGAGATGTTTTAGAAGAAAGTATAAAATTACATGGTATTCAGTTAAATATAATTGATACTGCTGGTATCTGTATTACAAATGATGAAGTAGAAAAAATTGGAATAGAAAAAGCAAAAAAGTATGCTTTAGATGCAGATCTTATTATATATGTCGTAGATTCATCAATTCCTCTTGATGAAAAAGATGATGAGATCATGAAATTAATCAAAGAAAAGAATAAAATTATCTTGTTAAATAAAACAGATCTTGATTTTGTTGTAACAGAAGAAATTTTAAAAAATAAATTTTGTATTTCAGATCATAATGATTTGATAATTAAAACTTCAACAAAGGAAAATATAGGAATTGATATCTTTGAAAATAAAGTAAAGGATTTATTTTTTCATGGAAATATTTCCTTTAATAACGAAGTATATATTACAAATATGCGTCATAAGGAAGCGATTGATAATGCTTATGAGAGTTTAAAATTAGTAAAAAAAAGTTTAAAGGATAATATGCCTGAAGATTTTTATTCGATTGATTTAATGAATGCCTATATTTCGCTTGGTTACGTTATTGGAGAAGAAGTAGGAGAAGATTTGGTAAATGAAATTTTTTCTAAATTTTGTATGGGTAAATAGATAAAAATCAAAGATTTTTATCTTGGAAGAATGCAAGGCATTCTTCTTTATATTGAAAGTTGGTGTATATAATGAGTGGAATTAAAGAACAGGTTGATGTATGTATTGTAGGAGCCGGGCATGCTGGGTGTGAGGCAGCTTTAGCTTGTGCGAGAATGGGACTTGAAACAGTAATTTTTACTGTAAGTGTTGACAGTATTGCATTGATGCCTTGTAATCCTAATATTGGTGGAAGTTCAAAGGGACATTTAGTTAGAGAAATAGATGCACTTGGTGGAGAAATGGGTAAGAATATAGATACCACTTTTATCCAATCCAAGATGTTAAATTGTTCAAAAGGACCTGCAGTACATTCACTAAGAGCACAGGCTGATAAGGCCGAATATTCACGATCAATGCGTAAAGTGCTGGAAAATCAGGATCATCTTACAATTAAACAGGCTGAAGTATGTGAATTAATTGCTGAAGATATTGGGGATGAAAAGAAAAGAATAACAGGCGTAAAAATATTTACAGGTGCTATTTATGAATGTAAGGCAGTTGTTTTATGTACAGGAACTTATTTGAAAGCAAGATGTCTATGTGGTGAGGCTATTACTTATACTGGACCTAATGGATTACAGCCTGCTAATTATTTAACTGATTCCTTAATAAAATTAGGAATAGAAATGAGAAGATTTAAAACTGGAACACCGGCAAGAATGGATAAGCGATCTATAGATTTTGATAAAATGGAGGAACAATTTGGCGATGAGATTGTGATTCCTTTCTCATTTTCTACAAATCCTGAAGATGTCCAAATAGATCAAGTTTCTTGTTGGTTAACTTATACAAATGAGAAGACACATCAGATTATCCGTAAAAATCTTGATCGCTCACCTATTTATGCTGGTGTTATTGAGGGTACCGGTCCTAGATATTGTCCTTCTATTGAGGATAAAGTTGTAAAATTTGCTGATAAAGAGAGACATCAGGTATTCTTAGAACCGGAAGGAATGCATACGAATGAATGGTATGTAGGTGGTATGTCATCTTCTTTACCGGAAGATGTTCAACTTGCCATGTATCGAACAGTTCCTGGTCTTGAACATTGTAAAATTGTTAGGAATGCATATGCAATTGAATATGATTGTATTAATTCAAAACAGTTATATCCTACTTTACAATTTAAATCTGTCAGTGGACTATTTAGTGGTGGACAGTTCAATGGAAGCAGTGGATATGAAGAAGCAGCTGCGCAAGGTTTAATTGCTGGTATTAATGCTGCATTATTAATTAAGGAGCAGGAGCTGTTAGTATTAGATCGTTCAGAATCATATATTGGTGTTTTGATTGATGATTTAGTAACAAAAGATAATTACGAGCCTTATAGAATGATGACTTCCCGTGCAGAATATCGTTTACTGTTAAGGCAGGATAATGCAGATTTGAGATTAAGAAAATATGGATATCAGGTAGGTTTAATAACAAAAGAACAATATGATTATGTAATTAATAAAGAAGATTTAATTAAAAGGGAAGTTAATAGATTACAAGTGACTACAATAGGCGCATCAAAAGATATCCAAGAATTTTTAAAAAAGCATGGAAGTTCATTACTTAAAACTGGTACCAGTCTTGCTGAATTAGCATGTAGACCAGAATTATCATATGAGATTTTAGGTGAGATTGATTCTGAAAGAATGCCTTTATCAGAGGATGTTATTGAACAGGTAAATATAAATATTAAATATGATGGTTATATAAAAAGACAATTAAAACAAGTAGAGCAATTTAAAAAAATGGAGAATAAACTAATACCTCAAGATTTGGATTATAATGATATTAATAGTCTACGTAAAGAAGCTAGACAAAAATTAATATCATTTAGACCTGTTTCTGTCGGACAGGCTTCCAGGATATCTGGTGTATCTCCAGCTGACATATCAGTATTACTTGTTTATTTAGAGCATTTATACAAGTCAAAATAAGTTATCGGTGGATTAAATTAATGGAAAACTATAAAGTTGAGAACTTTAAAAAATATGTACAAGAATTAAATATCCAATTGAGTGAGAATCAATATCATCAATTTATAGATTATTATGATTTGTTGATTGAATGGAATAATGTTATGAATTTAACTGCTATTATCGATTTTGATGAAGTAGTGATTAAACATTTTATAGATAGTCTTTCATTAATAAAGTCTGTTGATTTATATGATGAAAAGTCTTTGATCGATGTTGGCACCGGAGCTGGATTCCCAGGTATTCCTTTAAAGATTGCATTTCCTAATTTAAATGTTACATTATTAGATTCATTAAATAAAAGAGTTAAATTCTTGAATGAAGTAATAAATACTTTATCACTACAAAGTATTAAAGTGTATCATGGACGAGCAGAAGACTATGCAAAACTTTTTGAGTTTAGAGAATCTTTTGATTTAAGCGTATCAAGAGCAGTTGCTAATTTAGCAACACTATCTGAATATTGTTTGCCTTTTGTAAAAAAAGGAGGTTTATTTATTTCTTATAAATCTGATAAAATTATAGATGAAATAAATTCTGCTTCAAACGGGATTCAGATATTAGGTGGAAAAATAGAAAACCAGATAGAATTTAAACTACCTGGTTCAGATTATTATAGAAATTTATTATTGATTAGAAAAGTAAATATTACTCCAAAAACATTTCCAAGAAAAGCAGGACTTCCTTCTAAAGAACCATTAAAGTAATATTTTATTATAAAACACTATTAATAATTTAAATATAGTTTAATTTGTTTTAGAACTTCTTCTGGTTCCTCTAATTGAGGTAGATGTTTTGTATTAGGTATATATGAACTCTCAATAGAAATATTGTAGTATAGATAATTATCAATAATTGTATTTATTTCATCTTTTTCCTGCCCACCTATAATATAGATACTATTATTTATTTCTTTTAATGCATGAATGATGTTAGCATTTGTATATTTACCAATATAACTTGAAAAAGAAAATCTGGATGAACTATCTTCAATATGAGAAGATTCTATATATGCTTCAATATCATCCATATTTAAATGAGAAGGGTTATATATATATTTTTCTAAAAATTCCTTCTGTATATTGTCTTTTGATGCAATTAGATTATAAATAAATGTGCCTAGGATCGGTAACTCAAATAATAATTTTAATGCTTTCGTCTGTTTTGAAGGAATTGTATTTAATTGATATAAACTTTGTGGATTAATAAATATCATTTTATTTATGATATTAGGATCATTGTGACAGGTCATGATTGATATAGGTGCTGCATCTCCTGTTGCAATAATATCTGTTTTTTTGCCAATAATATTTTTAATAAAATCACTGATTTGCTGAACGTATAAGTAATTAGTATATGTTATTTTAGGCTTATCAGAAAGCCCATAACCTAATAAATCAATAGAATAAACTTCATAATTTTTTGATAAAGAATAAATTATATTATGAAATTCATATTGAGAACTTCCTAAAGTAAGATCATGAATTAATAATAATGGTGTTCCAGTACCATTTTTTGTATATCTAACTTTGCCAAAACGCCATTCATAATAATGATTTTCTGAACCAGCCAATTTATTTTTTACAGAAGATAATGAACATATAATTTTATTAATAATATGAATAGATATAGTTGTTAATGAAGTTAAAGTGATTATTGTTTTAAATTTATACTTCATTGATGTTCTCCTTATTTTTAATATTTAATAAAACGAAAATTGTTATTTATTTCTATATTTATATTATAGTTGAATTTTTGTATACTTACAATTTATTTATTAATATTTAATATTTTATAACATAAAAGTTTTTCTTTTATTCCTGTAAAAAATATTATATTATAGTAATGATATCTTTAACCGATTTGGAGGGTTTAAAATTTGAGTAATAACTTGGATGAAAGTAATATTATTTTATTAAAACAAGTTTATGAGGATTTATTATTCGACAGAGATAAATTAGAAAAAGAAGTACACGATAATAATGATAAAATTAAGGAGATAGATATTTTTCTAAAATCTTTATATGACAAAGAAGATGTAGAATTTGAGTTTTTTTCACCTAGAAATGTACAATATATATATCGAGAAAAAATACAAAATCAAAATAGTGAAAAAGATAAATTAGTGAAAGCAAATAATGAGCTAAATTGTAAGATTGATATATTGACAGTAAGAATAAATAAATTGGGTACTGTTTTAAAAAGTATAGATGAATCTATTGTAAAAAATAGCATTAAAGATGATACAGAAGATTTTTTAAAAGATATTGATGATACTTTACTGGAGAAAATTGAGAAAGAAAAACTTATTGGAATTAAAAATAATATATTACTTTCTGATTATAATACAGAACTTAAAGATAGCGAAGAAATAAAATATTTAATTCTAGACATGCAGGAAAAGGAAAGGCAAAGAATTGCCAGAGATTTACATGACAATACAGTTCAAAGTTTAACACATCTTATTCATAAGATCGAATTAAGTTCTAAATTTGTCGATCAAGATATTATTCGTGCAAAGATGGAATTATTAGATGTAAACAGAAAAATAAAAATAATTATTAATGACATGCGAAATATTATATTCTATCTACGTCCTATGGAATTTGATGATATTGGATTAAAGGCAACTTTTGATAAATATTTTACTGAAATACAAATCCAAACTAATATGCAGATATCTTATAGTATTGATGATATAATTATACCAAATCAATTAGTTAGTATTTCAATTTTTCATATTGTTAAAGAATGTGTTAATAATGCTATTAAATATTCTAATGCCAATAATTTAAAGATTGAGATAAAAGAAATTAAATCAAATATTTATATTCATATAGAAGATGATGGTATTGGTTTTGATATTTCTAAGACTAATAATAAACATCATTTTGGTTTATTATTAACAAAAGAAAATGTATCTATATTAAAAGGTAAATTTGATATAAAATCAATTTTAAATAAGGGAACCATAATAACAATTTGTTTGCCAAGTTACAGTGAAGGGAGTAATAAATGATTAATATAATGATTGCAGATGATCATGCAATGATGCGTGAGGGAATTAAACAATTATTAGAATTTGACGGAACTATAAAAGTTATTGCAGAGGCAGCTGATGGAAATGAATGTTTGACTATTTTGAAAAACATTAGACCTGATGTATTATTATTAGATATTAACATGCCTAATAAAAATGGTATAGAAGTTTTAGAAGAATTACGTAGTAAAAAGGATGATATAAAAATTTTGATTTTGACCGTACATAATGAAGTAGAATACTTAGTAAAAGCTGTTGATATTGGAGTAAATGGGTATATATTAAAAGATTCTGAATCTTCTGAGTTAAAAAAAGCTATCTTTACTATTGTCGACGGTAATGATTTTATACAGCCAGATTTAATACCTTTGTTAAACGCTAGACTTATAAAAAGAGATAATGACAAAGATAAAATAGTACAATTAACAAAGCGTGAAAGAGAAGTTCTTATTCAAGTAGCAAGCGGAATGTTTAATAAGGAAATAGCAGATAGTTTATTAATTAGTGAACGAACAGTTAAAAATCATATATCAAGTATATTTAAAAAGATTGAAGTTTCTGATAGAACACAAGCAGCAGTTTTTGCTATTAGGAATAATTTAATTAAGATCTTTTGAAATATCCTCTATGTTTCACGTGAAACATAGAGGATAACTTTTCGTTTATTGTGACTCAGATACTAGATAATGTTTCACGTGAAACATCGGGACGCTAGATATTGTAAAAAGTAGCGTGAAACATTTGAAAAACACTAAATATACTTGTGTGAAACATTCATTTTATGTGTTTTACCACTCAAAATTAATGGAAATATATATAAATTATTCTTAGATATAATCGTAGTATAAGAAATAAATTAATGCTATAATATATATAAAAATAGTAGAATAAAACCTCTGCTTCAATAAATTAGCTAAATTGTATTTGCCAATAATAATTAGTCATACATACAAAATTAAAAGGCAGCTAGTAATACAAATTTGAAAGGTGAATAAAATGGGAAGAACGATTGCAATTGCAAATCAAAAAGGAGGAGTTGGAAAAACGACAACTTCAATTAATTTATCTGCTTCTTTAGCAGCCAAAGGAAAAAAGATATTAGTAATTGATACAGATCCGCAAGGAAATACTACTAGCGGTTTTGGTATTGATAAAAATGAACTTGATAATACAATATATGAATTAATTCTTGGTGAATGTTCTGTTCAAGATTGTATATTAAAAGAAGTTATACCAAATGTATCAATATTACCTTCAAATGTTAATCTTGCAGCTGCTGAAATAGAATTAATTGGTGTGGAAAAAAAAGAATTTATTTTAAAGAATGAAATAGATTGGGTAAAAGACCAATATGATTACATTATTATTGATTGTCCACCATCTTTAAGTATGTTAACAGTGAATGCAATGACTACAGCTAATACTGTACTTGTTCCTATTCAATGTGAGTATTATGCATTAGAAGGATTAAGTCAATTAATACATACGGTAAATCTTGTTAAAGAAAGATTAAATCCAGAGTTAGATATGGAGGGTGTTGTATTTACAATGTATGATTCGAGAACAAACCTTTCTAATCAAGTTGTAGATAATGTAAAAAATCATTTAAATCAAAATGTATATAACACAATAATTCCAAGAAATATTAGATTAGCCGAAGCACCTAGTTATGGAATGCCAATAAATATATATGATCCAAAATCTGCAGGTGCAGAAAGTTATATGTTACTCGCTGATGAAGTCATTAATAGAAAGGATGTTTAAATATGGCGGTCAGAGGATTAGGAAAAGGACTTGATTCTTTAATTCCAAATACAATTGGAAATGATACAAAAAATAATACAAATAGTAAAGCAACAATAGCTGTCATTGATGAAGAAAGTAAAAAAGATATAACTAAAGTAAAAATATCTAAAGTTGAACCAAATAGAGAGCAACCGAGAAAAAACTTTGATGAAGATGCATTAGAAGAATTGTCGGAATCAATTAAACAATTTGGCTTATTACAGCCCATATTGGTGCAAGATAGAAAAACTCATTACGAAATAATAGCAGGTGAACGTAGATGGCGTGCTGCTAAGAAAGCTGGGTTAAAAGAGGTACCTGTTATAATTAAAAATTATACAGAGCAGGAAATAGTTGAAATATCTCTTATAGAAAATATTCAGAGAGAAAATTTAAATCCAATTGAAGAGGCTTTAGCATTTAAAAGATTATTATCAGAATTTAATTTAAAACAGGATGAAGTTGCAGAAAGAGTATCAAAAAGCAGAACTGCTGTTACAAATTCAATGCGTCTTTTAAAATTATGTGATGAAGTTCAGCAAATGGTTATTTCTGATATGTTATCTACCGGGCATGCCAGAGCATTATTATCTATTGAAGATCAAGAACAACAGTATTCAATAGCGCAAAAAGTTTTTGATGAAAAACTAAGTGTTCGTGATGTTGAAAAATTGGTAAAGAGTTTAAATAAGCCTCAAAAAATAAAAAAAGTGGAAGAAAAAAATATCTCCATTATTTATCAGGAAATGGAAGAAAAGTTAAAGGAGTCTTTAGGTACAAAGGTTACTGTTGTTTCTAAAGGTAATGGAGCGGGTAAGATAGAAATAGAATTTTTTTCTCATGAAGATATGGATAGGTTATTTGAAATACTAACTAAATTAAATTAGAAAAAAATACAGAATGATACAGATACTTTATTAATTTAAAGTATTAAAGTGAGGAGAAAAGTAATGACTAGTAATTTACTTAATAGTATAGGCTTAGGTAATATAGATTTTGCATATCTTTTTATAGGAATGCTTGCAATAATTTTAATTTTATTTATACTTATAATCGTACAAATTGTAAAGACAAATAAATTAAAAAAAAGATTTTCAAAATTTATGCAGGGAAAAGATGCAAAAAGTTTAGAAAAAAATATTATTGGTTTATTTGAAGATAATAAATTTTTGAAAATATCTACAGAAACAAACAAAAAGGAAATCAATAAAATTAATAAAAATATGGAATATGCTTTTCAAAAAGTGGGTATTGTTAAATATGATGCATTTAAAACAATGGGAGGTTTGTTAAGTTTCAGTTTAGCTCTTTTAAATAATCATAATGATGGGTTTATAATTAACTCAGTACATAGCAGTGATGGATGCTATTCCTATACAAAAGAAATTAAAAATGGACAATGTAATATTTCATTAGGAGAAGAAGAAGAAAAAGCATTGGAATATGCTTTAAAGAGTAACATAAGGGAAAAAAGAAAGGATACGAATGAAACTTTGTAAGGTTAATAATCTAGCTGAAAATACTGTTTTAGCTAGACCGGTAATGACAGAGGATTATCAAGTATTATTAGCTGAAGGGACCGTATTAAAAAAAGAATACATTGAAAAAATGAAAGAATTCTTTATTCAAGAAGTTTATATTGAAGAAGAAATAAATCTGGAAGAAGTTGTTATTCTAAAAGATGAAACAGAAGTTTCTTTTAAAAATAAAGTAAAAGATATACTGGAACGTCATACTTACCAGAAAAATGAAGAATTAATAAAACTTAGTCAAACAGCAGATAGTATTATTATTGATATTCTTGAAGAAGAAAAAGTAATTAAAAAAGTATATGATATTAAACAAAGAAATGCTGATATCTATGAGCATTCTGTTAATATCTGTACATTAGCTATCCTGGTAGCAGCAAAGTTAAATTTATCAAAGCAACAAATTCATGATATTGGTGTAGGCTGCTTGTTGCATGATTTAGGAATTAGATATTTGTCAATAAATTATGATAATAAAAATATAGAAGAACTAAATAATAACGAAAGATCAGAATATAAAAAACATCCGGTTTATGGATATTCTGCTATAAAAAATGAAATGTGGTTATCGGACATCAGCAAAAATATTATTCTATACCATCATGAGAAAAAGAATGGTTCCGGTTATCCATTAAGAGCGAGTAATATATCAGTTGAATGTGAAATTGTAGCTGTTTGTGATACATTTGATGAGTTAATATGTGGAATAGGATATAAACGTTTAAAAGTATATGAAGCTGTGGAATATATGAAAACATATTCATCCATATACTATAATAAGGATATCGTATCAATTTTTCTTGAATTTACCGCAGTATATCCTATTGGTTCTCAAGTAATTACAAATGAAGGTGAGTTAGCAGTTGTTATTCGCCAAAATAATGAATTTGCAGACAGACCTGTTCTAAAGATTGTTAAAGATAAGAATGGAAATATGATAACAGAAGATAAAATAATTAATCTGTTAGAAAAACATCATATTTTTATAGATAAAGTGTTAAATTAGGAGGAGCAGTACAGATGATAGATATTAAATTTTTAAGAGAGAATCCAGAAGTTGTAAAACAAAATATCCGTAATAAATTTCAGGATAAAAAGATTGAATTGGTCGATGAAGTAATTGGATTAGATGCAGAAAGTAGGAATACTAAGCAGGAGGCAGATAATTTACGAGCAGAAAGAAATAAGTTATCTAAACAAATTGGCACCCTTATGGCACAAGGTAAAAAAGAAGATGCTGAATCCGTAAAAAAACAAGTTGCAGATCAAGCTGAAAGACTTGCTTTGTTATCTGAAAAAGAAAAGGAATTAGAAGAAAAAATTACTAAAATAATGATGTCTATCCCTCAGATTATTGATCCAAGTGTTCCTATAGGAAAAGATGATAGTGAGAATGTTGAAGTACAAAAATATGGTGAACCGGTCGTACCTGATTATGAGATACCTTATCATACTGAGATTATGGAAAAATTTAATGGTATCGATTTAGATGCAGCAAGAAAGGTAGCAGGAAATGGATTCTATTATTTAATGGGTGATATTGCCAGATTACACTCTGCAGTTATTTCTTATGCCAGAGATTTTATGATTAACAGAGGATTTACATATTGTGTTCCTCCTTTTATGATTAGAAGTAATGTTGTTACTGGTGTTATGAGCTTTGCAGAGATGGATGCCATGATGTACAAAATAGAAGGAGAAGATCTATATCTTATAGGTACCAGTGAACACTCTATGATTGGTAAATTTATTGATACAATTTTACCAGAAGAACAGCTTCCACAGACATTGACGAGTTATTCTCCCTGCTTTAGGAAAGAAAAAGGTGCACATGGACTAGAAGAGCGTGGTGTATATAGAATTCATCAATTCGAGAAGCAAGAAATGATTGTTGTATGTAAACCAGAAGATAGTAAAGCATGGTTTGAAAAGTTGTGGCAAAATACCGTAGACCTTTTCTGTTCATTGGATATTCCAGTTAGAACTTTGGAATGTTGTTCCGGTGATCTTGCTGATTTAAAAGAAAAATCAGTTGACGTTGAGGCTTGGTCTCCAAGACAAAAGAAGTATTTTGAAGTAGGAAGTTGTTCAAATCTTGGTGATGCCCAGGCACGTAGGTTAAAGATTCGGGTAAATGATAAAAGTGGTAAATATTATGCACATACATTGAATAATACAGTGGTAGCTCCACCAAGAATGTTAATTGCATTTTTAGAAAATAATCTTCAGGCAGATGGTTCTGTAAAAATACCTGAAGCGTTACAACCATATATGGGTGGGATGACAGAAATCAGATAATAATAGATTACGGATGTCGCCTAAAGGTCTATTGCAAAAATAGCAGCAAAAGAGAGGTGATTTCTTTGCATAAATATTTAAGATCCGTTGGATTTAGTAAAATTCAATCACAGAAACAATTGCAGGAATTAATAACAGAAGTAATTCAGACTTCATCAGAAAAAATGTATACAGATTTTGGGAATGATACAATTTTTGCGGAATTTGGTAAAGATTTTGCCGAAAATATAGGGATAGGTGTTCGAGGTGTATTTGAACAAGATAAGTTTGTGTATAATTATTATTTCCCATATTTTAAAGGATGTGGCATCACTTCTGAAGAAGATGTCTCCATTGAGCGCCATGCAGAAAAAGAATCTTATGCAGGAATTTGTGATGATATAAAAGTAGGTGTAACACTAATATTTTATTTACAAAATATTGTTGATTATATAAGAGTTAAAAATGCAAATATGCTTCCTGCCAGAGGTACAACGCTGACACTTTCGGGATTATCCTGCCAGGGTACAGTTATGATGCCTATTGTGAAAAATGAGAGGGAAAAACAAAAGATAAAACAAGTATCTAATAATAGAAATCATTTAATTGCAGCAGCAAGAAAAGGTGATGAAGAAGCAATTGAAAATCTTACACTGGAAGATATGGATACTTATACAAGTATATCAAAAAAGATTCAGAAGGAAGATGTATTTAGTTTGGTAGATACTTATTTTATGCCGTATGGAGTTGAATGCGATCAGTATTCAGTACTCGGAGAGATATTGGAGGTGCATTCTTTAAAAAATAAACTTACAAAAGAAGAAATTTATCAAATGACAATTAGTTGTAATGAATTAAACTTTGATATTTGTATAAATAAAGATGATTTATATGGAGAGCCTGAAGTTGGCAGAAGGTTTAAAGGTGTCTTGTGGATGCAGGGATTTATTAATTTTCCACAATAGTTTAAAATAAATAATTGATTATACACACTTAAAATTGAATTATGTGTATTGATTATTAAAGGCATATGTCTTATAATATAAAGGCATATGCTTCTACTTTGGTTCTCATAGTTAAATGGATATAACAGACGCCTCCTAAGCATCAGTTGTGGGTTCGATTCCCGCTGGGAACATTATAAGAACACCGTAAATAATTTATTTATGGTGTTCTTATTCGTTCATATAAAATTTTTGTACATCCAGATATTGGTAAATATATCTAAATTTATTTAATAATTTAAGATAAAAATAGTTATTCTTTACCATTCCTGTCGTTTATGATATAATATTATCATTAAAAACTAAATACTTTCTATACTAGGAGGGTGCGCTTATGGTATCAGTTGATAATGGAATTATCGATTTAAAAAGTTTGGAAGTGCAAGATGTTATAGATGTAAGAATTTTACAAAATTTTCTGGATAATTTTGCTATCGGCATGAATTGTGCTGCAGTCTCTGTAAATAGAAAAGGAGAAGAAATTACAAAACCAAGTCATTATAGAAAGTTTTGTAGTAACTTTATTCATAAATCTTCTCTTGGTGATGATCGTTGTGCTATCTGTCATAATGAAATGGGTGTAAATTCTGTTAAGAGCGGAAAGCCTTATGTAGGAAATTGTCATGCTGGATTGATCGATTTTGCTGCTCCTATTATTATAAAAGGCGAACATATAGGTACCGTGCTTGGGGGACAGATTCTTGATGAAGCCCCAAGTGAAAGTAAGATAAAAAGTGTTGCAAAAGAACTTAGTTTGTCAGAAGATTCTTTATGGGAAGCTGCTAAAGGAATTGATATTGTTGAAAAGAAAAATATAGTTGCAGCCGCCGAAGTATTGTATATAGTAGTAAATGCATTTGCACAAAACGGATATAATAGCCTTGAAATAGAAATAGTATCAAAAGACCTTACTGAGAATTTTATTCAGATATCTAAAACAGTTGAGGATCTTGCGCAGTCTGCTCAGGATATTACAGAAAGTCAGCATGTATTATCTCAAAGAATAGGTGAGATCAGTGTTGTTACGAAAGAAATATCTGAAGTATTAACTGCTATTGCAAAGGTTGCTGATAAGACAAAGTTAATAGGAATCAATGCATCTATTGAAGCAGCCAGACTTGGTAATGAAGGAAGAGGATTTTCTGTAGTTGCTAAAGAAATACAGATTCTTTCTGAAAATTCAAAAAATACTGCTTTGAAGATAAATGAGCTTAATACACAGATTGGTGAAAGAATTAAACAGACAATGGATAATGCCAAAGATACTATGGATACAACAGAAGATCAGTCGGCAGCTATGGAAGAACTTTCAGCAACAGTACAAAATACTGTTGAGTTGGCAGAACGTTTGAGAAATTTGTTTATAATATAATGAATAATGCAATAGGAATAAAAGAAATTATAATAACGTTGGAGCCAGGCATTTGCTTGGCTCTATTTTAATCTCATAGCAAATTGCGTCCTTAGGACTTGAACGCTTTGTTCTTCACGCGAGTAATGAGGAAATGCTCTGCCTGCAGAAGTATTTACCGAATACCGCAATAACGAGAGAAACTCGCAAAGCAGGTTTCTACTCGTTCATGACAAGTGAATCATATGTTCAGCAACTTGTTTAAGCTCTCCTAACGTTGAAATTTCAACATCTGAATCATCTAATTTGTCACGAATAGGTTTGGATAGGGATAAGTAGTATTCTCTTAATTCAGGATTGCAAAAATAATAGCTAGATAAATTTACATTATTATAATCATCATTCATATTAGTTACCTCAATTTATAATTCTTGTTACTAAAACAATTCAAAAACATTATATGCAGAAAATAGAAATATATTAACGAATTCAGAAAAACCAAACGTATAATATGTAATTATTAAAGTCAGTAAAAAAGTATTAGCTGACTTTAATAAATGAATTTTGACTTCATTTTTTTTTATCTTTGTGTACAGGATATCCGTTTCCTTGTGCGTCCGTGGTCTTATCATTTAGGTGGTTGTTTTTATTTTTTCGAAGTTCTTTATTGATAATGCCACTTTCCCATACACCTTTTGGGATAGTGTTAATCGGATTATCATCTTTGGCCTTTTTCATGTTAATACCTCCTTTTAGATTATTGTTCCCAGTTTTAATAAATAAATTTATACTATTCTTTTTTCAGTTCATCGTAGAATATAGAGTAATTTTTTCGGTCTTCCTTCAGGAATTGAATGGCGGAAGAGGGATGCTTATTTAATATTCCGGATAAGATATAGGGAATATCATAACCCCATTTAAGGCCTGAACTTTTCATTTTAACCATATTTTTCTCAATAAACGATAGTGTAGGAGTGATATCGTACTTAGAATTATTCAAAAATCCCAAGATAAGTTCCAGTGGACAGTTTCCTGCTCCTCTACCAAGGCTGTTTACTGTTGCATCAATATAATCAACTCCCATTGATACCGCCTTAATCGTATTTGCAAATGCAAGTTGCAGATTATTGTGGGTGTGTATGCCAATATGCTTGTTATATTTATAAGCATATTCCAGGTATATTTTACTGAGTATTTCAATTTGCTCAGGGTATAAAGATCCGTAGCTATCAACGATATATATCATATCAACAGGACTTTGACTTAGAATATTTAAAGCATCTTTTAAAGTATTTTTACAAACATTTGAAATAGACATGAGATTTACAGAAGTCTCGTAGCCTTTGTCTTTACAGTATTTAATCATCTTAACTGCATCAGATATGGTATCTATATAAGTTGCAATCCGTATGAGATCTACTGCACTGTCCTTTTTGTCTATAATATCCTTTTTATAATCTGTTCTTCCCACATCTGCCATAACCGATATTTTCATATCGCTGTATTTATCATCTACGATTTTTATAATATCTTCGTCGTTGCAGAATTTCCATTTACCAAATTTATCAATATCAAATAAAGATTTAGAAGCCTTATATCCAAATTCCATATAATCTACTCCCGACTTTATATTTGAGAGATATAGATCCTTTACAAAATTGTCATTAAAGAAAAAGTTGTTTACCAGTCCTCCGTCGCGAAGGGTGCAGTCTAATACTTTGACATTTGAATAAATTTGTGAAGTTGCATTCATTATATTTCCTCCTTAAAATTAAGATAAAAAAAACGATACCTGCATATACTGTGCAAGTATCGTTTAAAATTAAATTATTTGTTTGATGTTGACTCAATAATTTAGTTTTGATAGATGCATGCACTCAAAAAAGCCTTTACGAAAGTAAAAGCTCCAAAAAAAGTAATATGCATTTGTGAATAGTTTATTGTTATTCATCTCTATCATAACCTTTCTTATTTGGTAACAGGTTATCATACGAAAGTTTTTGCGTCAAGTAAATTAATTAATTATTTATTACTAGGTAGTTTTTGCGATTCTAATCTGGAATAAAAAACTCTGGCAGATATCTGCCAGAGCTTATAGTATTAGCATCCTTTAAAACATTTGCGGAACATTGCTAATAAACTGCTACAGTCAAATGTATAACACATATTATAATCCTCCTTAAGTTTATTTGTTAATTAATGTAATGTTATTGTAACAATTATGTAACATTTAAACAATAGGAGATTTATGGAAATAAAATAGGATATGATTTGATAATGGTGAATATACCTTGAAAATATTACAGATGATATAATCAAATGAAATATTTGGAGGGAACATGTTATTAATTAGAAATGGTACTATTTATACAATGGCTGGTGGCATATTGGATATAGGAGATATAGTAATAGAAGGTGGAAAAATTTTAGAAATAGGAAAAGAGATCAGAACATCTATTAAAAATGACGATATTATCGTAGATGCAAGAGGTTTGTGGGTAATGCCGGGTTTAATTGACGCACATTGCCATATTGGCATCACAGAAGAGAAAAAAGGTCAGGAAGGGGATGACTGTAATGAAACAACGACACCTATAACGCCGTATCTGAGGGCAATAGATGCTATTAATACTCTTGATCCTGCTTTTCACAATGCTATTCAGGCAGGTATAACTTCCGTAATGGTTGGACCAGGTAGTTCAAATGTTGTAGGAGGTCAATTTGTTTTTATGAAAACATATGGAAGAGTGATAGATAAAATGATTGTTTTAGAGCCTGCAGCAATGAAAGTGGCCTTTGGAGAAAATCCGAAGAATACTTATAAAGAAATGGAAAAGAGTCCCACAACAAGAATGTCAATAGCTGCATTGTTGCGGCAGGAATTATTTGAGGCGGTCCAGTATAAAGAAAAAAAAGAAGTTGCATTAAAAAATAATGAAACTTTTGAGAAGGATTTTAAATTAGAACCATGGATTCCCGTACTAAATAAAGAAATCCCATTAAAAGCCCATGTTCATCGAACCGATGATATATTAACAGCTATACGAATAGCAAAAGAATTTAATGTGAATATGACATTAGACCACTGTACGGAGGGACATCTCATTGCTGATGAAATAAAAGAAAGTGGTTTTTATGCGATATTGGGTCCGGATCTATCTTCCAGAAATAAGTTGGAGGTACAGAATGCTGATTTTAAAACCTCCGGAGTATTAACAAAAGCAGGAGTCAAAGTAGCTATAATATCTGATCACCCAGTATCACTTATTCAGTATTTACCTTTGTACGCTGGTCTAGCGGCTAAAAAAGGATTAGGCGTTATGGAGGCACTAAAGGCAATTACAATTAATCCGGCAATAATTTGTGGAGTAGACAAAAGAGTAGGTAGTTTAGAAATCGGTAAAGATGCAGATATTGCTATTTTCACAGGAAATCCAATGGAAGTTTTTACAGAAACTGTCTATACAATTGTAAATGGAGAAATCGTTTATGAAAGAAAGTGTAATTAGGAATAAATAGAAAGAGAGAATCTTATTTATTATCGATGAAATCAAGATAAAAAATAGGATTCTTTAATAATAAGTGAAAATGGAGACAACTGGACTTGAACCAGCGACATCTTGCTTGTCGAGCAAGTGCTCTCCCGGCTGAGCTATGCCTCCATGTCATGAGATTATAGCATGATTTTATGTGTTAAACAAGTATGTAATTTATTATTGATGTAGTCAATAAAATACAGGAGCAGGAAAACAAAATATAAGAAATTTCAGTAAAAAGCATTATTTTTTACTTTTAAAATATAAGATACTGCATATTAATGTTATAATTAAGAAGAGTAATCCTGGTATAATATATACCAATATGCCATTACCAATCTTAACAGCAAGAAAAATGGATGTGGGTCCGTCTGCTCCACCAATGATAGAAATTGAATCATTATAGGTATTACTAATGTAACTCCATATAACGCCTATAACGCTCACTGCACACAAAAATGCACATAATGCCATTAATTTTTTTTTCATTATACGCATGCCTCCATAATGATCTTTATAATCTTATTTTATTTATAAATGTGTATAGTGTCAATGCTATTAAATTCTCCTTTTCTTCTATAAAAATTTTAGATTTTTTATCCAATGCATTCTTTTTCCGTCTGTCTTATGGTTCACACCTTCTTAGATAGATTCATTACTAGAGAATCTAATCTAGTATAAATACTATTACCGATGTATTTGCACTCAGCTCTGAGCCAGGCAGTTCCAGAGCTACAGGGAAAAAATTTCTTTGGAAATTCATGAAACAACAGCATTAGGGGTAGCCAGTATAAGCAAAAATTATTTGCAAGCAGCAGTAATGAATGGTATTATTAACATAAAATTCTTTCTAATAATTATAAAAGTTTGAAAGAATGCTTGCTCGGAAATCTGTGGTAATATGAGGTAATCAAAAAACAGGTCCCAGGTAATCAAATATAAATTTGATAAAAAATAAAAAAGTGAAGAAAACACCGTAAAATCAAGGTTTCTTCACAAGTTAGTTATAGGGATAAAAACTGCAGGAAAAGGGACTTGAACCCTCATGATATTGCTATCACACGGACCTGAACCGTGCGCGTCTGCCAATTCCGCCATTCCTGCGTACAAAGAGTATTATATTAGTTTATTGACCATCTGTCAACATTACTTGAAAGAAAAGAAGAAAAAAAATGGATTATATTGTACTGGATTTGGAATGGAATCAATCAAGTGAAGATCAAGAGGAAGTAACTAAGGAACTGCCTTTTGAAGTTATAGAAATTGGTGCCGTTAAAATGAATCATAAAAAGAAAATGATTGGGCAGTTTAGTAAGTTGATAAAGCCACAAGTATATCTTCAAATGCATCGCATAACTAAGAAATTAATTAATTTGCAGATTGAAGAGCTCGAAAACGAAAGACCTTTTGTGGATATCATGACTGAATTTTTGGAGTGGTGTGGAGAAGATTATATTTTTTGCACCTGGGGACCATTGGATCTTATTGAATTACAGAGGAATATGAATTATTACAGTATGCCTTTATTAGCAGACGGGCCTTTCCCATTTTTGGATATTCAAAAGCTGTTCAGTATAGGATTCGAGGATAAGAAGTTACGTCGTACACTGGAATTTGCAGTAGACTTTCTAGAGATTGAAAAAGACATTCCTTTTCATCGTGCATTCAGCGATGCTTATTATACTGCAAAAGTATTTTCTAAGATAGAAGATCCAAGTGTAGAAAGAAATATTTCATATGATATTTATACACCGCCAAGAAATAAAAAAGCAGAAATAAAAATTAATTTTGATAATTATGCGAAATACATCTCAAGAGAATTTGAAGATAAGCAGGAAGCATTGGCGGATAAAGAAGTGAGCAGTACCAAATGCTATTTGTGTCATAAAAATCTTCGTAAGAAAATACGTTGGTTTTCGACCAACGGAAAACATTATCTGAGTGTATCTTATTGTGATAAACATGGTCCTATGAAAGCAAAGATACGATTAAAAAAATCTGATAATAATAAAGTATATGTTGTTAAGACCTTGAAATTTATCAGATGGGATGAGGTCAATACTATAAAAAATAAAAAGAATAAATCAAAAATTATTAATAGACAAAAGAAAAATGATAAGGAATAAAAGTTAAGTATCTAAAAGCATATAGTGAATTAAGGAAAAAATAAATTATTTACAAAATACAAAACAGGCTGAAAGTTTCAGGCCTGTTTTGTATTTAATACATATTCTTTTCAAAGTAATTAATTTTCTACTTTAATGGTCACAGTATTACTACAATCGATGAATTACCGGCAGCAGTTATGATACTATCTTTTCCGTCAAGGGATAGAGAAGCACCCTCAGCAGAAGCAGCGTTTATATTTACGAGACGGATAGTATATGCGTTAACAGCCGTGACAGTAATTGTAACCTTACCATTTTCCTTCAGGATACTGGCCTGCAGTTTTTCTTTTGTATCCATGCCATAGACAACGGTAGAAGCAGTGATACCTTCTTGTAATGCATAAGCTCTGAGCTCAACACCATCAGCATAGTCATAATCAGGTTTGTCGTTATGTGCACCAATGGCTACGATAGAATTCTCCTTTACCATTAGAGGAATATCTAAATAACCGCATTTTTCAGAGATCCATTTTCCGCCTTCCATTACTTCTCCGGTAAAGAAATCAGTCCATGTACCTGCCGGTAAATAATAATCTGCTATAGAATCTTCATTGAAGACAGGAGCCACTAATAAATTGTCACCAAGCATATATTGTTTATCGAGATATGCACAATTACGGTCATTGGTATATTCAAGAATCATACTTCTCATAGTAGGAATACCTGATATAGAAGTATCAATAGCTGTCTTATATAAATATGGCATAATACTTGCCTTTAATTTTGTAAAGAAGCGGACAACATCCACAGCTTCCTCATCATAAGCCCAAGGAACACGGTAAGAGGTGCTTCCATGCAGACGGCTATGGGAAGACAAGAGTCCGAATGCAACCCAACGTTTGTATACATCAGGAGTAGAGGTCTGTTCGAATCCACCGATATCATGAGCCCAGAACCCAAAACCTGACATGAGTAAAGAAAGTCCGCCACGTAGGCTCTCTTCCATGGATTCATAATCTGACCAGCAATCACCGCCCCAGTGAACAGGAAATTTCTGACCGCCTACTGTTGCAGAACGTGCGAATAGTACAGCCTGACCTTTGCCGCGTTTTCTTTCTAACAATTCATAGACACATTTATTGTAAAGATAAGTGTAATAATTATGCATCTTTTTAGGATCTGATCCATCAAAGTATACGACATCTGTTGGGATTCTTTCACCAAAATCAGTTTTAAAGCAATCAACACCCATATCTAATAAGACTTCAAGATTATCCTGGAACCATTTGCATGCATCTGGATTTGTAAAGTCTACAAGTGCCATTCCAGGCTGCCACATATCCCATTGCCATACATCTCCGTTTTCACGTTTTACAAGGTATCCATTTTCTTTTCCCTCCGTAAACATACGTGATTCCTGGCCAATATAAGAGTTGATCCATACACAGATATTAAGACCCTTGTCCTTAATTCTCTTAATCATACCTTCCGGATCCGGGAAGACACGATCATCCCAAAGGAAGTTCGACCAATGGAACTCTTTCATCCAGAAACAGTCAAAGTGGAATACGCGAAGAGGAATATCTCGGTCTAACATACCATCAACAAAGCTCATAACTGTTTTTTCATCATAATTCGTTGTAAAAGAAGTAGACAGCCATAAACCAAATGTCCATGGAGCCGGAAGAGATGGTTTGCCCGTTAAGTCAGTATAATGAGTTAGTACTTCTTTCATAGTAGGTCCATTCAAAACAAAATAATCTAAGTATCCACCTTCAACACTGAATTCAGTTTTTGTTACAACTTCCGTTGCTACTTCAAAAGATACTTCTTCCGGATGATTTACAAATACACCGTATCCTTTGTTAGAAATGTAGAAAGGTATATTTTTGTAAGATTGTTCTGTACTTGTACCACCGTCTTGATTCCAAATATTAACGGTCTGACCATTCTTGACAAAAGCAGTAAAACGTTCGCCCATACCGTAAACCAATTCATTTACGCCAAGACTTAACTGCTGGCGCATATAGGTATCCTCGTTATCTCCGTTGATATCATAAGCGAGACCCTTCCAGTTCGTTTTCATGCAGGCAAGATCTTTAGGACCTGATTTGGTAATCAGGTCATTCCCTCTTTTATAAGTCATTGACCAGTTTGATTTTGTGATTTCGAGAGAAATCGTTCCGCTCTTAATAATAATACTTTCTTGCGTGTCTGTTACATCAAGAGGAACAGCTTCTTTAACCTCCAATTCAAATTCCGGTGATTTCTTAAGTAAGCCCATATGATGATATGTTTGGACACGAATTACTTCAGGCATTGGGGAAGTGATCCGGAGTGTAAGATTAATGCCGCCTAATGTATCACCTCTTGTTATAATACGGGTAGTTGGAGCACATAAGGTAACTTCTGTTTTGTTTACGTTCGTATAGTAGATTTGTTGTGGTGAAAAACACTCACAACCTTCTTTTTGGAGCCAGCATCCATTGCTAAATTTCATTTGAATCTCCTTTCAACATAGTCCTTTTCCTTTAAGTATTGTTTATTGACAGATTAGTTTTCAATAAATATAATTATAGTATCATAATTTTTAATTTCAAGTTATTATATTAGCACAGTATATAACTATATTTGCAAATTGATAAAAGTCAACGATTAACCTTTAGGATTTTTGATCATGTTATAACATATAGGAACAAAGTAGTAGGAAAGGTAAGGAAAAGTTGCAAAAAAAAACTCCCTCTAAAGTACAAATAAATAAGAAAAATCAGAATGAAAAATACCTTGAAAAGAGAAAGCACGGAGATCTTGGATTTCCGATGAATATATATTGGAATGATTTTACGACATATGTAGCTGAAAGCATTCCCTGGCATTGGCATGAAGAAATAGAATTTGCGGTGGTGACACAGGGAAAGATAGAAGTTTTTACGGGAACGACAAGTATCCTATTAGAGGAAGGAGATGGAATATTTATAAATGCTGATACGCTCCATCAAATGAAACCTATTGGAGAAAAAAAAGCATATATGTTTACAATTGTTGCACATCCATGTATTCTTGGTATAGAAAAAGGGTTTTTGATCAGTTCGAAGTATGTGATACCTTTTATAACAAATGATAATATAAAAGGACAGGTATTTAAAGCAGATGTTGAGTGGCAAAAGGAGGTACTCTTGGATCTGAATAAAATGTATGACAGTTACATACATAAAAAATATGGTTATGAATATAAACTTCATAATTTATTATGTAACGTTTGGTTTGCAATAGTGGAACATGTATGGAGCTCTCAGATTGAAGAATTTGTATATAAAGATATGGATGAAAGTCGTATTTACCAGGCGCTGCAGTATATTCAGTCACATTATATGGAAGCGGTATCATTAGAGGATATCTGTAAACAATTGAGCATCAGTAAAAGTGAGTGCTGTAGATGCTTTAAACGGAATCTTAGAATGACGCCTTTTGAATACCTCATGATACACAGAGTATCGATTGCGGCTAAACTATTGGAGAAAACGAATCAGACGATTACTGAAATTGCCATAAGTACAGGGTTTAACAGTAACAGTTATTTTTGTAAGATATTTAAAAAATATATGAGTATCAGTCCTATGGAATATAGGAAGAGCAGAAAGGATATAGTATGATTCATAAAGAAGTTGATATTCGTGTGGAAGGATCTTTATCCGATTCAAGGTTATATACGTATATCATTGAACATTCTGAAGAAATAGACATTAAGAAGAGACCATTGATACTGATATGTCCCGGAGGGGGATATTTTACGACCTGTGACAGGGAGGCGGAAGCTTTTGCGATTCAGTTCATGGCAATGGGATATCATGCTGCAGTACTTCGATATTCTACTGCACCAGCAGTTTATCCCACTGCATTGCTTGAAGTTGGCAGGAGTATCTCTTATCTAAAATCAAAAGCAAAAGATTGGCATATTGATAAAAATCAGATATTTGTTCAGGGATGTTCCGCAGGCGGTCATCTGGTAGCAAGCTTAGGCATGTTCTGGCATGATAGAACGCTATGCCATAGATTACAGGTATCAGCAGAAGATTTAAAACCAGCTGGTATGATATTGAGTTACCCGGTCATTACATCCGGAGAATATGCGCACAAAGAATCTTTTGAGAATTTGTTGGGAGACAACTTTTCGGATATCGTATTACGTGAAAAAATGTCTCTGGAAAAACAAGTGAATAAATATACACCAAAAACTTTTATATGGCATACATTTACTGATGAACTGGTGCCTGTGGAAAATTCGTTATTACTAGTTACAGCACTTAAGAAGCAGAATATTCCAACAGAATTCCATATGTTTCCGACAGGCAGGCATGGCCTGGCATTGGCCACAAAAGAAACAGCAGATCCGAATGGATTAGGTGATGAACCCCAATGTGCAAGCTGGATATCGTTGGTAAAGGTATGGCTGGAAGCAGTGACAAAACCAGAATGTTAATAAATAGTAAATGCAGAAGTTGATTAACTTGTTTCATGATTATAAAGTGATCAAGGATCACAGGTGGGAGAGATTATGGAATTCAAACATGAATTAGTCTTACCAAATAATGATTTGCCATTTCGAATGTTTGTTTTTGAAGGAAAAAACGGAAATTATCAGGTGGTGAAACATTGGCATAATTCTGTAGAGATATTTCTGGTATTTGAGGGAACGATAGATTTTTATATAAATTCTCAGTATTATTCCCTGTCGAAGGGGCAGTTCATTCTAGTAAATTCTAATGAGATCCATTCCATTGAGGCGCCAAGGGCAAATTATACCATTGTACTTCAGATACCGCAGGAAGCGTTGGCAGAGTATAGGGATGATGAATATCTGCTTTTTAAAAGTACCAGATACGAGAAGGATTCCGAATTAATTGAGTTGATTAATCAGATGTATAATGTTTATTCTGAAAAAAGGTATGGGTATGAGCTGGAAGTAAAAAGTTACTATTATAAATTATTATATATACTGATCACGAAATATAAAGAAAAGAATGTAGATAAGGAGAGAATCAGACAAAACAGACAATTGGAAAAATTATCAAAGATTACAAATTATATTCAGGAAAATTATAGGAAAGATATTACGCTTGAAAGTGTAGCAGAAGTCTTTGGATTTTCTCCTACCTATCTGTCCCGGATATTTCAAAAATATGCAAGAATTAACTATAAGACATATCTTCTGAATGTCAGAGTTGAATATGGATTTAAGGAACTTGTCAATACGGATTTATCCATTAATGAGATCGCTGAAAATAATGGATTTCCAGATAGCAGAAGTTTTGCCAAAGCTTTTACCAAACGTTTCGGCGTGTTACCGAGCACATATCGTAAGGAAATGAAAAAAAGACAAGAAAGTGCTATTGATTAGACAAGTTTTTGGTGGAAAAATACAAATAAATTTTATATAATATAAATAATCTAAGCAATTGTAACATAATTTGGAAACAATTGCTTTTTGGGGTAAAAAGAGTATTGGAAAGGAGTATCAGTTAATGAAGATTCAAAATGTAAATGATGCATCTTTTAGGGCATACGGCAGAGTACTTACAAAAGATTATGATGTCGCTGAACTTATAAAGGCAATGCAAAGTACAGATGCACCGGCAGATGATGTGGTATATTATCCGTCCATTAAAGAATTCGAAGATTTACCAATTAAGAAAGTAATTGAAAATGGTTTTTTTGGAGGTCTTCCAATCCAAGTGGGATATTGCAACGGTACCAATAACAAATTAAATGCTGTTGAGTATCATCGTAATTCGGAACTTGGTGTAGCAGCTTCTGATATGATTCTGTTATTAGGAAAGCAGCAGGATATTGAAGCAGATAACACATATGATACAAGTAAGATTGAGGCTTTCTTTGTACCGGCGGGAGAAGTTGTTGAGATGTATGCGACAACATTACATTATGCACCTTGCAGTGTAGACGGAAAACCATTCCGTAATGTTGTTATCTTACCAAAGGGTACAAATACGGAGATAGAAGATCAGCCAAAAGGTGCTGAAGAAGATTCTCTGTTATTTGCAAAGAATAAATGGCTGATCGGTCATAAGGATGCAGATATTGCGGGTGCATTTAATGGATTAAAGGGTAAAAATATAACTGTTTGATCAATAAAGGGAATGTACTTGAACTAAGATTTAGATTCAAAATATGTAAACATAACAGGAATGAAAAAATTAAAACATAAATTGGAGGAAAAGAAATGTTTAAAAATTTGCCACAGGTTAAAATAGGTATTGTAGCAGTAAGTAGAGATTGTTTTCCGGAGACATTATCCGTATCAAGAAGAGAAGCATTAATAAAAGCATACAAAGCAAAATATGAGGAAGCTGATATTTATGAATGTCCAATCTGTATCGTGGAGAGTGAAATCCATATGGTACAAGCATTGGAAGATGTAAAAAAAGCAGGATGTAATGCACTTGTTGTATATCTTGGTAATTTTGGACCTGAAATTTCTGAGACATTACTTGCAAAACATTTTGACGGACCTGCAATGTTCGTTGCAGCTGCAGAAGAAACTGGAGACAGCTTAATGGACGGCCGTGGTGATGCATACTGTGGTATGTTAAATGCAAGTTATAATTTAAAACTTCGTAACATCAAGGCTTATATTCCGGAATATCCAGTTGGAACAGCAGAAGAGTGTGCAGATATGATTCATGAATTTGTTCCTATTGCACGTGGTATTGTTGGATTATCAGATTTAAAGATCATTAGCTTTGGACCACGTCCATTGAATTTCTTAGCATGTAATGCACCGATCAAGCAGCTTTATAACTTAGGTGTTGAAATTGAAGAGAATTCAGAACTTGATTTATTTGAAGCTTTTAACAAACATGCCGGAGATCCACGTATTGCGGAAGTTGTGAAAGATATGGAAGCAGAACTTGGTGCAGGAAATATGAAACCGGAAATTCTTCCAAAATTAGCACAATATGAATTGACATTGCTTGATTGGATAGAAGCTCATAAAGGATATAGAAAATATGTTGCTATCGCTGGAAAATGCTGGCCAGCATTCCAGACACAATTCGGATTTGTTCCTTGCTATGTGAACAGCCGCCTTACAGGAATGGGTATTCCGGTATCTTGTGAAGTTGATATCTATGGTGCATTAAGTGAGTTTATCGGAACATGTGTGAGCGAAGATGCAGTTACATTACTTGATATCAATAATTCCGTACCAGCAGATATGTACGAAGAAGGCATCAAAGGAAAATATGATTATACCTTAAAAGATACTTTTATGGGATTCCACTGCGGAAATACACCTTCCAAGAAATTAGCTGCCTGCTCAATGAAATATCAGAAGATCATGGCAAGAAGTTTACCAGTAGAAGTTACAAATGGAACGCTGGAAGGGGATATTGCTCCTGGAGATATCACATTCTTCCGCTTACAGAGTACAGCAGATGCGCAGATTCGTGCTTACATTGCGCAGGGAGAAGTTCTTCCTGTAGCTACAAGATCATTTGGTGCAATTGGTGTATTTGCAATTCCGGAAATGGGAAGATTCTACCGCCATGTATTAATTGAAAAGAATTACCCACACCATGGTGCAGTAGCATTTGGTCATTTTGGAAAAGCTATTTATGAAGTATTCAAATATATTGGTGTTCCAGTAGAAGAGATTGGATATAATCAGCCTGCCGGTGTAAGATATCCAACAGAGAATCCATTTGCATAAATTGCATAGATAGGAGTAGATATGTTATATATTGGTGTAGATCTTGGTACATCAGCAGTCAAATTATTACTTATGGCTGCTGATGGAAAAATAGAAAAAGTAGTATCCAAAGAATATTCATTAAGCTTTCCGCATCCAGGCTGGTCAGAACAGAAACCGGAAGATTGGTGGAGTGCAGTTATGGAAGGACTTGCAGAATTAGTATCTGAATGTGATAAATCACAAGTAGCAGGTATTAGTTTTGGGGGACAGATGCACGGACTTGTTATTTTAGATGATAAAGATAATGTAATAAGGCCTGCTATTTTATGGAATGATGGTAGAACAACAGAAGAAACAGATTATCTGAATAACATAATCGGAAAAGATAAGTTATCTGAGCATACAGCTAATATTGCATTTGCAGGATTCACAGCACCTAAAATTTTATGGGTGAAGAAACATGAACCTGAAAACTTTGCAAAGATAAGTAAAATCATGCTTCCTAAAGACTATATTGCGTATATGTTATCAGGAAGTTTCTGTACAGATGTATCGGATGCGTCCGGTATGTTAGTATTTGATGTAAAGAATAAGTGCTGGTCAAAAGAAATGATGGAAATCTGTGGAATTACAGAAAACCAGCTTGCAAAGATTTATGAAAGTTATGAAGTTGTAGGCACTTTAAAACCAGAAATTGCTGAAAAAATCGGTTTATCATCTAATGTTAAGATTGTTGCGGGCGCAGGTGATAATGCGGCAGCAGCTGTTGGTACAGGAACCGTTGGTGATGGAATGTGTAATATCTCACTTGGAACAAGTGGTACCATATTCATATCAAGTAAGAACTTTGGAGTGGATAAAAATAATGCACTTCATGCGTTTGCACATGCGGATGGACATTATCATTTGATGGGATGTATGCTGAGTGCAGCCTCTTGTAATAAATGGTGGATGGAAGATATTATTGGAACAAAAGACTTTGCAGAGGAACAAAAAGCCATTACAAAGTTAGGTGAGAATAATGTGTATTTTTTACCATATCTAATGGGAGAGCGTTCTCCGTTAAATGATCCATTGGCAAGGGGAACTTTTATTGGACTTACGATGGATAGCAGCAGAGCAGATATGACACAGGCAGTATTAGAAGGTGTTGCATTCGCAATACGTGATTCCTTTGAGGTAGCAAAATCTCTTGGTATTAAGATTGAAAGATCTAAGATATGCGGCGGTGGTGCAAAGAGTCCTCTTTGGAAGAAGATGATTGCAAATATTTTAAATATTAAACTTGATGTGATTGAAAGCGAAGAAGGTCCTGGATACGGTGGAGCAATGCTTGCGGCTGTTGCATGCGGAGAGTTCGCTTCCGTGGAAGAAGCAGCAGATAAACTCGTAAAAATTGTAGATACGGTAGAACCGTCTCCTGAACTTGTTGCAAAATATGAAGAAAAATATCAAAAGTTTGCAAAAATTTATCCAACAGTAAAAGAGTTATTTCCGACGTTAATGTAAATATCATATCATAGAATAGAAAGAAGCAAGATTCAGTAGAATCTTGCTTCTTTTGTGTAAATGTTCATGATATCTCTAAGGCTCCATAATTCTCTGAACATCGGGTATTGCCGAATCAATATTAATAGCAGAAGTAATAAAAATCTTATAATCAGCATATTCCAATGGAATATAGTCAATACCGTATGGTAATGAATAGGAAATCACATCATAACTGTTAGAAAGTACATCATAAACACCGCCTTGTTCACATCCAATAATATTCCCGCCATCATCATAATATAAGATATAAGAATCTATAGAGCTTAATATCTGATCTGATTTATTTGTTAATTTTGCAATTACATATCCATCTAATCCCTTATTAGAAGCAATATCTATCTGATCAGAAAAGTCTTCAACGGAAATATTATAAGGAAAAGCTTTCATTTGGATTTCATAATGGTCATAAGCAATTTTTGTTCCATTTTGATCAGTAGGGTATATAATATTAGCTGCGTAAGTCTTGCCGGTTAAAATATTATCCAAATATTGTGTACTACTGCTGATAATGTTATTGTCTGCATCATAAAAAATCATTAATAGATTAAGATCTTTATAAGAATCTTTAGAGATATTTTTTAATTGTATTAATAAATTGGATTCCAATTCTGTAAACGTATACGTTATCTCATTCGTTGTCACTATAATATAATCAGAAGCGGAGGGCACATCCATATATTGTTTCACATTTGATTGAATAGAATCCAGTTGTTCATGTAAACTGGAAAAATCCTGTGTATTTATTGTTTCTTCAGAATCAGTGCTTCCTATAGAACATCCGCCCAGTATCAATGATGATAGTATCATAGTAGTCAATAACAGTTTCTTTTTCATATGACATCTCCTTAATATGGTAATAGTCAAATAGTTACAATATATGACAATCTTTTATCAATAGTTATCAGTAGTAAATTATATGTACGAGATAATATAATTATAAACAGCAATTATAAAACATGACCTTTTGGCCCTTGTATCATATTATAAAAAACGATGTCCGATTCTAGCAATACGGCTGCCCATCGGAATATCTTTTAACTCCTCCTCAGAGAAACATTTAAGTAGTAATAATAAAAAGAAATAGACTAGTACAGCAAAAGCAATAGAAATAATAATACATATGGCATTACTTTTTATCAGGAAATAAGAGCCATGATAAATCAGGAAAGCGACAAGCCCCATCGCAAGTGAAGAAACAAAGGGGACACCAAATGTTTTTAGAACTTCTTGTTTATAATTTAAGTATTTTTCAACAGAATGCCAATTTAGCAAACATACCAGGAGGGGAAATGTAATATTACCGATTAACAAAGCATAAATACCTAATTTGGTTGAATAGAGTAGAACACTTACTAAAATTACATGGATAATAACGGATATTGCGGCGTGATAAATAGGAGTCTTCATATAATCCATTCCCTGTAAAATAGAAGTCGTAATTGTGGATAAGGAATAAAAAATAACGGCGGAAGATCCAAATACTAATAAATTTACGACTGTGTCCTGATAAGTGGTTAAATTAGGAAATAACAGGCAGGTAATTGGTCTTGCTAATACTGATAGACCGACAGCGGATGGAAATGCAATTGCCATATTAAACTTTATTACAGCGCTTACCTTTTCGGTAATATCTGAAGATTTTGATTTTGCAGATGCTGCTATATTCGGTATTGTAGATGCTGCCATGGAAGAGGCAATTGCTACAGGCACGTTGATTAACAAATTATACTGTGAATTAAATGCGCCTCTTAATGAATTTGTAACAGTATTCGTAAAGCCCTTTAGAGACATAATATTTCCAAAAATTAAATCATCAAGGGTATAACCGATCTGATAAACCGTCTGGCTGAAGATAATAGGTAAAATAGTTATAAAAAGCAGCTTGTAGATTTCAGTATTACTTGCTTTATACTGAGTCCTGTCTTTTCGTATTTGTCTATTAAGAGTAGGTCTATAAATTGCAAATACAAATAACAGGAATAATAAGGCAGTCAGAGCACCAGCAAATGTTCCGCAGATTCCGCCTGCCGCGCCGTATGCGGCAACTTGATCAGAATCACGATACACCTTCATAAAAAAATAAATAGCTGTCACACTTACAATTGCATTGACAATCTGTTCAAATATTTGTGATAAGGCAGTCGGAATCATGGTACTCTTACCTTGATATAATCCGCGGAAAACGCCAAGAATAGCCATAATAAAGGTAGTTGGAGCAACAATGCGAAGAGGTTTTGCAAGTCCCCTTGTTTTATAAATAACTTCTAAAGTGTCCGCACCAAAAAAAATTAGTGTACAGGCAGCAAGTCCTACAATAAGGCCAAATATTAATGCATTACGGAAAACAGTAAAGGAATTTTTATATTCCTTGTTCACCGTCTGCTGGGATATAATTTTTGATATAGCCAAAGGAAGACTATAGGAAGAAAGAGTTAATGTAATATTGTAGATACCAAATGCGACAGAGTAAATACCATTACCTTCTGCTCCCAACATATTAGCCATAGGGATTCTATATAATAGACCGATTATTCTTGTAAGGATTCCTGCTGCAGCGAGAATACTGCCTTGCATGAGTAGATTCTTTTTACTTTGTTTTACCATTTTCCACCTCTATCAATACATCTAAATATACTATATTGTGAAATAGCTATCAAGAGAATGAAGAAATTAGTTCTTAATTATTTCTGAAATTATTAAAAAAACGCATCCATCACTGGATGCGTAATAAAAGGGGGAGTGAGAAAAAAGATTATCAACTTGTTTCCTTATTGATAATGCTAGTATAAATTCTAAATGTGACAAAAGAATGTCTATTCCATAAAAGAAAAATTAATAATGTATAAAGAAAAAATAATCACAAATAAAGAAATGTCGATAATGTAGATTAATGTAGTATAATTGGTTTTTAGACAAAGTGGAGTAATTGTCTACCATAAAATGTAGAATGTGTGATTCATATTAGGAGGAAAAAATATGTCAAAAATATTCCCTGAACCAGTAATAAATCTGCCTGAGGCAGATATTCCGCTAAAAGGCATCAGTGCATACCTTTCACAAGCAGAAAACCATCAGATAATATTTATGGAGTTTGCAGAGGATGTTATTTTATCCGAACACTTTCATGAAAGTCAATGGGGTATAGTTCTTGAAGGAAAAATAGAATTAACAATTGGCGGAGTTAAAAATACATATGTAAAAGGTGATAGGTACTTTATTCCAAAAGGTGTAAAACATTCCGGAAAGATATTTGCAGGATATGCTGACATGACATTTTTTAACCAAAAGGACAGGTATAGTATAAAATAAAATCTTATAAGAATATTTTATATAATAATGAGACATCATCACTTACATAATTAGGGGGAAAGATAATGGATATTGAAGATATGAAAGAGTTTCGAAAAGAGTATAATCTGAAACTTACTCAAGCAGATGAATTCTTTAAGGAATTTGGAGAATTGGATGATAAAACATATTCAGACGGTGCAATTGATAAAAGACACAAAGAACTTATGGGATTAGCCATATCAGTAGTTAGTCGTTGTAATGAGTGTATTTGCTATCATATTGAGGGTTGTTTAAATGCCGGAGCAAGTATAGAAGAGATTATGGAAGCAATAAAGATTGGTGTAATTGGTGGTGGTTCTATTACTTATCCAAATGCAAGATTTGCTATGAAAGCATTAGAAGAGTTCATATCAAAAGAATGAAATATTAAAAAACGCATCCATTTCTGAATGCGCACTAAGAGGGGAGGTTGAAAAAAGTTTATCAATGTAATTGCTTAATTGATAATCATATTGTAGCTCTTAATTGTGTCTTATTAGTGTTTTTTTGATTAAGTAAAAATGAAGATATTATAAAGAAAAAATATAGATAAATATTGCTGTTAATCTAAAGCGCATTTGAGAATATGAGGCTGTAAAATATCAAATTGTTATTGGGTACCTAAGAAGATTCGATGTTCTTGTAAATCTACTTTCCCCGTATAAACAATAGTGTTTCCATTTATTGATTCCAGTCAAAAATAAGATTTGTTTTAGGCACGACATACTCTTAAAAGAAAAGGTTACCTGCCCAGAACAAAATAATAATATGTGCTGGATAAAATATATAAAATAAATACTTTAGACCTTTACCCTTTTGTCCATTATATATATACATGAAAGGCAACGATGCAATCATCATCCATTGATAATTTTCAAATAATAATGATTGAACACTAAAATCATTTATAGCTGACAGTATAAGATAAATTACGCAAAAAATACTATAAACGTAGAATAGTTTTGGCTTACTTTCTTTACAGAAATATATCAATATACCCAAAAGAATAAATATAAAACTACCTTCGCAAAAGACTAAATTAGCCGTAATTGCTCCAATAAAATTTATTATTCCATAGCCTGGGAGTATTACTTCTGCTGCAATACACAAAAATGTTGTTATTAATTGATAAATACAAAAAACAATAATATATTTAATACCCTTTTTTCTATCCTGTTTGCACAGTTCTATTAAGCTTGTTATTACACCGATCAAAAGTAGTGTAACAAAAATATTATTCGTTATATAGCAATATGGCTTTTGGTATATATTATTGCATGTTAAATCTAGTACTGCCATTATTGCTCCAAAACAATACAATCTTATAAGATACTTCTTTCTATCATGTGTATAAGATAGTCCCCATGCCATACAAAATATAAATAATGGAGCAGACAATCTTCCTAACCAATGAAACCAAATAGGTATTCCCGGAATATATTCCGCTATATGGTCAATTAGCATTAATCCCAATGCTAAAAGTTTTAGTGCTGTACTTGTCATATTGTATTACCTCCGACTAAAAAAAGAAATTCTAGTTAACGAATTGAAATTATATCAAAAATTTGTAATATTAATTTGGTTTATTATAAACTTCTTAATAAAGATAATCAACACATCTGATTTGTTCTAATTCATTTAGTGATTTTAAATAACGCTTTAGGTAACGGCAGATATAAGACTGTTCATATATAATTAGTTTAGATTTTAAAATTTGTTCATTTGTCACGGTAGGAGGTTAATGAATATCGTAAAAGAATTGTAAATACAAGAAGAATTTTCGTTAGATAAAAAAATAACGACGTTTTACGACAAGTTTTAAATTATAAAAGAATACGCTATGATATTTTTGATGTATGAAAAAGAATAGACATTTAGATTTTTAACTAAAGCTGGATAAAACATAGCTCTAAAAAAAGAAAAAATCCAATTTCATGATTCTATTACAAAACATCATGATTATATGCCTATTTTTTTATGGGCAAAGCGTTCGCTTAATTGCTTCTGCTGCAATGTCAACCAGCAAATCCCGCAATGCGGATACGGTAGCCTTTGCAGCTTTTTTTAGCAATTTTTTAAATTTATCGACAGCTTCATTTGAGCGGGGAGTTTCCCTGATGATATCGGGAATTACTTCAATCATTTCTTGCCTTTCGGAAGTAGTCAATTGAGGGTCGTTATTAATAATCTCTTTTTTTATAGAAACTTGTTTGAAGACTTAAAAATTGGTTTCTTATCAATCGCTGTAGTGAGGTCCATATTGAATACACCAGTACATAAAGGATATGATCATAATAGCAAGACGAAATGGGTTGCAAAATATTCATAAAAAATTTCATATAAATGCAACGTAAAAGAAAACGATAATACTAATATTATATGTTATTAATTAGATATATATGTTATTAATTAGATATATATGTCAGTTGCACATGCCATACTAAGGTATATGGCTTACCAATTATAGCTTTTATAACAAATGATTACGTCATTGCTAAATGCTCATTAAACGCTAATCTAATTACTCTACTTTCAGTATAATATACTTATAATAACAAATGCCTGCAACATATTATGATAGATTGGAATAGTATAACCACTACCACCGGTTGTTGGGCTTCCCGTATGATAATATTTTTCATACGTAACACTGGCATTTCAATTGCCGCTAATCTATCCGGATATCCTGTATTATATTGTTGCATAGCAAGTGCCAAAATGTTATTATGCATTACTTGAAAAGTAGCATCTGATTCTGTTGAGACTCCTTTGTCAGTAATGGCAGATGCTACCTGCTTTTTCTCATCACTGACTGATTGAAAAACCGCATTTAAACTTTTGTTTATTCACTTTTAGAGTCCAAAAGGGGCACCTTTTGTTATTCCTAAATCGGTTTCTATAGTATTAATAAAATATGCAGAAACATTTCAGCAAGACTATTGACAAACTGAATATTATCAGTATAATAGCATATATAGCACGGAAATAATTCAGTAATACAAATAACTGATAAGATACATCCGTTTTTGGCCAAGTGAAAATATATATGAATGGATTGCTTTCAGCCCAATCAAAAATAAAAGAATGTTTTCTGTGCAATCTAAAAAAAGAAAGGAAATAAAATTAATGGAAGAAGGATTTGAAGTAGTAAATTTAAGTGCAAGTGGAGTGATTCCAACTCCTAATATTAGAACAAATGGTAACTGGTTTGTGGGCAACAAAGATACTGGCGTAGCTGCCAAAGGTGAGACAGGCGCACAAGGTCCACAAGGCGAAAAAGGCGAAAAGGGTGAGCAAGGAATTCAAGGTATCCAGGGTGAAAAAGGTGAAAAGGGAACCGATGCAGATACCAGCGAATTGGAACGATTAAGCAATGAGGTGGATACAATCAACCAGAGCTTAAATAAAATCGGTTGTGGATTTTCGGTATCACAAAGTGCTGATATATCTTTACCAGTTGGAGATACATTATTAAATTTTAATATACCAAATTGGAACGATGGAAGTTTTTCACTAAATACCTTTACCGCTCCGTATAGTGGAGTTTATTCTTTTAAAATTAGAGCAAGTTCCGTTATTACGGCAAATACGAGAATTGCTGTTTTTATAAAAATAAACGATACAACTACCTCATATTTAATCGATGAAATTATCACAAGTAATAAGTATGTAAATGCAAGTTGTGATGTAAAATTATCAACAAATGATACGGTTAAAATGTATGTTTACAGTGGCGCGGCTTCTCAATTATCAAACGGTTGCACTTTTAGCGGTGGTTTAATTAAAATAATTTAAAATGCATAGCAAAAAGCAAACTTAAATCTGGTTACCATAACTGATTATGTAATTAAATAATCAATAATTGAAGTCGCAATGTATACAACATATGCAACATTATAATGATTTTAAGATGATATAAATTAAATATTGTATTAGACAAAATTGAAAGGAAGTAATAATTATGAAGAAAGAATTGGTTACAATTAATAGTAAGGGAAGAATCCTAACATCAAGTGAGGAGGTATTGTTTGATTCTGAAGATTTTAAAACGTTAGCTGATAAGATAGACAACATAGATGAGGGCACTACACATTATCCAGATTATTCAAATGGTACAACAGTTCTGGATACAAGTAGTTCGTATACCATTACTAAAAATGGGTATATTTATGGATTTAGCTCTTGTGATACTTTTAATTCAAACGGGTATTTTACAGCAAACTTATTAATTAATGGAATTGTTGTTAGTAATTCACAAGTTAATTCTACAGAAATCGATGGTATACGCTTTGCATTTGGAATGTATCCAGTTAAGAATGGCGATGTAATTGCAGTTACAACAGCAGGAGGAAACGATTCACAAAGAATTGATATAAAATTTGTTCCAAATTTGCAATGAAAATATTCCAGAGATCTGTCGTGCATTTCATGCAAATTATTATAGATAGAATAAAATAGGAAAATCGCAGTACCTATCATTCTAATGGTATAGAAGGGAATACGCTTTCTTATGCAGAGACATATGCAATTATTTTTAATAATAATGAATTTAGTGTATCTGCAAAGCCACGAGAAATATAGGAAGCCATCAATCATAAATATGCTATCAGTCATGTACTGGATTCGTTAGATGAGAATTTAACAGAAAAGTTAATTAAAGATATAGGTATTATTATAAATAAAAATATAGCTGAAATTGATGGGTATAGGAAGGTACCGGAATTCATAAAGGGAGCAGAACATATACCACCAGCACCTGCAGAGCTTCCACAAAAAATGATGTACTATGTACACAACTATAACCATACGGCTTATGAAGATATATTTACCAAGATTGCAGAAAATCATATACACTTTGAAAGAATACATCCTTTTGAGGACGGAAATGGAAGAACAGGGCGGTTATTAATTAACTATGAATTGTTAAAGAACAATATGCCTCCAATTGTAATTCCAAAAGAAGAGCGCAGCGAGTACTTTAAAATGATAGCCCAGATGGATATAAAGAGCTTGGCACATTATTTTAAAGAACTTGAAGTGAAAGAAATGGAACGAATAGACCAGTTCAAGGTGATGGATAAATCCATTTCTGCAAAGCTGGAAGTCAATAAGGAAAAAGTAAAACGTAAAAACCCGGATAAAACAATTGAAAGTATTACAAGAGAAGAAAGATAAGTATTTGGAAACAGATACTTATTTTTTTATATATTTTAATCTGAAAATACAGAAAGAGACCATGCCATATAGTGGTGTGGACAACGCAAGAAGAAAAGAAAATGATTCAGGAAAGAATGGCTGCAAGTGGATATAAACAGACTGGAAAATATATTCGTAAAATGGCCATAGACGTATTTATTATAAATATTGACTATACAGATGTGAAGGAGCTGACAGAACAGATAAGAAAGATTTACCTGGGAAAATGGAACGCTATATGATCCAAATTATATTTCTGGATTATTTCATAAAGCGACGAAAGCCTTTGGCAGACCAAAAATTACGCTTCATAAGTTGCGGCACAGCTGTGCATCTATGTTAATCAATAAGGGCTGGGATATAAAGAAATTGCAATACTGGCTGGGACATACGGATACGCAAACAACCTTGAATATTTATGCATATTTTCATCGTCAACGCCTTAATACAAGTGACAATGATCTAAGCGTAATTTCGAAAGCTTCATCTGATTTGTTCTAATCATATGATCTGATTTTAGGTAACGTTTTGGGTAACATACCTATTTTATAGTGTTATGTAGATTATTGAAAAAAATAAAAGAACCAAAATCCTCAGTATTTATAAGGATTCCAGTTCTTATCAAACGAATCGAAGCGACGGGATTCGAACCCACGACCTCTGCGTCCCGAACGCAGCGCTCTACCAAACTGAGCCACGCTTCGATACAATTATTCAGAACATTACTATGATACAATAAGGTAATATAATTGTCAAATATAAAAAAGAAAATATAATTTTATTTTGAACATACGATTAACAATATTAACTTAATTTTTACAATGATTGTGTGCTGCATTCATTGTTATGAGGCTATTTGTATGATATTATTAAATTATTAAAAATTTATAAACTTTATAGGAAGTATTAAACAAATGAGCGAAAGAAGGACTATTTATGAAAGAACATAAGAAAAGAAATAGGGAAAAGAAGATAAGTGTTAAAATGTTAGCAGTTATCTTACCAGTAGTAATCGTTTCCATGGGTGTCCTTACGGTAATTAGTGCAAAATCCAGTCAAAATATTATTCAGGAACAGGTCTCAAATCGTATGAACGCTGAACTTGATTCTCAGATGAATAGCATTTCAAAACAATTAAGCATTGTTGAGAAAAGTTCCATGGATCTGTCAAGAGTTGTTGGACTTACATATTCCTATGTGCAATTAAGTACTTATGAAGAATTACTCAAAAAAATTGCAAATGATAATCCGCTGGTATTAGGATGCGGTATTTGGTTTGCACCCTATGCATATGATGCAAAAAAAGAATATGTTGGACCCTATGTGTATAAAGAAGGAGGGGATTTTAAACTAACATATGATTATGCAACAGCAGAGTACGATTATCCTAATCAACAATATTATAAAAATGTAGCAAATGGAGAAACAGAGCCTGTATTTACAGAACCCTATTATGATGAGAGCATGGGTCTAAGTATGTCATCCTGTTCCATGCCAATTTACGATACAGCTGGAAAATTTGTTGGTGTTATTACGGTTGATATTGATCTGACATCTATTCAAGACATTGTTAAGTCTATTCAGATCGGAAAAAATGGAAAAGCGATGATGTTAACAGATACCGGTGTTTACATGAGTTGTGAAGATAGCAGCAAATCGGAAGCTCAAGTTAATATTACAGAGGATGAGAATGGTTCTCTTTCAACGGCAGGAAATGCAATCATAGAAAATGAGAGAGGAATTACTTCTTATTCAAAAGGAACGGAAGCATATAATCTGTACTATGATACGATTGATCGTGTTGGCTGGAAATTGATTATTGAAATGTCTCAGTCAGAATTGAATGAGCCGGTTGAAAATCTTATGCTTAAACTTATGATGATCTGCATTTTGGCAGTTATTTGTTCTATCCTGGCAGTATTGTTTGAAGTTACAACTATTTCAAAAAGCTTAAAAAAGGTAAAAATATTTGCTGGATTATTAGCAGAAGGTGATTTTACAATTGATTCATTACAAGTAAAATCACAAGATGAATTAGGGCAGATGGGACATTCATTAAATAATATGTATGAAAGTAATAGAAATGTGATACAGAATATTTCAAAACATTCAGAGACCATTCGTGTATCCAGTGATAAATTAAGTTCATCCTCTACAAAGTTATTAGATCAATTTGTGCAGATTGAAGATTATATGGCAAAAGTAAATGAGGCTATGATGTCCTCCAGTGCAGCAACAGAAGAGGTAAATGCTTCTGTTGAAGAAGTAACATCTTCTGTCAATGTATTATCGGAAGAAACAATAAAGAGTCAGAAATTAGCTGATGAGATTCGTAAACGCGCAGTTAAAATTGAAGAAGATAGTCAAAACTCCTTTACTCATGCAGCAGAGCTTTCCGGAGAATTTGAGACGAGTTTAGGCAAGAGTATAGAAAATGCAAAAATTGTGGAATCTATTGGAACTTTAGCAAGCGTTATATCTAATATAGCAGATCAAATCAATTTGCTTTCATTAAATGCTTCTATTGAAGCTGCCAGAGCTGGTGAGCAGGGAAGAGGATTTGCAGTTGTTGCAAGTGAGATTGGTAAATTAGCTGGTGAAACATCTAAAGCAGTAGATGAGATACAACATACAATAGTAGAAGTGCAAGAGGCATTTAATCAACTGACAGAGGACTCAAAGTCATTATTAAGATTTTTGGCGGGAACAGTGACCCCTGATTATTATAACTTTACGGATGTAGCAAAGCAATACGGAGAAGATGCAGCTTCTATTGAAAAACTGTCCGGTAAAATATCTATTATGTCAGAGGATATTGAAAGAATTATGGGGGAAGTAAGTTCAGCCATCCAAAATATCGCAGAATCGGCCCAAAATACAGCAGAGAACAGCAGCAAGACAATGGAATCTGTAAATGAAGTATCAAAAGTCGTTGATGAAGTATCAATAATGTCAAATGAGCAACAAGATATTGCATCAGAGTTAAGTAATGTTGTAGGAAAGTTCAACCTATAAAGAATATACGTTGTCAGATTATGAAAATATTTCAGAAAGTATAAAGAGGTAATGAATGAAAGTATTATTAATAAATGGAAGTCCAAAAGAAAAAGGATGTACCTATACAGCTTTGTGTGAAGTAAAAGGAGAAATGGAAAAATCTGGAATTGAAACAGAAATATTTCATTTAGGATCAAAACCAGTTAGAGGCTGTATCGGTTGTGGTGGATGTGGAAAAATAGGAAAATGTGTATTTAATGATGATATTGTTAACCTATTAATTGAAAAAGCTGAGCACGCAGATGGATTTATTTTTGGAACACCAGTGCATTATGCAGCTGCAACGGGTATGATTACCAGCTGTATGGATAGACTTTTTTATGCGAGTAAAAAATTGGCATATAAACCTGCTGCTTGTGTTGTAAGTGCCAGACGCGGAGGAACAACAGCTACATTTGATCAGATTAATAAGTATTTTACAATTAGAAATATGCCGATTGTATCTTCGAATTATTGGAATATGGTACATGGCAGTACTCCGGAAGACATCAAAAAAGATGAAGAAGGACTTCAGACAATGCGTATGCTTGGACGAAATATGGTCTGGATGTTACAATGTATGGAAGCTGGTAAAAAAGCAGGAATCACCATACCTGAGCAAGAACCAAAGATTATGACAAAGTTTGCCCAATAAATATGTAGTTTGTGCATAACTCTTGATAAAGAACGGATTGTTGGGGATAATTTAACAAAAAGAAGTGGAGAATAGTTAATATGATTGAAGCAGTTATTTTTGATATGGATGGAATATTATTTGACTCAGAAAGAATTATTACGACTTGTTGGTATCAGGAAGCAGAGGAAAGAAATATTCCAAGAGAAAAAATGCAAATAGCTGTGGAGGGGTGTATTGGATTAAATCTCAATGATACGAAGATATTTTTTCATAAAATGTTTGGAGAAAAATTCGATTATTCTGCATTTAGAGAAAAGACTGCTGGGAAATTTTATGAAGAAATATCTAAGAATGGTCTTCCTGTCATGAAAGGAGCCTGTGAAATCTTATCTTATTTACAGACAACTTCCTTAAAAATTGGGCTTGCTTCTTCTTCCAGAACAGAAAATATATTTAAACATATCCGAGCACATGATATGGAGAAATATTTTGAGGTAATTATAGGTGGAGATACGATCGAACACAGTAAACCAGAACCGGATATCTATCTTAAGGCATGCAAAGCGATTGGTGTTGCACCGGATAGGTGTTTAGCGATTGAGGATTCACCAAATGGAATCCGCTCTGCATATGCTGCGGGAATGCTGCCAATTATGGTGCCGGATCAGGTGCAGCCGACAGAAGAAATTAAGAATTTGCTTTATCGTAAGTTTGATTCATTAATAGAAGTAAAGAAGTTTATTGAAAGAGAAATTGTGCGTCGGAGTGATGGGAATATACAGACCGGGTATTGACAGTAATAGATCAATCATGATACAGTATACCGAGTTAAATATTTGTGCCTTAAGGCTATATCTTTTCTTTGTTTTCTGAGTTACAAACAAAGCGGATATAGTCTTTTTTTGTGTGTATGGCAAAAATGTTGTAGGAGATGCGTATAAAGCAGCGTAGAAATGAGGTATTTATGAATCATGAGAACAAAATGGGGACAAAAAAAATGTTTCCACTTATTATATCAATGGCACTGCCGCCAATGATATCCATGTTTATCCAGTCACTATATAATATAGTAGATAGTATTTTTGTAGCCAGATTAAGTGAAGCTGCACTATCAGCTGTATCAATTATATATCCTTTACAGAATCTTACATTATCGATAGCTGTTGGAGCGGGCGTGGGTTTGAATTCATATATGGCAAGAAGTTTCGGAGCCGGAAATAAGAAAAAGGGATATGAAGCATGTATTACGGGATTTTTTTTAACAGGTATTCATTATATAGTGATTGCATTAATCGGTATCATTGCTATCCATCCCTTTGTACATTTTTTTACCAGGGATAGCAATGTAGTCCAGTTATGTTATGATTATGGATATATAGTCATGATTTTCTGTTTTGGACAACTCTTTCATATTACAATTGAAAAGATATTTCAAGCAACAGGGAAGATGCTGATTCCTATGATGTTACAAGCAGCAGGCTGCATTATAAATATTGTATTGGATCCGATTCTGATCTTTGGTCTATGTGGTATGCCTGCACTAGGTGTGAAAGGAGCAGCCATAGCAACTGTTATGGGGCAGATGACATCGTGCATTGCGGGAGCTATCCTATTTGCAAAGGGTAAAAGCGGAATTCATTTAGAAGTGAAAAAAATTTCATTAGAACCGGTCATAGTAAAGCAAATCTATGCGGTCGCAATACCTTCCACTTTAATAATGGCATTGCCTTCCGTATTGGTCGCAGGATTGAATGGTATCTTAATTAGATTCTCGACATTGGCTGTATCTGTATTTGGAATTTATTACAAACTGCAGACTTTTGTATATATGCCGGCAACTGGATTGGTGCAGGGAATTCGTCCTGTGATTGCCTACAATTACGGAGCAGGAAATAAGAAAAGAGAAGTAGAAGCAATAAAAATAGCAATTATAATAGTAGGAACCTTAATGACAGTAGGAACAATTCTATTTTGGTGTCTGCCAGTACCCATCATGGATATTTTTGAGGCCAGCAGCGAGATGAAAGAAATTGGTGTAATAGCACTGCGTATTATCAGTATCGGATTCCTGCCATCAACGATAGGAAATATTACAGCCGCAGTGTTTGAATCAAAAGGGAAAGGCACGAAAAGCTTACAGATTACTCTATTACGACAATTGGTAATTATTTTACCATGCGCTTATCTTTTTTCAAAAGTAATCGGCCTCTATGGTGTCTGGATTGCATTTCCGATCGCAGAAATCTTGGCAGCTTTATTTTCAGGTATCATACTAATGAAAGAAATTTACTGAATGTGATCTTCTGGTCTCGTTGCCTGGTCAATACATTCGATAGGATTGGTAAGAGGATTAATTGGTCTTGCCCAGTGAACTGCATTTGTTATGATGGTTCTTATTTCGGGGCGATAATAATTGGGATATTCTTCGTGTCCTGGCTGAAAATAAAATATCTTTCCTCTGCCTCTTGTGAAAGTGCAGCCACTTCGGAAAACTTCTCCGCCTGCGAACCAGCCAAGGAAAATAATATCATCCGGATGCGGAATATCAAAATACTCACCATACATTTCTTCCTGCTCCAATTCAAAAAAGGCAGGCAGGCCCTCTGCAATCGGGTGTGACGGATTTACACACCAGATACGCTCTCTGTCATTTTCACGCCATCTTAAACTGCAGGAAGTTCCAAGTAAAGATTTAAATATCTTACTATAATGAGCAGAATGTAGAATAATAAGTCCCATTCCCTGTAATACCCTCGTATGGATACGGTCAACAATTGCATCCGATACCTGATCATGGGCACAATGACCCCACCAGATCAAGACATCCGTGTCTGCGATTACTTTTTCAGTAAGACCATGTTCAGGCATATCAAGCGTTGCAGTGGTTACAGCGATATCACCGTCTGATTTAAGAAAATCAGCGATGCAATGATGAATTCCATCAGGATATACTTTTTGAATTTCAGGTAGTTCTCGTTCGTGGATATATTCATTCCAAATTGTTACATGAATCATAATGAGTGTTCCTTCCTTATAGATACGAAAATAATTTTTGCGATTACGGATGTTATGATCTGCAGATAATGAGATTATTAGTAGTTAGTAGAGATCCAAGCAGCAGACTGCCTTATGTAACTTAATTGGTCAGGTGCACCAAAATGTTCAATTGCCAGTGTACTGTCATATCCAATCGAATTCAACTTGTCGAATATCTCTTTCATGTGAATACACCCGGATCCTACAGGAGCTGTGTAGAAAGAATTACCTGCAACTGTAACTTTAGGAGTTTCTCCGGAAAGGCCAGTCAGTGCACGGTCCTTACAGTGAACATGTACGATTTTATTTTTGAGTTTTGTAAATGCCTGTAATTCATCTATTTCCTGATACTTAAAATTACCGGTATCAAAAGTACAATGTAAGGCTGGAACTTGTCTCATGAACCACACCAATTCATCATCTGTAGAAAAAGGAGCGATGCAGTCATCAAAATCTTCCATTGTAATAACAATTCTTTTTTTTGCGGCATAAGCACATAGTTTATTAAGTGCATATGCCATCTTCTTCATAGCATGCTTTTTGATAAATAAGAAAGCATTGGCAGATACAAATCCAGGAATGATCAGCACTTTATCACAACCCATCTTTTCTGCAGAATCAATAAATTCATAGGCATCTTTTTGGTTGGGATTCTTTGCCAGCTGAAAAGTGCCGTAGAGACAAGATACTTGTAATCCGGCTGCTTCGAACATGCGCCTCATAGATGACTCTTTCCCTTTTACAGCATCAATACAGCATTCCAAAGCATCGATGCCAAAAGTGTGAATTTGTGGTAGAATTTCTTGAATTGAAAGACCTGATTGTACGGAAGCTTCTTGAATATGGTCATAAAAAACAGAAATTTGCATGAGAATCTCCTTTTATTTGAATAAGCAAAAAGCACCAACCCCGAGGCTCATACGTCCTCAAAACTAGTGCTTGAATGCGCCTTCAGGGACTCGAACCCTGGACACCCTGATTAAGAGTCAGGTGCTCTACCAACTGAGCTAAAAGCGCGTCTTTATTAACAATGCAAGGGTTATTATAATATATTATGTCATGGTTTGCAAGTATTTTTTTGTTTTCTATCTGAATAATTTGAATAAAGGTCTTGTAACTCGTTTTTCCAGAAAGTATAATCAGAAAGTATTCATGATAAAATGAAGATTAAAAACGAAAGGTAATGATAAGGTACTCAGCCATGAGAATTTTTGATACGCATGCACATTATGATGATAAAGCATTTGATGAAGACAGAGATGCTTTATTATCTTCCATGCAGGAAGGCAGTATGATAGAAGCAGTCGTCAATGTTGGGGCGAGTATGAAATCTTCAGAGACTACAATTGCTTTAACAGAGAAGTATCCTTTTTTATATGGAGCGATTGGTGTTCATCCGGAAGATGTATTAAATCTGAATGAGCAGGATATAGAGTGGCTAAGAGAGCAGAGCAGGTTAGATAAAATAGTTGCAATCGGTGAAATAGGTCTTGATTATTATTGGGAAGATGTGCCAAAAGACATACAACAGGTATGGTTCGACAGACAATTAGAATTAGCGAAAGAAGTTAGACTTCCGGTAATTATACACTCCAGAGAAGCAGCAAAGGATACACTTGATATGTTAGCGGCTGCAGATGCGAAGAGTAAATTAAGCGGAATCATACATTGTTACTCCTATTCAAAAGAAAACGCCAAAGAATATCTTGATTTAGGATTCTACTTTGGAATTGGTGGTGTGGTAACTTTTAAAAATGCTAAAAAAATAAAAGAAGCAGTCGCCTATATTCCAATGGAACGCATTTTGTTAGAGACAGATTGCCCTTATTTGGCACCTGTACCGCACAGAGGAGAGAGGAATTCATCGCTTAATCTTACGTATGTGGTTCAGGAAATAGCAAATATTAAGGGACTCTTATATGAAGAAGTATTGGAACAGACAAATAAGAATGCTAAAGCAGTGTATAGATTAGAGAAAATTTAAAAACCTTGTTAGGGTGCTTGCAGATGCAGGCAGATAGGAGTATATATGGCTACACTTGGCAGTCCCAAAAATACGATTGAGGTATTACGAAAATATAATTTTATATTTCAAAAAAAATATGGACAGAATTTTCTGATTGATGGGAATATTCTGGATAGAATTGTAGCTTCAGCGGAAATAACCAAAGATGATTGTATCATAGAGATAGGTCCTGGAATTGGAACGATGACACAATACCTGGCAGAGGCAGCCAGGGAAGTCATTGCGGTTGAGATCGATCGATCGTTGATTCCAATTCTGGAAGATACTCTGTCAGCATATGATAACGTGACAGTTATTAATGAAGATATCTTAAAAGTCGATATCAATAAACTAGTTGAAGAGAAAAATCAGGGAAGACCAATTAAAGTAGTGGCAAACTTACCATACTATATTACAACGCCTATTATAATGGGATTATTTGAAAGCAAAGTACCACTGAACAACATTACCATCATGGTGCAGAAAGAAGTGGCAGATAGAATGCAGGTGGGACCGGGAACCAAAGATTATGGTGCGCTGTCGTTAGCAGTACAATTTTATGCAAATCCGCAAATAGTTGTAAATGTGCCTCCTAGTTGTTTTATGCCGCAACCAAAGGTTGGATCATCTGTAATACGGTTAACAAAATATGAAAAGCCCCCTGTAGAGGTAGAGAATGAAAAGTTCCTTTTTGCTATCATAAGGGCTTCCTTTAATCAGAGACGAAAGACACTTGTAAACGGACTTCAGAATTCGGTTAATTTAAATGTGAAAAAGGAGCATATTTTAGAAACACTTAAGGAAATGAATCTTTCGGAAACAATTCGGGGAGAGGCTTTAACACTGGAACAATTCGCTATTTTTTCCAACATCTTGTGGTCTAAATGTTTTTGACATAACGTATATGGTATGATACACTAAAAAATAGTTAGATAGTGGGTATTTATGTAGTAAAATAGCAATAAAGTAACATGAGAAAACGGTTTATGAGGTGATACCTTGGATAAGTATGAATATAAAGTTCGGGCAGATGAAATAAAGAGTATGGTAGCATCTAAAAAGTACAAAGAAGCTATGCAGATTGCCGATACCATAGACTGGCACAGAGTAAAAAGCATTATGATGCTGACTATTGTGAGCGATATCTATAAGGTTAATAGAAGGTATGAGGACAGTAAAGAAGTTCTTTTATTAGCTTATGATCGTCATCCTGGCGGAAGAACTATCGTTTATTCATTATGCGAGTTATCCATTAAAATGGAAGAATATGTACAGGCATGGGAATATTATAAAGAATTTGTTCAGATTGCGCCAAAGGATACAGGCAGATTTATTCTTCAATATAAAATATATGAAGCACAGGAAGTCAGTATTGAAGAGAGAATTTCCGTTTTGGAAGAGTTCAAAAAGAAAGATTATCGTGAGAAATGGGCATATGAATTAGCGTATTTATATCATCGCATTGGCTTAAGCACAAAATGTATCGAAGAGTGTGATGAATTGGTTCTATGGTTTGGAGAAGGTAAATATGTGTTAAAAGCGATGGAATTAAAGATGCTGCATGAGCCTTTGAATCCTGTTCAACAGGACAAGTATGACCAGTTAACAGGAAATAAGAAGCCAACGTCAGTACATAAAGTGGAAGACAATGACGATGATGACAGGGAAGAATTTATAGAACCTGATATAGATGTCCATGTAAAACCGATGGATATGAGTAAATACAATACCATAAATTTGCAAAAAGAGCTTGCTGCCAGTATGAAAGAATTATTGGATGAAGGAGAAGAAGAATTTCCAATGGAGGAGCCGGTAGAGGACGAAGAAGATGATGCAATAGCAAATGCAATCGTAGCACCACTTTTAGAAGAAACAGCAAATCTGCCGGATATTAACCAGGTAGAATTGCAGCCTTTTAAACAGGAAGTGCAGGAGGTATTCTTTGAAGAAGGTAAGACGGAAGAATTTCCCGCTGTTGAGGAACTTGAAGAAATAAATGATACCTATGACGGTATTGAAGAAGTGGACGAAGACGTATCAATAGAAATATCTTCAGAGGATGGTCAGCCTGCGGAAATAGAAAAAGCGGAAAATCTGAAAGAGATAAAGGCTTTAAATAAGACTTCGGAACTGTCAGAGTTTGAAAGATTATTGTCTCAGGAATATGATGGACAGATCTCACTTGTTGTTCCGGAAGAAGAGAGATTAGAAAAACAGATCACAGGTCAGATGAATATTGTAGATATTCTGGCTGAGTGGGAAAATACAAAAAAAGAGAACCAGGAAAAACGGTTACAGGATGTTAAAAAAAGGGTCTCGGAACAAACAGGACAATTATTTTCAGAATTTGATGAAGCAACAAAAACAGACCTGCTTGCTAAATTAGAGGCAGCTTCTAAATTAGAAGAAGAAAATCGACGATTAAAAGAAACAGCTAATACCTTGTCAGAAACAGCAGATACGGAAGAAATAGAAGTTACGGAGAATGAAAATGCTGTTGCAGAGGAAGTATGCGAACAGGCAGAGGAACTAGGGAAAGAAGCTGCAGACCAGGAAGAGACTGAAGAACTTGAAAAGCTTGAAAAATCAGATGGTACAGGAGTAACTGCGGATACAGAGGAAGAGCAAATAGAGGATGCTGAAAAAGCAGACGAGTCTGAGAATAAAGAAAGCGGGGAGAATCCTGAAAAAGCAGAATCTGAAGAAGTTCAAGTTGAAAAGATTCGTACTCTTTCGGAAGAAGAAGAAAAATTATTTGGATCTATTCTTTATTCTAAAAAAGCAAAGAAACAATTGATTCATGCATTAGACATAGTCTCGCTTGCTCCATATACAGGTAATATTATGATTACTGGTGAAGAGGGAACAAAAACTTTGGAACTTGCAAAGAATCTTCTGAAAGATATTCAGACATTAGATAGTAATTTTTCTGGTAAAGTTGCTAAAATATCAGCGAAAGTATTCAACAGCAAAAATCCTGCAAAAGTATTTTCGGCACTGGAAAATGGAGCACTTATTATTGAAAAGGCAGGAGCGTTGTCAACTGATGCACTTAGTAAAATACTGAAAGCACTGGATCGGGGAAGCAAAGGAATTATAATCATAATTGAAGACACTCCCAAGAATATCCAAAAATTAATCAGTAAGAATAAAGGTATTGAGAATGTATTCAATGCCAGGATCAACGTTCCTCAATTAAATAATGACGCACTGGTAGCACATGCAAAACAATATGCCTTAGAGCAGGAATTCTCTATTGATGAACTAGGAATACTGGCGTTATATACAAGAATAGCAGATATGCAGACAAGTGATCATATTGTTAGTGCAGAAGATGTAGAGGAAATCGTGGAAGATGCAATTTATAGTGCCACAAAAAAGAGCTTGTCACATTTTAAAGATGTTCTCTTTGGAAAAAGATATGATGATGAAGATATGATTGTGTTAAGAGAAAAGGATTTCATTAATTATTAAAGGAGGCCATCTTATGGCATTGTCAAAGGGGAAAGAAATAGGGGAAAAGGTATTTATTTCTGAGATAGACCAATATCTATTTGGGCAAGGGACTCATTATGATCTTTATAAAAAATTAGGGGCACATTTTTCAGAGGAAGACGGTATAAAAGGCGTCTTCTTTGCTGTTTGGGCACCAAATGCAGCAAGCGTCTATGTCATTGGAGAATTTAACGACTGGAATGAAGAAGCAAATCAAATGATTCGTAATGAAGGCGGAGGAATTTTTACTGTCTTTGTGCCAGAAGTCAAGGCAGAACAAATGTATAAGTATCTCATTATCACAACAGATGGTAGAAAATTATATAAAGCGGATCCTTTTGCAGCCTATGCAGAAATGAGGCCGGGTAATGCTTCCAAAATATTTGATATCAGTAAATTTTCCTGGACAGACAATACATGGATAAAGTCAAGACAGGAAAAAGACATTCAGAAGCAGCCAATTGCAATATACGAATGTCATATTGGTTCCTGGATGAAACATCAGAATGGAACTTCAGACGGATTTTATACTTATCGTGAATTTGCAGATAGAATAGTAAAATATTTGAAAGAAATGCATTATACCCATATTGAATTAATGGGTATAGCAGAGCATCCATTTGATGGCTCCTGGGGATATCAGGTCACCGGATATTATGCACCGACATCCAGATATGGAACACCTGATGATTTCATGTATCTTGTCAATACATTACATAAGAATAAGATCGGGGTCATTCTCGATTGGGTACCGGCACATTTTCCAAAGGATGCCCATGGTCTAGCTGAATTTGATGGGACATGTCTTTTTGAACATTCTGACCCAAGATTAGGAGAACATCCGGACTGGGGTACAAAAATATTTAACTATGGACGCAGAGAAGTTAAAAATTTTTTACTTACCAATGCATTGTATTGGATTAAAGAATACCATATTGATGGTCTGCGTGTAGATGCTGTTGCTTCCATGTTATATCTTGATTATGGAAAGAGTGATGGTCAGTGGATTGCTAATAAGTATGGAGAGAATAAGAATCTTGAAGCAATAGAGTTTTTTAAACATTTGAATTCCTTGATTTTAGGAAGTTTTCCTGGAGTTATGATGATTGCAGAGGAGTCCACTGCCTGGCCAGGTGTGACTGCTAGACCGGAAGAAAATGGACTTGGATTCAGTTTTAAGTGGAATATGGGATGGATGCATGATTTCTGCGAATATATGAAGTTGGATCCTTATTTTAGAAAAAATAATCATTACATGATGACTTTTGCAATGAGCTATAATGAAAGTGAAAATTATATTCTACCGTTATCACATGATGAGGTAGTACATTTGAAATGTTCTATGTTAAACAAAATGCCAGGTTCAGACAGCGATAAATTTGCTAATTTGCGTGTAGGATATACTTATATGATAGGGCATTCCGGTAAGAAGCTATTGTTCATGGGACAGGAATTCGCAGCTGATCATGAATGGAATGAAAATACGGAATTAGAGTGGTATTTGCTAGAAAATCCATTACATAGTGGTATCCGGGAATTTGTGAAAGAATTATTAAAAATATATCAAAAATATTCTTGCCTTTATGAAATCGATAATTCTTGGGAAGGATTTGAGTGGATTAATGCATCAGATACGGAGAAGAGCACATATAGTTTTATACGGAAGAACAGAAGTAGCACGAAATCTTTACTATTTGTATTAAATCTGACACCTGTAGAAAGAAAAGATTATCGGATAGGGGTTCCGGTTCTGAAAAAGTATAAACTAATATTGAATAGCGATGATAAGAGATTCGGCGGGACAGGACGCCAACAGCCAAAGGAAGTTATGGCTGATAAAATTCCATGGGATACAAAAGAATACTCTTTTCCATATATATTATCACCATATGGAGCTGCAATATTTGAATTTTAGCGATAGAAAAACTTATAAATATGGAAGAGCAGCTATATTTGAAAATTAGAAGGAATGATTCTGATTTTTGGATACAGCTGTTTTTTTAACAGTAAGGGGTTAAGAAAAAGGGGTAATGAACCGAAATAGAGAGTACAAATAATTCTTAGTGGCAGGACAGCCATTGGAGGTTCTACATGGAGATCAGACTATGAGAGTAGATATAGATTACGCAAGCAATCGTCAAAATGTAGACAAAGGTACAAGTACAATTTCATACAATAGTTCCAGCACATCAAAGAGTGAGCGTGCCGGGGCATTTGCATTAGACATTTCTGGCACAGTTATGGATAACAAAGCTTATGGAGGTCAAGGAAAGACCGCAGAAGAAGTTATGCAGGAAGCTGCAGCAACCGACGTTGCACAGCAAAAAAACTATATGGCAGTAATGTCTAATACTATGTCTGATGAAGATTTTGCAAAACTGCTGGAGGATGGATACCATCCAAATAGTACAGAAGTTGGAACTATGGTTACCGTTGTCGATAGAATAAAAGCTGAGTTAGCAGAATCAGGAGTTCGTGTATCAGGTTATACAGATACGCTTGATTTGGATACGTGGAAAGCGATAACTGGTAACAGGGCACAGGCCGAAGCGATAATAAGTAAGCTGAAAGAAAATGATGTTCCTGTTACAGAAGACAATGTGTCAGAAGTGAAAAAGACTTTGGATAAAGCACAGCAACTTTCAGATATTACTGAGGGTGCAATGAAATATATGGTTCAAAACAAGATGGAACCAACGATTGATAATATTTATACAGCAGAATACAGTTCTACTTCTGACAGCAATCGCCAGGGTAAAGGATATTATGTGGATGAGATGCCCGGGTATTATGCCAAGAAGGCGGATGTGATAAATTTTGAGCAATTAATGCCTCAAATAGAAAAAGTGATTAAAGAGGCGGATCAGGAAGTAAATGAAGATACAGTATCTGATGCAAAATGGTTAATTGAAAAAGGGGTTCCGCTGACAAGTGATTCTTTATCTTTATTAGAGGATATCAAACAGACGGATATCAGTAAAAATAGTGAAGACATCATAGACCGTATTGCACAGGCAATGGGAGAAGGAAAGACAGCAGGAGAAGCTCTTCTGTTAAATAAAGAAGGAATCTATGAGCAGGCAGCAGAATTGTTGCAGGAAGTAGAGCAGATCAGCGATGAGGCAGTAGAATCAGTTGTCCAGAATGGGCAGCCGATTACAATTAAAAATCTGATAGCATCTCAAAAGCAGATCCAATTAGATTCAGACAGCAATAAATCCCTTACATATAGTGAAGAATCTGTTACTGCCAAAAGACAATTAGAAGAGATTCGATTACAGATGAGTGTCGAGGCAAATGTTAAATTATTAAAAAGCGGAATTTCGATCGATACAACAGAACTGGAACAGTTAGTAGAACATTATAAAGAGTTAGAACAGAAACAGAATACGACTCTATTCGGGGAATCATCCGATCGTACATCAGTAAGTGAGAAAGCATTGCTCCTGAATGAAACTTTAACTAAGGTAACTGATATTGCTTCTATGCCGGCAGCAGCAATCGGACGAGCAGTTTCACAAGGTAATGCTTTTACATTAAATTATGTATATGAACAGGGTACCATATTACAAAATAAATATCAGGCTGCGGGTGAGACATATGAAGCACTGATGACTGCTCCAAGGAGTGATTTGGGTGATTCTATCAAGAAGGCTTTCCGTAATGTAAATGAATTATTAGATGAAATAGATATGGATCACACAGACACAAATAAAAGAGCTGTCAGGATACTTGGATATAACAGTATGGCAATAACAAAAGAAAATGTGGAAGCCATTAAAGAAGCAGATGAAACAGTTACCCGGGTTATTCAGAAGGTAACTCCGGCAGCAGCATTGCAAATGATACGTGATAATGTGAATCCATTAGAGACAGATCTTAATACGATGGAAGAATATTTGTCTGAAATGAATTCCAATGTTTTGAATGAAGGCGAGAAATATTCTAAATATCTTTATAAATTAGAACAGAATAATGAAATATCAGAAGATGAAAAAGAGGCATATATAGGGGTATACAGGTTATTCCGCCAAATTGAGAAATCAGATGGTGCTGTCATTGGAAGCCTGGTGAACCAGGGTGCAGAACTTTCCTTTAAGAATTTATTATCTGCTGTACGTTCCAAGAAAAAGAACAATATAGACATATCTGTAGATGATGATTTAGGCGGATTGGAATCTGTAAATCAAAAAGGAGATTCCATATCAGATCAGATCAACACCATGCAAAAAGTTAAGTATAATGAAAGCCTTGTGAAAGATGTATTAGATTATATAGAACCGAATGCAATTGCAGATATGGATCTTAATAGTGAAATTACACTGGAAGAAATAGCGGAGCAGTTGAAAGCTTTTGATGATGAAAACAGCCAGAAAACGGAGAGACAGTTTCAGTTACAGCAACTAGATGATATTAGAAAAATCAAGGATATTGAAGAGAGCGTAATAAAATCATTAACAGATTTTGACCAGCCTGTAACGGTAGATAATTTGTTGGCGGCAGCGTATATGAGACAAAATCGTGGTGCCACTTTTAAGAATTTGTATGAACAGGCTGAACAAGAAGATGCAGACAGGATGGAAGAAGGTCCGGATAATACGGAAACTCCATTTTCCTTAACAAATGCATTAAAAGAGGCAATGGCGGAACTGACGGAGAATTTTACAGGTGAGGAAGAAGTTAATACATCATATGAGAACCTTCAGAATGTTGCAAAAGATATTTTAGAAACTGCAATAGAAAAAAATGTCGCAACTTCTGTAGATATTAAGTGCATGGCGCTTACATTTAAGCAGGTAACACTTGCTAAGAATCTTGCAAAGGAGCAAAATTATGAAATACCGGTTATGATCGGTGACGAAATTACTTCCATTCATCTTCGTATTATCCATGGAGATGACAGCGGTAAGGTAACAGCAACGACAGAAAGTGAGACTTATGGCAAAGTTGCGGCAGAATTTACAGTTACCACAGACAGTATCTCCGGATATATTGCAACCGATACAGAAGAAGGTCTGCAGAATCTGAAACAGATAGAAACGGGATTTACTGAAAAACTGCAGAACAAAGATAAGCAGATGACTTCACTTAATCTGGTATTCAGTAAAAATCTGGACATCCAAAAATTTGGAAATGAAGATAGTAACAGGGAACAAACTGGAAAAGTATCTTCAAGAGAATTATATACAATTGCAAAAGAATTTTTATGTACTTTGCAAAATAGCAGCCGATAATAGTAAGGTAAATGAAAAGGAAGGTGTTATACATGAAACTTAGTTTTAATATGTCAGCAATCATAGCAAATAACGAATTGACAAATAGTGATAATAAATTAGCTGATTCACTGCAAAAATTATCATCGGGTTATAAAATCAATCATCCAAAAGATGATCCGGCAGGCCTGGCTATATCAAGAAAGATGAGAGTACAGATCAATGGATTGTCAACTGCATCTGATATTGCAACAAACGGTACTTCCGTTATAGAAACAGCTGAAGGAGCATTATCAGAAATACACTCAATGGTCTCCAGAATGAAAGAATTATCAGTACAGGCAAGTAATGGTACTTGTACAACAACAGATAGAACTTCCATTCAGAGTGAGGTGACTGCGCTCACAGCAGAAATAGAAAGACTTTCAAAAGACACGGAATTTAACGGAAAAAGCTTACTGGATGGAAGCTGTGATCTCAAAGGATATACAGACAATGCAAATGTTAAGGTAAATTACTATTCTGATCAGACATTTGCAAAGAACTATACTCTTGATATTAATAACATCGCCGATCCAGCAGTAATTTCTCTTACCAGTGGTTTTCCAGGTGATGCTAAGACCGAATTAGATGGAACGCAATTAACGATAACAGCATCTAATAATTTTGAAATCCGATTAGATATAACTACAGCAATTAATTCAACGGTTAAACTCGACATTACAGGACTTGGTGCCATGAAATTCCAGATTGGTGCAAATGAAGGACAGGATCTAGATATTCGTATTCCTGAAGTCTCTTTAGAAAATATGGGGATAGATAATCTTGATATGACCAAGAAAGATACTGCGAGAGAAGCGGTTGATCGATTAGATGATGCGACGGCATATATTTCACAGGTACGTGCAAGGTTAGGTGCTTATCAGAATCGTCTTGAGCACACCATCTCCAGTTTGGATATTTCGGAAGAAAACATGGAAGCTGCCAATTCCAGAATTATGGATGTTGATATGGCTGAAGAAATGTCAACGTATACAAAATATCAAGTATTGTCGCAAGCAGGTGTGTCTATGCTGGCACAGGCAAATGAAAGACCTGAAAAAGTACTGCAGCTCTTACAATAGTTAACGAGAGGAAATCATTATGACAGATGATTTGAAACAGAAATTCACACTTCGCATTACGCAGGCAAATAAAACAGAATTAACTGTTATTCTTTATGAGATGACAATGGTCTATGTAAAAGATGCGAAAGTGGCTCTTTTAACTCACGATATCGCAGAATTCCGAAAGGAGATTAAAAGAGCCAGAAGATGTATGGAAGAGTTATTAAGTTCTTTACATATTGAATATGCTATTGCAAGGCATATGATGCAATTATATCTGTATGTGAATCGTGAATTGGCAAAAGCAGATGTATGGTGTGTAGAAGAACCTTTAGACCATGCGTTGCTGGTAATACAAAATCTACATGATGCATATATTGAAATTAGTAAAAAAGATACTTCAGAACCAATTATGTCTAATATCCAATCCGTATATGCTGGTTTAACTTATGGAAAAAATAATTTAAATGAAAACCTTGTGAATAATACTGCTAACAGAGGTTTTCTGGTATAGTTCTTCCTCTTCGGGCAGCACATCCAGTTTTGCTGCCTGTTCCATTAAGTATTTATATCTTTTCAGGATAGCATTGACCTGGTAAATATAACTGTCGATTAAATCAGGATCAGTTACATAATCAAATCCTGAATAAGCAATTTCTAAAGCGTATTTTGTTTTTGCAATATCGTCTAATATATTATTTTTTTCTGTTTTCGTATAAGAAGATTGACTAAAATGTGTCTTCATATCATCCTACCATTCTTAATAAATTTAATTCTTATAAAAAGTATAGTCATAATTAAATTAACTTATTCCATAATCTGTAAAAATTCTGTAATAAATAAAAAATATAATCATATATTTAGATAAGTGCCAGTACAAGTCAAAACGCACTATATAATATAGTATGCTTATAATCTATGACAAGTGACGCGGTCTGGCCGCGTTATCCTGTTCTAATTATGATAGGTAGGATTTATATGGACAATTATGTAGGATTTATAATTATTACAATAGTTTGTGCACTGGTGCTATTAATCGGCGCAATGAAGAAAAAATCGGAGATTATTATCAATTTTATTCTAAGAACCGTTCTGGGAATGATCAGTATATATTTTATAAATGAATTTTTAAGCTGGCAGAACATTAATATTGCAGTAGGTATGAATCCAATTACTGTATTGACATCCGGAACATTAGGAATTCCGGGAGTTCTATTACTATATGGAATTAATTTTTACAAATTTTTGTAAGTTTATAACAAAATAAAATAATTTTTTAATATGCTATAGACAAGTTTGAAATCTCATATTATAATTCTCATTACAACTTGTTCAGGAAAGGTCAGGTGGTGATAGAACGTTATAACTCTTATAAGTATCTTAATGGTTGCTGCTGTTATGGATTTCCATACAGGAAGAATACCAAATCGATTTATTCTAATAAGTCTATTTTCTGGAATTATCTATCAAATTCACGTAGTAGGAATTAAAGCCTTACCAGCAGTAATGCTGGGAATTATTTTTCCAATCATTCTATTATTTCCAATTTTTATAATCAAAGGACTTGGTGCGGGAGATATAAAGCTCATTGCAGTAATTGGAAGCTTTTTATCCATGAGTGAGTACCAGGCAATTCTGAATCTAATTATTTTATCCATACTGATCGGCGGAGTACAGTCCATTATTCTTATGTGTGTACACCGCAGATATCAAACGACCATTCATTTTTCTATTCCCATATTAGTGAGTACTTTTTTATACATAGGAGGTTTTTATTGAGTAAGAACATTTTGGCTATTTGCGATAAAGAAGAGGAGTACGTATATCGATTTCAAGAATATTTAAATCGAAAAAAAGTATTTCCCTTTCAAGTTCAGGTATTTACCAGAGTAGATCAATTATATCTTTATAGCGAAAAGAATAAAATAGATATTTTGATCATATCGGAAAGCATATATACAGAAAAAATCGAGCGTATGGAAGTAAATCAAATTGTTGTATTAATTGAAACAGGAATTTTACAACAGGAAGGTTTATTTACTATTCGTAAGTATCAGTCTTCTGAAAAAATTATTCATGAGATCCTTTACTATTATGGACAACGAAATGAAAATGACAAACAGGAAAGTAAGCGATTAAAAGATACAAAATTAATTGGTATTTATACCCCGGTAGGCAGATGCTTGCAGACATCGTTTGCATTATTATTAGGGCAGTTTCTGGCAAAAAGGAAGAATATACTGTATTTAAATTTCGAGGCATTCTCAGGATTTGGAAAATTCATGAAACGGGAATATGTTTCGGATTTAATAGATATGATGTATCTTATGAATAATTTGCAGGATAAGTTTTCTCTTAAATTTAATAATATGATTCAAACGATAAATGGAATGGATTATATACCACCTGCATTTTCTTTTTTAGATCTTTCTTCTGTGACAGGAGATAAATGGAATCAGTTCCTAAACAATATTATAGAAGAAAATTATTATAATTATATTATTTTAGATTTATCAGATAATGTACAGGGACTGCTGCCAATCTTACAAAAATGTGAAGTAATCTATACAATAACGAAAGAAGATGGAATAGCAATGGCTAAGATAGATCAATATGAAAAATTACTGAAGACAATGGAATATCAGGATATTATCGAAAAAACCAGACATTTTAATTTTCCTTCTTTTAAGAATATACCTTATGAGGTTGAGCAGCTTCCCTTTTGTGAATTAGCTAAATATGTAAAGGCAATAATTAAGGAGGATCTTCGTGAAGAACTATCTGAAATGTAAAAAAGATTTAAAGGAAGAAGTGTTGAGGCAGTTAGATATTGGAAAGCTGTGTAACGATGAAGAAGTAAAAGAAATTATAAATATGGTCATCTTTGAAAAGAGTCGAATGCAATATATTACATTAGAAGAAAAACAAAAACTAAGTAAGGAACTATTTTATGCGATACGGCAACTTGACATGTTGCAGGAGTTAATTGATAATCCTGGAATTACGGAAATTATGGTTAATGGAGTTGATAGTGTATTTGTGGAAAGAGAAGGAAAGATCATAAAATGGAAAGATACTTTTGAATCAAAGGAGAAGATAGAAGATGTCATTCAGCAAATTGTAGCAAAGTGCAATCGGGTTGTGAATGAGGCAACACCTATTGTGGATGCGAGACTTGAAAATGGATCCAGGGTAAATGTGGTCCTTCCGCCGGTTGCACTAAATGGTCCGATTCTTACGATTCGAAGATTTCCTGAAAAGGCAATAGGAATAAAGGAACTAATTACATATAATTCTTTAACCAAAGATGCAGCGGAATTTTTACAGCACTTGGTAATAGCCAAGTATAACATATTAATCAGCGGCGGAACAGGTTCAGGAAAAACAACTTTTTTAAATGCGTTATCACAGTATATTCCAAAGGACGAAAGAATTATTACGATTGAGGACAATTTCTGTTTCTTGTATCGTTTAGTATTGTTTAATAGTATTGTAAAAACCTTGATTTCATGGGATTCTCTGCGTAATAATGTTTAATATCGTGAAATAGCTTTTAATAAAAATAAATCTAAAATAAGCCTAAATTTAGATAGATAACCCGAAAATGACCCGAAAAAAATAGTAACAAAATATAGAAAATATAGGTTGGAAAATAAGTGCAAATACAAATAGTAAAAATAATGCAACAATACTTTCTACCAATCAATTCAATTATTAATAACCCAATTCTACATCTACTGATTATCATCCACAAAAAGTAATTTGTGATAATAGCAATTTAAGATTATTTGACTTATTAGTTAATATGTCCTTATCTTTTGAAGTCTTTGCTTTTGTATTAACTTTTCTCTATTTTCTTTTCTAATGATTGAATAGCAAAATATAGTTCTAATAAATAATCATCATGGATGTGTTCTTTATAATTACTTTTTTTCTCTAGTATTATTGCTATTCCTTCTAGTTTCTTGCAAATATTTAGCATTTCAGAAGATACAGCAAAATCCTCATTTTCTATATTGGGAATTATTTTTGATATCAATTTAGAAGAACATATTGATAATAATTTTATTCTTTCTGTATCATTATCCTTTATTTCTAAAATCTCCGTATTTAACTCATCAATTGCTTCACTAAAACATCGGACATTTTTAATAACACTTTCATTAACGTTTCCTTTTTTAAAGTCGAAGTATATATATTCATATTGCTTTCCAGGAATTAATTTCTTTCTTTTACAACATTTCTGCCAAATATATAACGCATTTTCTATCTCACATATTAATTGATTTATTTTTCTATATACGAATGTGTGTTCTGCTTCGTTTTTATATTTAATTGCCTTAAGGAAATTTTTAATATTTAATTCAACATCATTGCTTTGAATATATTTAATTTCCTCTTTGGAGTAAGCCTTATTGAATGAATTAATTGCAGTATCAAAGTTATAAATATTATCTATTATGGATATTATTTTATCTTCTATTATTTTTCCATTAATTGTTTTTGTAATACTGTCCTTTCCCCAAATCCATTTTGCAATAATCGTAAAATTATCCCGAAATTCTGCGAAAATATTTTCTTCAAGATTTTTTTTACATTTTCCTATAATTTTATCCTCTCTTAATATTATTCCAACTTTAATTCCCCATTCATATAATTCTTCTATACTTTCATATACCTTAGAATATTTATTATCCACTGGAGTCAAATTTAATAAAGTATAACTATACAATTTTATAATATCCTCTCTGCTGGTAGATAATTCTGAATAGTATTTTTTTAAATATTCTGCGATTGTAATTGCGTGTGTATAATCTTCTTCCTCAAATAAACAAAATTTGAAAAGTTCTTCTTTATTAACTGTTGTAACATCTTCTTTAAATTGTTTCATCAATTTATCTTCATGTGTAATATCACTATTGCTATCCAAAATATATATTTTTTTACAGAGCATCTCAAATAAGCGCTTTGTATTCTTTTGATCATTCATTTTCAAATTTTTATATATGATTTCAAGAACATAATTATCACTTTCTAGATTCAATTCATCAATATTTTCATAATTAATTATTTTATTAAAATCTTCTTCGCAAAAATACTTTAAAAAAGCAACATAAATAATTAGTTTGTCCCAATCTTCTTTTGAATATTTGTTGTTTACATGATCTGTATTTGAAAACCATCTTAAATAAACAATTTTCTTTAGTCTCAATACTCCTTCAAAAAGAAATCTGTAGACTTTTCGTGGATTATTTATTCTCGGTAAATTATTTTGCTCAAAAGTTCTATTCAAATCATTCTTTATATCTCTCTCGTCTAAGCCTTTTTCAATTTCATTTTTAGTTGTTCTTTTAGTATGTATTCTAGTAGAATAATCTTTTAAATACTCTGTATATATTTCTTCAAATACTCTTTCAATATTTGCAACTAAATGTTTCTTATCCAATCCAATTTCAGATATTTCTTTATCAAAATTACTTGAATAAATATATTTTTCCAATATTTCTTTAAAACTTACATTACAAAGTTCAATTCTTCTATCATAATATTTTTCCAAATAATCATCTTCAGGCAATGCCGCCTTAATCCTTTTTTCATCCACTGCAAATACAGAAATGCAATTTGCAAGTTTCATACTTTTATGTAAGACTCCAAAAAAATTAGGAATAGATTCTTTTCTACATCTATCTAAATCATCGAATATAATAAATATTCGATGATTTATTTTTCTAAGTGCTTTTTCTAGTTCCTCACGGCTATCTTTATATTTGAAGTTATTATATGTTAATAATTTACCAATAGAAATTAATACTCTATAATTCGAAATATTCAATAAGTCTAAGATAGCTTTAAAATATCTGTTTACTAAATCACTTCTTTTAGAAATAACGCCATTTTTTTTTAGTATTTCATTTAACTGGTTTTCCATTTCATTCAATGTTGCTTTTATATCACAGTCATAGGTTAATTGAATATTTATAAATTCATTTTCATTTATTTCATCCTTCAGACTTTCAATAAAAGTAGATTTTCCACTCCCCCAAGTACCAGTTAACATAATTACGTAAGGACACTCTTTATTAACCGCATCAATTTCCATCTTTACTACTTCTAACTGAGTCTTTCTTGATTCAAACAACTCATCTCTGATCTTTTTCTCCAACTTTTCTTTTTTAAGGCTATTTATTATTTCAATAGATAACTCTCCTAAATAGCATAAAGCTAGTATTGCCAAAAACTCTTTAAATTCTAATTTCCCCATCATAGTCATTAATAAGCATTCCAACAATGCAATTATCTCAATATAATTAAATATTTGTGCCAAATTACTAAGTCGATTATTTCTGCTGTAAAACCATTCACTAGCTCCATAAATAATTATTCCACTTATCGAAAACATATATATTATGGCGGGCATATAAGTTGTAATAGAAAAGTCCATTATTTGTCCCAGAAATATTCCAATAAACATAGAACTAGCTACTTTTAAGCCACTTTTACCTAATGGTTCAAATAGCTCTTTCATAATGCTATTTTTTTCTACAACTTTAATTACCATAAAAATACAAAGACATAATAAAATAAATACAAATACATATGTTATATTCTTTGTTATAAATACAAATTTCATTAAACCTAATTCAATATTAGTATCAGTAATATTGGAGGCTACCTTTCCCCCACTCATAAACCAAATAACAAACTCTCGAATAAAATTTAATCCATTCATAACTCTTCCCCATATTTATAATTATTTTATATTAAGTACTCCATACTGGAATATTCTTATCTATCTAAAAACATATATAATATCTGTACATTTCTCATTATTGCAATAATATAGCTCCTTGATGAATAAAAATCCACCTAGACATAGTCATAGACGGATATTATCATTCTTTACCAGATACAATTTCATTATGTAATAAACCTCTTCCAGCATGTCTTCCCCATAAACATATGTCGAAATTTACTTGTTTTTTATTATCATAGCACAAATATGAAAAAAATAATATTATAATAAACTACATTTTATTCTATATTTCTTATAAGTTCAATGCTTTCAAGTGCTTGCTTTAAATGTCGCTTATTTTTGTGAAGTCTATAACTTGAAATATGGTAATCTCCTCTTGATATGGAGAAACTTAACAAAATTTCGTAAATTAATAAAGTAAGAAAAAAAATTTGTCTGATGCAAGACTGGTTTGAATTGCAAAGATACAGGTGCTATTTAAGAATATTTCATTATGAAGATTATGGATTTATCGTGCCTTAGTATGGCTGGTTTGGTTTATGGGTAGGTTAATATTTTGTGGAAATTTCTGCCTTTTTGCGTTATCATTTCTTCCTCAAAATGAAAGGAGAGGTAAGAATGAAAAAAGAAATCTTTATAGAGAGTGTGGTTGATATAATCCAAAAGAAGTGTCCAGATATGTCAGTGAGTGTGCAAACGGTTATTAAGAATAACAATACAAAACTACATGGAATAACTATTCAAAATGAAGGGCAAAAAATTGTGCCTACTATTTACATGGATGGTCTATATAGAGAACAGGCAGAGGAAGAATATATTGAGTATGTAGCAAATGAAATAATCAAGAGGAACAATGATAACCAGATAACAGAAAAGGAATTAGAAATAGGCTATGTAACAGATTTTGACAGGGTCAAAGACAAGTTATTTTATGTGGTTGTGAATTATGAAAGAAACAAAGACACGTATTCGGAATTTCCACACCGAAGATTTTTAGATTTAATGGTTATATATAAAATTAACATTTCAATGGGTGAGGCAGGTTTAGGAAATATCACTGTAAGTGATAAGTTGCAAGGTTTATGGCAATGTTCGGAAGAAGAACTTTGGAATATTGCGAATGAAAACACGAGTAAGATATTTAAGCATAAATGTGAATCAATGGTTAACATAATGAAACAGATGTTTATTACAAATGCGGACATGGAAAGTGATGAGCAGTTTATTAAAGAAATGATACTTAATATGGAAGATGATGACAAAATGTATGTTGCAACAAATGAAATGAAAGTGAATGGCGCAAATGTAATGTTGAATCAAGGCTTTATGAAAAAACAGGCTGATATGCTTGGACACAGTTTTTATATCATCCCAAGCAGTATACATGAGCTGATATTTGTAAATGAGCAGCCATTAGTAGAAAAGAACAGTGAAATAAGAGAGATGGTCAGAGAAGTTAACAGAACACAAGTTCAAGATGATGAAATACTTTCAGACAACTTATATATCTATGATTACAATAATAATATGATTTCTATAGCAGAATAAAAGGAGTGGTGGCAATTCGATCTTGAGAGTTGTCGCTATTTTTTTGCCATACTTACAATTCTATAATAATTAGATTGTTATGTTTATGGGATAAAGCTATACGTATGGGATGTCTATCTAGGATAAAGTGATGCATAGTAGGTGTCAATATGAGATAAAGATGATTTTTAGAAAGAATACCGGCAGAGGAAAAATAAGTGAGAGCACAGGAAGTGATTGATTAATATGGGATAGGTGTAGACAGGTAATAAGAAAAAGGGGATGTTTCTGGGATAAAGTTGTACATAGAGAGTATCAAATTAGGATATAAAAAAGTAATATTCGAAATAAGAGATAGGGATTTTGTTTCTTAATATATTGAAGATGGGTGGTACGTAAATGGTGATAGTGCCAGAGGGGTTTAAAGGGGTATTGTAGGGAATTTAATGGAAAAAAGGTAAAATACCTTGCATGAGGTAATCTGGAGTAAAAAGGGGGATTTCACAAGGGGAAAATTTTTCGGTTAAGAAAAATAGAATCAAGGATAGAGATAGTGTGCAGTATCATGTAGAGAAAAATTGGGTTTATGAAGAAAATATAAGGCATGGTAAATACAAGATAAAAAAGAAGCTACTAAAAGAAGATATTTGAAAATTTAGGAAAAGAGATAGAAATAGGGGGCATAGGACTATCTAGAATAAAATATAGGGTTACACACGTATGTACAAAATATGAGAAAAGTTAATAAATATAAGTTGCATAGCATGGGCAGGAATAGAAAAAAAGGTTGCAGTCTATAGACAGAGAATCTATAGAGGATAGACATTTAAAGATGGACATAGATGGAAGTACATAAGAAATAGAGCAGTAGTGAAAGGCATGATTAGAATACACATTTTAATGAGATATAGAAGATTGACCGGAAAAACTGATAAGAAGTAAATGGTTAAGGAACTATTGTTTTTTGAATGGGTAAACCCATGATAGTAATATTGATGAATCTCTAAGAAAAATGTTTATGTGCCAGTTATGTATATAAAAGTATAATTTTATATAAATGTATAAAATTGATATTATTTGATTTTATACATTTATATAAGATTTGATATTTTGAAAATATTTATGTTTTTGAAAAATGAAAAACACTGTAAAATAGGGCGTTTTGAGAGAATAATAAAATGTATGTTAATGCATTAAATTGAATTTTATATAAAATATGCAAATGTATAAAATTATAATTTTTAAGTTTTATATAAATGTATAAAATATTTTTAGGTGTAACTTTATTTTGAATATTCAGGAACTTAAAAAATACTAGTCTTACGGAACAATATATTAAGTGATATTTGTTTATTTATGAATTATTTATGATAAGGGAATCATATGCCAATCATGATTATAATATTACGGGGCAATTATTAACGATTTGAGTGATAATGCTTAAGAATGAAATTACTAGAAAAAATAAAGAAATTATATTGCAATTCTCGCTTTTTTGCGTTACAAAAATAAATATTGAAAAAGAAAATAGGGAAAAGTGAAAGCAATAGTAAAACAATATGATAAAAAGAAAGGGCGGTATAAAGTATGGAATCATTGTTTAATAGCACCAAAAAGTATTATGGTATTTTTTTCAACCCTGATGGAACAAAGAAAGAGGATGTATTAATTACTAATGCCTATGGAGATGTAATGCCAGAAACACAGTTAAAATTAATATATGAATGGTACAGTGTAATAACGAATGAAGAACTGTTTAATCCATATACGGTGGAGTTAGTAAAATCATTTAACGAAAAGAATGATAAGGTGGCACTTAGATATTTTAAAGAACCAGAGGAAGATGAATTTAGCACTAAACTTAGAGGCAGAAGACTTGTAACTGCATTAAATTTAAGATTGAGAAACATATATGGAAGAGCTGATTTTTTAGCAGATATTATGAATGCAGAATTGAGAGAGGATACCTTGAAAAAAGCTTACAATGGGATAGGGATCATAAGGAAAAGTAAAGGAATTAAACAGGCATATGATTATAAAAATTTACTATGGAGAGTGCCACCCAAAAAGAGCTATGAGCAGTTTATCGAAACGCTGGATTTTGAAGAAATGATAGAAGTATTTGAATACTTCTCAAATCACAAATTACAAGAGATGGAGAAGCTGTTCAAAAAATATTGCGGCTATTTCAATTACTTAAATCTAAAAGCGATACCAAGCACGAAAGAAAAAGAACGAATAGAAAGATTGAAAAAAGCAATGGGATATGATGAAAACGATAAAATTCCCCACAATCCCCACTAATTGATAAAAAATTAAGTTTGTACATAGTTGTTAGCAGATTTGATAACATTCCATTTGATGGAAAGAACAGGAAGAAATTTAGTTTAAACTGAATGAATCCTGCTCTTTCTATTTTTTTGTAAGCATAAAGATATTTAATATCAATTAAAAAATTAAAAATGAAAGATGTAAATTTAAAAATAAAGGTAAGGTAATTTGCATATCGGTAAAAAAATGGAATTGCAGGAGAAAAATAAAAAACCTGCGTATAGAAGAAAAATGAAGATACAGTGTGTTAATATTTTTTAGTAAAAAATGAATGGAATTAGAAGAGAGTAAGTAATTTATGAAGAAGAATTTAGAAAAAGTTATTTTGAAAATTTTAAATTTTCTATTGATTTTTTTATTTGTGGCGTTACAATTTCCGAAAGAAATAGGAAAAATAGGATGTTATTAGTACTTGGATTTTACAGTGGAAGAAATGTTGGGCGTTTTTAAACCTAAAATTTAAAAAAAAGAAGTACCAATTTTTATCGGTATGAAGGAGAGAAATCATGGAAAATGGAAGAAGTAAATATGCAATAACAAAGGAAGAAATAATAGAAAAAGGTTGGCAAGGTAATATTGCCAATAGTAACAAATACATGTTAAATCTGTTTGACCAAAACAGAAAAGAATGTAAAAAAGAGTATAAAAATTTCAAAATGGAATTAGCAAACAATAGTCAATGTGATAAAGCACGTTCATCAATTTACATTCAAAGAGAAGCAGTAGAAGAAGCGTGTGGGGTTTATGGAGATGAACCAATTTTAGAGGTAGTAGCCATAAATCTTAGGCTGATATATTACAGGGTGGTAGGAACAAATATATGTTTAGTAAGCGACGATCATTATCATATCCATCTTATTGATTATAAGATAGGCAATGATATTATTCCATATATTTTAGTAAAGATAAACATAATGTTAGAGCAAGGCCTTAATTATAGGGATTTCTACAGATGTAAGACAGAAAAAATGAAGAATATCTTAGGAACAGTTGGAATATTTATACCAGATAAATTAGATAAACATTTTAAAGGCAAGCAGATGGGATTTGTTATACATTATATTGCAGATTATAAAGAGAGGTCAGCAGATTATTTTGTAGAGAATTGTTCTCTTGACCACAGATCTAGTACATGGGATGACAGGATGAAATCTACAAGAATTATCACTAAAGAAGAAAATAAAAATAAGGGAAGTAATCAAGAATATCTCATAATTGATACAATAGAAAAAATAAAGTTTTTTATTGGACAGATTAAAGAAGAAGCACATCCAAACAAAGAAGCATCGCCAGATAGATTTAAAGAGTTACGAGTAAAGAAAGGGACTAGGATTGCGGCTTAAAAATAAGAATAAGCAGTTAAATATGAATGATGAAGTAAGGTACTGAATATATTCACAGTATTTTACTTTTTCAAAAATATAGTTTATGAAAGAGCAGGAAATTCGCCACGCCCCTACTATCTCATCATTTTTAATAAGTAAAGAACAGGTTGAAATAATAAAATCAAATAAAAATATAAAAATGTAGAAAAATATGATTATGCTTATATTGCAATATATAATAACATTTCCCCCTACTAAGACTAGGGGTTCTAGTTACTATTTAATACTATTAACTGACAATAACAGGCTGACCATATAAAAGAGAAACTAGATTAGAAAAAAGGTAGGAAAATATCTAGGAAATTCCCCACTAACCCCACTATTAAGGAGTTTGAACTTTACAGTAAATTGTAATATAATGAAAATAGTTACAAAATATGGGGAAGAAATACATGAAAAGCGAAATAAGAAAAATAAACGATAAATGAAGAGGGGAAACAGACAATGAAAAATAAAAAAATAATTAGTATAGGAATTATTGCTACATTAGCAGTAATAGGTTTAGGATCGAGCATACTTATTAGTGGGAATGCAAAGAATAAAGAAATTGAGGCAATCGAACAAAAATCAACAGAATCAGAAACAGAATCACATGCAGTTGAGGAAGAAATGACGAGTATAACGCTCGAAAAAGAGTTAAAAGAACATGAGAAAGAGTTCACAGACGCCGGATACACCTTAGAGACCGAAGGACTTGTAAACAAGTATACAAAGTTGAGAAGATTCGGAAATAACATTGAAGTGTCAATCGAAAAGACAATCGAGTACCTTGATGACTTAGCAAGTGCAGACGAGGCGTTGAATAAATTAGGAGAAGAAACAGACACAAAAGAAGCCGATAAAGCCGCGGAAGTAAAAGAGCAAGTACAGACCGAACAAAAGAATGCAGAGCAAACAAAAGAAGTTTATGAGGGAAGTAAAAGTAACACCACAACAACTCAGAATACAGCTCCTGTAACTCCAGCACCTGCCGATACAAATGATATTAATGTTCAAGAACAAGAGAAAGCAGCAAGTTCCAGTTCATCCGATGTTAAATCACTAGAGGGGACAGTAATGCCAGATGGATCAGTAGTAGGAGCATCAGGTACTGATGCAGAGGTAGGGGCAAGTATTCAACAAGAAATGAGTGAAGCAGGTAGAACATGGTAATACAATAACACACAAGTAACATTATTGAAATAAAAACCAATTAACCAAACAATGTAATGGGCGCCTCAAAAGGTGTCCATTACATATGAAAGGAAGAAAACAAGTGTCAGAACAATTAAGTAAAGATAAAATAGTAGAGATTATTAAAAGTAACTCAAATAATGAATTATTAAACGGATTAAAAATAGGGTTAGCCGGTTCGTATTCAAGGGATGAACAGTCAAAAAACAGTGATATAGACATAGTAATAGACGGGGATAGCACAAGAGTACAAGCCGGAGAATTTATTCAATCATTATTTGAAAAAGAAACTGACATATTATGGTTAGAATTATTAAAGGAAGAAGATAAAGAACTTGATAAAATATGTATTGAAGCATGCGGAGAACCAAACAAAGAAAGTGTATACAAAACAATTATAAAAGACGTAAGGTGGATAAAACAATGAACAAAAGTTTAAGTAGAGACGTATACTTATTAAGTAGCATCAGGAAACAACAAAATAATTTAATTGAAGCTTTAAATCACTTTAATTGTAACAGTAATAACTTAGCACAGAATAAGCTTGCATTTGATTTATGTTCAATGTACATGTCACAGTTAGGTGAGGCTGCAAAATTACTAACAGATGCAACAAAAGAAAGTTTTAAATACCTGAATATTAAATCATTAGTATATTTTAGAAACAGTATAAATCATTCATATGAAAAAATAAATAAAGTGTATCTTCAAAGTTACATATTTAACGCTATATCAAAACAATGTAGAGAGGAAGTAAACAATAGAATAGCATTTTGCATGAAGAATAAAAGAGCATAAAAAGTAAGGCACGAAAAGACCTCCATAATAGGAAGTCTTTATTCATTTAAAAGGAATAAAAAACTTTATATAACAAATAAAAGCACAAAAATATAGTAAGTAAAAATAGTAATTAAAAGGAGAAAGATAATGACGAGAGAAGAGATAAGAAAGCAACTTGAAATTAAGCAAGGAAAAAAAAAGAGATTTCGGTTTTGAGCATATTGACAATTATGGTTCAACAATTGCAGGAAAAGAAATAGACGGAAGACTATGTACAATAAATGTAAGTTACAAAGCATTTTCGCTGGATGCCATGATGGTAATGAGTTTATGGAATGAGAGTTGTGAGACAATAGAAGACCTATACCGTCTAGCATTTAAAGTAAGGTTACGTAAGAAAGGTACAGACGGTAAGGTATGGTGGTCAGAATTAGTAAACTGTACTGGTACAGATGCAAATAATAAGTTACTTGACAGCCTAGAAGATATAAAGGAAGTTAATGAGCAGTATTACAATTTTATAATGGAAGTAATACATATGTTTGAGATAAAGTTTTTAGGATATGCGGCTGAAAGAGTTAATCCAAAAATGGAAGATTATGAAAAAGAAAACATTAGAAACATCATAAAAATGATTGGAGACCCAGATATTACTCACAGAACAATACATGAATAAAAAGGAGAAAACACATGGAAAATTTTGATTTTGATTTAGCAACAAAATTGTTTACAGAAAAAAGGAATCAAAATGAAATAAAGGTAATACCAGTTGAAGAACTACCAGATAATTTTGATAGAAGATATTTAGGGTGGTTAGATACTGCTGATAACAGAATGAAAATTGAGAAATACAGTAAGAAAACTAAGTGTTTATGAGGCAATAAAAAGACAGTAATCAGTAATTAAAAACTGATGTACTGTCTTTAGTATTTAATAATAGAATGAAACAATGGAAATGTTTGATTATAAGAAAAGATGGTAGATTATAACATTGAGGGTACTAAACATAAAACTTCATAAATAATAAAAGCACAAAAAGATCTCCACCCAATCGGAAGTCTTTATTCATTTAAAAGAAGAGTGAAAGAAGAATTTAAGGAAGTATATGACAAGTGGTTTTATAGAACGGGAAATGAGGAAGAATTACCAAAAGATTGTAGAGGTCAATACATAAGAAATTTACAACGGAACACAAGGATCCAAGAAGCCAAATTATCAACAATCATCAATAATTGAATTTTACAGTAAATTTCAATATAATGGGAATTAAGTAGCACTGTAAGATAGAAGAACAATTAAAATCATAAATAAATTAAGCATAAAATGCAATAGATAAATAAATTAAAAAAGAGATAGTTTATGAAAGGGAGAGAAAAATGGAAAATAATAAAGTAAAAAGAATCTTAACAATGACAGGTTTAGGAGTAATGGTAGCTTCTAGCATAACCGCTTGTGGTAAAAACAAGGAAATGCAACCGACCCAGTTAGACCAAATTAAAGAGCAGAATGCCGCAGATGCCTTAGCAGAACAAAAATCAACAGAAGAGTCAGTTTCAACGAATGAAATTGAAGAAAAAATGACGAGTATAACACTCGAAGCTGAACTGAAAGCACACGAGAAAGACTTTGAAAAAGCTGGGTACAGTTTAGAGACCGAAGGCTTAGAAAATAAATACATGAAATTAAGAAGATTCGGAAATAACATTGAAGTATCAATAGAAAAGACTATCGAATACCTTGATGACTTAGCAAGTGCAGATGAAGCGTTAAACAAATTAGGAGAAGAAACAGATACAGAAGCCGATAAAGCAGCAGAAGTAAAAGAGCAAGTACAGACCGAGCAAAAGGCGGCAGAGCAAACAAAAGAAGTTTATGAGGGTAGCAAAAGTAACACCACAACAACTCAGAATACAGCTCCCGCAACTCCAGCCCCTGCCGATACCTCAAGTTCAACAGCTTCAGACTTAGAAAAACAAGCCTCTTCAACTACAGGAGATTCAAGTATTGCAAACCTAAAGCCAGGAGACACATTAGGTGATGGAAGTACTGTAAATTCTACAGGAAATAATGAACAATATGACAATCAAAATATTTCCGAGCTAGAAGAAGAGGGTCGTTGGTAAGTAACAGTAATTAAAATAAAAAAGACAGTTATTAGGTTTTAATTACTAATAACTGTCTTTAGTAGTTTTTAAAAGACAAAAGAATAGTAAAAATACAGGAGACAAGTAGTTTATGTCAGAAAAAATGAAATTTTCAACATGGTGCGCTAGACACGGAGAACGTGGAAAACAGTTAATGAAAGAACTTATAGACGGAGAAAACGAAGGATTAGACGTTGAAAATTGTAGTATGACAGCTGATAATCTAAGATGGAAATGTAGCACTTGTGGAACAATATTTGAATCGCCTATAAATATGAGACATAGAAGAACTCCAAATGAATGTCCAACGTGTGGTAGAACAGATATGACACTGGATACATGGTGTACACTAAATGGAGAAGTAGGACAAAGAATACAGAATGAAATATTTAATGCTTTAGAAATAAAAGAATATTCGTACTTATGTCAATCATTAAGCCTGCCATGTTATTCACATAAGTATTTAAAATTCAAATGCCAAGATTGTGGAAATATATACGAAGAAAAAGTTGACAACAGAATATCAGCATATGTATCATGTCCAAAATGTAGAATAGAAAATTCAACAACATTGTTAGATTGGTGTGAAGACCATGGTAAATTTGGAAACACATTAATTGAAGAATTTGATACAGAAGTAAATAATACAAACGGAATATTTATTGATGAAATAACTTTTGGGTCAGCAAAAGAAATAAATTGGAAATGTAAAAATGACCATGTTTTTAATGACACAGTCATTCACAGAACTAGTAAATATAGTTTATGTCCGGTTTGTTTTAGAGGTGGCTATGGGGTGTCTTATCCAGAGAGATTCATATACTATGCAATGAATGATAATTATGAAAATATAGAATCAAACGTAAGAATTGACATATGTAACAAAAAGGTTGAATTTGATATAGTGATACCAGAAGTTAATACATATATAGAATATAATGGAGCAATATATCATACAGGTGGAAAATTTGAAAACTCAGGTAATAATGACCAGATAAAAATAGACTACTGTAAAGATAATAACATTAACTTTATAAGGGTAAATGAATCAACTGATAAAACATTGGAACTTGCAAAATATGACGCTGAACAAAATATAATATGGTGCAATCCATATTTCAGTAACTATGAAACAAGAGATAAAGCATTAGTGGAAGTAGTTAATATATTAGAGAACATATTTGGTTTAAAAAGAGAACATAATTTCATAGATATCAGAGACAATGCATTTATCGACACAAGTTATGTAAAAGACGGAAACTCAGCATTAGACAAGTTTCCAGAACTTGAAAGTTTATGGGATTGTGAAAGAAATGGAATAATAAAACCAGAGAATATATCATTTTCATCGCATAGAAAAGTATGGATAAAGTGTAACATATGTAAAGAGAGTAACGAAATAACGATGCATGAATACGCAGCTGGTAATAGATGTTTTAAATGTAAGGCTATTAGGGCAAGAGAGACAATTATTAAAGAAAGAGGAACAGGACTTAAAGATAATTTTCCAGAACTTGAAGAGGTTTGGAATACAGAACTAAATAATAAAATTAATCATACATTTGAAAATATGACATTAGGCAGTTTTGAAAAAGTGCACTGGAAATGTTGTAGATGTGGAAGAAAATACATTAAAGATTCAATAAGAATGATTCAAAATCCAGAATGTCCTAGTTGTGGTAATAATGTGCTGATTAAAAATGTAGAGTACATAAAAAGAAAAAATGAAAGTAGAAAATATAATAAAGAAAGTTGGAAAAAGAAGAAAGCAAAGAAAATGGTAATAAGACCATTTAATAGTTATTTTTAAAACAATAAATAGAAAAAGGAAACAGAAAAAATGAAGATAAGAGTAAAAGGAACAGATATGTATGAGCATCCATTATATGAAGTTAGTTTCAATCTAACAAACAATGGAGAAGTTAAAGTAGAAAGAATAAGAACAATTAAAGCACATCTTGATACAATGTATGATGTTGGAATAGCAAGATTTTACTATGAAAATGATCTTGGAGAAATTGAAATACAGGAATGGAAATTAATGCAAACACCAAGAATACCAGGATACATAGACACAACAATGATAATATCTGTTGGAGAGGGTGGAATAGAACTCAAGTTTATGAGAGCTCTTAAAAATGGTAAGTTGAAATTATCATTTTGGGGAGACGGAAAGATGATTAAATAGTACATATTGTAACAAAACAATGGAAATGTTTGATTATGAGAAAGTATGGTAGATTATGATATTTGGTACTAATGGTAATTAATCATAAAACTTCATAAATAATAAATGCACCAAAAAGACTTCTAGAATTAATCAGAAGTCTTTATTCATTTAAAAGGTAACAAATACAATTAAATATAAAACTAAATTTTTAAATTAAAAGGAGAAAGAAACAAATGAAAAAATCAATCAAATTAGTAACAGTAGCATTATTAGTGGTATTAGCATTGGTAGGATGCGGAGCAAATTGTAAAGAGCCAGGATGTAACGATGAAGTGTACAAAGATGGTTATTGCAAATATCATTATGCATTAAACAAAGGAGAAGACACCTTAAAAGGTATTGTAAACAGTAATTCACCAGAAGAAGCAGTAGAAAATGTACAAGACCAAGTAGAAGACAGTGTATCATCATATTTAGAAGATGATGAAGACTCAGATGATGCTTCACAAATGATAGATGATGCAAAAGACAGTGCAGAATCAATGTTCCAAGACGCCAAAGACAATGCCTCATCATTATTTGGAGAATAAGTAACTAATCATAAAGATTAAATACTTAAGAAAGGAAATAGAAGCACAATGAAAAGAATAAAAAAGTTATTAGTTTTAATTTTAGCTTTATCAATGTTGATATCAAGCAGTGTTTATGCGGACTACAATGGTAGCGAGCAAGGTGGTACAAGTAGTGGAACAAAGACAGTAAAAGACGGCCCATCGGTAAGAAAGTGCGGAGTGCTAATTTATACAGTCAACAAAAACACAGGTCAACAGTTGGGTGGTTCAGCAAGACTTTTAGTAAGTAATCCAACAGGTGTAAACAAGACAGTAATAACTTCAAGATTAGGTAACATTGATTGGAAAGGTTATACAGATACTCCTAGTGAAATGCCATCACCAGTAAAACTAGTTGGAGACGATTGGGTTTCAAACGGCAATGAAGTTCGTGAATGGTTAACAGATGAAGTAAGTAATGGAGTATCCTCAAAACCTAGATATGAAACAATTATAACAAAAAAAGCAATAATGGATGACACACAATGGAACGAATGGAAAACAAATAAATCAGCATACGTAGTAATCGTAGAACCAATTTTCTGGTCACGTGTTTATGATGCAGACGGAAACAACTATAAAGGACACTACCTAATGGGAACTGCATACATATGGGCTAAGTTAAATAATAATACATTAAAACTACCAAATGGAGCACCATTGATAAGAAGATTTACACATAATGCAATACAAAACTGTATGGTACTACAGACAAAATGGTTCAACGTTTTTGCACCAACAAAATCCGGATATGTAAGTTGGAGTGATATCAGTGACCATGGGTATGGGTTACACATAATAGACCTAAATTCAGACATTGCCACAACCAAGACAGATGAACCAGCAGCTATGGAAGTAGACCCAGCAAACATTGGTACATACAACGTCATAAAATGTTATGAAAATCAAAAACAGCTAGAAGATGGACAGACAGAACCGGTTTATGAGCCATACAAAACTTTTGTAACAACAAATGCTCCGTCAAACATATACGTTGAATCCGAAGAATCATACACAGTAACCAATTGGGCAATATTAAATACAAAAGTAAACAGTACAGATTCATATGATAAAATATTATCCGGAAAAACAGCAGTTGAATCAGGCACGTCAGATAGTGAAGTAGCTTTAGATGATACCAAGCCAACATTAGTAGTCAGATTAAGAGATAATAGTGATTTAGTATTGCCAGAAAGAACGATAAATGTAACAGGTGACAAGCAGCTAACACAATCAAAGATAACACAATCTTTCAGTGACCTATCACCAACCAGTTTAAGATTTGCAAGTGCACAGGCAAGTGGACAAGGTCATGTACACCATTCAGATTGGCACAGTGGTTCATTAAGAGCAGATGGTTCACATAGCTCAGGTCATTGGGGACATACATGTAAAGCAAATAATGAAAATGTAGATGATGCCGGGTACACAATGAAAATGGTAAATGGAAGTATTGATAGTTCAATATTAGCGAATACAACAGATTTTAAAATGTTCTACACAGCAGTTAGTGGAAATAGAACAGGAGCAACAAGTTTTCCAAAGTATTTAAACAATAGCCGATATACATATACATTAACAAGACATGTGGAAGACCAATTAACACTTTGTAATTACGCAGGAAATGTTTATGGATACACAGACAATAAATCAGACATTAAGAACCTTGTAAATAGAAATGGTAAGACTCCAGTAGGCACAAGAAAAACGTTAGATTATGTTAAAACGTTAGCATATGCATTGATACAAGATAAGACAGTAGATTACATGACAAAAGCACATTGGAGTGGATGTTCAGCAAATGTACAACCTGTAACCGATTTGCCAATGGTAAGTAATGACACATTAAGTAGTAGTTTCGCAATAGCCATTAGAGCATATAGCGGAAAGACAAAAAGTTCTACAGATAATAAACCAAAGAATTTAAACATAAGCACTGGAGATGATGTAGGAGATAATGTAGATGGATTATTTAGTGATAATGTTTATGGAGTAACTCTTGCAAAAGATAGTAGCGTTAAGATTTATCCATTCGTACAGATGCAGTATAACAAAGCAACAAGTTTAGATAGTTTTGCTATTAATGATTCTAATGTAAATGGAGAAACTAGTCAGGCATATGTATTATCACAATATGAAAGAACGATTCCGATTTATGATTATGCACAGACGGCATGGAAAAGAACAAGCTCAAACAATATGACAATTAATTCAAACCAATTCAGTTCACATGCCAGAGCAACACAAGGAACAGAGGCATGGAATGGAAAATATGTACTGCCGGGTGGTGCAATGTTCAACTTAGATAATACGAATGATAATCAGCCGCAACAAGTAATGGTTCAGACAATACACACATTAGTGACAGGAACACTTGCAAATGCTAAAACGTCAGGTGGAGACCTAAGTACAGAGAGTAGAGCAAAAGAAGAATTTGAAGATATACTCAATCAGTCCATAGAAAGCCTTGATAACTTAAATGTAGCACAGTATGTTGGAACAGATTACAACGGAAAGGCATGGGATAGTGGACAAATAGTGGAGAGGGGTGCCGACCTCAACTTAGGAAATGGCAGTAGTAAATCTAGTTCGGACATGAAGTATTACTTTACACAAAGAGAACATTCAGATGAAGATATAACCGACGAAATGTCAAAGGATTCAGACCTTGATGTGACAAAAGGAAACGTAAAAACGGAGTATTTTGGAGTTTATGCAGACACAGACGGTACAATAAAGATGACGTCAGCACAAGGTTCTGTAAATGCCGCGTTGAATACAGCCGGACGGGTAATAGTAGCAAAAGACCAAGATGGAAAAACAATATCAGATGAAGAAGCAAGATACTTAAATGACAGAACGATGATAATAACAAACCTTGCATCTGCATTGGAAAGAAACACAGGAAATGATACAAATGCACAAAATGTTTCAGATGGTAAATGGTATAATGAAGCAACACCTAGATTCATATTAATGAGACAGTCATGTACGCTAGATATTAATTTCAAATACACGCCAGGACGTATGCAAACATTAGACCCTAAGTTATGTCCAATGAATGTTGGTATGAGTGACCTATTCAGTAATGCATATGTAATGCAGTTCAGATGTTATGATTACACAGAAAATAACAAAGGAAACACTGATTACTTAGGAACAATTAGGGGAACGAACTTAAACCTATCTAATATGAGCAATTTGATGTACACAAATCCAGTGTATATACCAAATGTAAATGTTCAGGACTTATTAAATTAGTTAAGATGGGTGGTTTGGTAGTTTAAAACACAAATGATAAAGGCAATCGAGTTAATATGCTCGATTGCCTTTTTGTTACGACAAGTGATGATATATTAAAAATAGTAATTAAAGTATTAAAAAAGAAATAAAATCCAAAAAACTTATAATTTTATATGAATGCAATGCTGTTTTTGAAGTAATACTCTTTTGATTACTTGTTTATGCACTATGGGTTTTAAAATTAGAATGAGAAAATAGATATTGATTGTTTATGGGTTTGGCGGTACAATCCCTTGACTAGATTAGAAAAATGATGTGAGGGGAAGAAAAATGTTTTATTTATATAAAAATAAGGATACATTCACAGTGCAATTCGCTGAAATGAATACAGATGAAAAGCATACCAAATACAGTATCGTTTCGGTTGAGAACGAGTCGAAAACGCATTATGCGTTCTATAAATTAGAATATAGAAAAAAGTACCTATTATTTAATTCTGGAATTACAAAGAGCGAGTTAACAGAAATTGAAGATTTGTTGGAAACAGAGAGAAACATAATATTAGCTGAAGCACGAAAGGTATGTGTCATAATAGATTTTTTAAAAAGATTATCACAGAATGGTAATTTATCTAACTATGTATATCAGATAATAAATGACTCTGAAAAGGGAAATACAATAATCACGTACACAGACAGGGACGAACAAAATGATGTTTTTTATATCACAATTTATAGATATAGAACATTTTCAGGACTCAGTTTTGTTGTTTATGAGGTTCTATCAGAGGAAACAGAGCCAGAGATTTTGGGGTATTATCAGATGAGCGATGAATTATCATTTTATAATCAATATGTAGACGATCATATGGAAGATATCTGTTGCAGATTGCAATATCACATGGATGTACGTGAGAAAGAAAAAGAACAGGACATGCAGAAAAAATTATTTGAAAATGAAATGCTTACTAAGTTCTTTACGGATGCCGTAGATAAAGACATTTGAAAAAAATCTCGAGTAATAATTATTAACAGATGAATCCATAATCAAATAGAATAAAAGTAGAGTCCGTTGGAATTTAATTATTTCAGCGGATTTTATTTTTGTGTGACAGTCTCATAAGTGGTATTTTTTCAAATAATAGACGTCATCATTTATTTTTCATAGGTAAGCATCCGTTTTTTTAGTACGACAGTATATTTCTATCATCAACAGTAATTTGTTAGCATCAGTGGATGAAAAAAAGGTGTTTCAGATTTGGGTTTAAAATGTGTTGATATCACAAGCGATGATATCGGAGTGTCTAAGGAAATAAAAATGTCAGATGTTACAAACATTCCAACTAAAGAGTCATTAGAACAAAAAATTTTATTACAATAATGTTAATATTGATGAAGAAAAAAAAGAATAGTCTTGTTAAACTTGAATACAATGAATTCTTTGATATATTAGAGTTTGGCTTGAACTGTATAGAATTACTTTTACAAATTAAGGATGGCTGTATATTCTGTAAACATCCAGAAGATTTAGCTTATTTTGATGAGCCAGAGTGTAATATTGAATACCAAGGAATTAGATTCATAGACTTCTATAAATTCTTAGATTACTGTGCAGAATGAAGAGACTACTATATTAATAAGAAGAAAGTCATATCAAAAATATCAAAAGAAGAGTTTAGCAAAGACCAATATTTGTTACTCAAAGAAGAATTTCCTAATATAGAAATTTAAGGTAGTTGCAGGTGGAGATTTTGATATAGATATGGTAGCAGAACTTAGAGGGAATGGAGTTAAATATGGATACAAGCCATTTGAACAATATCTGAAAGCCAGAGAGAGCAATAATTATGAAGAAGTCATACTAAATTTAATTATACTTGGAAAAAGATGTTAAATAACAAGAAATAGAATTTAATATCGAGATCAAGAAAGAGTCAGCTGATAGAAAATAATTAGGGTGTTTAAGGATAGGAAAATGTCTGGATTGAAGGGGATGAAAATTGAAATGTGTTACAGAGAGTGCCAAAGGGGTCAAATTTGGATTTCAAGGGATTAAGGGTAAAGTTGTTAGGGTAGGAGGGGTCAAAATATAAATTTGGGGAAATTCAGAGAGGTGGATTGAGAAAGAGGAAATAGGTATGATATAATGGCTTAGAAAGTCGAGGTGTACACAGAATGAGTAATGAAACGATTGAAAACAAAGAAAGTACCAATGAGAATAAAGTTATCAGCACAAATAATTTTGAAAGAGATGTAATTAGATTAAATATACTTACACTTGGATACATTTGTAGTAAATTTCCTAAAGATAAAATACATGAAAAATATACAAAGAAAAATGTCAGGAACAAGAATACAAATAAAAAGACACTATTTGAAATATTAGAAATAAATAGAAATGAATACTATAGAATTATTAATGATGAACATGTTCCTAATAAAAGGACAGTAAATAAATTATGTAAGAACTTAAATATTGATAAAAAATATTTGGTATTAACACAATTAAAAGAAAAACAGACAGAAGAAATACCATTAAAAACTAATCAAATAAAAGAAATCAAATCAGAGAAAAAAAGTTTAGCAGATATACAGAGTGAGGAAGCACGTTTAAAAGAAGAACAATTAAAAGAAGAAAAAAAGCAATTAATAGATATTAGCAATCAAATTTTTGATAGACTATTAGCTAAGGATTTAATTAATGAGTTAATAAAATATAAAATAAAGGAAGACCAGGATAAAAAAGAAACTAAAAAGGAAAAAGAAGCACGAGAAATAAAGGAAGCTCTAGCTAAGTTAGAATTTAAAAAAAATTACATCGACTATATTTTTAAAAAAGTACAAGTTATTGAAGATGATAAAACCAAAACAGAAAAAACACAAGAAAGAATAAACTTTGAGATTAAATTAGAAAAACTAGTAAAAAGAGGAGAACAGCTTGGCGAACTACAAGTATTTTATGATGAACTCAGATTTGCTAAATACTCTAAGTATAAATATGATTCAGTTTATAGAATAAAAACGGCAATGGAGTATCTTAAAGATATTAAGCCTAATGACTGGGAAACCTATAATAAATATATATTTGACAATACAAATACAGATGTAACAGGTATAAATGAATGTTCAGCTTTATTAACAAGAAATAAAAAGATATTGGATTCTATTAATTTTTTAAACAAATATAAAAATAATAATAATTGGAATTAATATATCATACAACTTTTGAGAGACTCTTTTTTAGATAAAGAGTCTCTTTTTTGAATCTTATAAAAAATTTTTTATATTACTATTCTTTTAATAGTAAACGACACTAAATGTGGAAGAAATATTTAATTCATATGTAAGAACGATGAAAAGAGTGTAAGAAACAAATTATAAAAAAATGAGCATTTTAAGAATGATTTTTGAGTAGATTCCGTTATCGTTACTTCATTATTTGAAAGACATATAATAAATTAAACAAGTTAATTAAGAGCGCTCTTAAATAACACAAAAAAACTAAAAATTTGTTTATTTAAGGAGATTAACTATGAAAGAGAACAAAAACGTAAAATTAATTAAAGAAGCAGAGGTAGTAGAAGCAACACAGAACGAAGAAAATCCAAAGAATAAGGAGCAGAATAAAGAAGAAGAGAAACAGAATGAGAAAGAAATCATGCAATATATTGCTGAATTAAGTTATCAAAATAACTGCTTTAAAGTTAGTGAAGTAACAGATGAAGAAGAAATTAAAAAGCAAACGTTTGATAACTATATAACAGTAGCTAAGATGACAGGCGTTGCAGATGAAAGATACTATGTAGGAATACGCTGGAACAGATCGAAAACAGTACATGGTGCGTTTGAGTACATATTCTTTTCTGATAAGAAAAAGGAATTAGTTGATTCAATTAATATATCAATAATCCAAAGTATTCCTAGCAAGTTGGGAATAGCATTAAAACTTTCTGGAAACATAAAAAAACCTGATGAATTACGTGTTGAAACTGAGCAGAAATACGAAGAAGCGTTGAGAAGTGCAGTATTTGGTATAAGGTCATTTCAAATTGATAATATATTAGAAACAGAGGAAAAAGTAAAATTACTAGATATATTCAAACGAAATGTATCTAAATCCAACATGGGAATGTGTGTTGATAATTATGTCGATACAGAGTATTTACATCAATTATTTCAAGAAATTATGGAACAGATAATTGAAGATGGTATAGGTATTAGACTTAATAAAGTTGCAATACAAGACAGTAAAGTATATGTAACTAAAGATTATAAAGAAAAAATTTATAACTATATAAAGGAACACTTAGATATTCCCAATCAAAAAATGAGTCAATTTTTAGCAGATAATGGTTTATTGGTTCATGGAACAGAAAATTCAAGTAGAAAAAATTTCTCAGGAGAGAAAATAGAACGAAACAGATATCAGATAAAGAGAACTACTGATATACCTTTAGATGTATCTACAAGTACCTGGATAACAGTCTTCAATTATGCAGTACCTGAAGATTTAAAACCTAAAGTTGTTTGCTGTGAAATATCAGCTAAGAAAAGAGAAGAAAGACTTAAAAAATTAGAACCAAATGCTTCAATAGAAAAGTATGCAAGGGCAATGGCAAATGCTATTACAGGTGAATATGTGGATGTAAAAACGTTCCCTTATTTTGGCTCAAAGAAAAGACAATTATTGGCTATCGCATATGTATTAAGAAAAATAGGATGTGATGGACATAACAAAATTATTGATGGATTCTGTGGAAGTGCTGTAGTTGGCTTAAATATGAAGAATAACTTCTTTAAAAATTCAAAGGTAGTAATAAATGATCTCAACCCAGAGATTGTGAACTTTTTCAGAATCATGCAAGATAAAAATAAATATAAAGAACTCTGTTCATTAATTCAAGAACAGACCTATAATGAAGAAACATTTCTTGATGCAATGGATATGAGAAAAAAATATAAAAAGGAAAAGATTAACCTTACAGAAATTGAAAGAGCTCTTTACTTCTATATAACATTTACACAATGTCGTAATGGTGACTCTAAAATGGGATTTGGACGTGGACATGAAAAGGAAGAAACTTTCTATTCTAGAATTAAGAACATCGAAAAACTTCATAAGCAATTACAGAATGTAGATATTCTAAATGAGGATATTTTAGAATTAATTCCTAAAATGGATAAGCCAGAAAATATACTATATTTAGATGTTCCATACTTGCAGCTATTGAGAAAAGCAGGCGGTTATGAATACGACAATGGAGATGTCGAGTTTCAAAAGAAATTCCTCCGAACTTGTAAAGAAGTCAAGCGTGCGAAAGTGATTATTGCAGGGTATTATGACAAGGATTCTGAATTAACACACGAATGTGATTATAATGCCATTTTAGGTGAAGGATGGTATCAGGCTCTTGAGGGGGAATACTCTAAGTCTACTTCAAATAGCGAAGGCGGTAAGCCAGTTGCAGAGGAATATATATGGTGTAACTTTGATTTAGGTGAAAAAATCTCAAATCCATGTTTGACTGAAATAGAAGACTCTATTATGGATATAATTGCAAGCATTTATACAGATTCAGAATCAACTGAATCTGAAGAATAGGGGGGATAATCATGGAAGATAATAACAACCCTACTATGTTAACAATAAGAGTAACCGCAAAAAGGACTAATCTCCCAGAGAATATGTTAAGAACATTGGTTAAAGAGAACAAGATAGTGTTTATTTGTGTAGGAAACCGTTACCTAATTAACCTGGAGAAATTGATTGCATATTTAAATAGCGGAGATACCGTTCAAGAAGAAAAGGAACAGTTAATTGTTTTAAAGAAAGATAAGAGAAGAAAATGATGTAAGAGAAAACAATTGATTTCATTTACACTAAAAAATGATTTTAGTGTAAGTGAAATCGGTGGAAATAGTAGGATTTTAGGTTAGAAAAAAGTAAAGAAAAGTATTAAAGGTTTTCCTTTACAAATAAGGTTTTGTGGCGTTATCATTCCTCCAACATTTTTAAGAAAAAAGGAGAGGAATTGAAATGGAATATGGATATTGTAGATGTTCTTTGAACTCTGATCGCCAGGATATTAACAGGCAGGTTCGGGAATTGCAGAAAAAAGGTATTCTAAAAAGAAACATGTTTACAGAGTATGTAAGTAGTAAAAAAGTGAACCGTGTGGAGCTGAACAGGTTGTTGAACACAGTTTCAGAGGGAGATTGTATATATTGTACGGAACTCTCGCGAATCACTAGAAGTACGAAGCAGCTATGTGAAATAATTACTTTTGCAAAGGAAAAGAAACTGAAACTAGTTCTAGGAGAGTTTGTGCTGGATTGCACACAAGAAAAAATAGATGCTATGACTCAAGGCATGGTATTAATGATAGGAGTTTTTGCAGAACTTGAACGGAACATTCTCAAAGAGAGAGTAATTTCTGGAATCGAAAATGCACGAGATAAAGGTAAAACTTTAGGTAGACCTAAGATGACAGAAGAAAAAATTTCAGATGCATTTATAAAAAATTATTTATTATATAAGGAGCGTAGAATTAATAAAAAGGAGCTCGCTCGTATTTCTAACCTATCCCGACCTACAGTTGATAAATATATCAATATTATGAGAGGATAAGATAAAATGGCAAGTATAACTGAATATCAAGGAAAGAACGGTCTTACTTATAATATTACTGTTTATAACGGCTATGATAGTAATGGTAAACAAATAAAAGCAAGGACAACCTTTGTTCCCGACCTTACAAAATCAAAACGACAGCAAGAAAAAGCAATCAAGGAATTTGTAGATAATTTTGAGAGACTTGTGAAAAAGGGTCAGTACTGGCAAGCAGATAAAATAACACTAAACGACTTTGTGAATATGTGGCGTAAGAACTATGCTAAAGAACATTTTGCCGCAAGTACACTTTATTCTTATAATGGGCATTTAGATTCGCTTATATTGCCTAGTTTAGGAAAGTATAAAATGATTGCAATAACTCCAATGGTTATTCAAACTTTTTATAATGAATTGGCGAATGCCGCTACTACTAGAATAGAGGGAAAGAAAGGCGGATATACAAAGAATAGCATTCTCAAGTATCACAAGATACTCACTAGTATTTTTAAATTCTCGGTAAGAATGAAGTTGCTTGAGGAAAATCCTTGTCAGGGTGTAGAAATTCCAAAAGGAAAACCAGTCGAAGTTAAACCAAAATTCCTTACACCAGACGAAGCTAAAAGATTTCTTAAGATGCTTGACGAACCAGTTGCAACACAATATGAATGTTATTATAGTAATTGGGAAAGAGTAATAACAAAGGTTTATACTAGTCAAGTTGAAAATGAGTATTACAGAATAATGAACAAGTTATTTTATGTTCTAGCATTGGTTGGTGGCTTTAGAGCATCTGAATTAACAGCATTAACATGGAAAGCTATTAACTTTGAAACCAGTACAATAACTGTTTATCAAGCGGCGGCGTATGGAGCAGATGGCAATTATATTAAAGAACCAAAAACTGAAAGCTCACATAGAGATGTTGTTCTGACAGAGAAAGAAATGACTTTGCTAAAAGAGTGGAAAGAAAAGCAAAAAGAATTGATAAAGAAACTTGGAACTTATTGGATTGGAAACAAAGATTTAGAGGCCAATTTTATATTTACCTCTAAAAACGGAAAGATGATGTGTCACGGTGCACCAACAAGAACTCTGAAAAAGCTGATTACAAATTATAATAGTGTTGTAAGTGAATCAGAGAAATTGCCAGTTATTTCTACTCATAAGCTAAGACATACAACGGCTTCATTTTTGTTGTCCTTAAATATAGATGCCAAAACGATTGCAAATAGATTAGGTCACAAAAAAGTATCAGTTCTATTTGATTTTTATATTCACGCATTAAAAGAGAATGATATTAAAGCGGCAGAAGAATTAAGTAAAATGTTGGATATATAGATTTTAAAACCAAATAAGCCGAAAATAACCCCAATAATGGATTTTTGAACAAAAAAGCATCTATAAAAAGGTGCTTTTTTGTTGTCAGAATATAGTGTTTATGGGCATTACAAGAGTTGCCTGAAAATAAGTAATTTAGTTTTGCATTATACCGATTGAAGATAGTGCTGAATTACAAATTCAAGGAATTCCAAATCTGGTCCGTTTGGAAACAAGAAATGCAAACGTAGAAGATTGTAAAGAAATAACAATTCGTGATCTTATTAAATCCTCTTTGCGAATGCGGCCAGATCGCATCATTGTAGGCGAAGTAAGAGGAGGAGAGGCGATTGATATGCTGCAATGTCTTAATACAGGGCATGATGGTTCTTTATCAACAGGGCATGCAAATTCGGGAAGGGATTTGTTAGCAAGACTAGAAACAATGGTGCTTATGGGAATGGATCTGCCTTTATCAGCAATTCAAAGGCAGATAGCATCAGGAATTGATATTATTGTACATCTTGGAAGACTTCGGGATAAATCAAGAAGAGTAATGGAGATCATTGAAATAGAAGGGTATCAAGAAGGAAATATTTTAACAAGGACGCTATATGAATTTGAAGAAACAGAGGAGAGAGAAGGGAAAATATTAGGAAAGTTAACAAAAAAAGAGAGCTTGCTGCATCTAGAAAAATGGAAGGCAGCGGGAATCGAATAAAAGATTATAGAGTATATCAATTAAATACGACTCAGATGGTTTTTTATAGCTCAATAGGTTTTGGAATGGTGATTTTACTTAGTAAAGTATTTTATCGTTCATGGATAGCAACAATTATCATGAGTCCAATAATCATATTGTATATACAAGAAAAAAAAAGAGAGCTCTGTGAAAAAGAAAAAACCGAATTAAATGAACAATTTAAAGAGGCTATCATAGCAGTGTCTAATGGATTAAGAGCAGGCTATTCTATCGAAAATGCTTTTCGGGAGGCGTATAGAGATGTCACAGTAATGTTTGGAAAAGATAGTAATATCAGCAAAGAGCTCTTTCATATTACTAAGGGGCTTGAAAATAATGTTTTATTGGAAAGCTTACTTTTTGATCTGGCAAAGAGAAGCTGTATAGACAATATTCTTGATTTTGCAGAGATATTTCAAACAGCTAAAAGGAGTGGTGGAGATATGAACAACATTATACAGTCCTGTGTTCTGACAATCTGTGATAAAATAGAAGTAAAAAAAGAAATTCAAACGTTACTTTGTGCAAAACAACTGGAACAAAAAATAATGAATTTGGTTCCTATTCTTATTATTCTATATATTCAAGTTACTTCACCTGGATTTTTCGATCCACTATATCACAATATAATTGGAATTGTAATTATGAGTATTTGTGCTATTTTATATGGAGCTGCATATAAAATGGCAAAAAATATTACAACCATACAACTTTAAAATAGGAGTGATTATTTGTTAATTATATGTTTTATTTTAATTTTATTATGTATTTTTATAGTTTTAAGAGCCAGTAAAGAAAAAATTCCCGAAGAATGGACAAGCACAAAGTATCAGAAACGATTGTTTCAAATATCTTTTTTTATATTTTGTAAGGGAATTAATGTTTGGAAAAAATATATGAAAAAGCAGTTGAAAGAAAATAAAAGACAAAGAAATATTAAGGAAGGTTTACAATGTCTTGAGCCATCAAAAGAAATAAAAAATATAGAACTTCGTTATAATTTGGAGAAAGTAAATCTTTGTGTGTTAATCATCGCAGCAGGAGTAATTGTAATTACTTGCAGAACAATAAGTTCTTATTACTCATCTATCATTATAAATGGAAATTCAATTGAAAGAAAATCCTACGGAAAAGGAACGATGGACACGACATTGGTAGCAAGGATTGAAGATGAGACAATAAGAGAAGAAGAAATTAGAATTCTTATTAATGAAAGAAAATATACGGATGAAACATTAGAAAAATTGTTTCAAAAACTTAAAGCTCAGTTAGAAACAGAAATTCTGGGCGCAAATGAGTCTCTTAATAACATCACATATAATATGCAATTACCATGTTATGTTTTGGATTATCCTTTTCGAATTATATGGGAATGCAGTGACTATACTATTTTGAATCCGGATGGTAACTTGGGCGAAAGAGATGCAGATAATGGGGGAGAAAAAGTTATAATTACTGCTAATATATCCTATTTTGATTGGAAAAAAGAATGTGAATATGAGGTGATCGTTTATCCAGCCGCAAAAACAAAAGAAGAAAAATGGAAAGATGCGTTAATGGATGATATAAACCGTCAGGATAAAAAAACAGAAAATAAGGAATATTTATCATTACCTACAAAAGTAAATGGAAAAGAAATTCTGTGGAGAGAACAAAGAGATCATAGTATATTGCTCATTATTGTATTCTTGATAGTTTTGACCATAGCAGTTTGCATTGGAAAGGACAAAGATCTCTATAGAAAAATAGAAGCACGTAATACAGAAATGATGCAGGATTATCCTGAGATTATTAGTAAGATAACATTACTAATGGGAGCGGGTATGTCAATCCGAAGTGCCTGGAAAAAAATAACAGATAATTATAGTAAATATGCTAAAAAAAGGAAACGATATGCATATGAAGAAATGCTTATTACAAGTCATGAGATGGATAGTGGAATTGCAGAAGCAGCCAGTTATGATAATTTTGCAAAGAGATGTAGGGTGCAGTGCTATCTTAAACTAGGGACACTTCTATCTCAAAATCTCAAAAAAGGTTCTTCAAATTTACAGAGCTTATTAAGAAACGAAGCAAAACTGGCATTTGAAGAGAGAAAAACAGTAGCAAAAAGATTAGGAGAGGAGGCAGGAACAAAATTATTATTGCCAATGATGCTCATGTTTGCAATTGTTATGATTGTAATAATCGTTCCTGCATTCTTATCCTTTTCTATATAAAAATTGTCAGGAGGATTTAGTATGATAAAAGAATGGAAAAGATTTTTAGTTGAAGAAGAAGGGAGCGGTACGGTAGAGACAATTCTTATATTAGTTGTATTAATAGGTCTTGTTATTATATTTAAAAAGCAGATTACAGGACTTGTAAATGACATATTTACAAGAATTACAAGAGATGCAAAGTCGATTTAGAAAAACAGGAAAGGTTATTTATGAAAAAAGCTGAAATCACAGTATATCTGGCATTGATTTTGTCTGTAATGCTCTCATTAATTCTCACTTTGGTCGAAGGAGCCCGGATAAGTGCTATTCGTATGCAGATTGAATGTGTTATGGATATGGGTTTAAATTCATGTTTTGCAGAATATAATCGAGAATTATTAAAACAATATGATTTGCTGTTTATTGATATGGCATATGAAACCGGAGAACCATCTATCAAAAATATGGAAGTTCATCTTAGTAATTATATGGAGTATAATTTTCATCCGACAACTGATTTAATAACTTTTTCAACAAAAGACTGGTTAGCACTTCAACTTGAAAACGTGGTTATAGAAGAAACTTCTATAGCCACAGATAATCATGGATCGGTATGTAAAAGACAAGCTGTCAATTATATAAAAGAGAAAATAAGTCCTGATCTAGTGAAAAATATACAGAAACAAGCGGAAGCTATGAAAAATAATCAACTTGAAACCAGAGATATTGGCTCAGAAAATGGAAAAATTGATTATAAGCTAAATAATTTAGAAAGAGAGGAAAATGGAAAAAAGAAAAAAGTACATATCAAAAGTCCGGCAAATGCTGTAAATGCAAGTAAAAGTGTTGGAATACTTGGATTGGTAATAGATGATATTGGAACGATATCATCACAAAATGTACAGCTTGATGAATATGCATCGCATAGAAAACTAAATACTGGAGCGGGAATTGCTCAGGGGCATGAGCTGAAAGATAGCATTTTGGAAGAAATTCTATTTGGAGAATATTTATTAGAGAAATGTGGTGATTACACAAAACAAAAAGATATAGGCTTATTAAAATATCAATTAGAGTATATTTTATATGGAAAAAATAATGACAGAGAGAATCTGAAAATAGCTGCGGATAAATTAGTTCTAGTAAGGCAAGTATCAAATTTTATATATCTTTGGACTGATAGTGCAAAAATAGCTGAGGTTGATGTGGCAGCAGCTGCAATAGCAAGTGCAGTATTAATGCCGGAGATTCAACCTATTGTAAAAGCATCTTTAATATTTGCCTGGGCATACGCAGAAAGTATAGGAGATGTACGTATCTTATTAAAAGGCGGAAAAATCCCTTTATTGAAAACATCTGAAGAGTGGAAGTTACAATTTTCCAATTTAAAAAATTATAAAGAGCATGTAAAAAATGTTAACGGAAATGAAAAAGGTTTGTCGTATCGGGAATATCTGAGGTTATTTTTATTAACAATGAGTAAAGGAGAAAAGGTGGAACGTTTTATGAATGTAGTTGAAATGGATCTTCGTAAAACGGCAGGAAATAAGACGTTTAAGTTAGATGGATGTACAGATAGTATTATTGCCAATATAGAAAGTATAAGCAAATTTGGATATCGATTTCGGATAAAAAGATTTTATTGCTATGAATAGTAGAATATTCTAATACTAATAAAAATAGGAGGGATAAATAGTGATGTCCTTTTTTCAGAAAAGAAAATTAGAAACTGTAAACAAAAATTTAAATCAAAAGACAACATTTCTCCAGACATATCTAAACCACAAACACCACAATTTATTATTTATTAAAAAGCATATTCATTCTGCGAAAAGGATGTCACTATTTATCTCTTTTAAAAAGGCAAGTATTACATTAGAAACTTCACTTATTCTCCCACTATTTTTATTTGCAATGATAAACTTATTATCCATGCTTGATATAATTAGGTTGTATAGTAATATTGAAATGGTTTTGCATCAGGCCGGAAAAGAAATGGCAGTCTATGCGTATGCATATGAAAAAATAGTAGATAGCGATAATACAGTTTTAGATATGATTGAATCTATTGGATATAGTAATCTATATGTAAAAGAAAAATTAATAAAAGAACTAGATAAGAATTATTTAAACAGTTCTCCTCTTGTGAAAGGAGAAAATGGCATATCATTATTACAGTCCCAAATAATGAAAGACGATATGATTGATTTGGTAGCAGAGTATAAAGTAAAGCCAGTTATTGGTATGATTGGATTTAGACAAATGCCGCTTATTAATCGATGCCGCATGAGATCGTGGACAGGATATGATAATACAAAGGGAGCAGGTAAAGCTGAAGATAATGATACTATTGTATATGTTGCAGAAAATGGAACAGTATATCATACCAACCGTAGCTGTACACATCTCATACTTTCCATAAAGAAAACTTCTTTACAGAAAATTTCAACATTACGAAATGAAAATGGAGGAAAATATTATCCATGTGAAATATGTGGAAATGATAGCACAAGTAATATTGTATACATTACCGAGCAAGGTGATAGATATCACAAGAATTCTGAATGCAGTGGATTAAAAAGAACAATTTACGCAATTTCGATTCATGAGGTAGGGAATAGAAAAGAATGTTATAGGTGCAGTCAATCAGGAGGTTAAGAAATGATTATTAATATTATAATAATTATATTATTAGGAATCAGTAGTTTTATGGACATAAAATATAGGAAGATTTCTACACGCCTGCTAATTGTTTTTGGAACGGCAGCAATACTGATTTTGGCAGAAAAGATGTATAGGAATGGAATCGTTGAAATTGGCAGAATGTTTATAGGAATCTTGCCAGGATTACTGCTTCTGTTATTTGGAAAGATTACCAGTGAGAGTATTGGATACGGTGATGGTTACATATTTGTAATAATTGGAATATATATAGGTTTTATTAGAACGGTAGGGATTTTAATAACTGCTCTTTTTCTAAGTGCATTGATTTCCATATTCTTATTGAGTATTCGAAAAATCAATCGTCATACAGAACTCCCTTTTATACCAGTAGTGTTAATTTCATATTTTATACAATGTATTTTATAAAATCTAATATTTGAGAATGAATATTTTTTATAAAGCAGAGAAGGAGCATAAAAAATGAATCAAGATAAAAAAGACTGGAGTAAGGGAAGTTTTACAATAGAAGCTTCAATTATTATACCTATTATAATAATGATAACTGTAATGATACTATATATATCTTTTTTTTTATACAACCGCTGCATTATCTCACAAAAATGTTATATTATCGCATTCAGAGGTAGTATGTATGAAGATGGTTTTACGGATCCAGTACTTGATAGATTTGGATTTATAGAAAGAGAAAAAGAAGCTTTATTCGGTAATAAATTAATTGCAATAAAAAGTTTTCATACAAAATCGGATATTCAAGATAAAAGTATTGTAGTCCTTACAGAAGCATATATAAAAGTGCCTTTTTCGTTATTATTAAAAAGACAGGGTTTCTATACTGGATGGATAATAAAAGAACAAAAGAAAGCTAATATTATAAAAGAGATAGATTTTATCAGAAATTGCAGAAAACTGGAAAAAATAATTACCAGGTAAACGTATCACAGGGGAAGGAGAAAGTTATTGCAAGTCAGCTATAAAAGGGAATTGAATCATAATTATTTAATGATAGAAAATGAAAAAGATATTGATGTAAACGGATATGAAATAAGGATGATGATTGATAATCATTTATCCTGCCTGTTAAACATGAGCATGCGATATGTAAATGCGAAATTGACAATATATTATGAAATTAGTTCAAAACAATCAATGCTGAGAATCTATGAAAACAAAGAATTAGGATATGAATCACTTAAAAATCTTCTTTTTCAATTCCATAAAGCATTGTTAATGGTAGAAGAGTATTTAATAAATAGTAACTATTTAATTATAGATCCTGAATTTATCTATATGAATTTAGAAACAAACGAAATTTCTTTTATATGTTATCCAGGTCATGAAGAAGATGCTAAAGAAGCATTTCAAAAGCTGGCAGAATACATACTGAATAAAATAAATCATCAAGATGATAAAGCTGTATTTCTAGCGTATAAGGTGTATAAGAATACACGCAATAAAAATTTTACCTTAGAAGAAATCCTGAATTTTTCTGAAATTGAGAATAACGAAATTCTGGAAAAAGAGAGAAATACGAATTATGAACTTAAACAAGTAAAAAAAGAGGAAGCCCATTCTGTTTTTGAGTCCATCAGTGTTCTTTCTGATACTATTTTTTCGGAAGAAAGTTCAATTAATAATGAGAAAAAGGAAGATATAAGTAATGAAAAAGCAGGAAATAATTTTTTGTTAGATAATGAAATCGAAACAGCTAATCATGTAAAATCCAATCATATTAAAAAATACTATGCTATCGTATGTGTTTTTTTGTTTATCTTAGTAGGATTATCGTATTTAAAATATGCAAAGCGTCTACCGGATAGTGTATCTTATGATCAGTTTCTTATTATGTTGGGGACAACAGTAATGATTCTTACAGGAAGTGTAATTAAAATTTATCTGGATATAAAAAGATGCAAGATGAAGCAAGATGATAAGGAGTCTATTGAGGACTGGAGGAAAAAAGAACAGAATAAAGTAGAAGCGGGAGAAGAATTCTGGAACGATGAGGGAAAGAAAGAGATAGCAGCGGAAACGACAGATACGATCCACATATATGATTTTTTATCTTCCGAAACTTCCAATTCTAATGTAAAAGATAGGTTTTATGATGATTATACTGATGCGGTGGCAGAAGAAGCTGCTTTGTATGGAGATACTGTTTTATTAGAAAGTGTAATTGAGAATTCAGAAAAGCAGATACTTTGTGGAATGATAAAAGGAAAAGAAGTGACCTATGAGATAGATCATTTGCCATTTACGGTCGGAAAACTAGCAGAATGTGTAGATTTAGAAATAAAGGATGATTCTATCAGTCGTATGCATGCCAGATTTTTTGAGCGAGAGGGTAAGATGTATCTGGAAGATCTAAATTCTACAAATGGAACTTTTAAGAACGGAATGCGTTTGGAAGCAAATGAGACAGTAAAAGTAGAAGTCGAAGATGAGATTTCTTTTGCTAAAGTGACGTTTGTCTATCATTGACACCTCTTAATAGAAATGATAACCTTACTATCATGACATGGTTGTGAAAAGAGGTAATAAGAAATGAAGCAACAACTGGATAGTTTTCTACAAAGTCAGGGATATAATGTAATACCTTCAAATCTGCCTGAATTTACAATTTATTACCAGAATGAAAATAATTACGTAAATGTAATTCATCTTGTAGAGGACAGGGAGGACCTGTATCTGGAAAAAGATCAGTTCAGACACGTGAAAGATACTATTTATAAGTTATTCAAGTCGAAGGGATATTACAATGTACATATATTATCTATTATAATAAGTACAGATATGGAAAAGGTGAAAAGAATTACAAATGAAGATACCTTTTGCTGGATGATAGAACCAATAGAGAAAAAACTGATCATTTATGAAAATCAGGTATCGGACTTTTATGGTGCGAAAACAAAAATAGAAGATTGTCTTCTACGAAATTATAAGGAATATGTGGAATTAGAAGGGAATACAGAAGTAATAAATGAAAATAGTAAAAAGTTTATAGATAAAGGCCTGATTGATTTAAAGAAACGTTCTTACATTACAATTGGAATTACGGTCATAAATATACTGATGTTTCTTATCTGTACATTTACAGGAGATTTATTGTATAATATAGGGGCATTAAATGTTATAAGGGTATTTTATAACGGTGAATTTTATCGGATCATAACATCTATGTTTTTGCATGCAGATGTGAATCATCTGTTTAGTAATATGGTTATTTTTTATTTTTTCGGGGATATTGTAGAGAAGTCTATAGGTCACATAAAGTACCTGTTCCTCTATTTTATAGCAGGGATAGGTGGTGGACTGTTGTCAATGGAATATAGCAGCTTTTTAGGAAATTATGTGGATTCGGTTGGAGCAAGCGGTGCAATTTTTGGTATTATTGGTGCGCTATTATGGCTTGTAATTTCACATAAAGGCAGATTAGGAGATATTACTTTAGGTAAAATTCTATTTCTGATCATTTACTCTTTGTATAGTGGTTTTACGGCGACAAATATTGATAATGCAGCACATATTGGTGGACTTATTGTAGGATTTTTGTTTACTCTAATAGTAAGGCGTATAAAGGTTGGATAAAAAACGTATTCAACTATTGATTCATGACAAGTGAAACGGCTTGCCGATTCTTGTATGAGTGCATGATCGAAGCATGCAGATGGGTGTGAAAATGAAAATAAATATTTATTATGGTGGCAGAGGATTGATTGATGATCCGACTTTATATGTAATTAGTAAGATGCAGGAAGTATTGGAAGAATTGCATGTAACAGTAGAACGATTTAATTTATATGAGATAAAAAATAATATTACGACACTGCCGAGGACACTAAAAGATGTTGATGGAATTATTTTGGCATCTACCGTCGAATGGTATGGGATTGGCGGTTTTATGACACAATTTCTGGATGCCTGTTTTTTATATGGGGATAAAGAAAAAATCAGTAAGATTTATATGTGTCCGATCGTAATGTCAACCACATATGGCGAACGCGATGGTAAATTAACTTTAGCTACCGCATGGGAAATTCTTGGAGGACTTCCTTGCAGTGGAATCTGTGGTTATATTGCAGATACGGTATCTCTTGAGATGAACGAAAGCTACACAAGAATTATTGAAAAAAAGGCAGAAAATATGTATCGTGCCATCAATCAAAAGCTGCCAAGTTTTCCGGCAAGTAACCAGGCTGTAAAGCAAATGGTATCGTTTACAAAGAATACAGATCTGACACCACAGGAGTCAGAACAATTGTCTCAGTATGCAGCAAATGATGAATATGTTCAGAAGCAAAAAGAAGATATACAAGAATTAACAAGTTACTTTAAAGATATGATAGGCAATAAAGAAGAGGATTCCAAAGAGAATGCCTTTATAAAGGATTTTGAGGAGCATTTTAAGCCACAGGCAGGATTCCGGGCAACTTATAAAATTACAATTTTGGAAAAGAAGAAACCTTTTATTTTGCAGGTAAATAATGCGAATCTTACTTGTTCGTATGGATCAATCGATCATGCTGATGTAGAAATAGAAATGAGTCAGGCAACGATGAATGAGATTATATTTGCACGAATGACATTTCAAAGGGCTTTTATGGGCGGTAGTATGAAAATGAAAGGTGATTTTAAAATTCTTAGAACATTAGATCAGATATTTACTTTTATGGATACATCAAGTTTTTAGTACTTATAATCATATATGGAGAAGTATAAAAATAATATGTTGGAGGCTGGGAAGTATGCGTGATGATAATTGTATTTTTTGTAAAATTGCAAATGGAGAAATTCCTTCTAAAACGATCTATGAGGATGATGAGTTCAGAGTAATACTTGATCTTGGTCCGGCAACAAAAGGACATGCTCTAATTATTCCAAAAGATCATTATAAAAATATATACGAAATTCCAGATGTGGTTGCAGGCAAGGTATTGAAGATTGCTAAAAAAATGGCAATTCAAATATCTGAGAGTTTGGAGTGCGGTGGATTTAATATAGTACAAAATAATGGAGAAGTTGCAGGACAAACAGTATTTCATTTCCATATGCATTTAATTCCTCGTTATACTGATGATAATCAGCAAATTGGATGGAAGGATATAAAAATTTCACAAGAGGAACTGGAAAATATTAAAGATAAGATTCTTGGAAATGTGGACGTTGAGTAAGCTTAGTGTTTAACATACATTTGAACTAGAAAAGGACTGAAATTAGCATACTATGCTTCTTCCGGTCCTGTTTCTACTCGTTCTGTTTTAGTTAGTAACCTCTTCTATCAGATTCATAATGGTTTGAATGGAATTCAACTGTCCACTTCTTCCCATTGTATCAATATAGCTCCGTCTTGAAGAAAATAATTCCATAACTTTATCAGCTAATAGATCCTCAGTTAAGATACCTTCATCAATGACCATACTAAAGCCTTGTGATTCAAAAGATTTTGCATTCAGTATTTGATCTCCACGGCTGCTGGCTGCAGGCAGGGGAATCAGAAGATTGGGTTTCTTCAGGGCAAGTAATTCGCAGATTGCATTCGCACCAGCTCTGGAAATAACAACATCCGCCATTGCAAATATGTCTTTTAAGTCACTTTTTAGAAATTCAAATTGTTTATAACCATCAATATTTAAGAGTTTATTATCAATTTTATCACGACCGCATAGATGTACTATCTGGAAATCTGGTAATAGCTTTGAAAGTGCCTGGCGTATTACTTTGTTTACTGAGGAAGCACCCAGGCTACCGCCAACTACCATGATGACAGGTTTATTTGCTGTGAATCCGCAAAGATTCAAACCTGCAATTTTATTACCTTTCGCAAGTTCTTCCCGAATCGGAGAACCTGTAAGTACTGCTTTATCATCTGGAAGATCATTTAGTGTTTCCGGAAAGTTACAACATACTTTGGAAGCAACAGGAATACATAACTTGTTTGCGAGTCCTGGTGTCATATCGGATTCATGAATAATACATGGAATTCCAAGACTGGCAGCAGCACGTACTACAGGAACACTGACAAAGCCCCCTTTTGAAAATACTACATCTGGTGCCAGTTTTTTAAGGATACGTTTGGCTTCTGCAAGACCTTTTAGGATGCGAAATGGATCTGTAAAATTCTTAACATCAAAATAACGCCTAAATTTACCAGTGGAAATACCGTAATAGGGAACATCAAAATCTTCCATAATGCGTTTTTCCATCCCATCATAAGAACCAATGTAATGTACGTCATAATTCATTTCCTGCAGTGTTGGCAACAAGGCAATATTAGGCGTAACATGTCCAGCTGTTCCACCGCCGGTAAGAACAATTCTTTTCATCGGTCTCCTCCTATAATTAATCTACATTTTTAATAAGTATATGAATAAAAATTAAATTACTGGTTATTCTCAAGTATAGTTTCAAGTGCAAGAGCCAATTGATCAGGGCACGAAGTTGTCTTAAACCCACACTTTATCCCCTTTAACTTGTGAATAGCCTCATCAATAGACATATTTTGCACGAGACGTGATAGTCCTTGCAGGTTACCGTTACATCCACCGGTAAAGCTTACAGATTTTATGACATTATTGTCTGTTTCAATATCAATTGAACTTGAACAAACACCTTTGGGTTGGTATCTCATATTAAATGATCTCCTTTCATTGCAACAAAGGGATTATAGCAGAAATAGCATAAGTTTTCCAGTCTTTTACAGAATAGATTTAAGTAAGACAATAAATGTAAGCTGCATTATATGTTTGAAAAGATTGGCGAAATATGTAAAACGATTTCAATAGCACCCACCTTGAGATACAGATCGGAATCTTTTATAATGTAACTTATCAGAAGTTGCCTGCAACATTCTGGTTGGTGAACGAAGTTAGTAGCAGAAAGTCTGGTTTTAATTTGAAAACATGAGATATTTCTTGCGTTTTTGGATTTAATTAGTTAGATAACTTCGTATCATATAATTCATGACAAGAAAGGCAGCAAGCCGCGTCATCTTGTTACGTAGAAAGGAGAGTAAAATGTTTATTACAGCTACTATTATAATGTTATTATTAAGCATATTGCTTCAAATTATAATTGGTGTGTTATACCAAAGAATTATAAATGAGACAGAAAATATGCAAACAACAGAGAATAAACTCCTGAAGCAGTGCAAATTAAAATTTGCGAATTGTTACCAACTGAACATGGGAGTTACTAATATACCAATATTTGTTGATAAATTTATAAATAAAATAAGTATCTGCGGATTAAAAATGTCTAATATGAGTCATCTGTCGGGCCAGCTAATGCTGCTTTCGGTACTGCTCGGAGGTATGGGAGCGTGCAAAGGTATCATAGAAGGAGAGACGCTGGGAGAACTTCTTCCTTACTATATTATTAGTATTTTGGGTTTGTATGTATATTTTTCAATTACGTCCTTGATAGACATCCCAAATAAAAAAATAGTTTTGAAAACTAATCTGATTGATTATCTGGAAAATCATATGGTCAATAGGTTACGTGCAACAAAAGTCGAAATGGCACAGCAGAAAGAGGCCGAGAAAGAATTTCAACAGGAATTGCAGCAAAAACAACAAAAATTAAAAAAGGACAAGCCTGCTTTTTTTACAAGATCTGAAGAGGAGGAGCTGGAAGAACTGTTGAAGGAATTTTTAACTTGATAAATGAGGGTAACTTTGCTACACTAATTTATTAGGAACTTATATCCTCAGGAATGAGAGTCAGGAAATGCTGGTATTGGTTCTGTGATAAAACATATTATAAAGCACGGTATTAAAAGGAGTGAAGCAAATGAGTCAGAAAGTTACATTTGATTATTCAAAGACAGCACCATTTATTAGTGAAAACGAAGTAGAATTAATGAAAAAATTAACTCTTGATGCAAGAGAATTATTGGTATCTAGGTCAGGAGCAGGCAATGATTTTTTAGGATGGATTGATTTGCCGGTTGATTATGATAAAGAAGAGTTCGGCAGAATTAAAAAGGCAGCTGAAAAAATTAAAAATGATTCAGAAGTATTACTTGTTATCGGAATCGGAGGTTCCTATCTTGGAGCTAGGGCAGCTATTGAATTCTTAAGACACAGTTTCTACAATGCTGTGTCCAAAGAAATCAGAAAAACACCGGAAATTTATTTTGTAGGGAATTCAATAAGTTCTACATATCTTAAGAACTTATTAGATGTTATAGGAGACAGGGATTTTTCAATTAATATGATCTCTAAGTCAGGTACAACTACAGAACCGGCCATTGCATTCCGTGTCCTAAAAGAATTAGCAGAGAAGAAATACGGTAAAGCAGAGGCTGCCAAGAGAATTTATGCGACTACCGACAAAGCAAAAGGATCTTTAAAAGGTCTTGCTACAGAAGAGGGATATGAGACATTTGTAGTACCTGACGATATTGGCGGACGTTTTTCAGTTCTTACAGCAGTTGGTCTTCTTCCAATTGCTGTAAGTGGTGCAGATATTGATAAATTAATGGAGGGTGCAGCCTCAGGAAGAAAACGCGCTCTTGAAACACCATTTGAAGATAATGATTCTTTAAAATATGCCGCTCTTAGAAATATCCTGTTAAGAAAGGGAAAAGTAATTGAAATCTTAGCTAATTATGAGCCAAGTGTTCACTATGTTTCTGAATGGTGGAAACAGTTATATGGCGAGAGTGAAGGAAAAGATCAAAAGGGTATTTTCCCTGCAAGCGTTGATCTTACAACTGATTTGCACTCTATGGGACAATTCATTCAGGATGGTTCCAGAACTATGTTTGAGACCGTTATTAACATTGAGACATCAAAAGAAGAAATTATAATAGGCGAAGAACCTGTTGATCTTGATGGACTTAATTATTTAGCAGGTAAGACAGTTGATTTTGTAAATAAGAGTGCTATGAATGGTACGATTTTAGCTCATACAGATGGACAAGTACCGAACATGATAGTTAATGTTCCGCAGGTAAACGAATTCTACTTAGGAGAGCTATTCTATTTCTTCGAGTTTGCATGTGGAGTAAGTGGATATTTATTAGGTGTTAATCCATTCAATCAGCCAGGTGTAGAAAGTTATAAGAAGAATATGTTTGCATTACTTGGAAAGCCAGGATATGAAGAACAAAGAGAGTTATTAATAAAGAGACTGTAATCATATTTGGGATTTATTAATAATTAAGCAATGTGAAATAATGATAAAATTTATAGAAAAATGCTGCGGAATTACTTCCGCAGCATTTTTTTCTTGACATTAAAAAAAAAATAGTATATTATGTGTACTAATTCAATTAATACACATAATATACTTAGTATACCATAGCATATCTGTTGGATAATTTAATTATAAAATCATATCAAATCTAATTATCCATAAATTTTTATGCTACGTCTATAAACTTGGAAAGGAGAATATCATGATTCATATTGATTATCAGGATAAAAGACCAATTTATGAACAAGTAGTAGAAAAGATTCAGACATTGATTGTAAAAGGCGCATTTGAAAAAGATATGAAACTGCCATCGGTCAGGAATCTTGCTATTGAATTATCAATTAATCCGAATACAATACAGAGAGCATACGCCGAGTTGGAAAATAATGGGTTTATCTATACTGTAAAAGGAAGGGGTAATTTTGTTGCTTCAAAGGAGTACTATATGGATAATGAAAGAGAAAATGCAATGGAACAAGTTGTAAAATCTGTCAGACAGGCGAAAGAGCTGGGAATTGAAAAAGCCAGAATCAACAAAGTGGTAGATACATATTTTGAGGAGGAGTCAAAATGATTGAAGTAACGGGGATTTCAAAGGATTATGAAGGGAATAAGGCTTTGAATGATATTACATTTTCTATTCAGGAAGGTGTGGTATTTGGTCTGATTGGAACAAATGGAGCTGGTAAAAGTACTTTTCTTAGGATACTGGCAGGAATTTTAAAGCCGGAAAGCGGAATTGTAAAGATTGATGATGAAGACGTATATGAAAATGAAGAAATAAAGAGAAATGTTTTCTTTATTTCTGATGAGCAGTATTTTTTTGCCAATGCGACAGCGGATGATATGAAAAATTTTTATGTAAAAATATATCCTCTTTTTGATGAAATACGATATACACAGCTGATGGGACAATTCGGACTGGAGGGAAATCGGAAGATCAATACTTTTTCAAAAGGTATGAAAAAGCAGGTATCCGTAATTCTTGGTATCTGTGCAAATACAAAATATATATTATGTGATGAGACTTTTGATGGGTTAGATCCTGTTATGCGTCAGGCAGTAAAAAGTCTGTTTGTCGTGGAAATAGAGAATCGCAAATTGACGCCGGTGATTGCTTCACATAATTTGCGAGAGCTGGAAGATATCTGCGATTATGTAGGAGTACTGCATAAAGGAGGCGTGTTATTATCTGAAGATATCTGTGAGCTGAAATTGAACATACATAAGATTCAGTGCGTATTTAAAAATGATTTTGATCGGGAAGAATTTATAAATCAGATATCTATTACACAAACCGAGATCAGGGGTACCTTGTATACATTTACTGTACGAGGCGATAGGATGAATTTGGAAAAAATAATGGAATCAAAAGACATGATATTTGCAGAAATTTTGCCATTGTCATTAGAGGAAATATTTATTAGTGAGGCGGAGGTGGTTGGATATGACATCAACAAACTTATTTATTAATTTACAGAAAGAAGATTTAAAGAAAAGATTATGGCTGATTGCCGTTGGATTTCTGGCACTGTTATTAATCAGACCGGTTTTTCTTCTTATGTCTTTGGATAATTTGAGAGCGTACCAAATACCTACCTATAAGGATATGATAATATATCTTTTGAATTTCTTTTCAGCAACAAATGCTGAAGAGATGGTAGTAGTTGTTCTATTTGCTTTTTTTCTGGGAACCAGTGGATATATGTATTTATTCAGTAAGAAAAAAACTGACTTTTATCATGCGCTTCCTATTAAGCGGGAAAAACTATTCATGGTTTTTTATATTGACGGATTGCTTATTTATCTGACATTGTATATGATAAGCCAGATTATTTGTATGATTATTGTAACAGCGCAGGGATTTATGACGGGAGAAATTATGCGGCAGATGCTAAATACACTCTGTGTACAAAGCATTTATTTCTTGTTTTACTATCACACGGTAATTTTGGCCGTCATGCTGACCGGAAATCTATTGGTGGCAATAGCAGGCAGCGGGGTTCTGATATTATATATCCCTGTATTGGCGCAAACATTAAATGGTTACTATTCGCAGAATTTCAGAAGTTACTATACTGCTTCTTATTCTACATTTCCATGTGCAAAAATAGCGGGAATATCCGCAGTTACATCTTATATTCGCTATTGTGACTTATTTGATAATAAACAAATTAAAAATGAGAAAGAGATGTATCTCCTTTTAATGGGTGCTTTTTTTATAAGTGTCCTGTTGTTTGTGTTATCGGTCTGGCTATATAAGAGACGTCCATCAGAAGCAGCTGAAAAAGCCATGGCTTTCAAGAAAACAGAAATGGTAATCCGTATTTTTATGGTAATTCCGATGGCTATGCTTGGAGGAATGTTGTTTCAGTCACTTGGAAATCAAGATTCCAAGATCTGGTTCTGGTTTGGACTTATTTTTAGTGGAATATTAATGCATTGTGTAACAGAGGTCATTTATAATTTTGACTTTAAAGCTATTTGCAGGCATAAGCTACAACTAGTGTTCTGCCTGGTAGCAGCAAGTGCAGTAACATTATGCTTTAATCTTGATGTGTTTGGTTATGATTCTTATATTCCACAGGAATCTAAAGTAGCGAGTGCGGCCGTTGCTTTCTCAAATATTGATGCAGATGTTAACGGTTCCGGCATGGAGGTCATAAATGGTGAAGTAGTGATAGATAATTCCATGTCTTATGAAGGATATCAACTAAGACATATGGAATTGCGGGACATTGTAACCGTTCAAGCACTGGCAGAAGCAGGAATCCACGAGCCAGAAAATAATGATATAACGGACTTGGCATATAACCAAAACGATAATTATGTGCGATATATTATAAAATACAACATGAAAGATGGAAAAGAAATATACCGCGCTTATTCATGTCCATTGAAAATAGTATTGCCGCAAATTGAATCCATTTATAATAGTAAAGAATATAAAGCGGGAGCTTATCTGTTAACTGCAATTGCTGATAGTAATACAAAAATAAAAAAAGTAGCTCTTTATAATTCATTAGATAACAAGGTTATGACAGTAAAAAATGAAGATGTAAAGTCTTTATTAGATATCTATTTAAAAGAACTGTCTGGTCTAACATTATCAGATATACAAGGGAACCTACCTATTTTAAGACTTTCTCCTGACATAACGACTAAAGAAATGGATTCAAAAATGAATTCAGAATTATATGGATACTATATATATCCTTCCTTTAAAGGGACTTTGGCAAAGTTAGAAGAGTTAGGTATGGAAAAATCAGAAGTAGTAATAGATAAGATAAAACCGGAAGCAGTAATAGACATCATAGTATCAGGCTACAAAGGATCTGAGTATCGAGATCAAGACTATAGGGAATTTACTTATAGCAATGACGGAACAAAAGATTCTTCCAAAAAAATAGAAGAACTTTGTAACAAATTTTATTCATCGAACTTTGCATATAACAATAATATATTAAGACCATATGAAGAAAACATTTCTTTTCAGGTAACATTTAAAGCTGCGAATGGGTCTCAAAATAGTATTTATATGGTTATTGGTAAAGGTCAGATGCCGGATTTTGTATACCAGGATTTTGAGAATGCTCAAGGAAGCGATGAGTGAGATGTAAAAATTATTTAGACTTGTAGATAGGTAAATACGCATAGAAATTCAAGAGGATTTATATCAATTTTGTAGACTCATATCAAAGATAATGATACACTAATGTCAGAAAAATCACGTGTTAATATATGAAATAGCGTAGAAATGAGGAAAAGTATGAAAGTGGTTGTATTAGAAAGAAATAGTCTTGGAATTGATATTGATACGTCCTGTTTTGAACGTTTAGGGGCGTGTGCGCAATATCCAGTATCTTTGGCAAAGGATACCCCTGAAAAAATTAAAGATGCAGATATCATTATTGTAAATAAAGTTCCCATGAATGAGATGACGCTAAAAGATGCAAAAAATGTGAAGTTAATTTGTGTTACTGCTACAGGTGTTGATAATATTGATCTTGATTACACTAAGAGCAGAGGGATAAAAGTTACGAATGTCGGGAATTATTCTACAGCAGCGGTCGCACAGCATACAATTGCATTGGCACTGTATGTGCTCGAAAAATTAAGTTTTTATGATAACTATGTAAAATCAGGTTCCTATGAATCTCAGCCAAGATTCTCCAATTTTGATCTTCCTTTTTTTGAGTTAGAAGGTAAGACTTGGGGCATTATCGGGATGGGTAATATAGGGAAAACAGTTGCAGCAATTGCAGCAGCATTTGGATGTAAAGTTATATTTTTTTCAGCCTCCGGAAATAATAATTCATCAGATTATGAAAGAGTGGATTGGGATACTTTCCTTCAGGAATCTGATATCATCTCCATACATTGTCCATTGACAGATAGAACAAGGGGAATTTTTGATTTAAAAGCCTTTGAAAAAATGAAAGAATCGGCTATTCTTGTAAATGTTGCAAGAGGTCCGATCGTCAATGATCAGGATTTGTATACAGCACTTACCGAAAATATAATTGCGGGTGCGGGACTTGATGTTCTGGGAAAGGAACCAATCAGTCCGGAGAATCCGCTTGGTAAGATAAAAGATAGCACAAAACTGATTATAACGCCACATATGGCATGGGCCAGTACAGAAGCAAGAATGCGCCTTGTAGATGAAGTATATAAGAATGCAGAATCATTCTTAAAAGGTATTGATCGCAATGTATTGTAACCAATTGCAATCCAGTTTGTATTTGGCTCATTGCTCGCGTAAAAAACAAAGAATGTGCGATGGCACATTCTATAAATTAAGAAGAGCGACCTTAGATTTTCTAAAATCACTCTTCTTATTAGTTATAAAACGACAGGATGCACCAAAACTTTACCATATGCTTATTTTATTTCAATTTTTTTTGGCTCTTCAGCGGAAGCGATCTCTTTTTTTGGGAAAGTTACTTCCAGGATACCATCTTTATAGGAGGCACTAATTTCGTCTTGCGTGATACCTTCTACATAAAAGCTTCTGCTATATGAACTGTAACGTCTTTCCTTGCGGATATAATTATTTTTACTATTTTCATCCGTAGATTCTTCGTTGTGGCTTGCAGAAATAGTTAAGGTATCATTAGCGAAGTCTATATTAATGTCTTCTTTTTTAAATCCAGGAAGTTCGGCCTGTAGTAAGTAATGGTCACCTTGATCGATTACATCTGTGTTAAAACCTTCCAAACGACTCAAGCCATTTCCCCAAAAATTTGTAAATGCATTCTCAAATATCTTATCAAATGAGTTATCAAAAAGCATAGGTCTTGTTTTTTCAAATAATGTTGGTCTTAACATATAAATCACTCCTTTTTATAATTATTTGTTATTTAGTTACGGTAGATAGAAAGATATTAATAGAATATGTAAGAAATTTTCTTTTTATTCTATTGTTCCTATCTATATATTTGTTATATAACTTATATAACAAATAGTCAATAAACAAAATATGAAGTAATTATTAAGAAATAATAAAACGGGAATTGTCAGGATGTTTCACTTGTCTTAAATGAGTAGAAACAAAAAGCCACATTACTTCCATTTGAAGTGATGCGGCTTCTTACGCTTGCGCCTATTATATGGTACTATGAAAAGTACGTGAAATAACATCATTTTGTTGATCTGGTGTTAATTTAATAAAATTAACAGCATAACCTGAAACGCGAATGGTCAGTTGGGGATAGTTTTCAGGATGTTCTTTTGCATCTAAAAGAGTATCACGATTTAGAACATTAACATTTAAATGATGCCCTCCATTCATTGCATAACCATCTAATAAAGCAACTAAATTGTTTACCTGTGCTTGATTTATTTCTGACATAATTATCCCTCCTCGTTGAATCATAAAATTTTAGCTAAAGTATCTCTTCAATAATCCGTCAAATGCTTTGCCATGTCTTGCTTCGTCACGGGCCATTTCATGAACTGTGTCATGAATAGCATCTAAATTTGCTGCTTTCGCACGTTTTGCAAGATCGAATTTACCTGCTGTAGCGCCATTCTCAGCTTCTACACGCATCTGAAGATTCTTCTTTGTAGAATCTGTTAAAACTTCACCAAGTAATTCGGCAAATTTGGAAGCATGTTCAGCTTCTTCAAAAGCAGCTTTTTCATAATATAGACCAATTTCCGGATAACCTTCTCTGTGAGCAACCCTTGCCATCGCAAGATACATACCAACTTCTGTGCATTCTCCGTTAAAATTAGCTCTTAGGTCTGCCATAATATCCTCACTAACACCCTTTGCAACACCTACAACGTGTTCAGCAGCCCATGTTAACTCTCCCCCTTGTGCTGTAAATTTTTCGGCCGGAGCAGCGCATACCGGACAACTTACTGGAGGTTGATCTCCTTCGTGAACATAACCACATACCTGACATACATATTTCATACTTATAATCTCCTTTTTTTATATTTTGAACTGATTATTTATTAAAACATCAGCTACTTAACTATAGTATCCTAAAACTTGTAATTGCTATTCTTAAGACAATTTCTTTTTGTTTAAGGTTTTCTTATCTTTCATGCAATTTGGACAAGTGCCATAAAAATAAGTAACATGACCAGCAATCTTGCCATCAAAACTTGCATCAGCAATTTCATTTATTTGTGTAAGCGTACTCAAATCTAAATCGATTACAGAACCACATTCTGTACAAATAAAATGATAATGAGGATCCACTGTCGCATCAAAATGGTCTATGCCGTCCCCAACACGAATTCTTAAAATCTCACCAAGGTCTGACAAAAGAGTCAGATTACGATATACAGTTCCCAAACTAATGTTAGGAAATTCTTCACGTACATGTGAATATACAACGTCTGCAGTTGGATGATCTTTTCGTGTCATAAGAAAACTTTTAATAGCTTCTCTTTGTTTACTGTATTTTAATGTCATGCTTAACTCCTTATCAATAATAGTAACTGTTACTGATATCAATATATAGTATTTAATAAATAATGTCAATAAGTTTTTTAAAAAAAAATTCATAATAATAAAATAATATTTTTGGTTAAATTGTTGGAAGTAAATTGTGTATAATATAAATCAGTAAGAAACTCGCAAAGCATGTTTCTGATAGTTCATGACAAGTGAATTGGCTTGCCGATTCATCTTGTATCCGCAATAGCGGCAGATAGGAGCAGTTATGAATAATTTTACATTTTATAGTCCGACCTATTTTGTGTTTGGCAAAGACAAAGAAAATGAAGCAGGTAATTATGTAAAACGTTTTGGAGGAAGCAAAGTGCTGATTCATTATGGGGGAGGATCAGTTGTCCGTTCCGGATTACTTGAACGAGTAAAAATTTCTTTAGAAAAGGCAAGTATTCCATATGTAGAATTAGGCGGAGTAAAACCGAATCCAAGAAGCGGTCTGGTTTATGAAGGAATTGAACTATGCCGAAAAGAAAAAGCAGATTTTATTTTAGCTGTTGGCGGCGGAAGTACAATTGACTCTTCCAAGGCAATAGCAGCGGGGGCAGTATATGATGGAGATTTTTGGGATTTTTATCAGGGAAAAGAAGTTACCGAGGCATTACCGGTGGGAACGATTCTTACAATTGCCGCTGCAGGAAGTGAAGGCTCTCCGAATTCTGTTATTACAAAAGAGGATGGAATGTTTAAACGAGGAGCCGGTGGAGAGGCAATCAGACCTGTTTTTTCAATTTTAAATCCAGCTTTAACACAGACACTTCCGGAATATCAGACAGCTTGTGGTGCAACAGATATCATGGCACATGTTTTTGAGAGATATTTTACAAACACAAAGGATGTAGAGATTACCGACCGTCTTTGTGAAGCAGTACTTTTGACAATGATCAAAGAAGTTCCGCAAGCCATTTCTGAACCTGAAAATTATGAAGCTCGAGCAAATATTATGTGGGCAGGAATGGTAGCACATAATAATTTATGTGGTGTAGGTCGTGACCAGGACTGGGCAAGTCATGATATGGAGCATGAATTGTCAGCAGTATATGATTGTGCACATGGGGCGGGACTGGCAGTTGTTTTTCCTGCATGGATGACTTATGTATATAGACATGATATCAATAGATTTGCAGATTTGGCTGTTCGTGTATGGGGTTGTGATATGGATAACCGGAATCCGGAAAATACAGCGCTGGCAGGGATTGAGGAATTAAGAAAATTTTTGAAGTCAATTGGAATGCCTTTGACATTAAAAGAACTGGGTGCATCTGAAAAAGATATCGAAAAGATGGCAGAAACAGCTTGTTATGGCGATGGCGGTAGTGGAACAATAGGAAGTTTCGTACCACTTCAAAAAGAAGATGTTATTAAAATTTATAACCTAATGAAATAATTACTTTATACGTCCTTATTTATATTATAGAATTGGGTGTCAAAAGCTTGTTTATATATTTGAATTACAGTTGAGCACCGAACTATGTTTTTTGCTTCAACTTTTGTTTTGCAAGTATATGTGCAAACTGACGAAGCCAAGTTCTTTGATAGGCTTTTGACATCCTAATCATTATAGTAGATAAGGATGTTTTTTAATAAATTTTTTAGAATTATATTCCGGCGACTTTATTTTTTCTCCGATAATATATGATATAATGAGCGCAAGAGAGTCAAGTGAGAAGCATTTGACGAACGGCGAATGACGACCATGAACATGCATTAAGTTCATGATATAATGAGCGCAAGCGAGTCAAGTGAGGTGATATTTATTATGAAATTAAGAACAAGATTATTCATAACTTTTTTGACGATCGTTATATTGCCGCTTCTATTATCTTCAATTGCATTTATAGGAATCGGAACGATACTGATTCGTGCACAGCAGGATGATTATGGAATGAAAAACATCAATTATTCCATGTTATCTGAAAATATAGAGGCATATGGAAAGATGACAGAAGAACTGTGTACAGAAATACAAGAGCAAGAGAGAATAGATGCATCAGTATTAGAAAAGCAGGATTACCTGGAGAGTATCTGTAAAAAACTCGAGAAAAAAGCTTCCTATATCATTGTAAGAAAAAATGACGCTTTATATTATACGAATAATCAGGTGGCAAGTAAGAAATTGTTTGACCGGCTTCCCAAATATGGTGATGAGACTATGGAAGCAGGAACCGGTTATTACTATAATGATATGCAAAAACTAGTGAAACAGATTGATTTTGAATTTCAGGATGGCAGTAAAGGAAGTATTTTCCTGATAACCAGGATAAATAGTATTATTTCCAGGTCATTATTGTTTGATATGTTTATAGCTACCGTGTTGATTTTATTATTTACCAGCATTATGTTAACACGATGGATCAATAAAGGTGTATTTATTCCGGTTGGGGATCTGAATATAGCAATGCAGCACATCGCTGATGGAGATCTGGACTACTCATTGACTCCCAGCTGTAACGGTGAGCTGGCTGAAAACTATAAAAACTATGAAGAGATGAGACTTCGGCTGAAAGAATCAGCAGATGAGAAGATACAAAATGATAAGAAGAACAGAGAATTGATCAGTAATATATCCCATGATCTGAAGACGCCGATCACTGCCATTAAAGGGTATGTGGAGGGAATTATGGATGGTGTTGCAGATACGCCCGAAAAAATAGATAAATACATTAAGACCATTTATAACAAAGCGAACGATATGGATCGTCTTATCAATGAATTGACTATTTATTCCGGAATTGATTCCAATCGTATTCCTTATCATTTTCATAAAATTAATGTATCTGAATATTTCAGGGACTGTGTGGATGATGTGGGATTGGATCTGGAATCTAAAAATATCGAATTGAATTATTCGAATTTTATTCCAAGTGATACAGTGATTATTGCAGATCCGGAACAATTAAAGCGAGTGATTAGTAATATTATTGGTAATAGTATTAAATATATAGATAAAGTAAAAGGAGTTATTGATATTCGTATTCTGGATGAAATTGATTCTATTCGGGTCGAAATTGAAGACAATGGAAAAGGTATCGCAACAAAAGACTTACCAAATGTATTTGAGAGATTTTATAGAACTGATGCTTCAAGAAATTCCTCAAAAGGCGGAAGCGGAATTGGTTTATCCATTGTAAAAAAGATTGTAGAGGATCATGGCGGCTATATTTGGGCGACAAGTAAGGAAGGAGAAGGAACCTGTTTACATTTTGTAATTAGAAAATACAGAGAGGCTGATGAAAATGAGTAAAATATTAATTATTGAAGATGAAGAAGCAATTGCAGACTTGGAAAAAGATTATCTGGAATTAAGTGAATTTGAAGTAGAGATAGAAAATGCGGGTGATACAGGACTTGCCAGTGCACTTGCAGGTGATTTCGATTTGGTCATACTGGATTTGATGTTGCCGGGTATTGATGGATTTGAAGTATGTAAGAGAATAAGAGAAGAGAAAAATATCCCTATTTTGATGGTATCTGCTAAAAAAGATGATATCGATAAGATAAGAGGACTGGGACTGGGTGCAGATGACTATATGACAAAACCGTTCAGTCCAAGTGAATTAGTTGCCAGAGTAAAGGCGCATATGGCAAGGTATAATAGGCTTGTTGGAAGCAATGCAAAAGAAAATGATACGGTTGAAATTCGCGGTATTCGGATTGATAAGACAGCAAGACGCGTATACATTGACGGAGAAGAAAAGAATTTTACGACGAAAGAATTCGACCTTTTGACTTTCCTTGCGGAGAATCCAAATCATGTATACACCAAAGAAGAGTTATTCCGGGAAATTTGGGATATGGATTCTATTGGCGATATTGCTACGGTTACCGTACACATTAAGAAGATCAGGGAAAAAATTGAGTTCGATACTGCAAAACCACAATATATCGAAACCATATGGGGCGTTGGATATCGGTTTAAAGTATGATTCCTTTTGTATAAAGATATTTATGATATAACAGAGGAGATTTCTGATGACAAAAGTCAATGAATTATTAATGGAAATGATTATATATTATCAAAATGACCCAAAGAGAATTCAACATTTTATTAAGGTATTTCATTTTGCAAAAATGATTGGAGAGATGGAGCAATTACCGCAGGAAGAGCAAAAAATATTGGAAGTGGCTGCAATAGTGCATGATATCGGAATTCGGATAAGTGAAGAGAAATACGGTAATTGTAACGGAAAACATCAGGAAGAAGAAGGACCTGCACTTGCGGAGAACTTACTTCAAAAATTACAATTCAATAAAGAGTTGATTCAAAGAGTATCTTATCTTGTTGGTCATCATCATACTTATACAAATATAGAGGAAAAAGAGTATCGGATATTGGTTGAGGCCGATTTTTTGGTAAATCTTTATGAAGATGGGGTTAGTCAAGACGCAGTCAGGACAGCCTATGAAAGAATTTTTAAAACAACTGCAGGAAAAAAGATTTGTAATGAAATGTTCGGACTTGGAGTACAGTAAGGAGCATATGTGAGATCAAAGATTCTATATGAAGATGAATATATGATAGCAGTGCACAAACCGGCAGGGCTGGCAGCACAGACAAATAAGTTAGGACAACAAGATCTGGTAAGCGAGATTAAAAATTATATATCCATTAAGAGAAGACGAGAGGAAGATACAAAGAACACGGATAAAGAACCTTATGTCGGTTTGATTCATAGGTTAGACCAACCGGTGGAAGGTATTATTCTTCTTGCAAAAAATGAATTTGCCGCAGCAGCATTAAGTGCACAAATCGCTGAAAACAAGATGAAGAAGTATTATTATGCAGTTATTTATGGAGAACCGGAGCAGACGAGCGGAGTTCTTGAAAATTATCTTTTAAAAGATAGGAAAACGAATTTATCGAAAGTCGTACCTAATGATCCGAAAGATAGAAATGTAAAACGTGCAGAACTTATGTATCAATGCATTAGAACTGTGGATAAGTTACCGCAAATTGGTGAAGAAAGTGTACAACAGGCTGTTTCTCTGATTAACATCCAGCTAAAGACTGGTCGTCATCATCAGATTCGCGTTCAACTCGCACACGCAGGGTTTCCCTTACTGGGAGATAATAAATATGGTACAGCAGAAAGCATAGAAATATCCAGAAAAATGAGACTTAGAAATGTAGCACTTTGTGCATATCAATTAAATTTTGTGCATCCAAAAACAAAAAAAGAAATGCAGATGCAGATAGAACCTGATACGGAAATTTTTAAACAATTAAGACCGAATTACTTATAACATTCTGTAATTTTAAGTATTCTGGACTAGAAAGTATTACCAATAAGAAAAAAAATAATAGCTGATATTTCCTTTTGGAATGACTCATACTAACCACAAGAAAATGAAACGGTGGATAATGAAATGGGAACATTTATAAAGGAAGAATATAAAAAAGCAATCATGTATATGGGAATTATACTTGCGGTATATATTGGATTTCGATTCTTATTACCCTTAGTAGCACCATTTGTGATTGCTTTTTGTATCGTTATGCAAATTTATCCATATATAGCTAAAATATGTAAAAAAACGCATATCAGCAAGACTTTTTTGACAGGTGCAGTGCTGTTTCTCCTTCTGATCATATTAGCAGGAGGGTGTCTTTTGTTATGCAACAAAGTGGTGTGCGGCGTTGCGCAGATAGCTGCTAATATTGATAGTTTACAAAGCGAATTCTGCAGATTCATAAGTCATTGCTGTGAATGCCTGGAATCTAAAACGGGATTTGAGGCCGATCAAATAGAGATATTTTTTCTTGATAAAGTCACCATTGCTACGAATAATATTCAGAGAGAAATTGCCCCTAAGTTAATGGGAAAATCTGTTACCTATATGAAAAGTGTGGTATCTGTTTTAGCCTCTATTATTGTGACTTTTATTGCAACAATTTTACTTGTAAAAGACTATGAAAAAATTAAAGAGGGACTATTGCAGCAAAAATACTTCTTTTTAGTTTTTACACTGATACAAAAAATAGGTCACCTTCTTAGTATTTTTTTAAAAGCGCAAGCTATCATTATGCTTACCATAACAATCATATGCAGTCTTGGATACTGGATTCTTGGACAAGCACATCCCATTTTACTTGGAATTATTACTAGCTTCCTGGATGTGCTTCCATTTATTGGAACGGGAATTATATTAGTTCCGTTAGCATTATATACTGTGGTACAGGGAAAATTACTGCAGGCAGCAGGACTCATCATACTTTATGCAATATGCGCTCTCGTAAGGGAATTTTTAGAACCAAAGCTAATTGGGGAGAGGATAGGCATTTATCCGATTGGGGTTCTAGTATCTATTTATGCAGGTATCAAATTGTTTGGATTTACAGGAATCATACTGGGTCCCATCATGATGCTGTTTGTAATTGAAATTTTTCGTATGAAAAGAGAATTAAAAAGTTAACTATGCTGTTCATTATTTTTATAAAAATAATAGTCAGTAATTTTCTAATATGGTACAATGAATTCTAAAATACGGTATAAGTTTTAAGAGTCAGAGGTGCCTGCATGAAAGTAAGTATTAGACAAATCAGTCAAATAACAGGATTTTCGCCAGCAACAATTTCAAATGCATTGAACCATAAAAGAGGTGTCAACAAGGAAACAGCAGCAGAGGTATTTCGTGTTGCTAAAGAAATGGGATATATAGATGATGAAAAAATAGCAAAAATAAAGTTTGTTATTTTTAAAAAAAATGGTTCTATTATAGAAGAAACGCCGTTTTTCTCATTATTGATTGACGGATTTGAGAAAGAATGCGGTACAAACGGCTATGAAATGGTTATGTGTAATCTGGACAGCCGAACAGATGATTATGAGGAACAGGTAAAATGGTTGATTAATGATACCAGTTCTGCTGTGGTACTTTTAGGAACAGAATTAATGGAAGGAGATTTAGAAATTTTTAAAAGTGCCAAATGTCCTTTTTTACTATTTGACTATTGGGATTCGAATATGCAATTTGATGCAGTTCTTATTAATAATGCGGATTCAGCTAGATTAGCGACGGAATATTTATATAATAAAGGACATAGGGAGATCGGATATTTAAGAGGTAAATACAGAATAAAGGCATTCCGTTCGAGACATGTAGGATATGCAGTGGCAATGAATAAGAAGGGATTAAAAGTGAATCCTTCCTATACGGTCACAATTGGTACCAGTATGAACAATGCATATTCAGAAATGGCTGAATTTTTAAAGAAAGATCCATCATTACCAACTGCTTTTTTCGCGGACAACGATATGATTGCCCTGGGAGCAATGAAAGCATTGACGGAATATGGATATAAAATACCCGAAGATATTTCCATAATTGGATTTGATGATATTCCATATAGTGAGATCGCATCGCCAAGATTAACAACAATCAGAGTACCAAAGCAGGAAATGGGACAAGTGGCAGCAAGAAGAATCATAGAATTAATTAGAAAGCCAACAAATGCAAAGCTGAAAATACAAATCTGTACAAATTTTATTGAACGTGACAGCGTAAGAGAATTATAAACAGAGTAAATAAGAAAGAGAGTTAGATATGATATCTGACTCTCTTTTTTGTGTTGCAGAAAATTCTGTTTCATAGTTAATAGCAAAAAGATTTATAATAAAAGTATAAATGTTTATATAAATATTTAAGTAAACGTTTATGGATTTTGTTATAACGAATAGATAATAATGGTAAAATATTGATAATATATTGTGCATAATTAACTATTACAAAGAGATAAATTTTTATATAATTAACAAATCAGTAAAAAAATATAAAAAATATATTGAAATATTAAGTAAAATATTTATAATAATGTTTATATAAAGTAAAGAAAAAATTGGGGGGATGCAAAGAGTGAAAGTCAGCATTAAGCAGATCAGTGAACAAACTGGATATTCTCCTGCAACTGTTTCAAATGCTTTGAACCGGAAAAGAGGCGTTAACAAAGAAACTTCTTCAGAAATATTTCGAGTAGCAAAAGAAATGGGATATATCAATGAAACGAGTATAACAAAAATAAAATTTGTTCTATATAAAACAAATGGGCTGATAACGGAAGATACTCCTTTTTTTTCACTTATGATTGATGGTTTTGAAAAAGAATGCAGAAAGTCAGGATACGAAATGGTTCTTTGCTATTTAGACAGAAGAACACCTGATTTTGAAGAACAGGTCAAATGGCTTATCAATGATACAACATCAGCAGTCGCACTTATGGGAGCAGAATTAATGGAAACAGATGTCGGAATCTTTAAAAATGCAAAATGTCCATTTCTTACCATTGATTATTGGAGTTCAGACATGAGCTTTGACGGTGTTTCCATTAACAATTCAGATTCCTCCAGAATGGCAACAGAATATCTGTTAAATAAAGGACACACCCAAATAGGGTATTTGAGAGGAAGATTTAGAATAAAAGCCTTTCGATCCCGTGCCGTCGGATACACGATAGCACTGAACAAGAAGGGACTTGAGGTTGAAAATAAATTTGTCTTTACATTAGATACGACCATGGATGGAGCATATAAAAGTATGGTTAAAGTTCTACAGGAAAAGCCAATCCTTCCAACTGCTTTTTTTGCAGATAATGATATGATCGCACTTGGCGCGATGAAAGCATTACAGGAATATGGATATCGCATTCCGCAAGATGTGTCAATTATTGGATTTGATGATCTACCTTTTTGCGAGATAGCATCTCCGAGGCTGACCAGTTTACGAGTACCAAAACAAGAAATGGGACAGATAGCAGTTAGAAGAATGATTGAGTTAATCAGAAATAAAAGTGAAGTTATTACAAAGACTCAGATATGTACAGAGTTTATGGAAAGAGACAGTGTTAAAAATTTGAATTTATAGAACATGGAGGAAAACAATGTGAAGAAGATGAAATTAGGATTTGCACCAACCAGAAGAAGTATTTTTAGTGCACCGGATGCAATCAAGTATGCAGATCTGACAAGAGAACGATTGAATGAACTGGGTGTTGAATATGTGGATATCAAAGACATCAATGAAGAAGGGCTTCTTTATGATGACAAGGATATGGAAAAAATTGCAGAGAAATTCAGAATAGAAGGAGTAACGGGACTATTTCTTCCGCATTGCAATTTTGGTACGGAATATGTGTGCGCAAGATTAGCTAAAAAGCTGGGAGTGCCGGTATTGCTTTGGGGCCCAAGAGATGAGAGGCCGGATGAAAAAGGAATCAGATTAAGAGATAGTCAATGCGGATTATTTGCAACAGGAAAAGTGTTGAGACGCTTCCAGGTTCCCTTTACCTATCTGACAAATTGCAGGCTTACTGATGATGAATTCGAAAGAGGAATCAGAAACTTTCTAGCAGTATGTAATGTTGTAACTGTATTTCATCATACCAGGATCCTTCAGATAGCACCAAGACCTTTTGATTTCTGGTCAACGATGTGTAATGAAGGTGAATTACTGGAAAGATTCAATATTCAATTATCACCAATTCCAATGCCGGAATTAACAATGGAAGTAAAAAATGCAAAAAAGGAAGGAACAGAAGTAGCAAAAGTAATTCAATACTGTAAAGACAGCATGAATATAAAGATCAAAGAGGAAGAATTAGAAAATGTCGCTGCTCTAAAAGTAGCTATGAAGGGCTTAGCTGATAAATATGGATGTAATGCAATTGCAATTCAATGCTGGAATGCACTGCAAAGTGAACTTGGCATTATGCCATGTGCTGCGAATTCCTTATTGAATGAAGAAGGAATTCCAGTTGTATGTGAAACAGACATCCACGGAGCAATTACAGCAGTTATGGTCGAAGCTGCCGGAATGGATGAAGCGAGAGGATTCTTTGCAGACTGGACAGTAAGACATCCTGATAATGAGAACGGCGAACTGCTCCAGCATTGCGGACCATGGCCGATCTCAGTAGCAAAAGAGAAACCAACAATCGGTTATCCACTGGCATTTGAACATCCGGGGGCTGTTGAAGCTGAAGCAAAACATGGAAAGATGACTTTATGCAGATTTGACGGCGATAATGGAGAATACTCATTATTATTAGGGAATGCGACAGGCGTTGAAGGACCTTATACAAAAGGAACCTATGTGTGGGTTGAAGTAGAAAATCTGAAACGATTGGAAGATAAAATCGTATGCGGACCATATATCCATCATTGTGTAGGAATTCATAAAGATGTGGTTCCTGTATTATATGAAGCTTGTAAATATATTGGAGTGAAGCCAGACTTATATGACCCTATTGAAGAAGAGGTAAAAGCTTATATTCGAGGAGAATGAATCTAGTAAGGAGAAAAATTATGGAAAAATTAAAAGTATTATCATATGAATTACGAAAAAATGTAATTGACATGATCGTTGAAGGCAAGGGTGGGCATATTGGCGGTGATATGAGTGTTATCGATATTCTGGTCACACTATATTTCAAGCAAATGAATATCAGTCCTGAAAATATGGATGATCCGAATCGAGACCGTTTTGTCATGAGTAAGGGTCATTGTGTTGAGGCGCTCTATGCAGTATTGGCAGAAAAAGGATTTTTTACAATTGAGGAGGTAATCAAAGAATTTTCAAAATTTGGATCCAAATTTATTGGGCATCCAAACAATAAACTTCCAGGTATTGAAATGAATTCCGGTTCTCTGGGTCATGGACTTCCAGTCAGTGTGGGAATGGCAATAGCAGGAAAAATGAACAAGCAGGACTACAGAGTTTATACCGTTATGGGTGACGGAGAATTGGCAGAAGGTTCGGTATGGGAAGGTGTTATGGCGGCACATCAATATAAACTGGATAATCTTTGTGCTGTCGTTGACAGGAACAGATTACAGATCTCTGGAGGTACGGAAGAAGTCATGGCGCATGACAGTCAGATGGAAAGATGGTCTGGATTTGGCTGGAATGTGATTACTGTGGAAGATGGCAATGATATAGGACAATTAAATGATGCTTTTAATAAAGCAAAGACTGTAAAAGAAAAACCTACCGTTATTATTGCAAATACAATAAAAGGTTTTGGATCTTCCGTTATGGAAAATAAAGCGTCCTGGCACCATCATGTACCGAATGAAGAAGAATATGCACAGATTATGAAAGACTTAGATGAGCGGAAGGAGGCTGTAATTCATGAATAAAATTCCAAATAGACAGGCAATCTGTGAGGTGCTGATGGAGAAAGCAAAAACAGATAAAGATATTGTCGTATTGTGTAGTGATTCAAGAGGTTCTGCTTCTTTGGCACCGTATGCGAAAGAGTTTCCGGAACAATTTGTAGAAGTTGGGATTGCAGAACAAAATCTGGTCAGTATATCAGCGGGATTAGCAAAATGCGGTAAAAAACCATATGCAGCATCTCCAGCTTGCTTTTTATCAACAAGAAGTTATGAACAGGCTAAGGTCGATGCAGCTTATTCCAATACAAATGTGAAACTAATAGGAATCAGTGGTGGTATTAGTTATGGAGCACTTGGTATGAGTCATCATTCTGCACAGGATATAGCGGCCATGTCAGCAATTCCTAATATGCGTGTATATCTCCCAAGTGACAGACATCAGACAAGATGCCTGATTGAAGAATTATTAAAAGATGAAAAACCGGCTTATATCCGTGTTGGACGAAATCCGGTAGAAGATATTTATTCTGAAACGGATTGTCCATTCACCATGGATAAAGCAACTGTTATCAAAGAGGGAACAGATGTTGCGATTATCGCATGTGGTGAGATGGTAAGACCATCTGTAGAGGCAGCCGAGATTTTAAAAAAAGAAGGAATCAGTGCGACGGTAATTGATATGTATTGTGTAAAACCATTAGATAAAGATGTCATCGTAAAAGCAGCATCAAAAGCTAAGGCGGTAATTACAGTCGAGGAGCATGCGCCGTTTGGCGGACTTGGTTCTATGGTGAGTCAGGTCGTAGGAAGCGAGTGCCCAAGGAAAGTAATTAATATGGCATTACCTGATGCCCCTGTTATTACCGGTAATTCAAAAGAGGTATTCGATTATTACGGATTGAACGCTGAGGGTATAGCAAAGACAGCTAAAGATTTGATGTAGGTAACAGATATGGCAGAAAAATATATATTGGGAATCGATCAAAGTACACAGGGAACAAAGGCGTTATTGTTTGATGAAGAAGGACAGCTGATATGCAGGACAGATCTACCGCATGAACAGATTGTTAACGAAAAAGGGTGGGTCGAGCACAAGGCATCAGAAATATATGATAATTGCATCCAAGTCGTGAAGAATTTGATAAAGGAAAGCAAAATCGACAAGAATAAAATAATAGGGATCGGAATCAGTAATCAAAGAGAAACCGCTCTTGTATGGGACAAAATAACAGGGAAACCTGTCTATAATGCAATTGTCTGGCAATGTGCAAGGGGTGAATCGATCTGTAATCAAATTGCTCAGGCCGGTTTTGCGCAGATGATAAAAGAGAGCACAGGTCTGCAATTGTCACCTTATTTTTCCGCAGCCAAAATAGCATGGGTATTACAGAATGTGAATGGGATAAAAGAGAAATCTGATAAGGGAGAGATATGCTGTGGGACCATTGACAGCTGGCTCGTCTATAAACTGACAGGTGGAAAAGAATTCCGGACAGATTATTCCAATGCGTCCAGGACACAATTGTTTAATATAACAAGTCTGCAATGGGATAAGCAAATATGTGATTTGTTTGGAATCAATATGAAATGCCTGGCAAAAGTAACAGATTCAAATGCGGAATATGGCAGTACGGATCTGGAAGGATTTTTAGAAGAACCAATTCCGATTCATGCAGTATTAGGCGATTCACATGGTGCATTGTTCGGTCAGGGGTGCCAAAAAAAAGGGATGATAAAGGCAACCTACGGAACCGGATCATCTATCATGATGAACATTGGAGATACACCTGTATTTAGCGATGAAGGAGTAGTAACTTCTTTGGCCTGGGGAATGGACGGAAAAGTCAATTATGTCTTGGAAGGAAATATTAATTATACGGGTGCGGTCATCTCATGGATAGAAAAAGATCTAAAAATGATTGCTTCTGCAAAGGAGACTGAAAATCTGGCAAGGCAGGCAACTCCAATAGACAAAACATATTTGGTGCCTGCATTTACAGGATTGGGAGCACCATATTGGGATAGTAAGGCAACCGGCATAATATGCGGAATCACACGAACAACAGGACAGGCGGAACTTGTCAGGGCCGCACTTGACTGTATCGCATACCAGATTACAGATATTGTAAAAGTCATGAGTGATACATCTGAGATCGAAATAGAAGAACTCAGAGTAGACGGGGGACCTACAAATAACCGTTATCTTATGCAGTTTCAATGCGATATGCTTGGAATTCCGTTACAGGTTCCTAAAGCAGAGGAATTATCCGGAATAGGCGCTTCGTATGCTGCAGGAATTGCATTGGGCATCTATGATAAGGATAAGATATTTCATAGTATGGAACGTACGAAGTTTGAACCAAATATGGAAAAAGCGCTAAAAGAAGAAAAGTATGCCGGATGGAAAGAAGCCATAAAACTCGTACTCAAAAAGTAATAAACGGGGCATTTGCTGCGTGATCGAGATTCGTCGAGAGGAAACTTTCGTGTATCTAATAAAACTATTTAACTGAAAGGTCAAGGAGGAAACAAAATGAAAGAAAAAGTATTAAGTGTGTTGTTGGGAGTAGCAATGGTATCAACGCTGTTAATGGGATGTGGAGCAAAGACAGAACCGGCCAAAGAGGCACCGGCAACAGAAGCGGAAACACAAGCAGCTACAACAGAGGCTGTTGCTGAGACAGAGACTGAAACAGAAGAAGCAGCAGAAGCTTTGCCGGGAGGCGGAAGTAATATTCTCTATATCATTACACCATCACACTCTAATCCGTTCTTTGGAACAGAAGCAAAAGCAGCAGAAGCACAAGCGAAAGAATTAGGCTATGAAGTAAAAGTATTATCACATGATGATGATGCTACAAAGCAAATGGAACACTTTGAAGCAGCTATCGCTGATAAGGCAGCAGCTATTATCTGTGACAATGCAGGTGCAGACGCTACGATTGAAGCAGTCAAAAAAGCAAGAGATGCTGGAATCCCAACATTTTTAATCGACCGTGAAATTAACCAGGAGGGTGTTGCGATCTCTCAAATCGTAGCAAATAACTATCAGGGTGCAAAAGCTGTTGCAGAAGTATGGGTCGAAGCTATGGGCGAAGAAGGAAAATATGTTGAATTATTAGGAAAAGAATCTGATACAAACGCAGGTGTACGTTCATCGGCATTCCATGAAGTAATTGATCAATATCCTGATTTAGAAATGGTCGCACAGCAATCAGCTAACTGGGAACAGACTGAGGCTTTTGATAAAATGGGTACTATTCTTCAATCTAATCCAGATATTAAAGGTGTAATCTGCGGAAATGATACAATGGCTATGGGTGCTCAGGCAGCAATCGAAGCAGCAGGTCTGAAAGATGTGCAGATTATAGGTGTTGACGGTTCAGATGATGTCAGAGACAAGATCAAAGAAGGCAAGATCCTTGCAACTGCTCTTCAACAATGTGCAGAAATCGCACGTATGGCAGTTGTACAAGCGGATGATTACCTGAAGAAAGGTACAACAGGACTTGATGAGAAACAACTTGTAGATTGTGTAGCAATTACAGCAGATAATGCAGAAAAATTAAATGCATTTGACTATCAAGAATAAATAATATGATACTAGGGTCAAAAGGTCATGTGTTTCATGCTTGCATGAAACAACATGACTTGGGACCCGTAAAAACATGAGGAAGTAGTCCAAATAGGGCGGATTTCGAATGTTTTTAGGATTGTGAGAGCACAAAGTGCGTAACAATCCGTAGGTATCAGGGGTCAAAATACAGTTTGATCTCAATATCGTAAGATGAATGGATAAAAAAGGGGCCGCAATTAAATAATTTTATTAGAGAAGAGAATCTATGGTAAAAAAGGAGAAAGCTATGAAAAAACGTATTATAGCAGGGCTGGTTCTGGTATTGGCACTCACAACCATGACAGGATGCATTAAAGTCGTCAAAATGGGAGAAGAAGGCAATTTGACCGGAGAAGTTGCATTTAATGCAGGTGATGATGTAGGAAGCTTTTGGGAATCAAAGGCAATTCCGGAATTAACAGAGAAAGCAGTAGATTTAGGGGAATTCCTGACAGAAGCAAATGGAGACCTTAATTCTTTAGCAGATAAATATGGAAAATATTCTATGGGAGACAGCGGAGAACTTACTTATACAGTAAAAGGCAGTGGTAAGGTGACAGCAGTCGAAACAGAGAAAAAGGCGGGATTTATTACCATTGCACTTGATGGTTACAATGGCAGTGAAGAAATAAAGATCCAGGTAGGTTCCGTTATGAAGGGATCTTCGGTACGTGATGCATTGTCCTTTATTAAGTTTGGCGATTACACCAATCAGAAAGAATATGCAGAAGTAAGTCAAAGCATTAACGATATCATTATGAAAACGGTGATTAATCCTGAGACAGCAGCAGGATTGAATGGCAAAACAGTAGAGTTCGTAGGATGTTTTACAGTAAAAGACAATCATACGATTCTGATCACACCAGTTGCAATGAATCAAAAATAAAAGAGTGGAGGTAATGAAATGGATAAGAATATAGTATTACATGCAGAAGCAGTTGATAAAATTTATCCTGGTACCAAGGCTCTTGATCATGTTTCCTATGATGTGGAAAAAGGAAAGGTTAATGTTCTTATTGGTGAAAATGGTGCTGGAAAGTCTACTTTGATGAAAATTATCGCAGGTATTGAGCAACCATCCTCAGGAAAGCTTTATATGGGCCATGAAGAAGTAACTTTTAGAAATACAATAGATGCCCGTGTGCATGGAATAGGAATTATACATCAGGAGTTAAGCCTTTTTCCGAACCTGAATGTATACCAGAATATTTTTATGGGACGCGAATATACAAAAGGGCCCAAATTGGATAATAAGAAACATATAGAACTGACTAAAAAAGTACTGGATAAGTTGGAGCATCCAATTGATGCAGGAACTATGGTCGGAGATCTGCGTGTCGGACAACAGCAAATGATTGAAATTGCGAGAAACTTTATCCAGGATGACATTAAGATCTTGATCATGGATGAACCGACTTCCTCTCTAAGCCAGCAGGAAGTAGAGGTGCTGTTCAAATTAATGCGCGAATTTACAGAACAGGGAATCTCCATTGTTTATATTTCTCACAGATTAGAAGAAATCATGAAGATCGGAGATAATGTAACAATTCTAAGAGACGGAAAATATGTTGCAAGAGCCGATGTAAAAGACATTGATGTTCCCTGGATCGTTCAGAAAATGGTAGGGGAAGGAAAGTCATATCCGAAAAAAGAGCGGAAAATTGATTGGAAAAAACAAGAAAAAGTATTAGAAATAAAAGATCTGACACTTCCAAAGAGTGGCGGCGGTTATTTACTGAATCATTTAAATTTCAACTTGAAAAAAGGAGAAATTCTTGGCATTTATGGGCTCATGGGATCTGGAAGGACAGAAGTATTTGAGTGCATCATGGGACTTAGACCGGAGCATACTGGCGAAATATACAAAAACGGAAAGATAATGAAAATAAACAATATTTCTGAACAAATCAGCAAAGGATTTGCATTAGTTCCGGAAGACCGGCAAAAAGAAGGGCTGGTACAGACATTGGATATCGGAAAGAATATTTCTTTATCCAGTATTCATAAATATTGTAAGTATGGGTTCTTGAACGGTAAGAAAGAGAATGAAAGTATAGATAGACAGATCAAGGATATTATGATTAAAGTTGCAGATAAAAAACTCCCGATTCTTTCCTTATCCGGAGGTAATCAGCAAAAAGTAGTTATTGGAAAAGGCATCTTGACAGAACCTGAGATCTTATTATTGGATGAGCCTAGCAGAGGTATTGATATTGGTGCAAAAACAGAGGTTTTTGATATCATTAACCAATATGCGGAAAGAGGATTATCTATTATAGTAATTTCATCTGAATTAAAAGAAATCGTAGCTATTGCGGATAGAATTATTGTGCTTTCAAACGGCATCAACACAGGTGAATTTGAAAGAGATGAAATATCAGAAGATGCGTTGGTGTTATCTTCATACAAAGGCCACCATGGTCATGAATCAAAAAAGGAGAACTAATTATGGAAAAGGCAAAAAAGAGAAATAGCAATGATATGATAATGACCTTACTAAAAGGAAGAACATTAATTATCCTGGCAATATTAGTTGTACTATTCAGTGTTATTACCACCAACTTTTTTACAGTGAATACAGGTCTGACAGTAGCAAAGCATGTTGCATTATATGGAATTATGGGCTTAGGAATGACTTATGTGCTGATCACGGGCGGAATTGATTTATCTGTTGGTGCTGTTGCAGGACTTGCTGGTATGATTGCTGGTGGTCTGATAAACCAGGGGCTCACATTACCAATGTTTGGAGTAACCATTTATTTTAGTGCACCGCTGGTATTTTTTATTACAGCATGTGTAGGTATATTCTTTGGGTGGATGAATGGGGTCATTATCACAAAGTTAAATGTAGTACCATTTATTGCAACATTAGGTACCATGAACATAGCAAGAGGTCTTGCAAATTTAAGATCCGGCGGTGCGACATTTTCAAATATTGTCGGAAATGAAGCATTGGGCAATCAGGGATTCGACTCTCTGGGAAAAAGTATAGCAGGGATACCGGTAGGCGTAATTCTTCTGATCATTATTGCTATTATTGCAGGTATTATTTTAAAATATACTTCTTTTGGATGGCATATTTTAGCAATCGGCGGTAATGAAAAAGCAGCAAAATTATCTGGAATCAAAGTAAACAGGGATAAAACATTGGTATATATGTTCTCAGCGTTATGCTCTTCGATTGTTGGTATGATCGCAGCGGCACAATTAGTAGCTTCTCATCCGGCAACGGGGGAAGGATGGGAAATGAATGCAATCTCTGCAGCGGTTCTCGGTGGAACTTCCATGGCTGGAGGTATTGGAACAGCAGGCGGTACTATTATTGGTGCATTTATCATCGGTGTCATCAATGATGGTATGACGATGTATGGTGTATCGGAATTCTGGCAGAAAGTCATTAAGGGTATTGTAGTAATTTTAGCAGTTGTGATTGATCAGTTTCAAAGAAATTTACAGGCAAAAATGGCATTGCAGGCACGTAACGATAGTAAATAAGGACGGGAGCAAGTATGAAAAAAACAGGAATATTAAACGCTCAGCTTGCAGGTTATATTGCGGCACTTGGACATAAAGATACTTTTCTGATTGGAGATGCCGGAATGCCTATTCCAAAGGGGATCCCAATTGTAGATCTGGTTCTGTGCGGCGGAGTACCAACATTTGAGCAGGTGCTGACGGCAGTATTAAACGAAACAGAAGTGGAATACTATTACTTGGCAGAAGAAATCAATTATAAAAATCCACGTTTACTACAATTTATCAAGGATTCTCTGCCTGATGTTGCAAGTGAAATGATGCCGCATATAGAATTTAAGGAATTCACAAAAACAGTAAAATTTGCAATCAGGACGGGTGAATTCACGCCATATCCAAATATTGTGCTGCGCGCAGGCGTTTCATTTCCAGCTTAAAATAAAAAAGGGGCATAACGAGAATGAAAGTATTAAATATAGGTTCTTTAAATTATGATTATGTATATTCGGTAAATCATATCGTACGAGGCGGAGAGACGATATCGTCAGCAGGAATGGAAACTTTCTGCGGAGGAAAAGGGTTGAATCAGTCTATAGCACTGGCAAAAGCAGGCGTACCGGTCTATCATGCGGGAATGATAGGCGAAGAAGGCGGACGTTTTTTGGAAGTTTGTCATCAGAACGGGGTAGATACTACTTACATCAGACAGATTTCCGGAAAAAGCGGACATACTATTATCCAGGTAGATGAACAGGCGCAGAATTGTATTATTTTATACGGTGGTGCAAATCAGGCTTTTTCAAAAGAATATGTTGATGAAGTATTGATGCATTTTGAAAGAGAGGATATTCTCCTTTTACAGAATGAAGTGAATGAATTGGATTATATCATTGATAAGGCATATGAAAGGGAAATGACCATAATTCTGAATCCATCTCCTTTTAATGAAAAAATAGCAACGTGTGATTTATCAAAAGTGTCTGTTTTTATGATCAATGAAATTGAAGGAGAGCAGATTACCAGAGAGAAAGAGCCGGAAAAAATGCTGGAAATTATGAAGCAGGAGTATCCACAGGCAAAGGTAATATTGACATTAGGATCCAAAGGAGTCATATACCAGGATCAAAACATGTTATGTAAACAAGAGGCTTATAAAGTAAAAGCCGTAGATACAACGGCAGCCGGAGATACTTTTACTGGCTATTTTATAGCAGGTATGATTGAAAATACGCCGATAGAGAAGGCGTTGCAGATTTGTGCAAAAGCGTCTGCTATTGCAGTTTCCAGAAAAGGTGCGACCGATTCCATTCCAAAAAGAGAAGAAGTTCAAAAATAACACACATTTCAAGGTTGACATTTGGTTCCAAGTTGCATAATATTAAAAATAGACATAAAAATTGTTTTGTTATAAAAAAATAAGCGTTGATAAGGATTAGTATAAATAGAAAGTGTCCCAGAGAAGGAATCTAAGCAGGTATCTGCTTAAGCTGAGAGATTCTACAAAGAATATTTAGAACCTACCTTGGAGCTCTATATGAAAATATAGCGTAAGCAGGCGTTAACTGTAACTTGAGTTGAGCATACTTATGCTAATTAGGGTGGTACCGCCGAAGCCTTCGGTCCCTTTGTGGACGAAGGCTTTCAGTCTGTCTACCGATAAGGCGGATATGAAAGCTGAAAAAAAGTCTGCTGTCAGGCAAGGTTATAGATAAAATTAAGAGGAGAAGAAAATGGCGAACGACAAAAAATTAGTAGAAGCAATTACATCCATGGATCTGGACTTTGCGCAATGGTATACGGATGTTGTAAAAAAAGCAGAGTTAATTGATTATTCAAGTGTAAAGGGCTGCATGATCATCAAACCGGCAGGTTATGCCATCTGGGAGTTGATTCAGAACCAGCTGGATGCGGATTTCAAGAAAACAGGTGTAGAAAATGTATATATGCCTATGTTCATACCGGAAAGCTTATTAAATAAAGAAAAAGATCATGTGGAAGGATTCGCACCGGAAGTAGCATGGGTCACACATGGCGGTCTGAATAAATTACAGGAAAGATTATGTGTCAGACCTACTTCGGAAACATTATTCTGTGATTTTTATAAAAACCTGATTCAGTCTTATAGAGATCTTCCAAAAGTATATAATCAATGGTGCTCTGTTGTCCGTTGGGAGAAGGAAACAAGACCTTTTCTTCGTTCCCGGGAGTTCCTGTGGCAGGAAGGCCACACTGCGCATGCGACTGCTGAAGATGCAGAAGAAAGAACGATCCAAATGTTAAATGTGTATGCAGATTTCTGTGAGAATGTATTGGCCATGCCGGTCATCAGAGGCCGTAAAACAGACAAAGAAAAATTTGCCGGAGCAGAAGCTACTTATACAATAGAAGCATTGATGCATGATGGCAAAGCACTTCAGTCAGGAACGAGCCATAACTTCGGAGATGGATTTGCCAAAGCATTCGGTATCCAATATACAGACAAGGATAATTCCCTGAAATATGTACATCAGACTTCGTGGGGAATGACAACGCGTCTGATTGGTGCAATCATTATGGTACATGGTGATGATTCTGGATTGGTATTACCACCCAAAGTTGCTCCGACACAGATTATCATCGTTCCTATTCAACAAAAAAAAGAAGGTGTTCTTGAAAAAGCAGCAGAATTAAAAAACAGACTGGATAACTTCCGTGTAAAGGTAGATGATACTGATAAGAGCCCTGGATGGAAATTCTCTGAAGCAGAAATGAGAGGTATCCCATTCCGTATCGAAATCGGACCTAAGGATATTGAAGCAAATAAATGTGTATTTGTCCGTCGTGATACCAGAGAGAAAATAGAGGTGTCATTCGATGATATTGAAGTGAAAGCAGCTGAAATTTTAGAACAGATTCAATCTGATATGTTAGAAAAAGCAAGAAAACACGTTGCAGCACACACATATGCTGCAACTACCTATGAAGAATTTGAGAAGACCGTGAATGAAAAGCCAGGATTTATCAAAGCAATGTGGTGTGGTGATCAGGCTTGTGAGGATATGATCAAAGAGAAAACCGGTGCAACCAGCCGTTGTATGCCGTTCCAACAGGAAAAAATATCAGAAACTTGTGTATGCTGCGGAAAACCAGCTAAGAATATGGTATACTGGGGACGTGCATATTAAATATTTAGATAACAAATGACTGTGGAAGCAGTCAGATGGGAGCTAAGCTGAATGAAGGACATTCAACCCCTTGATTAGTAAGCGACCAAAGGTCGCAGATGGGAGCTAAGTTGAATGAAGGACATTCAACCCCTTGATTTGTACGCGACCAAAGGTCGCAGATAGGAGCCAGAAATGAATGTATTAGTAATAAACTGCGGTAGTTCCTCTTTAAAATACCAGTTAATCGATAGTAAGACAGAAGAGGTATTAGCCAAAGGACTTTGCGAGAGAATCGGTATTGATGGCAGTATGTTGACACATCAACCGGCGGGTAAAGATAAAATTAAGACAGAAGTAGATATGCCTAATCATACAGTTGCTGTGCAGCTTGTGATCAAGAGCCTTACAGATCCAGAAGCAGGCGTGATCAAATCGTTAGAAGAGATTGGTGCTGTCGGACATCGTATTGTTCATGGAGGAGAAAAATTCCAGAAAGCAACAATTCTTACAGATGCAATTATCAGAGAAATTGAAGAGTGTAATGATCTTGCGCCGCTTCATAATCCGGCAAATTTGATCGGTATCAATTCCTGCAGGGAAATAATGCCGAATGTACCTATGGTAGGTGTATTTGATACTGCATTCCATCAGACAATGCCAAGAAAAGCGTTTCTATATGGCATTCCATATGAATATTATAAAAAGTATAAAATCAGACGTTACGGGTTTCACGGAACAAGTCATGAATATGTTGCAAAGAGAGCAGCGGAAATCCTTGGAAAGAAAGTAACAGATCTTAGGACTATTGTTTGCCATTTGGGCAATGGTGCAAGTGTTTCGGCCGTTCGATATGGTAAGAGTGTTGACACAAGCATGGGACTAACACCACTCGAAGGACTTATCATGGGTACCCGTTCCGGGGACATTGACCCTGCAATCGTGAACTTTATGGCAGAAAAAGAAGGTATCAGCGCAGCTGAAGTTACTGATATTCTGAATAAAAAATCAGGTGTTCTTGGTATATCCCAGTTTTCAAGTGACTTTAGAGATCTTGCAGAAGCAAGTGCAGAGGGAAATGATCTTGCAAGTGCAGCTTTAGAGGCCTATGCATACAGAGTTGGAAAATATATCGGTTCCTATGCGGCTGCCATGAATGGTGTGGATGTTATCGTATTTACAGCGGGAGCGGGAGAAAATAATGCAGAGGTCAGGAAGTTGATTGCACAATACATCGGATTCCTGGGAACAAATATTGATTTAGAAAAAAATAAAGTACGAGGGGAAGAAATCATTCTTTCTGATGAAGGAAGTAAAGTAATTACGATGGTAGTTCCTACCAATGAAGAACTTGCGATTGCAAGAGAAACTGTAAACCTTGCTCAATAAATAATACGGAAAGAAGGATAGCATGACCATACAACTTCCGGAAAGAGTGAAATATATAATAAATACTTTGATTGCGGCCGGCTATGATGCCTATGCAGTTGGTGGTTGTGTGCGGGATTCTATTCTTGGTCGTGAACCGGATGATTGGGATATCACGACTTCGGCCTTGCCGGAGCAGGTCAAAAGACTGTTTCGCAGAACGATAGACACCGGTATCCAACATGGTACGGTTACCGTAATGCTGGAAAAAGAAGGATTTGAAGTTACCACATATCGTATTGACGGTGAATATAAAGACAGCCGGCATCCCAAAGAAGTAATGTTCACGCCAAATCTGATGGAGGATTTGAAACGGAGAGACTTTACGATTAATGCTATGGCATATAATGATAAAGTAGGAATTGTAGATGAATTTGATGGGATACAGGATCTTAAGCGAAAAGTGATTCGTTGTGTCGGAAATCCAGAAGAACGATTTTGTGAAGATGCGCTTAGGATCATGCGGGCAATTCGTTTTTCAGCGCAACTAGGCTATTCAATTGAAGAAAATACAAGAAAAGCAATTACAAAGAAAGCGTTTACACTGAAAAATATAAGTGCAGAGCGAATCCAGACCGAGCTGATAAAATTAGTGGTGTCAGACCATCCGTATTTGCTAAAGGACGCATATGACACAGGCGTCACAAATGTAATACTTCCGGAATTTGACCGCATGATGCAGACGACACAAAATAATCCGCATCATCAATATACGGTTGGAGAACATGCGCTTCATGCTATGGAAAAAGTGGAGAAGGATAAAAATCTTCGCCTGGGTATGCTATTTCATGACGTTGGAAAACCGGAAACGAAATCTACTGACAAAAATGGAGTTGATCATTTCTATCGTCACGCGGTAACCGGACATGAAATAACAAGGAAGATTTTACGCCGTCTTAAGTTTGATAATGATACAATCAACAAAGTAACAAAATTTGTGCTCTTTCATGACTATAATGTAGAGTTAACGCCAAGAGGTGTCAGACGTGCAATTGCAACTGTGGGAGAAGATATATTTCCATGTCTGTTCCTAGTAAAAAGAGCCGATATTCTGGCGCAGAGCGCCTATCAGCAGCAACAAAAACTAGATAAGCTGGCAACTTTGCAGATTTTATATAATAATGAAATGGAAGCAAAAAATTGTGTATCGCTAAAGACACTTGCTGTTACCGGAAAGGATTTAATTGATGCAGGTATGCTGCCAGGAAAAGAGCTTGGTGATACATTGGATCAATTATTAAAATTGGTGATTGATCATCCTGAATATAACACAAAAGAATATTTAATAAGCAAGGCTTTGCATCAATAGATAAGGTAATATAAAAAAATACTAAAAATCAATAAAGATATCATTTTTTTGAAACATACTTTTTCATTCACATTCATAAGATAGCGTATCAGAAGTATTTGTTTACTTTTGGTAGAAGAAGTCTGGGAGGTATGATTGTGGATGATAAGGCAGTAAACGTATTGGAGAATTATGATTTGAAAGTGCTTCGTACCTGGAAAGGACGGGGCGCTATTCTTTTTGAGACAAACTCGGGGACTAAGATATTAAAAGAGTATACAGGTCCAAAGGAAAAAGTTCTTTTGCAGGACACTTTGATTCATCATATTAAAAAAGAAGGATTCCCTTATGTAGATGCTTTTGAAAAAAATAAAAGTGGGGATATTCTGACAACGGATACAGATAAGAAAATATATATAGTGAAAGAATATCTGGAGGGTAAGGAATGTAATATTTGGGACGCAGATGAGTGCAGACAGGCGGTCTCTCATCTGGCCCGTCTACATCTGGTAATGAGAATGAATACGGACAAAGAATGTATTCTTTTACCGATAGCCCAATTGGCAAGAGAATATGAAAAACATAATAAAGAATTAAAAAGAATTAAAAATTTTATTCGTGCTAAAGGGCAGAAAACAGACTTCGAAGTTTATCTGTTGCAGCACTATGATTATTTTTATGAACAGGCATTGAAGGCTTATAAGGAAATTATTCAGGTCGACTGGAATCCTCTGTACCAGGAAGTGCGCCTGTCTGGAAGTTTATGCCATGGCGACTATCAATATCATAATATCCTCATAAGCAGTAAGGGAGTTTCGGTCATTAACTTTGAAAAATACGTACTGGATTGTCAGATTCGAGATCTTTATTTATTCATGCGAAAAATACTTGAGAAAAATGGATGGTCTGAAATGCTTGGGAGTGAATTACTTTTGGCTTATGAAAAAATAAAACCTTTAAGCGAATTAGAAAAGAAGCAATTATATTTTAGGCTGTGGTATCCAGAAAAATTTTGGAAAATTGTAAACTTTTACTATAACAGTGGAAAATCATGGATGCCAATGAGGCATATGGATAAATTGCAAAAACTAATTACTCAGGAAACTGCAAAGGAGCAGTTTCTGTGTAGTTTTCTTTTTTGATTGTTCATGATACAATGAATGCATGAGAGGCAGTATAGTGTAGGAAACAAAAGATATTGGAGGTAGACCTTTGAAGCAAAAAATATGGGGGATTCTGTTGATAGCAGTTCTATTATGCAATGCCTGTGCCTTTTCAACCCAGAGCAGTTCTGTGCAGGAAGATGCGGAAACTGGATTTATCAAATCGGACATAGGTTACTATGATTCGGCAGATACAGCAATTGTAGTCAACAGAAATGAAGAAGAAAAAACCATTACCTTTTTAAATACGCAGATTGGTAAAAACTATACATTAAAGTATGATGGAGCAACAGAAATAAAGGACAAATATAAGCAGGGAATATCAATGTCTCAAATACCTTTGGGAGAGATTGCAGACATTACGTTTGTAAAATTTTCTAAAAGATTAAATAGTATACAAGTTTCTGCAAATGCCTGGTCTTATTCAGATATACAAAAATTTGAATTCGGAAGAAATAACAAGACTATAAAAATAGGAGATGAGGAATTCAAATTGTATGATAAAGTTCCCATTATGTCTAACAATGTACAGGAAGAACTGATGGATTTGAATGCAAGTGATACGCTTACGGTAAAAGGTATTGATCACACTGTATATAGTATTACAGTTGATAAAGGCCATGGTTATCTGAGACTTGCTAATGACCAATACTTTATTGGAGGATGGATCGAAGTCGGCCAGAAAGTAATTCAACCGATCACTGAAAATATGTTATTAGTAGTTCCGGAAGGTACGTATCAGGTATTATTGACAAACACTAGAATTGAAGGGAAAAAACAAGTAACAATAGAACGTGACGGAGAACTGGAATTAGATGTTGGAGATATCAAGCCGGAAGAGATAAAATACGGAAAAATTGTATTTTCAATTAATCCATCTACTGCAAGTTTATACGTTGATGGAGAATTACAGGATCAAACGAATGTTGTAACCTTAGAATATGGTATTCATCAGATGATCGTAAAAGCCGATGGATATAAAACGATTACGCAATATATTAAAGTAGGTCAGGAAAAAGCAACGATCAATGTTGAATTAGAGGCTATGTCTAATTCAAAAAACAGCAGTGATGAAAAGACGAATACAGGTGCAGATACAAATGATGCTCCACTTATAGATGCAAATACACAGTCTTCAAATAATACGGTAACACAATCTGCATCTGCGGCTGCTTTGAATAAAGTATATATTGATTCACCGGAAGGCGCAGAAGTATATTTGGATAGTAATTACATTGGTGTAGCCCCAACAAGCTTTACAAAGTCAGCGGGAACACATATCATATCTTTACGCAAGACAGGATATCAGACGAAGAGCTATACATTGCAACTGGATAGTACGGCCAAAGATATCACCTATTCTTTTGCTGAGTTAGTGCCATCCGTAAGCAGTTCCACGAAAACTGATCAGTAGGGCGGAAGTAAGAAAAAAATCAGCGCAGAAATGAGGAGAAAATGAAATATACAATTGATGATTTTTTAGAAATCATACGTGTCTTAAGGGCAGAGGGCGGATGCCCCTGGGATAGAGAGCAGACGCATGAAAGCCTCAAGCCTTGTGTCATGGAAGAAGCAGCAGAACTGGTATCATCCATTCGTATCTATAATCAGACCGGAAATGCAGATAATATGAGGGAAGAACTGGGGGACTTATTACTTCAGGTAGTAATGCACAGCAGTATTGCTTCAGAAGAAGGTCTGTTCACGTGGGAAGATGTAGTGCAGGAAGTAAGTGAAAAGATGGTCCGCAGGCATCCACATGTATTTGGAGAAACGGTTGTAAATAATTCAGATGAAGTATTAAAAAACTGGGATGATATAAAAAAGAAAGAAAAAGAAAACAAGGATTGGATAGAGTCTCCACTGCGTGAAATACCCTATGAGCTGCCGGCATTGGCCAGAGCTCCTAAGGTGATGAAGAAAATTGATAAATTGTACAAGCCAGCCGATTCTTATGAGCAATCCGTGTATAAATTACGGCAATTAGTGGAAGAACTATCCTTAATAGAACAAACAAAAAAGGACGCAGAGGCATCACGGGAAGTACAGATCATAGAGAAAACAATGGCAGATATGCTTTGGGAGATATCGAATATTGCAAGGAAATTTGGCATCGCACAAGAGCAAATTTTAAATGACAAAATAGAGGATATGATAGATTTGTACGAAACAGGAATGCCGGTATCGTGAGAATAGCCTAAAATTGCCTTAAATACTGATAAAAAGGCAAATTCACCTTGACAAAATTTGTAAAACCGTCTATAAATATTTATAGGTGTTTTGCATAAAAGAACGCTTGGATTACAAAAATAAAATAAAAACTCATATAAGAGGAGGAGTTCTAAAATGAACAAGACAGAATTAGTTGCAGCGATCGCTGAACAAGCTGAATTATCAAAGAAAGATGCTGAAAAAGCATTAAAAGCATTTACAGATGTAGTTGCTCAAGAATTAACAAAAGGTGAGAAAATCCAATTAGTAGGATTTGGTACTTTTGAAGTTTCTGAAAGAGCAGCTAGAGAAGGAAGAAATCCTCAAAGCGGTGAAGTAATGAAAATTGCTGCATCTAAAGCTCCTAAATTCAAAGCTGGTAAAGCATTAAAAGATTTAGTAAACGCTAAATAGTCATTAGATGCAAAAACGGCAATGAACAGATAATGAGATTGTTGGCAGCGTTTAACAATCCGTAATAAAGAAGTTAGGTAGCAACGTATATACACGCGATACCTGACTTCTTTTTATATATGCGAGTGTTTCTGCTCGTTTTTTAAAGGAGTCATATATTATATGAGATTGGACAAATATTTAAAAGTTTCAAGATTGATCAAACGGCGAACAGTAGCCAATGAAGCGTGTGATGCCGGAAGGGTATTTATTAATGATAAGCCTGCTAAGGCTTCTGCAATTGTAAAAACAGGAGATACGATTACCATACAGTTCGGTAACAAGGATGTGAAAGTGGAAGTTCTTGATGTACAGGAGACTGTAAAGAAAGAGGAAGCAAAGGAATTGTTTAAGTATTTATAAGCATAAATGAGATTCTCCCATAATATAATAGTTAATGCAAAAAGATGAATGTGGGGGCTATCGTATATGGAAGAATTAAATAGTACCAAGCAAAGATTGCATAAATTAATGATGACGAATAGAAGGACATGTACCATCAATGGTGTATCGGACGTACTTTCTTTTGATATTAATGAGATTCTTTTAGAAACAGATCAGGGAATGCTGATGATTAAAGGCAACGATTTACATGTGAACCGCTTGACTTTAGAAAAGGGAGAAGTGGATGTTGAGGGTAAGATAGATAGTCTTACATATTCTGAAACAGCTGGATATGCTGCTAAGGGAGAATCGTTCTTCACAAAATTATTTAAGTAGGTGTCATATGAGTGCAAACATAATGCAGGAAATTTATTTTTTAATGCATTCTATTGTTTTGGGCGTTTTTATAACTTTTGTGTATGATTGGATCCGTATTTTTCGAAGAATTGTAGCGCATAATCTTTTTTTTATATCAATAGAGGATATGCTTTTTTGGATAGCATGCTCAATAAAAATCTTTTTGATGTTATATCAGGAGAATAATGGAATGCTTCGATGGTTTGCGATAGTAGGTGCTGCCTGGGGTATGATGTTATACAAGATTCTATTTGGACGTCTTTTTGTAAAATATGTAACTTTAGTTTTGCAAAAGCTATTATATTTCTTAAAAAAAATAATATCTATATTTATGAGACCATTCTATTTGCTGCTGCGCGTAATAAAAAGATTTTTCAGGAAAGTCAGGATTATTTTCAGAAAATGCACAAAGGTACTAAAGTACCGGTTGACGGCTTTTATAAAAATGATTAAGATAGTATTATGTAAACAATAGTGTACCATAATTTTTATGCGCTAAATTGGGAGCAGGGGGGACACGGATGTCAAGAAGAATTGCGATTCGAAAAAAAAGGCAAAATCGTTTGGGTATGTTTCTGGTCATGACAGTTGTTCTTATGCTAATGGTCGTTGTTGCAATAAAGAGCATCGAGTTGAAAAGTAAACAAGAGACTTATTTGGCGAGACAGGAACAATTGGAACAGCAGATCGCAGAAGAACAGAAGCGGCAGGAAGATATTAAGGAATTCAGTAAGTATACGAAGACTAAGAAATATGCAGAAGAAGTAGCAAAAGATAAATTGGGTTTAGTAAATGATGACGAGATAGTTTTTAAATATGAATAAAAAATGCGGATAGTCTTTTGGACGATCCGCATTTTTTGTCTAAAAATTTATACTATTTAAGCAATCATTTGACAAATATTTTTAAATCTATCCTATATAATATTCCTTTGCAGGAAGGGGAGGATTGGTATGTTAAGACGAGAAAAGATAGGAAAACCAGAACTAGAAGTAATGTTATTGCCGGATTATGGTAAAAAGAAACTGTTAGGTTATGCAGACACTTTTCGTGATCTTGCCAGAACATTTACCTATGTACCAGAAACAATTTCCAAAATACCACTAAAAATAGAGGATGATAAAAAAGAAGAAAAAGGACAAGCTGTAATAGATAAGCAAAATGTGCTGTGCCAAAGAAGGCTTTGTGAGAATCGAGAAATTCTGGCAGATCATTTAAAGGAAATGGCACAGATCATGACTCATGTGGCAGAAGAATCCTTTCACCTAATAAAAATAAGTGAGAAAAAACAAAAACAGATCATTCAAATATTAAAGGCACATGGAATATCAGTGCAGACAATTTATATGATGGAACATACGAACGGACACATAGAGGTAAGCCTGCATATGAGAGCAATTCGAAATAAACATTTTGAGACAGAAGAGGTGGCAGGACTATTATCAGTAATTTTAAACCGCAGATTGATTCCAAATAAGAATAGTCTTGCTTTTCTTAGCGATGTCACAGATATTTATATTTTTGAGGAAGAGACAACACTTGGTATCTTTACCGGTGTTGCCAAAGCTGTAAAAGAAAGCGAGGCTATGTCGGGTGATAATTATTCTTTTACAGATGTGGGCAATGGACGTTTTGTATGTGCTATATCAGACGGTATGGGATCAGGGGAAAAGGCATGTGAAGATAGTGGAATGGTAGTAGATCTGCTGGAAAAATTACTGGAAGCAGGATTTGAAAGACATACGGCCATACAGATGATCAATGGTGCATTGATTGCCTGCGATGAAGAACAGAATATGTCAACGCTTGATATGTGTGAGATCGATCTAAGGACAGGAAACTGTACTTTTCTGAAAGTAGGTGCAAGTATATCTTTTTTAAAAAGGAAGAATATGGTGGAAATCATTAAGGGAGATAGTCTGCCGCTTGGTATTTTTCACCAGATGGAACTAAATGAAAAACAAGTACAGTTAAGGGATGGAGACTATATTATTATGATCTCAGATGGCATAGAAGAGGCATTTCAAGATGAAGAAGCTCCCTATATCCTTCAGGAATTTATAGAAAAGATTGAGCTTGAGAATCCAAGAGAAATCGCAAATCAGATATTACAATATGTTATTCGGGCATGCGGAGGTAAGATACGTGATGACATGACTGTCATTGCAGCGGGTGTATGGAATAATGAAGAGAGTAACATTCATGAGAGTTGATTTTTATATAAAAATTAGATATATTTAAAATGATACACAAGGGTATAAAAGAATGTTATATATCATAGAATGGTCTGAAACAACAGTTGTTGCGGATGCAAATGAGGATAAATAAGAATAGATGATAGAAAAAGTACGTAGATTTGTTGATAGATACCATATGATCGAACCAAATGACCGCATAGTTGCCGGGGTATCAGGGGGAGCTGATTCGGTTTGTCTGCTCCTGATTCTAGAAGAACTTCGTAAGTGGATTCCGTTTTCAATTTATGTTGTGCATGTGAACCATAAGATGCGGGAAGAGGCTGGAGCGGATGCGGCATATGTGAAAAATCTTTGTGATAACTATAAAGTTCCTTATTATCTGATAGAAGAAGATGTAGAAGCAATCTCTAAAAAAGAGCATCTTTCTTCCGAAGAAGCAGGCAGAAAAGTGCGTTATGATGCATTTGAAAGAATCTTAATAGAACAAAATGCCAGTAAGATAGCCGTGGCACATAACAAGAATGACAGAGCAGAGACGGTACTGTTCCATCTTTTCAGGGGAAGCAGCATTAAGGGGATGAATGGGATTGCACCGGTCAGAGAGCAGATTATTCGTCCACTGCTGTGTGTAGAACGCTCTGAAATAGAAACATATCTTGCGAAACGTAAGATTCTCTATTGCGTAGACAGAACCAATGCAGAAGATATCTATACACGGAATCGTATTCGTAATCATATTCTTCCTTATGCGGAAGAACAAATTTGTGAAAATGTAATAGCACATATTAACGATACGGCAGAAACGCTGGAAGAAGCGGAAGCGTTGCTTCAAAAGCTGACAAAAATGTCATATGACGATCTGGTGCAGGAAGAGCAGGGTGAATTGAGAATAGAACGCTCTGGATTTCAGCAGTTAGACCGTATATTACAGAAATGTCTTATTATGGATTGTATGCATAGAGCAGCTGGAAGCCGTAAAGATATTACTTCCAGGCATGTACAGCAAGTATTGGATTTATTTGATATGTCAGTGAATAAAAAAATAAATCTTCCATATCATATGATAGCAAGAACCGGTTATGAAAATATTGTATTATCTTGTGTCAGAACAAATCACAAAAACCCCCAAAGGAATTGTATGGAAGCTTATGAAATAAAGGCAGGCCAGACCCTTGCAATTCCTGGAATGGGAAGGATTGAAACAAAAGTTTTTCCCTATCAAAAAAGTGAAGTAATTCCGGAAAAAACATATACGAAATGGTTTGATTATGATAAAATAGGAGAATCCATGTTGTTGCGTCATCGACATACAGGGGATTATTTTGTAATTAATCAGAACGGTAATAGAAAAACTTTAAAAGAGTATATGATTCATGAGAAGATACCACAAGAGAAAAGAGATGAGCTATTTACACTTGCGGTAGACAATCATATAATATGGCTGATAGGATATCGTATCAGCCAGCATTATAAAGTAGATCAGAATACAAAGAATATTCTGGCGGTACATATCGTAGGAGGAAACAGTTATGAAAGAGCACGTTAGAGTAATGCTGACAGAAGAAGAGGTAGATGCTAAAATCCAGGAAATTGGTGATCAGATCAGCAAAGATTATGCGGGAAAGCAAGTACATCTTGTATGTGTTTTAAAAGGTGGAAGCTTCTTCTTGTGTGAATTGGCAAAGAGAATCACGATCCCGGTATCTCTTGATTTTATGTCAGTATCCAGTTATGGAGGAGGTACACAATCAAGCGGTATCGTTAAGATTGTAAAAGATCTGGATGAACCATTGAAGGATAAAGAAGTTATTGTGATCGAAGATATCGTGGATTCAGGAAGGACCTTGAGCTATCTTCTTGAAATGTTGAAAAAAAGAGAACCAAATAGTCTTAGACTGTGCACGTTGTTAGATAAACCGGACAGAAGAGTGGTTGATGTGCGTGTAGATTATACTGGATTTGAGATTCCAGATGAATTTGTTGTGGGATATGGGCTTGATTATGACCAAAGATACAGAAACTTGCCATATATTGGTGTAGTTGAGTTCGATTAAAGGAGGCATGATTTGAACAAAGGTGGTAAAGGACTGAATATTTACTTTGTTGTTATTTTGGTATTGCTTCTTCTTACAATTTGGGTTAGTTCCTTAAAAGGAAAAGATGATGATTACACATACAAGGAATTTGTTCAGCAACTAGAAGATAATGAGATAACAGATGCTACGATTCGCCCTAACAAAGAGACTCCGACAGGTGCTATTGAGATAACCCTTACGAGCGGGGATAAAAAGGTTCTTTATGTAGCAGATGTAACAAAGATTCAGCAACAATTAATGGATAAGGGGCTGGATCCGGTTATGAAAGATGTTCCGCAGGAGAATTGGTTCTTAACATCTATTCTTCCTGTGATAGTAGTTCTTATTGTGGCGGTGTTCTTTTTTGTCATGATGAATGCAAATAACGCTGGAGGCAGCAGCGGCAAGATGATGAATTTTGGAAAGAGCCGTGCAAAGTTATCCGTTGGAGATAACAAAGTCACCTTAAAAGAGGTCGCTGGATTAAAAGAAGAAAAGGAAGAATTGGAAGAAATAATTGAATTTTTAAGAGAACCGTCCAAATTCACTAAAGTTGGGGCAAGAATTCCCAAAGGTGTTTTACTGGAAGGTGCACCAGGTACCGGTAAGACATTGCTTGCCAAAGCAATTGCCGGAGAAGCGAAAGTACCGTTTTTTAGTATATCCGGATCTGACTTCGTAGAAATGTTTGTCGGAGTCGGTGCATCCAGAGTTCGTGATTTGTTTTCAGAAGCAAAGAAGAACGCACCATGTATTGTATTTATAGATGAGATTGATGCTGTTGCCAGAAGAAGAGGTACCGGAATGGGCGGCGGCCATGATGAAAGAGAACAGACATTGAACCAATTATTGGTAGAAATGGATGGATTTGGTGTAAATGAAGGAATTATTGTCATGGCTGCAACAAACAGGGTAGATATTCTGGATCCTGCAATCTTGAGACCAGGGAGATTTGATAGAAAAATCAGTGTTGGTTCGCCTGATGTTGGCGGCAGAGAAGAAATCCTGAAAGTACATGCAAAAAACAAACCATTGGCAGAAGATGTTGACTTAAAGCAGGTTGCACAGACGACAGCAGGGTTTACCGGAGCAGATCTGGAAAATCTTTTGAATGAGGCAGCAATCAATGCAGCAAAAGTAAACAGAGCATTTATCATTCAGGAAGATATCAAATACGCATTTATAAAAGTCGGTATCGGTTCTGAAAAGAAAAGCAGGATCATATCAGATAAAGAGAAGAAGATTACTGCTTATCATGAAGCCGGTCATGCCATCCTATTCCATGTACTCCCGGAAGTAGGACCGGTGTATACGGTATCCATTATTCCAACGGGACTTGGAGCGGCAGGTTATACAATGCCTCTTCCGGAACGTGATGAGATGTTTAATACGAAGGGACGTATGCTGCAGGAGATCATGGTATCTCTGGGCGGTCGTATTGCAGAAGAGATTATTTTTGATGACATAACAACAGGTGCTTCCAGTGACATAAAGAAGGCAACTAAAGTTGCAAGAAAGATGGTTACAAGGTTTGGAATGTCTGATAATATTGGTGTGATCAACTACGATGATGACGATGATGAAGTATTTATCGGCCGAGATCTGGCACATACCAGAAGCCATAGTGAATCTATTGCAGGTGAAATTGATAAAGAAGTAAAAGTCTTGATTGATGACTGTTATGCAAAAGCAAAAGCAATTATTATGGACAATGAAGTAGTACTCCATAAATGTGCCAAACTTTTACTGGAAAAAGAAAAAATCACAAGATCCGAATTTGAAGGACTTTTTGAAGAGTATTATCCACAGCCGGAGAATGAGGAAGAAGCAGTTGTTTCTCCACAATAGAATTTGTGCATTTTTACTAAAATCGACATAATGTTTTTGTAATATTTGTGAATACTGAGTCTAGACGTTAATAGGGGTGTTTGCTATAATACTTCTTGTAACCCCCCCCAATACGTTATATAGTTTTTTGCTATACCCCATAAGAAGAAATACCTTCTCTAAAAAGGACAGCGTTCGTGATGCTGTCCTTTTTACTACCAAAAAACAGACTAATAATGTTTATAATCAGATGAGATGTATGGAATAAAATGTGCGGAAACACTTGAATAAGCATATTATATATTATAAGATATGCCTAGAAAGCCCTTATAAAGATATAAGGCAATTGGTATCTTTATTAAGGCAAAGAGGAGTGTAATAAGTATGAAACTTAGACATTTATTCGATGACAATCTTCAACACAGATATATGACTGAGATGCGTCCGGTGTTCAATAAGAAAGCATTATTTAGTGATATGACCGAGGAATTTTTGTCACCATCCCAACCAAATGCATATGCACAGGTGATGATTCGATTTCGTACAGCGAAGAATAATGTAGATCGTATTTATTGCATCTTTGATAGCTGCAGACAATTAATGACTTTAAGTTCCAGTGATGAACTATTTGATTATTATGAAATTAAAGTACAATTAGATAATGAAAAAGTAAAATATCATTTTGAAATTCATGCAGGTAAGATATTGTGCTTTTATGATAGGCGGGGACCGGTCAGAGATCCACACGATCACTATGCATTTATTATCATTCCAGGGTTTCAGACGCCGGATTGGGCAAAGGGTGCAGTTATTTACCAGATCTATACAGACCGCTTTCATAATGGAGATACTACCAATGATGTATTGACGGATGAGTATTCTTACATTGGTGATCACACTGTCAAAGTAGATGATTGGAATAAATATCCGGCAACAATGGGCGTACGTGAATTTTATGGCGGAGATCTTCAGGGTGTTCTTGATAAACTGGATTATCTGCAGGACCTTGGAATTGATGCCATCTATTTTAATCCATTATTTGTCTCACCATCAAATCATAAGTATGATATTCAGGATTATGATTATATTGACCCGCATTTGGGAAAAATTGTAAATGACGAAGGCGAATTGCTGAATCCTGGACAGATGGAAAATCGATTTGCCAGTAAGTATATTAACCGTGTTGCAAATAAAAAGAATCTTGAAGCAAGCAATCAGTTTTTTGCAGAAGTGGTAAAAGAGATTCATAAGCGTGGGATGAAGGTTATCCTGGACGGTGTATTTAATCACTGCGGATCTTTTAATAAGTGGCTTGACAAGGAACGTATTTATGAAAATGCAGCGGGTTATGAAAAAGGAGCATTTGTTGATGCTAATAGTCCGTATCGCAAATACTTTGTATTCTATAACGAAGGCGCCTGGCCATATAATAGCACTTATGACGGCTGGTGGGGACATGATACGCTTCCAAAATTAAATTATGAAGGCTCTAAAGGATTATACGAATATATATTGCATATCGGAGCAAAGTGGGTATCACCTCCGTATAATGCAGATGGATGGCGTCTTGATGTTGCAGCAGATCTTGCGCATAGTCCGGAAATGAATCATAAATTCTGGCAGGATTTCCGACGTGCAGTAAAACAGGCAAATCCGAATGCAATTATTCTTGCAGAGCACTATGGAGATCCAAGTTCCTGGTTACAGGGAGATCAATGGGATACAATTATGAATTATGATGCCTTCATGGAGCCGATCACCTGGTTTTTGACCGGCATGCAAAAGCATTCTGATGATTATCGGGAAGATTTATTTGGTAATGCTGCTTCATTTTGGGATGCAATGTATTATCACAGCACAAATTATGCTATGCCGTCATTGCAGATGTCCATGAATGAATTGTCAAATCACGATCATTCCCGCTTTTTGACCAGAACCAATAAAAAGGTAGGCAGAACCAACACTCTGGGACCGGAAGCGGCGAATACAGGAGTGAACAAAGCTGTGATGCGAGAGGCTGTTCTGGTTCAGATGACATGGCCGGGTGCGCCGACCATTTATTACGGGGATGAAGCGGGTGTTTGTGGATTTACAGATCCGGATAACAGACGTACGTATCCATGGGGACATGAAGATAAAGAAATGATTTCTTATCATAAAGAATTAATTCGAATTCATAAGTTGAATCAGGAATTTAGAACAGGTTCCATAAAAGAATTACTGAGTGATTATAATGTGATCGGATATAGTCGTTTTAATAAAGATGCACAGAGTATTATCCTTGTGAATAATAATGACAGCACGTACCAAACTATGTTAAACGTATGGATAACTGGCGTGCCCAAAAATTGCATATTAACACAGCTTATTATAAGTACAGCTGCCGGATATTCAATTGAACCAAGGGTATATCAGGTAGTCTCAGGACGGCTGTCAATTACCCTGCCTGAAACGTCAGCAGTTATCCTGCAATACACAAAGAAAGAGCAAAAAAAATCTTGCATTTTATCTGGAAGTATGATATAAATTTATATTGTTAGGGCTTTAACAAAGATACATTTAGAACTGTTAAAATCTGGCATAAATGGATGGATTCCCGAGTGGCCAAAGGGGGCAGACTGTAAATCTGTTGGCACCGCCTTCGAAGGTTCGAATCCTTCTCCATCCATTCGATTCTGAAGAATCGTTATATGTTTTAAGTAGTAAGACCAGTTATCATATTCATATGATATGCCGGCGTGGCGGAACTGGCAGACGCACAGGACTTAAAATCCTGCGGGACTTATACTCCCGTACCGGTTCGATTCCGGTCGCCGGCAGTAATATATTTTACAAAAAAACCTTGATTTATCAAGGTTTTTTTGTATTCTGGGTTTATTTGAGCGTACAGCGAACTGTGTCTTTCAATTACCAAATTATGTTAATCGATCTATAATTAGAAGGTTAGCTACACTTCTTCTTGACATCTGCAAGAAAATCATGAAGAATAAGGAATATATTAGAAAAGGGGTAATAAGCAATCACGATAATGTTGATTAGAGGAGAAGAAATTGATAAAAGTAGTAATCGCAGATGACGAAGAAAAAGTATGTAAACTTATTAAATATCTAATTGACTGGGAGTCAATGGGCATGGAATTAGCTGCTATAGTTAACGACGGAAAGAAGGCATATGAAGCAATTATTGAGCATCGACCGGACATAGTTATTACCGATATACGCATGCCTACTTATGATGGAATAGAATTGATCAGGAAAACAAAAGAATTATATCCCAATGTCTATTTTATAATTATCAGTGGATATAGCCAGTTCGAATATGCACAACAAGCAATAAAATATGGTGTTGAAAATTACTTGCTGAAGCCATTAAAAAAGAAAGAATTGCATGAGACGCTGACAAAAATTATAGATAAGAAAAACTCAATTAATTTGGAACTATCTGAAAGAGAAGAATTACGGGAAAAATTACATTCTTCTGAGGAGAAGAATAATCGTAAGTTTATTTCTGAAGTACTTTCTTCTTCGAATCCTCTTCTCCTCCAAAAAAGTCTGGAGGAAATAAATGTAGAATTTAGCTGTCATTTTAAAGAAGGTAATTATGCGGTTGTTGACAGTAAACCATTTGTAAGGAATACGCAGATGGATTCCGAATCTTATGCACTTTTGTTATCTAAGATACAGACGATTCTTGAAGAAAAAGTAAAGTGTGAGTGTAAGGAAATGATTACAGCAATATTTGACGGAGAAATCATTTGTCTGTTAAATTTGGGGGACGCATCATTAACATCTATAAAAAAGCGGTTGAACATGCTTCGAATTGATGTCGGAAACCTGAAAGCCATATTTGGGGAGTTTGATATGGTAATAGGGTTAAGCAACATGCATGATAGCATTAATTACTGCCTGGAGGCTGTGTTTCAGGCAAAAACAGCAATTTTGAACAGAGTATTATTTACTGCACCCTATATGATAGAATATGCAGAATGTAAAAAAGCAGTAATAAAAATGGAAGATATTTTTAGTGCGGCAGACAGGAAACATTTAATTTCTCTGATTGAGCTCATGGATGTCAGTGGGGTACTGGCGGAGATCATTAGAGTGGCGGATACGATCAGCAGGCAGAAAGATAGCTTGGATGGAGAATTGATTTTCAGGATTTATACGGAATTAGTTGCGACCTTACTTTTTGCTGCTAAAAATTATATGGTTAATTACAGATTACCAACACAAGTATTTTTTGAAGATAAATATAATGTGTTTCTTACCTATCAGGAAATTTTTGAATGGTTAAACATAAATATCAAGGAACAGATGGAAAAATATCTGGAAAGCAAGAAAGAATTAAATAGTATTCCGATCAGGCAAGCTAAGCAATATATTCATGATAATTATAATAAAACAATTAGTCTGGAAAGTGTAAGTAATGCAGTTGGATTTAATCCGGCGTATTTTTCGTCCCTTTTTAAGAAAGAGACAGGAAAAAACTTTACGGAATATTTGCTCGAGGTAAGAGTATTAAATGCGAAACAGTACCTGACACAAACAAATATGGAGATCGCTGATATATCTACAGAAATAGGATACTCGGATGTAAAGTATTTTTCTAAAATCTTTAAGAAGCTGACGGGCGTAAATCCGTCGGAATACAGGAAACTATATGGATAAAGAAATCAAGCCCAATAAGAATACATTCGCAGATAAAGCCATTATAGTAATCATTTTATTATGTATCATTACTATAATATTTGGTCTGGTCATAGTAATTTTATTATATCGAACAAATAGTGTAGAAATTTATGTTTTGCTAATAGTTGTGAGTATTTTTCTGCTGATAATGATAGGAATTTACTGCCTCATTAACAGATGGATACTAATTCCATACCTGGAATTCAAATCATTATTTCATCGATTTGTAAAAGGGCAGATCTATAATGAACTCCTGGATAAATCGGCAGGTTTATTTCCGAAAATCGAGAATGTCTTTCTGAGATTTGATGAATTGGTAGACCGAAATAAAACAATTCAGGTATCAACAAAGCAAGCGGAATTATTAGCGTTACAAAATCAGATAAATCCTCATTTTCTATATAATACATTAGATGCGATCAGAGGTGATGCATTGTGTGCCGGAATGGATAATATTGCAGATATAACAGAAGCACTTTCCACATATTTCAGGTATACGATTACAGAAACAAGCACATTAGTTATGCTGATGGATGAACTTGAAAATGTAGATAATTATTTTACGATACAGCAATATCGTTTTGGAGAAAGGTTAAAAATACAAATTGATATTCCGGAAGAAGATACGGAGGTTCTACAATTACAATGTCCGAAATTAATGCTGCAGCCAATCGTGGAAAATGCTATTTTTCATGGATTAGAAAAACGTTCGGAAGGCGGCACAATAAAAGTTGAAATAGAAAGAACAGATAACAGAGTATTCATACATGTAAGAGATGATGGAGTCGGAATAGAGGAAGAGACCCTAAAGTCAATTAATAAAAAATTGGAGCATGTATCTGTTGGATATATTAAAGATCCGCAAAAGGGCAGAGGCGGAATTGCTTTAAATAACGTTTGTCGTAGGATCAAACTACTCTTTGGCGAAGAATATGGTATTCATATCTATAGTTTTAAAGATGTAGGCACCCATGTCTGTATCACATTACCTGTTATTCGAAAGGAACGGAGAAGCATGAATGAAAAAGGAACGACTGGTTATTGAAAAGGGAACCATGGTTGATAATGAAATTCCTGTTTTTGAAAGCTTACAATTGCAATTGTACGAAGGAGAGATCATTGGGATTTTTTTTGATAGCGTGATTGAAAGAAAAGGATTTCATAAGTTAATAACCGGCAAGGAGAGGCTGCTATCAGGGAAAATCTACTTAAATTGCGAATGTCTGGAATTAAGCGGTGCCGATAAGATATTTGAAAAGCAAATTAAACTGATTGACAGTAAGAGCATGCTGGTAGAGACACTAAGTGTACTTGAAAATATCTTTCTTTTTGTAGATAAAAGAAAATTCTTATTTCGTAATCCATATATGGAGACATGTCAAAAATTACTGGATGATTTAATGCTAGACATTAATGTCGCAAGAAGAGTAAACAAATTGACAGGAAAGGAACGGGTCATCGTAGAAATCATAAAGGCCCACATAGAGGATAAGCAGGCCGTGGTTCTATCTGGTATTGCAGGATTTTTAAAGAGAAACGAGTTAGAAGATATTTATCAGTTACTCGAAAAGCTTTGTAACAGGAAGATGTCTTTTATTGTGATAGAGTCAATGGAAGATATCATTTTTGAGAGAGCATCCAGACTATTTATCGTACAACATGGCAGAACCGCAGGGATAGTGGATCACGGATTTATAGATAAAGAAAAACTGTTTAAGGTTTTAATGAGCACGAAAAAAGAACCTATTCAGGAGACTGTCAGGCTTAGATCAATAGAGACAGAATCTACGGTAGTGATGGAATGGAAAGAGGTATCAACATCCTGGCTTAAGAATTTGTCATTTCGTGTGGAAAGAGGTGAAATATTAAAGATATTTTATCTGGATGATGTTTCCTGTGAACACATTCTGGGCGTGTTAACAGGAAAAGAGAAAATAGTCACAGGAAAAGTAATATTGAACGGACGGACATGCAATGCCGGAAGTATTGCGCAGGCCATGAAAAGAGGAATTGGCTTTGTTGGCGAATCTCCCTATAAAGGAATGCTCTTTTATGACATGAGTGTCAGAGATAATTTAAATGTGGCACTTGCACAAAAAAGTGCCTGGATATGGGCAAGAAGAAAGTATGTAAAAAGTGTTAATCTACAGATTTCAGAGTATTTGGGAGAGGAAATTGCCAGTACAAGACTTAGGAGACTAAAACCAGAGATGTTACAAAGAATTGCGTATTTTAGGTGGCTTCTTTTTCATCCAAAGGTATTAGTGATATTGAAACCTTTTGTGGAAGCAGATATTCATATCAGGGAAGTAACACTTGAAATGATTCGTAAATTGCAGGAATCAGGAATAACGATCATTATTCTGACACAAAATTCCTCAGAATTAAACATGTTCGAGGGAGAAAATATCTATATCAGGAGCGGGATATGTATTGATGAGGATGAAGCTTATCAAATATTGTATGAAATAAACTGAAAAAGTTGCAGTAAAACAGGCTTAACATGGAAAACTATACAATAGTATCTGTGTAAAGCCTGTTTTTGTATAAATATTGACCAACTTCTAAAAATCATCCCCCTATTTATAAAGATAGAATGTTGAGCAAAATTGATTCTGTCCTTATAATAACCATACAAAGTTAACAAATAAAGGTTGACTAAAAAACTACAAATGTAAAAAACGGGAGGTAACAAAATGAAAAAGAAATTTATGAGCATTTTATTATGCACAGCAATGACAACAGCTTTATTATCCGGATGCGGAAACACTTCTTCAAAAACAACCGAAGGAAATTCAACGGGAGAAGGAGCAGTAGAAACAGAAGCATCAGAATCAGCATCCGGAGAATTGCCAATTTTAGGTGCCGGGATCTATTCGTCATCAGATAACTTCAATTCTTATATAGGAAAGGCTATTGTCAATGCCTGTGACGGAGTATTTGAAACGAATATTGAAGATGGACAAAATGATCAATCTACACAAAACAATCAAATTGATACAATGCTTGCAAAAGGTGCTTCCTGCGTAGCAGTATCAGTAGTAGATGTAACGGCAGCATCCGTAATTATAGATAAATGTAAAGAAGCAGGTAATGTACCAATTATATTTTTCAACAAAGAAATTACAGATCAGAACTTAATTAAAAACTATGAAAACTGCTATCAGGTAACATCAACCGGCGGTGATTATGGTGCATCTATTCAAGGACAAATGATAGTTGAGTATTGGAATGCACATCCGGAAATGGATAAAAATGGTGATGGAGTACTTCAAATTATTGATATTATGGGTGATCCTGGTCATACAGCAGCGCAGCCAAGAGCTGATTATGTAAAAGCTGCTATTCAGGAAGGCGGAGTAGAATATGAACTTTTGGAAGAAGATACAGGTATGTGGGATACCGCGAAAGCAAAAGAAAAAATGGATGCCTGGATTTCTAAATATGGGAATGATATTGAGGTAATTATCTGTGCAAATGATGCAATGGCTCTGGGTGCATTACAGTCAGTTGAAGCAGCAGGATTTAACGCAAATGGTCCGGATGGAGATCAGTATATTCCAATTATTGGTATTGACGCACTTCCGGAAATGCTTGATAAAATTGAAAGTGGCGAAGTAATGGGTTCTGTTTTACAGGATGCAAAAACGCAGGGACAGACGATTGTTAAAATGGCTCAGAACCTGACAGATGGTAAAGATGTATTAGATGGAATTGATTTTGAATTAGAAGAAGGCGCAAAAGCAATCAGAGTACCTTATGCAGCTATTACAGTGGATAATCTCGATCTTGCAAAATCAACATACGCCAACTAGGAGATAAAACGCATATACGGAAGGATTACCCTTCCGTATATGAAATAAATATTAATAGGAAAGAGGAAGCAGCATGGGAAATGAATATATTTTGGAAATGCGGAATATAACCAAAACTTTTCCTGGCGTAAAGGCATTGGACGATGTTTCACTGAATGTGAGACCGGGAACTGTTCATTCTCTAATGGGCGAAAATGGAGCCGGAAAATCAACATTGATGAAATGTCTTTTTGGTATTTATTCATTAAATACAGGAGAGATCATATTAGATGGAAAAACAGTTAATTTCATAAATCCTGCAGAAGCATTGGAAAACCATGTATCAATGGTGCATCAGGAACTAAATCAGGTTCTGGATCGTAACGTAATGGAGAATGTATGGCTTGGCAGGTACCCAATGAACGGATGCGTTGTGGATGAGAAAAAAATGTATTCAGAAACAAAAGCCATATTTAAAGAGTTAGATATTCAAATTGATCCAAAAGTAAAAGTAGGTACGCTCCAGGTATCACAAAAACAAATGATAGAAATTGCAAAAGCAGTTTCTTATGATTCAAAGATCATAGTAATGGATGAGCCAACTTCTTCCCTGACTGAGAATGAAGTGGAGCATTTATTTAAGATCATAGAAAAGCTGAAAGCAAGAAATACAAGTGTGATTTATATATCACATAAAATGGAAGAGATTCTCAGGATATCAGATGATGTGACAGTAATGCGGGATGGAAGATGGATAGCAACAAAAAAAGCAAAAGAATTAACCACAGATGAAATCATCAGAATGATGGTCGGACGTGAGTTGAAGGAACGTTATCCTCAAAAAAAGAGTAAACCACAAGAAGTATTATTGGAAGTGAAAAACTTATCCTCACTTACTCCAATCTTTAAAAATGTTAACTTTAAGTTACATAAAGGGGAAATTTTAGGAATCTCCGGTCTGGTCGGATCTAAAAGGACAGAAGTGCTGGAGACGCTATTTGGAATCAGGCAGATGGGTGAGGGAGAATTATGGCTTCACGGAAAAAGAATTGAAAATGAATCACCAAGAAAAGCTATGAGAAATGGTTTTGCAATGCTGACAGAGGAAAGAAGAGCAGATGGAATTTTTGCTGATTTAAGTGTTGGCTTTAATATGATTATTACAAATCTTGATAAGTATATAAAAGGTGGGCTTCTAAGTAGTGCCAAGATCAATGCGACTGTAAAAGAAATGATCGGTACCATTCATGTAAAGACGCCTTCAGAAAATAGTAGGATCGGAAACCTTTCAGGAGGAAATCAGCAAAAAGTAATTTTGGGAAGATGGCTTTTAACAGAACCAGAGATATTACTTCTTGATGAACCGACAAGAGGTATTGACGTCGGAGCAAAATACGAAATTTATCAACTTATGAATGAACTTGCAGAACAGGGTAAGGGAATCGTCGTTGTGAGTTCGGAAATGCCAGAATTACTTGGTATTTGCGACAGAATACTTGTAATGAGTAATGGCAGACAATCAGGCATCTTTGATGCAAAAGAAGTATCACAGGTTCAAATCATGGAAGCATCAGCAAAATACATTTAGTACTGGAGGAAATCGTCGTGATGAAGATGAAAAACAAATATGGAGAGGATTTCTCTATCAAGCAGCTATTGGCTGAAAAAATTATTTATTTAGTTCTGATCTTATTAATTATTGTGGTGATTATAATTGAACCTAAATTTTTATCATTTGCAAATTTAAAAAATATCTGTGCCCAGTCTTCTACAAAAATAATTATAGCGTTGGCAGCAGGTATGGTACTTATGGTTAGAGGCTGTGACCTTTCCACAGGCCGTATGATTGGATTGGCAGCTGTTATATCAGCATCAATGATGCAGGATGTAAATTATGCATATAGAATGTATCCGAATTTACAGGAGCTTCCGCTCATTGTTCCGATTTTGGTAGTAGTAGTTCTCTGTCTGATATTGGGTTCCCTAACAGGTATTGCAGTATCGCTCTTAAAGGTTCCTCCCATTATTGCGACCTTGGCGATGCAGTTGATCCTATATGGTGCTTCCAGTATTTACTTTGACAGACCACCATACGGAGCACAGCCGATCGGTGGTATTTCATCAAAGATTATTAGCATTGGAACCGGTTATTTTAAGATTGGAAAGATTCAAATTCCATATTTAATCTTAATTGCAGCAGCGATTGCCGTTATTATATGGGTTATCTGGAATAAGACAAAATTCGGAAAATACATGTATGCGGTAGGTGGAAATCCCGAAGCCGCCCGTGTATCAGGTGTTAATGTTGAATTAACACAAATCATTGTATATGCATCAGCAGCTGTTCTTTATGCAATTGCATCTGTACTTGAAGTAGGACGCATTGGCAGTGCTTCCAATACAACTGGAAATGGATATGAAATGGATGCAATTGCTGCCTGTGTAATTGGTGGTGTATCAATGTCCGGCGGTATCGGAAGTGTCGGTGGTATTATTATCGGTGTATTGATTTTTACGGTGATCAATTATGGACTTGCATTCATCGGTGTCAATATGTATTGGCAATATATTGTTAAGGGCTTCATAATCTTACTGGCTGTAGTGATTGATATGAGAAAGTATGCAAAAAGAAAATAGAAAGTGTGAGAAATTCTAAGCAGAGAAAATACTGCTGCTTAGAATCTCTAAATCTTACACAGGAAGAAGCCTCTTGCGAGTCTTCTTCTCACTGATTATTTGTGCAGATTGTGGCAGAATGGAGATTAATTATGAGAGATATGGTAAAAAACACTAAGTTAACAGAAGATTGCAGTAAAGAGACAATAAAGGCGTTTGTAGAGGAAGTTCTTCCAAAGCTTACAATAGAAGAAAAAATTGGGATTATGTCAGGACAGGTTACCGAAGAAAAATTATTAGATGATTTATTTTTGATTGAACATTATAATGTAAAACCTTATCCAACTATGGCGATCGAACATTTAGGAATTCCAAATGTTCGGTTCATCGACGGTCCTAGAGGTGTTGTGGCAGGATCATCTACCTGTTTTCCGGTATCTATGGCAAGGGGAGCTACTTTTGACAGAGAACTGGAAGAGGAGATCGGAAAAGTAATCGGTGCAGAAATTCGTGTGCAGGGTGGAAATTATTATGGCGGTGTATGCATAAACCTTCCAAGAAATCCAAGATGGGGACGTGCGCAGGAATGTTATGGCGAAGATCAATATCATCTGGGTGAAATGGGTGCTGCGTTGACGAGAGGAATTCAAAGCCAGAACGTTATGGCATGTATTAAACACTTTGCTATGAATAGTATTGAAAATGCAAGATTTAAAGCAGATGTTTTTGCAGATAAAAGAACGTTGCACGAAGTTTATCTGCCACATTTCAAACGTTGTATTGAAGAAGGTGCAGCTTCTGTAATGGGAGCCTATAATAAGGTATATGGGGAGCAGGCATCGGAATCCAGTTTCTTGTTAAGAGATATTTTAAGGGATAAATGGGGATTTGAAGGTTTTACACTGTCTGATTTTCTATGGGCTGTAAAAGATGCTGTTACAGCAGTAAAAGGAGGAATGAACATAGAAATGCCATGTTTCTGTCATTATCATGATGAACTCCCGAAAGCGATTGAAGACGGAAGAATTACAGAGGCAGATTTAGATGAAGCAGTTGGTTATATTCTTCGTACTATTATTTTCTTTGAAACAAGAAAAGATCTTCAGGAATATACAGAAGATATCGTTGCATCTCCGGCACATATTGCCGTTGCCAGAAAGGCAGCAGAAGAATCTATGGTGCTTTTGAAAAATGATAAGAATGTACTTCCATTTGATAAAACAAAGACCGACAAAATAGTAGTACTTGGTGTCCTTGGTGACACAGAGAATATTGGCGATCATGGTTCCAGCAAGGTACATCCGTATTATACGATCACCCCGCTCAGAGGATTAATGCAAAAAATGCCAAAAGCACAGATCTTATATAACGATGGATTGAATCTGGAAAGGGCAAAAGAATTGGCAGCAGATGCAGATGTCGTAGTGATCGTAGCAGGTTATATTCATTCCGATGAAGGAGAATTCCTTGCGGACAGAAGTGATATTGCTGAGATGGGAGGCGATAGGAAATCAATGCGTCTTCATAAAAGAGATGTTGACTTGATTCAGGGATTGAAAGGTGTCAATACAAATACGGTCGTCTCTATTGTGGGAAGCAGTGCAATCCTCATCGATGAATGGGAGAAGGATGTTCCGGCTATTCTGTTTTCATTTTATAGCGGAATGGAAGGCGGAAATGCGTTGGCAGATATTTTGTTTGGTGATGTCTGTCCAAGTGGTAAACTTCCTTATACAGTCGCATATTCAGAAGACGATTACCCGTATTTTGATCCTGATTGCACGAGTATCACATATGAATACTATCATGGTTACTGTAAAATGGAGAAAGAAAATAAGAAAGTATTATACCCATTTGGTTACGGACTGTCTTATACTACATTTACGATTGGTAGACCGGAAATAGAAATATTTGATAATACAGCAAAAATTATGGTTACCGTTAAGAATACGGGAAAAGTAAAGGGTGCCGAAATTATACAGCTTTATGTCGGTTGTGAAAACAGTGAAGTCGAAAGGCCCGTTAAAGTCTTAAAAGATTTTGCCAGAGTGGAACTTATGCCAGGAGAAGAAAAGCAGGTAGCGGTATCTGTCTCTAAAAAAGCAATGGCATATTTCGATGAAAAATCCGACGATTTTAAAGAAGAGGATATTACGTATATTGCATATGTTGGAGACAGTAGTGAGAAAGAGGCTTTACAGAGCGTTAAATTTTCATTTTAAATTCAGTAAGGGTTTCTTAAGAAAGTAGGGATTCGTATGAGAATAGGTGCAGATTATTATCCGGAGCATTGGGAACCATCCCGTTGGGAAACAGATGTAGAAATGATGAAAAAAGCAGGCATTCAAGTAATACGTATTGGAGAGTTTGCATGGAGCCTTTATGAGCCTCATGAAAATAAATATGAATTTGATTGGATGGACAGGGCTGTTACGTATTTTGGTAATGCAGGTATTAAAATTGTTATGTGTACACCATCTGCAACACCGCCAAAATGGATGTGTGATAAATATCCGGAAATTTTCCAAGACGATATTCACGGTAATCCTAAAATATTTGGAACCAGAAAACACTATTGCTTTAATAGCACTTTATACCGGGAAAAAACAAAAGTACTTGTGGAGATGATCGCAAAAAGATATGCAGATCATCCGGCAATAGAAGCATGGCAGATCGATAACGAGTTGGGATGGGCAAACACAACACGTTGTTATTGTAAAAAATGTGCGGATAGATTTCAAGTATGGTTAAAAGATAAATATGGAACTATAGATAACCTGAATCAGGCATATGGTACCGTATTCTGGAGTCAGATCTATAATAGTTTTGAGGAAGTGATTATTCCGAAAGCAGGAGCCTGTTATGATACCTGTCATGACACGCAGGGACAGAATCCCGGATTGCTGCTTGATTATTACCGGTTCAGCAGTGATTCTGTCATTGGTTTTATGAATGAATCTGTAGATGTGATCAGACAATATTCAAAGAAACCAATCACCACAAATCTGCTTGATGCGGCAGTGAATTCGGGAACCGGAATTGATTATTTTAAATTATCCAGAGATCTGGATTTTGTATCCTGGGACAATTACATCGAATTTCAATGGGGGATTGCACAGGATGCAGCCGTATCCAGAGATCACGCATTGCTCAGAAGCTATAAAAAACAACCGTTCTGGGTAATGGAGCAGCAAAGCGGACCATGCGGATGGAGCAAAATGGGACCGGCACCAACACCGGGAAAATTGCGTTTATGGACATATAGCGCGGTTGCCAATGGAGCTGATACCGTTGTTTATTTCAGGTGGAGAGCATGCCCGTTCGGTACGGAAGAGTATTGGCATGGAATATTAAATCATGATGGAAAACCAAACCGCAGATACAAGGAAATCTCCAAAGTCGGAAAAGAGATGGAGGCACTAAGTAAAGTATATGGTGCGCTGCAGCCAAAAGCAAAGGTAGCTATTGTGAAATCTTTTGATAGTGAATGGAGTCATTCAATTCATAAACATGTCGAGAACTTTCATTATGATAATTTACTGCTTGCATATTATAAAGCTTTTTACAATATGGGCATTGCAGTCGACTTTGTTGCACCGTCTGAAGAGATATCTTCTTATGCGCTCGTATTAGCACCGGCACTTCTGATGGTAACAGAGGATGAAAAGAAGAATCTGGAGAATTACGCTAAAAATGGCGGTAATCTGTTGATTTCCTTTAGAAGCGGGATAAAAGACATATTTAATAATATGTTAATGGAAACTGTTCCGGGAGTATTTTCAGAAATGGCCGGGGTAGAAGTATATGATTATGATCCGCAATTTGAAAAGCAAACACAGGTCTCAGGGGTATTTGGAAAGGGAATGGCAAATTTGTGGTGTGATGTCGTGATACCTGATACAGCCCGAAGCTTGGGAGTTTATATTAGTGAATATTATGCAAACGAAACTTGCCTGAGCGTGAATTCATATGGAAAAGGGAATGTCTATTATTTAGGATGTGATTTAGAGGAACAGGCAATGAGCCAACTGATGAAATATCTGGGTGAAAAAAGTGGGATCCCGATAAAACTCTATCATGTGGAAGGAGTAGAAACAGTCAGCGCTTCTGATGGGAAAACAGAGGCACTATTTCTTTTAAACCACAATCATTATCCTGTTGTAATAAATCTGGAAAAGACATATCAGGAAATGATATCTGATAAAGAGTTTAAAGATACTATTATGATAGAACCATATGGAGTGGCGATTTTAAAGGAATAAATTAGAATTAAAAAATGAAATGCAAGTTAAATGAAAAAGTATAGATAAATTTTTTAAAAGATTATCTGTAGAAGGAAGAACATTAAGGTTGTTCTTCCTTTTTCCATATTATAATCATATTATCTGGAGTCATTATTTTGTTACAAGAAAATAGCCATTGATTACAGAAGTCTTATTTTTGATATAGCTGAGTACGATATATAACATAGAGTGAAATTGATAAAAGGCGTGATGCCCTTTCTTATACAATAATCATAAACTGGCAAATCACTACGAGAATCCTTATAGAATAAGGGTTTAGAGAAGTGATTAACTTTTAAGGAGGATTGCAATGAAAGTGGAAATGATACCAGCTCAATTAGTTGGTTATGAGTTTAAAAATCAAATGAATGAGAATAGGGTTATTGAAGAGAATCAGAAGGTAACAAATGATTACTATTGGAAAAGTAATCAATATGTAGGGACAGACGCTATTGGAAGAAAATTGGATTTGTCCTCCTTGATTTCAACAGAGGGAGGATATTTAAAAGGATATTTATCAGATATAAATGATGTGGATTACTTTAAATTTAGTATTGCCTCATACAGAAATTTAAACATGGTTGAGCAGTATAATAAAGATATTGTTATTACCTTGGATAATGTACCAGAAGATTGTAACTATGAAATAATTTTATATGATGAAAATGGAAATCAAGTAGGAATAGGGATTGATAATGGAAAAGGCGGGAAGAGCATCGTAATACCTAATTGGAATAAATCAACAGAATTTTTTGTAAAAATTATGGCTAACGATAATGGGAAAGGGGAGAATTATCAAATTTCATTTGCTACTCTGCCGGCGAAAGAAGATAATGGAGCATATTTACAAAATCAAGAGAAACAAAAATATCTCGGTGAATTCAGAAGAAAACTTCATGATGGAGAGGATTGTACAGCAGAGAAAGAGGCTTTAAAAGAAATTGATGAAAAGTACCAAAAAATATACGTAGAAAAGTTAGGTGAATTACACGAAAAACAGGCACAGGAAGTGGCTGGTAACAGTGAACAACTAACAGAAAAGAATATAGAAAGTCTGTTAGCAAAATTATCAACGGGAAAAGAATTAACGGATTCCGAAAAGAAAATGATTCAAATTTTTGCGACTGCATCAGAGTATGACAAAGCTACGGCTTGTAAAAAATTGAGTACAAATGTATCTGAACAAATTATTGAGATGGTTAAAAAAGAAAATATTGATATTTCTGATAAAGATATTTTAATCAGTATTAGACTAGATGGAAAGGTGTCAGTTTCTGGAATATCTGGAGAAGAAGAGATAAAAAAAATTACGGAAATATTGGAAAAAAATTTCACGGATAAATTATGGAAAAATTACATTAGCGCCAGTCAGGAAACACGGCAAATGACAAATGATGAAAAAGAAATTTTGAAAGGTCTTGTGTGTGTAGAAAGTTTTTTATATAAAACATCTGGAGGAAAAATACAATTAGGTGATTTGAATATAAAAACGAATGGTTATATTGAAGGTCTGCCTAATAATATTAGTGGCATAATAAACTATCCCAATAATAATCTGAAATATGATATACAAAGAATTAAAAAGTTTTTAAATATGGGTTCAAACGATTTCTTGTCTTTATGTACAGCCACTTTTGAGATGAAAGGAAACATGATTCAGATAATGAATGGTAGTATTTATCGTAAATGGGGGTGAAGTATGAGTAATGTAATTGATACTAATTATATAAATCTGAACGGCAGCAGCTATTGCAATGCTGGGGCAAAAACGTCAAGAACATTTGAGACCGTTTTCGGTAAAAAGGAAGAAGCATCTTTGCCGGTCATAGAAGGTGATGTAATCATGCATGACCCTCCAAATGCGATGGACAAGGAGCGATTTCGTACGATCGTGAACAAATCCAGGGAAGATATGACATTGAATGAGTATAAACTATATATTTGCAATAAAATTGCAAATTTACCAGTCAGTGGGTTTTGGCGTGCATATGGTAACAGTTCTATTATAATCAAAGAGGAAGCATTTAATCATATGAAAGAAGATCCGGAATATGAAGAGCAGATAATGAAGTTGATTAGCAGTGAGTTTACTGTGGTATCTCCATTTCCTGTTAAAATCTACGGATATCAGGTCATTGGCGGAACAATAGATGGGTGCTATGGAGAAGGTTATGGTGATACAAGTTCAGATTCTGCTTCTAAAGCCGCAGATAAAGAAGAGTCATTTTGGCAGAAACGGCACAAAAGAATAAAGAAACGCATAAAAGAGGAAGCTAAATTGGCCAAAAGGGTAAAAGAATTAAAAATCGCAGAACAAGAAAAAATGATGCAGGCGCAGACTGTTTATCAACGAGAACGATACAGTTGGTTTTTAAAACAGAATCAGACAGAATACGGTATAAAAGTTCCCTTTCCTGTAAAAAGGAGTACAACAGCAGTGTCTTTACCAACTATAGTAAATGCAATTGGTGAATATGAAAACACTAGTATATTTTAGAACAAAACAACAGGAACAGTAAAAGATGCCAAAAGATATCATTTTGGCATCTTTTTTCTAATCGTTGATAACTTTAAATATATAATTGAAAAATAGAATAAATATTACAAAAATAAGAATAATGAAATACAAAAAGTAGTAGTAGTAAATTATTGTGAAATTATGCTATTATAAAAAATATAAATTCATAAAGGCAGGGCAGGGATCATATGTTAACAATAGGGTGTCATTTATCATCATCAAAAGGATTTCTTGCAATGGGAAAAGAGGCTGTTAGAATTGGAGCAAATACATTCCAGTTTTTTACCCGTAATCCCAGGGGCGGAGCAGTAAGACCATTGGATGTGGAGGATATAACGGCATATCTTTCTTATGCGAAGGAACATGATATAAGGGGAATCCTGGCACATGCACCATACACATTGAATGCTTGTGCGAAGGAAGAAAATCTGCGTAACTTTGCAAAAGATGTCATGACAGATGATTTATCGAGATTAGGGCATATTCCTGGAAGCATGTATAATTTCCATCCGGGGAGTCATGTCAAGCAAGGGGAAGAAGCCGGTATTCAATACATTGCAGGTATATTAAATGAAGTGATTCATCCAGAACAGGAAACATGGATCCTGTTAGAGACAATGGCAGGAAAAGGGACCGAAATCGGGAGAACATTTGAAGAGATCAGAGCAATTATAGATAGAGTAGAAGTAAATGACAAGCTTGGCGTGTGTCTGGATACCTGTCATGTATTTGATGGCGGATATGATATTGTCAATAATTTAGATGGTGTAATAGATGAATTTGATCAAGTAATTGGTCTGAGCAGATTGAAAGCTATTCATTTGAACGGTTCCATGAATACATTAGGAAGTCATAAAGACCGTCATGAGAAAATTGGACACGGGGAGATTACACTTACGGCAATAGGAGCAATCATAAATCATCCTGCATTAAGAGAGCTGCCGTTCTATCTGGAAACACCAAATGATATTGATGGATATGAAAAAGAAATCGGTATGCTTAAGGAAATATATCAAGAGTAATAGGAGAATTGTGACTGCAATAAGATCAGATGGCAGCAGAACATATGAGAGCTAAAATGACAGATACCTATATGATAGCAGCAATTGTAATTGCATATATGGTAAAAGGACTATGTGGATTTGCTAATACATTGGTATTTACCAGTATTTTAAGTTTCCAGCAGAATAACATTAATATCTCTCCGGTGGAAGTACTGGCTGGGTATCCTTCAAATGTGATTATTGCATGGAAGGAACGTAAGAATCTGTCCAGCAAAATATGGCTGCCATTATCCGTACTTGTGATAGTGGGCTGTCTTCCGGGTATATTTTTCCTTAAGATAGGGAATGCTCAGTTGTTAAAGGTTATATTTGGACTTGCTGTTGTGCTGATCGGACTTGAGATGCTTCTGCGGGAACGGCAGAAAGAAAAAAAGAAATCGTCACCTGTCGTATTAGCGGTAATAGGAATGATTTCAGGCTTATTAAGCGGGTTATTTGGCATTGGAGCATTACTTGCAGCATATGTTGGGCGAACAACACAGGATAGCAGTTCTTTCAGAGGGAATCTGTGTATTGTCTTTGTGATTGAGAATACATTTCGTATTATAGTATACGAACTTACGGGGATCATTACATTGTCCACAGTGAAGAATGCGTTATACCTGATTTCATTCATGTTACTGGGTCTATTGCTTGGGATGGGATTATCTAAGATTATAGATGAAAAAATCATGAAGAAAATAATTATGGTGATGCTGATAATATCTGGCGTATCTTTAATAATCAGTAATATGACTTTATAAAAATAAAGATTGACAAATAATTAACATGTGTTATACTAATAAACAATTAAATACGAACTATCTTCGGGGCAGGGTGCAATTCCCTATCGGTGGTATAGCCCACGAGCCGCAAGGCATGATTCGGTGAGATTCCGAAGCCGACAGTATAGTCTGGATAAAAGAAGAGTGAAAATCTGCAAAATAATGCGTATTTTTTAATGATGCTCCGAAATGATGTAAGAATCGTTTCGGAGTTTTTATTTATAAAATAATTAGCGTTATCCTGCATGGATTCCATGAATATGCAGATACTATTCAAAACCTCGAATGATAATACATTCGAGGTTTTTTAACGTAAGGAATTCTGTTCGAAGTTTCTATTGGGTATAGGATGAGCAAATTACGGATGAGGAGCATAGATATGGAAAAAGAAAAATGCACAGAACAAAAAGTAATAACAGATGACACATATTATATGCGGCAAGCCTTGGAATTAGCCAAACTGGGGTGTGGGTATGTGGCACCGAATCCGATGGTAGGAGCAGTGATTGTAAAGGATAACAAAATCATAGGTCAGGGATATCATAGAAAGTACGGAGATTTTCATGCAGAAAGAAATGCGCTGGCTGAGTGTGCAGAATCCGCAAATGGAGCAACTCTATATGTTACGTTGGAGCCGTGTTGTCACTATGGAAGGACGCCTCCCTGTACAGAAGCAATTATAGAACATGCAATCCGTAAAGTGGTGATCGGTTCCGCTGATCCGAATCCGTTAGTAGCGGGAAAAGGAGTACAGATACTTAAGGAACATGGAATCGAAGTAGTAGAAGGTGTACTGCAAGCAGAATGTGATCTATTGAACGAAGTATTTTTTCACTATATTACGACTCGAACACCATTTGTAGTTATGAAATACGCAATGACAATGGATGGTAAGATTGCTACCCGCACAGGCGAATCCAAATGGATCACCGGAGAGGCTGCAAGGGAGCACGTACAGAAGGACCGGCACAGATATACGGCTATTATGGCAGGAATTGGAACTGTACTTGCGGACGATCCATTATTTACCTGTCGGCTTCCAAATGGAAAATCGCCCGTTCGAATTATCTGTGATACGGTACTTAGAATGCCGCTTAACGCGAAACTTGTAGAGACTGCAAATGAAGTAGTGACAATCATAGCGACTTGCAACACGGATAAGACAGAGCACGAAAAATACTTAGAAAGAGGCTGCGATATAATAGTACTCCCGAAGAAAAAGGGACATGTGGATATCAGCAGACTCATGGAACTACTTGGTGAAAGACAAATAGACAGCATTTTGTTGGAAGGAGGTGCAAATTTGAACTGGTCGTGCCTGGAAAATGGAATTGTGAATAAAGTACAGACGTATATCGCTCCCAAATTATTTGGAGGTGTGGATGCCAAGACACCAATTGAAGGTGTGGGAATTGCACATCCGTCCGATTGCTATCATCTGGTCAATCAGAAAATACAGGTCATTGGAGATGATATCCGAATAGAGAGTGAGGTGGAAAAATGTTTACGGGAATCATAGAAGAGATAGGGTATGTAAAAGCAATTCAACACGGTATCCATTCAGCGATTCTCAAGATAGAGGCAGAGAAGATCTTATCAGATATTCATATTGGAGACAGCATAGCAATAAATGGTGTATGTCTTACAATCACTGATTTCACAAAAAATTATTTTGAAGCAGATGTTATGCACGAGACGCTGCGCAGGACTGCCTTTCAGGCATTAAGATCAGGCAGTGCAGTAAATCTGGAAAGAGCTATGGCGATGAATGGAAGATTCGGAGGACATGTAGTGGCCGGGCATATTGACGGCACAGCCGTGATTACACAGATACAACGTGATGACAATGCCATCTGGTATACCTTAAAAGCAGAAGAATCACAGCTTCGCTATATTGTGGAAAAGGGTTCGATTGCCATAGACGGTATCAGTCTTACGGTTGCTGTTGTTACCAATAATTCTTTTGCAGTATCCGTTATCCCACACACGGCAGAAAAAACAATTTTGTCACGGAAGAAGGCTGGAGACATAGTAAATATCGAAAATGATGTTATGGCGAAATATATTGAAAAATTTATGGGGATGGCAAGTGAAGCACCACCCAAAAGAGGTATTACAAAAGAATTGCTAACACTGTATGGATTTTAAAATAATTTGTACGCGACCAAAAGTCGCAGATGGGAGCTAAGGTTGAAAGAAAATAGATTAGAGAAAGGGAGCCACATTTTGATTCTTTCAACCATTTTTATTTGTGGCAGTAACACATCTGTTTCCAGATGTGTTATGCAATGGGTGTAAAGAATGAATGAATATAACACAATCGAAGAAGGGCTGGAAGCACTTCGGAATGGTGAGATCATTATGGTCACAGATGATACAGACCGAGAAAATGAGGGAGACTTCATCTGTGCGGCAGAATTTGCCACAACGGAAAATGTAAATTTTATGGCGACTTATGCAAAGGGACTTATCTGCATGCCAATGGGGGAAACTTATATTCATAAATTAGGTCTTCCACAGATGGTGGCAAAAAATACAGATAACCATGAAACTGCGTTTACAATATCCATTGATTACGCAAAAACAACAACCGGAATCTCAGCAGAAGAAAGAAGTATGACAGCGATGCACTGTGTAGCTGAAAATGCGGTACCGGAGGATTTTAGGAGACCGGGTCATATGTTTCCGTTATTAGCAAAGAAAAACGGTGTCCTGGAACGTGCAGGCCATACAGAAGCAACTGTTGATTTGATGCGCCTTGCCGGTCTTAAGGAATGCGGTCTATGCTGTGAAGTGATGCGTGAAGATGGAACCATGATGCGTGCAACAGAACTGATGGAATTAGCAAAGAAATGGAATTTAAAATTCATTACCATTCATGATTTGCAGGAATACCGTAAGGTACATGACAATTTAGTGGAGTGTGCAGCGAATACAAAAATGCCGACCAAATATGGGGAGTTCCGTGCATATGGCTATGTGAATAAGCTGAATGGGGAACATCATGTAGCACTAGTAAAAGGTGATATAGGAGATGGCAGAAATCTGTTGTGTCGTGTGCATTCCGAATGCCTTACCGGAGATGCCTTTGGTTCTCTTAGATGTGATTGCGGAGAACAATTTGCTGCATCGATGACTCAGATTGAGAAAGAGGGCCGCGGCATACTTCTTTATATGAGACAGGAGGGCCGCGGTATCGGATTAATAAATAAACTGCGCGCGTATGAGTTACAAGAGAAAGGGCTGGATACAGTAGAGGCAAATCTGGCGCTTGGTTTTAAGGAAGACCTGCGAGAATATTATATTGGAGCTCAGATTCTGCGTGATCTCGGCGCAAAAGAACTACGATTACTTACTAATAATCCGGATAAGATATACGGGATGGAAGAATATGGCATGACAATAAAGGAAAGAGTACCAATACAGATGGAAGCAACGACTTATGACCTGTTCTATCTAAAAACGAAGCAGAAAAAAATGAAACATATGGTACAGTATTAATCTGTATTATTTTGAATGCCTAAAGGGCAGAATGGAGCAGAAATGAACATATATGAAGGACATTTAGTATCAGAGGAAATGAAAGTGGGAATCGTAGCGGCAAGATTCAACGAATTCATCACTTCAAAATTACTGGGAGGTGCAGAAGATGCTCTTATCAGGCACGGTGTAGAGAGTGAGGATATTGATGTTGCATGGGTACCTGGCGCATTTGAAATTCCTCTTATTGCATCTAAAATGGCAAAAAGCGGAAAATATAATGCCATTTTATGCCTTGGTGCAGTCATCAGGGGAACAACTTCGCATTATGACTATGTATGCAATGAAGTATCAAAAGGAATCGCACAGGTATCGCTTAAAAGTGATATCCCAGTATTATTTGGTGTCCTAACAACAGAGAACATAGAACAGGCCATCGAACGTGCAGGAACAAAAGCAGGAAATAAAGGCTATGATTGTGCTGTCAGTGCAATTGAGATGGTAAATTTGATCAGAGAAATAGAAGCATAAACGATAAAAAGGTAAGATAATAAAGAATAAAAAATAAATAAAAATAATAATAGAAATAAAAGATTAATTAGTTAAATATGCTTGACAAGAATACAAAACTATCGTAAAATCTACATTGTTGCTACGGTAAACACGAGATAAGCAAAAGCCCAGATAGCTCAGTCGGTAGAGCAGAGGACTGAAAATCCTCGTGTCACTGGTTCGATTCCGGTTCTGGGCACGTTATCATTCTTCAATGATAGATTTTAATAATATGCGGGTGTAGTTCAATGGTAGAACACTAGCCTTCCAAGCTAGATACGTGGGTTCGATTCCCATCACCCGCTTATGCTTTCAATAGCATATGCGATAGTGGCGTAGTTGGTAACGCGCGACCTTGCCAAGGTCGAGACCGCGGGTTCGAGTCCCGTCTATCGCTCTGATAAATGAGTGAGAAGTGCTTTTCCAGTACTTCTCACTTTTTATAATGAAATGCTGATTGCACTGAAAATACGAAGGACAAAAAATAAAGCGGGGAATCTATTACGAAAAGATTAACAATTGTAATGTACATGATGATAATTGGTATGCTTCTGGTAGGCTTTGAAAGAAGTGAGACAAAGTATACAAAGACCGCTGCTGTTTTTACAGGAATTACAACACAGCAGAAACAAATTATTCCGGCATATACGGAACTTGCGACCTTTGAGACTGCAAGTGCGAATGCAAAGGTATTTTACCAGGGACAGTATGGATATGTTGCAGCAAAAGAACTGTTGACCTATAATGAGCTTTTAAAGATCGATCCACAAAGAAAAGGAAAGACAATTTTCGATGACCATACAGACAGCAGTAATGTTATTTTGATTGGTGATTCTAAAACGGCACAAATGCGCTCAGTGGTAGATTCTTCTAAGGCCACCTGGATCGCGGAAGAAGGAGCCGGATATGAATGGTTTACGGGTATTGCAACGCCGATTGTAGATAAGTTGAATCTATCAGGTAAAAAGATTTATATTATGACGGGAATCAATGATTTGATCATAAGTGGATTTTCTTCTTATCAGTCATATGTGTATTTTACATATACAAAAGCGCAGGAATGGGAAAGTCTGGGAGCAGAGGTTATCTTTGTGTCCATTAATCCGATTCAATATTATGAAAATGTATCAAACGAAATCATATGTCAGTACAATAACAGTATTAAGGAATCCCTTCCTGGCAATATAGAGTATTTAGATATATATTCTATGCTGTGTAATTGGGGTCAGTATGTGACAGTGGACGGTCTGCATTACGATGCAAATACTTACAGAGTCATATATAGTGGACTGATTTAACGTGATAGGAGTTTTTTATTAAAATAAATAGGATTAGAGCGTCAAAAGCCTGTTTCTATATTTGAGATCGTCAATCTGCACAATTTTTGTTTTGCAAGTATATGTGCAAATTGGCGGAGCCAAGTTCGGTGATAGGCTTTTGACACCATGATTATAAATAAAAATTTGCGAAAGAACCTCTTGGAATAAATGAATTCTAGGAGGTTTTTATTATCTTATTTAATGAATAAAAAAGATTGACAAATAGATACAGTAAATGTAATATAACAAAAAGAACAAATTCTATCGGATAACTAGGAAATAGGATAGTGGGGGAATTATATGGGATATTTAGTCAAGCAGGAACGTTTGTTAAGAGAATTCTTTTGTCTTACGGAAATAAATGCACATAGTTTCGAAGAGCGGGAGAAAGCAGATTACTTGAAAAAGTGGTTGCTACAACTAGGATTTCAAGTGCAGGAAGATGATGCCGGTAATTTTTATAACGGAAACGCAGGAAATCTATATGCTTATAAAAAGGGTACCATACAAGGAGAGCCCATCCTTTTTTCTGCACACATAGATACTGTTGCACCTGGAAACGGTATTAAAGCTTCTATTGACCAGAACGGAAAAATTACAAGTGATGGTTCAACGGTACTTGGTGCAGATGACAATGCAGGTCTGGTATCCATATTGGAAGCCATTACTGCAATAGAAGAAAACAGTCTTCACCATAGAGATGTGGAGCTGCTGTTTACGATTGGAGAAGAAGCATATCTTAGGGGAAGCGAAGTCTTTGATTACACGAAAATAAGAGCGACACAGGGTTATGTATTGGATTTAAGCGGAAAAATCGGAACAGCGGCAATACAGGCGCCTACCTTACTGTCATTTACAGTAAAAATACAGGGAAAGGCATCTCATGCAGGATTCGCACCGGAAGAGGGAATCAATGCAATTCAAATAGCCGCCAAGATTATTGCCAAACTTCAGCAAGGAAGAATAAGTGAAGAGACAACATTGAATATTGGGTGCATGGAAGGCGGAATGAGTACCAATATTGTTTCAGAAGAATGCATTTTTAAGGGAGAAGTCAGAAGCCTGAGACACGTGGATGCACTGAAACAGATAGATTTGTTAAAAAGCCTGATAGAAGAGGAAACAAAGAAAAGCCATGCGTCTTATGATATGGTAACAAGTATTGGATGTATTGCATATAACATTGAAAAAAATACAGATGTGATAAAACGATTTGAGCAGGTATGTAAAAAACTAGATTTAGATATGACATTAATAACAACGCTTGGCGGCAGCGATAATAATAATCTTGTAAGGCATGGGGTACAAGGTATTGTATTAGCCTGTGGAATGGAGCAGGTACATTCTTGCCAGGAATATACGTATATAGAAGAACTAAATAGGAGTGCACAGGTAGTTCTGGAATTAATGACAAGCCAGTTATAAATAAATTGTGTGCAGCGCAAATTGGGGGTTATGTGTATGAAAAATCCATTGAGTTATCAATCGACAGAATATGACTGCGGACCAACAACGGTTATTAATGCCATTAATTATTTATTTCCAAGAGAAGAAATCTATCCGGATGTGATCAAATGCATTATGCAATATTGTCTCGATAGCTATAATGATAGTGGAGAAGCATATAAAAATGGAACAACCGGGATGGCAATGATGTTTTTGGCTAACTGGCTGAATCATTTTGGAAAAGTAAAGAAATGGCCGATTCAATGTGAGATGGTGAATGGAAGAGAAGTCTATATTGGTGAGAACAGCCGTATTGGAGAATGTCTGCAGCAAGGGGGGGTTGCTGTAGTCCGCGTGATGCTTGGCTGCTGGCATTATATACTGCTTACTGGGATGGATGGAAAAAAAGTGTCGGCATTTGATCCATATTATAGAAAAAATCAGTTTAAGGATAAGGGAATCCAGATCGTTGCCAATGAACCCAAAAAGAGGAACCGTAAGATTGCATATGAAGTCCTGAATCGGGAAAGTGACAATGATTATGCGCTTGGCAGGTTACAACAACGTGAATGTATGCTGATTTATAATACAAAAACTCGTCAGACGATAGAAACAATGGAATATGTTATATAGGAAACAACTTCCATTTTTTATAAAAATTTAATTGTATACAATCTATTTTTGTGTTATAGTGTAACAATGAATTGAAAGAAAGGCAGGCTGGAGATGGGAGTTCCTATTTTAGAATTGAGACATATAAAAAAGAACTTTGACGAGGTAGAGGTCCTAAAGGGAATAGATCTGTTGGTTGAAGAGGGAGAATTCATTACCATTCTTGGGTCATCCGGATGTGGGAAGACAACAACACTTCGAATCATAGCAGGTCTTGAAGATGCAGATAATGGAGCCGTTTTCTTACAAGGGGAGGATGTAACAACATACGAGCCAGACCAAAGAATGGTAAATACCGTTTTTCAGAACTATGCATTGTTTCCTCATATGACAGTAGAAAATAATATTGGATATGGACTAAAAATTAAAAATGTATCAAAATCACAGATTAAGGTGCAAGTAGAAGAAGCATTGTCTCTCGTACAATTGGAAGGTTATGAAAAAAGGAAGCCTTCAGAGCTAAGCGGCGGACAAAAACAACGAGTTGCGATTGCGAGAGCCATTATCAATCATCCTAAAATATTATTATTGGATGAACCGCTTGGAGCATTGGACCTGCAGCTTAGAAGACAGATGCAGGTGGAATTAAAGCGTTTACAGAAAAAGTTAAATATTACATTCATTTATATCACGCATGATCAGGAGGAAGCGGCAGCTATGTCTGATAGAATTGTAGTGATGAATGAAGGCAGAATAGAACAAATTGGAACGCCGAAAGAGATTTATGAATCGCCGGCTACGGAGTTTGTTGCGAACTTTATTGAGAATTCAAAAGTTCAAAACATCATTTAAGAGCTATTATTAGGAGTAAGTATCAATATGAAAACGAAACGCAGCAGGTGGATTATCCTGACCATGCTTCCTATCTATGCATTTACAATTATTTTTGTGGCATTTCCCCTTCTTTATATGGTTATTTTAAGCTTCATGAGCCGTGCGGAAGTATGGGGCGTGGTGATGGATGTTACTATAAATAATTATAAAAAAATATTAGAGCCGTTGTATTTAAATACCTTTAAAGAATCGTTGAAATTAGCCTTTTTATCAACAAGTGCAATTATACTGCTCGGATATCCGTTTGGATATTATATGGGTCAGCTAAGCGAAAAATGGAAAAAGAGAATAATGTTACTGCTTATGATACCATTTTGGACCAGTTCTCTGATTCGTTTGTATGGATGGATTATTCTGTTTCGCAGTAATGGGGTGCTGGATATCATCCTAATGAAGCTACATATTACAGAGAAGCCATTAAAATTATTGTATTCCTATCCGGCAGTTGCAACAGGAATGGTATATGCGCTATTACCTATTATGATCCTGTCAGTATACGCAAGTGTGGAAAAGATGGACTGGAATCTGGTCGAGGCATCGAGAGATCTTGGAGCAAGCAGGACAAGAGCTTTCTGGACGATTACTTTTCCGCTTACTTTACCGGGACTTATGTCCGGTATTATATTAACATTTATACCATCGATGGGACTGTTTTTTATTGCAGATATTCTTGGTGGAAATAAGATCGTATTAGTTGGAAGCGTGATTCAGGAACAGCTTACAAAAGGACGTAATCTTCCTTTTGCGGCAGCGCTGTCTGTAGTACTCATGGTTTTGACATCTATATTGATCAGCATTTATCGCAAGCTTTTCCGCACAAAAGATTTGGAGGGGCTGGTATGAAAAAAAAGAAAAAGCAAAGAAAGTTACCCGTCATCTATCTGGCAGTTATTTTGTTTTTGATGTATATACCAATTATAGTAACGGTATTTTATTCCTTTAATGCTTCTAAGATCTCTTCAGTATGGGGAGGATTCAGTCTGACCTGGTATGAAATATTATGGAAGGACCGGGAAATCAAAGAAGCATTATTTAACAGTGTCATTCTGGCATTATCCAGCAGTTTTCTGGCAGTTGTGATCGGAACACTTGGAGCAGTCGGAATGTCTAAGACAACCAATCGTTTTAACGAGGTGATATCCTACCTTTCAACCCTTCCGTTGATGATACCTGAGATTATTTTGGGAATGGTATTTCTGGCGATCTTTTCCTTTATGGGACTTCCGTTTGGAATGCTGACTTTAGTGATCGCCCATACTACTTTCTGCGTACCGTATTTATTTATTATGGTGAGTGCACGACTGATAGGAATGGACAAAAGTCTGGAAGAGGCTGCAAGGGATCTGGGAGCTTCTCAGATCCGTACCTTTTTTGATATTGTTCTGCCACAATTGATACCGGCAATTCTATCAGGTGTGTTATTATCATTTGCGATGTCATTTGATGACGTAGTCATTAGTATATTTGTAACGGGACCTAAGGTAAATTTATTACCGATAAAGATCTATACAAAACTGAAAACAGGCATTACTCCGGAGATTAATGCCTTAGCAACCGTAATGCTGGCTGTAACGATTTTACTTGTACTCTTGTCCGACAAAATTGGAAAAGAGAATCAAAGCAGAAAGTTATAAAAGGAGGAGCGCAAAAAGCAGCGCAGAAATGAGGAAAGATATGAAGAAAAAAATTGTAGCTATTATGTTAGGTGTTACCATGATTGTGGGAGTGCTTACCGGATGTGGGAACAGTAGTGCGACGGAAAAGGGAAGCACGCAGGTAGAAGAAGATACAGTCGTTGAAGACACAACTGCTGAGGATACAACGGCAGCAGAGGCAGAAGGAACTAAATCAGCTTCTCTATCAGGCGAATTGAATCTGTATACGTGGGACGGAATGTTTCCACAGGAAATTCTGGATGGATTTGAGAAAGAAACAGGTATTAAGATTAACTATTCCAATTTCGATTATGATGAAGATATGTTAGCAAAGCTGGAAGAAACAAAGGGCGGCGATTATGATCTTGTTATTGCGGACGATTATATTATTGAATTAGCAATTCAGGAAGGCCTTGTTCAGAAGCTGAACAAAGAACAGATTCCAAATTTCAGTAATATTAATCCATTATATCAAGGACAATTTTATGATGAAAAAGATGAGTATACAGTGCCTTATGGAGCAGGCATTCCTTTGATCGTATATGACAAAGATGCAGTTGGATTTGAAATAAAAAGTTATGAAGACTTATGGAATCCGGCGCTGGAGGATAATATCGCAATTATTGGTAACTATCGTGTTATGAACGGGATTGCATTGAAGACATTGGGAGAATCTTTTAATACAGAAGATCTTACTGTGATTCAAAAGGCAGGAGACAAGATGCTGGAATTGGCTCCGAACATTCGTCTGATCAGCGATAGCAATACGCAAGATTACATCGTAAGCGGAGAGGTAAGTGCAGCCTTCCTGTACACATCACAAGTAAATCAGGCATTGGCAGCGAATCCGAATTTATCAGTATGCTATCCTCAAGAAGGATTGGGATTTGGCATTATGGCAGGATTCATTCCTTCACAGGCTCCGAACGCGGATGCAGCAAATGCATTTCTTAACTATATCTTACAGCCGGAAGTATCTGCAGCCTGCTTTGAGAATCTTGGCTATTACTGCACCAACAAGGCAGCAGAAGAATATATTCCGGAGGATTTAAAGGACAGCATTGTAGTACCGGATACAGTAACAGAAGGCGAAATCATTCAAAATATTAGTCAGGAGGCTGAAGATCTACACGCAGAGGTGTGGAAAAAATTCCAGGAAGCCTGCAATTAAGTAAAAGTGATTATTTTTGTAGGTATAAGTCTATGGCAGATAAATTTTGCCATAGACTTAGTTGACAAAATTATTTTTTTGGATCATTATTAAACATGATTTAAAAATATATTTAAAAAATTTTATTAGTGAATATAGGGGGAAATATGCAAGCTTGTACAGGAGTAATAAAAAATGTAAACGAGGGATTAATTGTTAAAGAATTACTGAACGGAGAACTGGTAACTAAGCAACTATTAGCTAAAAAGACGGATCTTAGTTTCCCGACCGTTAGTAAAATTATTGATGAATTCGTAGAAAGTAAATTAGTAGTATCTTTAGGACTAGAAAAAACTTCACCGGGAGGAAGAAAGGCCGGGTTGTATCAAATTAATAAAAACTCTGCTTTTGGTCTATCGTTATATTTACAAGAAAAGAAGATATGGTTCTTTATTACAGATGCAGTAGGCGGCGTCATAAAGAATTCAGAATATGAAGTAAGAGAAGAAGGATATGTGGAATCTTTCAGGAGGATCATTCAGATAGAAACGAATAAGAATGCACAGATCAAAGCAATATCGATTGGAGTACCTGGTGGTGTTTCTAAGGGAGTCATTTGTTATATTGATAAATATGATGAACTTAGGAATTGCAAGTTGAAAGAGCTCTTGGAAAAGGAATTCCAAATACCGGTTGCAGTCGAAAACAATATGAGAACGGTTACCTATGGATTAGGAAAGAAAAAGAATTCTAAATGCAGAGAAAGCGTGGTATGTCTGCATATTGCAAATAATGGTCCGGGGTGCGGAGTATTGATAAATGGAAAGACTATTTCCGGTTTTAATGGTTTTGTAGGAGAAGTAGGTTATCTGCCAATGTTTGATACAAAGAATTTACAACAGATTGCTTTAGATGGATTTAAAGATTTCGATACCATTGATTATTTTGCAAGACTTATAGCAGGCGTATGTGTATTCTATAATCCAGAAGAAGTTATTTTTTATGAGAATGACAAATATACTGATAAAATGGATGCAATCATAAATCGGTGCAAAAAATATATTCCGGATATTGCATTACCTCGTATTGAGATTTCAACGAAATATTGGGAAGATTACCAGGTGGGGTTAATTGAAATGATTAAAGATATTTTATATCCGGCTTATTCAATCGTAAGGGAATAGTGTGAGAAGAAATTCTAAGTAACAAAAATACTTTTACTAAGAATTTCTAAATCTCACACAGGAAGAAGCCTCTTGCGAGTCTTCTTCGCCCTGATTATTTGTGCCGCTTGCAGCGGCATGACGTAAAGTGTGAGAAGAAGCCGCTTGAAGGGGTATGTTTGAAAGGTAGAATAAATGAAGACAAAAGACATGACAGCGGGCAGACCGGGGAAACTAATATTAACATTTGCAATTCCTTTAATGGCAGGAAATGTATTTCAGCAATTATATACGTTTGTTGATACTGCAATAGTTGGACAAGTCCTGGGAGTGAATGCGCTGGCAGCGCTTGGAGCAACAGAATGGATGACCTTCATAATGTTCGGTGTTATTACTGGTATCACGCAGGGATTTTCAGTTATTATGGCACAATATTTTGGTGCGGCCGAGTATGGGAGGCTTCGAAAATCAGTTGCAAACGCAATGTACCTGGCTTTTATAGGAACTGTAATTTTTACTGTTTTGGGACAGTTGATTATGAACCCTATATTACGCTTATCGAAGACACCGGAAGGAATTATAGAATTATCTCAAAGTTACCTAAGTATTCTGTATTTAGGTGTGCCAGTATCTATGGCTTATAATCTGATGGCAGCAATTCTTAGAGCTCTTGGTAATAGTAAAACACCGCTGCAGGCAATGATAGCGGCTTCATTATGTAATATTGTATTAGATATCTTATTTGTTTTTGAATTTGAGTGGGGTATCCGTGGTGCAGCATTTGCAACTATTTTAGCACAGGTACTGGCCACAGTATTTTGTATCATTAAATTAACAGGCATAAATATTCTTCATATGCAGGCTGAAGAATATGCTTTTGATAGAAGAATCTGTTATGCTGAATTGAAAATGGGAGTGCCGATCGGGCTGCAGAATATGATTACTGCAATTGGAGGATTGCTGATACAATCTGTTGTCAATGGATTTGGAATATTGTTCCTTGCAGGATATACCGCAGCAAATAAACTATATGGATTACTGGAAATAGCAGCGTCCTCCTATAGTTATGCCATGTCTTCTTATGCAGGACAGAATCTGGGCGCCGGGTTATTAGATAGAATCAGAAGGGGGCTGCGTTCTGCTAATATAATTGGCATGATAACAGCTTACGGAATGTCAGCAATTATGTTATTTTTTGGAAAAATGATACTTTCCTGCTTTATCGCTGCAGATGCAGAAACAGAACAGGCGACCATACAGATTGGGTATCAATTTCTTAAAATTCTCGCTGTATTTTTTCCGCTGCTATATATTTTATACGTAACACGTGCATGTATCCAAGGAATGGGAAATACCTTATTGCCGATGATTTCAAGTATAGCACAACTCATTATGCGAATGGGATGTGCTTTCATACTAACCAGGTTCATAGGAAAAACAGGTGTGTTCTGGGGAGAAATATTTGCATGGATTGGTGCGGATATCATCCTTCTGTTCAGTTATTACTATTATTTAAAAAAACTTGGGAAGCAGGCAGGCTTATTAGTTATTCAGGCAGAATAGTGCCCTTTCTGCGAGGCCTGTTATGTAATAGGATTTTGTATCCTGTGCAAAAGTCAGTTCCGGCATATGTTCTTCTGGAATTATCTTTTTACAGGCATCTAAAATAGGACCGATCAAAGTGATACTGATACTTTGTCCGGTAAGCATAATTACATCCGGATTCAGAACTGCTATAAAAAGACTCATTGCTTTCGCGATCTGTTCTTCATGACTTACTTTTACTGTCGGGTGCAGCAGACGCCGCGTATATTCCGGCTGTAAGGAAAGACAGGAGATAGTTCCTGCAAAATTGCTTTTACCATGAATGATATCGCCATTGATTATTATGCCGGAGTCATTACATTTGTCATTGTCAAAAGACAATGCAATGACACTGTGCGAGGAGGTGTAAGCCTTTTGTTGATAGAGACCGTAAGCAATTAAGTTCATACGGTTATCTATTACAACAGGTAATGAAAAGTCTGTCAGGATATCCTGAATCAGATTTTTGCCAACCAATAAAGGTATATCACAGGTATCAATTACCTGAGCGGAATCTATAGTGCCTGATATGCCGATACTGACGCTCTGTATACCACTATGTTCGTGTAAAAGTGATTCTATAAGCTGATGAATTTTTTTATAATCTATATTTATTTCCTCAATTGTTTTCTCTGAAATGATATTACTCATCAGATCGATGATCTGGTAAGTGATAAATTGTCTGCGTCCCTCTGTGTAAAGGCTAAGACAACAAATCAGACATAACTGATCATTTAGTCTGTAAGTTTTCGAGGGTCTGCCGGCTCCGTTCGCCTTCTTTTCAATTTTTACTTCGAGTATTTCGCCAGAACGAGCCAATTCATTTAATAATGTGTTACAAGTAGCAACACTTAAGCCTGTTTCTTTGGCTACCATATTTTTAGTGCACTGCCCAATTTGGATCAATGCATTTTTGATTACTTCCTTATTATTTTCTTTTACCTTGGCTGTAGTAGTGATAATTCTCTCCATAGATTTATCCTCTTATAAAAGTAGCATACAATACTAATTGATAAACTTCTTATTATTATAATAGCTATAATATTCTAAAAGTCAATAATATCAGATCAAAAATATGTAATAAAATAAAATAATCACCAAATTGTTTGTGAAAATAACAAAAAAGTGCTAAAATAATAGAAAATAACAAAACAGCCAATACCTTAGAACTGGACAGTTGCGAGGCAGAGAGTCATGAAAACTGAAAAAATGAAAAAACAAGGAAATAGTATCAATGAACAAAATTATGAAGAAAATTTGGAAAAAAGAAAAGAGCTGGAGGGGAGTATCAATTCTTATGCAGACAGTAATATTCCGTGGTTCCAGATGGAAGAGATACGCCTTGGATTAGAGCATGGACTAGATATCAATCACTATTTAAAAGAAGGTTTTGACTGGATGCAGATAAGTGAAATTCGTTTGGGAATCCAACACGGAGTAGATAGTTCCATATATGCAAAACAGAAATATATCTCTCAGCAAATGCATGAAATCAGAATTGGCCTTGAAAATGGAATAGATGTAAACAAATATTTGAATCCTTCCTATGACTGGCTTCAGATGGAGGAAATCCGTAAGGGATTGGAACTTGGTGATAATATTGAGGTATATGCAAATGAGAAATATGATTCTCTTACCATGCGGCAGATTCGAAAAGCAATGGAGAGTGGAATCGATTTACTGCCATATGTCGAAAAAGATTATGGCGCTCATCTGTTAATGCAGATCAGAAGGTTTCTTGCGAATAAATTGGAACCAGATAGTTATCTTGACAAAGGTTATGGTGCAGACCAATTAGAACAGATCAGAATTGCATTTCAAAAAAAGATAGAGATCGGGAATTACCTGTCTGTGGAATTATCAGGGAATCAGTTGGAAGAAATTATGAAAGGGATCGAAGTCGGAATCAATGTATCAATTTATGCAAAAAGTGAATATAACTGGCAGCAGATGCAGGAAATCAGATGGGGACTGCAAGGTGGATATGATGTCAGTGGATATGCAAAAGTAATGTATTCTGCTGCAGAAATGCGCCAGGCAAGAGAAAAACTGATACAGGATGAGGAAAATGGAATTACGATCCTTGATGATCTGATAAAAGAAGATTTTGCACCCAGTTCTGTAATAATTAGTGAAGATGGTATGGAAGCAGTGCTGAATCTTGCTGCGCCGAAAGGAAAACGTAACTATACAGAACAGGACATCCTGAATATTCTAAAAGCACAAGGAGTCACACTTGGAATAGACAGGGACGTAATCAACACAATTCTCACCAAAGAGTTATATGCTCAAAAAATAGTCGTAGCAAGGGGGCAAAAGGCAGTAACAGGATCTGATGGGGAATATGAATTCCTTTTTAGGACAGAGTTACCTACAAAGCCTAAAATATTAGAAGATGGTTCTGTAGATTATATGCATATGGAATATTTTGAACAAGTTAAGCAAGGTCAGAAACTGGCTATCTATATTCCGGCAACGCTCGGCAAAGGCGGATATACAGTGAATGGCAAGATTATGGTTGCCAGAAAGGGAAAAGAAAAACCGGTCTTACGTGGAGATGGTTTTGTGCTTGCAGAAGATAAATGCACCTACCTATCAAAACTAAACGGTAAGGTAGAAATTCAGGGATTTCGGATGCTGGTAAGTAAACTACATGTGATTGACGGAGATGTTACTTACACAACAGGGAACATTTCATTTGATGGGGACCTGATTGTAAAGGGATGCGTGCGAAGTGGTGTTACCTTACAGGCGGGTGGCAATCTTGAAATAGAAGGTAATGTTGAATCTGCAAATCTGATCAGCGGCGGTGATATCCTGGTGAAGGAGGGAGTGCAGGCAGGTGGTGTCGGATTTATCAGGGCAAAGGGTGCTGTAACCGGAAAATTCTTTGAATCAGTAAAAATAGAATCGGAACAGGACATCCGTGCAAATTATATTTTGAACTGTGACATTGCGACAAAAGGAAAAGTTATCGTATCAGGCAGAAAAGGTATCCTGGTGGGTGGAATGACAAGAGCTGTTCAGGGAATAGAGGTATTTGAAATTGGAAATGCGGCACAGCTTGGAACCACTGTTGAAGTAGGTCTTACGAAGAAATTTTTTGAACAATATAATAATATCGAGAAAAATGTGATTAAGATACAGTCTGAAAACAGAGTATTTAAAGAGGGAGTAGAAAAATTTGAGAAAACATATACGCCGGAGCAGTTGGCTGAGATCTCTATCTATGATAAGATAAAATTAGCTTATGAAATGAAAACGGAAGAGCTTGCCGAATTATTAGCAAAGAAAGCTAAGTTTGAGGAAGAAATGAATCAGATGTCACAGGCTAAAATAGTTGTAAAGGGAAAAGCATATGCTGGAATCCATATCATTATAGACAGAATTCCGCTCCGATTAACGGAAACTATTCCTAATGTAACATTTAGACATATTGAAGATCGAGTAGCAATATTTAGAAATTAATAACAGAATCAGCATATAGAATGATTCAATAAGGAGAATGAGGTGGAAAAGGCCTATAAGCTTGAATTTACCAATACACAATCAGGAGAGTTATATTTGAATACATGCGGCTGTTCGAGAACAGAAGCGTGTCATAGCTTTGGACCTGCTGTCAGGCCACACTATCTGATTCATTTTGTGCTTGATGGAAAAGGAAAATTCGTAATAGGAAATAAGGAATATCCATTAGAAGCAGGATATGGTTTTCTGATTGAGCCGGATGAACTAACTTTTTATCAGGCAGATGAAAAAGAACCATGGACCTATATATGGGTCGGATTCAGTGGAAATCAGGCAGGAGCCTATATTAGAAATATGGGATTATCAATCCGTCATCCGATTATTCAATCCAATAAACAGGACGAGTTGTATGCAATTGTACGGGATATGATGGAACATAATACGTATAGTATGGCGAATGAATTGCGTAGGAACGGTCTCCTGAACATGTTTATGGGAATTATCGCCGAGAGTGCTTCCATACCTGAAAAGGATGACTCGGATAAAGCAAACAATTATGTGGATAAGGCGATTGATTTTATCCGGAGTAATTATTGTAACCCCATTAAAATAACGGATGTGGCTGATTATGTATGTATCAATAGAAGTTATCTATACACACTTTTTCAAAATTCCCTGCAGATGTCGCCGCAGCAGTTTCTTACAATTTTTAGGATTACTAAAGCAGCAGAACTTTTGCAGGTGACGGAATTTTCCATTGAAAGTATTGCGTTATCCTGCGGATATAAGGATCCTCTTGTTTTTACAAAGGCTTTTCGGCAAATGAAAGGAATGTCTCCTACAAAGTATCGGAAAGAAGTAATGAATGGAGAAATCAGGCATTCCAAGAATAATTTGGAGCAAATAGAGAATTTTATTAAAAATATTCAAACAGGTATCTAACATTTTGACAGGTTTAAATAACATAGGAATCTATATATAAGACGGTATTTTCTATATAATTATTCATGGAGAATGCCGTTTTTTAAATTAAACGTAAAGGAGTATGGAAATGAAAGAAACTATTTTAACAAAATTTGCGGAAGTATTTGGGGATACCGATGGCGTGCAGACATATTTCGCACCGGGAAGAGTAAATATGATTGGAGAACATACAGACTATAATGCCGGTCATGTATTTCCATGTGCGTTAACGATCGGAACTTATGCAGCAGCAAGAAAGAGAAGTGATAAAAAACTCCGCTTTTTTTCTATGAATTTTGAACAACTTGGAATTATCGAATCCAGTATAGAGAATATCAGACCGGAAAAGGATGCAGATTGGACAAACTATCCGAAAGGCGTTATATGGACATTTATGGAAAAAGGGTATGAGATTCCATTTGGTATGGATCTGCTGCTAAATGGAAATATTCCAAATGGTTCGGGATTATCGTCTTCTGCATCTATTGAGGTGCTAACGGGATTTATCTTAAGAGATTTCTTTGGAATCAAAGATATTTCAAACCAGGATCTGGCATTGATCGGACAATTTTCAGAAAATAACTTCAATGGCGTGAATTGTGGCATTATGGATCAGTTTGCAATAGCCATGGGCAAAAAAGATAATGCTATTTTTTTAGATACCGCAGATATTTCTTTTGAGTATGCACCTATTAAATTAGAAGGTGCAAAAATTGTAATTTCCTGCAGCAATAAGAAGAGAGGTCTTGGTGATTCCAAATATAATGAGAGACGTGCGGAATGTGAAAAAGCATTAAGCGAGATTCAGGAAGTTGTTGGAATCAAGGGTCTTGGTGATCTGTCGGAAGCACAATTTGAAGAATATAAATCAGCGATTAAAGATGAGGTACGTATTAGAAGAGCAAAACATGCAGTATATGAAAATCAAAGAACGATAAAGGCTGTAGAAGCACTTAAAAAGAATGATGTAACATTATTTGGAGAACTTATGAATGCCTCCCATGTATCTTTGCGTGATGACTATGAAGTTACCGGAATCGAATTGGATACGTTGGCGGAAGAAGCATGGAAAGTTGAAGGTGTAATTGGTTCCCGCATGACCGGTGGCGGATTTGGCGGGTGTACGGTCAGCATTGTAAAAGATGAAGCAATTGATCATTTCATTGCAACTGTTGGACGGGAATATAAAAATAAAATTGGGTATGCAGCAGACTTCTACGTGGTAGAGATTGGTGATGGTCCAAGAACAATATAAGAATTCAGACGGGAGCTTTCCTATGATTACAAAGGATATTGAGAAGTTAACAGCATATGGCCTTTTGACAGGATTGATTGAAAAAGAAGACAAGATATATACCATCAATCAACTACTGGAATTATTTCAAGTGGAAGAATACACGGAATATGACAATGATGTCACTTGTAGAATAGATGAGCTGGAAGAATTACTTGGGAGAATGACGGATTATGCTTATGAAAAGGGAATGATAACGGAAAATAGTGTGATATACAGAGATCTGTTTGATACGAAAATTATGGGTATGTTAGTGGCAAGACCAAGTGAAATCATACAGAACTATAAGAAACTCTATGAGAAAAATCCAAAACAGGCAACAGACTATTATTACAAACTGTCTCAGGACACCGATTATATCAGAAGATACCGCATAGCAAGAGATTTAAAATGGATTACACCAACTCCATACGGAAGTATGGACATTACGATTAACCTGTCCAAACCGGAGAAAGATCCAAAGGCAATAGCTGCAGCAAAAAATGCCAGACAAGGCGGTTATCCGAAATGCCTGTTATGCATGGAAAATATTGGTTATGCAGGACGTGTGAACCATCCTGCAAGGCAGAACCATAGAGTGATTCCGGTTACGATACATGGAAGTGAATGGGGATTCCAGTATTCACCTTATGTTTATTATAAGGAACATTGCATTGTGTTCAACGCAGAACATATACCAATGAAGATCGAACGTGCAACTTTTTGTAAATTGTTTGATTTCGTAAAACAATATCCACACTATTTTGTAGGATCCAATGCGGATCTACCAATTGTCGGAGGATCTATTCTAAGTCACGATCATTTCCAGGGAGGGTGTTATGAATTTGCAATGGCAAAAGCACCCATAGAAAGAACCTTTACAGTAAAGGGATTTGAAGACCTTACAGCAGGAATCGTAAACTGGCCAATGTCAGTTATCCGTCTTCAAGGCACCAATGCAGATAGAATTATTGATCTGGCAGATGTTATTCTTGAAAAATGGAGATCCTATACCGACGAGGAAGCCTTTATCTTTGCGAACACCAATGGGGAACCGCATAATACTATTACACCGATTGCCAGAAAACGAGGGGAATTCTTTGAACTGGATCTTGCTTTACGTAATAATATCACAACGAACGAACATCCCCTGGGAGTATATCATCCGCATGCAAAGCTTCATCACATCAAAAAAGAAAATATTGGTTTGATAGAGGTTATGGGTCTTGCAATATTGCCATCCAGATTGAAGGAAGAGATGGAAATGCTGGGGGATGCGATTGTTACCAAAAAAGATATTCGTTCTATAGAAGAAATCGAGAAACATGCAGACTGGATAGAAGAAATTATGCCGCGCTATACTTCTGTCAATAAGGACAATGTAATGGAGATATTGCAGAAAGAAATCGGTATCGTATTTATGAAAGTATTAGAAGATGCAGGTGTCTATAAGCGTACTCCGGAAGGCCAGGCAGCTTTTGACAGGTTCTGTACTTCCTTCTCGTAAGACTTCGTCCTGTTACTATTCAGCCTCATGGCTTCATAGCAATAGTTCTGTAACGTTACCTCTTTCGAAGCATTTTAGATCGCTTGAAAGAATCTTGGATGTCATATATACTGTTTGTATGTATGGCATTTTTTTATATTATACGAGGAAATTTTGTATCAAGGAGAAAGAATTTGAATTTTTTATTAATAGCAGTAAATGCAAAATATATACATTCTAATCCGGGATTGTACAGTATGCGTGCTTATGCGGATAAATACAGGGAACATATTGAGGTAGCAGAGTATACCATCAACAATTTAAAGGAGCATATTCTGGCGGATATCTTTAAAAGAAAGCCGGATGTGGCAGCTTTTTCCTGTTATATCTGGAACTGGGCTATCATTCAGGACATTATTGTGGAATTGCATAAAGTATTGCCTGAGATACCGATCTGGGTCGGCGGTCCCGAAGTATCTTATGATGCCGAACAAGTCTTAGCATCACTTCCTATGCTGACAGGTGTCATGATAGGAGAAGGCGAAGAGACATTTTATGATCTTATGCAGCACTATGTAGAAGATACTATTGCAATAGAGGATATAAAAGGAATTGCAACAAAAATGGGAATACATGTACCACGCCCGCTTACGGATCTGAGCAGGATGCCGTTTTTATATAAGGATATTGATCAGTTTGAAAATAAAATCATCTATTATGAGTCAAGCCGCGGATGTCCGTTCCGATGCAGCTATTGTTTATCTTCCATAGATAAAAAGGTACGTTTGCGGGACATTACCATTGTAAAAGAGGAGTTACAATTTTTCCTGGATCATAAAGTAGCACAGGTAAAGTTCGTGGATCGAACCTTTAACTGCAATCATAAGCATGCCATGGAAATCTGGAGTTATCTGAAAGAACATGACAATGGAGTCACCAACTTCCATTTTGAAATATCGGCAGATATTATAAATAAAGAAGAGATTGAGTTGTTAAATACTTTGCGTCCGGGTCTTGTGCAGCTAGAAATAGGAGTACAGACTACAAATCCGCAGACTTTACAGGCAATAAACCGGTTCGTAAAATTTGAAATATTAGAAGAAGTGGTTAGAAAGATACAGTCAGGGAAAAATATCCATATCCATCTGGATCTGATTGCCGGACTTCCTTATGAAGGTTATGAAAGCTTTGTAAATTCCTTCAATGATGTATACCGCCTGAAACCAGAACAGCTGCAACTTGGATTCTTAAAGGTGCTAAAAGGATCTGAGATGCATGAAAAGGCAGAAGAATATGGTATTGTATACAATAGCAAACCACCTTATGAGATTTTATATTCCAAATGGCTGCCATATGAAGACGTGTTACGATTAAAGAGAATTGAAGAAATGGTAGAATTATATTATAACAGTAATCAGTTTACAGCGACCATTCCGATTCTGGAGTTAAACTTTACGACTCCATTTGCTATGTTTGAAGCGTTGGCAGAATTTTATGAGCAAAAAGGATACTTTGTAAATAGCCCTGCCAGAACATATCGTTACCATGTATTATTGGAGTTCGCTATTATCATAGATGCAGAAAGAGAGCCTTTATACCATGAACTTCTGACCTATGATATGTATCTGAGAGAGAATCTTAAGAGCAGACCTGACTTTGCCAAAGATATGAGTATGTGGAAAGAAGAACTTCATAAGTTTTATCAGAGAGAAGAAGAAAAACACCGCTTACTGCCCGGATATTTACCATATAACGCAAGGCAGATGAGCAAAATGACACATATGGAGGCTTTCCGATACCCGGTATGGGAGGATGATGTCTTGCAGGTACAAGTAAAAATGGCGCAGGAACAATTCGTATTATTTGACTACCAAAAGAGAGATTCTTTGACATATCAGGCAAGAACAGTACTTGTGGAATCATGATTGTCAAAAATATGCATGACCAGAAAGAGAGGACGAGCTTATGGCTACTGCAAAACATACGCAGGCGATATTGAATCTGCTTGATAGAAATTATGGAAATACCTATAAATGTTATCTGGACCATGAGACGCCGGAAGAGTTATTGATTGCCACTATGCTAAGTGCACAATGTACGGATGCACGTGTTAACATAGTTACGAAAGATTTATTCCGGAAATATACAAGTGTAGAAGCTTTTGCAAATGCGGATCTGAAAGAATTAGAGAAGGATATTTATGCAACTGGTTTTTACCATAATAAAGCAAAAAATATTATTGCCTGCTCCAAAGCGTTGATGGAGAATCATAATGGAAAGGTACCTAGAGAATTGGAGCAGCTGACAGCTCTTCCGGGAGTCGGGCGGAAAACTGCTAATGTAATCAGGGGAAACATTTATAACGAGCCAAGTATTGTCGTAGATACTCATGTAAAAAGAATCTCAAAAAAACTGGGACTGACCAAAGAAGAAGATCCGGTGAAGATAGAATTTGATTTAATGAAAGTGTTGCCCAAGGATCATTGGATTATCTATAATATTCACATCATAAAGCTGGGAAGAGAGATCTGTGTTGCCCGTTCACCACGCTGTCAGGAATGTTTTCTGGCAGATGAATGTCCTGCTTATGCAAAGGAACCAAAGAAAAAGAATAAGACACAAAGAAAACAGAAAAGAGATACAAAATCATGATAAACAATTATGTTTCTCTGGACTTGGAAACATCAGGATTAAATCCCAAAATAGATAAAATTATTGAGATAGGTGCTGTAAAAGTAATAAACGGAGAAATTGAAGGAACTTACGCTACGTTTGTAAATCCTGGTATTAAGTTGAGTACGAATACAACGAAGATAACCGGGATAACAGACAACGATCTGGAATATGCACCTATGATTGAAAAAGTTATCTTTAGATTATCTGAATTTATAGGCGATCTGCCGTTACTGGGTCATAGTGTGTTATTCGATTATTCATTTTTAAAAAAGGCCGCTGTCAACCAGAAAATGAGATTTGAAAAGCAGGGAGTTGATACGCTTCGGATTGCCCGTAAATATCTGCCGGAATTGGAGAGCAGGAATCTCGGGTTTTTATGTCACTATTATGGGATACCGATAAAAGAACATCGTGCTTTGGAAGATGCGAAAGCAACGCATTTTCTATATCAGAAAATGTGTAAGCTGTTTCTTAGTAAAGAAATGGAAAAGTTGGCAGCGTTTCAGCTGTATGATTTGATCTACCGGGTAAAAAAAGAGAGTCCGATAACCGAACATCAGAAAGAACGGTTATATGAACTCATTCATAAGCATAAATTAGTTGTAGACTATCAAGTGGAGTATCTGACCAGGAATGAAGCTAGTCGTTATACAGATAGGATTCTTTCAGAGTACGGACGATAGCGTTTTTCATAACAGAATTTAAAGTGGAAGCAGTATCCGTTAATCTTTTGATACCATTAAAATCTCCTTCTGAAAAATAAATATCTGCAAGTAATTTATAAGTTTTACTTACATCTGTATGGGTGGAAACAGCAAATTCCAAAACAGATTTACTTTCATTTATATAACTATTTTTATATAAAAGTTCTGCCCACTTTTGAAGTGTTCTTGCCAGTAAAGTATAATTCTGGTCATATTCTGTCAGCGCAGTGATATTTGGAGCCCCATACTGTAATTTTAATTCTGTATTGGAATAACCTGTAAAGTTTACAATTTTCTGATCCTTTAAAATAGAAATTGTTTTATAGATATCCTTCATGATTTCATCTTCTGCCATAAGATTCATAGGCAGGGACGCTATTGGAATCGTAATATAAGATAAATTTTCCAGAGATTTTTTTCTGACTGAATTTGCAAGAGCCTCTTTTTCCCAGAAGCTGTCCTGCGTTTTTTTATTGATACGGTTATGTTTTCTAATTTCATAGGCAAGCCAAATGATAAATACAATAAAACTTGCAAAAAAGGGGAATTTCATATATAATATCCTTTCAGTGGATTCTAATATTTTGTTTCTTTGAAATGAGGAAAAGTATGTTTAACATGAATAATAAGAAGTCAAAAAGAATTATTTCAGCTGTCATTATCATATTATTGGTAGTTGCAATGGTGTTGCCTATGCTTTTGTCAGTGGTAAATATAGGCGTCTAAGTAATTTATACAAAAATAAATGGCATATGTCAATGCTTATACAAGAAGTGTTCGAGGAGTGGAGTAATTATGAAGAAGTTAGGTAGTAAGGTAATCAGGTTAACCTTTGTGATTGTATGCTTTTATGTATTAGGTATGCAGGTACAGGCCTCTGAAACATCAATGATTCAAAATGGTATTTATGTTGATAATATTGATATTTCAGGAATGACTGAAGAGGAAGCTACAACTGCAGTTAATGCATATGTAACTTCGCTTGAGGAAACCAAGATTACATTAAATGCAGGTGATGATAACAGTTTTGATGTAACTGCATCGGAATTGGGACTTATATGGAATAATCCGAATGTCATTGAGGAGGCTTCCGGATATGGCGTCAAAGGGAACATTATTCAAAGATATAAAGCAAAAAAAGATTTGGAGCATGAAAACAAGGTATTTAAAGTCACTTTTGATATCGACAAGGCTGTGGCAGAGAATTTACTAAATGAAAAATGTAGTGAATTTCACATGGAAGCAGTTGATGCGACTTTAAAAAGAGAAGATGGAAAATTTATCATAGAGCCAGGAAAGGAAGGTCATGAAGTAGAGGTCGGTGAATCTGTAAAAGCGATTGAGTCTTACATCAATGCTGAATGGAATCATGAAGCCTGTGCAATTGATCTGGTCACAAAAGTCGATGAACCAAGGGGAACAGAAGAAGAACTGAGTAAAGTAAAGGACGTTTTAGGTACTTTTACAACGAGTTATCATACTTCAGGGTCTGATAGAAGTGCGAATGTTGCCAATGGATGCAGTCTTATAAATGGAACAACATTATATCCGGGAGACAGTTTTTCAACATACGAAAAGGTAAGTCCGTTCACACAGGAGAATGGATACCATATGGCAGGTTCTTATCTGAATGGTATGGTAGTTGAAAGTCTTGGCGGAGGAATCTGTCAGGTATCTACAACACTATATAATGCAGTATTAAAGGCTGAATTGCAGGTCGACGAACGTTATAACCATTCCATGATCGTGTCTTATGTAGATCCTTCAGCAGATGCAGCAATTTCGGGAACTTCTAAAGATTTTAAATTTACCAATTCTTCAGAGCATCCTGTTTATATTGAAGGATATACGACACCGGATAAGAAACTTACCTTTGTAGTTTATGGTGTTGAGACAAGAGATCCGAACAGAACTGTCACATATGAGAGTCAAGTTATAAAGAAGACAGAACCTCAGGGAGAGAAAATTATTGCAAATGCTTCTGCGCAGGTAGGTACTATTGACGTGCAATCGGCGCATATTGGTTATGTAGCCAAATTATGGAAAGTTGTTAAAGAAAACGGGAACGAAGTAAGTAGAACGGAAGTAAATAACAGTAGTTATCAGATGTCACCAAAGACAGCCACTGTAGGAATTGCAAGCGCAGATCCGGCAGTTACCAATGCTATGCAGGCAGCAATCGCAACGGGCAGCATTGATTATGTAAAGAGTATTATTGCTGCATATCAGGCGTCTATAGCAGCACCGACAGCAACAGACCCATCTGCTGTTGATCCGACTGTTACACCAGATACAGAAACACCACCGGTTATCACAGATCCAGGTGCAGTAGAATAACAACTAGTTACTATTCAGCCTTACGGCTTCATAGTAACAGTTATGCACAGGAATTATGCATTCTGCATAATTTCGCGCATGAAAAACTCGGGTTTTCTGTGACCTTGGCTCACAAAAAACACCTCCCGGTATTCATGACTGAATAGTAACAACAACTATATGTAATATCAAAACGGCCGTATAGTTTAATGAATAAAAGTAAAAGGTGTCTGACAGAGGGAAAGAAATGAAAAGCGGGAAAATATCAGAAAGCGTATTAAAGCGTTCTGTTTTAAAACAAATTCATACTCAAAGAGAAGAGGTTATTATTGGCGCAGGCGTAGGAGAAGACTGCGCCATTTTAGCGTTATCAGAAAATGAAGTCATGGCTCTTACAGTAGATCCTGTGACTGCAGCAAGTAAAGATATGGAAATTTATGCGGTTTATGCGGCTGTAAACGATCTTGCGGCAACCGGTGCAGAGCCAGTAGGAATTATGTTGTCTATTTTATTACCAGAGACAGCTTATGAATCAGAATTGAAAGAGATGATGCAGAAAATAGAAGCAGAGTGTGCCGCACTGCAGATTCAGATTATAGGCGGACATACAGAGGTCGTACGTGCAGTCAGCCAGCCAGTTATTACGGTGACCGGTGTGGGAAAAGTGAAGAAAGATAAGATAGCTACGACAAAAGGTGCAATGCCCGGTCAGGATATTGTGGTCAGCAAATGGATAGGTCTGGAAGGAACTGCAATTATCGCACGAGAAAAAGAGCAGGAATTAAGAACGAAATATCCAGCGCATTTGGTAGATACAGCCCAAACATTTAGACAGCTGCTGTCTATTATTCCGGAGGCTGCCACCGCCATTAGGTCCGGCGTCAGGACTATGCATGATGTTACGGAAAGCGGTATTTTTGGAGCACTTTGGGAGATTGCGGAGAGTTCGGGCGTTGGACTTGAAATCGATTTAGCGAAGTTACCAATCAGGCAGGAGACAATTGAAGTGTGTGAATTTTTTGATATCAATCCATATCAGATGATATCATCAGGCTCTCTTATCATGGTAACAGACAATGGATACGATTTGGTCAGAGCTTTAGAAAAAGAAAATATTAAGGCAAGTGTAGTTGGTAAAATAACAGATAGTAATGACAGAGTTGTCATAAACGAAGATGAAAAAAGATTTCTGGAGCCGCCAAGATCAGATGAGATATATAAATTATAAAAGGAGATTGTTATATGAGAGAAGAATTGTTAATGGTGATTGAAAAAAATAGCCGTATTGACCTAAGAGAGTTAGCAGTTATCCTGGGAGTTGAGGAAATTGATGTTGTAAATGAACTTGCAGCAATGGAAAAAGAGGGAATTATTTGCGGATATCATACATTGATCGATTGGGAAAAAACCAACATTGATAAAGTAACAGCATTGATTGAAGTACGTGTCACACCGCAAAGAGGGCATGGATTTGACAGTATTGCAGAAAGAATCTATAAATATCCGGAAGTTCATGCTACCTATTTGATTTCAGGTGGATACGATCTGCTGGTAATACTGGAAGGTAAGACACTGAAAGAAATATCGAACTTTGTATCTGATAAACTGTCCACACAGGAATCAATACTGAGTACTGCTACACATTTTATTTTAAAAAAATATAAGGATCATGGAACCATTCTTGAAAAGAAATATGTCGACGAAAGGATGGTAATTACGCCATGAGAAACCCATTATCTCAACAAGTAGTAGATATTGAGCCATCCGGTATCAGAAAATTCTTCGACATTGTAAGCGAGATGAAGGATGCAATCTCTCTAGGCGTGGGAGAACCGGATTTTGATACACCATGGCATATACGAGATGAAGGTATGTATTCTCTGGAAAAGGGACGTACTTTTTACACATCAAATGCAGGATTGAAGGATTTAAAAATAGAGATCTGTAAATATTTAGACCGCAGATTTGATTTAGAATATGACTATAACGAGCAGGTAATCGTTACAGTAGGCGGTTCCGAAGCGATTGATATTGGCTTACGTGCTATGCTGGAGCCAGGAGATGAAGTACTAATTCCCCAGCCTTGTTATGTATCCTATGTACCATGTACTATTCTTGCGGGTGGTAGACCTGTTATCATTGAATTAAAGCATGAGAATGAATTTCGTCTGACAGCGCAGGAAGTTTTGGATGCAGTAACGGATAAGACAAAAGTATTGATCTTACCATTTCCCAATAACCCAACAGGTGCCATAATGGAGAGGAAAGACCTCGAAGCAATTGCAAAGGTGGTCATAGAAAAAGATCTGTTTGTTATTTCAGACGAAATTTATTCAGAGCTGTCATATGCCGGTAATCATGTTTCTATTGCAAATATTCCAGGAATGCAGAAAAGAACAATTTTAATTAACGGTTTTTCTAAATCTTATGCCATGACAGGATGGAGATTAGGATATGCATGCGGACCAAAAGAAATAATAGAGCAAATGATTAAGATACATCAGTTCGCAATTATGTGTGCACCGACTACGAGCCAGTATGCAGCTGTAGAAGCTCTGAAAAATGGAGATGAAGATGTACAGAAGATGAAGGAAGCATATAATCAGAGAAGACGTTATCTGGTGCATGTATTCAAAGAGATGAAATTGGAGTGTTTCGAACCGTTTGGAGCTTTTTATGTATTTCCTTGTATTAAAGAATTCGGAATGACTTCTGACGAGTTTGCGACAAGATTTTTAGAGGAAGAGAAAGTGGCTGTAGTGCCGGGAACCGCGTTTGGTGCATGTGGAGAAGGTTTTCTTCGTATTTCCTATGCATATTCTATGGAAGATCTAAAAATTGCAATTGGTAGATTTGCTAAATTCGTGCAAAAATTACGCGAAGAGCGGAAAGATAAGTAGAGAAGGAAAAAGTGATGTTGAATGTAGTTCTATTTCAACCGGAAATACCGGCTAATACAGGAAATATTGGACGTACCTGTGTTGCGACAGATACAAGATTACATCTGATAGAGCCGCTTGGATTTCGTTTGAACGAGAAGGAAATCAAAAGAGCCGGAATGGATTATTGGGAGCATTTGGATGTAACCAGGTACGTAAATTTTGAAGATTTTTTAGAAAGGAATCCGAATGCAAAAGTATGGATGGCAACGACGAAAGCAAAACATGTCTATACTGATGTCACATATGGGCCGGATGACTATATTATGTTCGGTAAGGAGAGTGCCGGTATTCCGGAAGAGATTCTCGTAGAAAATGAAGAGACTTGCATTCGGATTCCAATGCTGTCTAAGATTCGTTCTTTGAATTTATCGAATTCTGTTTCTGTTGTATTGTATGAAGCGCTGCGTCAGAATAATTTTTCACATATGCAGATGCAGGGCGAGTTACACCGTCTGCACTGGAAGGAATAAAATAGGAGCAGGTTCGCATTAGACACGGAAATTCCTATGAATTAAAATAGCAGACAAGTTTGCTTTGGGAAGAACGATAATTGGTTCTTCAGCTATAAATAAGCCACACAAAAACGTCCAAACGTTACTGTGTGGCTTATTTTTGTGGTGTCAGTCATCCTCAGAATCTTCTACTTTAGCCAGGGAGAAGATAAATTCAGAACCAACGCCCTCTGTACTGATCACATTAATATTTTCGCCATGAGCATGTATGATCTCTTTTGTAATGGAAAGACCAAGTCCGGTGCCTTTTTTATCTTTACCACGGGATAAATCTGTTTTATAGAAGCGATCCCAGATTAATTTCAGACTATCTTTTGGAATACCGATACCGTTATCTTTTACAGAAACAAATATTTTACTGTGTTTTTCCAAAGTTTCGATTTTTATGATAGAATCTTTATGACTGAACTTGATCGCATTATCCAGAAGATTATATAGAACCTGCTGAATTTTTAAGACATCGGCATGGACGATCATAACTTCAGCAGTCAGAACTAATTCTATCGCTATCATTTTACCTTTGCAGGTTCCTTCAAAAGAAGCGGCTGTATTTTTAATGACCTGATTAATATCGAAGTTTGTCTTATCCAGCAGCATGCCATTTGTATTTAAGTTATTTAATGTCAATAAACTATTTGTTAGTTTTGTGAGCCTATCTGTTTCATTTAATACAATTGTCATGTATTTTTGGGACATTTCCGGTGGAATCGTACCATCAATCATAGCTTCCAGATACCCTTTTATAGAAGTAAGAGGAGAACGAAAATCATGAGATACATTTGCTACCATTTTTTTCTGATTTTCTTCGCTCCTTGCAATTTCGCTTGCCATATAAGACAGAGAAGCTGCCAGATAACCGATTTCATCTGCACTATCCACCTGAAGTTTATAATGCATGTTTCCTCCTGCGAACTGCTCTGTCGCAAGGGTGATCTTACGGAGCGGAACATAAACCACTTCTGTAAAGAAAATAAGTATAATAAGTGAGAGTAAAAATAAAATCACTAACATGATATAAGATATATTCAAAAGACTATCACTGGATCTGTGGATACTATTGATATCAACATGGATCACTACATATCCCTTTACTTCGAAATTAGCAGTAATCGGTGCAAAGACACTTAGTTTCTCCTGCTTGAACATTCCAAAAAAGTCACCGATTATATAATAAGAGCCGGATGTAATCGTGGAATCAAAATTATTAACAATAACGGGATTGTTAATATTAATTGGGTTTTGAGTATCCAGGACTACGCGACCGGAAGGATTAATGATCCAAATAGAGGCATCAAGGTAAGTATCAAGAGCATCAAGCTGTCTTTGTACCGTATCAATAGAAGCTTGATTGTTATACAGATCCGAGGCATATGTGTTGGCAATTAAGGTTGCTTCCTTATAGAGGGAGTCTGCTTTTTCTCTTTTCAGATGTTCATATGTCATGCTCGATACAAAAGTAGCGACTACAACAAAGCCAAAAAACCCAAAAATAACATATGCAAGTATGAATTTTGAATAAAGAGTCTTTTTCATGAGTCTATCTTACCTCGAATTTATAACCAATTCCCCAGATAGTTGATAGTTTCCAGGATTGATGATCATTTATCTTTTCACGTAATCTTTTAATATGCACGTCAACTGTACGGGTATCGCCAATGTATTCGTAACCCCAGATCTGATCAAGCAGCTGTTCTCTTGTAAATACATGATTTGGCGAAGAAGCAAGAAAATACAAAAGCTCCAATTCTTTTGGCGGCATATCTACAGGCTTACCCATATAGAGAACTGAATAATTGGTCTGATTAATGACTAAATCAGGATATTCTACCTGCTTTACATCTGAATTCGCACTTGGCGCTGCTGATGGTTTGTATCTGCGTAATACAGCTTTTGCTCTTGCGACCAATTCTTTAGAATCAAAAGGTTTCTCCATATAATCATCAGCACCCAGTTCTAAACCAAGTACTTTATCAAATACCTCACCTTTTGCTGATAACATAATGATTGGAACAGAATGTTTTACACGAATCTCTCGACATACCTGATAGCCGTCAATACCTGGTAACATAAGATCTAATAAAATTAAATTAGGATTAAAGGAATCTACAGCAATCAGTGCAGATTCGCCATCATTTACAATCATAGTCTCAAAACATTCTTTTGTTAAATATAAAGAAATCAATTCTGCAATATTATTATCATCGTCTACAATTAAAATTTTTTGCTTACTTACCATTTATACTCCTAACTGCGGGATTACCGCTTACTGTATTTATTATGGTTTAAAAGTTACAATAGTGACACCTGCGTCACCTTCTCCGAATTCTCCCAAACGGAAGGAATCTACATATTTTAGTTTCTTTAAGTAACCCTGAACTGCTTTTCTGAGCGCACCGGTTCCTTTTCCATGTACGATGCGGACACTAGGCAGATGAGACAGATAGGCATCATCCATATATTTATCCAGTGTTGCAAGAGCCTCATCTACAGTTTTTCCCAAGAGGTTAATTTCTGTAGAGATCGTTGCAGATTTAGACATCTTCATACGACCGGAAGAGGTAAGTCCCGGTAATTTTTTTGTAATATCATCATCTTCAATTAATATAAGATCACTTAATTTTGCCTGTGAACGGATAATACCGCATTGTACAAAAAGATTGCCCCGCTGGTCAGGAAGGGAACTTACAGTGCCCTTTAGACCCAACGATAGAATCCGGACACTGTCACCAATCTTTAACTTTGGAGGCTTTGCATTGCTCTTGTCGGTGTTCTCTGACTTGAGCATTAACGTTTCATTTCGTTCTGTTATTTTATTGCGTACTTTTTGACGGGACTGTTCCATATCTTTTACAGATAACGTGGAGCCGTGTTTCTGGAAATTGCGAATGGCTTCGTCCGCGATATCTTTTGCTTCCTGCAGAATATCGCGTGCCTGCTCATTGGCTTCCCGAAGAATTTTATCTTTTGCCTGATCCAGGCGTTCCTGTTTTTCAGTCAACTGATGTTTCAGCTTTTCAATTTCTTCTTTGTAGGAAGCGATCTCCAGACGTTCGTTTTCTATTATTTTACGGCTTATTTCCAAATCAGCAAGGACATCTTCGAAGCTTTCATCCTCAGCACTGATTTCATTTCTGGCAGAATCAATGATAGAATCGGGTAATCCTAATTTGGAGGAGATCGCAAAGGCGTTGCTTTTACCTGGAATACCGATTAATAAACGATAGGTAGGACGTAATGTTTCCACATCAAATTCCTGACAAGCATTTTCAACAAAAGGCGTTGAAAGAGCAAATACCTTGAGCTCGCTGTAATGTGTGGTCGCCATGCTCCGGATACCACGGCCGTGTAAGTCCCTGAGAATGGCAATTGCCAGTGCGGACCCTTCCGTCGGATCGGTTCCTGCTCCTAATTCATCAAAGAGACAAAGAGAATTCTCATCTGCATATTGAAGTATGTTTACGATATTCGTCATATGTGAGGAAAAGGTACTTAAACTTTGTTCGATACTCTGCTCATCTCCAATATCAGCATACACTTCAGTAAAAACAGAAAGTTCTGAACGGTCAAGAGCCGGAATATGAAGACCTGCCTGTCCCATCAGGGTAAAAAGCCCCACTGTCTTTAATGACACTGTCTTACCACCGGTATTAGGACCGGTTACAATAAGCAAGTCAAAGTCTTTTCCAAGATTGACATCAATGGGAACCACAATTCTCTTGTCCAGAAGAGGATGACGTCCCTTACGGATATTGATATAATGCGCAGTGTTATAAATAGGTCTGGTAGCATTCTGCGCCATGGCAAGCGCAGCTTTTGCAAATATAAAATCTAATTTAGTCAGAACAGTCTGATCCAAAGTTATCTGTTCTATATAATCTGATATCTGTACACTTAGATTCGCTAAAATAATCGCAATTTCATCCTGTTCTTTTATACTGAGCGTTTTTAACTGATTATTCAGTTCCACGATCGCAGATGGCTCAATGAAAAGGGTCGATCCGGTGGAAGACTGGTCATGTACGATACCAGGGACCTGATTCTTATATTCTGACTTTACCGGAATGCAATAGCGGTTATCACGCATGGTGATGACAGCATCCTGCAAATAAGTACGATAACTACGGTTGACCATATTGGTCAATTGTGTATGAATCTTATCATTTGTGAGAGTCATACTGCGCCTGATATGTTTAAGATCAGTGCTGGCATCATCGCAGATTTCTTCTTCCGATAAGATGCATCGGCGTATTTCCGTGCTAAGAGGTGTTAACGGTTCCAGGCAGTCAAAGTAATCATCCAAAGAATCCCTGGTGTTGGTATCTTTCTCATTACGGCCATAGGATTTGATCCTGCCTGCACATTCTAAAAGGTTTGCAATTTTTAATAATTCTCCGGCAGATAGAGTACTGCCGATCTCCAATGATTTAATAAAGGCAAGTACATTTCTGTTATTGAAAAAAGAGATACTGCCTTTCTGGAATAGCCGGGTAAGGGCATCTCCAGTTTCTATTTGATCTTTTGTAATCATGTCGATATCTGTGGATGGTCTCAGATCAATACACAGCTGCTTACCAGGTTCTGATGAAGCACAATCACATAACATGTTAATAATTTTTTCAAATTCTAATACTTTTAATACTTTTTCGTTCATTTTGCTCCCTGAATTCTGTTTCAAATACAATGTAATATCAAGTTTTATGATACCATAGAAAAATAAAAAATACTATGATATACTTAGAACTGAAACATTTTTATTACTTAATGGATTCAAGAGTTCTCTAAAAGGTTACAACAGTAGGGAAAAAGGAAAATTGCATGCTGAGAGAAACCGTATGCAGGAGGAATTTCAATGAATGAAAATGAAGAACAGAAATTAGAAGATAAAGCAAGCGAATACAGACCGGAGAACCGCAATGATAAATTGAACAGTGCAGGTGAATTATTGGCAGATAAAGACTTCGAATTCATGCGGGAAAAGATTAAGGAACGTCCGATTAATCGTAAGAGGTTAGTTAAGAAAACCATGGTGACTGCTTCTATGGCAGTTATTTTTGGTTTGATCGCATGTGTTACCTTTTTGGTTCTGGAACCTGTGTTCAGTAATTGGCTATATCCGGAAGAAGAACCGAAACAGGTGACATTTCCCGAGGTAGAGAATGAGATGCTGCCAGAAGATATGCTGCAGTCAGAGATTCAGATTCCATTTAATGAGAATGCGCCGAATTCTGAGGGGGAGACAGAAGAGAGTAAAGAGGAAGAAGATTTTACGCTGGAAGTAGAAGACTATCAGACATTATATAATAAATTATATGAGATAGCCAAAGAGAGTGGAAAGAGTCTGGTCACAGTGACCGGTGTAACATCAGATGTGGACTGGTTCAATAATACATATGAAAGTAAAGGACAGACGTCTGGACTGATCCTGGCGGATAATGGAAAAGAATTATTAATATTAGCAGATAAAAAGACGGTAGAAGAAGCTGAAGTCATAAAGGTGACTTTCTGCGATGGAGAACAGGCTACCGGGCAGATACGTGCATCGGATGCAACGATAGGATTCTCCGTTATCAGCGTACCGCTTGATGGTATTGGTGAGGATACGAGGGATTCGATCAAAATGGCAGAACTTGGAAGTTCGAATTCAATGAACCTGACCGGCAGTGCAATTATAGCAATCGGAACTCCTATGGGCACGAATAATTCTGTTGCATATGGAATGCTGACATCGGTTGGTAATATGATAAGCGTGACTGACAATATGTATAAATTAATGACAACTGATATATATGGAAGTCAGAACGCAGGCGGTATTATCCTGAATATGACCGGAAAAGTAATTGGTATTATTAATATGAATTACAATGCAGAGGATACAAAAAATCTGATATCGGCAATTGGCATAACAGAACTGAAGAAGACAATACAAAAGTTATCCAACGGTCAGCAGATGGCATATCTTGGGATTGAAGCATGCAATGTTACTGTGGAAGCAAATATGCAGTCAGGAGTTCCATTTGGGGCTTATGTAACAGAGATAAGCATGGATTCGCCGGCTATGCTGTCCGGTATCCAAAGCGGAGATGTTGTGATAAAAATGGGTAATGAAAAGATTGAAAATATGTCACAATATGTAGATGCACTTCTGACATATGAGCCAGAGGATGAGATGAAAGTAACAGTTATGAGACAGGGAAAAGATGAATATAAGGAGATGTCTTTTACTGTTAAACTGGGAACTCTGAAATAATATAACAGTCATAAAAATATAGCAATATGGAAGGAAGTAGTAATAATGAAGTATATTAAAGATTATAATGACGGCGATAGGGTATTTGATATTTACCTATGCAAACACAAACAGTCAGCAGTAACAAAAAATGGTAAATCTTATGAGAACGTCATCTTGCAGGATAAGACAGGAACGATTGATGCGAAGATCTGGGATCCAAACAGTGCAGGAATCGCAGACTTTGACACACTTGATTATGTGGAAGTATATGGCGATGTCAACAGTTTTCAAGGTGCGCTTCAAGTTAGCATAAAAAGAACCAGATTATGTCAGGAAGGGGAGTACGATCCGGCGGATTACCTGCCAGTATCTGCTAAAAACATCGACGAAATGTATGATGCAGTTTTAAACTATATTATGCAGATTGAGAATTCTTATCTTAAGAAAATGATGGAAGCCTTTTTTGTAGAAGATAAAGATTTTATCAAAGCATTCAAAGCTTCTTCTGCTGCTAAGACGGTACATCATGGATTTGTGGGAGGATTACTGGAACATACATTAAGCGTAACGAATTTGTGTGCATATTATTGCGCTACATACCCACTTCTTAAAAAAGATCTGCTCATCAGTGCTGCCATCTGTCATGACATTGGTAAGACAAAAGAAATCTCTCTTTTTCCGGAAAATGATTATACAGATGACGGGAATCTGCTTGGACACATTATCATTGGGACTGAGATGATTTCAGATAAAATAAGAGAGATTGCAGGATTTCCGGCGGGTCTTGCTTCTGAATTAAAGCATTGTATCCTGGCACATCATGGCGAATTAGAGTACGGCTCTCCAAAGAAACCCGCGCTCATGGAAGCAGCCGCATTGAATCTTGCCGATAATACGGATGCGAAAATGCAGACATTTACAGAGCTCTTACAGAATAGCACAGAAACAGGATGGCTGGGCTATAACAGACTTTTTGAATCGAATGTTCGTATGACCAGAATGGAGTAAATATCTGAATGGATTTTATAAAAAATGATACGGTGACGATTACAATTACAGATATGGGAAATGAAGGCGAAGGCATCGGCAAAATTGACGGATATACATTATTTGTCAAGGATGCAATTGTTGGAGATGTGATAGAAGCAAAGATCGTGAAACCAAAAAAGAATTATGCCTATGCAAGATTAGAAAAAATAATTACACCTTCGCAATTCCGAACGGACCCGCGCTGCCAGTTCCACAAGCAATGCGGTGGGTGTCAGATACAGGCCCTTTCCTATGAGAAGCAACTTGAATTTAAGCAAAATAAAGTACGCAATCATCTGATTCGCATTGGAAAATTTGACGAGAAGTTAATTGATTCTATAATGGAACCGATTGTAGGAATGGAAGATCCTTATTATTATCGTAATAAAGCGCAGTTTCCGATCGGTGCAGATAAAGACAGCAATCCGATTACCGGCTTCTATGCAGGAAGAACTCATACAATCATTGCGAACACAGACTGCTGCCTCGGAAATCAAAAAAATGAAAGAATCTTACAAGTTATCCTGTTCTATATGAGGAAAAATCAAGTTCTTCCGTATCAGGAAGAAAGCGGTAATGGACTGGTACGCCATGTATTGATACGTATTGGTCATAAAACACAGGAAATTATGGTATGCCTTGTAATCAATGGACAGGAACTTCCTTTTTCAGAACAGCTGATAAAAGAGTTATGTAAACTCGATGGCATGACAAGTATCTCCATCAGCATAAATACAGAGAAGACCAATGTAATTATGGGAAAAGAAATTCAGACGCTTTGGGGAAAAAGCTATATCACAGATTATATTGGTGACATTAAATTCCAGATATCACCCCTTTCTTTTTACCAGGTGAATTCAATTCAGACCGAGAAACTATATGGACTTGCCATGGAATATGCAGGACTGCAGGGAGAAGAGATCGTGTGGGACCTTTATTGTGGAATCGGAACAATATCCTTATTTTTATCCCAAAAAGCAAAAAAAGTATATGGCGTGGAAATTGTGCCGCAGGCTATTTCGGATGCAGAAAATAATGCAAAGATTAATCAGATAGAGAATGTGGAATTTTACATCGGCAAAGCAGAGGAGGTACTCCCGCAGCAGTATGAAGAGAAGGGAATCTATGCGGATGTCATCGTTGTAGATCCACCAAGAAAAGGATGCGATGAACAGTGCCTGCAGATTATGCTTAAGATGCAGCCAAAACGTATCGTATACGTGAGCTGCGATTCTGCAACACTTGCCCGTGATCTGCAAATCTTATGTGAAAAGGACTACAGGATTGAACGCGTGAGGGCAGTGGACCAGTTCAGCCACACGGTGCATACAGAAGTCGTTTGCCTGCTACTTCGAATCTAAATAATAGTATCTCGAAGGAAAGTGAATCCATTGTCACTTCGAAAGTTAATGCCAATTGCAATTATGATACCTTCTATTGCATTTAGAGTGCTTGCAATGTGCCGAAATCATGATTTCTATAGGTTAGTATAGTATAATGAAAACAAATTAAATCATAAACAGGATTTTGTGGCTTTGATAAGAAAGGGGGAACAGGCATGAAAAAAGAGAAATTTGCACTGGTTGAAAAAAAATTACGTGATAGAGGTTATAAAGTAAATATTTTTGATACTGCAATACAGGCTTCAGAATATATAGACTCACAAATTGACAGTCAGACGATTGGGTTTGGTGGTTCTATGACACTTGAACAAATGGGATTGTACGAATTGCTCAATAAGCATAATGCTGTATTTTGGCATCATCGTATACCTAATGGAAGAACAAGTAAAGAAGTAAGGTTGCAGGCAAATGGAGCTAACATCTATATTTCTTCTGTAAATGGATTGGCCGAAACGGGCGAGATCATCAATATTGATGGGAATTGTAATCGAGTTGCATCTATTTTCTATGGCCATGAAAGAGTATACTTCGTGGTTGGGAAGAATAAAATTGAAAAAGATTATGACAGTGCTTTGTATCGTGCCAGAAATATAGCAGCTCCATTGAATGCAAAACGATTGGGTGTAAAAACTCCTTGTGCTGTTAAAGGTGATAAATGTTATAATTGTAAAAGTCCAGAAAGAATTTGCAGAGGACTTTCTGTTTTGTGGGATAAGCCAATGACAGGTGAATTTGAAGTGATTCTAATTGATGAAGAATTAGGGTATTGATATACAAATTCCGATTTGCTAAATAGCTAAAATAAGTAAAAACAGCGAGCCTGAGCAGAAAAAGTCATTTAATCTTCCCGAAGCCAACACAGATATGCGGAGAGTATTGGCATATCTCATCAAGCAATGTTTTATTGATCATAATGTGCTACCGAGTTTGCAAAAGCAAAGCTGATCTATGAAGATAAGGATTATTACAATTCTATGCTATTGTATGATACATAAATAGTTATTGATACAAGTAAACTGATAATAAAAATCTATTAATATGGAGGTGCTTGATGGACTTGTTGCAAATTAAATATTTTCAAACTGTGGCTAGCATGCAACATATGACAAGAGCCGCCGATGTGTTGCAAATCGCTCAACCTGCCTTAAGTGCCATGATTGCTAAGTTGGAGGCGGACTTGGGAGTTCCCTTGTTTAATCGGACAGGACGTAATATTGTTTTGAATGAATATGGAAAAACGTTTTTAAAACGGGCTAATAGAATATTGAAAGAAGTTGATGAAGGACGACAGGAGATATCCGATCTGTCCGGAAGTGAAATGGGCGCTGTGTCTTTTGCAACTACATCTTTGAATAAAGAATTCGGTAATCTTATAGGCAACTTTGCAAGTCTTCATCCAAAAGTAAATTTCCATATTACACAGTTAGGAGATGATAGAGAAAAGCTCCATCTATTGGATATAGATGAAATTGATTTTGCTTTTATCAATACTATTGATGAGCATTTTAATATCGCTACTATGAAATTGGCAGAGGAGGACATTTATTTAGCAGTGCCACCATCGCACTCCCTTGCTAAGTACCGAACAGTTTCTTTTCAGAATTTGAAAGACGAAGCCTTTATTGGATTAAAAGCTAATTATAGCCAACAGGAATTTTGTGATGAACTTTGCAAAAAGAATGGATTTGTACCAAATATCATCTGTGAGTGCAGTGAATTCACAGCGGTTATTAATTTGGTCGAAGCAGGGCTTGGTGTGTCTCTTTTACCATGTTCTGAGGATGAGAAAAAGGAGTTGCCTGTTGTTTTGCTTAAGATTGAGGGGACAGATTTTAAGAATATTCTGCGACTTGCATGGAAAGAGCAACGATATTTTTCAAAAGCGGCAAGAAATTTCCGTGAATATATAACGCAATATTTCAATACTACAGTTTAACGAGTAGAAACACGCTTTGCGGGTTTCTCTCGTTATCGCGCAGTATTCGTCAAATGCTTCTACTAGCAGAGCATTTTCCTCATTACTCGCGTAAAATTAGAGCAGAAAGGCATACCAATAAATTGGTATGCCTTTTTTATACAAATTAATATATAAATGATTATGTATATATATATTATAATATATTTTTATTTATTGAAATTTAGGATTAAACTGTAGATAGCAAAGTATTTATTTAATTTTACTTGCATAAAGATGGATTTTGCGGCGGTAACGGCTAATTTTTTTTTAGCACCAGTTAGTATGTACTAACCGATTGAAATATAATTTTTGTTCAAGAGACTAATTTCTTCTGAACAATTGCATGAAAGGAGATGAAAAATACGAGCAATAACATAAATGCATTCTGGGGTATCTTACCTGTATCACTCTGCCATAGCGATCATAAATGAATAGCCCTTGGAGAGGGGATTTAAAAACTACTACTCATTAGTACAAGGAGAACAACATGAAAGACATAAAAGACAAATGGTTGAGAAAGTACGATGAAAAGTCTTACTTAGCTTTTACAAAATACTTTTCAAATTATTTACAATCATACTTCCCTTATTGCTGGGGATGGATGCCATCATTTTACGATATAGAGACACCAGTTTCGTCAGATTTACCTAACGAAACGAAAGAGAGGAGACATAAAACGAAATGAAATCTTGCATAAATATTAAATCGCTCCGGAGCAGATAGAGTACTTAATGATCCAATTTATAACATAGCAGATAAAACAAAGATGGAGGGAAAATGTATGATTAAGCTTACTGAGTCCAACGAGGATTATTTAAAAGTTATCTACGAACTGGATTGCGGCAATGGAGTCAGGATAGTAGACATTGCTGACAAATTAAATGTGGCGAAATCAAGTACTTGTGTGGCTGTAAATCTTTTGCAGGTAAAAGAGCTAGTGGAACGAGATGGAGATCGTAGAGTTATTCTTACCACTAAAGGAAAATTAGAGGCTGAATTAATAGTAAATAAGTTCTCAATCATTAAAAAATTCTTAAAGAAAATTTTTAAAATAGATGAAAAAAGTGCAGATACTGAGGCTTGCGATTTAGAACATGTCGTGAGCGTAGAGACTACTCAGGCTATGATAGAAACCTTGAATTTCGTAAACGTCCATTGTCGATACTGCCAGAAGGAGAACTGCCCGGTAAGCAGCCCGACATTTTAGAACGCAAAGCGGTAGGTTTGAATTGCCTTTCTGACTCTGTAGTTTAGCCCATTTATACATATGCCAGTCGAACCAATGTATCAATCCGCTTATTAACTAGGATTCAAGCGCCTGCTCATTATTATTAGCAGGACAAATAGTTGATAGTTACAAACACGGATCCCTTTTCAGCCATACAATTAGAGAAATGATCTGCCTTTAGCACACCAGCCCATTTTTCTGGCTCCTGCGGAGCCTTTCAGCGTAGGTCGCCAACAGGAGGAGCTGATTTTAAGGGGAAAACAGTATTTTAAATATATGAATATTTGGTGCGGCTTGGTTTTCTAAAGCAGATCAGAGCAGAAGTGCCGGCCTGCAATGGGTGTACTGGTGGCACCTGAATTTCTTTATTTCGCTACAAATGGCAAAGTTTCAGTTTCTTCTGAACGATATTCATTTTCGAGTTTGCTCAAGTGGTTAAATGCCGATTTTAAAGCGACAATAGCAACGAGGCTGGAGATAAGGTCAGACAGAGCACCTGCGCCCCATATGCCATTTAATCCTAAAAAATCAGGTAAAATAAGCAGTAACGGTATTAATAAAAGAACTTGCCTCAAAAGTCCTAAAAAGGTTGCTTTCTTTGCTTCACCAATAGCTTGGAAGTAGCTTGCTCCTACAATCTGAGCACTTATAAGTGGAAGCATTAATAAAAATAATCGCATTCCAGAACTTGCCTTCGAAATGAGATCTGGTTCACTGGTGAAGATACTCGAAAGCAGTACAGGAAAAGCTTGAACCAGTATAAACGTTATTGTACAGATTGATGAGACAGCAAGCAGTTCGAGTCTTAATACCTGTTTTACCCTGTCAAAGCGTTTAGCACCAAAATTAAAGCCTATGATTGGTGCAGCACCTTGTGTAACGCCCATAGCCGACATAAGGAATAGAACCATCACCGAGTTAATGATTGTCATTGCACCTATAGCAACGTCACCGCCATATGTTTTGAGTGCATTGTTGAGTATTATGCTGACGACAACGGAAGATAACTGCATTGCAAATGCAGAAAATCCAATGCTTAGTATTGATTTTATAGTTACTAAGTGGAGCTTTAAGTTATTCATTTCAATTCTAATATGACTCTTTTTACTTAGGATGTGCTGTATTACCATGATGGATGTTATGAGTTGTGCGATAATTGTTGCCCAAGCTGCGCCGGAAATTCCCATATCAAGAGTGAAAATGAGAATGGGATCCAAAATAATGTTAATGAGCGTTCCAACAAGTACAATTAACATTGATTTAACAGGATATCCGGCAGCTCTTACCACATTTATTAGTCCTATTCCTATGCCTTGGAATACAGCACCGTAAAGAATGACAGTCATATAATCTATTGCATAAGGCATAGTTGCTTCACTGGCACCAAATGCTTTAAGTATAGGAGTTTGAAAAATAAGTCCGAAAAATGTCATTAAAAGCATTAAACCGATGAGTAACGTTATGGCATTACCAAGTAACTCTTTTGCTTCATCCCTATTGTTTTCTCCCAACTTTATAGAAATAAGTGCAGAAGCGCCTATTCCAACCAGTGAACTTACAGCGGATAGCAGCATCATAAACGGCAGGCTCAATCCTATCCCTGTCATGGCAAGACCACCAATTCTGCCGACAAATATTCTGTCCACCAAATTATATAAGGAATTTACAATCATACCTCCAATAGCGGGAAGTGAAAATTTGAGTAAAATTCTGCTGACGGGCATGGTAATGAGTGCATCGTTATTAGTTTCCATAGTTTATTTCTCCCTTCTTAACTGCTAAAACTGTATAGATAGCATCATTAATTCTAGTTTTCTTCACAAGTTCAAAAACAATTAACGACAACATTATTAAATATAATACAGACTGTAAATATCTATAATTATGGCAAAAAAGAAACAGTTAACATTTCCTATATTTCCAGCTTATTTTTCACACAATGTCATAAATACGTTTTTCTTTAAGGTGGTTCAACATTTTCTCTTCGGCGTCTCTCATAACCTTTTCTATGTGACAAGCACGATTCTCGTCCATTTCACAAGTGAAAAGCGCCCCGCTGCCTTCAATGGCTTGAATTACGTCATAAAAGCTTATTTCAGTCTTAAGCTTTCTAAGACTATAACCTCCATTTACTCCAGGTGTAGACTGAATAAGGTCAGCCTTGACTAATTGAGTTAGTATCTTGGACAGGTAGGTAGGTGATATATTCATGTGATTAGCTAAAGGCTGAAGGCTTAAATTGTCTTTGCCATCCTGCTTAACGAAATAGGCCATTATATGCAAAGCATAATTCGTTGCTTTCGTATATTTCATATTAGTTCCTCCATGAAGATAATATAGACTGTATTTATCTGTAATTATAAATGATTGTTCTTGGTGTGTCAATAAGAATTTTTTTGAAAATGTGGAGGTGGATTTAGAGTGGTTTTACCTAACACGCATGTACAAAAATTAAGCGTAGAAAATGAAAAGTTTTTACCGATACTCAACTTATTTGAAAAACAAAAAGAAATTACTCGAAGTGATGTTGAAGAGAACCTCGGGGTAGGAACAACTCATGCAATTAATATGCTCAAAGAAATGCTGGAAGAAGGTTTATCAAAAAAATTGGTAACGGTAGGCTGACAAGGTAAGTGAAGAAGTAAAATACAAAAGCTATATATGACATTTATTTCCCCGTTGGGCGAGCTCCATTTTATAGATGTCTTTTCAAATAAATCATATCCACTAACTGTTTTCCATTTTCATACATAGGGTGGTCGTAATTGTCTACAAAAAAGTTTTTCACAATGTGCGATCTAGCAAATCCGCATTTCTCGTAGAAATTAAGTGTCATCGGGCTATCGCCTGTTCCAACATACAACTCGATACCTGATTTTTTGTAGTAATCAGCGATAAATGAGATTAGATATTGTCCATATCCTTTCCTTTGATATTCAGGAACGGTAACAATATTCTTAATTTCATAAACGCCGGATTGCTCTTGCGTTACAATACAAATGGCCTTAACAGTATCATCACGCAAGGCGAACATGTCACCACGATACAGATATTTTTCTATCATACTCACCTGTTCGTCAGCAATAAGCAGTAATTCCATGTACTTTGTTTTATCACCATCCATAATTTTCACAATTTCCATTCGATGTTTCTCCTTTCCTCTGTTATCTATATAAACCCATTATACCGTTTTCCATTTCAAATAGTGGAACACACATCGTTGTAAAAAATAGATGTGTCACTTGTGAAGTGACACACCTACTTATAAAATTTGCATACTTCGTATAATACGTTGAATGCTTTTGGGGGTTAAGAAGTACTTCTCTGACAGTTCCAATACAGTCGTGCCGTTTTTATAGCTACTGTAAATTTGAAAATTTCTTACTTCGAAATATACTTTTGTATCTGTCTTTTCTCCCCACTTACATTTCTTTGATTTAATTTTTGGAATGTATATAACTTGCCCGTCAACATATTGTTGGATTTTTTCAATCAATTCCTCGGGCAGAATTTCCAAAGCGTGAATATAGCCCATTGTGCCCTCCTAAAAATTATTCCTTAGGTTAGCAAAGGCTATTGATATTCTGTTTGAGTGATATGCAATAGCCCTTGCTATGCACAATGTTTCCTGCTTTTCCTTATCGTTCATCCCCCCAATTTTTTATATTATAACTTTAACAAATCTTATTTTCAAGTAACTTTTGACTTATTATTAAATTTTGATTCTATCATATAAAATGCTGTGGCAGTATTGCTGATAATTCTCCCGTTCTACAAAAGCAAGGGTGGCCTTTGCAAGGTTAACTGCCGCGCTTTGATTAAGCTTATTGCCCAATGAGCGATCAGCTAAACGTGGAAAGCCCAAATGCCCATATTCTGACATTTTTGAAATGACGCATGCAGAAGACATCATTTCGCGTCCGCTTATTTCAATATCAGGTAATTTGTGATAACAGTTTTTAACAAGTTCTGGAGCAATATCCAGCATGTTTGAAGTTTCGATCCAGCCCGCATGAAAATCATTCGGATATTGTTGTTCCAATTCAAGAACAGACTGGGGAACCTCGGTACTTATTCCGAGCTCATCTGCGGAGAAGATGGCTCCCATCGGGGAAATAGCGCATACTCCATGTATGGTGTTGATCTCATCACAGGCTCGTTCGACCGCAATCAGGTGAATCGGATCGGCATGAGATGCAATAAAAATAATGTGCTTAACGCCCCAAGACACGACATTCTCTAACAACTCTTTTGCGATCAATTTAACGGTTTGAGGTCTGTAATGGATGTTTCCATAAAATCCTGTGGCTCCCGCACAAGCTACCGGCAGCGGCGGCATTGAAAGGAACGTAAAGTCTGGCAGACTTTCTGAAAGCAAAGCAATCGCGTTTTTTCTCCAGTGTTCTCCTTCAAAAACATCGGTGCCGAGCGGAAGATGATGGCTGTGTTCTTCTACCGGAGCGATCGTTTGAAACAAAATTGTTCTTTTCTTGTCCAATTCATGAATGTCGACCCATGTCATATCTGTAATATTTTTTATAACACTCATCTTTCATTTTCCTCTCTTTCACAGGCTCTGACCGGATAATACACTTCAATTTCGATGCTGTTGGGGTTAAAAACAGCCTGATTGACTGTTTTGACTTTTTCAAAAGGATCTCCGGTAATTTCATAATGATTTTCTGCAGCCCAATCCACAATCGCGGCATGCGCCTTTCCTGTCTGGCTGAAAGAACCTTTGTGCAGTGTTCGAGCATAAAGCTGTGAACTGATTAGTCGAGTCGAAAAAACATCCGATTCAAAGGCATGTTCAACTGGTATGCAAACTTCAAGATCCCACGATTCTACCGGAGAGTTGTTGTCGGAACTATGATAAATAACCCTATGGCAATCGGCTGGCTCAAGGGAATATCGCCCTGCAAACTCGTAAGCTTTGCCGATCAGTCTTCCAACATCCTCTATGCTGATCAAATCGCGGCAACAAACCGCGTTTTGGTCTTGAAGAGACACAATATCAATGGAGTATTCTCCTTGTTCATTCTTCTGTGAACTTTCGCAGGATTGCAAAAGCTGAATCTTTTGTGTCAGCATATCGAGAATTTGCCTTTGGTGCTGCAGATTAAGCTCCATTTCCTTGTGCTTCCGCTTTAGAAATTCACAGAAAGACTTGTTATCAACCTTAGTTTTTACACGTTTGATTTCTTCTAACGAAAAGCCATAAGATTTCATTTCATTGATAAACAAAAGCTCCGTTACCTGATCCGATGAATAATAATGGTATCTGTTCTCATCAATAAAGTCTGCCTTCAAAAGCCCCAATTCTTCGTAAAGCCGCAATGCCTTTAAAGTGGTCTTACCAATCAACGCAAACTGCCCTCTTGTATACAAAATTTATCCCTCCTATAATCCAAATTATTTTAAAACTAATTATAAGGGCTGCCCAAAGGGCAAAGTCAAGTATTTTATGAAACCTATTTAGCTACCATTAAAGAAACGAACCTTCTTTGCTTGTTTATAGATTAGAAAAAGCAGAGGCATTGAGATAGAAAAATCTTTATGCCTCTGCTTTCATAAACCTAAAATAATTTAATAAATATGCGATTCATTTTAATTTGTACTTACATACCAAAAAAGGATCGCATAAAAAGTGCAGCACAAGCTCCGCCTAAAAGTGGTGCAATTCCTGGTACTAAAATACCATATTTCCAATCCACCTCTGTTTTATTTTTTATTGGCAAAATGGAATAGGCAATTCTTGGCCCCATATCACGAGCTAAATTCATGGCAAATCCTGTAAGACCGCCCAGCCCCATACCGATGGCCCATACCAGAAAACCAACTGCGATAGGCTCAACAACCGGATTTTTAAGTCTGGTAATTCCAAGAATGCAACTAATAAAGATAAATGTTGCAAAAAACTCTACAAAAAAATTACGTGGTAGATTTCGAATACCTGGTGAAGTGCAAAAAATATTACGGATTTTTACCGCTTCAATTTTGTATTCTGATACTTTAAAGTGATCTGCATAACAAACATAGACCAGAACAGCACCCACAAAACCTCCGGCTATTTGGGCAATAATGTAAGGTATTACTTTGCCCCAGGAAATATTACCAAGAACGGCTTGAGCAAGCGTCATGGACGGATTGATAAAAACACCGTTAAAAAGATAAAGGGTAACAGTAATGCCAAAGGCCCAAGCAGTAATAGCAAACATATGGCTGAAACCATGGTGTTTTGTTTCGTGCAGTGTTTCGTTACTATGTACGCCTATGCCAAATACAATCATTAATGCCGTACCTAAGAACTCTGCGATTATATGGTGGTACATGTGTTAATCCTCCTACCTCAATATAGCTGTTTTACAGGATGTAAAGCTTCATTTAATTTTGCACATACCAAATCGAGAGCATCCCGGGCTTCCTCAACCGTTCTTTGCATATTGAAAAAGCCGTGAATGATTCCGTCATATCTTTTAAGGCATACATCAGCACCAGCTTCTGATAAGTTCTTTGCATAATGCTCCCCTTCATCTCTTAACGGATCATATTCACAGGTAATAATGCATGCATCAGGAAGATCACTGAAAGTTTCTGCAAGTAATGGTGAAGCGAATGGATTCTTAGCTTCGCTTAAATCATTTAAATATTTAGGGACATACCATCCTTCAATTGCATGTGTTTCCAGTCTGTATCCCTTTGCGTTTTCTACTCTGGATAAAGGCTTTGTTATTCCAAGCAGATCAAACATTGTATTGATCAATACCTGATAAGTAATTGAAAATTCTTTTCTTTCTCTTGCCATCTGAGTTACCGCTGCCGTAAGTGTTCCGCCAACACTGTCACCACCAACCGCAATTTTATCCGGCTGTATATTTAATTCTGCTGCATTGTCATACACCCATTTTATAACGGAATAACATTCTTCTCCCGGATCAGGAAATTTATGTTCTGGAGACAGACCATAATCGATGGATATTACCGTGCAATTCACTTTATTTGTTATTTTGCGGCATATAGAATCGTAAACTTCCATGCTTCCAAAAATAAATCCTCCTCCGTGTATCCAAATAAATGCAGGGTGAATACCCTTGGTTTTGGGGTTATAAATTCTGATTGGAGTATCTCTTTTTGCAGTTTTAATGGTACGATTGATCACAGTTCCTACGTCAATTACATCTCCTTTAAAATCATCCCAGCTTTTTTCATAATACTCTCTAAACTGTTCAATACTAAGGGAATACATACTGTCAAAATCTGTTTCCAGTAATTTGTTAAATATTGAATTTAACGGCATAATAAAAACCTTCTTTCTTAATAATAAATTTATATTAGTTAACTAATGACGAAATTATAATCATATTAGTTGAAAATGTCAACTAATATTAGATTAAATTTAAATGATAATATTATAAAATTATATTTAAAGACTAACATTAGTATAAGAAACTTATTATATTTACTTGAGAAATGAATAAACTGTACGGATGCAATAAGTTGACAATATTTATTAAAACATATATAATATAGTTGAAATAACAAATCAATTAAAATGCTTTAAGTATTTTAATGGGGCATAGAACTTGCAGTATAAATAGGAAAAAAGAAAGGAAAAATATAATCAAATCAGCATAGTAAGTTAATTCGATTATACAAAGACAAGAATGGATATAAAACATGATACAAGATTTTTTGGGATTTTGAACAGACAACTTCAAACTTATATTAATCTTGCTTTTAAAGCGATAGATTTAGATTACTGGGAATGTATATTTATAGTAAATTTGTATGATAATGAGGGAATCAATCAGGAGAAGCTTGCTTCCAATCTTCTGATTGATAAATCAATAACTACGAAAACTATAAATTCGCTGGTAAATAAAGATTTTGTAGTAAGAAAAGTTTGCGAAAAAGATAAAAGAGCTAAAAACCTTTATTTATCAGATAAAGGAAAGGAATATAAAGAGCAAATTTTTTATCTGATAGAAAAATGGATAGATTATATTTCAGATGGAATAGATAAAGAAACGCAAGAATTCGTGCTTAGTAAGCTTCATATTATGGCAGAAAAAGCCAGAAATGCAGATTTTGATCAATTGGTAATGAAGGAGCCGCCGAACAAAAGATAAAGGTGTTCTGATAACTGCTTAACTGCCAATAGAGGAAAGGTGCTGGAATGACTAACTGGAAACGTAATGCAATGTTGTATATCATTGGGCAGTTTGTGTCAATGTTCGGTTCTATGCTCGTACAATATGCCATAACTTGGCAAATTACACTTGAAACCAAATCGGCTGTAATTATGACGCTGTTCACCTGCGCTGCGCTATTGCCAATGACGCTGATTTCACCGTTTGCAGGCGTATGGGCGGATAGGTACAATCGCAAATACCTCATCGTAATATCTGATGCGTGTATTGCGCTGATAACGCTTGGCTTGGCGGTTGCGTACATCTCGGGTTACAAAAATATCTGGCTTATGTTCATCGTTGTTGTTGCGCGGTCGTTAGGACAGGGCGTACAGCAGCCAGCAGTATCTGCAATGATACCGCAGATCGTGCCGCCGGAGAGTTTGCAACGGTTAAATGGCATACAAAGCTCAATCCAGTCGCTGAATATGTTTGTTGCGCCAATGGCGGCGGGTGCATTGCTGTCATTTCAACCTATCGAGTATATTTTTTTTATTGATGTGGTGACTGCTGTGATAGGTATCAGTATCGTTCTGATATTTGTTAAGGTGTCCGGCGTTCCGCACACGGAAGAAGTAAAACATGGTGTAAAGGCATACTTTCACGAAATGCGCGAGGGGTTGCGGTATATCAACTCCAAAGCATGGCTGAAACTTATCATTATTTACAGTGCGTTCTTCAGTTTTTTCGCGTCGCCTGCTGCTTTGCTTACTCCACTTCAGGCAGCCCGTACATTTGGCGATGATGTTTGGCGGCTGACGGCGATTGAAATTGTATTTTCGATCGGCGCAGTCGCAGGCGGTATATTGATCTCTGTGTGGGGTGGTTTCAAAAATAAAGCGCACACGATTGCTATGGCTTGCGCCCTATTTGGTTTCACAGGTTTTCTGCTCGGTGTAGTGCCGGATTTTTGGGTATATTTAGGCGTAATGCTCATCTGCGGTGTTACAATGCCATTGTTTAACACACCGAGTATGACGTTGCTCCAGAGCAAGATCGAACCGGATAAAATGGGACGCGTATTCAGCGTGATGATGATGTTCAGTGGGGCGGCAATGCCGCTTGGAATGTTTGTATTTGGACCCGTGGGCGATGTGGTGCGAATTGAATGGCTGTTGATTGCGTCCGGCATGGTATTATTCGTCAGCGGTCTCGCATTGCTCCGGGCGCGCTCGCTGATTGAGATAGGTAAACCGTAGTATAAACAAAAAAGAATACAAGTGTAGGCTTGAAGGAGGATGTATATGGATACTGATTTTGTAAATTTAACGACAGAAAATCTTTTCGATCAGCATTTATGCTGTATTATACGCAGTCAAAAACCTCATAATGGTATTGACGCAAAACGAAAATGGCTTTCAGACCGGTTAAAGGAAGGTCATGTCTTTAGGAAGCTAAATGCAAAGGCAACGGTTTTTATTGAATATGCGCCTCTTGAAACGGCTTGGGTTCCCATAACCGGTGACAACTATTTTTACCTGTATTGCTTATGGGTCTCTGGTAGTTACAAAGGAAAAGGATTTGGAAGAATGCTGATGGAGTATTGTTTGGCTGATGCCAAAGAAAAGGGTAAATCCGGCATTTGTATGCTCGGCGCAAAAAAACAGAAATCTTTCCTTTCTGATCAATCATTTGCAAAGAAGTTCGGCTTTGAGGTTGTTGATACTACCGATAATGGATATGAATTGCTTGCACTTTCTTTTGATGGAACAACGCCAAAGTTCGCACAAAATGTTAAGAAACAAAAAATTGAAAGCAAAGAGCTGACGATTTATTATGATATGCAATGCCCCTATATCTATCAAAACATTGAGATGATAAAACAGTATTGTGAAATAAATGACGTTCCTGTATCTTTCATTCAAGTGGATACACTACATAAAGCAAAGGAATTGCCTTGCGTTTTCAATAACTGGGGCGTGTTTTATAAAGGATATTTTGAAACAGTGAATTTGTTAGATATCGCATACTTAAAGAGAATACTCAACAAATAGCTTTGGAGATCAATCGATAGGTTCTCATTCATAGGTATCAATTGGATACCTCTCTCAGTTAAATTTGGGCGGATAATATTCCGTACAACTGAGGGCAAATACAGGAAAAAGCGATTAAGATTTTAATAAATCGCCCATCAGGCAAAACAATCATGAGGTTATATTTTTTTTAATGAAAAAAAATAGCCTCTTTTTTGTTTTAATAAGAAAGCTCTCTGAACTTTCCATAAATAAAATAGTAAAGTACTTGACAAAATAGTCAGGTACTTGTATTATATAGTAAAGTACTTGACTATATGAATGGGTCACTATAATTCAAATGGAGGTAAATCAAATGAGTGAACAAATAAAAAATTTAATGGAGCAATTTACACGTTTAAGCGGGCTGCTTCACCGCTATCAGATGAATCAATATTTAAGCCGCCGGCCATTCGGAAATCCATACAGGGGACAAGGGCGCGTGTTATCGATCTTAAAAATGCAGTCGGAGATTAGCCAAAAAGAACTACTTTATCTTTTAGATATGAGTAAACAAGCGTTGGGTGAATTGCTCAATAAGCTGGAGCGAAGCGGTTATATCACGCGAACTATATCGAAAGAAGATCGCAGAGCTGTGAATATCAAGTTAACTCCGGAGGGCATGGCAGTGGCAGGTGATATTGATACGGAACAGTCAGATACAGATAATTTATTTGATTGTCTTAATGATGAAGAGCAAGGAAAATTAAGTGAATATCTGGAACGTTTAGCGGTAGAACTTGAGAAGAAGTTTGGTGATAGCGAGTTGTATCATAGCTCCTTTGCTGGTCATATGGGAGGTCATCATGGCTTCAGAATGAGAACAGACGATTATGGAAACAATCAGCGTCAGGTATCTGGGCATGGAAGCCATCATGATGTAGACCGTCATAGCGAATATCATCATAGCAGGCGTCCGCATAGAGGTACGCATTCTTATGATACAGAATAGGAGGAATTAAATTGTTAAAAAACAATACTACATCTTCGCGTCAAAAGACAGGTTGCCGAATCGCAGTAGTGGGTCTGTTCGCAAACCTCATTCTCTTTGCAGGTAAATTTATAGTAGGAATCTCAAGCAACAGTATTGCTATAATAGCCGATGGCCTCAATAATTTCATGGATTGCACATCCTCATTGGTCATATTTATTGGTTTTCGTCTTGCTACCAGAGGAAAAGACAAAAACCACCCTTACGGGCATGGCAGAATGGAATATATAAGTGGTTTTGTTGTATCCATACTGGTTTCCATAACAGCAATTTCCTTTGGCAAAGCAGCACTTGGACGCATTATTCATCCACAGGAAGTTAATATTTCTGTTATGCTGCTCTTTATACCAATATCTGCAATCATAGTTAAATTAGTATTGGCTTATTATATTCGACGTAAAAACAAGCTGATACGATCTGCAGCATTAAGCGCCGCAGCCAAAGATAACTTTGCCGATGCGCTGATAACTTTTATGACGTTACTATCGCTGGTCGACATACCCTTTATTACTTTTCCTTTGGATGGGTTAGTGGGACTTATTATCGCAGGATTTATTCTATGGACAGGAATTACATCTTTTATTGAAAATATGAGCCTGCTGCTGGGAAAAAGTGTAGACGCGGATCTATTAAAAGAAGTTGAAAGAACCATACTTGCATATGATATTTTTTCTGGTATACAAACCTTGGAGATACACGACTATGGATCAGAATCAAGAAGAGCCATGATTCAGGTCTTACTGAATCAAAAATCTCACGTGGAACAAATGCAAGAGATACAAAAAAAGGTGTGTGTTGAACTGAAAGAAAGATTTGATCTTGATGCTACCTTGTATTGGACAGATCATCAGGAAAAAATAAACATATAGCGGGGAAATGGGAACAAATATAAGCGTCATAATAGAAATATGATACAATTTGGTGATATTCAAATAGAAACGGTAACGATAGGAGAAATACAATGTGGTTTTGGTTTTCACTTGTTGCAATAATGTTTTGGAGCGGCTCTGACCTTTTTTCAAAGATAGGTTCAAAGCCAGATGACAAATACAGCCATTGGAAAATGGCTATCGCAGTCGGTACAGTTATGGGCATTCACGCTATTATTGAACTTTTCCGTGGAGCTGAGTTTAGACTTTCAGATATCCTTACCTATTTACCAGTATCATTTTTATATATTTTTGCAATGATACTTGGTTATGTCGGTCTGCGTTATGTAGTGCTCTCCGTTTCTACGCCGATTTGTAATTCCTCAGGCGCAGTTGCCGCTCTTCTGTGTTTTCTTATTCTGAAAGAGGCAATGAGCGGGTTACAATTTGTTGCGGTAGCGTTGGTATGTATCGGTATTTTTTTGCTTTCTGTTTTTGAGAAGAAACTGGATGATGCAGAACGCATGCAAGCTGGTATAGTCCCGGACAGAAAATATACGCACAGCTTTGTTGCTGTTTTTTTTCCCATTTTTTATTGTATCATTGATGGACTGGGTACATTTGCAGATGCTTTGATTCTTGATAAGTATATCAAAGAAGAATCTGCCAATATCGCATATGAATTTACATTTTTAATCATGGCGATTTTCGCTTTTGTGTATGTAGTCTTTGTTAAAAAGCAAAAAATTAAGCTTTCTGCAGAAAAGCCAAAGCTGCTTGCAGGTGTATTTGAAACTGCAGGACAATTTGCATATATTTATGCATTAGGTAATAACGCTATTGTAGCGGCTCCATTGATTTCATCTTACTGCATTTTTTCACTTGTATGGGCAAGAATTATATTGAAGGAAAAGCTCTCATGGAAGCAGTATCTTGTCATTGCCATTGCCGCAATTGGTATCGTAATCCTTGGCATGGAGGGATAATATATCTTGACAAATGAGTATAGCAGCTATATGCTATTTTTATGATGAATATGAAATTTAAAAACAGAACAAAAATGAGCTACACTTTTTTGCGGATCGTTACAAAGATTTCTGTACTTGACAGGAAAACTCGGTATTATGGGACGGACCATCCATTATACGAAGCTGAAATTCACATGATCAAATCCATCAAAGAGAATGAAGGTATTCACGTGACGGGTTTGGCAGATATGCTGGGCGTGACGAAAGGCGCAGTTTCCCAGATTATTATGAAGCTTGAGCATAAGGGCATGATCATCAAAGATACCGATCCGCGTAATCTGTCAAGACTTGTGCTAGGACTGACTTCAAAAGGTGAAACGGCATATCTGCATCATGAAAAGCTGCATCAGAAATATGATGAGCTTTTTAATGGCATACTCGAAAATGCAACAGAGGAAAACAAAGCGTTTCTGAAAAGTTTTCTCAACTCGCTTGACGAGCAAATTGACACTTTTGAAAAAGAAGAACCTACTGAATTTTGATTATGAAAGGTCGATAATGATATGCTAGTTCTTACAAATGTAGAGTATTTATACAGAAAGAGTATAGCTGCTTCACTCTTTCTGTGCATTGATTCTAAACCTCCTTAACTAATAGTGAAGCGAACAAAGCTAAATTTTTTTTTAAATCAAACGTATAGCAGCTACACACAATTTAAATAGTACTACCATTAAGGGAGAATGATAATATGTTAAATAAAAAAATATTGATAACAGGAGCGTCTAGCGGTATTGGCGCAAGTTTTGCAAAAAAAGCGGCATCAAATGGAATGGATCTTATATTGGTTGCAAGAAACCAATCAAAGATGGAGACTCTGTCAAAGGAAATACAGTCACAATTCAATGTGGCAGTCGAATTGCTGCCTACCGATTTAGCAAAAGATGACGACGTTAGCAAACTTATAGAATTACTTAAAAATATGGGGTCAATTGATATGTTGGTTAATAACGCTGGATTTGCTGTCCCACAAATTTTTTCAGAGTCAGATATCGATAAACAACTTAATATGGTTAATGTACATATTTCCGCGCATATGCGATTAACACGAGCTTTACTACCGGATATGATTTCAAGAAACAAAGGATGTATAGTTTTTGTAAGCTCAACATTCGCATTTGTTCCATATAGGAGGAATGCAACCTATTGTGCTTCAAAAGCATTTGTTAATGTATTCGCAAAGGTGCTTGAGCGTGAACTGCAGGGGACAGGAGTAATCGTTCAAGCACTGAATCCCGGTGGTACAAATACTAATTTTCATCAAACTGAAGTTTTTAATACTGTAAAAAGAGTGCAAACGCCAAAATCATTCATAATGGAACCAGATCAAGTGGTAGAATATTCTTTCCGGAAATTAGGTAAAAAACTTATAGTGGTACCTGGTTACAGAAATAAGTTAATGATTAATTTTCCTAGGATTATTGCAGGTATACTTGAAAAGAAGCAATAAGAAATAGGATCTGTAAAGACATTTTCAAACAAAGAGTATACTAGCTATGCGAATAGGAAAGGATTTGATTAATATGAACTCAAATGACCAAAGAATTCAAATGATGAGGGATGAAAAAATCCCAAAGCTACTAATTAAAATGGGAATGCCGACCGTGGTCGGCATGATGGTCTCAGCGCTTTACAGTGTGGTGGACGCCTACTTTGTCGGGGGGCTCGGTACCAGTCAGATGGGTGCTGTATCTATCGCGTTCCCTGTCGTACAAATTATTATTGGACTTGGCATGACCTTCGGCAGCGGAGCAGCATCCTACATGGATTTTGTATGATCTGGACGGCACTTATCTTCCTGCTGGCAAATCCTATTCTTTCTTTGTTCAGTAATGATACACAGGTTTTGAGCATTGCGGTTCCGGCACTTCGGGCAAATACAATCATGTTCTTTACATTTGGATTGCAGTTTACTTATTCTACGCTGTATCTGGCTATGGGGAAAGCTCTGACAGGCGGGATTTTGTACGTATGCCGTCAAGGAATTATGTTTATTCCGGTAATTTTACTTTTGCCGACAATGCTCGGACTGACAGGGATAATATACTCTCAGGCTGTTGCGGATTTATTGACCACCATTGTAACCATCATCTTTGCGATCGGTATTCATAAAAAGTTGAGCCAAGCTGAAAATTCAGTAAGCAGAAGTAATTAAACAATTGAAAGTACGCTTTGCGAAATTTCATTGTCATGAATAAAATGGGGCAGGGCAGCCAGATATGTTCTGTCTCATTTTTCAAAGGAGGCGTTTCATCAATTGTATGCTTGACGTACAATCAAAAAGGGTGCATACTTAATATAGAAGTGGTTAGTTATAACTAACCACTGATGAAAGGAAGTGAAAAAGAGTATCAGTCAAAAAACGAAACAGAACTGTTTTTACCAGCATTAAGGATGAAGTTATTTTCTTATTTGGAAAACAACGCAGAAGATAAAGGAGGCTATGTATAACATGAAAACAGAACAATTAGAACGAATAAAACATGGTGCAGGATTTATAGCAGCATTGGATCAGAGCGGAGGGAGCACACCGAAGGCTCTGAGAGACTATGGAATTGAGACTTTAGAATACCATACAGAGGATGAAATGTATGATCTGATTCAGCAGATGAGAAGCAGGGTCATCGAAAGCAAGGCATTTTCGTCCAAACATATATTAGGGACAATCCTGTTTGAAAAAACAATGGAACGTAAAATTGACAACCTGTATACTGCGGATTATCTATGGGAGAAAAAAGGGATTGTTCCTTTTCTGAAAATTGACAATGGACTGGGTGAAGAAAAAGACGGGGTTCAGTTGATGAAGCCGATTCCTAAGCTGGATGAACTTTTGAATAGAGCGGCCGCAAAGAATATTTTTGGAACAAAGATGCGTTCTGTTATCCATGAAGCAAATGGTTATGGTATTCATGCGATTGTAGAACAGCAGTTTGAATTAGGTCAGAAAATTTTTGATGCCGGATTTGTACCGATTTTGGAACCGGAGGTAGATATTCATAGCAGCAGCAAACAAGAAGCAGAGGAAATGTTGATCACGGAAATTAAAAGCCATCTAGAAAAACTGGATGATTCAATGAACATTATGCTGAAGGTGTCTATTCCTTCTGTAGCTGGAACTTACAATGAGCTGATGAATGATCCAAGAGTTGTGCGGATTGTGGCACTATCCGGTGGCTACAGCCGTAAAGAGGCAAATGAACTGTTGAAGCAGAACCCGAAACTGATAGCCAGCTTTTCCAGGGCACTTCTTTCTGATCTTTCTGTAAAGCAGACACAGCAGGAATTTGATGCGGTATTATTGAATACAATTATTGAAATTTACGAAGCATCCTTATAGGGAGGGACTGAATATGAGTCATCAATTAGTATTACTCCGTCATGGAGAAAGTATCTGGAATTTAGAAAACCTGTTTACCGGCTGGACGGATGTTGACTTATCAGAAGCCGGCAAAGAAGAAGCAAGAGAAGCTGGTCGGTTGTTTAAGGAGCAAGGATATGAATTTGACCTCTGCTATACCTCTTATCTGAAACGTGCAATCCATACGCTGAACTTTGCTTTAGAGGAAATGGATGCAGAATGGCTGCCTGTAATAAAGGCATGGCAGCTTAATGAGCGCCATTATGGGACATTACAGGGATTAAATAAGTCACAGACGGCTGAAAAATATGGAGAGGAACAGGTGAGAATCTGGAGGCGTTCTTTTGATGTACAGCCACCGTCCTTAGAGCCGCAGGATGAAAGAAACCCAGCTCGTCAGAAAGCATATCATAATGTGGGGGAAAACGAATTGCCGTTAGCGGAAAGTCTGAAAGACACCATCGCACGGGTTATTCCATACTTTGAGAAGCAGATCAGACCACAGCTTATGGCAGGAAAAAGGGTACTGATTACAGCGCATGGAAATTCCCTTAGGGCGCTGGTTATGTATCTGGAGCATCTTTCCCAGCAGGAAATCATAGGGCTCAATCTGGCTACGGGCATACCGTTGGTATATAGACTGGATGATACACTCTCGGTCATAAATAAGCAGTTTTTAGGAAATCCTGATCTGATAGCTGCAAAAATGAAGATGGTAGCAAATCAGGGAAAAGCAAAAACAATAGAAAGCGCTGAATGAGATACAAGCCCGTCCTCGACGAATTGAAAAATGTGAATTCTCTTACGTATAGGCTTTTTACTGAAAAACGTATTTTCTTTATAGCCACATCATTTTTTTTGAAAGCGGTGTGGCTATTCTTATAAGGATCATTATATTAAAACAACCTAAATATATTCAGAAAACCATCCAGGTATCTTTATTTCTGAAATGGCACGCAACTTTAATGTAACACGTGCTGTAGTAGCAAAAACTGTCCGAAAGCTTGAAGAACACGGCTTTCTCGAAAAAAAGGAGGATGATGAGGATAAAAAGCGATTCTGTCTTTTTCTTACAGAAAAAGGGATAATGGCTTATAAGCTTCATAACCAGTATCATCAGGAATATGACCGCCCGTTGTTTGCTTATCTTGAAAGTTTGAATGACAACGAACTGCATATCATTCAGGAATTTTTGAAGCATGCAAATGCTTTGATAAAAAATCATTTTTAAGACTGTAGCTTTAGCAGGCTGGGGAGCATCTGAAAATACATCTGTTACAGAGGCGCAGACCTCCGATCGTTTGGCAACGTCTAAAAATTCATCCTTATCAGGAATGAGAACGATAACCGATTTAGGCGGAAACACCGTGACAGCAGTCATTTAGAGAAAAAGTCAACACTGAAAAAGAAATGAGCGTAATAAATAAACATGCATATGGCAGTATATAAAACCGATGATTTTTCAACAAGTAGTAATATATACTGCCAAATGACAGAATTAGACCGCTTTGTGTGTTGGTCAATAATGACTATGCTGTTGCGGATTCGCTGCAGCCACATTGAATACATCCTATCGCTCCTGAATCAAGTCATATCATCCCGAAGCGCGTCAATGATATTCTCTTTTTTAATTTTGCTGGTGGCATACAACATTGTAATAAATACTACGAAGAACACCCCGATCACACTGATTGCCATACTGCTTAACGGGGATACAAAATCGACATTGTCCGCCCCGCCGACTTCCATGCCCTGATAAATCAGATAGGAAAGGATTCCTGAGAGGGGCAGCCCCCAAAGCATCGTCCGCGCTCCATAAAGAATACATTCAAAGCGCATCATCTTATTAAAGTCCCGGTCAGACATCCCGACAGAACGAAGCATAGCAAATTCCCGTCTGCGCAGTTTGATATTAGTGGAAATCGTGTTGAAGACGTTCGCAACCGCAATCAGCGAAATCATTATAATAAAAACAGCCGAGAACAGATTGACAATAAATGTAATATTACGGTTTTGCTCCAGTATACCATAAAGATTGTACAGATGATAGTCGGCACTAATGCTGGCTCCATCAATCATCGTCTGCATCGCAGCTGTAGACTGACCGGGATTTTCTGACTGGAAGGTCATGCCCAGCTTTACAGGCTTTACAGTCGCACCTAGTGCGTCGAACTGCGGCTTTACCTCGTAAGGAGCCATCACCATAAACATATATCCGTGGAACTCACCCGGCGCCGCAGGCAGCAGATCTGGGTAGTCTTTTACAAAGGTCGCACAGATCGTTTTCGTCTGGTCTCCATTCTTGGATTGGAGCGTAAATTCTATAGGTTGTTCTTGCGAATACCAACGCCCGGGCAGTATTCCTGCCATGATCATTTTTTTGTCCTGTCCGGTGTATTCCTCTGCGGACAGACCGAGGCCTTTAAGCAGGTCCTGATAGACGCTGTTCTCAACGAACTGTATATTGAGCTGTACTTCCACCGTTTCACTTGCCCCATCATAACCGATGAGCTCGCCGCACTCATCCAAAAAATGACTTGATAAATCCCTTATATTGAGCACGCAGGAATAGGTCGAAAGTGCCTGATAAGAGCTATGGGTAACGCCGACGGCGGTTTTCAGCTCATCATAAAGCTGAAACAGCTCACTTTCCTCCATGTCCCGCGTATCAAAACAGATGTCATAGTCTTCAACGACCACAGATGAATTTTCTGCGATCTTATTCAGATAGGTTCCGAAAGAGCTTGCAGACACAAACAATACGACGCTTAGTGATAGCGACAGGACAATACTACGGTAACGCCTCCTGTTTCTCTGAAAGTTTTTTAATGCAAGTATTTCCGCTAGACCGTAAAGACGTTTTGCAAGCCTTGAGGTTCTTATGGCTTTGGCTTCCACCTTGACCTCGTTTGTCTGGCGGATACATTCCATCACGGGCATACTGGCGGCCTTCTTTGCCGGAATATAGGCCGAAATCAAAATGGTGAGCATACTGATGATCACAGCGGCAACAAGCGCAGGAACAGACACCACCAAAGTCAGCGGTACATTGTCATACATTGCATTTGCAAAATTCTTTGCCACAAGAATAAGCAGAAGCTTAATGCTTGGTATCCCGGCCAAAATGCCGATCGGAATGCCGATCGTACCGATGCAAAGCCCCTCAAACAGAACAGAATTGCGCAGCTGTTTTTCCGTGGCACCTACCGACATGAGAATTCCGAACTGATGTGTGCGTTCGTTCAGCGATATGTTGAATGAATTATAAATCAGGAACACCGAGCCGAGCATGACCAGGGCAACTAGAATACCGCCAATCGCGTATAGGAGTACAGTGATCATCTTTTCTCCTGAAAGTCCCATAAAACGTAGTACATCATCGTTCAAAATGTAATCGTTTTTGCCTGATATGCTGTCTGCATAGGAATGAACCTGATATGGGTTCTTAAGTGTAAAAAAAACGCTAAGACTGTCCGCTGCGGCTGTGTCCTCTGTTGTGATCAACGTGTATCCGGGCGCAGCATACTCCTCGATTGCCGGCCGTTGACAGATGCCGACGACTGTATAGGTTTTTTCTGTCATGGGTACAAGCGTTTCTTTCCCGGCACGATACGAATCGTGCTGGCTAAGTTTTTGTCCGCCGTTCATGCGGTTGCCGACCTCAAGGGTGAGTGTGTCGCCCAACGAAATTTTCACGCCGCCGTTCGCCGCAATATGGGCCGGAATCAAGATCTCGCCGCTGTTCTCCGGCAGTCTGCCGATAAGCAGCTTGATCGGAAGAGTATCTAAGGCTTTCTCGTTCCATCCGGCGATAAAAAGATATGGTTTGTCTGGATTTCGTCCGCCTTTCAGTTTGGCATAGCCGATGTTCTGCAGCGCTACAGCATTTGCTATCCGGCTGTCCGCTGCCTGTTCCTCCACAAAGGAGGAATCTGTGTCCGGGATTTCAATATGCCAATCACCAGTTTTAGCAACAGCACCATTTATCAAATAGCTTTGCAGGGACACAGAAAAGGTAGCGACTGCTGTTATCATGGCGGCGGATAGGATAACTCCAATCACTGTTACAATTGTTCGGGTGCGGCTTTTTTTTAAGCTTTGCAGCGTGACTTTACAAAAAATATTCATGGCCGAACCCTCTCGTCTCTTGCTACTTTGCCGTCTGATATGCCGATAATGCGGTCTGCCTGCAGGGCTATATTTTCGTCATGAGTGACGAGAATCAGGGTCTGCCCATATTTTTGATTGCTCTCCTTCAAAAGTTTGATGATTTCATGTCCATTTCGGCTGTCCAAGCTTCCCGTGGGTTCGTCGGCAAGCATGACCGCCGGGGCGTTCATCAAGGCGCGTCCTATGGAAACACGCTGCTGCTGACCGCCTGAAAGCTGATTGGGTAAGTGTGTTTTACGGTCTTTTAATCCAATCATTTCGAGCAGGTCATTCAGCCTCTCTTCGTTGACCTTGCGCTTGTCCATAAGGATAGGCAAGGTAATGTTCTCCACTACATTCAGGGTGGGAATGAGGTTGTGGAACTGGTAGATCAGTCCGACCTGCCGCCTGCGGAATATGGCGAGTTTTTCGTTATTTTGCGCATATACATCCTGCCCCTCCAAATATACCTTTCCGCTTGTCGGCACATCAACGCCGCCTATGCTGTGAAGCAAGGTGGACTTGCCAGAGCCGGAAGAACCGATGATTGCTGTAAACTCCCCCTTTTTGATTGTAAGCGAAACATGGTCAAGCGCAGTAACCTGATTTTCACCCTTGCCGTAAGTTTTGCATATATTTTCAACCTTTAAAAACTCCATTATGTGAGTCTCCTTTCCTATGTATCACTCATATAATAGAAGATGAAACTTACATCTTAGTGACTTTTTAGTGAGAGATTCGTCACTTTGGAAAACGAACAGCAAATACCGCTCCGCCCTGTGAGTGATTTTTTGCGGTGATCGTCCCGCCCTGGCGCGTTATGATCATCTTGCAGAGCGCCAAACCAATCCCGTATCCTGCCATTCCTGTATTTTTCCCACGATAGAACCTGTCGAACAGGCAGGGCAGGTCTTCTTTTTCAAAGCCTGCGCCGCTGTCATGGATGGCTATTTCGGTAAACAGTGGGGTGTCCGTGCAGATAATCTCGATCTTTCCGTTATCACCTGCGCTTTCCATGCAATTCTTGAGGATATTTTGAATTGCTTCTGAAAGCCAACCACAATCACCCTGAATGTCTATCCCTTGCGGCACGTTTATCTGCATGTTGATATTGTGCAGCTCCATCGGGATCAAGAGCGGGCGAAGCGCGGCGCCCACAAGAGCGTCTACCGCTATCTGCTCGCTCTGAAACACCACAATGCCCGCGTCTAAACGGGATAATTTTAGTAGGGAAGTAAGCAGCCAGTCCATCCGCACAAGCAGTTCTTCTGCTTCACGCAAAAATGCTTTCCTCTTGTTTTCATCAGGGTTATTCGCTAACAATGACAAAATGAGGTTGGCGGATGTGAGCGGAGTTCGGAGTTGGTGTGCTATGTCAGCCAGTGAATCGGCAAGATATTCTTTTTCCTTTTTCAGCGCGTTGTTTTGTTCTCGGATACGCAGCAGCATTTTTGTGATCTCACTGTGCAGAATAGAAAGTTCGCCCTCATCCGACTCACCAATGTACAGATGGTCAGCATTATGAAGCACCAGGTCGATTTGATCTGAAATTCGGGCAATGCTTTTATATTTGGCTTTGGTAAATACGAAAAATATTGTGCCATAGGCGGCAGCAGAAGTAACGGCAAGGATTCCGGCCGCAGTACTGATTATAAATCCAAGTGATACAGTGGCGGCAGCTAGTAAGGCAAACAAAATGGTAAACTGTCGAAATTCTCTATTTCGAAGCATACTCGTCCCCCAATCGATACCCTGTTCCGCGAACGGTCAGAATAATTTGCGGGCTTGCCGGGTCATTCTCTATCTTTTCCCGCAAGCGTTTAATGTACACGGTCAGTGTATTGTCATTGACGAACTCGCCTGCTGCATCCCACAGTTCGTCGAGAAGCCTGCTTCTTGTGATAATACTTTTTGGGTCGCTGATAAATATCAGCAGCAATCGGTATTCTAAGGCAGAAAGAAACACCTCGCTGCCGTTTTTTTTCACAACGCCGCTTGTCGTATCAACATGAAGTCCGCGGATATCGAAGTCCGCTCTGGTACGACTGCTTTTTCGCAGGGCGGTTCCGATGCGTGCAATCAATTCACGGGGACGAAAAGGCTTGGTGATATAGTCATCCGCGCCCATGTTCAGCCCGGTTACAACACTCGACTCATCCCCGGAAGCCGTCAGAAAGATAACGGGAACATCTTGCATCTCTTTGATTTCGGTGCAAACCGTAAAGCCATTTCCGTCGGGCAAAGAAATATCAATCAAAGCCAGGTCAAATTTATTTCCGCCAAGCGCGAAAAGGGCATCCTCCCGTGTAGGAGCGTGGGTGACTGTAAATCCTTCAGATCGAAGTAAAAGTATAAGGTTTTTAGCGATTGCCTTATCGTCCTCTACCAAAAATATCCGTTTCATTCATTTTCACCATCCTTCCAGGCATAACACCTTAATAACGCTATTGTATTTCTTTTGACGGAAATATACAAGCTGGGCACATGGAAGCGGCTTGTCAAGCACCTAGGATATGATCCGAATAATACCTCTATCACCATCCACCACAATTTCCTGTCCGTCATATAATGCTTTGGTTGCATTTCCGCAGCCTAAAACTGCGGGAATATTATATTCCCTTGCTACGATAGCGCTATGAGATAAGGGACCGCCGGTATCGGACACGACTGCAGAAGCTAAAAGAAACAATGGAGTCCATGATGGATCGGTATAGCGACAGACCAAAATGTCTCCTGGCTGCATTTTATCAAATTCCTGCAAAGATAAAATTTTTATGACCCGTCCACGGCAAAGTCCGCGATTGCCAGATATACCAGTCAGTATTTTTTGGCCGCCCTGTTTCTCCCCGGGAGAAAGGCTATTCCATAACCTTTCGTTTTGAGGACGGTTGGATTTTCTGACAGTAATTCGATTTTTATAATCCTGAGTTCCTGCAGGAAGAGCGTATACCTCGGCTAATGTAAGAAAAAGAATATCTTTTGGATGTTCAAAAACTTCTGGGAGCCGATGATTCAGCTCAAATGAAATCCTGCGTGCCAGCCCATAGCACATTTCTATCATGTAAAGACTTTCTTCCCGGTTCATATGATACCCACGTATTTCCTCAATCTTTTTACGTACCTTAGCAGCTTTTTTTGACGAAAAGTGTTCCTCAATTTTCTGAAGGATTGTCTGATACTTATTGTTTTCCGAATGTTTGCTATCAGACTGTAATAAAGCTTTTATCAAGGGAAACAGCGAATTCATATCTTCAAACCATGATACAGCGCTGAAGGCACAATAGCTGCTGCAGGATTTCCACCCAAATTCATTGAGAAAATCCTGCAGTTGAAATGAAAATTCAGGATGGTTGTTCCGAATGACAGCTATGTCACTGCTGTTCGTTTTCTTCTTATTCAGGATAGTTTCTTTTAACTCGTCATGATCTTGAATATAAGCCGTAAGTTTTCTTAATGCAATATTTAGCTTCCACGTCTTATAAGGCAAGTCGCTTAAAAGATCAAATTCATTGATATTTTTATCAATGCGGTGCAAGGTAGGGGAAAGCAGCTTGGAAATAGCAACAGAAGGAAAAATATTGTAACGAAAACGCACATAAGCAATCTGCTCCGATAGGAGCATAAGATCTTTCATCTGTTGAACCAATTCAGGAATTGACAATCTTGAAATATCCACCGAAGATTTTTCATTTAATGCTTTATTTATCTTAGAAAATGCATGCTCTGTATTTGACGAATTGACTGTGTAATCTATAAAGTGCCGTAGTGAGAAAGGAATACTCATAATCCGCGGAGAGATATGTACCGTACCTGTCGAGAAGGATAGCATGCCTTTTTCATCCATGCGTAGTTCACCTCCGATAGAAATACCTAATTCATGAAAAACTTTAGATTTTGCGTTATCTACGATTTCGCACGGTTCTACATCCAGAGGATAAAGCGGTGTAGGACAATGTTCGATCCAATTATTTAGGACTGCTTTCTGAGACAGGGAAAGAACAGGCTGTCTTTCCTTAGTTTTGTTTAAAGTTGTAATAGGGCGGGATTGTAATAAAAATAGTTTATCACAGGAAATGGCCCATTCAATATCCTGTGAATTTCCATAATGCCGTTCTACTTTTCGGCCCATTTCAAAAACCTTAAGGGCCTGTTTGTCACTCAGGCAAAAGTTACTTTTTTGTTCTGTCGGAATTTTTCTTTCCTCAATTCCAGTAGTGCCATAGCAGAAAAGAATATCTTTATCGCCTGACTTTTTATCCACAATGCGTCTTTGCTTTTTGCTGTATATATAAATATCCGGGGTCACTTTTCCTGAGACAATCGCTTCACCAAGCCCAAATGATGCATTCAGCATCATTTGATCGGTATCCTGGCTGACAGGATCAGCCGTAAAAAGGACACCTGAAAATTCGCTTTCCACCATTATTTGAATAACGACTGCCAAAGATACTTTGACTGTATCAAAATTTGCCTGTTTCCGATAAGCAACAGCACGTGATGAATACAAGGAGGCAAAGCATTTTTTTATTGCGATGATAAGCTGTTCTTTGCCAACAACGTTAAGATATGTTTCCTGCTGTCCGGCAAAGCTTGCTTCCGGAAGATCCTCGGCAGTAGCTGAGGAACGGACTGCAACTCTCATATTTTGCCCAAGCCCAGCGTAAGATTCTGCTATTTCCCGCTCCAGATCAGCCCAAATCTGGCCAGCTGCTATTTGTGAGCGGAACTCTTCACTGTTAGTGGATAGCTGCTGTTCAAAACTGTTTCGCTTCATATATTCGTCAAATGCATCTCCTGTAATACAAAAACCATCGGGGACAGGCAGGCCTGCGTTAAACATTTCACCCAGATTTGCACCTTTTCCGCCCACGACAGAAATGTCTTTCCTTGTTACCTCTTGAAAACTCCTTATATATTTCATGGATAAACCTCCTTTGAGCAACAGTATACCACCAACCTGTGAAAACCTCAAATTATTTTCACAGACGAGGTAAAAATATCAAAGCTTATTGAGAAGCAATTCTTCAATTAACTGATACCATGAATCAAAACCAGCGCCTATCTTGTCTTTATGAGTACACAGTATAGCTAGTGCAGCAACGGCGGACGCCAATTCTTCATCAGAGGCAGATATCATAATTCCCTTATTTGTCCATATTTTTCTGATCTGCTGTATGAAATGTAAGTTATCATCTGCGGTAATAGGATCATCATTCCAAACCAACGTTTTTAGTAAATTGCTATATTCATTTGTATAAAATCTGTTTGAGACTGTTTTATCTAAAAGAACATTAGCAAGATCAGCAAAAAAATCTTTTGGAGTTTGATTCTCATCATCTATTATTGTTAGAATTTTTTTACGTATTCGATTCTTCTCATCCCGCAGAATTTCTTCGTAAAGCGTTTCTTTATCTTTATAAAAGGTATAGAACCCTCCTAATGAAATCCCCACTTGTTTTGTTAATTGTTGTATTCTAAAATCCTTGAATCCTTGCTGCATGAACATTTCTGAAGCGGTCTCTTTGATTTTTGACTTTAATTCCACCCGTTCTTCCTCGGTATATGGACGTCCCATAAAATTCACCTCCTGATTCAGACTAATCTATGTATATTATAGTACCAAAAGCAGTAATTGACAAAGAAAATATCAAAAACAATATCAAAAACAATATTGATCTGGAATTAAGTAATGCTTGTTAAAACCGTACTTTCTTCGTATACTAAAAATAAACAATCTGCCAATTATTTCAATAAGAATTAAATGAGCCTTCAAATTAAATGGTGATTTGGAGGCTCTATTCAAAGAAAGAAGGGAACAGGATGCCAAAATTACTAATTGTGGATGATGACATACATCTTCGGAAGCTTGTACTGACATACGCTGAATTGGATGGATATCAGTGCGAGGAGACTGAAAATGGCCTGAAAGCGATTGAGAAAGTAAATAGTACACAATTTGATATTGTTGTACTGGATGTCATGATGCCGCAACTTGATGGTTTTGAGACGCTGGGGGAGATACGTAAGGTGAGCCAGGTTCCGGTCATTATGCTGACCTCACGAAGTGAAGAATATGATAAGCTATTGGGATTTAATCTAGGTGCAGACGATTATGTACCAAAGCCATTTAGTCCCAAGGAGTTGATGGCTCGTATTGGTGCTGTACTCAAGCGTAGCGGAAAAAGATCATGTGATAAGCTTGTTTTTGGAGAATTTTGTATCTCGCCCGGCTCGAGAACGGTAACTGCCGATGAGAAAGTAATGAACCTGCCACCGAAAGAATTTGATCTTTTATTGTATCTTGCACAGAATGAAAGACTTGTCCTCAGTCGGGAACAGTTGCTGAATAAAGTCTGGGGATATGATTATTATGGTGATGCACGTACAGTAGATACTCATATCAAATCACTTCGGGAGCATTTGGGAGATTACAGGAAAGTAATTCATACTGCATGGGGGGTCGGGTATAAATTTGAATACGTATAAGAATCGTAAAAGGTCACCTTTCCGTTCCAGAATTATAGTGCGTTTGTGGCTTATCATGATGTTCCTGATAGCTCTTAGTATAGTATTTATGTGGATCGTGCAGATTTTTTTATTTGAAGAGAACTATGTGGATTCTTCCATTGCTGAAGTAAAAAGCCGTTTGCAGCCTATGATAAAAGAATTGGGTACAAAAGATCTGGCCGATAATGATCAGCTGCTTTCTTCCCTAAGCAAATCCACGAACGGGAAGATGATGCTGGTTGACCCTGATGGAAAGTTGATTGCACTTTACAGCTTAGGATACAGGTTACAAGATGAAAACTCGCTGGTATCGATCTGGGGTTTTCTGAATCGCTTTAAAAAAAGTGAAGAATATCAGAAGGTCCTGCAGGGACAAACATACTACAAAATGAGACAAAACAAGTATGAACCGATGGTACTTGAAATAGGTATCCCGGTGGTATATGAAAATAAGCACGCTCTGATTGTTTTATATCATTCACTGGATCAGTTACATACGGTACTGCGTATGAATCGCAGCCAACTTGTGACATTAAGTATAACACTGTCATTGGCTGCTGCTATATTGGCAGCATTGTTGTCCCGTCATTTTGTGAAACCAATTCACACGATAAAGAGTACGGTTGACAAACTTGCAAAGGGTGAACTAACTGCAACACCAGGACTTTCACTAAATGATGAGCTCGGACAATTATCTGATTCCGTGGAGGAGCTTAGCAAAGCACTCCAACGAGTGGATGTTCTACGCAAAGAAGTCATAGCCAATGTATCACATGAGCTTCGTTCGCCGCTGGCGCTTATCAGAGGTTATGCCGAAATGGTACGGGATATCAACTGGAGAAATGATGAAAAACGTAATGAAAACCTTAATCTTATTATACAAGAAGCTGGCCGGATGAGCGAGATGGTCAGTGACATCATGGATTATTCTCAGCTGCAGGCTGGGTATATCCAACTAAAAATCGATGGGTACAATTTGTATGAGATTGTTGAATCGGAGGTAGCTCATTGTGAACATAATGCAGCTGAATATGGTATCACGATTCGTTTGGAGAGCAATCAGGTGGATATTCCCGTTCATGTGGATGCGATGAAAATCTGTCAGGTAATGCGGAATTTATTGAATAATGCCGTCAATTATACCCCGGATAAAGGTAACATTTCCGTAGTGATTAAGAAATATAACAACCGAATCAGGGTATCTGTTGTAAATCCGGGGGAACCTATTCCTGAAGAGGATCGGGCAATCATCTGGGAAAGATATCAATGTAGTCAACATCATAGCGGACGTAAAAAGGGAACTGGTATCGGTCTTTCTATCGTCAGTACCTATTTGAAAGCGCATGGCATGGATTATGGCGTAGATTGTAACGGAGAACGAACCACTTTTTGGTTTGAGTATTCAAGTCAAAATAATGTGGGATAAAACTGACCGTGCATATTAAATTAATATTTTCATACAAATCTACCAGTTTCCTCACAAAATTTTCACATTTTCTCATTATGTTTGGCTTATCTGAACGATATATAGGATCCTACAATATCAAAAAGAGTAATAAGGATGGAGGGTGTGAGGTATGAAATGGAAAAGGGACATTGGCTTTGTTTTAGCAATTGTAGTAACGCTTTTCTTCGTAGCATGTGGAAATTCTCAGAGCAGCAGTAATGAAGCTGTTACAGAAGTAGAAAGTTTAGAAGTGGAAAGTTCAGAAGCAGAAAGTTCAGAAGTAGAGACTTCTGAAGTTGGTAATACGGAGCAGTCAGATTCTTCTGATTCGGAAGCGGCAATTCAGTTGCCGAAAGAAACACCAAAAGTTTATATGACGACCGATATCAGTCCGGACGGCTTAACGGCTGTTTATGAAGCTCTGGGCTGGACACCGGAAGGAAAGGTTGCAGTGAAGCTAAGTACAGGTGAGCCTCCCGCCAGTAACTATCTGAAACCAGAATTGATTAAGGCTCTGGTGCAGTCTGTGGATGGTACGATCGTGGAATGTAATACGGCGTATGGAGGTTCTCGTGACGAAACAGCTATGCATATGCAGGTAGCAAAGGATCATGGCTTTACGGATATTGCAGAGGTGGATATTATGGATGCTGAAGGATCAATAAGTCTTCCGGTGAAGGGAGGAACCCATCTGAAAGAAGATCTTGTAGGAGCTCACTTTGCAAATTATGATTCATTTCTTGTGCTTTCTCATTTTAAAGGACATGAGATGGCTGGATTTGGAGGAGCTATTAAAAATATTTCCATTGGAATTGGATCGAAAGAAGGAAAATGTCTGATACATACTGCAGGAAAGAGCCATACAAGTATGTGGGGAGGAGATCAGGATGATTTCCTGGAATCAATGGCTGAAGCGGGTAAGGCTGTTTCGGACAGCTTGGATAATGGAAAAAATATTGTTTATATCAATGTTATGAACAGGATCAGTATAGACTGTGACTGTAATGGGAATCCGGCGGAACCGGATATTCACGATATTGGAGTTCTTGCGTCAACCGACCCGGTGGCGCTGGATCAGGCATGTATTGATCTTATATATAAGGCGGAAGGTAGAGAAGCTCTTGTAAACAGAATTGAACGAAAGAATGGAATTCATATATTGGAGAGCGCGGAAAAAATTGGACTGGGCAGCCGCAAGTACGAATTGGTGGACATTGATGGCTGATATATTGCATCGGGAATTTATTTATTTATGGTTTTATTTTCATATTCAATTAAATCAGATTTTTAAATACTGGTTGTTGGGCATGGTCATTGGATCGTTAGTCTCCGTGTTCGGAAAAGAACGGATACATAGCTTGTTCGACAGTTTAAAAGATAAAAGGATGGGGGTATTAGGTATTATACCTGCGAGTTTACTAGGGATAGCTTCACCACTCTGCATGTATGGTACAATTCCGATTGCTGCATCCTTTTCAACTAAGGGAATGAGAGATGACTGGCTGGCTGCTTTTATGATGTCATCTATCTTACTCAATCCACAACTGATTGTTTATAGTGTTGCTTTAGGAATGAAGGCATTGATCGTTCGGATAACAGTCTGTCTTCTGTGTGGTATTGCAGCAGGACTGACGGTACATGTATTCTATAGGAAGGCCTCATTCTTTAACTTTTCCTCAATCACTGAATCAAAAGACCGTGACACAGATCCTAATATCCTGTTACGCCTGCTTAAAAACTTTGCACGGAATGTGAAAGCAACTGGGTTGTATTTTCTTTTAGGGATTGTATTATCTGCATTGTTTCAGAGATATGTACCAACAGATGCCTTTGCTAAACTGTTCGGTAAGAACGAGGGATTTGGAGTGCTGATGGCTGCCACCATTGGCGTTCCACTTTACATGTGCGGGGGAGGAACGATACCTCTTTTACAACAGTGGCTTTCTGAAGGGATGAGCATGGGATCGGCGGCTGCATTTATGATTACCGGACCGGCTACGAAAATCACCAACTTAGGGGCGGTTAAAATTGTATTGGGTCTCCGCCAGTTTATATTGTATTTATTATTTGTGATAATTTTTGCATTTATAATGGGCCTATTCATAAACAGTTCAATACCATTTTTACAATAAATATCAGGATTATAGATTATGGAGGATAAAATGAAAATAAGTAGAACAAATAAGTTAGTTTTATCAGCATTATTTATAACAATTGGAATTATATTGCCATTTATTACAATGCAGATACCGTCAATAGGCAATATGTTATTGCCAATGCATATACCTGTCTTATTGTGTGGATTTATCTGTGGCGGACCATACGGAGCTATTGTAGGGTTCCTACTTCCGTTATTACGAAGTGTTCTATTTGGGATGCCGCCTTTGATGCCAACAGCAGTCGCTATGTCATTAGAACTTGCTGCTTATGGATTTGTATCCGGAAAATTGTATCATAAGCTGGCAGGTAAAATGTTTGCCACATATATTTCTCTGATTACTGCAATGCTTGTAGGAAGGGTGGTTTGGGGAGTAATATCATATGGATTATATACATTACTTGGCAATGCATTCACATGGAAAATATTTGCTATGCAAGCTGTTATCAATGCTGTTCCAGGTATTGTATTACAATTGATCTTAATTCCGGTACTGGTATCTTCCATAAAATATGCAGGAGCAATACGGCATCTTGCTAAAAATGCATGAAAGAGGCATGTGTAAAACGATTTGAACCTGTTCTTATGGAAATAGATAAGTTGCTAAAATCAAATAAAGACAACCTGATAGTGGCAATTGATGGAAAATGTGCCAGTGGAAAGACGACATTGGCATATTATTTGCAGAGCGTGTATGACTGCAATCTCTTTCATATGGATGATTTTTTCTTAAGAGAAGAGCAAAAAACAGTAGAACGCATCAATGAGATCGGAGGAAATATTGACTATGAAAGGTTTAAAACAGAAGTGATTAATAAGCTTTTAAAAAAGCAGGATGTGGAATATAAAAAATATAGCTGTGTAGACAAATGTATAGAAAAATACTCAGAAAATGTGAAATACCAGCGTCTGAATATTCTTGAGGGCTCCTATAGTCAACACCCTTATTTGGGAAATGTATACGATCTGAAAATATTTATGAATATTGATGAAAAGTCGCAAATCCAGAATATTAGAATGAGAAATGGAGAGGAAAAATTGAAGCAATTTATAAGGGAATGGATTCCTAAAGAGAATGCATATTTCAAAAAATTTGTCATAGAAGAAGATAGTGCAGTTAATGTCTGGTATTAAGGTTTACATAAAACTCTTGACAAGCCTTCATAAGATACTATATTATTTAATTAGAATAAAATGTTCAAGACAAAAGGACAAATTGAGTCGAATATCAGCGAAGCAATAAAGTAAGTTTGCGATTGAACAATATGAATAAAATTGGAAAATTTATAGAAGGGTTCTAAACCAGTCAAAAGTTAGCCAATAACAATTCTCCTAGCAGGATTGTTATTGGCTTTTTTTAGTTGGGATTATGGATGGTGCTTAATCATGGAAAGGGAAATGAATAAATTATATCCGCCTGCGACTATTGGTGTAGTAGGAGGAGGACAGCTTGGCAGGATGTTAGTATTTGAAGCTAAGCGAATGGGTTATCATATTGTTATTTTAGATCCTAAAGCAAATTCACCAGCCGGACAAGTGGCAGATGAACAAATTGTTGCAGAATTTGATAACATTTGGGCATATCGTGAGTTGGCACGTAAAACTGATGTAATAACTTATGAGTTTGAACATATCAACATAGAAATCTTGAAATTAATTGAACACGAAGGTATTAAGGTGATTCCGTCATCAAAAACACTGGAAGTTATCCAGAACAAGTACAAACAGAAAAAAATGCTTCGGCAAATTGGCGTTAAAGTTCCTGAATTTAGTTTCATAGACAGTTTAGAGAAACTTAAAAAGGAATTCATTCGCTTAAATCAAAAGGCAATTTTGAAGTCTTGTACGAATGGTTATGATGGAAAAGGTAACGCAATTATTAGAAATTTAGATGATGTAGATAATGTATATAAAATATTTGGCGAACAAGATATTTTGATAGAAGAATTAATCGATTATATAAAAGAAGTTTCAATTATTGTGATTAAAAATGATTCAGGAGTATTTTTTTATCCAATTGTCGAAAATATTCATCAGAGTAGCATTTTGATCAAATCGCTTGTACCGGCATTGCTGCCTGATGAAGTGGTCAGAAAAATTCATATGGCGAGTGAAAAAATTGTCGAAGAACTAGATGATTTTGGTGTATATGGAATTGAATTTTTTATCGATAATAAATTTGATGTCTTAGTTAACGAAATTGCACCGCGACCTCACAATTCCGGACATTATACGATTGAAGGATGTGTTACCTCACAATTTGAGCAGCTAGTAAGAGTGGTTTGCGGTATGCCGATAGGATCAACTAAGCTTAGAATGCCATGTGCAATGTATAACATATTAGGGAATCTATACGTAGATGGAGAATATGTGGTCAACGGGCTTGATGCATTATTAAATATACCAGATTGTCATTTTCATTTATATGGTAAGTCATATACGAACCATTTTAAAAAAATCGGACATATAACTGTCCTTGGTGAAACTGTTGATATTGCTGATGATAAAGCCAGGATAGCGTTGCAAAGTATTAGCATCCATAAAAAACAGTAATTTTGAGTATTACCATTGAAGATATTGAATAATAGATAGATAAATTTGTATGGGAGAGCATAAGAATGAGCAATTATAAAACAAAAGATTTACCCCCAAAAGTAGGCATCATTATGGGTAGTGATTCAGATTTGATAGTGATGAAAAATGCTGCCTCTATAATGGAAGAGTTATCAATTCCATATGAAATAAAAGTTGTTTCTGCACACCGAACACCAGAGAGAATGTTTGAATATGCGAAATCTTCTCAAAGCAGAGGGATAGAGGTTATAATTGCAGGTGCGGGTGGAGCGGCTCATCTTCCGGGGATGGTTGCGTCTATGACACAACTTCCAGTAATTGGTGTTCCTATTAAACTCAAAGAGTTAGATGGATTAGATTCTTTACTATCCATCGTACAAATGCCGGGTGGCGTGCCAGTTGCAACAGTAGGGATCAATAATGCGAAAAATGCAGGTCTTTTAGCTGTCAGGATATTAGGTATCAACAATCATGAGCTATATAAAAAATTAGATAAAAGATGTGAACAAATAAAAGAAGCACTTGTTTATGATTTAAAAGAAAAACTAGGAGAATTCGTAAATTGATGATGTTGAAACTAAAATCAATGAAAAAAGTGAAAGCATATAAGAGGTGGACCTATATTATTTTTGGCATCATTATCATGATGTTTCTGGGAACCGTGTACTCCTATAGTGTATTTAGAGGCGCACTGGAAAGTGAACTGCAGATAGGAGCAACGGAAAGCGGTATGCCATATATGGCAGCATTAGCATTTTATTCATTGTTCATGTTCTTTACGGGCAGATATATTGATAAGTTTCATCCAAGTAAAATATTAATTTTTGGTGGCCTGCTGGTTTCGTTAGGCTGGATTTTATCTTCTTTTGTTACGAATATATTTTTGCTGACGATTACTTATGGATGTATTAGCGGGGCAGGTGTAGGAATAGCGTATGGTGTTCCAATGTCTGTAATTGCAAAGTGGTTTCCGGATAAAAAGGGACTTGCAGTTGGATTGGTCTTAATTGGATTTGGACTCTCTCCGCTCATTACAGCTCCAGTCGCCAGAACATTAGTGGATCATTATGGTGTGATGAGAACGTTTCTAATTCTCGGAGTAAGTTTTGGTGCGATATTGCCAATTCTCGCTTTTGCTATTAAGTATCCAAGCGTCCATGACGTAGCAGATTACAATAAGAAACAAAATGATCATAATTTAATAGAGATACCTTTAAAAGAAATGATCAGAACCAGGAGCTTTAAAGGTGTTTATTCAAATTTTATAATTGGGTCCATGATAGGGCTCATGATGATTGGAATGACTACAAACGTAGGATCAGATTACTTTAATCTGGAATCGTCTACCGTAACAAGACTTATGATTATTTTTGCAATTTTTAATGGAGTTGGAAGACCGATATTTGGATGGATTACAGACCGATATTCTTCGAGAAATGCCATGATAATTTCCTATATATTGATTATTCTATCTGCGATAGGACTAGTTACTTTGAGTAATCATATAGGCGTTTATATCATTACATTTTCAATCTTTTGGTTCAATCTGGGTGGGTGGCTCGCGATAGCCCCAACTTCAACACTTAACTTATATGGAAAAAAGAACTATAGTCAGAATTATGGATTTGTATTTACTGCGTATGGAATAGGTGCAATTGCGGGTGTTTCAACTTCGGGCGTGTTACTTGATTATCATGGGAATTATCATTATGTATTTTTTTATGTAATTGCGTTATGCATCATTGGCATGATTCTAACAGCTAAATATATCAAAAATAAATAAAATAAACATATTGACATATTTCGATTTGAAGAACATAATATACTTATATCAAAATATAAATATGAGGTGAGAACGTGTTAGTTAACGAATACGAAAAGAATGCAAAAGTTTTTAAGGCATTTTGTGATGAAAATCGTCTTATGATTCTGGAATTACTTCAAACTGGAGAAAAATGTGCCTGCAAGCTATTGGAAGATTTAAAGATTGGTCAATCTACATTATCCCATCATATGAGGATTTTATGTGATTCGGGTGTTGTAAATGCGAGAAAAGAAGGAAAATGGATACACTATTCAATCAGCCCGGAAGGCAGTGCATATGCGAAGGAACTGCTTGATAAAATTACTGAAATATATTCTGTAGCTAATCATGATTCCTGTAATTGAGCCATCTTGAAGATGGCTTTATAAAAACACTATATATCGACAAAATTAGATTTATCAATCAGAGAGGGAGATGTTATGCAGTTATTAAAAAATGTCTGGCTGTTTTTTCAGGATCAGGTTCTTGGTATGAAATGGCTTAATGTGCTTATTGGAAAGATACTTTCCTTCATGGGGCTTGACGTGTCAGGCCGCATGGGAGGGAGTATACAATTTTTTATCTATGATGTCATAAAAATTACAATATTGCTTTGTTTCCTCATTTTCATTATTTCCTATATACAGAGTTATTTTCCGCCCGAACGCAGTAAGAAGATCATGAGCCGCTTCCATGGAACTCCTGCCAATATTATGGCAGCACTTCTTGGTACAGTTACACCTTTCTGTTCCTGTTCCTCAATTCCATTGTTTATAGGTTTTACCAGCGCAGGACTACCACTCGGGGTAACATTCTCATTTTTGATTTCTTCCCCGATGGTAGACCTTGGGTCACTTGTTCTTCTAATGAGTATTTTTGGAGCAAAAGTAGCGGTTGTTTATGTAATTGTTGGTCTTATCGTTGCGGTAATTGGCGGAACATTGATTGAAAAAATGCATATGGAACAATATGTAGAGGACTTTATACGAACTGCTGGCAGTGTAGATATTGAGTCACCGGATTTGACAAAAAAGGAACGCATGGTATACGCAAAAGACCAAGTAGTATTCACCTTTAAAAAAGTATTTCCATATATTTTGATAGGCGTAGGAATTGGCGCTGTTATTCATAATTGGATTCCGGAAAGCTGGATCGAAGCGGTGCTCGGCAGTAAGAATCTATTTGGTGTGGTACTTGCAACTTTACTTGGAATCCCTATGTATGCAGATATCTTTGGTACGATTCCGGTTGCGGAAGCCTTGCTGTATAAAGGCGCACAGCTTGGCACGGTTCTGTCTTTCATGATGGCGGTAACAACACTCAGCCTGCCGTCTATAATCATGCTTCGTAAAGCTGTAAAGCCAAAGCTTTTAGGACTATTTATTGCTATCTGTACAATAGGCATTATTATTGTAGGTTATCTGTTTAATGCCTTTGAGTATTTATTTATATAAAATTTAGGGGGAATGATTTTATGGCAATGACTTGGTATCCGGTTGTTGATTATGTTGTTTGTAGTGAATGTGGTGCTTGTGTAACCAAGTGTTCGCATGGAGTTTATGATACAGATAAATTTCCATCGCCTATAGTTGAAAATCCACAGAATTGTGTAGACCACTGTCATGGATGTGGAAATCGTTGCCCAGTCGGTGCGATATCTTATGTGGGAGAAGATACAGGTTGGACGCCTCCAAATGGTAATCAAGCGGTAGAAGAACCTTGCTGCACATGCGGTTGTGAAGATGTTTCCAAAAAAATAGTAGAGATTGATTATCTCTATTTAGATCTTCAGACTTGTGACCGCTGTGTTGGGACGGATAATGTTTTGGATGAAGTAATCATGGTTCTTGCACCATCTTTTCAATTAGCTGGTTATGAAATCAAATATAGGAAAAAGAAAATTGAAACAGAAGAGCTTGCTAAACAATATCGAGTTGTTTCTTCACCAACAATTCGAGTTAACGGGCAAGATATATGCCAATCTGTTGCAGAGAATAGTTGCGGATGCTGCAGTGATATTAGTGGAACGGATGTGGAGTGCCGGGTTTTTGATTATAAAGGTGAAACATACGAAATTCCTCCGAAAGAAATGCTTGCAGAAGCAATACTAAAAACTGCCTTCAAGGGATATGATAATGATTGTTCTGGACGCGATTATGAACTTCCTGAGAATTTAAGAAGTTTCTTTGAAGGAAAGAAAAATAAAGAATGTTCATGTGGAGGGAATGGCTGCTAATGAATAAGAAGAAATTATTAATTAGAATACTGGTTCCGATATTGATTGCCATAACGCTTACTGCAATATGGAGAGTTAAAACACATCCAACACTAACTTCGATAGATGAAAACAAAGAAAAAAATGAGGACTTTGTACTGGCTGCATCATCTATCAATCTTGAAGAACTGAAAGAATATAAGTTACCTATTATCATCGATTTTGGTTCTGATTCCTGCATCCCATGTCAGGAAATGGCACCTGTCCTTGAAACTATGAATGAAGATATGCCGGGAAAGGCTATTATTAAATTTGTGGATGTGTGGAGATATAAAGACGCTGCCACGAATTTCCCAGTACGGGTAATACCGACTCAATTGATTTTTGATTCAGAGGGAAAACCTTATACACCAAGTGAAGAGATAGGAATTGAGTTTACCATGTATTCTACGAAAGACACAGGAGAACATGTCTATACAGTGCATCAAGGAGGACTTACTGAGGAACAGATGAGAGAAATCCTCAAAGATATGGGGGTTGAATAATGACACAGATACTAGAGAATATTTCAAAAATTATGATTGAAAATCCATGGATTGCCCCGTTCCTTGCCTTTGTTGCTGGTATAATGACATCATTTACACCATGCTCTTTATCTAGTATCCCGCTTGTGATTGGATATGTTGGCGGAACAGGAGGACGTGATGTTAAAAAGGCATTTAAGCTTTCGCTCACTTTTGTAATTGGTTCTGCGGTAACATTTACTGTATTCGGGGTGATTGCATCTACTGCCGGTCGGCTTATGGGAAACTCGGCAAATTGGTGGTATATCGTTCTTGGCATACTAATGATATTGATGGCACTGCAGATCTGGGGTATCTTTGAAATTGTTCCATCCAGTTATTTGCTTTCAAAGAACACAAAAAAAGGATTTATAGGAGCATTTATTGCCGGATTTCTTGGTGGAATTTTTTCATCCCCTTGCTCTACACCTGTATTAATTGCTTTGCTTGCCATTGTTGCAAGTAAAGGAAGCCTTTTATGGGGGATATTACTATTGCTTTTATACTCTGCAGGACATGGTATTCTGGCGATAGTAGCTGGGACATCTGTGGGATTTGTACAAAAGCTTTCAAAGAGTCAAAAATATGGAAAGGCAAGTACTTTTCTAAAAGTTATTATGGGTAGTGTTATACTACTGATTGGATTTTATATGTTCTATTTGGGAATTTAATACATAATTAATAAAAGGCTGTAAGGCTGGATATTTATAATATTAAAAATAGGAGGTTCTATTATGGCATTATTTGGTTTTGGAAAGAAGAAGGAAGAAGTAAATGGTGGTTGTGATTGTGGAGGAGCATGTGAGTCACAAGCTCCTGCAAAAGAAGAAAATGGATGTTGCTGTGGCGGTAACTGTAATTCAGAAACCATGGTTGCAGCGGAAATCACTAAAAAAGAAGGAGCTTCTGTAAAAGTACTTGGTTCAGGATGTGCAAAATGCAATCAGTTGGAAGCAGCTGTAAAGGAAGCTCTTTTAAAACTTGGTATGGAAGATACTATTGATCATGTAACAGACTTTTCACAAATTGCAGCATATGGTGTCATGACAACACCTGCTCTTGTAGTAGACGGAAAAGTAGTTTCTTTTGGAAAGGTACTAAAAACAGAAGAAGTGATTAAAATATTGCAAAAAGTTAGGGGTAAGGAGAAATAGTGTGGAGAAAGAAAATAAACAAGAAATAGGATTTTTTGAAAAATATCTGACCTTCTGGGTCGCTATTTGTATGGTGGTAGGAGTAGTGATTGGAAAGTTCATGCCTGCAGTTCCTACTTTTCTCGGAAAATTTGAGTATGCAAATGTATCAATCCCTATAGCTATTTTGATTTGGCTTATGATATATCCGATGATGCTTAAGGTGGACTTTCAAAGCATAAAAAACGTAGGAAAAAACCCAAAAGGATTGTTTGTAACATGGGTTACGAACTGGTTAATTAAGCCTTTCACCATGTTTGGAATAGCGGCGTTCTTTTTCAATGTGATATTCAAGGCAATGATTCCGCCGGAACTGGCAAGGGACTATTTGGCAGGAGCAGTACTTCTTGGTGCAGCACCATGTACCGCTATGGTATTTGTCTGGAGCCATTTATGTAAGGGAAATCCCGCGTACACAGTGGTTCAGGTTGCGACCAATGATTTGATTATATTAATAGCCTTTACACCTATTGTGGCATTCTTGCTTGGTGTAAGTGGTGTAACAATACCTTGGGACACCTTGATATTATCTGTAATTTTGTTTGTTGTAATACCTTTGACAGCTGGAGTATTGACCCGGATGATTTTGATAAAAAATAAGGGAGAGGAATACTTTAATAATAATTTCATTCCAAAATTCAGTAGTATAACAACAATAGGATTGTTACTTACATTGGTTATCATCTTTTCGTTCCAGGGAAAGGTGATTTTAGAAAATCCTTTACACATCATTTTAATTGCTGTACCACTGATTTTACAGACATTTTTAATATTCTTTATTGCATATTTCGCGAGTAAGATATTAAAGTTACCTCATAACATAGCCGCTCCGGCCGGAATGATAGGCGCTTCGAATTTTTTTGAACTGGCAGTAGCAGTTGCCATTTCATTGTTCGGTGCTCAAAGTCCGGTTGCCCTTGCAACGATTGTCGGAGTTTTGGTAGAAGTACCTGTGATGTTGACACTTGTAAAAATAGCAAACAATACGAAAGGATGGTTTGAGAATGAGCAAACCTAAAGTAGCATTTATCTGTGTTCATAATTCTTGCCGTAGTCAGATTGCAGAAGCACTTGGCAAACATCTTGCTTCTGATGTATTCGAAAGTTATTCTGCCGGAACAGAAACGAAACCGCAAATCAATCAGGATGCAGTTCGTCTGATGAAGCAAATCTATGGAATTGATATGGAGAAAACACAAAGCTCCAAGCTCCTTGAGGACATTCCTCCTATTGATGTTGTGGTGACAATGGGATGCAATGTACAGTGCCCATTTTTACCCTGCAAATATCGGGAAGACTGGGGTCTTGAAGACCCAACAGGAAAAAGTGATGAAGAATTTATTGAAGTAATCCGGATAATTGATGAGAAAATTAAGGAACTAAAAAGTAAATTAAAAGCAGCTTTATGATCAATATTGCAGAGGTAGCATTCCAGTCGTGATTTAATTTGACTTTGGAGTATCTAGGTCGGAAAAAAAGCTCACAGTTTAGTACCATACGATGCTGTGGGCTTTTTTACAATAGTTTTCTGACTAATATCATGAATAAAATAATATGTGAAAAATAAAGGAAGATAATGTAAGTTGGATATTAAAAATGATATTTATAACTTATCCTCATGCGCCAAAAATGTTATCAATTTCATATTGTGTATTGATAACAAGCCATATTTGAGGATCATAAGTCATAACATTCCATAAACCGCTTCCATTTAGACCTCTATCAGTTATAATCTTTAGGACTGCATCCATACTTGTAGGATTAACAGACCATACGATATGATTTATTGGGATACCGGCTAGTGCTGTATTATAAGTAAAGAAAGGTGTTTGTGATTGTTCATCAAATTGAATGATAGCATTGAATTGCTGGGCAAGAAAGATAGCCATTTCCAATGTAAGTGAAACTGCTTTTGAAAGGCCAATTGAATAAGGGAGTTCCCAATCATATGCAATTAGTGGCAGTCCTATTGCTAATTTATCAGGAAATACCTGAGGTATTAAATAATCCAGAAATTCATTTATTCTTAATACTGATGCTATTGGTCCAGGAGGGCCCATGTAGGAACCCCATAAATAATTAAGAACAATTGTTCTATCCGATTGCTGTACGATTTTTGAATAATCAATCTTTTCAAAAGTAATCTCGTTGGCGGTAAAAACAATGTGAGGAGATATTGTAACAAAAAATGCCAACCCCTCTTTTTTACATCTTTTATATGCTTTTGTATTAAAAGTTTCATATGCAGGCAATGTTAAATCAGTTAATAATTCATAAGTTATATTTATCCCATAATACCCCTTTCTTTTAAGTATATCAATTAAATTGTCAATTAGTATATCCATTTTATTTTCATTATTTAATATGGTATATGCATTTTCTACATTTATTTGTCCAAGGGTTGATAGGGTGGTAATAATTAGAAGCGGTGCTACACCAAAACGTTTTGTCATCTGTAATATTTCTGTATCATCGATTTCTTCAATCTTATCGTCTTCGATAACCCTGTAACCCAATATAGAGAGGTAAGTTAGATACGGTAAAGTTTTTCTAAGAACATCTCTGTCAATAAATTCTCTTGCATAACCGTTGGTGGTTATTTTTCGAATTCTATTTCCATAACTGATAATTAATGTTTCACCAGGATAGATGTACTGTCTGTCTAAAAGATAGGGGTTATTTCTGATTAATTCCAAAACGGTAATACCGTTTGAATCAGCAATTTTCTGTATGGTATCACCGTTCTGAACGATATAAGTTTTTTGGGGATATGTTATTATTACATTTTGTCCTGGTACTAATTCACCTTCTACTGCAAATCCATTCTCTAGTATGATTCTCTCAGCAGGAACCCCATATAATTCTGCGATAGAATATATAGTCTCGCCTTTCTTGACAACATGAATTTTCATATCGATTTCCTTAATGAATGGTTTCATAATACTAATATATTATGCAGCTTAATAATTGTTAAAACTATCAAAGCCGGTTGTGAACTTCTTATAGACAAATGAATAACTGGGAGCTATAATTTCAGGAACAAATGGATTCGTTTATTTCCAATCAGATAATCACAGGTCGTATAAATTTCGATTTCCTTGAATTGAATTGCAGATAGGTGAACTTTCTTACTTTTATTCCATATGATATATTAGTAATAAAAAATAAGGAGATATGATATGGATTTTGACGATTTTACTGTCTATTATCCGGAATTATATTCAATGCTAGACGAGGAAGTCAGCTATGCGATAGACATGTATCCAATTACGGGAGAAGAGCCGCTTCAGGATTTGGATGATTTGATTGATGATCTTGTAAACAAATATGAACAACAGTATCCTTTTAGTGATAATGTAGAAGTATTCAGAGCTCAGCAGAATCCGCAAGGCTTCAGAGATAGAGACAGAGACAGGGATTGGGATGATAGATTCCGTAGACGCCGTCGCCGTCGCAGTCGTTATAGTGACTTTGACATAAGAGATATTATTAGAATATTATTTTTAAGAAGATTGTTTGACAGAAACCGTTACTAAACTAAATATAAAGATATCCTTGCCTTTATAAATTAAATCATTATAACGGTAAGGCGTCTTTTTTTATTCGGACATGCGTTTATCGTGTGGACGTTTTAAAAGATTTTGGAGGATGGATAGGAATGATGATACGAAAAAAGGTAGGTATATTAATTTATGACGAGGTCGAGGTATTGGATTTTGCTGGACCTTTTGAAGTGTTTTCGATTACGGAATATGGAGTAAATAATGAAAAAGCATTTGAAGTACATACCGTAGCAAAATCAAAGAAATTAATAAATGCACGTAACGGATTGAAAATCCAGCCAGATTATGACTTTTATGACGAACCTCAATTTGATATTCTGATAATTCCCGGAGGATATGGAGCAGAAGAAATTGAAATTCATGACCCAATGACTATAAATTGGCTTAGAAGAAAAGTTGATCATGTAGAAATAATGGCATCTGTATGTACGGGTGCGTTTTTATTAGCCGAAGCAGGTTTATTGGATGGCAAAAAAGTTACGACACATTGGATGGATATTGATAGATTAGAAAAAGAGTATCCGCGGGTCAGCGTCTTGCGCGATGTTAAGTTTGTCGATGCATTTCCGATCATAACTTCAGGCGGAATATCTGCTGGAATCAATATGTCATTCTATATTTTAAAAAAACTTTTAGGTGAAGATATTGCCAAAAATACAGCCAAAAGAATGGAATATGATATTAATAGCTAATAGTAAGAGGATGAAATATTTAGCGGAATCGGAAATACGGAGCAGATTTTATGATAACAAACGAAATCGTTAATAGAAGTATAGATTATATCATGCAGCATTTGGATGAGGAAATTACAATAGAAGATGTTGCAAAGCATTGTCACTTTTCAAAATATTACTTTAGCAGGGTTTTTAAAGCGGAAACAGGAGAGAGTATCTATGCTTTTATAAAACGTCTGAAAATGGAACAAAGTGCTCTCCGCCTGAAGACTGAAAAGGATAAGTCCATTACTGATATTGGATTTGACTATGGATATAGTCCGTCTAATTACAGTACTGTATTTAAGAAACATCATAATATTTCACCTGTGGAATTTCGTAAGGGGGTGAGTACGACATACGTGCCGCATCCCTTCCTTCCATATGATAGTAGCAAGTTGAAATCATTTGAAGAATATGATAAACAGATTTCGATTCAGGAATTCGAAGATTTTTTTGTGATCTATGAAAGACATATAGGAAATTATATTGAATTGGGAAAAAACTGGTGTGGTTTTATAGACAGGTATCAAGACTATTATACGGAGAAGACGTTATTGATTGAAAGGTCCTATGATGACCCATCTATCACGAGCGTAGAGCAATGCTTATATGATATCTGCATGACAGTTGATAAAAGCTGTCCTCTCGATAATAGTACGATTATCAGGGGCGGAAAATTTGCTGTTTATCATCTCGAGGGAAATATACCGGAGATTTTTATTGCATTTCAAGGTATTTTTAATATTTGGATTCCAAATAGTGCATATGAGATGGATGAAAGATATGGCTTTGATATCTATCAGTCAGTCGATGGAGAAAATATGCAAGTTATTATGGATCTATGTATCCCCGTAAAATAGGGCAAGAATTCAGAAGTTAAAAAATAGGCTCCTTATTATAATTGGACTGTCACTGAGATACAGTTCAATTTGAAAGGAGTCTATTTTTATGAATCTGGAAAATATTAGAAAAAAAACGGTGCAGATGATTCTGCAATTTTCTGTTCCCTCGATTATTGCGATGGTACTTACTTCATTTATTACCATTGCAGATGGGTATTTTATTGGAAATTATATTGGTAAGGAAGGCATCGCGGCAGTAAATCTGGGTCTGCCTATTTTATATGTCTATCTGGCACTCGGCATTATGCTTGGAGTTGGCGGTATCGCAATTGCTGGAATAGCACTTGGGGCACAGGATATTCAAAAAAGTAATGATGTGTTCAACCAAACCGTTATTTCTACTATAATTTTATCGACAATATTAAGTTTACTTGTATTTGTTCTTTTCGGATCTGTTATGGGCGCAATCGACGTGGATGTTCAAGTTGCCGCATATTTTAGAAAATATTATTCTATTATGATATTTGCATATCCGGTTATGCTTTTAAATTCTGTGTTTGGTATGTTTATTCGAGGAGAGGGGAAACCACAAGTCTTTATGATGATTAATATTTTAACAGTAATAAGTAATATTGTATTAGACTTTTTGTTTATCCGTTTGTTTGCATTTGGAATAGAGGGTATTGCAGCAGCTTCGCTGATCTCAGTTAGCTTGGGAGCACTTTGTATGGTCTTTTACTTTTTGAGAAAATCCAATATTTACAGGTTCCGGAAATTCGAATTCTCAAAAAGCGTGTTGCGGGATACACTTTTAAATGGAAGTTCAGAGTTCATTGGACAGATGTCCATGAGCATCTCAATGTTTGCCTATAACTGGGTGATATTGAGAACAGTTGGTGTTTCGGGTGTGGCAGCATTTACTATTATTGGATATGTTTCCTATTTATTTGGTATGGTTATTATAGGTTTTGGGCAAGGGGCAAGCCCTTTGATCAGCTTTTCTTATGGTGCAAATGAATTTGAATTAAGTAAAAAAATCAGAAAAATAGCAAACTTATTTGTATTTTTGGCAGGAGCAGTAATAATGCTGGTATTGATAGCTGTGTCTGATTGGTACAGCAGTATTTTTGTCAATAGTATACAGGTTGAAGAACTGATACATTCCGGAATTCATATTTTTATGTTTTCTTTTTTGTTTTCAGGTATTAATACGATTACCTCATTTTATTTTACCTCTATTGGAAAAGCAAAAGAATCAGCACTCATTTCTTCATCCAGAGGGCTGGTAGTATTGTTAATATGTATTTTTATGCTGCCGGCATTGTTTGGCATGACAGGTGTATGGCTTGTGGCTCCTGTGACAGAAGCATTTACTATTATTCTAAGCTTTTTTTTGATTCGACAGGATGAACTTTTTAGCACATATACGAAAAAATATTAAAAAGCACTTGACTTAGAGCAAACTCTAAGTTATAGAGTTGTAATAATAGAGGCAGATACTTAATTGTATCATTGGAAGGAGGAAAAGAAATGTCATATTCCATATCACAAGCGGCTAAGAGAACGGGTCTCACAGAATATACGTTGCGCTATTATGAGAAGGAAGGATTAATACCCTTTATCAAAAGAACGGCATCAGGTATAAGAGAATTTAGAGAGGATGACTTTGAATGGCTGTCACTGATCACCTGTTTAAAGCAAAGCGGAATGCCGGTAAAGCAGATAAAGGAATTTATCGATTTATGCTTACAGGGTGATATTACGTTACAGGCCCGATTGGATATTTTTAAGAAACATAAGGAATCCGTTGAGGAAAAAATGGAAGAACTTACTAAGCATATGCAGAAAATAGATTATAAAATATGGTATTATACAACGGCAGTAGAAGCCGGAACAGAGGCAGTTCATAAACAAGCACCCTGTGAGGATGAGGAATCAAATGAATAGTAGAAGAAATGAGGGAAATTTTATGCGAACAATGAGATTAGGAAATAGCACGTTAGAAGTACCTGTGGTAGCAGTTGGATGTATGAGAATAAATTCTCTTGCTAAGTCAGAAGCTGAGCATTTTGTTAGAATGGCTTTGGAAGAAGGAGCTAACTTTTTTGACCATGCTGATATTTATGGCGGAGGAGCGTGTGAAGAAATATTTGCGGAAGCCATTCATATGAATGCCTCAATCCGTGAAAAGATTATCTTGCAGTCAAAATGCGGTATCGTACCAGGAAACCGTTTCGATTTTTCAAAGGAACATATCCTTACTTCTGTGGATAATAGTCTGAAACGTTTAAAGACAGACTATCTCGATGTATTACTGCTCCACAGACCGGATGCATTGGTTGAACCTGAAGAAGTGGCAGAAGCTTTTGAACGATTAGAAAGTGCTGGGAAGGTACGCAACTTTGGTGTGTCGAATCAGAATCCAATGCAGATGCAGTTTTTGCAAAAATCATTAAAACAAAAAATTGTAGCCAATCAACTGCAATTAAGCATAACGAATGCCACTATGATTTCGGCAGGTATCAATGTCAACATGCTGAATGATTCCGCAGTTAACAGAGATGGTGGCGTACTTGACTTTTGCAGATTGCATGATATAACCATTCAGCCATGGTCACCGTTCCAATATGGATTCTTTGAAGGCGTGTTCTTAGGAAATGATAAATTCCCTGAACTAAACAAAGTGATAGACAGAATCGCAGAAAAATACGGTGTAGCGAATACCACCATGGCAGTTGCGTGGATCTTACGCCATCCAGCACATATGCAGCCAGTCATTGGTACGATGAATGAAGAACGTCTGAAAGATTGCTGTAAGGCATCAGAAATTACAATCACAAGAGAAGAGTGGTATGAGATATACCGTGCAGCAGGAAATATTTTACCTTAATGGAGGAGAAAGCCATGAGTTTTAATTATTATATGCCTACCCGCATTTTATTCGGAAAAGGAAAATTAAATGAATTACACAAACAGATATTACCTGGAAAAAAGGCGCTGATTGTTACTTCATCAGGTACTTCAGTAAAAAGGTATGGCTATCTGGAAAGATTACTGGAACAATTAAAGGAAGCAGACGTAGAATATGTATTATTTGATAAGATTCTTCAAAATCCTATTATTGCTCATGTGCAGGAGGGAGCGCTTCTTGCCAGAACAGAAAATTGTGATTTTGTAATCGGACTTGGTGGAGGAAGTAGTATTGATTCCTCTAAATCGATTGCAGTTATGGCGACCAATGAAGGTGATTATTGGGATTACGTATCGGGAGGCAGTGGAAAAGGAATGCAAGTTACGAACGCACCGCTGCCGATCGTTGCAATCACAACAACAGCAGGAACCGGAACAGAGGCTGATCCATGGACGGTTATTACCAACGGACACGAGAAAATAGGTTTTGGATATGAGAAAACATTTCCTGTTTTATCCATAGTAGATCCGGAACTTATGATGACAGTACCATCCCATTTAACGGCATATCAGGGATTTGATGCACTTTTTCACAGTACAGAAGGATATTTGAACACAACAGCAAATGAAATGAGTGACCTATTTGCGCTGAAGGCAATTTCTTTGATTGGGGAAAGCCTTATAGATGCTGTAAGGGATGGAAATAACAAAGAAGCAAGGGCAAATGTGGCACTTGCCAATACACTATCAGGCATTGTTGAGTCAACATCCGGCTGCATTTCTGAACACTCCATGGAACACGCACTTAGCGCATATCATCCGGAACTTCCGCATGGAGCCGGACTTATTATGATCAGTAAAGCGTATTATTCATTTTTGGCAGCATCAGGTGTATGTAAGGAACGAATGGTCGCTATGGCAAAAGCTTTAGGAAAGGCAGATGCAACAGAAGCAGTAGATTTTGTTACAGCACTTGTTGCGCTCCAGAAAAATTGTGGTGTTGAAAATCTGAAGATGTCCGATTACGGAATTAAAGAAGAAGAAATACCGAAGATAGCTGAGAATGCAAGAAAGACAATGGGTGGATTATTCGTAATGGATCCTTGTTCGATCGATCAAGAAAGTGTTATTATGATATTAAAGGAATCATATCGGTAAAATACAGATAAATTTTATTAAGATAGCAGTAATTTTTAGTATTATATTGCTGTTTACGGAAAATAATATGAGAGATATAATATAAGTACTAACTGAAAATATAATGTTAAAGATATTTTTAGTTAGTATTATTTTGATGATTCTTATTTTAAGAACATATGTTCACTATAAGATTTCTTATATATGGAAAACATAAGAGAAATGTGTAAGAAAGATGAGGAAAAAATAAATAATGATAGATTTTAAGAAAATAGAGTTAAAGGATAAAACCTGGGTAGATACATGCTTCAAAAAAGCAGATTACAAAGGCTGCGAATATTCTTTCACGAATAATTTTATCTGGAGAAATGTGTTTCATCCTATGATTGCAGAGGTAAACGGCAATTTCTGTGCCATAACAGGGGTGGAAGAGCAAGTAACTTATAGCTATCCGGCAGGTGTCGAGAAAAAGAAAGATACTGTGGAAGCACTTATGGAAGATGCCAAAGAGAGAGGTGTAAGATTTCGTCTGAGGGGCATCACATCTGAACAGATCAAGGAGTTAGAGCAATGGTTTCCAAATAAATTTGACTTCACATTAAAAAGAGAAGATAGTGACTATATTTATACAACAGAAAAACTCACGAATCTTGCAGGAAAAAAGATGAAGGGGAAAAGGAACCATATTGCAAGATTTAAAGACTGTGAAGACTGGGGGTATTTTGATATCACCAAAGAAACTTTAGCAGAGTGTTTTGAAATGAGTGTAAAGTGGTGTAAACTCCATGGCTGCGGTAAAGATCAGGAACTAAAAAAAGAATTTTGTGCAGTTGAACAGGCTTTTCAATATTTTGAAGAACTACAGCTTCAGGGAGGCTTTATTAGGAGGAAGGGGGAAATCGTGGCATATACAATGGGAGAGCCCCTATCCAGTGATACCTTTGTCGTCCATATTGAAAAAGCATTTCCTGATATTCAAGGAGCTTATCCGATAATAAATCAGCAGTTCGTAGAGCATAATTGTCAAAATTATATTTATGTAAACCGCGAAGAAGATGTTGGAGATGAAGGATTAAGAAAAGCAAAGTTATCTTACTATCCAGATATTCTACTTGATAAGTATGAGGCTGCCTTAAGAGCATAAGAGGTGATGAGATGTACTGTTTTGCCGACAAAGCCATGTTGCCCGCTTTGAAAGAGATTTGGAAAGAATGCTTTGATGATCAAGAAGCATATATTGATTTTTTCTTTTCCAATCAGATAGGAAGTAATTCTATCTTAAAAAGTCAACGGATATACATGGAATCGAATCAGATATTGGAAAATCAACTTGTATATATGAAAGATGACCGACCAGTTTCCATGCTTACCATGATACCGGGTATGCTTGTTATGCCGCAGGGTAATCAGAAGGTTTACTATATCTACGGAGTCGCAACGAAGAAGGCGTATCGTAGAAATGGTTTTGCTGCCAGTCTTTTAAAACATGCGTACGCTATGGTACAGAAAGAAAATGCGGCCTTAGTTCTGGTTCCGGCTTCGGAGAGTCTGTATGAATATTACAGAAAACTGGGATTTGAGACTGCTTTTTATCAAAATAGGATAACACTTGTGTTTTCTTCAGAAATAGCAGAAATAAATGAGTTTGTTTGGAATATCAGAGAAATAAATGCAGATACTTATGGAGCGATGCGAAAACAGCAAATCTTCCTTGAAGGTGCTGTTATATGGGATGAAAACGAACTTTTATATGCCCATAAAGAAAACCGGTTTTTTGGAGGTAAAAGTTATTGTATAGAATTTCACAATAAGGAGTATCTCCTTATGTGCTATGCATTTCAAAATTGTCTGTATGTCAGGGAAACTACACTACCGGATGAATTGGTAGAAATGGTAATTTATTCCATAGCAGAAAAAGCTCATTGCCTGATGGCTTCTGTAAGACGTCCGGTTCATTGCGGCTCATTGGGGAAAACAACTGCAAACGGAATGATTGTGCCAGGTTCATTGAGTCAATTGTTTCATAATGGATATCTGGGACTAACATTAGATTAAATATTTTATCTTGTTAATTTATAGAAAGCATGGCATTATATTGAAAGAAATAAAAGTAATTACTGAGGATAAAATATAATATGAGATTTGTTCCCATAAACTGCTTACGGGCAGGCATGCAGTTAGCGAAAACAATATACGGTAAAAACAATGAAATTTTGCTTAAATGCGGAGTTACATTAAATCAAAGATACATTGACAGTATAAAAAGACTGAAATATTCAGGGATCTATATCAACGATGACATTTCAAAAGATATAGAAGTGGTGAATGTAATCAGCGATAATCTGCGCATTAAGACAATGAGCGATATTAAAAAAATATTTATCAAGGCGGAACACGGAAGCCGGCAATTATTTAAGGAAGCCGAAATAAGGAAACAGGTCGGAGATATTATTGATGAATTACTGGACAATAAAGGTATGATGGTCAATATGATTGACTTAAAGTGCTTTGATAACTATACATATTCCCATTCTGTCAATGTTGCGGTTCTTTCTATAATTTTAGGTATTGCATTGGGACTTAAAAAGAATACCCTGGTAAAGCTTGGATTGGGAGCAATCATGCATGATATAGGAAAAGTATTCATTGATAAGGACATATTAAATAAACCGGGTAAGCTTACGGATGAAGAATTTAATATAATAAAAGAGCATTCAAAACTTGGATATGAATATGTGAAAGAGAAATTTAATCTGCCTTCAATGAGTACCCGCGCTATTATAGATCACCATGAGAAATATGACGGATCAGGATATCCATATGGAAAACAGAAAGATGAAATCTCTATATTTGGAAAGATCATTGCCATATCTGACGTTTATGATGCATTATCATCAGAAAGAACTTACAGACAGGCTATGAATCCTTCTGAATCAATGGAATATATTATGGGTGGTTCAGGAACACTATTTGATCCTGAGATCGTCAATATCTTTATTCATAAAATTGCGCCTTATCCGGTCGGGACAATGGTACAATTGAGTAACAACTGGGTAGGCATTGTAGTTGAAAATTATGAGTCAGTCTGTTTAAGACCGACTATCAGAGTCATACAGCAAGAAGAAAATAGTATAGAACCTTTTGAGATATCATTAAAGGAAGATTCCAGGTATTTAAATATTACGATTAGTGGAATTGCATATCAGTAAGCGTAGATTTTACAATCTATTTACTTAGCATTGATAGATTTCAGCCCTATATTTGGTAGACTTAAGAAAACCTAATAGGAGACTGATGCCATAATGCATAGAAAAAAAACACTTAGAAGTCTTTTCTTTAAAAACCTGCTGATTGTATTTTTAATTCCATTTACCTGTATACTACTGGTCATATGCCTTTATGTTTATCGCCAGACGAAACAGGAAAATACGAAAAATGCCAGAATGTACGCGTCCATGCTCAGTGAAGAAATAGAAGAAAGACTTGAGAAATACAAAACAGTTGTGGAAATGGCAGCAGCCAGACAGGAAGTGGTATCACTCGATTATACACAGGCAGAGCCTTATCTACAGGACTTGATAGCGATAAAAAGCAAAGAAGAATGGTCTCATTTTATCATAACTAATGCGAATGGTACGGAACAGGCTCATTCAGAAGGTGAGATGGGGCATGGAATCTCACTGCGCTTTGATGAAGCCTATCAAAAGCCTTGGGAAACGGAATCAACAGTCGTATGTGAACCGGTTATTTCAAAAAGTACAGGACGTGCAGTGATAGGAATCGCAACTCCCATTTACACGAATCATAAAAAATCGGGTATCTTTATCGGCTATATATGGCTGGAAAGTATTGGTGATTATTTGAATGACTATCAGTATACAGACCATAGTTATGCATTTATGATGAACGCAGATGGGACAATATCTGCGCATCCCGATTCCACGTTGGTGCTTAATAGCAAATGGGATAAAAATCTGGAACAAACAAAATATTCATACACCTATTGTCCAATAGAAGGAACAGACCTTACTCTTTGCGTGGTTTCTCCGGACAGAGAATCTTTTTCCCTTCTTTTTGGTATTTTGAAGGTCATGCTGGCATCACTGTTGGCAATGTTATTTTCCGGGTTTGCGGGATCCCTTTATATGTCCCGCAAGACAGCCTCATTGATTTTGTGGATCAGGGAACAGCTTCAGGCACTGTCAGAAGGAAAGATACATATAAATCAAAAAAAACTAGCCTATGAGAAAGCAGTGGAAATCAGAGAATTGAAAGAGAAAACCTTTCTACTTGCAGAAACTTTAAAAAATATCATGGATCAATTGGAAGACAGGTCAAAGGAATTGCATCATGTTGTTGGCGAACTTACACAGAAAATTCATGCTTCAGATGATAGTATTAAAGAGATTGCTGAGCGTGAAACAGAGTTCGCTGCCGGAATTGAGGAAATTTCAGCGACAACAGATATTTTGAAAGAACGCTCTGATGCAAATCTTCAGTTTACATCTACCATATCATTTTATGCGGCGGAAGGAAGCGAATCAGCGAATCAGATGGTAGAGAGAGCGTCAAGTTCTATGGAGACAGTACAGAAGGGGAAAGCACAGACTTTAAAAATTTTGGGGGATATCAGAGAAGCCCTCATAATATCCATGGAAGAGAGCCGAAAGACGGCCATGATAGATGAACTTACTCAGGAAATTCTGGACATCTCGGATCAGACAACGCTTCTTTCCTTGAATGCATCAATTGAAGCAGCCCGGGCGGGAGAATCGGGGAAAGGTTTTTCTGTGGTAGCTGCTGAGATGGGAAAACTGGCAGAGAACAGTGGGAAAATAGCGAACAAGATTCAGGAAATCAGCCAGACGGTAATGGACGCAGTGGAAAAACTGGAAAAAGATGCAGGAGAATTATTGGCTTATGTGGATACCAGCGTATTAAAGGAGTATGAAAATTTTCAGGAGAATGCTAAATTATATAATGAAGATGCTAAAAAAATGGGAGTCATGATGGTACACTTTTCCAATCATGCTCAAAGTCTGGAAGAGTCTTTTCAGGATATGAATGGCAACATCGCCCAGATCGCTGAAGCTATGGGCGAAGAGAAACAGAGTATGGAGCAGATTGCTAATAACTCTTCCCTTTTAGCCGGATATCTACACGAAATATCGCAGGACACAGATCAGTGTAATCAAATTGCAGGAATTTTGAGAGAACATGTGGTTACTTTTTACCATAAAGCAGACTAAGCCGGGAGAGGCAGATTTGTACAAGAGTAGAGATTAATTTGGATTTTCGGAACAACGACAAATATTTTGATATATGATAAAATACGGTAGAAAGCAATTGATACATATTTCTATATGGAACATAGAATCGGGAGATTACCATATGGAGAGGGGAGTATAGCGTATGTATATATCAAAAAGAAGCGCAACCTATATCGTGCAGGAAGTAAGTAAGATCATTGGTGAGAAAATTAATGTGATGAACGATAGAGGAATCATTATTGCAAGCAGTGACATGGATCGCATCGGAAGTCTGCATACCGCTGCAAGAGAATTAGTGGAAAATAAATTGCAGGAAGTGGTCGTGAAGAGTGATTCTGAATATCCGGGGGCGCGTCCGGGTATTAATCTTGCTATTAATTTTCAGAACCAGATAGTTGGAGTCATTGGTGTTACAGGTCCATACCAAGAAGTCGCAAAATATGGGCAAATAATTAAAAAGATGACAGAAATTCTCATTCTTGACCAGTATTATACAGAACAACGGGAAATTGATAAACGTATTATAGACAGATATCTGCAGGAATGGCTGTTTGGAGATTCCAAAAATATTGACAGTAAATTTATCCAGCAGGGAAATATTCTGCAGATTGATATTACATTGCCAAGAAGAGTGATGAATGTCTCTCTGATACCTGTTAAGAAGAGCAGCGCTTCTGAAATACAGCAGATGATAGATGCTTCTGAGAAAATGGTGTTGGGTATTGTACAGGAAGTGAAAAACAGTATCTGCGTAAAGAACGGAAATGAGCTGCTATGCGTGTTTACAGACTGCTCAGATGATGCTATGGTTAAATTAGCGGAGCGAATGAAACATAAAATAGAGACAAGCGGTTCCATTAAATTTTGTTGCGGAATTGATGCATGCTGCGAGGGATATTTGCTTATTAATAAGAGTGTGAAGAAGGCCAGAAAGGCATTGAAGACATCTTTGCGGTCACCACAAAAGGGAATCAGACTATACGAGAGTATCACCATGGAAATTTTTCAGAGTGAATTGTCCAGTGATATAAAAATGGAGTATATCAAAAGTATATTTAAAAATTGCAGTATTAAAGAAATGGAAGATTGTATTGGCATACTGGAAATATTTTATGAAGAAGAGGGGTCTGTTACGATCACTGCCGAAAGATTATTTATTCATAAAAATACATTACAGTATAAATTAAATAAAATAAAAGAAAAAACAGGATACGACCCGAGATCGATTCGCTATTCGTCCCTATATTATAATGCGATTCACTTTTATTATGATGTACGAGACAGCATTTTTGGTTAAGTTAAATAAAAAACAGAATAGAAATTCATTTGGATGGATGTTATGACATAAAACAGCGCCCTTTTTTAGTTTTGATAACATAGATTTTATTTCATGAAAGCTCTATAATTCGTAAAGAATAAGGAGGTATCTATGAAAGTAGTAATCGCAATTGATTCTTTAAAGGGTAGTATGACTTCAATAGAAGCGGGAAATGCAATCAAGGAAGGAATTTTAAATGTTACGGATGCAGAAGTTATCGTGAGACCATTGGCGGATGGAGGAGAAGGTACTACAGAAGCATTGGTGGAAGGTCTTGGCGGAGAACTGGTTACAGTTGAAGTTATGGGACCGCTAAAAAAGAATATAAAAGCTAAGTATGGTTATATTGCAGACTCTAAGATGGCAATTATTGAAATGGCAGCAGCAGCGGGGATTGTGCTGGTTGATAAGAACAAAGATCCAATGGAAGCAACGACTTATGGCGTTGGAGAAATGATAAAAGATGCCATTCGCAGAGGCAGCAGGAATTTTATTATCGGGTTAGGAGGAAGCGCTACCAATGACGGAGGAATAGGAATGCTGACAGCATTGGGATATGCGTTTTTGGACAGTAAAGGTAACAGCCTTGGATTCGGCGGAAAAGATCTGGGGAAAATATCAGTAATTTCTACAGAGCATGCACTTCCGGAATTAAAAGAATGTCATTTCAGAATCGCATGTGATGTAACAAATCCATTGTGCGGAGTCAATGGTGCGACTTATATATATGGACCTCAAAAAGGTGTGAAAAAAGCTATGCTAGAAGAGCTTGATAAAAACATGAAAAATTATGCCGGAATAACTCAAAAGTATTTATGCAATGATTATGCTGAAATGCCGGGCGCAGGGGCTGCGGGAGGTCTTGGATTTGCTTTTTTAAGCTATTTAGATGGAAAGTTACAGTCAGGAATCGATTTGGTCATAGACGCTTTAAAAATCGAAGAATGTATGCAGGATGCGGACTATGTAATTACCGGCGAGGGATGCCTGGATCTTCAGACCGCTATGGGAAAAGCTCCGGTGGGAATTGCAAAACTTGCAAAAAAATATGGTGCTTCTGTGATTGCACTGGCCGGCAGTGTTACCGATGAGGCTGTAAAATGTAATGAAGAAGGAATTGATGCGTTTTTTCCGATTCTGACCCGGATCGTTACGCTGGAAGAGGCTATGAAGCAAAAAACAGCAAGACAAAATATGATAAAAACAGCAGAACAGGTATTTCGTTTGATAACTGTTGTAGAATTTAGAAATAAGAACCGTTAAAATAGGAAAAGGACAACTGAAGGTTGTCCTTTTTACCTTTGTTTATTGATTGGTTTTGCCTTTTCTTTACCGCTTTTTGCTTTTCCCTGTATTTCGGGAACAGGCTTCACCTTATTTTTTGGAAGATGTGTTTTTTGATTGCTTTCGGTTCCGTGAGGTTCTTTGGGATCGGGTCTTCTCATTCCGGCTTTTGCCATAATCATTATCTCCTTTCAAATTCGTTACACTTCTTTATAAAAATGTCAATATTTTTTTCTTCCTCTGATTGTGAGGCACCTGTTCTGCCGAGTCGGTCACATAATCCTAACAATGCAATTTCATGAATATTCGATTTGCGTTCCATTTCCCGAATGTTTGCATAAGGCAGGTTCTTTACAACAAATAAAGGCTGCATATGAAATTGAATCAAGGTGCAAACATTTTCTATAAATGCCTGATCGTCTTTAAATAAAGAAAGAAATTCAAATGCAAGCTGTGCACCAATTTTTTCATGATTATAAGAAGTTATTTTGCCATGCCTTACTTTAGTCGTGGCAGGTTTTCCAATGTCATGAAGCAGAGCCGCCCACATGAATACAAAAGGATCGACTGATTTTGATCTTCGTTTTGCAGCTTCATCGACAACTAACAAAGTGTGATTCCAGACATTGCCTTCTGGGTGATAGATCGGTGATTGTTCCACAAATTGCAGTTGATAAAGAAATTGGAAAGGATATTCTTTGAACCCAGGATCGTTTACTATACCGGATAAATATTCCGAGGGGGAAGAATCAGTAACTAAATGGTTATCCAGCGTGTTGAATAATTGTTCAGAAGTAAAAGATAAAGTTTTATTATCCATTTTGTACCTCCTTCTATACCAGACTGATTTAAATTATAAAAATAGTATTACTGTTTGTGTGAAAAGATATACTGATTAATTTAGAGAAGTGTAATCATGTATACAGAAGAGTTTAACGATGCAACTATTCCGAATTAAAACATACCATAATATTATAATTTGATAGAAGGAAAAAATGATTTTATGAATTTCAATCAAAGAAATGAAAGAGATAGCAATGGAATATGTGTAAGAGATGCTCTTATTGAAGAAATCTTTCGGGATAGAAACGCAGGCTATGTAAAGATATCATACGGTGATATGGGTGAATTTAAAATGATCCAGATTGTAGTAGTACAGTTATTAGTAGCTCAGGATACTGTGATACAAAACCAGTTTGGACAGAAAATGTCATTACGGGATCTGGAAACAGGAATGAGGATAGATGCAGAATTTTCAAATATTATGACTGCATCGGAACCTCCGATAGCAAGAGCTTTTACAATTACTGTTTTAAGAGAAAAAACATCTTCCAATGTAAAAATGGATAGGGTAATAACCGTAGATACTGACAATAATTTTTTTGTTACAGGGAATGCAAATGATAGTAATAGTCAAATACGGTTTCAAGTCAGCGCTGCTACAATCATATTGGATAAAAGAGGAAATCGGGTATGCTTATGCAGTATAAAAGCCGGACAAATGGTAAGGGTGGAATATGCCTCTTTTATGACATTCAGCATTCCACCGCAAACGACAGCATATAAGGTTCAAATTTTATAAAGTGGTTCCAAACAATGATAGGCTTGGTCAAACAAGAGTTTTTGTGTTTTATAAATTGCAACATTTGTATCAATCGGATGGATACAATCCTTGATGTCCAAAAAATTATTGATTTTCGAAAAATCCTGAAACACGCCAACTCCAATCCCTGCAATCAAAGCTGCTGCAATCGAGGTGGCATTTTCGACATGATTTGGCCGCACAAGTGAAACATTTAAGACATCTGACAAAATTCGTGCCAGAGAATCTCCTTTTGCACCGCCGCCTATAAAAATCATGCGTTTTGTATGCAGCTTATTTCCATAAGCGTTAAGAATGAGAGATAAATTCATAGCCACACCCTCTAAAACAGCGCGAATGTAGTCCTCCTTTCTGTGTTCCATTTTTATTCCAATAAAACTACCGGAAGTATTGGGATTCCAACGAGGACTTCGCTCTCCTAACATATATGGTAAGAAAAGAAGACCTTTGGAACCGACAGGTGACTTTTCCACCAATGCGTTCAGTAATTCATATTCCGAAATATTTTGCTGCCGGGCAGTCACCATTTCAGACTGGCACAGAGCATCTTTGATATATGAGTAGGAACTGCCGGCAGCCTGCATTGTTCCGCAAGGCATGTATCGATTTGGTATCACATGAGCGAAACAGAAGAGAACTTTATTTTCGTCTAGGAATACTTTCTTTGTAGTCCCGCCTATCCATGCGGAAGTACCGTAGCTTAGGAAAAGCTGTTCTGAGTCGATGCATCCGGCACCAACAGCGGAACAAGGTCCGTCTCCACCACCACAAACAACAACTGTGTTTGTTGACAAGTGCAGGAGAGAAGCGGATTCGGCTGTAAGATTAGCAATGATATCAGTCGAATTGTGTAGTTCAGGTAATTTGTTACGGTCTATATCGGCTGCATCTAATATTTCCTGTGACCAGCACCGGTTTTTTAAATCAAGTGCATTGGTTCCGGAAGCATCGGAGTAATCAGTAACAAATTTTCCGGTAAGTTTACAGATAATAAAATCTTTTGCCAAGAGCATTCGATATGTCTTTGCATACAGCTCCGGTTCATGATCTCTTATCCACATTAATTTTTCCAGACTATAGCTTGCACTGATACGATGACCGGTAAGTTCATAGATACGATCAAAACCTATTTTTTCCTCTAATTGAAGAGCCTGTTCTTCTGCACGCTGGTCTGCCCAGATAAGAGCCGGACGTAACGGTGTACAAGTATCATCAACAATAATGCAGGAAGACATTTGGCCGGAAAAAGATATTGCCAATACGTCAGATGGATTGATTCCGGATACGATGGATTTTGTGGCTTCGCATACAGCCTTCCACCAGTCCATAGGATCCTGCTCAGCATGATTGTTATGGAAGAAATGAACGGTATAAGGCACGGTATAACTCTTAATTAACTGACCTTCTGTTGAAAACAAAGAAGCTTTATTTCCAGATGTACCTAAATCGTGTGCAATCAGATATTTACCCAACTTAGAATCCTCCCATGAATTTGTTCCTGCTTAATAATAATATTTTCTTTTGCTCATTATAGCATGAAGATGATATTTTGTAAATAAAAGAAACAAAAAATACTTTCGTACGAAATATATTATTGACTCGTATAAAAGTATGTGATATGATATAGAAAAACAAAAAGGTGTAGACTATGAAGGAAAGACATGCACAATTAGTGGAATATGTAAGCCATCATGGGAAAGTAGAAGTCAATGAGTTAGCCCGGTATTTAAAGACCTCTAATGTAACAATCCGAAAAGATCTGGATGCTTTGTCTGAAAGGGGTATTTTAAAAAGAGAACGGGGTTATGCAGTTTTGAATGATCCCAATGATATTAATTACCGGATGGCCTTCCATTACCATTTAAAGAAACAAATTGCGGAAGCAGCCACAGAATTGGTAGAGGATGGAGAAACGGTTATTATTGAAGCCGGTTCCACGTGTGCGCTATTTGCGGAGGAACTTGCCAAGAGAAAGAAAGATATTACGATTATTACTAATTCCACTCATATTGCAGATTTTATTAAAGATTTCCCTAATGTTAATATTGTGCTGTTGGGAGGAAATTATCAAAAGAAATGGCAGGCAGTTGTAGGACCGATGACGAAAGCCTGCATCAAGGATTTTAACGTAGATAAAATATTTGTAGGTGTAGATGGTTACTCTCGAAATAATGGATTTATGGGAGATGATTTAATTCGATTGGATACATTGAAGACTATGATGGAATCTGCAAAACATACCTATGTGTTGACAGAATCCGAAAAATTTGCAAAACCCGGTACGGTTTCTTTTTTGAAAATAGAAGACGTGTATGAAGTGATTACAGATATAGGAATACCGGAAGAAGAACTTAATTACTTAAAAGAACAGGGCGTAAAAGTTAAAACGATTTAGAAGGAGAGGGTAGCAGCATGAAATACTTATTAGACACCGCAAATCTGAAAGATATTAAGTTATACCAAGAGTATTTTCCGATTGCAGGAGTTACATCAAATCCATCCATTGTAAAAAAAGAAGGGAAAATTGATTTTTTTTCTCATATGAAGCAGATTCGTACATTCATCGGAGCAGAAAAAAGCCTTCACATTCAAGTAACAGCAAAAGATGCTGACGGGATGATGGAAGATGCAAAGACGATACTTAATAAGGTAGATGAAAAGGTTTTTATTAAAGTACCCGTGACATTAGAGGGGGTGAAAGTAATAAAATTGTTAAAAGGACAAGGTGTTAATGTTACTGCGACTGCAATCTATACAAAACAGCAAGGATTTCTGGCTATGGAAGCAGGGGCAGATTATATAGCACCATACTACAACCGGATGGAGAACAGTTGCATTAATCCACAGGAGGTGATAGCTTCCTTTGCTGCCATGATAGATAGATATGATTATCCTACGAAAATATTAGCAGCTAGCTTTAAAAATGCAGGACAAGTAGATCAGGCATTTTTGTCAGGGGCACAGGCAGCAACGATGGATCCGGATATACTGGTAGATGCGCTGAAGATGCCATCTATTCTAAAAGCAGAAAATGATTTTTTCAATGATTGGACTGAAATTTTTGGAGAAAAAATAATTTCGCAGATGTAAATTAAATGCTATTGCCTATTCGATTACTCCGTCTCGGACTGTAATGATCCGGCTGCTGCTTTTGGCAGCTTCCGGCGAATGTGTTACCATGATGATCGTTTGACCATTTTCCCGATTAATATCGCGCAACAGGTGCATAATTTCCGCCCCGGTCTTGCTGTCCAGATTTCCCGTCGGTTCATCTGCAAACAGAATTTCAGGACTTCCGACCAATGCGCGGGCAATTGCAACACGCTGCTGTTGTCCTCCTGACAATTCGCGGGGAGTATGCCTACGCCTGTCAGATAAGCCCACCACTTCTAAGATGTGATTTAACTGTTTCTTGTAATCTCTCATTCTCTTGCCATCCAGAAGCAAGGGGAGCATAATGTTTTCTTCTACATTCAGGTTAGGAATCAGATTATAGAACTGAAATACAAAGCCTATATTTTGCCTCCGTATTCTGCTCATTTTTTCATCTTTGAAGTGGGATATATCTGTGCCATTCAGGTGAACGGAACCGCCCGTCGGAGCATCCAGACCCCCAAGAATATAAAGCAGTGTGCTTTTTCCGGAGCCGGACGGCCCCATGATGGATACAAATTCACCCTGCATAACCTGCAAGGATACGCCTTTCAATACCTTTGTGATGGTATCGCCAAGCCGAAAGTCTTTCACGATATGTTTGCCCTCAACGGCAATATTACCAACGAATGATTTCATCTGTAAAACCTCCAATCTCTCTATTACTCAAATTTGATTTCTTCTACTAATTTCATCTGACGGCTTTTGAAAATCGGAACAACAGAACCCAACAAAGTGACCAGTATTCCCATAGCCCCGGTCATGAGAAAGGTATTGGCACTAAGCTGCGGTACCATTGAGATTTTTGGGCCAGCCACAAGAAAAATTGTTTTTATTTCCATATAGGAAACGAAGATAGCGATTACTGCACCAATGAGACCGGAGGAAAACCCCTCAATCAACGTCATTCTCATATTCTGACGATTACTCAATCCAATGGATTTATACATAGCGATTGCGCGGCGCTTTTGCATATAGTTAATCAGAAGATTATTGATAACGCCCACCGTTGCCAGCAGCAAAATGAAGTAGGTCATACTGTGCATAGGCTGCAAAAAGGCTCCCACGGTGGAAAGTGCGTCCGTGTTGAATTCCTCCACCGTCCGGCTCCAATTCGAGGTATCTCCGAACAGGTCACGGATTTGCACCATGATTGCATCTGGGTCAGCGGCAGTATAGGCTAAAAAGCCATAGGTTGCCTTGCCAAAATCGGAAACCGCATAGGTCGAAGGAATTACCGCTTCCACATCCGTTGCCCTCGACTTGAAACTGCCGACTACAACATAAGAGTTAGTTGCGGCTCCATTTGACAAGGTGAGAGTATCCCCTACGGAAAGTCCCGTCCGTTCCATACAGCTTTCGCTTACTATTATTGAACGTTTTGCTGCAAATGCAGAAATAGCCTGTTCCTGCATACTACTTGCTGTGTAGTGAAGTGCCAACATGGAGCTATACCATTCCAGATTGTCCGTTGCTTCAAGTCGCGAAAAAGTAATACCGTTCCCTTGCGCTTCATTCTCAAACACAAAAAGGGGCAGTACCTTTTCAATGCCGTCCATGTTTTCCACCTTCTCCACAAAGTCCGGCTCCATTTGTCCGTCAGCAAAACCTTGTAACTGCGCACCGTTGAATACATCGCTGATATAGGTGGTTACAAAATTCCCCACAACGCTGATTGCTATAACTGCCGAAATGCTGATAAAAAGCAGTGTAATATTTTGTGCAATGCTTTTGTTGTCCCGCATGTTCCGGGCGGCAAGTCTGCCTTCATTTTTGAAAATCAGGACATACAAGCGTTCCAGACCCATAGAAATCAGGTTTGTTATAAGAGGAATCACCAGTATGGTTGCGGCAATCAGTCCCAACAAGGAAAAACCGCCCGCCAGATATAACATAGTTCCAGAAACAATCTTTGGCAGAAATACGGAGATCAGAAACAGGACTATTCCAATCCCAACGATAAAGCGCCGGGGGATGCGTTTTTCCTCTACAGTTCCAAGCACAACGTCCTTGATTGGCAGACGGCTTGCCCGGCGTACCGGGAGCCATGCACTCAGCAGAGAAACGGCAATAGCCACAGTAAAGGAAATCATGATACTGAACGGTGAAATAACAACGGGGATTTCAATTCCCTGTGACAGAGATTGCCCCATGCCATGTAAAATCAATTTGAGCACAAACATTCCTACCGGAATACCAATTAGTCCACCCACACCGCCATAAAACAAGCTTTCCAAAAGCAGAATGCGGGTAACCGCTTTTTGGGTCGCTCCAATGCTGCGAAACGTCCCGATTACCGGCAGTCGGTCTAGTGTGATTACCTTGTAGCTGCTATAAATGATAAAGATACTGATTGTCAGAGAGAAAAAGCTAATTAGGAAAAACGGCATAGATTTTTGCCTTGCATCGGCTGTGATTTCTGTTTCGTTTACAATCCTGGACACCTGATAGCCGTTGTCAGGAAGCGCCGCTGTCAGCTCGTTTGTCAAATCACTTGTAGAAACGTCCTTGGCGGGTTTCACTAAAATTTCACTGTACCCATCCGTTTGTCCTAAAAGTTCAGTCAATGTAGAAAGAGGCAAAAGAGCTGTTGCGCCCCTTGTATGCCTCAAAAAGACAGTATCATAGGCGGCAATTTCCGCTACTTCAAAACTGACAGGGCTTCCCTTGATTTGCAGGGTAATGGTATCACCTTTTTCAATTCCATATTTTGAAGTAAACCGATCCGGCAGAATAATTTTGTTACCGGAAAAGTCAGTGATCTCTCCACCATCTAACAAACGCGGCTTATTGATTTGGTTAAGCTGCGAGAGGTCAGCAGCAATCAGGTCAACCGTTTCATAATAGCCGTTTTCGTGATATAAGGAACTTTCCTCAAGCATACCGACACTTGCCCCAATAGAGGATAAACCGGGAATTGCGCTGATATCAATTCCATCCGTGTCATTTATGACGGTAATGGAAATTGTTGCACTTCCTGCCATGCCCTGTGCCATTTTCCGCTGTGCGCTTTCATAGGACGCACCAATAGAAAAAGACACAAACAGCAATGTAGTAGATAGAAGTATTGACAGCAGCATAACGACTGTTCTTGTTTTGCGTTCTTTTACATTCGTCAGAATGTATTTGAATATGATTTTCAATCAAACACCTGCTTTCTATTGGAGATAGACCATTTATCGACCTATTCCAATGCGTTTTCTATTGCATCTTTTCAATTTTACTTTCTCACCTCCTGACATAAAACAAAGTGTTAGTAAAACTGACACTTTCGCGCCTGAGCGGATCGCGTAGCGATAATTTCCTTACCGCGAAGTGCGCATCCGGCACGGAGTGCTTTTTATTTCATAGGACGCAGTTTCCTATGAAATAAAAAAGGTTGGCAGCTATCATAATCAAATGATAAACTGTCAACCTTAATCTATTTTTCAGGCAACCTTAATTAACCTTAATTTAAGGGGAATTGTATTTGAAAAGCGGTTCCAATACCCAGTATGCTGGATACGGAAATTGTGCCTCCGTGAAGCTCGACAATACTTTTCGTAATGGCAAGCCCTAAACCGGTTCCTTCCGGCTTATGCTCCGTATTAGTTCCCCGATAATAACGCTGAAAGAGCGTGCTTGTTTCCTCTGTGGTCATTCCCTTTCCATTATCAGACACAACAATTTGAAGTATGGCATCAGAGACGGAAATTTGCAGGGCGATTTCTGTAGTTTCATCCCCATGCACAAATGCGTTAATAATCAAATTTAATAATGCTCTTGTCAAAAGCGTTTGGTCGAAAGAAAACAAAACCGTTTCCTCAGTCGTTTCAAAATGAATGGTACGGCGCTCATATTCGGGATTGTTCAAAATATCAATTATCAATTCCTTCAAGAAGCGGATAAAATTTTGCGCCTGCTGTTTCAAGGGAATCATGCCATTTTCTAATTGATAGGTTAACTTCAAATCGTCAATCAGCGTTTCCATATAAGCGATATTTTTCAACATGATCAGTGCATATCGTTCACATTGTTCCTCGGTTTTAGGGGTATGCTCCTGTAATATTTCAGCATAGCCTTTCAGGGGAGATAAAGGCGTTTTCAGATCATGGGTGATGTTGGAAATCCATTCCTTGCGCATTTTTTCTGTCTGCTCCCGCAGCTTGTCGCTTGCCTTAATCTCTGCGCCCAAGGTGTTTAAACTGTCATATATGTCCCTGAAAGCGCCGTGAGCTTGGATGGGAAGATAACTGCGTGTTGCAATTTCCCTGATAGAAACGGTTAGACGGCTCATTATCCTCGTTGTCCAAAATCCATAAATAATTCCCGAAACAAGAACAACCATAAACAGTATGCCGACAATGAGGATGATAATTGTTTTCCCCCCTGTAAATCTTTCTGCATTTAAATACATGGTTATCTTTGAGATTTTTACAGGGAAATGGAGGATATACACATAGTCGTTTCCATTGTTTGTAACTGTTCCGATGAAAGAAGTGGTTTCGCTTTCTTCTAATTGTCCTGTTTGGTAAAGATACAAAAGTTCGGTGTCGGAATAAGTATCATCAGCCTGTTTAGGTTTTTGATAGCTGAATATTTCATAGCCGGAATGATCTAAAATTTGCAGCCCAATATCGTTCTCCTGCAACAGTTCTATTCCGGTTTGTTTGACCTTTGCTTTATCATCAATAAAAATAATTTGCTCCCTGAAATCCGCTGTAAATGATTTCGGCCAATCGCTCTTTATCGTGGATCCGCCCGGTGTTTGAACGGTAACTAATAAATAGAAAAGCCCAGTCGCTGCGATAATCGCCCCAAGCAGCGATAAAAAGAAAATCAGGTAAATATGAAAAATTGTGCGGTAACCGGATTTTCTCATCTAATCAGTCCTTTTCTTCAACTTATATCCCAAGCCCTTCACGGTGATAAGCTGTTGTGGAATTGAGGGATTATCCTCGATTTTTTCGCGTATATGCCGGATATGAACCATAATGGTATTATCACAAATGCTGCTGTATTCTCCCCAGACCTGTTCATATAGACGTTCTTTGCTGATTATTTTGTCGGCGTTCTCCATTAGATAAGACAATAGCAGAAATTCACGTCCGGTCAGATTGATTTCTTGTCCTGACTTATAAGCACGATAGCTTTCCTTATCGAGAGAAAGAGGGCCGGCACTTAAAGTATCGTTAAACCTTGCATCTAGTGTAGCCTGATACTGTTGACGGCGAAGCTGCGCTTTGATACGGAAAATCACTTCCCGCGGGCTGAATGGTTTGGTTATGTAATCGTCACCGCCACAGGAAAGACCAAGTATTTTATCAATATCATCATTTCTGGAGGAAAGGAACAGAATGGAACAATAGGAAAATTCCCTTATTTTTTTGCACACCTCCAAACCGTCAAGGTCCGGAAGCATAATATCCAACACAACAACGTCAGGTTGAAAATCCCGGCAGATTTGTAATGCATCCAGTCCCGTATACGCTTTCTGAATGAATTGAAAACCATCTTGTTGTAATACTTCTTGTATCAGATCAACAATATCCCTTTCGTCATCTACCAATAAGATTTTATGATCTATTCTTATCACCTGCTTCCTGTCTTAACATCTATAGATTCCATTTTTAATTTATGATTTTTAGTTTATATGTCGAAGCGAATAAAATCAAGAGATTAAATTTTGCAAGCAGAATAAATGTTTAAAAATAATATATTAAAATCTCCATAATATCTCCATAAATATTCAGTAAGATGAATAAGACAAAAAGTTATACGTGAATATAATGTACTTGATTTTCAATAGATGTTGCAGGAATTGGGTACGCTGTAGTATAAATAATGCTTTCGTATACTGAAGGAGGAGAAGGAAGTATGCAGGAAATGAATCTGAAAATTACAGGCATGTCTTGTGCAGCATGTGCTAAAACAATAGAAAGAGTAACAAAAAAATTAGAAGGAGTAACATCTTCAGCAGTTAATTTTTCTACGGAAAAACTGGCAATAGAATTTGATGAGAAAAAAATATCCCTACCTGTTATCAGAGAGGCTGTAAGTAAGGCAGGATATGAATTACTGGAAGAATCAAAGGAAAAAGAAATTACGGTACCAATTGCGGGAATGACATGTGCATCCTGTGCGAGCAGAGTTGAAAAAGTTGTTTCCAGATTAGAGGGAATCTCATTTGCATCTGTTAACCTTGCAACGGAAAAACTTGTAACTAAATATAATCCGGAGAAGATAAGGATCTCAGAGATCAAACAGGCTATTACAAAAGCAGGGTATAAGCCGCTGGAAATAGAAACAAAGACTGCAGTAGATGAAGATAAAATAAGAAAACAAAAAGAAATAAAAGTATTATGGACAAAATTTATAATCGCTGCTATTTTTTCTGTACCATTATTATATTTGGCGATGGGTTCCATGATATGGTGGTTGAGGTTTCCAATACCGGATCTATTGAAACCAATGCAATATCCGTTGAACTATGTAATCGTGCAAATTATCTTAACAATTCCGGTATTAATTGTTGGAAATAAATTTTATTCTGTAGGTTTTAAAGCAATCGCAAGACGCAGTCCCAATATGGATTCGCTGATTGCAATGGGAACTTCAGCCGCCGTCCTATACAGCTTATATTCGACCTATCGGATTATAATTGGTGATTTTAAATATGTAGATTCATTATATTTTGAAACGGCAGGAGTGATTATAGCTTTGATTTTATTAGGGAAATCATTGGAAGCTGTTTCAAAAGGGAAAACATCAGAAGCCATAAAAAAACTCATGGGTCTCGCACCGAAAACAGCAATTGTGATACAGGAAGGAAAAGAAGTCGAATTACCAATAGAGGAAGTTGAAGTAAACGACATCATTCTTGTAAGACCAGGTGAAAAAATACCAGTAGATGGTATTGTAGAGGAAGGGCATACTTCTATTGACGAAGCTATGCTGACAGGCGAGAGCATTCCAATAGAAAAAAGAAAAGGTGATAAGGTATACGCTGCAAGTATCAATAAAAACGGATCCATTAAATTTAGAGCAACAAAAGTAGGAAGTGATACTGCCTTAGCTCAAATTATAAAATTAGTAGAAGATGCGCAGGGAACAAAAGCACCGATTGCGCAGATGGCAGATATTGTTTCCGGATATTTCGTTCCTATTGTTTTTGTGATAGCACTTGTAGCTTCAATTGCATGGTTCATCAGTGGGCAATCGATTGTATTTTCGCTCACCATATTTATTTCAGTGCTCGTAATAGCCTGCCCCTGTGCACTTGGATTGGCGACACCGACGGCTATTATGGTCGGAACCGGAAAAGGAGCGGAATACGGAATCTTGATCAAAGGAGGAGCTGCGCTGGAAACTACTCACAAAATCAATACGATTGTATTTGATAAAACAGGTACGATAACAGAAGGTAAACCGGAAGTAACAGATATTATAACAATTGGTGATATTACAAAAGGAAGATTGTTACAGATAGCAGCATCAGCAGAAAAAGGATCTGAGCATCCTCTTGGGGAGGCAATTGTTAATCATGCAGTAAAAGAAAATCTGGAATTTATGAAACTGGATAGTTTTGAAGCTATACCAGGGTATGGAATCCAGGTAATGGAAGAAGGTATGCATATACTTTTGGGTAATAAAAAGCTAATGGAGGAAAGAGGAATATCTCTTGCGGAATTGGAAAATGAATCAGACAGGTTAGCGTCAGAAGGAAAGACACCTATGTATATCGCGATGGGAAAACAGCTGGCTGGAATCATAGCAGTAGCAGATATTCTGAAGAAAAGCAGTGCTGAGGCGATTAAAAAGCTGCATGGAATGGGCATTGAAGTCGCCATGATTACTGGTGATAACCGAAGAACTGCAGAAGCAATTGCAAAACAGGTGGGAATAGACAGAGTTTTATCTGAGGTACTTCCTCAGGACAAGTCAAATGAAGTGAAAAAGCTGCAGGGAGAAGGCAAGATGGTCGCGATGGTAGGTGACGGTATTAATGATGCACCCGCTCTGGCACAGGCAGATATAGGCATTGCTATCGGTTCCGGTACAGATGTAGCAATGGAATCGGCAGACATCGTACTAATGAAGAGTGATTTGATGGATGTTCCAACAGCAATACAATTAAGTAAAAGTACAATTAGAAATATTAAACAAAACTTATTCTGGGCATTTGGATACAATGTACTCGGGATACCAGTGGCAGCAGGAGTATTGTATATTTTTGGAGGACAGACATTGAATCCTATCTTTGCTGCTGCAGCAATGTCATTGAGTTCTGTATCAGTGTTGACCAATGCACTAAGACTAAAAAGTTTCAAACCATATGGTACGAGCCATAGAGCATAGAAGGAGCATATATGAAAAAAAATAGAATCAAAACAATTATAATTTTTATAGGAGCAATGATAACATTATCTGCGTGTGCACAAACAGATGTAGTAGGTAAAACTGCTATGACATCTTTTGCGAATGTATTAAAAGCCATGCCGGATCAACTTGAGGAGGATGAAATGAACGGAGGCTGGTCACTGAGTGCACCAGATCAGACGGCAAGATTTATTTGGAGCAGAGATTACAGCAAGAGCCCGCTCCATGACGTAATGATTGAATTTGATGCAGCACCATTTATAGCAGCGGGGTTAGATGTATCAAAACTTCAGGAAGGCTTTTTTGAAGATAAAATTATGCTAGGAACAAAATTAGGAAACGATGAACTAAAATATAGTGGAAAAGAAACGGCAGAATCTTCTTTTAACAAAATTGTTGAGTTATATAGAGAATCAATAGGATATCATGAAGTTTTGGATCATTATGGTGTTGATTTAGGTGGAGGCAACAAATTTGAATGGGCAAAGACCTTGAATACAAATGATAAAGATATCGTATTTGTAGTTGACCCTGAAATTTTTATTGAAGCAGGTGTTGATCCTGAAAAGGTAGAGGGCTGGGTCTATGCTTCAGTCGAAACAAAAGATGACAAAGGAAAGAAAATTGAAGTGAAAAAATTCTTAAAACCATTTAATGTGCAATAGATGATAATGTGCAATAGATGATGTTAAGAAATGGAAGGGAAGGATTCATCGATGAATCAATTAAAAAAAGAAAACAGTAAAATATTCAAGACTATAGTTGCCTTCGGAGTGGTGATCATAACGCTGTCGGGTTTGCTCTTTGCTATGAGAGGTAAGAGTGATACGAAAGAATCAGATAGTGTTCAGAATGATGTAGCAGAAGCAAAGCTATCAGAAAATGGAGATTTGATCATACCGATCGCAGAGGTCAGTGAAAAAGCAAACTTTTATGAGTATGAAGCAGACGGCACAAAGCTGGAAGTGATTGCTGTTAAGGCAGATGACGGTACGATAAGAACAGCGTTCAATACCTGTCAGGTGTGTTATAGCTCCGGAAGAGGTTATTATGAACAGGAAGGCGATGATCTTGTATGTCAAAATTGTGGAAACCGTTTTAAAGCGAGTGATATAGAAGTTTCAAAAGGCGGATGTAATCCGGTTCCGATATTTGCTGAGAACAAAACAGTAGATGGAACTAATATAATAATATCTAAAAACTTTCTGAATGAAGCAAAAGAGATATTTGCAAATTGGAAGTCATAAGACGCTCTTAGGCGGCAGAAGGGAGAAAAATCATGAATGGAGCAGCAAAAAGGACATTGCAGCTGGATGGTCTTACTTGCACATCCTGTGAAACAAGAATTAAGAATAGTCTGAAAGAAATGGAAGGCATTCTTGATGTAGAAGTAAGTTTCGTAACACAGGAACTTACTGTAACGTATGAGGAAGATAAGATTCAAATAGAAGATATTATAAAAACCATAGAAGCGCTTGATTATACAGTGAAGAATAATGCTTCAGTTACAAAGAGCCAAGATACAAAAAATTCGAATAGTCAGATGGTAGTGACTGTAATCTTGCTATTAGGTGTTTATCTAATCGTTAAGAACACAATTGGGTTTAATTTCATACCAGAAATCAGTCCGAATATGGGATATGCGGTTTTGTTTACAGTTGGACTTCTGTCATCGCTCCATTGTGTGGCAATGTGTGGTGGGATCAACCTTTCCTTATGCGTTTCCTATAAATTCGATCATGAAAGAAATAGAAGATTTTCAAAGCTCACGCCAAGCCTTATGTATAATGCAGGAAGAGTAATTTCATATACTATCGTAGGAGGAATTGTTGGTGCGGTAGGCTCGGTGTTTCGTATTTCAAATACTGGAAGTGCTTTTATTTCAATTTTAGCCGGTGTCTTTATGGTTATCATGGGCTTAAATATGCTGAATATTTTCCCTTGGTTAAGAAAAATCAATCCACATATGCCTGCTATATTTGCAAAGAAGATTCACGGTCAGAAAAAAAATAAAGGTCCGTTTGTGGTGGGACTGCTGAATGGATTTATGCCTTGTGGACCACTTCAGGCAATGCAGTTATATGCACTTGGAACTGGAAGCTTTCTAGCAGGAGCACTTTCCATGTTTCTATTCAGTCTTGGGACCGTACCGCTGCTATTTGCTTTTGGGGCGCTGGGTTCGATGCTGAGTTCCCGGTTTACTAAAAATATGGTAAAAGTGAGTGCTATGCTTGTAATTGTACTGGGCGTTGTTATGTTAAACAGAGGATTTGCATTTACGGGCTCAACGTTGAATTCAGGCATTGATGGTGCAAATACGAATAATAAAAGTGACAATATGGCTATTCTTAATAATGATATTCAGGAAATAACAACAACACTTTCTTCAGGAAACTATTCTCCTATTACGGTACAGGCAGGAATTCCTGTTAAATGGACAATTCAGGCAGATGCGGATAATCTGAATGGCTGCAATAATGAAATTATTATCCCGGAATATGGAATCAGGCAAAAGCTTGTTGCAGGCGAGAACGTGATTAACTTTACACCAACAGATTCAGGGAAATTTGGATATAGCTGCTGGATGGGAATGATAAGAAGCAGTATAACCGTATTGGAGGGTTCCCAGGATATAGAGGAAATCAAACAAGAAGAAACTTCTACAGATGTTGATAATACGGGAATTCCTGCGGGATGCTGCGGCCAGAATCTATGAATTTAAATTAACTTATGCTATAATCAAAGCATTGGAGGCATCTATTATGAATGAATCAAAAAGAAAAGTACTAATTGTTGATGATGAACCAAAAATAATAGAGGCGGTGGCAGCCTACCTTGATAATAGCGGATATGAGTCGCTGATAGCCTATGACGGAGAACAGGCGTTGTCACTTTTTGAAAAAAGGAAACCGGATTTAGTTATTCTCGACTTAATGCTGCCTAAAATATCAGGAGAAGAAGTGTGTAAAGCAATCAGAAGAACTTCAAGGGTTCCCATCATCATGCTTACAGCAAAGATTGATGAATCTGAAAAAGTAAACGGTTTAAATATAGGTGCGGATGATTATGTCACAAAGCCATTTAGTCCACGCGAATTGATTGCAAGGGTAAACAGCCTGTTTCGACGCGCAAGTGAAGGGAATGCACCTCTTTTTAATAGCATGAGCTGGAACAACAATGATCTTGAAATTGATCTAAATTCTTATATTGTTAAAAAAGCGGGTAAGGTTGTAAATCTTACCCCAAATGAATTTAAACTATTATGTGCAATGACAAAATATCCTAAAAAAACATTTACCAGAGAAGAACTGATTGAAATTGCTTTCGGAGTAGAATATGATGGATATGAAAGGACGATTGATTCCCACATAAAAAATTTGAGAAGTAAAATAGAAGATGATACAACAAATCCGGACTATATTATTACGGTTCGCGGAGTCGGCTACAAATTTGGATATGATAGGTAGCAGTAATAAGGAAAGCGGGATAAATTAGTGAATTTAAATTTAAAAATCAAACTGACGATATCGTACGTCTTACTTTCTTTGTTTTTAGTCATATCATTATTGGTAGTATCGAACTATTTTTTGGAACAGAAGTTTCAAAGTTATATCATAAATACGCAGGAACAGAAAAATAAAGATATCGTAAAATTAGTGATGCACGCCTTTGGCAAAAATGGAGAAGCTCCAAGCATGGATTCACTTGAAAACATAGGAAATACTGCATTAGCAGAAGGGCTTGTCCTTATGGTCAGCGATATAGATCACAAAGAATTATTTTGTATGAGTACTGTAGATAGTCAGATGTGTGACAATATGATTGAAAGTATGCGTGATCATATGGCAAGCATATATCCAAATTTTAATGGTGAGTATGTACAAAAAGATTATGATGTTTTAAAAAATAATACAAAGGTCGGCACAGTGACACTTGGGTATTATGGTCCTTTTTATTATAATGATGAAGATATCCAATTTTTACAAGTATTAAATAAAATATTTGTAAGTGTGGCAGTTATATTTTTAATAATAGCTGCTTTTTTGGGATTCATGATTGCAAATGGAATTACAGGGCCAATTAAAAAAGTAATTGATAAAACAAGACAAATTGAACAAGGTAATTATACGGATAGAATTACAACTGTTTCAAAAATTAATGAAATCAATCAGTTAATACATAGTATTAACACATTAACTGAGACATTGGAAAGACAGCAGATATCAAAAAAACGTATGGCAAGAGATTATGCACATGAGTTCAGAACACCGTTGGCTGCATTGCAATCAAACCTGGAGGCAATGATAGATGGAATATGGGAGCCAACAGAAGTAAGACTTGAAAGCTGTCGTGAAGAGATATTAAGGCTTGCCAGAATGATCTCCGATATGGATAAACTGGTAAAAATAGAGGATGATTCTCTCTACCTAAATAAAACAAAATTTGAACTGGCAAGTGTTGTAGAGCAGACTGTGTTGAATTTTGTACCGGATATGGCTGCGAAAAATATTACGTTTGAAACAGACCTGAATCTATGTGAGCTGCATGCGGACAGAGATAAGATCATTCAGGTGATTGTCAATTTAATGTCAAATGCGATTAAGTATACAGATTATGATGGAAACATAAAGGTCAAAGTAAAGAAGAGCAATAATACGGCGGTTCTGATTGTTGCTGATTCAGGTATCGGAATATCTGAAGAAGATCTGCCTAATATTTACGAGCATTTGTATAGAGCAGATAAATCACGAAACCATAATACAGGGGGAGCCGGAATTGGATTGTCCGTTGTAAAGGCAATTGTTGATGCGCATGGCGGTACGATAGTAACAAAAAGTGAACTTTCAAAGGGAAGTGAATTTACGGTTAATCTACCAATTATGAAAGAATAAAAGGTAGCAGATAAAACGGATTTTATGGAGGTACAATATGCAGATCAATATCAGATCCTTAATAGAGGGGTTATCATATGCTTTGGATGCAGCTGAAAAATCATATTTTTCTCATTCTAAACATGTGGCATATCTGTCAGTGATGATAGCAAAAGAACTGAATTTATCAGCAGAATTACAGGAGGATCTTTATTATGCAGCTTTATTGCATGATATAGGAGCGAGCAATACGTATCTGCTGGAAGAACACTGTCGGATAGGAAGAGATATTGTATCAGAGTTGCCGTTGAATAAAGTAATAGCAGAATACGTATATTACCATCATGAATATTATAATGGTTCCGGTCCCTTTAAATTAATGAAGGATGAGATTCCGCTTCCATCACAGATCATATGTATTTCCAATACATTTGAAATACAGTTCGGAAGAAAAGTACTACTGAATTATGATACTAGTATAAAAATGAAAAAATGGATTGAAAATAATAAGGAATTATTTAATCCGGAAATCATTAGTGCATTGGACAGGCTCATAGGAAAAGAATATATACTTTTGGATAACTATACATATGAATTTAGTGATGTACTAGCCAGACGAATTGAAACTGTAGGAAGAGATCTGGATTTCGACGAGGTGAAACTTTTTGCGTATGCTTTTTCAAAAATAATTGATAACAGAAGTCCATTTACTTATGAACATTCAAAAGGTATTGCAAATTTGGCTACCAAAATAACAAAACAATTAGGATACGATACGGAAATTCAAAACAAAATGTATGTTGCAGCTTTATTACATGATATTGGAAAGTTAGTTATTTCAAATGATATTATTGATAAGGAGGGAAAACTGAATGAAGAAGAACGTTATGAAATGAATAAGCATACTTATTATACGAGATGGATATTGGAACAGATTGATGGATTTGAGGATATTACGGACTATGCAGCAAATCACCATGAAAAATTGAATGGAAATGGTTATCCGTTCCATAAGGATGCAAAGCAATTAGGAGAACTCGATAGAATTATGGCAATCTGCGATATCTATCAGGCATTGACAGAAGACAGACCATATAGAAGCAGGATGCCGGAAGAAAAAGTCTGGAGTATTATTCATAATATGGTCAGCAGAAATGAATTGGATGGTAATTTACTTGATCAGATAAAAGTAATATTAAAATAAAAAATGGAGGTATCAAAAAATGAGAAAAGATTTTTATGAAGCAGTACAGGCAAGGCGCACGTATTATGGGATAGGCAAAGATACGGTGGTTTCAGATGAGAGAATTGCAGAAATTGTTACTGATGCTGTCAAATACACACCATCAGCATTTAATTCTCAAAGTGCACGGGTCGTATTGCTGATAGGCGAACAACATGACAAGTTCTGGAACATAACAATGGAATCATTAAAACGTATTGTTCCAGAAAATGCGTTTCAATCAACGGAAGAAAAGATCAACTCCTTTAAAAGTGGTTATGGAACGATTCTGTATTTTGAGGATCAGGATATTGTAAAAGGGCTTCAGGAACAGTTTTCACTTTACAAAGATAATTTTCCAATCTGGTCTCAACAATCAAGTGGAATGCTGCAAATGGTTTTATGGACAGCATTAGAAAATGAAGGATTCGGTGCATCTTTACAGCATTATACGGAACTTGTTGAAACTGATATAAAGAAGGAATGGCGCATATCAGACAATTGGAAACTGATTGCACAGATGCCATTTGGGAAACCAGTGGTACAGCCAGACGAAAAGGAGTTCATGATAGCAAACGAGCATATCAAAATATTCAAATAATATGTTGATCTCGATAGTTCTTAGGGCTGATTCCATAGGTCTGCTTGAACATTTTCGAAAAAGTCAACGGATTTTCATATCCGATACTGGTAGAGATGTCCCGAATGGACATATTAGTTGACTTGATTAATTCTGCCGCTTTCTTTAAACGGTAACTGACAAGATATTCCTGTGGTGAGATATTTAACTGTTTTTTAAATATTGCAGTTAAATAGGACCGATTAATACCGATATATTGAGCAATGTCATTTACCTTAATATGATCATAGTTGAATTTAATATATTGTAAAGCATAGTCCACGTAGGTCGCACTGGAATAATCGTATTGATTCTGATCTCTTTTGGTTGCACTCTGTGCTTCGATCAAAGTAGATAAGATCTCATATAAGTAGCCTACGCGTTTAATCTCATTTGCAAAAGTAAGTTCATTCGTGTCCAGAATTTTTTGAATCATTGGCAGATACACTTTATTGGGAATAGCAGAATGGATAACAGGAGTATCTGCCGATAAATCTGCATGGCCAAGATAAGTGCATGCCATTTCCCCGTCAAAAGTTATCCACATATATTCCCATGGATTTTCATCGTCTGCAAAGTAATGGATAGGATGATCCTTAGGAATAAGAAAAATATCATCTTTTTTTAAATGATAAAGTTGATCATTAATTTCTAAAACACCTTTTCCATTCAGAACAAAATGTAAATGATATTCGTTTGGAATCTTATGATTATACGTATAACCAGGAGGGCATTGCTGTTGTCCGCAATGAACCAGAAATAAATCGTTAGTCTGCTTTTCAATGTTGAGCAGGCAACGAAAACCGGCAGCATTTTTATAAGTAGTCTGTTTTCCCATATCTGAATCCCCTATTATTCTTCCCCAACAGTTGTAATTACATATTTAGTATAGCATAAACTACTCCGGTATGAAATCAAATAAAGAAATAGTAAAAGTGACGACATTATGCCATGAAATATGGTATAATGTCGTTATTTTAACTAAAAATACCACAAAAAGCTATAGAAATCAGACATTAAGACATGGTTTATATGTATTTTGTATAGTACAATGTGTATAAGTTAAATGTGGGTATACATATTAACTAAAAAAGGTAAATCTCTACAACAAGTAACAATCGTGAGTTATCAGCAAAAGGGAGGAAAACAATGAAATTAAAAAAAGTCTTAGTAATTGTACTTGCATCCGTAATGACATTTTCATTAGCAGGATGCGGCAGTTCAAAGCCAACTGCAGGAGAAAGCAAGGATGTAACAACGACAGAAAATACAACAACAGAAGGTGCTGCAGCGGAAGGTACTACGGAGGTCGCAGAAGTATCACCTGATACACTGTCAGTTGCGATCTGGGATACCAATCAAGAACCGGGTCTGACAAAAATTCTTGCAGATTTTACAGCTGAAACGGGAATTAAAGCACAAATTCAGGTAACGCCTTGGGATCAATATTGGACCATGCTGGAGGCTGGTGCAACAGGAGGATCTCTGCCGGATGTATTCTGGATGCACTCCAATGAGATTTCAAAATACTCAGAATATGAGATGCTGCTTGACTTAACAGATAAAATCGCAGGAAGTAAAAAAGTTGAAATGGACAAATTCCCAAAAGATATTGTCGGAATCTATAATTGGGATGGAAAGCAATATGCAGTACCGAAAGATTTTGATACCATTGCGCTCTGGTATAACAAAACAATGTTTGATGAAGCCGGTGTAGCTTATCCGAATGATACATGGACATGGGATGATTTTAGAGCAGCGTGTGAGAAATTAACAAAAGAGGATGGAAGTCAGTTTGGATATACCTTAAAGACGGGTACCAATCAGGAAGGCTGGTATAATTTGGTGTATGATATGGGTGGAGAAATTATTAATGCTGATAAAACAGCATCAGGTATGGATAACCCTAATACAATCAAAGCGGTAGAATTTTTTACAGATCTTGTAAAGGATGGACTGACACCAAGCTATGAAGTCATTTCTGAGAATAATAATGAAGCTTTATTTGAAGCAGGTAAAGTTGCTATGGTAACACAGGGTTCCTGGATGCTTGCAAATCTGTGTAACAATGATTATGTAAAAGCAAATTGCGATGTGGCAGTATTGCCAAAAGATGCAACAACAGGTAGAAGAGTATCCATTTATAATGGACTTGGATGGGCAGCATCAGCGAATACAGATAAGCCTGATGAGGCATGGGCATTGATTGAATACTTAGGCTCAAAAGAAGCACAGCAAAAACAATCTGATCTTGGTATTGTAATTTCTGCATATGAAGGCACAGAGAAAAACTGGATCAAGGCATATCCGGACTTTAACCTTCAGGCATATTTGGATATGACAAAAGATATGGTAATCAGACCTTACTCAAAACATACCACTGTTTGGGAAGATATGATTTCAGAAAAATTAATTGATGCATGGACAGGTACAAAAGATACAGCAACTGTATGTAAAGAAATTGCAGCAGAAATGAACAGTGATTTAGCGGAAGAGTAGATAGCAGTTAGCTATGTAAAGAAGAGGGCAGGCTTACACGAAAAGAAAAAGCCTGCCCTTTCAATAGAACTTTGCGTTGTAAAAGTATGGTTGCAATGAAAAGGAGATGAAAAGATATGCCTGAACAAGTAAAATATAGAGGAACAAATCAGAAAAGAAACGAATTTATATGGGGTTGGTTATTCATTTTACCAACAATGACTGGATTAATGATATTGAATATAATTCCTATATTTCAGACCATTTACCAAAGCTTTTTTAAAACAGGTGCGTTTGGTAAAGGGAATATTTTTGTAGGATTGAATAATTATAAAAGAATGTTTGCTGATTCAGATGTGTGGCAGGCACTTATGAATACGTTTAAATATGCAATTGTGGAAGTTCCGGTATCTATCGCAATTGCAATTGTACTTGCAGTATTGTTAAATCGCAAGATGAAAGGACGCACGGTTTACAGAACCATCTATTTCTTACCTATGGTCGCAGCCCCTGCTGCAGTTGCTATGGTGTGGAGATGGTTATACAATACGGAATTCGGCCTCTTGAACCATATACTTAATATAATTGGACTAAAGTCCGTAAACTGGATATCAAATCCTAATATTACTTACATATCAATTGCGGCAGTTGGTATTTGGTCCGTTATTGGTTACAATATGGTACTATTCTTAGCCGGACTGCAGGAAATCCCAAGAGATTATTATGAAGCAGCCGAAATCGATGGTGCCAGCCCGATCAAACAATTTTTTAATATAACGTTACCGCTGATTTCTCCGACTATGTTTTTTGTCAGTGTTACAAGAATCATAGGTGCATTACAGGTATTTGATGTTATTTATATGATGCTTGATAAGAATAACCCTGCATTTTCAAAGACACAATCACTTGTTTACCTATTCTACAAATATTCTTTTATAGAATCTAATAAAGGCTACGGTTCAGCAATAGTAATGTTATTACTTGTAGTTATTATGATTGTTACGGTAATTCAAATGATATGTCAGAAGAGGTGGGTCAATTATAATTAGAGAGGAGGAAGTAAAATGAATCAGAAAAAAGTAATCATAACAGTGATGATTCACTTAGTACTATTCATTGGTGCGGTCATTATGATAGTTCCGTTTTTATGGATGATTTTGACATCGTTTAAATCAATATCAGAGTCTACACAGATGAATCCATTTATTATTTTTCCTTCTGTGTGGAGAACAGATGCATTTACATCAGTAATCAGTAAGATGAATTTTATGAAATTATATTGGAATACACTTGCCTTGATAGCAGGGCGCGTGTTATGTGCGGTCTTAACAGCTACAATGGCTGGCTACGCTTTTGGAAGGCTGCATTTCAGAGGGAAGAATTTTGCTTTTTCATTGGTGTTATTTCAGATGATGGTTCCTGCTCAGATATTTATTATTCCACAGTACCTTATGGTAAGTAAATTAAACATGTTAAATACGATGTTCGCACTTATATTTCCGGGACTTGTGACAGCATTTGGCACATTTCTGTTACGTCAGGCATTCATGGGACTGCCAAAAGAACTGGAGGAGGCAGCCAGATTAGATGGCTGCAATATAGGTCAGACCTTTCTCTATGTTATGGCACCGCTTACAAAGTCTTCTATGGTAGCACTTGGCATTTTTACTGCCTTATTTGCTTTCAAGGACTTAATGTGGCCATTGGTGGTCAATACGGATCAGGCAACGATGCCTCTTTCAGCTGCACTTGCAAAGCTGCAGGGACAATTTGTGGCGAACTATCCGGAATTAATGGCAGCTTCTTTACTTGCCTGTATTCCAATGGTAGTGATTTATATTTTATTCCAGAAACAGTTCATTGAAGGTATCGCAACATCGGGCGGTAAATTATAAAAGACAGGAGTGGTAAGATGCCAATTATATATCATAAATCATCAAAAGAATTTCATATTTATAACCAGCAGATCAGCTATATTATTGAAATTATGGAAAATGGACAATTAGGTAATCTATATTATGGAAAACATTTAAAAGACAGAGAATCTTTTGTCTATCTGCATGAAGAAATGCCAAGACCACTAGCAGCACTTGCGGCAGTGGCACCGTCTGCACTTTGTCTTCAATATACAAAACAGGAATATCCTTCTTATGGAACAGGAGATTACCGTTACGGGGCCTGTACAATTGAGCAGGAGAATGGCAGCAGAATCACAAAATTTGAATATGCAACACACTCTATTTATGAAGGAAAGAAAAAGATAGAACCGCTTCCGGCAACCTATGTTGAAAACAAAAAAGAGGCGACAAGTATTGAAATCAGATTATATGATAAAGTAATAGATACAGATCTGATATTGACATATACCATTTATGAGGATCTTCCGGTTATCACAAGACATGCAAAATATGTTCATAAAGGAAAACAACCAATTATATTGCAGAATGCCATGAGTATTAGTGTAGATCTTCCTGACAAAGAATACGATATGATACATTTGTCCGGTGCGTGGGCAAGAGAGCGGCATCTAAAGACTCGTCCATTGGAACAGGGAGTACAATCCATATATAGTATGCGTGGGGCAAGCAGTGCGGAACACAATCCTTTTTTAGCATTGAAAAGAAAAAGTACGACAGAGGAGGAAGGAGAAATTTATGGCTTCAGTCTTGTATATAGCGGCAGTTTTTTGGGACAGATAGAAGTGTGTTCTCATGATACGACACGAGTGATGATGGGAATTCATCCGGAGACATTCAGCTGGCAATTGCAGCAGGGAGAATGTTTTCAGACACCAGAAGCGGTTATGGTATATTCTTCGCATGGTATGAATCAAATGAGCCAGGCATATCATACTTTGTATCGAACCAGATTGGTGAGAGGATATTGGAGGGACAAGGAACGACCGGTACTGCTTAATAACTGGGAAGCTACGTATATGGATTTTAGTGAATACGATATTTTACGTATTGCTGCAAAAGCAAAAGAAGCAGGAGTGGAATTATTTGTCTTGGATGATGGGTGGTTTGGCATCAGAAATGACGACGACCAGGGACTTGGGGACTGGTATGTAAATCATATAAAACTTCCGAATGGAATTTCCGGACTCTCAAGGAACGTAGAAGAGTTGGGCATGAAATTCGGACTGTGGATTGAACCCGAGATGGTAAACAAAGATAGCAATTTGTACAGGACGCATCCGGATTGGATAATTTCCACACCGGAACGTTTTGAAAGTCCAAGCAGACAGCAGCATGTATTGGATTATTCCAGAAAAGAAGTAGTTGATTATATTTATAAAATGCTGGATAACGTCATCAGTGAGTCAAAAATATCGTATATTAAGTGGGATATGAACCGCTACATTACAGAATGCTTTTCCAGAGCTGCTGCACCTTGCGAACAAGGTAAAGTTATGCACAGATATATTCTTGGAGTCTATGATTTATACACAAGATTGACAACAAAATATCCGGAAATTCTGTTTGAATCCTGTTCCAGCGGTGGGGCAAGGTTTGATCCCGGAATGTTATATTTCGCGCCACAGACCTGGTGCAGTGATGATACGGATGCTTCTGAAAGACTTAAAATTCAGTATGGTACAAGCCTTGTTTACCCAATTTCAACGATAGGTGCACATGTGTCTGCAGTACCGAATCACCAGCTGGATCGTGTTACGCCTATCAGTACAAGAGCAAATGTTGCTTTCTTTGGTGCTTTTGGTTATGAACTGGATCTGAATCAATTATCCAAGGAAGAGCTGCAGGCAGTAAAGGAACAGATTGCATATTATAAGCAATACCGTAAATTGATTCAACAGGGAGTTTTTTACAGAATTAAAAGCCCGTTTGAAGATAATGACACTGCATGGATTGTCGTATCGGAAGATAAATCAGAAGCAATAGCGGCATATTATCAGCAATTGAATCATGTGAATGCCGGATGGCTCCGTTTCAGAATGACAGGTCTGGATGAAGAGAAATTGTATGAGGTGCATATTTTTGACGTAATACAAAAATTTTATGGTTGCGAGCTGATGTATGCCGGAATTCCAATAAATCGCAATCTATTGTCAAAGGGAATAGGAGATTTTGCATCAGTACTATTTCATATGAAAGAATGCAGTTAAAAAAGAGCTGCTCTGAGAAATGAAATCAGAGCAGCTCAATTCATGACAAGTGATGGTCTGCGGCCGTATTCGTATTAAAAGAAGAGTGAAAACATCTTGACTGATAAGGGGCTGTGATTTATGATATATAGAACAATGATGTTTGCAAAAGACTTTATGTTTCGATGCTGCATCATTTTTTTATTTACAGTAAACAGAAATGGAGTAATGGATATGAAAGTTGTAGATATGCATTGTGATACGATATCTGAAATATGGTATGGATGTTTGGAAAATACGAAGATAACTTTAAAAAAGAACGATTTACATATTGATTTGGAAAAAATGAAAAAAGGAGATTATTTATTACAGAATTTTGCGATGTTCGTTAATCTTGCCAGTAAAAAAGATCCGTTACAATCTGTTATAGATCTGATAGATATTTTTTATCAGGAAATGGAGCAAAACAAAGATGTGATAGGTATCGTAAAAACATATGCGGAGATTGAGAAAAACCATGCAGAAGGAAAAATGTCTGCAATGCTTACAATAGAAGAAGGCGGAGTATGCAAAGGTGATGTCAGCGTTCTTCATATGCTGTATCGCCTGGGTGCACGAATGATGACATTAACGTGGAATCATGAGAATGAGCTGGCATATCCCAATTATGTGCCTGGCGACATAGAGCAGGCTGATTCCTGCAGATCCAATACTGTCAATGGCCTGAAGGAACAAGGAATTGTATTTTTGGAAGAAATGGAAAGGATGGGGATGATCGTTGATGTATCTCACCTATCGGATGCGGGTTTTTACGATGTGTATCAATATACACACAAGCCATTTGTAGCAAGTCATTCAAATGCCAGAGCACTGTGCGGTCATTGCCGGAATCTGACAGATGATATGGTACGTAAATTAGCGGAGCGAGGCGGTGTGACAGGTCTGAATTACTGTGCCAAATTTTTGGATGATGCAGAAAAGGGAGAAGAGCCTAAAAGCCGGGTAAAGGCAATGGCAGAACAGGCAAGTTACTTAAGAAATATCGGAGGTATCGCCTGTATAGGCCTGGGTTCTGATTTTGACGGTATAGGAGGAGATCTGGAAATGGATAATTGCTCCAAATTGCCGTTATTGGAAGCAGAATTAAGAAAACGGGGATTCCATGAAAGTGAAATAGAGGCAGTTTTCTATAAAAATGTATTAAATCTGTATAAGGAGCTATTATAGAAATAGATGGAAGAAAAAGGTTATTTTATGATATACTATATAGCGTGATACCACAAAGTGCGTAACAATCCGTAGGTATCAGGAGTCAAAATACCTTTGAAGCTTTTTCAGCATGCCACCGAACTTAAAAAATAATCTTAGGAGGACAATGATATGGGAAATTCACCAGTACCTACACCGCATAACGGAGCGAAACCTGGAGATATTGCAAAAACAGTATTAATGCCGGGAGATCCGCTGAGAGCAAAATATATTGCAGACACATATTTAGAAAATGTGACCTGCTTTAATACAGTCAGAAACATGTTTGGATATACAGGAGAGTACAAAGGAAAGAAAATATCTGTTATGGGTGGTGGAATGGGTATGCCATCCATAGGTATCTATTCCTATGAACTATTTCATTTTTTTGATGTGGATAACATTATCAGGATCGGTTCTGCGGGTGGAATATCAGATGAAGTAAAAGTTATGGATGTTGTCATTGGTATGGGAGCGTGTACAAATTCCAACTATGCCGCACAATACAAATTACCGGGTACCTTTGCACCCATCGCAAATTATGAATTAATGCAAAAAGCGATTGATATTGCAAAAGAACAAGGAACAAAAGTGGTAGTTGGTAATGTTCTATCATCGGATGTATTCTATACAGATGATGCTGCTGCAAATGATTTGTGGAAGAAAATGGGAATACTTGCTGTAGAAATGGAAGCAGCAGCGCTCTATATGAATGCTGCAAGAGCAGGTAAAAAAGCATTATGTCTTCTTACTATATCTGATCATTTGTATACCGGAGAAGAACTTTCTGCACAGGACAGACAGGTCGGATTCGGCAAAATGATGGAAATAGCATTAGAATTAGCATAAAGAACATAAAAAAATCTACACTGAAAGAGTGATAGAACATTCTCATAAGAGGGAATGATGTGTGGCAGCTAAAAAGGTATTCTCAAAAAAGAGAATGCCTTTTCTAACGAAAGGGAGAAAAGAATGGAATTAACGGTGCTGGTTGATAATGATACCTTTATTGATGAATATTATCTGGGCGAACCCGGGGTGTGCTATTATCTGGAGGATGGAGAGCAGAAAATTCTGATGGATGTGGGATATTCTGATATTTGTATTCGTAATGCAGAGGCGTTGCATAAAAACATGACAGAAGTGTCAACTATTTGTCTTTCACATGGTCATAATGATCATACGAGAGGATTGAAGTTCTTGCATCAGCATGGACTATTGCAGGGTAAAACCATTGTGACACATCCGAATTCGTTAAATAAAAAGGAGTATGAAGGGGAAAATATAGGAGCGCCTTTTTCAAAAGAAGAATTGGGAATGCTGACCTCTTTACTATTATCCACAGAACCTGTTCGGATCAGTGAGCATCTTATTTTTCTTGGAGAAATTCCGAATTCCAATACATTTGAAAAGAAGAAAATAATTGGAAAAACCCGTATTGACGGAATATTACAGGAGGATTACGTAAGAGAAGACAGTGCGATCGTGTATCAGGGGAAAGAAGGACTTACAATTATTACAGGTTGTTCGCATAGCGGAATCTGCAATATAGCAGAATATGCCAAAAAAGTCTGTAAAGATGAGAGGATAGCTGGTATTATCGGAGGATTCCATTTACTTACTGTATCAGAACAATTGAGCAATACCATATCATATTTCAAAAAAAACAAAATTCGTAATCTATATCCTTGTCATTGTGTATCTTTTGAGGCAAAAGCAGAGATCCATAAGGCAATTCCAATCCATCCGGTAGGTGTAGGTTTGCATATTTCAGTACACTAATAATTTCTTAAGAAAATAATAAAGATTAGGAAGCATAAAATATGCTATAAATAAAATACGTGATAAAATGGAGATTTTTTGTTTACACATTTTATCATTACACAAATGCGGGGGAAGAAAAGTGTGTAGCAAAAGATAACACATTTTAAGGAACGTTATATGGATCAGAGAAGAATTAAATCCGATATGCAGTTAATTGATCTTAGTGCTGACAGACCTCATAAAAAGAGGATGATATCGGAGCAGGAATCAGTTAAAAAAATAAATAGAAGAACGCAGACAGCAGGGAGAACAACAAATAGAAGTTCGAAGGGTACAAAACGTAAAACAAAAGAATTGCAAATGATTGGTGCAAGACCGAACAAGAGAGAACAAAAAAAGGTAATCCGTGCCGATGTAATAACCAACCTGGATATTATTGGTGAAGAGGAAGATACCTATAGGAGAGAACGCCGAACAACACAGATGCGCCTGAGTGAGAAACATAAAAGAAGGCAGAAGAAGAAAAAGAGGGCAATTCTTATCCGTGTAGTGTTAGGTGTCAGTATCATCATAATGTTAGCGGTTATAATCCTGTTGATAAGATCCATTTACAGCATGGTCACAACAGACAATCCGATAACATTGATAGAAGATATTTTTCAAGAAGAAAAGAAGGTAACGCAACCGGATATAATAGAAGATTTCCTGGAAGTGAATGAATATTCAAGACCGGGAGAGGCCCTTGGCAAAGTCAAAAATGTATTTGTACATTATACAGCAAATCCAGGGACATCAGCCATGCAGAACCGCAGTTATTTTCAAGGACTTGCTGATTCCGGTGAAAGAGCCGCAAGTGCGCACTTCATTATCGGCTATGACGGAGAGATCGTACAATGTATTCCATTGGATGAAATCGCATGTGCGGTTATAGATCATAACTATGATTCTGTATCCATAGAATGTTGTTATCAGGACGAGGATGGGCATTTTACAGAAGCTACTTATGAATCATTATTACACTTAACGGCGTGGCTGCTGGGAAAATACAATCTGAATGCAGAGGATGTTCTGCGGCATTATGATGCAAGCGGAAAATTATGCCCCAAATATTATGTGGAACATCCGGAAGCATGGAACACCTTCAAAGTAGATCTAGAAAATTATATCGAAAAATTTGCAGCTATTGGATAATTTAAAGTTTTACTGTAATGATCTGATACTACAGAAAAGAGATGAAAAAATTCCTTTGGTATGATAAAATATCCGTATAATATATTGTGCTTTTCATATATTAAAAATATTACAATATAAAAGCATTGCACACGGAGGTGTTACAAATGAGAAAAGAGAAAAGTGTAGTCAAGATCAGTTTTTTTAGTTCCATAGCTTTTAAAATTATGCTGTTAGTACTGGTATCTGTATTTATTTCAAGTGTAATTACGGTTATAAGCATTGTCCCGAATGTCGCGGCAAATTTACAGAAATCTACAGAGAACAGTATGCTGGATCTGGTAGATGCATATGGACATATTATAGAACTAATGGAAACTTCCACTGAGATGAACTATGATGAGTATGCAAAAATTCTGAACGGTGTAGGAATTGAAGGAGTCGATTCTGCTTACATATATCTTGTTGATTCAACGGGAACCATGTTGTATCATCCAACGGAAGACAAAGTAGGAAATGCAGTTGAAAATGAAGTTGTTAAAGGTTTAGTGAGCCAACTGCAGGCAGGAAAAAAACCAGCAAATGCTACAGTTGGATATAATTTTAAAGGTGTTATAAAATATGCAGCATATGATATTTTAGATAATAATGATATTCTTGTTTTAACAGCAGATGAAGATGATATTCATGCAACAATCAGAAGTACAACAGCAAGAGCATACGGCATTATTTTATTGCTGGTAGTTTTCTTTGTAATAATAGCTTATTTTGCAAGTAAGATTGTAACAAAGCCGTTGCAATTGTTAACAGAAGTAATAGATAGAACTGCGGATTTTGATTTCACCAGAAGTGAGAAGACGCATAAACTGGTCAACAAGAAAGATGAGACTGGTGTCATGGCCAAGGCCATCAGTGATATGCGGACCAAATTGCGGGAGATGATACATAGTATAGAGGAAACAAGCGAAAATATATCAGGCAATGTTGACAAATTATCAATTGTCTCAAATGATATTAACGCAAGATGCATGGATAACTCAGCAACTACAGAAGAACTTGCAGCCGGTATGCAGGAAACAGCAGCTACGACCGAAACCATCAGTTCCAGTATTGAAGGTATGCAATCAAATGCAGAGGATATTGATCGTATGACTAAGAGCGGAGAAGAATCTTCAGATACGATTTTAGTACGTGCTGAGCAATTAAAAAAGACAACAGAGCAGGCCACAAAACGTACGACGGATGTGTATAATAATGTTAAGACTAAGACAGAGAAAGCAATTGAAGATTCTAAAGCAGTTGAAAAAATAAATGAATTGACAAATGCAATTATGGAGATCTCTTCACAGACAGGCTTGCTGGCATTGAACGCAAGCATTGAAGCAGCAAGAGCAGGAGAAGCAGGCAGAGGGTTCGCAGTTGTTGCAACTGAGATCGGTAATCTTGCGAATCAGACTTCGCGGACAGTTGGAGATATTACTTCGATTGTAAATGAAGTAAATGGTGCTGTAACTAATTTGACAGAAAGTCTGAATGAAATGATTGAGTTTCTGGAACAGACCGTACAAAATGATTTTCATAATTTTGCAGAGGTCAGTACACAGTATAGTGAAGATGCAAATACATTTAAGAGCAGCATGAATAATATAGGTAATGCGATTCATGAATTGATCGAATCTATTTCAGAAATATCTAATTCCTTAATTGGTATTAATTCAACGGTTGGCGAATCTTCGGCAGGGGTCACGGATATTGCGGAAAAGACATCTGAAGTAGTAACAAAGACAACAGATAACTTTGAAATCGTAAATAAATGTAAGGAAAGTGTAAAGAAACTACAGGAAATAGCAGAACAGTTTACACTGGAATAAAAATAAAATAGGGAATGTGCAGCGCACATTCCCTATTTTACTCGTTAAGAAATACTCACTTATTCTTATTTTTTAAGGCTGCCCCAACAAAACCCTTAAATAGTGGATGAGGTCTGTTTGGTCTTGATTTTAATTCCGGATGACCTTGTGTTGCAACAAAGAATGGGTGATCTGGAAGTTCACACATCTCAACAATACGTCCGTCGGGTGAGATACCGGATAATTTCATACCATGTTCGATCAATATATTTCTAAAATCGTTATTTACCTCATAACGATGTCTGTGTCTCTCATGAATGGTCTCATTGTCGAATAATTCATAAGCCTTTGTATCTTTATCTAAAACACATGGATAAGAACCGAGCCTTAAAGTACCGCCAATATCTTCCACTCCATTTTGATCAGGCATTAGGGCGATAACAGGATGAGTTGTACCGGCATTAAATTCAATGCTGTGAGCATCATTAAAACCAACTACATTTCTTGCATATTCTACGATAGACAATTGCATACCAAGGCATATTCCGAGAAAAGGTTTTTTGTTAATTCTGGCATAATGAATAGAAGTAATCATACCATCGATACCACGGTCTCCAAATCCACCAGGAACAATAACAGCATCGACATCCCTTAAAGTTTCTGCAACATTTTCTTCTGTGACCAATTCGGAATCGACCCATTTGATATTAACGGTTGTTCTGTGTGAGATACCACCATGTTTCAAAGCTTCCACAACACTGATATAAGCATCATGTAATTGTATATATTTACCAACAAGTGCAATATTTACTTCGCTGGTAGGAGATTTTAAAGATTCTACCATGCAGTTCCAATCTGTAAGATCAGGATCCGGACATGCAAGGTTCAGACATTCACAAGCGACTTGCGCTAAACGTTCCTTTTCCATAGCAAGTGGAGCTTCATATAAATATTCCACATCGAGATTTTGAAGGACATGATTACTTGGAATGTTACAAAACAAGGAAATCTTGTCTTTCATCTGAGTGTCAATAGGATATTCACTTCTGCATACAATGATATCAGGCTGAATTCCCATTCCTTGTAATTCTTTTACACTAGCCTGAGTCGGCTTTGTTTTCATTTCCTGAGAAGCCTTTAAATAGGGAATGAGAGTAACATGAATCAAAATAGCATTTTCTCTTCCCACCTCATGTTGGAATTGCCGAATTGATTCTAAGAAAGGCTGGCTCTCGATATCACCAACAGTACCACCCACTTCAATAATAGCGATTCTGGTTTCTTTATCAGTGAAGTTTCTATAGAAACGACTTTTGATTTCGTTTGTAATATGCGGAATGACCTGAACGGTACCACCACCGTAATCACCCCTGCGTTCTTTTTGCAATACTGACCAATAAATTTTTCCGGTTGTTACATTAGAGTTCTTGTCCAGACTTTCATCAATAAATCGTTCATAATGACCAAGGTCAAGGTCTGTCTCTGCACCATCATCTGTAACAAATACCTCACCGTGCTGGATAGGGTTCATAGTTCCTGGATCAATATTGATATAAGGGTCAAATTTTTGCATAGTTACTTTGTAGCCGCGTGCTTTTAACAGTCTCCCCAGGGAAGCGGCCGTAATTCCTTTTCCAAGACCGGATACAACGCCACCTGTTACAAATACATATTTTACTGCCATATCTAATCTCCTTCTCTTCTATAAAAAAGGCGCCAAAATCGCCGTAGATATAATCCCGTTGATAGAAACGCCCAAAGTTGCGAAATAAAAAAACACCTATCTATTATATAATGATTCATTAAAAAAAGCCAGTACTTTTTTGCAATATAAGATTTCTTAATAATAATAAATATCATTTGATAAACTGTGCAATTTTTTATTTTCATGAAACATTATATCAATTAGTATAGTATACTACAAAATCGGAACACATTACTAGAGCTTTTGATTTTGTTCTTAAAAAAGATCATTCAAAATATTTTTAAGTTAACTTTTAAGTTGAAAGTATTCATATCAGTAATTTTTATCAGCAATTAATAAAGTTTTTATAGATAAAGAATATTTTTCATAATAAATCAGTTGATTTATAACGATTCTATCTTTATACTAAAATAAGGTATTTAAAAGTATTTTTATACCCAAAATGTAACAACGTTGAGGAGATTTATGATGGAAGATCAAGAAAATAAATTTAATAATTATGATGGCGGAAATGGCATGAATAATAATCGCAATACACCGCCGGGCGGTGGAAATAATTCAAATGGCCACAAGGGGAACGGTCAGGCACCAAAGAAACAGAGCCTGGTGCTTCTGCTCGTAGCTGCACTGATTTCTTTATTATGTATGAGTTATTTCATGCGATTGTTAAGTGGAGAAGTAAATGAAGTCTCATATAATGAGTTCTTACAAATGGTTGATGATGGAAAAGTGAAAAGTGTAGAACTTGCATCTGATAGAATCAATATTACAATGAAGGAAGATACTGGTAATACTACAGATATCAATCCACTGCAGATGAAACAGCAGACGGTCACATATTATACTGGAAATGTGGAGGATGATACATTGGTACATTATCTGATCGATCATGATGTAGATGTGAAAGGTGAAGTACAGGATAATTCGGGATTTCTGCTCTCAATTCTATTGACCTATGTATTGCCGATCGCTCTAATATGGATCGTCTTAAGCGTGCTGTTTAAGAAAATGTCCAACGGCGGCGGACCTATGGGTGTTGGTAAGAGCAATGCCAAAGTATATGTACAAAAAGAAACAGGCATTACGTTTAAGGATGTAGCCGGAGAAGATGAAGCAAAAGAATCTTTACAGGAAGTAGTAGATTTTCTGCACAATCCGGCAAAATATGCGAAGATTGGTGCAAAACTTCCAAAAGGCGCTTTACTTGTAGGTCCTCCGGGTACTGGTAAGACATTACTTGCAAAGGCGGTGGCAGGAGAAGCGAAGGTTCCGTTTTTTTCACTTGCAGGTTCTGACTTTATAGAAATGTATGTAGGTGTAGGTGCTTCAAGAGTAAGAGACTTGTTCAAAGAAGCTACCAAAAATGCTCCATGCATTATTTTTATTGATGAGATTGATGCCATTGGACGAAGCAGAGATTCCAAATATGGTGGTGGCAATGAAGAAAGAGAACAGACTTTAAACCAGCTGTTGTCAGAAATGGATGGTTTTGATACATCAAAGGGTATTCTGATTCTTGCTGCAACAAACAGACCGGAGATATTGGATAAAGCGTTATTGCGTCCGGGCCGTTTTGACAGGCGTGTTATAGTAGATAAGCCGGATTTAAAAGGCCGTGTAGAAATATTAAAGGTTCATGCGAAAGACGTGCTTATGGATGACAGCGTAGACTTTGATGCAATTGCATTGGCGACTAGTGGGGCAGTTGGTTCCGATCTTGCAAACATGATTAATGAAGCAGCAATTAATGCAGTTAAAGAAGGCAGAGAATATGTCTGTCAGAAAGATTTATTTGATGCCGTTGAACTTGTTCTGGTCGGAAAAGAGAAAAAAGACCGAATCATGGGACCGGAAGAGAGAAAAATTGTTTCTTACCATGAAGTGGGCCATGCGTTGGTAAGTGCATTACAAAAGAATTCGGAACCGGTACAAAAGATTACGATTGTTCCAAGAACGATGGGAGCATTAGGATATGTTATGCATGTTCCAGAGGAAGAAAAATTCCTGAACACAGAAGCAGAACTGCGAGATATGTTAGTCAGCCTGGTGGCTGGACGTGCAGCTGAAGAAATTGTATTTGAGAATGTTACAACAGGTGCTGCCAATGATATAGAGAAAGCGACCAGCATAGCAAGAGCTATGGTAACGCAGTATGGTATGAGCAAAAAATTCGGACTGGTTGGTCTGGAAACAGTAGAAAGCAAATATCTGGACGGACGTTCGGCGTTGAATTGCAGTGATACCACGGCAGCTGATATCGATATAGAAATAACAAGAATTCTGAAGGATAGCTATAAGCAGGCTAAAAAGTTGTTAAAAGAAAATCGTCAGGTAATGGATAAACTTGCTGCACATCTAATTGAAAAAGAAACAATTACAGGAAAAGAATTTATGAAAATTTTCCGTGAGGAGAAGGGGATCCCTGAACCAAAGGAGGATGATAAAACAGATAAACCGAAAGTTGATGAAGCTGATAAACAGGAAGATATTAACAAGGTATTATTAGAAGAACCAGTGCTTACCGAGCAAAATGAGCCCGAAACACAATTTCCAGAAGAAATTACGAAAGAAGAGGAAGCGGAGCAGGTACCAGCTGATAATAGAAGTGAAGAAGAGAAAAGGTTCGCAGATATTTTACAACATCGTGTATATCAGAATCATGAAGTTGATGACAATAAAAAATAATAATTAAAAAATTAGCGTGGTTTATATATAATAGAATAACAAAGAAAACAGTGCAGCCATAAATACCGCGAGGTATTTTGTGCATAAATGTTGCTATGAAGCCGTATGGCTGAATAGTAACTAACGGCGCTCAATTACTATCAGAAAAGGCTTGAGTTTTTTACTTGAGCCTTTTTAAGTGAAGAGGAATCCTATGGAACAGACAGAATTATTTGATATAGAAACAGAATTGAAAAAATTACCTGCCAAGCCCGGCGTATACATTATGCATGATAAAAATGATGCGACTATATACGTAGGAAAAGCGATTATTCTAAAAAACAGAGTGAAGTCTTATTTTCGCTCAAGTACCAAAAAAACGCTTAAAATTCAAAAAATGGTATCACAGATTGCAAGGTTTGAATATATTGTGACCGATTCAGAACTGGAAGCCCTTGTTCTTGAGAACAACCTGATTAAAGAATATAGTCCTAAATACAATACTATGTTAAAAGATGATAAAACATATCCATACATTAAGGCCACAGTTAGTGAAGCATATCCGAGAGTTCTTTTCTCAAGATCTATGAAGAAGGACAAATCGAAATATTTTGGTCCATTTACAAGTGCAGGTGCCGTAAAAAACACAATTGAATTAATCAATAAATTGTATCAATTGAGGACCTGTAATAAAGTATTTCCAAGAGATATCGGTAAAGACAGACCCTGTTTGAACTACCACATAAAACAATGCATGGCTCCATGCCAGAATTATATTACACAGGAAAAATATGCAGAAAAAGTTACTAAAGCATTGGAATTCTTAAATGGTAATTATAAGCCGATCATTCGGGAACTTGAAGAAAAAATGGAAGAAGCCGCCGAAAACATGGAATTTGAGGCTGCAATTGAATATCGCGAATTATTATCCAGTGTTAAGATGGTAGCACAGAAACAGAAAATTACAGACAGTGACTTTGAAGACAAAGACGTCATTGCACTTGCCAAAGGTGAAAGAGATGCAGTTGTTCAAGTGTTTTTTATACGTGCAGGAAAATTGATCGGCAGGGAGCACTTCTATATGACACAAGTGTCTGAAGATGAACCTGGACAAATTCTATCTGATTTTGTGAAACAATATTATGCAGGAACACCCTTTATTCCCAAAGAATTAATGTTGCAGGAAGAAATGGAAGACACGGAAATTGTGGAACAATGGCTGAGTTTAAGAAAGGGCAGTAAGGTACGGATTAAAGTTCCTAAAATTGGAAATAAAGAAAAGCTTGTGGAATTGGCTGCACAAAATGCAATGCTGGTCCTAAGCAAAGACAGAGAACGTATCAAACGTGAGGAGGGCAGAACCATAGGAGCAGTAAAAGAGATTGCAAAGCTGCTGCATCTTGATTCCATTCAAAGAATGGAAGCTTTTGACATTTCTAACATAAGTGGTTTTGAAACAGTTGGATCTATGGTGGTATATGAAAAAGGAAAACCAAAAAGAAGCGATTATCGTAAATTTAAAATCAAAACAGTTACAGGACAGGATGACTATGCTTGCATGAGGGAAGTATTGACCAGACGATTGCGGCATGGTATAGAAGAAAAGAAAGATCTGGATACAAAAGAGATAGAACATGAATTAGGAAGTTTTACGAAATTCCCTGACCTGATATTGATGGATGGCGGACGTGGACAGGTAAATATCGCATTGGAGGTATTACAGGAGCTGCAGGTTGGCATTGCTGTCTGCGGTATGGTCAAGGATGATAATCATCGGACGAGAGGATTGTATTATAATAATATCGAAATTCCAATCGATAAAGATTCAGAAGGATTCAAATTAATAACAAGGATTCAGGATGAAGCCCACCGGTTTGCAATTGAATATCACCGTTCACTCCGAAGTAAGACACAAGTGAAATCAGTATTGGATGATATTCCTGGAATCGGACCAGCCAGAAGAAAATCACTCATGAGGTATTTTTCAAATATTCAGGAAATCAAGGATGCAAAAGTGGATGAGCTTATGCAAGTTCCAGATATTCCAATGAATATTGCGGAAGATATCTATGCATTTTTTCATAAGGATACTATTGAGTAGAAGTATTGAGAAAGTCAGTGTTTTAGAGAGGCGCAACCAATAGTTGACACGATGATAACTAGAATTGGTAGTGCAACCAATACACTTCTTCCTATAATCAGGGCAAGATAAGAGGAGGATATTATATGAATATTGAAATCGCAAATCGATTAGTAAATTTACGGAAAGAAAAAAATCTATCACAGGAGGCATTGGCAGAAAAACTGGGAATCAGCCGTCAGGCAGTCAGTAAATGGGAGAGAGCGGAAGCTTCCCCGGATACCGACAATTTAATCATGCTTGCAAGATTATATGGGATCTCTTTGGATGAATTGCTTCAGACGGAGGATGAGATCCCAAGGCCTGATATAGAAGAAACTGAACAGGCAGAACAAAATACATCCAGAGAAAGTGCTTCGGCAGCAGATAATAATTATGACTATTATAAAAATAATGAATATGTGCACGTTGGTGTCAGAGGTGTGCATGTAAAGGATAAAGACGGAAGTGAAGTTCATGTGGGGTGGAATGGTATACATGTAGATGACAAGAAGAGCCGTGATAATGTGCATATTGATAAAAATGGTGTATATGTAAATGGAAGACAATATAAAAAGGAGGACTGGAAGTATTATCATGAAGCATACCAGTTTCCGATTGACATGATTATTGTATTACTATATATTCTGATTGGATTTTTTTATAATATGTGGGGAACGGGATTACTGTTATTCTTATTGATTCCTTTAATACACAGCACCATATCAATGATCAGGCACAAAGATCCGAATCGTTTTGCATACCCGGTATTTGTAACAGGAGTCTTTTTGCTATTAGGATTCTATAAAAATATGTGGCATCCAGGCTGGGTCGTTTTTTTAACAATACCTATATACTACTCCATGGCTGCATATTTTCACACCATAATAAGGAGAAACAGCGATAAAAGGGAAGAAACTAAATCAAATATACAGTAGCGATATCGGCGAGCAGATGAAAGAGAATTCTTTTGTCTGCTTTTTTCACGCCTTGTTTATAGATTCTAACTATGTTAAAATGATAAACAATTGCAGGAGAAAAGATACAGTGAAATAAGATGTTTCATATGAGCAGATAATAATGTAAGAACGTATAGGATAAGGAGAAAAAATATGGCTAGTATAAAACTGATTAATATTATTGAAAAAATGAAGCTTGATAATTTAACACCTGAAATTGATATATCTGAAGTTAAGATTACACAACCTGATATCAACAGACCTGCACTTCAGCTGGCAGGATATTTTGAGCATTTTGACGCGACACGCGTGCAGATTATTGGATTTGTAGAATTTACTTATATTGAAGGATTGACAGATGAGAAAAAAAGAGAAGTATTTGCGAAGCTGTTATCTTATAATGTTCCGGGTATTGTATTCTGCCGTGAATTAAAACCAGATCCGATTTTTCTGGAGATTGCACTAGAAAATAAGATTCCTATCCTCATGACAAAAAAATCGACTTCTACATTTATGGCGGAAATAATCAGATGGCTGAATGTAAAACTTGCACCTTGTATTTCTGTTCATGGGGTACTGGTAGATGTGTTTGGTGAAGGTGTCTTAATTACAGGAGAAAGCGGTATTGGTAAGAGCGAAGCTGCTATCGAATTAATCAAGAGGGGGCATCGTCTGGTTACAGATGATGTTGTGGAGCTGCGTAAGGTAAGTGATGATACATTGATTGGTTCAGCACCGGATATCACAAAGCATTTTATTGAATTAAGAGGCATTGGAATCGTTGATGTGAAGACATTGTTCGGTGTATCAAGTGTAAAAGATACACAGTCAATTGATCTTGTTATTAAACTGGAAGATTGGGATAGAGATAAAGAGTACGACAGGCTGGGATTAGAAGAAGAATATACAGAATACCTAGGAAATAAAGTGGTCTGTCATAATATTCCGATCAGACCGGGTCGGAATCTGGCAGTGATTTGTGAATCAGCGGCTGTTAACCATCGTCAGAAGAAGATGGGTTATAATGCTGCACAGGAATTATATACACGTGTACAGAATTCACTGGCTAGAAGAAGAGAAGACGATTAATAAAAGAGGAGATTGAAAATGAGTAAGTATTGTTTTGGCGTTGATGTAGGGGGAACTACAATTAAAATGGGGCTTTTTGATATGGATGGGACTGTTCTTGATAAATGGGAGATTCCTACCAGAACAGAAAATGGAGGAAATTTGATTTTACCTGATATTGCAGAAGCGGTAAAAAATAAAATGCAGGAGATATCCATGGACAAGTCAGAAGTCGCAGGTGTAGGGGTAGGCGTTCCCGGACCGGTTGATGCAAACGGTATTGTTCATAGAGCAGTTAATCTTGGATGGGATGTGTTAGATGTTAAGAAGACACTCAGTGATTTGTTAGGTATGACAGTGAAAGCTGGTAATGATGCTAATGTTGCCGCACTTGGAGAGATGTGGAAGGGCGGCGGAGCTGGGCATAAGAATCTGGTCGCAGTAACACTTGGAACGGGTGTGGGAGGCGGAATTATTGTGAACGGGCAGATTCTGACTGGCTCAACAGGAGCAGGTGGTGAGATCGGCCACATCCATATGGAAGATAATGAAACTGATGTATGCGGATGTGGCAACAAAGGATGTCTGGAACAATATGCGTCTGCGACAGGCCTTGTAAGACTCGCAAATAGAATGCTGGCAGCCACAGTAGAAAAGTCGGTGCTGACAGAACAGGAAGTGACGGCAAAGGCAGTATTTGATGCAGTGAAAGCCGGGGATAAAGTTGCAATTGCAATTGCAGAGCAATTTGGTGAATATCTTGGAAAAGGGCTTGCAGCAATTGCAGGCGTTGTTAACCCGGAAATATTTGTAATTGGCGGTGGAGTATCCAAAGCAGGAACAGTGGTATTGGATTATATTAAAAAATACTATGAACGATACGTATTTCATGGAAGCGCAGATGCCATTTTTGCTTTGGCAACACTGGGCAACGATGCGGGAATATATGGCGCGGCTAAGATGGTATTGGAATAAGAACTTGTGAATAGGCATATGATATGTTAGCGTTATAGAAAATAAGCAGGTGAGAAAAGTGAATATAGCCGTGTTAGAGTATATCGAAAAAATAGTACCAAAAGAAAATATACTTGTAAAAGTGCCGATGAGCAGGTATACAACATTCCGCACGGGTGGTGAAGCGAATGTTCTTTTACAAGTTCAGACAGAAGAACAGTTGGGTAAATTACTCCAACTTCTGAATAAAGTTGAAGCAGATTATTTTATATTAGGAAATGGAAGTAATTTATTGGTCAGTGACAGCGGATATGATGGGATTATAATTCAGATTGGTCCCAAGATGAGCGGGATTCGTGTAAACGGAACACATATTTATGCACAGGCAGGTGCATTGCTTTCGCAAGTTGCAAAAGAAGCCTGCAACTACGGATTGACAGGACTTGAGTTTGCATCAGGAATACCAGGCTCCATTGGAGGAGCTGTTGTTATGAATGCAGGAGCCTATGGCGGAGAAATGAAAAATACAGTTACCAAGGTCAGGGTAATGAGTATGGATGGGGAGATCCTTGAGCTTGACAATGGGACAATGGAATTCGGATATCGGACCAGTGTCATCCGCCATAATCGTTTTGCTGTTGTAGAAGTCGAGCTGGAATTGCAGGAGGGAAATAAAGAAACAATTAACGAAACAATGTTGGAACTTGCCAAAAAAAGAAGAGAAAAACAGCCTCTCGACTTTCCAAGTGCAGGGAGTACATTTAAGAGACCGGAGGGAAATTTTGCAGGGAAACTGATTATGGATGCGGGATTAAAGGGATATCGGGTAGGAGATGCATGTGTATCGGAGAAACATTGCGGTTTTATTGTAAATATGGGGCACGCTACATCAATGGATCTATGGAAGTTAATTCATGATGTACAGGAAAAGGTTTATGATAAATTTGGTGTTATACTAGAGATGGAAGTTATTTGTCTTGGAAAATTTGAATAACCTTGTCAGAAAAGCAAAGGAGTAAATATGCGGTTTGTTATTGTAACAGGAATGAGCGGCGGTGGGAAAAGAACAGCGTTAAAAATGCTGGAAGATGTTGGGTTTTATTGTGTGGACAATCTTCCGGTTCCTTTGATCAGGAAATTTGTAGAACTAATATTGGCACCAAATGGTGAAATTACTAAAATCGCGCTAGGCCTGGATGTCCGTGCTGACCAATCTTTTATGGACATTCAAAAAGCGTTGGATAATATCAAAGAATTAGGATGTGTATATGAACTCCTTTTCATGGATGCGAATGATCAAGTGTTGTTAAAAAGATATAAAGAAAGCAGAAGAATGCATCCGCTTTCCAGTGCGGGACGTGTTGAAGATGGTATTCGAAAAGAGCGTGAGACGCTGTCGGCGATCAGGGCAAAAGCTGATTATGTTATTGATACATCAAAATTATTAACAAGGGAACTTAAGGAAGAACTTGACAGAATATTTGTTAATAATGAAGAATATAATAGCCTTATGGTCAATATTTTGTCGTTTGGTTTTAAAAATGGGATTCCGGCAGATTCAGATCTTGTATTTGATGTAAGATTTTTACCGAATCCCTTCTATATTGAGGAACTTAAAAACAAGACAGGCAATGACCATGAAGTACAGGAATATGTTATGAGCTTTCCGGAGGCGAGAGAATTTCTCAATAAATTAGCTGACATGGTTCTATTTTTGATTCCTAACTATGTAAACGAAGGGAAATATCAGTTGGTAATCAGTATAGGCTGTACTGGTGGCAAACATAGAAGCGTAACATTGGCAAATGAACTCTATAAAAGAATGAAAAATCAGGGAAATTATGGTCTTACATTAATGCATAGAGATGTAAGGCATGGTTTATAGCGAGCGGCAGATGGGAGCAAAATGTCATTTTCTGGAGAAGTAAAAGAGGAATTATCAAAACATGTTAGTTCTGCCAGACATTGTCAGATAGCGGAATTAGCAGCAATTATTCACTACAATGGAAGAATTGAATGTGATAGTAATGGAAAAAAAATAATTAAGATCCAAACGGAAAATCTGACCGTAGCTAGAAAATACTTTACATTATTAAGAAAAACATTTAATATAGATACTGAAATTGCAGAGGCATTGGTAAAGGAGCATATAAGGGTAAATACATATGTAAGTTGTTTAGAGGATGCCAAAGCAGTGGATAAAGTACTGCAAGCACTTAAAATATGTGATAAAAACGAGAAACAGCTAATGCCATTAGGGATAATTAATCCGATGATCCTTAAGAATAGCTGTTGTAGAAGAGCATTTTTAAGAGGCGCTTATCTGACGATTGGATCCATGAGCGATCCTGAAAAAAGTTATCATTTCGAATTGGTTTGTCTTAGTGAAGCACAGGCAATTCAAATTAGAGACATAATAATTGGCTTTCAGGTAGATGCTAAGATTGTAGTACGCAAGAAATATTATGTGGTATATGTAAAAGAAGGTTCTGGAATCGTTGATTTGTTAAATATTATGGAAGCCCATGTTTCGCTCATGAATCTGGAAAATCTTCGCATTTTAAAAGAAATGCGTAATTCCATAAACAGAAGAGTAAATTGTGAAGCGGCTAATATTACAAAAACAGTGAATGCTGCTTCAAAACAGATTGATGATATCTTGTATATTCAAAAAACAGTGGGCTTTAGCTGCTTACAAGATAATCTTAAGGATATGGCGGAAGCCAGAATAGAACATCCAGAAGCTACACTGAAGGAATTGGGAGAATATCTTGATCCCCCGGTAGGTAAATCGGGCGTGAATCATAGACTGAGGAAACTAAGTGAATTTGCTGACAAGCTTAGACAGTAAAGGAGGAGATATTATGATTAGAAAAACAATGAAAGTACAATTAGACGGCGGTCTTGAAGCCAGACCAGTAGCAGTATTAGTACAAGTTGCAAGCCAATTTGAGAGTTCTGTCTATGTAGAAGCGGAAGGCAGAAAAGTAAATGCAAAAAGTATTATGGGTATGATGACACTGGGACTGGTATCAGGTGAAGATGTTTCTGTAGAGGCAGACGGTGCGGACGAGCAATCGGCAGTAGAAAGTATTGAGAAATATTTAAGCGGTGCGGAACAATAAAAGAAGTATTTTAGAATTATTTAGTTGCAAAAGTTCATAATAAAATAGTAGGAAACAAAAAAGGAATGCATGAAGTATTCCTTTTTTTATTCATGATGTTGTATAATGTACATAATACAACAGGGTAAACAATTCGTGAAAATCTGCAAGGAGGGCTAAAGCGGCAGATGGGAACAATTATGAAAAAGAAGAAAATGTTATTTATTTATAATCCTCATGCTGGTAAGGCGAATATAAGAAGTAATCTATTGGATATTATTGATATTTTTACAAAAGCAGAATATGAAGTTACAGTATATCCGACACAGGCTGTGGGCGATGCCATAACTGTGTCAAGAGAAAGGTCGAAAGACTATGATATTGTAGTATGCAGTGGCGGTGACGGTACACTTGATGAAGTGGTTACTGGCATTATGCAATGCTCCGAAAGAGCAACGATCGGATATGTCCCTGCGGGCAGTACCAATGATTTTGCGAATAGTCTTCATATTCCTAAGAATATGATCAAAGCAGCTGAGACAGTGGTCAACGGGGTAAAATTTCCTTGTGATATTGGAGCCTTTAATGATGATACATTTGTATATATTGCGGCATTTGGTCTATTTACAGACGTATCATATGAAACAAAACAGGATGTAAAAAATTTGCTCGGGCATATGGCTTATCTGCTGGAAGGAATGAAGCGGCTGTCTGTAATACCAACTTATAGGATTAAGGTCCGATACGAGGCTGAGACGATAGAGGATGAATTCATTTTTGGTATGATAACCAATTCGGAATCTGTTGGAGGATTTAAAAGAATTACTGGAAAGTGGGTAGAATTAGATGATGGAATGTTTGAAGTAACGCTGATCAAAAATCCTAAAAACGCACTTGAACTGAATTCGATCCTGACTGCATTGGTATTAAAAGATATTGATACAGAATATATGTATTGCTTCCGTACAGATCATCTTGAACTTGAATCTGAAGTGGAGATAGCCTGGACATTAGATGGTGAATTTGGCGGAAATCATAAGAAAGCAGTTATAGATAATTGCAAAAAAGCCATAAACATCATGATTCCGGAGAAAAAATGATAAATTTTTCACGTTTATTATTCCATTTTGAATAGAAGTAGGATATAATAAGGACGGTTAAAAAATGTATATTTAATTATGGAGGTAAATAAAATGTTAGTATCAGCAGCAGAAATGCTTAAAAAGGCAAAAGCTGGCCATTATGCAGTAGGTCAGTTCAACATCAACAACTTAGAGTGGACAAAGGCAGTTTTACAAGCAGCTCAGGAAAATAACTCACCAGTTATATTAGGCGTATCAGAAGGTGCTGGAAAGTACATGACAGGATACAAAACAATCGTTGGAATGATTAATGGAATGATTGATGAAATGAAAATTACCGTTCCGGTCGCTCTTCATTTAGATCACGGCTCATATGATCACTGCTACAAATGTATTGAAGCTGGTTTCTCATCCATCATGTTTGATGGTTCCCATTACCCAATTGAAGAGAATGTTGCAAAAACAAAAGAATTAGTTGGAGCAGCTCATGCAAAAGGAATCTCTATTGAAGCAGAAGTTGGATCGATCGGTGGAGAAGAAGATGGTGTTATTGGAGCTGGAGAATGTGCTGATCCAGAAGAATGTAAAGCAGTAGCCGACTTGGGAATTGATTTCTTGGCAGCTGGTATCGGAAACATTCATGGAAAATATCCGGCTAACTGGAAAGGACTTTCATTTGAAACATTAGATGCTATCCAAAAGTTAACAGGGGATATGCCATTGGTTCTTCATGGCGGAACAGGTATTCCTGATGACATGATTAAAAAAGCAATTGATCTTGGCGTTGCCAAAATCAATGTTAATACAGAATGTCAATTAGTATTTGCTGAAGCTACACGTAAATACATCGAAGCTGGAAAAGACTTAGAAGGAAAGGGATTTGATCCTCGTAAGTTATTAGCTCCGGGAGTTGAAGCAATCAAAGCAAAAGTGAAAGAAAAAATGGAAATTTTTGGTTCTGTTAACCAGGCATAATATTCGAACTCCCACAGCATATGCTGTGGGAGTTTTTAACTGTATGAAGCCGCTGGTACTTAGAGCATGTATTTTATGCTCTTATGTACCATTGCGGCTGAGTCCAAGCGGAAGCGCGTTGCGAATGAACTATGTTGTGCATCAATTTTGTAGTAACGTAAATTGTGCAAATTGACGACTCAATATATAAACAAGCTTTAGACACTTGAATCCTTATAGGGAAGTTTTTTTGGAGATGTACTTTTTTGTCATTGTAATTACTTCATCGGACAATAAAGTGATAGCAATTAAGTTAGGAACTGCCATAAATCCGTTCAAGGTATCAGAGATATCCCATACGAGATTTAGTGAACTAACACATCCTATATAAATAGCACAAATAAATATAAGTTTATATATTTTTACAGACTTGCTTCCAAATAGATATTCGACCGCACGCTCTCCATAATAGGACCAAGCCAGCAATGTAGAGAATGCAAACAATATAATACTGAACGAAACAAACTTACCGCCAAAAGGAATAGCAGAGGCAAAAGCTTTGCTTGTTAATGCAGTACCACTGATTACTTCTATACCGTTGTCGATATCTGTCAGGTATTGTTCTATATTATAAACACCACTTGTTAGTATAGTAAGTGCTGTGATGGTACAGATAACCAATGTATCGGCAAATACTTGAAAAATTCCCCACATACCCTGTATAACGGGTTCTTTGACATCTGATGCAGAGTGAACTGTGACAGAAGAACCAAGGCCTGCTTCATTAGAGAAAACTCCTCTTGAAATACCTTTTCGCATGGCAATTGCAATGCCATATCCCAGAGAACCTGCACCAGTGGCTCTGAAATTGAATGCTTCTGAAAAGATCAATGCAAGTGCAGCCGGGATTCTTTCATAATTTATAATAATAACGAGCAATCCCCCCAGTATATAGAAGAGAGCCATGAAAGGTACAAATTTATCAGTGATACCAGCAATTCGTTTGATTCCTCCTAAGATGACCATTGAAACAAAAAATATTAATATGATTCCCGTAATTTTGTGATCGATACCAAATGATTCTAAACCGCATGCTATGGAATTTGCCTGGGTCATATTACCAATACCAAAGGAAGCAAGAGCGTAAAAGGCAGAAAAAATAACGGCCAACCATTTCGACCCAAGTCCTCTTTCTATGTAGATCATTGCACCGCCAATCCAAGTTCCCTTTTTATTTTTGTAGCGATATTTAATACCAAGTGCATTTTCTGCATAAATTGTCATCATACCAAGAAAAGCAGATATCCACATCCAGAAGATAGAACCGGGACCGCCTGTTACAATTGCAGTAGCAACTCCGGCTATATTACCCGTTCCGATTGTGCCCGCAAGTGCTGTACATAAAGATTGAAACTGTGATATTGCATGTTTGTCATCTGTTTTGATTACTTTTTGATCACGAAATAATTGTAGAAATGTAACATCCAGCCAGTGCCGAATGTATGAGATTTGAAATACTCTTGTTCTGATTGTAAACATAAGTCCGACGGAAAGGAATGCGACTAGCATCACAGGTCCCCAGATAAAAGAGTTGAGCGAATTGTTTACATTTGTCAGAACATGAATGAAATTTTCCATAATTAATATTTTCCTTCATGTTTCGTCTTGTTGTATATAATACTATGATATCAATTCAACAGTCATGAAAGTAAATCATAAAAATTCCCTAAAAAGGGAGGATGCCAAGTAAACCTATGTTTACTTGGCATTTATTATGAAAAAGTTATTTAAAAGTATTATTAATACTGTGTCTGGCATTTTTAATTGTAGTTCTTTGTTTCGCTTGTTTGTAACTTATAATGATAGTATACGGAAAAGATTTGTATAAACAGTGTTGCGTGAATTAAGTTTTTTTAAATTAATTATGAACAGATTATGAATAAAAAGCGTGAAAAAAGGCTCTGAGAGAGCCTTTTTGGTTAAGATGTATATAAAAAGTCTACAATTTATCAGGTTCAGGGTAATCTACACCAAATGTATCAACAGTCATGGTTTTTATTTGCTGTGATTCAAGTGGCCTGTCTGAGTAGTCGGTATTTGTCTCAGCAATTTTATTCACGATGTTCATGCCTTCTGTTATTTTGCCAAAAGCGGCATAAGCACCATCCAAGTGCGGTGCGTCATTATGCATAATAAAGAATTGAGATCCTGCTGAATCTGGGTGCATGCTCCTTGCCATAGACAAAACGCCAGCGGTATGAAGAAGTTTATTTGCTACACCGTTACTTGAGAACTCTCCCTTAATACTATATCCAGGACCGCCCATACCAGTTCCTTCAGGGCAGCCACCCTGAATCATGAATCCTTTGATGACTCTGTGAAAGATAAGACCATCATAAAATTTCTGTTGAATCAAAGATATAAAGTTATTTACTGAAATAGGAGCAATATCTGGAAAGAGTTCTGCTTTCAGAATATCACCGTTTTCCATTTCGATAGTTACTATTGGATTTTGAGCCATTTGTTTGTTTCCTTTCTCATATATAATTGTATATAAAAGTCATTGTAACGAATAATTTATGGTTAGTAAAGTGAAAAATAGTGTAAATGGCAGCCGAATCATAATTTTATATACTTTTCTAGGCAGTAAAAGTATGGTATGATGTTCAGTGGGAACTTTTGCAAAAAGTTCAGTAATGTGAGGTGAAAGATGTTATGTGAAGGCATAACAAACAAGTATGACAGAAAAAAAGTTAAAGACAGAGCAAATTGCAATAGACGAAGAAAATATAGATTCTGATGCGGTCGTCAGAGCAGGTAAGATCTTACAGGAAGGCGGGTTGGTTGCCTTTCCGACAGAGACTGTATACGGATTGGGAGGAGATGCATTGAATCCGCACTCTTCCGGAAAGATATACGCAGCAAAAGGAAGGCCTTCGGACAATCCACTAATCGTGCATATTGCTAATATGCAGGCATTAGAGAAAATAGTAACACAGATTCCCGAAGCTGGAAAGAAACTGGCAGATGCTTTTTGGCCTGGTCCGTTGACTATGATCTTCAATAAAAGTGATGTAGTGCCCAAAGAAACAACAGGTGGTCTGAATACGGTTGCTGTCAGAATGCCCGACCATAAGATCGCGTTGGCACTGATTGAAGCAGCAGGAGGATATATTGCGGCACCAAGTGCCAATATATCGGGGAAACCAAGTCCAACATTAGCAAAATATGTGGCTGAAGATATGGATGGAAGAATTGAAATGATCATAGACGGAGGTGCAATTGGTATTGGATTGGAATCTACAATTGTGGATCTAACAGATAACAGACCAACGATTTTAAGACCGGGTTATATTACATTGGAGATGCTAACTAAAGTACTGGGCGAAGTTAATGTAGACAGGACCATTTTGGATGGAAACAGTAAGCAGGCGCCAAAGGCACCGGGGATGAAATATCGGCATTATGCGCCAAAAGGTGACCTTACGATTATAGATGGCGATCAGAGAGCTGTCTGTGAAATGATAAATAAACTGACCAAAGAGAAACAGCAAGAAGGAGAAAAGGTAGGAATTATCGGTACACAGGAAAATATTGCAAATTATTCTGCGGATTCTGTGAAAAGTGTAGGAAGCCGTTCAGATGATGCATCTATAGCAAAAGCGCTTTATCAATTTCTGCGGGAATTTGACGATGAAAATGTTACGATTATTTATTCGGAAGCTTTTTCAACGGTAGGAATGGGACAGGCAATTATGAACCGACTATTAAAAGCGGCCGGTCATAAAATTATATATTTATAATATAAGAAGAAAAGGAGATTACTATGATAGCAATAGGTTGCGACCATGGCGGATATGATTTAAAACAAGAAATATTAAAACATTTGGATGAAAGAAGAATTCTTTATAAGGATTATGGATGTATGAATAAGGATTCTTGTGATTATCCGGAATATGGCAGGGCAGTTGCCAAATCAGTGGCAAGCGGGGAATGCGAAAAAGGGATTGTGATATGTACAACTGGAATCGGCATCTCAATTACAGCAAATAAAGAAAAGGGTATCAGGGCTGCATTGTGTGCTGATCCATTGTCAGCAAAACTTACCAGACTTCATAATAATGCAAATGTGTTAGCAATGGGAGCTGGTATTGTAGGTCCGGAACTTGCCAAGGATATCGTAGATACATTTTTGGACACAGAATTTTCTAATGACGAAAGGCACATTCGTCGTATTAATAAAATAGAAGACTAAGATAATTTATGCGTGTGGAAGCCGCATTTAGGAGGACAAAAAATGAAAAAAATAGTAATTATGAATCATCCATTAATTCAACATAAGATTGGAGTCATTAGAAGAAAAGAGACCGGAACCAAGGATTTTAGACAAACAATCAGTGAAATTGCAATGTTGATCTGCTATGAAGCAACAAGAGACCTACCTCTGGCAGACGTTGAAATAGAGACGCCTATTTGTAAAACAACAGTAAAGGAATTAAAGGGTAAGAAAATGGCAGTTATTCCGATCCTTCGCGCGGGACTTGGTATGGTAGATGGTATGCTTACACTGATTCCAGCCGCAAAAGTGGGGCATATCGGATTGTATCGTGATCCTGATACATTGGAGCCGGTAGAATATTACTGCAAACTTCCTGCTGATTGTGCAGAAAGAGAAATTTTTGTGGTAGACCCCATGCTTGCGACGGGTGGTTCTTCAGTTGCTGCAATTCAAATGTTAAAAGATAAGGGATGTAAGAATATTCATTTTATGTGTATTATTGCTGCACCGGAGGGAATTGCCAGGATGCAGGAAGTTCATCCGGATGTTGATGTATATGTAGGTGCTCTGGATGAAAGATTGAATGATCATGGTTATATTATTCCGGGTCTCGGTGACGCCGGGGACAGAATTTTTGGCACAAAGTAAAGCCAGATATCTAAATTGAGAAGAGGAAATTGCTTATGGGTAATAAAAGAGAGGACTATATATCTTGGGATGAATATTTTATGGGGATATCTAAATTGTCTGGTTTGCGCTCTAAAGATCCGCATACACAGGTTGGGGCCTGTATTGTAAGCCAGGATAATAAGATTCTTTCTATGGGTTATAATGGTTTTCCGATGGGCTGTTCAGACGATATATTTCCATGGGCACGAGAAGGAAATGAACTGGATACGAAATATCCATTTGTCACACATAGTGAATTGAATGCCATTCTAAATTACCGGGGCGGCAGTCTGGAAGGAACAAAGCTATATGTATCATTATTTCCTTGTAATGAATGCGCGAAAGCCATTATTCAGGCTGGTATTAAGACAATTGTATATGACTCAGATAAATATGATGGAACACCGTCAGTAGAAGCTTCTAAGAAAATGCTCAAAGCTGCAGGTGTTGAATTTTATCAATATAAGAGAACCGGTCGAAAAGTAGTTCTTGAGTTTTAAAAATAAAAAGATCTGCTAAAATACGCAAGAGGCAAGAGGAGGTGAGGGGATGAAAAAGGCACCTGGGAGAGTGCTCACTACCTTATTGGCAATCATTGTTTTAACAACTGGAATTCGTGTGCAGGCGGCAAGCTCGACACTTGATAAACTGAATAAAGCAAAACAGGAAAAAAATCAAACGCAATCACAGTTGGATGACAAAAAAGAACAAATCGATGGTTTAGAAGGGGCCAAGCAGGGACTTCAAGGGGAATTGAATAATTTTAATTCACAACTGACAGAAGTATCTGATAAGCTTGAAAGACTGGAACAAGAAATTTCTGATAAAAATGATGAGATCACTAAAACACAGGCTGACTTAGAAGAGGCAAAGGCAACTGAAGAGTACCAGTATGAATGCATGAAGAAAAGAATAAAATTCATGTATGAGCGAGGAGATAGCGCTTATCTTGAGATGGTCTTTTCATCCAGGAACTTCGGTGACTTTTTAAATAAGACCGAGTATATTAATAAAGTATCCGAATACGATCGAAAGATGTTGGTGGAATATCAGGAGATTAAGGATACAATCGCAGAAAAAGAAGCTGATCTGGAACAGGAAAAAGAAGATCTAGATACCATGAAGGCTGAAGTGGAAGAGAAACAAAAAGAGGTAGAGGCGCTAGTGGCAAAGACTTCCAGTTCCATAGCAAGTTATTCCGGTCAGATTTCTGCAGCAGAACAGGAAGCACTTGCATATGAAGCACAAATGGCACAACAGGATGCGAATATAGCAGCTCTTAAAAAGCAATATGAGCAGGAGCTTGCAATGTCTAAATTAGCAGCTTCGTCTGCGAAGAGAGACATTTCTCAAGTTACATTTTCCGAAACAGACAGAAAGATGATAGCGACCATTATATATTGTGAAGCGGGTGGAGAGCCTTATGCTGGAAAGCTTGCAGTTGGGGCAGTTGTAGTAAATCGTCTTCTGAGTTCCTGTTATCCAGATACAATAACTGGCGTTATTTATCAAAGAAAGCAATTTTCACCAGTAACCAGCGGACGATTTGACCTGGCACTTGCGAATGGTACGGCTACCTCCAGTTGTTATCAGGCAGCAGATGAAGCGATGGCTGGTAATACCAATGTAGGAAATTGTGTATATTTTAGAACACCGATAGAAGGACTTACGGGAATCTCTATTGGCGGACATATATTTTATTAGAAAAAAAGACCAAAGACAAAAAATGTCTTTGGTCATCTCTTTATCTATATAATTGTACAATGCTATTCGTACTGCTCGAGCTGATACTTTATGGAACTGAATTTTGCTGAATAAATAGTTGATAACAGATTATTTAAGTTAAGAAGTGCCTTCTTTATCTGATAGTCAGTAATGAGCTTTGAATCAAACGCAGCTACAAGTTCATCAAGGTCGATAACTTTGACGAGACCGTCGGGATAAATAATGACATCGGCGAGAAGATCTGTAATGATGTATTCCTGCTTGTCCGCATGGTATTCATATTCCACAATATCGCAGTACCAATAGAGAAGAGAACCATCTTCACGATAGAACTTACTGATTTTGAATCCTTCATTTAAGTAGTAACAGGAATAGCCATGATGTAGATCTTTTTTCGGCTTTAGAGCGTTCCATTTTGTGACAATAGTGTCATTACTGCGCTGCAAAATAATATCATTTTCTAATAATACACATTCATTGGGAATAATTCGCTTACGATACAAAATAGGATTTGCCATTAATGCTCCAATCTGCATGGGTACATGCGTAAAGTATTCTATAAAGTATTATATGGGAGAAAAGATTCCGGAGGGATCGCATGTTCATGAATGAATTTTTCCATCCATATGATATCATGCCAGGTGTCAAATTTGTATCCGGATTTATGAAAGTGCGCCACGGTCTGATAACCTAATGATTCATGAAAAGCGATACTTGACGGATTTGGATACGTGATACAGGCACATAAATTACAAATATGCTGTTTTTTCAGCGCATTTTCTAATGCTGTATATAATTTGCGGCCAATTCCTTTGCGGCAAATTGTTTTATCTACATAAATGGAAGTCTCTACAGACCAGTCATATGCAGCGCGTCCTTTAAATGCAGAGGCGTATGCATAGCCTGCTATGTTGTTGCCAAGAACAGCAACAAAGTAAGGATATTTTGAAGAAATGTTACGAATCCGCTCTTTAAAATCGGGCAGCGAAGGAACTTCTATTTCGAAAGTAATTGCTGTTTTCAGGATATAATGGGTATAAATAGCTAGTATCGCATCTGCATCTTCAGGGAAAGCATTGCGTATGATAACCTGTTGCACAAAAAAAACCGCCTTTCTCAAAAAGTATTTGCCAAAATCGTACTCTTTTTGAATATAAAAGTCAATCAAAATATAGTTTCCTATAAATTATTTAAAATGTATAAAATAAATTCATTTTGCTAGACAATATTTACAAAAATGGATATAATTTTATGGTAAGGGAAAAAAGGAGAGGCATGTGAAAAAGAAAAAAAAGGTATTTCGTTCTTTAACGCTCATTAGTCAGTTCGGAATCAATATGCTGGTGCCGATCTTTATCTGTTCTTTTGCGGGGATGTTTTTAGATAGACGTCTTGGAACATCTTTTTTTATGATTATTCTCTTTTTTGTAGGAGCGGTAGCAGGATTCCGCAATATATTTATTTTGGCAAGACGGATCTATGAGGATAAGGATGAAAAAGATGATAGATAAGTTAAATAAATTAAATAAAGTCCTGTTGGAATTATTAGCTGCAATTGTTGGATGTGGTGTTTTTTTTCAGGCTGCCGGGGTGTGGTTCGTTACTGACAAGATAGGTTATAGTACTGGACTGTTAATTGGAATTCTGATAGCACTTGCTATGGCGGTTCATATGGCATGGGCATTGGACATGGCAGTTGATCTTGAACGGGGAGAAGCGGAAAAGAGGATTCGTCTGCATAGTATACTGCGATATCTATTTGTAACAGTAATGCTTGCAGTCGTTATGTATACGGGAATCGCCAATCCTTTAGCTTCTTTTCTGGGAGTAATGTGTTTGAAAGTAGCGGCTTATCTACAGCCGATTACTCATAAATTTTTGCAAAAGATACAAAAAAATGAAGAAGAAAAGCCTTCATAAGCATTGTGTTAGAAAAAAAATCGCAAGGAGGTGAATGTATGGGACAAGGAATTTTGTTATCTGGTGGAGCTGATATTGATTTTATGATTCATGGTGTTTTTTCCTACGAATTATTTGGTCAGACAGTCTGGATAACAACTACGCATGTGTGTGTCTTGATTGTAATGCTGATCATTATTGGATTTGCTTTTGCGGCAAATCGAGCCATAAAACATGCAACGCAGGTACCGGGAACATTTCAGAACATTGTTGAATCGGTTGTCGAATTGCTAGATGGAATGGTAGATGCAACGATGGGAAAAAATGGAGTTAAATTCCGTAATTATATCGGTACCATATTTATTTTTATACTAATAAGCAATATATCCGGACTGCTGGGTCTGAGGCCGCCCACAGCAGATTATGGGGTTACGCTTCCGCTTGGTGTCATGACTTTTACATTAATTCATTTTAATAAGTTAAAACATCAGAAAGTTTCGGGTGTTCTTAAGGGTCTGTGTGATCCATGGCCGATCTGGGCGCCAATTAATATTATTGGTGATATCGCAGTTCCAATCTCATTATCATTACGTTTATTTGCTAACGTATTATCAGGTACAGTAATGATGGCACTCATATATGGTCTGCTATCCAGGATCGCAATCATCTGGCCGGCAGCTCTTCATGTATACTTTGATTTGTTCTCAGGAGCAATTCAGACATATGTATTCTGTATGCTGACAATGACATATGTGTCAGATGCAATTGGCAATGAATAATTTCTAATTGTCAATAAAAAAATATAAAATATCGAGTATTACTATTTTAAGGAGGAAACAAATATGAACGAGATTTTTAATACCAACTTTATTTTAGGCTGTTCCGCAATTGGTGCAGGACTTGCAGTTATAGCAGGTATCGGACCTGGTATTGGACAGGGTATCGCAGCAGGACATGCAGCAGCAGCTGTAGGACGTAATCCAGGAGCAAAATCTGATATCACATCTACGATGCTCTTAGGACAGGCAGTAGCTGAGACAACAGGTCTTTATGGTCTGTTGATCGCTATGTTGTTATTATTTGTAAAGCCATTAATTTAACAAAAGCCTTCATAAACGAGAATGTCACTGGAGATGGCAGATCGTATGTAAAAATTCAAATTGAAAGGAGGCAGAGTGTTGAATACGTTACTTAGTGTGAATTATATAATAGCATCCGAAATGAAACCCAGATTATTTGATCTGGATCTTCAACTTGGTGCCGATGCTGTATTAACGATGATTTCTGTATTCGCATTATTTTTAATCATGTCATATCTTCTGTTCAATCCGGCAAGGGAATTGCTGGAAAAGAGAAAACAAAAGATTAAAGATGAATTAGATAATGCGGCTTCCGATATGGAAGATGCAGCTAAGATGAAAGCAGAGTATCAAGCTAAGTTAAAAGATATTAATAAGGAAGCGGAAGAAATATTAAGCGAAGCACGTAAAAAAGCATTGGCTAATGAAAACAGAATTGTTGCGGAAGCGAAAGAAGAGGCAGCCAGGATAATTCAGAGAGCCAATGTAGAAGCGGAACTTGAAAAGAAAAAAGCGGTTGATGATGTGAAGCGGGAAATCGTATCAATTGCTTCTGTTATGGCGGGAAAAGTAGTTGCTGCTTCTATTGATACAAGCGTACAAAACAGCTTAATTGATGAAACATTGAAAGAAATAGGTGAAAGCACATGGCTAAGCTAATTTCAAAAACATATGGAGAAGCTTTATTTGAACTAGCTGTTGAAGAAAATAATATCGATGTTTATATGAGAGAAGTAGAAGGTGTGAAGAAAGTTCTTCAGGAAAACAGGGAATTAGGTGATCTGATGAGACATCCAAAGATAATTAAGGAAGAAAAGATTCAGATCATGGAGAATGTGTTCAAAGGAAGAATTTCTGATGAATTACTGGGCTTCTTAACATTGATTATTAGCAAAGACCGCTATCCGGAGATGGATTCTATCCTTAATTTTTTTATTGAAAAAGTAAAAGAAGAAAAAAGAATCGGAGTCGCTTATGTGAAAACAGCAGTTGCCCTGACCGAGATTCAAAAAAAGCAAGTAGAAGAAAAGTTGTTAAAAACAACGTCTTATAACCAAATGGAAATACACTTTACAGTAGAAGTTGATTTAATTGGCGGAATGGTTATCAGAATTGGAGACAGAGTTGTAGATAGTAGTATTTCGACCAAATTAGGTGAATTACAAAAGCAGTTATTAAAAGTTCAACTCGCATAATCGCGAACAGACAGATATGTGAAGAAAGAATAAATGGAGAAAGGTGCGTAAGATCCATGAATTTAAGACCAGAAGAAATAAGTTCAGTAATTAAGGATCAGATTAAGAGATATGCATCTGCACTTGAAGTATCAGATGTTGGTACTGTAATTCAAGTGGCAGATGGTATTGCTCGTGTGCACGGCCTTGAAAATGCAATGCAGGGAGAATTACTTGAGTTCCCTGGAGATGTTTACGGAATGGTGCTTAATCTGGAAGAAGATAATGTTGGTGCCGTACTCTTAGGAGGTATTAAGAATATCAATGAAGGTGATATTGTAAAGACAACCGGCAGAGTGGTTGAAGTTCCTGTAGGCGATGCAATGCTTGGACGTGTCGTAAATGCTCTTGGTCAACCCATAGATGGAAAGGGTCCTGTCCAGACGGATAAATATCGTAAGATTGAAAGAGTTGCTTCTGGTGTTATCACAAGAAAATCAGTTGATACACCGCTGCAGACAGGTATTAAAGCGATCGATTCCATGGTACCGATTGGAAGAGGTCAGCGTGAGTTAATTATCGGAGACAGACAGACTGGTAAAACAGCTATCGCCATCGATACGATCATTAATCAAAAGGGACAGAATGTAAAATGTATTTATGTTGCAATCGGACAGAAAGCATCTACAGTAGCTACGATTGTTAAGACACTGGAAGAGTTCGGTGCAATGAGTTATACAACTGTCGTAGCTTCTACGGCAAGTGAACTTGCACCATTACAATATATTGCACCATATGCAGGCTGTGCAATTGGAGAAGAGTGGATGGAGAATGGGGAAGACGTCCTTGTAATATATGACGATCTGAGTAAGCATGCGACAGCATATCGTACACTTTCCCTGCTTCTTAAGAGACCGCCGGGCCGTGAAGCTTATCCGGGTGATGTATTCTATCTTCATTCCAGACTTTTGGAAAGAGCAGCAAGAATGAGTGATGAATACGGCGGAGGTTCTTTAACAGCACTTCCTATTATTGAAACACAGGCTGGCGATGTATCAGCTTATATTCCTACTAATGTTATTTCCATTACAGACGGACAGATCTATCTGGAGACAGAGATGTTCAATGCAGGTTTCAGACCGGCTGTTAATGCGGGTCTTTCGGTATCCCGTGTTGGTGGTTCTGCGCAGATTAAGGCAATGAAGAAGATTGCAGCTCCTATTCGTGTAGAGCTGGCGCAGTACAGAGAACTAGCTTCTTTTGCTCAATTTGGTTCCGAACTGGATGCAGATACAAAAGAAAAACTGGCACAGGGAGAGCGTATCAAGGAGATCTTGAAACAGCCTCAATATAGACCGGTACCGGTTCAATATCAGGTAATTATTATCTATGTGGCAACCAATAAATATTTATTAGATGTACCGGTAGAAGCGATTACTCGTTTTGAAAGAGAATTTTTTGAATTTTTAGATATGAAATATCCTGATATTCCAAGTGCGATTGCATCAGAAAAAGTTATTTCAGATGAAACAGATGCAAAATTAAGGAAGGCAATCGAAGAGTTTAAGGATCAGTTCAAATGACAATAGTAGAAAAGGGTGATTACTTATGGCCTCAATGAGAGATATTAAAAGACGTAAAAGCAGTATTGAAAGTACACAGCAAATTACAAAAGCCATGAAGCTTGTTTCAACTGTTAGATTACAAAGGGCAAGACAACGTGCGGAGAATTCCAAAGCATATTTTAATTGTATGTATGAGACTGTAACTTCCATGTTAGCCAAAGCAGGAAATGTGAATCATCCATATCTCAAGGCCGGTGCATCTAATCGAAGAGCGGTCATTATGATTACTTCAAATCGTGGACTGGCAGGTGGATATAACTCTAGTATCATTAAGCTGATCACCAGAGGAGAATTCGATAAGGATGAATTAGACATCTATGCACTTGGCAAGAAAGGAAAAGATTTCCTGGCTCGCTATGGATATAAAATCGTAGAGGACGATAGCAGCATGGTAGATGAACCTGTGTATACAGATGCGCTTGATCTTTGCAAGAGAGTATTGCAGGCATATGCAGTTGGCGAGATTGGAGAAATCTATCTGGCGTACACCGCATTTAAAAATACGGTAGTGCATGAGCCGACGCTGATAAAATTGTTACCTGTTGAGCATGAAAATGAGCCAGGGGAAAAAGCAGAGAAAAAAGAAGCAACGGCACTAATGAATTTTGAACCGGAAGATGAAGAAGCTCTGAATCTGATTATTCCCAAATATGTAACAAGTCTTATCTATGGCGGTATGGTAGAATCGGTGGCAAGTGAAAACGCTGCCAGAATGCAGGCAATGGATTCGGCAACAAGCAATGCTGAAGATATGATAAGTAAATTATCATTGCAGTACAATAGAGCACGCCAGGGTTCTATTACACAAGAACTTACAGAGATTATTGGCGGAGCAGCCGCTATTTCATAACAGGGTACAGACCTTTTAGAGTAAATCCATGATTTGCCCTAAAGCCCGCAAAGCAAGAAAGGAGAACAAATGGCAGCAGATAGCACAAACGCAAAATGCGTTGGAAAAATTACGCAGATTATCGGTGCCGTGCTTGACATTAAATTCACAGAAGGCTCTCTTCCGGAGATTAATGAAGCGATTAGAATTAAGGCAAACAGTGGAGTTCTAACCGTCGAAGTAGCACAGCATTTAGGTGATGACACAGTAAGATGTATCTCTATGGGTCCTACGGACGGATTGGTAAGAGGCATGGAAGCGATAGCAACAGGTGCCCCTATCAGTGTTCCGGTCGGAGAGAAGACTTTAGGACGTATCTTCAATGTATTAGGAGAACCAATTGATAATAAACCAGCACCAGACGGAGTTACTTATGAACCTATACACAGAGCAGCTCCGGCATTTGATGAGCAATCCACAGAAACAGAACTTTTAGAAACGGGTATTAAGGTTGTTGACCTTCTGTGTCCATATCAAAAAGGTGGAAAAATCGGGCTGTTTGGTGGTGCAGGTGTTGGTAAGACCGTATTGATTCAGGAATTGATCAGAAATATTGCCACAGAACATGGTGGATATTCCGTATTTACTGGGGTAGGAGAGAGAACAAGAGAAGGAAACGACTTGTATCATGAGATGCAGGAATCTGGCGTTATTGATAAAACCACGATGGTATTTGGACAGATGAATGAGCCGCCTGGAGCTAGAATGAGAGTTGGTCTTACCGGATTGACAATTGCCGAGAACTTCCGTGATAAAGGGGGAAAAGATGTATTATTATTTATTGATAATATTTTCCGTTTTACGCAGGCGGGTTCTGAAGTTTCTGCATTGTTAGGGCGTATGCCTTCAGCCGTTGGATACCAGCCTACATTACAGACTGAGATGGGTGCATTGCAAGAACGTATTACTTCTACAAAAAATGGTTCCATTACTTCTGTTCAGGCTGTATATGTACCAGCCGATGATTTAACAGATCCCGCTCCGGCAACAACATTTGCCCACCTGGATGCCACTACTGTTCTATCACGTTCTATCGTAGAACTAGGTATTTATCCAGCGGTAGATCCATTAGAGTCGACTTCCAGAATTCTTGATCCGCGTATTGTTGGGGAAGAACATTATAAGGTTGCCCGTGGCGTTCAGGAAGTGTTACAGAGATATAATGAATTACAAGATATTATTGCAATGCTAGGTATGGATGAACTTTCGGAGGATGATAAGGCTGTTGTATCAAGAGCAAGAAAGATTCAGAAATTTTTATCACAACCTTTCTTCGTAGCCGGACAATTCACAGGTCTTGAAGGAAAATATGTACCTATCAATGAGACCATCCGTGGATTTAAAGAAATTTTAGAAGGAAAACATGATGATGTTCCAGAAAGTTATTTCTTAAATGCCGGAAGTATTGATGATGTACTTGCCCGTGTGAAGTAAGAGGTGGACATATGGCAGAGATGAATGAAATAACATTGAAAATCATAACACCGGATCGTAAGTTTTATGAAGATGTGGCTACGATGGTGGAGTTCAATACAACAGAAGGAGAAATTGGTATTTACAAGAACCATATTCCTATGACTGTTATCATTGCTCCAGGTATCCTTAAAATAACTGGAGGGAATGAAACAAAAAAAGCTGCATTGCATGCCGGTTTTGCAGAGATTCTGCCGGAAAGTGTTACCATACTGGCTGAGATTGTGGAATGGCCGGAAGAAATAGATACGGAACGTGCAAAAGCTGCCAAAGAAAGAGCAGAAGAGCGTTTACGCTCTAGAACACCGGAAACCAATGTCGCCAGGGCAGAGACAGCATTGCATAGAGCTGTTGCAAGAATTCAAACAATTGGAAAATAACGGAAGAACTAAGAAAGATTTTTGCTATTAATAAAAGGGGCGTGCTTAGCATGCCCCTTTTGTTAAAATCTTAAGATTCCATGCTTATCACAGTGCCGTCTTTTATAGATCTCGTAATAGAGCAATATCTGGATCATATCACTGATCCATTCCCATTTTTCAGCATTAATATCAGAATTTCCTTCTTCATCTGAAGTATCGCATTTTAATATTTCAAGTACTTCGTTGGCAAGCTTATATAGAAGCCATCTATCGGGGTATTCATCGTAAATCAGACTTCCTTCATAATCTATCTTATCTAGGATCGAAACTATTTTTTTTTGATATTTTTTAGCTTCAGCCGGGTATAATTGTTGTAAGTATTCCAAATCCCGCATAACCTTATTATCATCTTCATAATACATAGGGAGCGGATATGTCATATAGAACGGCATTATTTTATGATTACTATTCATACGAATTCCTTATCGAAGCGTCAATTATGCTTATAAATTTTCTTTTACCATATCATATGCACCTTTTAAAGGAATGCCACTTGACTCAATCCTGCCCATTAGATATAAAAACTACTAAGTAAGATGTCAATAGACGTATATTATTAAGAAAAATTTTAGTTGAGGTTTTATTATAAAGGACTTAAAATGTAATCATGGAAAAATTAAGAGAAGCTTTGGAAGAAAGCATAAATGAAGAATTATATCAGATAATTATGAGCAATGCAAAAGATAAAAAAATTGCGACTAAGGTAAAAGTGCGTCCTATTATGCAAAAAGGAATCTTATATTATCAGGCCAGCAGTTTCACAGGGACCAAGGTATTACATAAAAATTATGAAAAAAAAGAACTTATAGTATTTCTCATGGAAAATATGAGTAGATATTATAAACAATTGGAAATAGATGCAATCTCTTTTAAAATAACAGTGTTGGTCAGCAAAAAAGGGAAAGTTACAATGAATAAAAAGAAAAGTAACGAAATAAAAGAAAAAAAGATGGACTTGTCTCATAACAGAATAAAAAAGTATATTTTGGAAGAGGGCAAACCAATTGATTTTTTGGTCGATCTTGGGATACAGACAAAAGAAGGGAAAACGGTCCATGCCCGATATGATAAATTTAAACAAATCAACCGATTTTTGGAATTTATTGAGGATATTTTGCCAACACTTCAGAAGAAACAAAAAATTACAATCTTAGATTTTGGATGCGGAAAATCATATTTAACATTTGCAATGTATTACTATTTAAAAACGTTGCAGAATATGGATATTAAAATTATAGGTTTAGATTTAAAGGAAGATGTAATCGATACTTGTAATAAACTTAGAGATAAGTATGGCTATCATGAACTCAATTTTTTAAGAGGTGACATAGGGGATTATAATGGCATGGATAAAGTTGACATGGTTGTCACTTTACATGCATGTGATACAGCTACAGATTACGCATTACAAAAAGCAGTTGCATGGAATGCAAGTGTTATTTTATCAGTGCCATGCTGCCAGCATGAGATAAATAAGCAGATCTTCTGTGCAGAACTTGCACCGGTATTAAAGTATGGTTTGATACGTGAGAGAATATCAGCACTCATTACAGATGCTTATCGCGCTAATATTCTTGAAGAATATGGGTATGATACGCAGATTTTAGAATTCATAGATATGGAGCATACGCCTAAAAATATACTGATCAGAGCAGTGAAAAAAGAAAATGCTTCTATAAAAAAACGGGATGAAATAAAAAAATTACAATCATTTTTGCACATAGATCCAACACTTGGAAGAATTGTAGAAAAGTTGCAATAAAAGGGAAGTTTAAAGGTAGAAAATGAGAAAACCATTAATTAAAGGAAGTATTTATGTACTGTTATTTATTGTATCAGTATTAGTCATAAGCGCAATTACAAATAAGGGAAATACTGATATGACGGTGGAAATGAAGGAGGCGACATATCCGCTGGTCTATATGGAATTAGACGGGCAAAGAATAAACTGTCTGCATGGTTACGCATCCAGGATGCAGGAAAGCTATTTAAGGGATACCATTACTCCGATTGGTGAAGACAGGGTAGTCGCTTTTTCTATTGATAAGTTTAAAAGGAATATTCAATCATTATCCTTTGAAGTAAGAAGTGTAGATGGATCACGTCTTATTGAATCAACAGATATAACCGATGTAAGTGACGAGAATGATACCATGCAGGCTTCTGTTACATTAAAGGATCTGATTGAGCAAAATCAGGAATATTGCTTTATTCTATTAGTGGAAACAGAAAACGGAGATGTCATCCGCTACTATACAAGAGTGATTCAGCCTGTTGATTATCATATACAAGAAAAAATAGCTTTTGTGAAAGATTTTCATGAAAAGACTTTTACAAAGGATGAGAGCATTTCCAGATATCTGGAATCAAATGCGGAAGGAGATAATACCTCCTATCATCTTGTAACTATTCACTCAAATTTTAACCAGATTACCTGGGGCAACATGAAGATTAAAAAAATGAGTGAGCCGATCATTTCGATAAAAGAATTAGGAACACAGACAGCATCTGTTCGGATGGACTACTTTGTTTCGGAAGAAAATCACTATTATCGTATCAGTGAATTCTACCGTGTACGTTATGGTCGTGATAGAATGTACCTTCTTGATTTTGAGAGAACAATGAATCAATTTTTTGATACCAAAGAGGAAGTATTTGTAAATAATAAGATTTTGCTTGGTATTTCAGAGCAGGATGTTGAGATGCAGGAAAGTGATGATGGGAACATTCTTGCATTTAATCATGAAAATAGTCTTTACAGTTATAATGCTACAGACAACAGATGCGTCTGTCTGTTTTCGTTTTATAATAGTGAGAATAATGATTTAAGAGATGTATATAACCAACACGACATGAAAATACTATCTGTTGAGGAAAGCGGCAATATACGTTTTATGGTATACGGTTATATGAACAGGGGGCGGCATGAAGGCGAAGTTGGAATTCAGGTATATTACTATAACAGCGTATTGAATACGATTGAAGAGGATGCTTTTATAAAATATGACAAATCATATGAATTATTAAGCGAAGAGATTGAACAATTATCTTATGTAAGTAAAAATAGTATTTTCTATTTTATTTTGGACGGAACTATTCATAGTGTAGACTTAACCAATAAGACAAGTGGAGTGGTTGCAGAAAATCTTGCAGAGGATACGTTTAAAATATCAGGGGATAATCAGATGATTGTCTGGCAGACGGAACAAGAAAAGTATAATAGTAGAAAGTTAATTCTTATGAACCTGAATACCAAAAAGAAGACGACAATTGAGGTATCAGCAGATCAGAGAATAGCACCTTTAGGATTCATGAATTCAGATCTGATTTATGGAATAGCCAATAAAGGAGATATTGTAAAAGAGAAGTCAGGAATGATTACATTTCCAATGAATGAAGTGATTATTCAAAATGAAGGCGGGGAGATTCTAAAAGATTATAAACAGGATAATATTTATGTTGTAGACGGACGGATTGAAAACAATCAGTTGAATATGACACGTGTTAAAAAAGTCGGAACGAATGTTGGTGAAGAGAAAAGTGACATTACCGTCAGTCAAAATGAAGTTGACACAGATATTGACGTTTTTATTAATTCAAATCAATATGAAGAAATTACAGATGATCAGATTATGAATAATATAATAGAAGAAACGGGTAAAAATACAGTTGCAACAGTGACAACAGAAAATTACGAGAAAATTGTTCAAATTGTATTGGAAAAAACAATTAAAATAAATTCTATTAAATTTCAAACACCCAAGGAAGTGCTATTTGAAGGCGGAAGAGAAATCCTACTGACAAAGACAAAGGAAGAAACAGAACGGTACTACGTATATGGAAAGCATGGGATAGAATCTATCTTTACAAAACCAGCAACGGCAATCAATCTCGCATCGGAGATATCAGGAGTAGTATTAAATGATCAAGGTGAATATGTATGGCGAAAAGGGAATCTTTTGACCAAAAACCAGATTATGAAGATTGAAGCGGCTCAAATGGGAGAACAGAACAGCATAGCGGTGTGTCTGGATACAATACTTGCTTATGAAAATGTAATGCGAAACAGTGAAAATTTGTTAAAAAATGGTGGAACTGTATATTCTGTATTGAGTGATAACCTGGAAGGCGCACAAATATTAATGCTGTCGGGATGCAGTTTGGAATCTATTCTATATTATGTGAATCAGGACATTCCGGTCATGGCTATGCTGGATAATGGAAGCGCTGTGCTTATTGTAGGATTCAATGAACTAAATACGGTCATAATGGATCCGGAAACAGGTACTATCTATAAAAAGGGAATGAATGACTCCAAGGAGTGGTTTGAAGAGAATGGAAATTCTTTTATTACCTATATCAAAAATCAATGATAAGTAGAGTGCAACAAGATAAGGAGAAGCAGCATGGATGATAGAAACAGAATCTTAGCAAAAAATTTGGTATCATATTCGATGGAAGTTCAAACAGGAGATAAAGTGTATATACACTTCATTGGAGAACAGACAGAAGAACTGGCAAGAGCAATTATACAAGAAGTGTATGCAGCTGGGGGAAGCCCATTTCCGCACTATACAAATCAGAGAGTTCTTAGACAAATGCTCCTTAACTGTAAGGAAGAACAGATTCGTCAGATGGCTGAAATAGATGCGGCTGAGATGTCACAGATGGATTGTTATGTGGCAGTCAGAGGAAACGATAACGTGGCGGAATTATCAGATGTTCCATCGGAAAAAATGGCAATTTATGATAAGTTCTACATTGATCCTGTCCATCATCAGATTCGGGTACCGAAAACAAGGTGGGTAGTATTGCGTTATCCAAATTATGCAATGGCACAATTATCAAGTCTTAGCACAGATGCTTTTGAAGATTTTTATTATAAAGTGTGTAATCTTGATTATGAAAAGATGGGCAAGGCAATGGAAAGTCTGGTCGCATTAATGAACCGGACGGATAAAGTCAGGATGGTAGGGCCGGGAACAGACCTTTCATTTTCTATCAAAGATATTCCTGCAGTTGCCTGTTGTGGAAAACGGAATATTCCGGATGGAGAAGTATATACTGCCCCGGTCCGCGATTCCATTCAAGGTGTGCTAAGTTATAATACCCCATCTCTTTATCAGGGTTTTACATTCGAAAACATAAAATTCGTATTTAAAGAAGGCAGGATTGTAGAAGCAACAGCAAATAATTCTGAGAAATTAAATAAAATATTAGATTCAGATGAAGGTGCACGGTATATTGGAGAATTTGCAATTGGTATTAATCCTTATGTATTGTCACCCATGAAAGATATTCTGTTTGATGAAAAAATATGTGGCTCTATTCATTTTACACCTGGAAACTGTTATGAAGAAGCGTCAAACGGAAATGCTTCTGTAATTCACTGGGATCTTGTATGGATTCAGAGACCGGAATATGGTGGAGGGGAGATCTATTTTGATGATATATTAATTCGTAAAGATGGCTTATTTGTAATACCGGAACTTATAGAATTGAATCCTGAAAAATTAAAATAATAAATTATAAAAAAGAGACTGTCAACGTCATAAAACAAATGCGGAGCAGTCTCTTTTTGTAAATCAATTTTAGTATAATCTGATTAATTAGTATGGTTGTTTGTTAAATATTTTACCAGTATATTTTTGTAAGCTGAATAATAAGATCATACCTAATAAGCCGCATGAGATAAGTTCGCCTGCTGTAACGGTTAAAAAGCTGAACCAAAGAGGTTCTATACCGTAAGCGTATTTCAGGACAAAAGGTACGACAATGACGTTCGCAACAATCGGTGGAACAGGTGCAAGCCACTTAAACTGGCGAAGCTTATAAGTGAAATAAGCGCCAATTAATGTCGCAATACTGCCAAAGATAATATCCATAAGTGCACAACCGGTCAGTGTGTTACTAAGTAAACATCCCACAAATAGCCCTGGAATAGCAGCGGGTGTAAAATAAGGCAATATCGTAAGTGCCTCAGAGAAACGAACCTGAACTGCATAATTGGCAAGTCCGAAAGCGTTGGCTACAAAAGTAAGCACAACATAGATAGCAGCGATCATAGCTGCCTGGGTCAGAAATAGTACATTTTTGTTCTTCATATTTAATTCTCCTGTAGTTTTTATTTGCGTGGGGAAGGTTACGAACCCACGTAGTGACATTGCTGGAACCCTCTGTTTATGGGAGTCACAGCTCATATACAATAGCATATAAAATAGAAAATAGCAAGTGATACCCCATCTTTACCCTCGTATAAACTTATTCTCATTCGTTTCATGTGAATATGTTGCCAGGAAGTCTTGATTATTTTTAAATGTATGGTAAAATAATTTTAGTTAAAAAGCATTGAATTATATTTAATTTAATGACTGAAAGTATAGAGATACTTTTCCACCCGGTGTTTTATTTAAAAACGTGACAAGCAGGTAAATAAAAGCAAAAAGGAGTCAATATGAAATATACAATTGGTCTTGATTACGGAACAAAATCAGGGAGGGCAGTAATTGTTGAAGTTACAAGCGGAAGTGTAATTTCATCGGCAGTAAAAGAGTATGCACATGGTGTTATAGATGATAAGCTAGAGAACGGAATGAAGCTTTCGGCTAATTGGGCATTGCAGGATCCGGAAGATTATCTGGATGTTTTAAGGACAATTGTTCCGCTGGCAATAAAAAGAGCTGCTATAGAAGCAAAGGATGTTATTGGAATCGCAATTGACTTTACCTCATGTACAATGCTTCCAATCGACAGCAATGATAATCCCCTATGTTTTCATAAAAAGTATAAAAGCAGACCACATGCCTATGCAAAATTATGGAAGCATCATGCCTCACAACAAGCAGCCGACATGATTAATAAAGTATTAAAGGAATGCGGGGAATTAGACAAGCCGCGCTATGGTGGGAAGGTGTCATCAGAGTTAATGATTCCGAAAGTATTGCAGATCTTGGAAGAAGATCCGGAAATATATGAAGCAACTGCGGAATTTATGGAAGCTATGGACTGGCTGACCCTTAAACTAACGGGAGAACATAGAAGAAGTATCTCAGGAGCAGGATACAAGGCAATGTATTGGCCGGAAGAGGGGTATCCATCGAAAGAAATACTAAAAAAAATAAATAATAAACTTGAAAATTTTATAGAAGAAAAAATGAGTGCGAATGTCTGCGGTATCTGTGAAAAATTTGGAGAATTGAATGCAGAGTGGGCATCTATACTTGGACTTATACCCGGTATTGCAGTAGCTTCAGGTATTATAGATTCCCACGTGGGATTGGCAGGTTGTGGAATTACAAGACCGGGAGAACTCATGCTGATTATTGGAACGTCAAGTGTATTACTTACATTAAGTGAAAAACAGTATTCTAAAAACGGTATTGTTGGGGCTTTCAAAGGCGGGATTGTTCCGGAGTATTACGCTTTAGAATCTGGCCTTGCCTCTGTAGGTGATCAGCTTGAGTGGTATATTCTTAATTCTGTGCCTTATGCATACAAGAAGGAGGCCAATGAAAAGGGACAAACAATTCATGAATATTTGTCTGGAAAAGCAAGTGGAATAGGTGCAGGACAGACAGGTCTGTTAGTTCTTGACTGGTGGAGCGGAAACAAGACACCATATGTAAACGGAGAATTATCAGGTGTCATAGTCGGACTAAATATGAGGACGAAGCCAGAAGAAATTTATCAAGCCATGATAGAATCAACAGCATATGGGACATATGTGATTATTGAGGCCCTGGAGGAAGCAGGCGTGGGTATTGATACAATATCAGCTTGTGGTGGCATTACGAATAAAAATGATTTATTTATGCAAATATATGCAGATGTGACAAATAGGAGAATAAAGATATCGGATTCTGATCAGACAGCAGCATTAGGTGCGGCAATGTATGCGGCTGTTGCAGCGGGAAGCAAAAAAGGGGGATACGATTCTATAGAAGAGGCAGCATTGCATATGAGTAGAATGAAAAAGAAGGAGTTCATTCCTGACAGCTCGAACCATAATAAATATTTAAAGATATATCAAGAATATAAAATTTTATCTGATTACTTTGGCAGACAAAATTCTGATATCTTTAAAAAATTAAAATATTTATGTCAAGAGGAGGCGTAATATGGTAACTCCAGGTATTATTATAGAAATTAAAAATCGTTATAGTAGTATGAATCCTGCAATGCAGCAAATATCCGATTATCTAATTGCACATTATGAAGAAGCTGCATATATAGGAATACATGAGCTTGCGAAGCGCAGTGGCGTCAGCGCTGCGTCTGTTACGGGATATGTAAAAGAATTAGATTATAAAAATTACAAAGCTTTTCAGCTGGCCATGGCAGTTTCAATTGGACAAAAAAATGTAAAAATTCAAGAAGAAAAAGAACCGTTTGTTTATGGTGATATCACAGATGAGGACAATATAAACGATCTTTGTCAAAAGGTATTTATGACGAGTGTTCAGATGCTGACGGATACATTGTCTATTATTGATACAGAAAGTATAGAAAAAATAGGAAAACATATATTGAAAGCTAAAAGACTTATTTTTTTAGGTGTAGGACGTTCCTATTTAACTGCGGAAAGCGGTAAGTCCAGATTTTATAGGATGGGTATTAATAGCTTTTGTTATAGAGACTCGCATGAACAGATTGTAGGAGCATCTATGTGTGAAAAAAATGATGTTGTTATTGCTGTAAGTAATTATGGCCGTTCGAGATCAGTTATTGAGGCCATTGAGATTGCAGGAAAACGAGGTGCAATTACGGTGGGAATTATGAGTGCAAAAAATTCGCCTTTATCCAAAATTGTTCAATATCCTTTATTTTCAGCTTCGGGAAATGAAAATGCATTTGATAATTCGACACCGTTTGAACCTTCGTCAGAAAGCATTACACAAATAGTTTTACTGGATTGTTTATATATGTATATTGCATTGCGGAAAAAGGAGTCTGTCCTAAAAAAATACTATGCAACTACGAAAGAATTAGATATAGAAAGAGTATAGCTTATTAAACAATTATTAGCTTAAAATATAAAAAGTTATCAAAGGAAGGTCGACCTACTTTTGATAACTTTTATTTACGTGAGCGACGAGCCAAATACAAGCAAGCTTGCATTTGGAGATTGCTGCGATAACTTGAGAAACTCGCAAAGCGTGCGGCTCATAGTTTTTGCAAAATTAAATAAAATACATTTAAATTATAAATTATTAAATAAAATTAAATTAGATATTGAAAATGTAAAATGCATATGTTACAATCACTATACCGGTTGAACAAAATGTACATTTGAAATTTTATTTATAGCAATCAACTAATCATTATGCATAATTTTGAAAGAATATAATTATGCATAGTTGATAAAAAGTACAATGGAGGGATTAATATGAAAAAGAAATTATTAGCATTGATAATGTCAACGGTAGTTGCCTTTGGTTTAATAGGTTGTGGAAATACAACCAGTAAAGAGACTGCTGCTCCTGAAACGGATAAGACGACAGAGGCAGCAACAGCAGAAACAACGGAAGCGGCAGCAACGGAGAGTACAACAGAAACTACAGGAAAAAAATATGTAATTGGTTATTCACCAGCAACATTAAACAACGCATTTTGGCTGGCAGTTGAAGATGGTGTTAAAAAAGCCATTGAAGAAAAAGGCGTAGAAGTTGAATTAGTAGAGGTTGATGCCAATGGAGATCAATCCATCATGAATGATAGAATCAGTGACCTTATCAGTTCTGGAATTGATGCTTTACTTTTGGCTCCAGCGGATTCAACGGCATGTACTTCCGCATTAGAACAGTTAAAATCAGCAGGTGTTCCGGTAATCAACTTTGATACGCCTGTAGATGCAAAGGATTTAGTAGAAACCATCATTGCTTCAGATAACTACAATGCAGGTTATGTAGTGGGTAAGGATGCAGCTGGAAAAATACAGGATGGTGCTAAAATCTTAGTGTTGCATTCTCCGAGAGCAAGTGCTTGCGTTGATCGTTACGATGGATTTGTTGCGGCATTAGATGAGAGCGGTAAAAAGTATACAATTGTTAACACGCTTGATGGAAAAGGTGATCAGGAAACATCTTTGACAATCACGGCAGATGCAATTGTAGCTGACCCTGATCTGTCAGTTATCTTCGCAGTTAACGATCCATCTGCAATGGGTGCTGTTAACGCAATTGAACAATCCAGTGTTGCACTAGATAATGATATTATGGTTTATGGAGTTGATGGTAATCCGGATGCAAAAGTAATGGTTAAGAATGGAAAGATGGAAGGAACTGGTGCACAATCTCCAGAAACACTTGGCTACGATTCTATGATATCAGCTTTTGATTTCCTGGATGGAAAAACACTTGAGAAAAATGTTGTAGTTGATACGTTTATTATAACAGCGGAGAATGTAGATCAATATGGTACAGACGGCTGGCAATAAGAATCATTCTTAATAGTAATAAGAACGAAAAATATATTACATAGAAAGGCGGCATGATTGCCGCCTTTCATTAAAAAGAGGTGTAGAAATGCCAAAATTATTAGTTGAAATGGAAGACATCGTTAAGACCTTTCCAGGAGTAAAAGCTTTAAACAATGCAAAATTAAATTTATATGAAGGAGAAGTTCTGGGGCTGCTTGGTGAAAATGGGGCAGGAAAGTCAACTTTAATGAATGTTCTTGGCGGTATCTACAGACCCGATTCGGGGCAGGTCAAAATCAAAGGAAAAGAGGAAAAAATTGATAATGTAATAACTGCACAGAAATTAGGAATTGCTTTTATTCACCAAGAAATAGCATTAGTTCCCTATCTATCAGTAGCGGAAAATATCTTCTTAGGAAGAGAGCAAATGACTGCGGGCATGGTAGATAAAAACAAAATGTATAAAGAATCCAAACAATGGCTCGATATGGTCGGATTGGATGTAAATCCCGCAAACTTGATCTGCAGATTAAGTATTGCGAAGCAGCAGATGGTCGAAATTGCGAAAGCTTGTTCCTTAAATATGAAATTAATGATCATGGACGAGCCAACATCATCTTTATCTGAAAAAGAAGTTGATTTATTGTTCGACATGATTAACAGGCTAAAAAGCAGAGGGATTGGAATTATCTATATTTCGCACAAGTTATCTGAAATTTTTTCCATTACAGACAGGGTCTGCGTTATGAGAGACGGTAGTTATGTAGGGACAATTATAACAAAGGATAGTGATCAGTCAGAGTTAGTGCAAATGATGGTTGGGCGGGAACTGACAAATTACTACGTCAGAACCTTTCATGAACCGGGAGAAATTGTACTGGAAGCAAAAAATATAAATGCAGGAAATCGGGTAATTGATTGCAATTTTAATGTTCGTAAAGGTGAAATACTAGGCTTCTATGGGTTAGTGGGTGCCGGGCGGTCTGAACTAATAAAAGCGGTAATGGGTCTTTATCCTCGCGACAGTGGTCAAATTTACCTTAAGGGGAAGGATGTGACCAACCTGTCAACACTGAAAATTCAAGAAAATGGATTGGCATTGGTACCAGAGAATCGGAAACTGGAAGGACTGATATTAAAAAATACTATTATGTTCAATATTAGCATCTCTGTTTTGGGTAATTTCATGAAACATTTTGCAGTTGATAGGAAGAAAGAAAAATCGGTTGTAGATAAAGGGATAAAGGAGTTAAATATTAAAACTCCTTCCAGAACGCAAGCGGTGCAAAATCTTTCTGGTGGAAATCAACAGAAAGTGGTATTAGCAAAATGGTTAGTCTCGAATCCGGATGTACTGATTCTGGATGAGCCTACAAGAGGCGTTGATGTTGGCGCAAAGGCAGAAATATACAGTATTATAAATGATATGGCAGCAAAAGGAATGGCAATCATTATGATTTCTTCTGAAATGCCGGAAATAATGAATATGTGTGACAGAATGCTGATTATGAGTGAAGGTAAAATTAGAGGCGAGTTGGATAAAACGGAATTTGAACAACAGAAAATTTTGTATTATGCAGTTGCGGAGGAAATTTAAATGAAAGAAAAGTTTGATCAATATGAAGATAATATTATATTAGGACCAATCATACGCTATTTCAAACAAAATTTTGGCATTGTAATGGCACTTATCGTACTATGCTTTATCCTGAGCATTACAGCGGATAATTTTGCAACGGTAAATAATTGGCTTACGATTCTAAGAACTGTATCAACAACAGGCTTGTTGGCAATCGGTGTCACGCTTGCAATCATGCTGGGTGGTATCGATTTGATTGCAGGAGCTATGATTGCCTGTTCGGGTTGTATTTGTGTTGTTGCGATGGAAAGAGCAGGACTACCAATGGTAGTAGCTATTATTTTAGGTCTGGTAGTAGGGGTTGCAGTCGGGTTCTTAAATGGTGTAATTATAGCATACAGCGGAATCCATCCATTTGTTGTAACATTGGCTATGCAGAGCATTCTCAGAGGTGCAGCTTATCTGATTGCAAATGGACAACCGGTACCACTTTATGTAAACGAAGTTTTTCCAATCTTAGGAACTGGATCTTTTGGAATTATTCCATATCCGATTATTTATATGCTGATATGCTTCTTTTTATTATATATGTTGTTAAATAAAACAAAAATGGGAAGGTATATTTATGCGGTCGGTGGTAATGCAACAGCAGCTCAATTTTCAGGTATCAATATAAAAAAAGTTAAGATAACAGTATGGACGATCAGCGGTATTTTAGCAGCTTTTGCAGGTATCGTGATGGCAGCAAGATTATCGTCAGGACAGCCAAGTACATCGGTTGGTGCGGAAACAGATGCAATCGCAGCGAGCGTATTAGGTGGGGTCAGTATGTATGGCGGATTAGGTGGTGCTGGTGGAGTATTGATCGGAGTATTGGTAATAGGAGTAATCAGTAATGGCCTCACACTACTACACGTTAATTCCAACTGGCAGTATGTTGCAAAGGGAATTATTATCTTATTGGCAGTCTACATAGATATGATAAGACAAAAGAAAATGCAGTCCAGAAGTGAATAAGAAAATAAAAATTAAGGAGATTATGATAATGTTAGTTAATATGAAAGATATGTTACAAGATGCAGAAAGACACAATTATGCAATTGGTTCTTTAAATACACCCAACTTAGAAACTCTGAGAGCAGTCATTGGAGCGGCTGAAGAATTGAATTGTCCCATTATTATTAATCATGCGCAGGGTCATGAAAATGTCGTTAAACTAGAAACCATTGCGCCATTAATGAAAATGTATGCAGAGAATGCAAAAACTCCGGTAGCAATGCATATTGACCATGGTTTGGACATTAACTTTTCCATGAGAGCTGTCAGAGCCGGATTTAGTTCTATTATGTGTGACCGTTCAGATTACCCGTTGGAAGAAAATATTGCGTTAACCAAATCTTTTGTTGATTTAGTGAAACCGCTTGGCATTACAGTTGAGGCAGAACTTGGAGCAATGCCTAACAATATGCCTTGTGAAGTGCCGGGGCAGGAGCAGTCGGATCTAAGCGATTTAACCAAGTACTACACTTCTGTAGAGGAGGCAAAAGTATTTGCCGAAGCAACGGGGGTAGATGTATTGGCGATCTCTATTGGAACAGTACATGGCATGTATAAAGAAAAATCCAATTTAAATATTCAGCGTATTAAAGAAATCAAGAAGGTAGTTCAGGGTACAGGGACACATCTTGGAATGCATGGCTGTTCCGGAACAGAACCGGATCAGGTAGTAGCAGCTATTAATGCAGGAATCAGAAAGATTAATTATTTTACAGCAATGGATACGGAAGTAACACCTGCTATTAAACAAATGATAGATGATTATGATGGAAGACCGCTTAATTATTCATTAATGGCAAATCTGGCAATGGAAGAACTGAAAAAAGGTGCTAAATATGCAATGGAACTATTTATGACTTCCAAAAAATAGATAAATAGTTATGTTTTATTTCGTTAAATTTGTGGTTCGAGGAAGGTGCTGGGTTTATGTATGTAGGGCTTGATATAGGAACATCAGGAACAAAGGCTGCACTTATTAAAGAGAATGGAATGGTCTTAAAAGAACATCAAATTAACTATAAATTTAGTAATATTCGAAAAGGGTATCGGGAACTTGATGCGCAGGAAGTTTGGATGGCTGTAAAAGAATGTTTGCATAAAGTAGGACATAATCAGACAGTAAGAACCATTACAGTATCTGCATTGGGCGAAGCTATTATTTTATTGGATCGGGATGGTAGAATATTGAGTCCAAGTATAACAGGAACGGACCAAAGAGGAACGGAGGAAATGGATGAAATTTGTTCCAGATTCCAAAAGGATTACCTGACAAATATTACGGGATTGAATATGAGCGCAATTTATTCAGCAAATAAAATAGCCTGGTTAAAAAAGCATAATAAATTGCTGTATGAAGAGACCTGGAAGATAGTGACTTTTCAAGATTTTATTATTTACAAGCTGACCAGGGAAACGTTTATAGATTATTCCATGGCATCCCGTACGCTACTGTTCGATATACAAAAGAATGACTGGTGTGAGGAATTGTTAAATAGTTTGGGAATCCAACGAGAAAAACTATCAACGCCTGTTCGGGGCGGCTCTATGGTTGGAAAAATCAATCGTAATGCCGCGGATGAATTGGGAATATCGTCTACCATACAAATCGTGGCAGGAACACATGATCATATATGTAATGCAATTGGCAGTGGGACAATTCATTATGGAGAGTGTACCAATACAGTGGGAACGACAGAGGGATTAACTGCACTAGTAAATAGAGAACAGCTTAATACCAAGAATATCGGAACTTATCAAATTTCATGCGAACCGTTTGTTTTGCCCGGCATGTTTAATACGGTTGCCTGGAATAATACCTCAGGTGTGTTGCTTCGCTGGTTCTCAGAGGAATTCATAAAGAAAAATAAATACAAAGATTTAAATAAAATTTATAAAGAATTAAATGCCAGGATGTGTAATGAGCCAACGAAATTACTTGTGTTACCTCATTTTTCGGGAGCTGCAACGCCGTATATGGATAGCAGGTCCAAAGGAGCAATTGTAGGACTGACATTAGGTACAAGCAGTAGTGAAATTTATAAGGCGCTGATGGAAGGAGCCAATTATGAACTGGCGCTTATTTTGGATTGCCTTAAAAAAACCGGCTTCCGTTTATCAAAGATGACGGCAACTGGCGGTGCTCTATCAAGCCAATTATTGCAGATAAAGGCTGATATTTTAGGTGTAAAAATTCATACTGTCAAAAATAAGCAGACCGGTACTTTAGGTGGAGCGATTTTAGGAGCTGTTGCAGTTGGAGATTTTGATGATTTATCAGATGCCGTTCGCCATATGGTAAAAATGACGGATATGTATGAACCACATGAATATAGAAGAAAAATTTATCAGGAACGAATGCTGATGTATCAAAAATTATATCCAATGTTAGCTGATATCAATCATGAGTTAGAGTAAAAAGTTTATTCATATATAATATATGAAGGATACGGTATGGAGGTAGTAGATGGAAAAAGAGAAGATAAAGTCGCTGAAATTAAAAGCAGTGCAAATTAGAATAGAATGTCTACAGGCAATTAAAACTGCAGGTTCGGGTCATATAGGAGGTTCTTTTTCATTAGCTGAATTACTGTCAGTGTTATATTTCAATGAAATGAATGTGAATCCAAATGACCCTAGGATGGAAAATCGAGATAGATTTGTTCTGTCAAAGGGACATTGCGCGCCCGCTGTTTATGCTACACTGGCATTAAAAGGGTATTTTCCAGTGGAAGAATTGGCTACCTTAAGAAAAATTGATAGTGATTTATCGGGTCATATTGAAATGAAAAATATCCCAGGGGTCGATATGTCTGCAGGTTCTTTGGGACAAGGATTGTCTGTGGCAGTCGGAATGGCGATGTCGGCTAAAACCTATAAAAAAGATTACAGAACCTACTGTATACTTGGAGATGGTGAGATTCAAGAGGGACAAGTGTGGGAAGCTGCTATGAGTGCTGGTAATTTTAATCTGGATAACTTAGTGGCAATTGTAGACAATAATAAGCTTCAATTGGACGGAACTGTGGAAGAGATAATGTCGCCATACCCTATTGATAAGAAGTTTAACAGTTTTAAGTGGAATACAATTGTCATTGATGGTCACGATATTGAGCAGATCGCAAATGCTCTGGAAAAAGCAAAAGAAACAAAAGGAATGCCAACATTAATCGTAGCTGAAACAATAAAAGGAAAAGGGGCTCATGTATTTGAAAATCAAGTTAGATTTCATGGAGGAAAACCTACAGAGGAAGAATATGATGCAGCTTTCTGTGAATTAAATTCCAAAATAAAAGAACTGGAGGACTGATGAATGGGAGAAACAGTTGCTACTAGGGTAGCATATGGCAAGGCGCTATGCGAGTTTGGTACTAATATTGATATTGTGGCACTTGATGCAGACTTAGCTTGTTGTACCATGTCAATTGATTTTGCAAGAAAGTATCCGGAACGATTTTATAATATAGGCATTGCTGAAGCCAATATGATTGATATCGCAGCAGGATTCGCCACAACAGGAAAAACTCCATTTTGTCACTCTTTTGCAATGTTTACGGCAGGCAGAGGGTATGACCAGATTCGCAATAATATTGCATATCCAGAATTAAATGTTAAAGTGATAGGAAGTCATGCCGGACTTACCGTTGGAGAAGATGGTGCTACACATCAGTGTATTGAAGATGTGAGCTTAATGCGCACAATTCCAGGAATGACTGTGATCGTTCCTTGTGATGCAAATGAGACAAGAGAAGCTGTGAAAGCGATGATTGCATATAAAGGGCCTTGTTATTTACGAACAAGTAGATATGAAAGTGAAGTAATTACGGACAAAATTTGTGATTATAAGTTTGAAATTGGAAAAGGAATTGAGTTAAAAAAGGGAAAAGATGTTACGATCGTATCTTATGGTCTTATGGTTCAAACAGCTTTAAATGCGGCAGAACTCTTAATAAAAGAAGGAATCGATGCAAGAGTCATCGATATGCATACCATAAAACCATTTGATAAAGAAATAATACTTCAAGCAGCAGAGGAAACAGGCGCGATCGTTACAGCGGAGGAACATAATATTATTGGTGGGCTGGGTTCTGCCGTATCAGAATTAATTGTGGAAAATAATCTTGTTCCAGTTGAAAGAGTAGGCGTAAATGATGTGTTTGGGCATTCGGGCAGTGCAGAAGAGTTGTTAGAACTTCATGGCTTAAATGAAATAACGATTGTAAAAAAAGCAAAAAGAGCGATTGTACGCAAGGGTTTGAGAGCATTGGGCTAAGTACATACATAGAACCAAGGTTCATAACAGAAAGGATAGAAAATGGCATTAGAAAAAGTAAAAGAGATTCTTAAAATGGCTGATGAGGCGAAAACGTCAGCGATAGCCTTTATCTGTACAGATTACAACATGGTGTATTCCGTGGTAAAGACTGCAGAAAAAACAAATACACCTGCAATTGTGATGCTGCTGCCGGAACATGCATCCAAAAATAATACAATGGGCATGAAAGGCTTTGCGGAAATGGCAAAGGAATTGGCGGAAAGCGTAAAAGCACCGATAGGAATACACCTGGATCATAGTTATACCTATAGGGAAGTAATAAAGGGTATTAAGGCAGGATTTCCCTCCGTTATGATTGATGGTTCCGCTTTTTCGCTAGATGAAAATATTGCACTTACGAAAAAGGTAGTTGAGACAGCACATTTATTTGATGTTGGTGTAGAAGCGGAAATCGGGCATGTTGGATTGGCGCAATCAGCAGATGGTGACAAGTCTGATTTGTATACAGAACCTGAGGCGGCAGAGAAATTTTGCCGGGAGACGAACATTGATTATTTAACGATTGCGATAGGCAATGCACATGGTGTCTATGTGGAAACACCTAAACTGGATATAGAACGCCTGGAAAAAATCAATGCAGCAACTAATGCACCACTTGTGCTGCATGGTGGGAGTGGAATTCCAGACGATCAACTGAGAGTTGCATTTAAAAAAGGAATCAATAAATTTAATGTGGGTACTGAATTTTTAGGTGTATACTATGATGCTATCGTTGCATACACAAAACTCATGGAAGAGATCGATGATCCATTTAAAATGCTGGATGTTCCATTATTTGTTCAGGAAAGACTTGAGAAATATCTGGTAAAAAAATTACAGTTGTGTGAATTCTAGCTATGTTTAAAAAGGAGATATCCATATGGCTTATATTGGGCTTGACATTGGAACATCTGGTTGTAAAGCATCTGTTATTACGAGAGAATCTGAAATACTCGCTACAGCACATGCAGAATATGAGTTGAAATTTCCTAAAAAGGGATATGTAGAATTGGACCCAACGGAAATCTATGAAAAAGTAAAAGAAGTACTTAAAAAACTAGCTCCTATGTCAAGTGCTGTAACTTCATTATCCTTATCTAGCTTTGGAGAAGCATTTGTTCTTCTGGATGACACGGGTAACCCATTATGTAATTTTATAACCTATGCCGATAATCGCTGCACAGGAATTGATAAGCAACTGTTGGAACAGATTTCGGCAGAAAAATTTTTTGAAATCACAGGTGTTGTTCCAAACCAATCTTTTTCCTTATGTAAACTTTTGTGGCTGAGGAAACATCAACCAGATCTGATAAAACGTACGCACAGTATTTTTCTTGCGAATGATTATTATAATTATCTGCTTAGTGGAAACAGAGGTGTCGATTATGGAACTGCGTCAAAGACCCTGTTATTTGATATTCATAAAAAGGAATGGTCGGAGGAATTACTTCAGGAATTTGATTTTCCAAGACAATGGTTTTCACCAATACAACGTGTAGGTGCTCTGATGGGAAAGGTAAAAGCCGAGCTGGCGAAAGAGTTAGGATTGCATGATAACATCTTGATTTATCTGGGGTGCCATGATCAATGCAGTGCGACCTTAGGAGGTGGCGTATATTCTCCTTGCAGTGCTATGATCGGGGAAGGTTCCACGGAGAGTATTAATGTGATAGTTGATCAATCTATTTTTGAACATTCAGAGGAACTCATCAAACGTAAATTATGTGTGGAACCATTTCTGACAGAGAATCATTATATTCTTCCAGCGGCTATCTTAACCTATGGAAATTCTATCAGATGGTATCTTAATACAATAGAAACGGAGTTTCAGAAAAATATTGCGGAAGATAAAGCGATTTTTAACCTTTTAGAGGAAAATAGCAAACAGGAGACAGATCTAATTTTTTTACCAAATTTATCTCAGGTCAATATTATGGAACCTGATTCTAAAGTGCCTGGCGGATATTTAGGAATCACACTAGAGACAAAAAGATGGGAACTTTATAGGGCTATTATACAGGGATTAAATTTTGAAACTAAAATAAATTTTGATATTCTAAGGAAGATTGGCTTGTCCATTCAAACGCTTAGTGCAACGGGTGGAATTACAAATTCTTCATTATTTATGCAGCTTAAGGCAGATACTCTTCAGATGAAGATTGAAATTTTAGATCATTCTGAAGCAGGTATCACAGGATTGGCTATGATATGTGCAGTGGCAGAAGGGGATTATAAAGATTATTCAACGGCGATAAAACAATTCGTTTCAATCAGGAAAGTATTTTACCCCCAAAAAAATTACAGTAAACTCTTTGAACGTTACAAGGAAATACGGCAAAAATTAAAATAGGAAAGGCAGAATAATATGAAAAGGAAGCCAACTCTTGGTATCATTGGTGTATCGGATGGTAATCTGGAAGTACATGAGACGCTTAAAGAAATTGTACAAGCCCAGGTCACCACGATTATAGAAGAATTAAAAAAAGACGGAAGAGTCAATGTGTTAGAGGCAGACTGTCTGGTAAACTCAGTTCGGTCAGCAAAGGAACAAGCGGAACTATTAGCTCAGAAAGGAGTTGACGGTACGATTATTTCACATGGAGTTTTTGCATTCCCCAATTTTTCCGCAATTATTGCAAAATATGGAAAAGGACCATTTATGCTCTGTGCGAACTTGAATCCTGATTGGCCGGGAATGGTGTCCATGTTGGCAGCAGGTGGAGCATTAGATCATCTTGGAATTGACCATTTTAGAGTGGCAGGAGATTTCAGAGATGCCAAAATTTTAGGAAAAATCGTCGATTTCGCAATCTGCGCAAGCGTAGTTAACGGGCTGAAAGGAGAGAAATATGGACTTATCGGGGGCAGAAGTCTGGGTATGTATAGTGCGACTGTAAGTATGCAGGATTGGCAGGATAAATTCGGTGTAGATGTTGACCATATGGACCAGTCAGAAATCGTACGTCTGGCAGAAGAAGTTCCTGAGGAGCAGGTGGAAAAAGCATTTCATTGGCTTACTGAAAATTGTGGAAAAATTGTTTATGATAATGATAGGCTGACTCCTGAAAAATTGAAACTGCAAATAAAACACTATGAGGCTATTAAAAAGATAACAAAGGACAATAACTATGATTTTGTCGGAGTGAAATGTCACTATGAGATGAGCAGGCATCATTGTACAGAATGTATTGCGGCGGCTTTTATGAATGACCCCTATGATTGGAATGGCCCAAAGGAACCTGTTGTATTTGCCTGTGAAGCAGATTCGGATGCTGCTTTAACGATGCAGATCCTAAAACTGCTGACAAATGACCCCGTTTTATTTATGGATGTAAGACATTATGACGCAGAGTACGATGTTATGGTTTTTTGTAATTGTGGTTCTGAATCAACTTATTATGCGGGCAGAAGTGATGATCCAAAGGTAAATCTAAAAAATGTGACATTATATCCCTGCCTGGAGATATATGCCGGGGGAGGCTGTCATGTAAACTGCATGACAAAACCTGGTAAAGCAACCATAGCAAGATTAAATCGTTATAAGGGAACGTATCGATTAACAATTATCCCGACTGAAATCGTCTCACTTCCCCCTGAGAAGATGGACGAAACGACAAAAGAATGGCCGCACGTATTTGCAAAATTACCATTTGATTATACTATTTTCTTAGAAAATTTCAGTGCAAATCATTGTCATGCTGTTTATGGAGATTATACAAAGGAATTAAAAATGATATGTAAGATGCTTCAGATAGACGTTGAAGTATTAGGAGAATAGATCTGTATTAAAATGGTATTTTTAAAATCCCATGTAAATGTACTATTTACATGGGATTTATAAATTATTTTGAGTTCTTAACTTTGTATTTTGCTATCGTATTCTGAATACGCTCATTCGGATTTAATAAATCACTAATAGAAGTATCGTGGTTCAAGGTATCAATGATATAGGCAACGTATTTGCTCATATCACAATTAATGTAGTAAGGCTTCTTTAATAATTCAGGAGTCTGATAGATTAAATTAGTTGTAAGGACCTTATCAAAAACGCCTTTCTCATAGGCTTCGTCAAATTTCTCGAGTCCATTTGTGAATAAACCGAATGTAGCACAAATAAAAATTCTATTTGCCTTTCTTTCTTTTAATGCGGCAGCAACTTCAAATACACTCTCGCCGGAAGAAATCATATCATCAATCACAATAATATCTTTTCCCTCAACACTTGATCCTAAAAATTCATGTGCAACGATAGGATTTCTGCCATTCACGATAGTAGTGTAGTCTCTTCTTTTATAGAACATACCCATATCAAGACCAAGCACGTTTGCCATATAGATTGCACGGCTCATGCCGCCTTCATCAGGGCTGACTACCATCATATGATCGGAATCAATATTAAGGTCTGTTACATTTCTTAATAACCCTTTTATGAATTGATAAGCAGGCTGTACAGTTTCGAACCCGTTAAGAGGAATGGCATTCTGAACTCTGGCATCATGAGCGTCAAAAGTGATAATATTATCAACACCCATATTCACGAGTTCCTGAAGAGCGATGGCACAGTCTAAGGATTCCCGGGCTGTTCTTTTATGTTGTCTGCTTTCGTATAAGAATGGCATGATAACAGTTATTCTTCGGGCTTTGCCGCCTACTGCAGCAATAATCCGTTTGAGATCCTGGTAATGATCATCTGGTGACATGTGATTCACTTCACCGCATAAAGAATAAGTTAAACTGTAGTTCGCAACATCAACAAGAAGATAAAGATCGGCACCTCTGACAGATTCAAGGATAATACCTTTCGCTTCGCCAGAACCAAAGCGGGGTACTTTTGCCTTTAATAAGTAAGAATCACGCTGATATCCTGCAAATGCCAGACTCTCCTTGTGCTCGCTTTCTCGTTCAGTTCTCCATTTGACCAAATAGTGATCAATTTTCTCGCCGAGAGTTTTACATCCCTCCAAAGGGATGATACCCAAAGAACCAACAGGTATTGTTTCCAGGTTCCTTTTTTCTTCACGTGCAGCCATGAAAGAATCCTCACTTTCTAATTATTGTTCATTTTTTTGTACATTCTGATATCGGGACCAGATAATTTACATAGTTCATAGTTACTTGTAATACGAGAGAAAATACGGTCCGAATAGCGGCTGCGTAGTTCCTCAAGAGAAAGATTTGTTGAAATAAGTGTTGAGTTTTGTCGTAAATGTCTTTCGTTCAGACAAGAAAATAAAAGGGAAGAAACGTTTGCTCTTGCTGTTTCGGTTCCCAAATCATCAATAATCAACAAATCACAATTATATATGTCTTCATAAAGATTGTAAAGGTCTTCTTTATTTTTAAAATCATAAGGATTCACGGACAATGCTTCAAAAAGCTGTGAAGCACTAAAATAAATGATAGATTGTCCCTGCTCAATTAATTCTTTTGCAACACAACCAGATAGAAAGGATTTCCCGGTACCTACTGTACCATAAAAGAATAAATTCTGATAGGAATATTTGAAATTTTCAATAAATTTCCTGCAGTTAGTAACGGTTCTGCGAAAATGTGTTAAATCATCGCCTTGATAGAATTCCTCGGAGAGGGAAGAAAAATTCTCCTTCTTTAACATTTCCTGAATGTTGGATTGTTCGTATAACATGGTAATCATTGCCTGTTTGAAACAATGACATTTTTGGCCGTCTATATAACCGGTATCCTGACAGTCCCTGCAATCATAGATTGGTTCCAGATAGTTATCAGGGAATCCGGTCTTTTGTAACAATAATTTTTTTTGCAAAGATAAATCGTTAATAATGCGCTTTAATTCATTCAAAGCGTTATCATCACCATCCAGCAGCTTTTTACCCTGACTCACAGATATAGAAGATATTGTCTCTTCTATATTTTTATAGGCAGGTATTTTTGCATACACCTCATCTAATCGCTGTTCCAGTAAATGACGATTATGCAATTGCCTTTTTTCATAGCTTCGTTTGATAATCTGATACTGCGAGTTACTTAGTGCCACGATAATAATCTCCTTATGCGGGATTCATAATTTAATTACGCAAAAGCTTTCTTTCAATTTCATCAAAGTCATATTCATTTTGTTGAAATTGATTAAATGCATTCTTGGAAACAGCTGCAGATGTTTTAGATTTTTTAAATTTTTCATCTGCTGATTTTACATCGGTAAGATGATGAACATTGGATTTATACCAATTGCTAAGAACTCCGTCGGCATATTCAAAACGATGAGAGTCTACAGCAAGTACGGTCCTGTCACAAGCTTCTAAAATAATATCTAAAGAATATCCATAAGTCTTGGTCCATTTGGTAATATAATCTACTTCCTTGCTGATAGGGGCGGAAGACTTGCCGAGTGCCATCATAATAGTATATACAGTCTTATCATACTTACCGGACACGGAAGCAGCCTGCTTTGGTGTCTTCACTTTTGCTTCTGCCCATGAAACAGCAACTTTTTCTATGTAACGAAAATCCTTCTTGCCTCTTCCAACACAATATTGTATCAGATAATCAATCAAGTCGGCTGAAAAACCTAAACTGTCATAGATATACAAGATAGATTTCATCTCTGTAGGATTTAAAGTTTTTCCGATATACTGCTCTGCAATGAAAAGAATCTGCTGTGCCTCTTCTTGTTCCTTGAAAGCCTTTAACTGATCCAGGGAATAAGCAGGTTTTTCAGCTAGTGAATCGGAGATGGTCCGTGCCGTGACAGTGTTGGACATAGTTGTAGAAACTGAGGCCGAAGTCTTTATGACAGCCTTAGAGCTTGTCTCAGCAAGAGGCAGAATCTCGGCTTTAGGTTTCGGCTGGAATTCTTTTAGATGGATGCCTATCGGAGTTCTGGCTTCATCATAATCTAAAGAAAGAAGCTTATTCTTCTCCCAATATTTTAGGGCGCGCACGACATCTTTTTCCGTATGATTAAATTTATCTGCTATATCTGAAATACTTGTAGTCAGATTCGCACACATTAAGCGAACTAAATACAAGTATACTTTAAGCTGGGCGTCATTCGCATCCTTCATATACTCATCAATAAATTGATTAGAGATAAGAGTAGCGTCGACATAGTTATCCTTATAAATGGTAAGACAACTCATGAAATCACCTATTTCATTATTATTTAAAAGCAAATGAATTATAGCATATAGATTAAAAAAAAGGAATAGTCAATTTGCCTGTAAAGCTCGAAAATATGCGGTTTCTAGAAAATGTGGACAATGTGGATAATGTGGATAGTACCTACCCCATTCTATTTAAAAAGTGGATATAAGTAGTAATAAAAGGGATAAAATACCATCTGGAAAAGTACTTTCTATAAAATTAAAATATCCACATTCTTTGAAGAAAATTGTCCTCATAAAAATGTGGATATTGTGGATAATTAATTTCCTAATAGACTATCACCTATTTTTACGATGTCTCCCGCACCCATAGTTATCAACAGGTCACCGTTGATACATTTTTCTAATAAAAAATTTTCAATTTCATCAAAAGATGGAAAGTAATAACACTCTTTTCCCAGTTTTCGAATCTCTGTCTGTAAAGTCCTGGAACTAATACCGAGGTTTTCTGTTTCACGAGCAGCATAAATATCTGCCAGAACAACTTTGTCGGCAAGTGATAGAGCTTTTGCAAAATCATTCATAAATGCCTTGGTTCTTGTAAAAGTATGTGGTTGGAAAACACACCATGTCGTTTTGTGCGGATAATTTTTTGCTGCAGTTAAGGTTGCAGTAATTTCTGTAGGATGATGTGCATAATCATCTATAATAGTGACACCGCCGATCATACCTTTGTACTCAAAGCGGCGGTCTGTTCCCGCAAATCCGTGAAGTGCACTTTTAATCGTGGATGCAGTTATGCCTAAGAGATCTGCCAAAGCAATTGCGGCCAATGAGTTATACACATTATGTTTACCAGGAACACTAAGAGTAATAGAATCAATGACATTATGATTATGAACAAGCTTAAAACTAGGCCTTGCAAGTTCATCGTAAGTAATGTCATCTGCAGAGTAATCACAGGAATCATTTGTACCGAAAGTTATCACTTTGCAGACAAGATTGTTTGTGATTTCCGCAATGTTCGGAATATCTCCATTGATGATCAGGGTACCGTCTTCAGGAAGAAGTAACGCAAATTGGTGAAAGGAGTCGCGTATATCATTGATATCTTTAAAGAAATCAAGGTGATCTTCTTCTATATTAAGTATAATACTGATTTTTGGATAGAAACTTAAAAAGCTATTTGTGTATTCGCAGGCTTCCGTAACAAAATATCCGGATTTACCAAGACGAAAATTACCGCCGATCGTCTTTAAGATACCGCCAATGGATAACGTAGGATCTACGTTGGCCTGTAATAGTATCTCAGATACCATGGAAGTAGTAGTAGTCTTACCGTGTGTGCCGCTGATTGCAATCGGAGTCTTGTATTTCTTCATGATCTGTCCTAAAAGTTCTGCTCTTGTAAGGACTGGAATACTTTGTGCAATGACCGCCTGCATCTCAGGATTACTTTTTTTGATGGCAGCGGTGTAAACTACTAAGTCAATATCAGAAGTTATATTTTCTGAACGCTGTTCATATTGAATCGAGGCTCCTTTTTTTATTAATGCTTTCGTAAGGGGAGATTCTTTGGCATCAGAACCGGAGATACGAAAGTTGGATTCTAATAATATTTCGGCCAAGCCACTCATACTTATGCCTCCGATACCAATAAAATAGATATGGATCGGATGGTTGAAATCGATTTGATACATGGATACACTTCCTATTCTAATTAGTGATAATAATATAATTTTACTCTTATTATACTCATATATAGTGAAAAAACCAATATAATTTTAAGGATTCAAAAAGACACTTAAAATTATAGCAAAATCAGTTAATATGTGATAAATGGATAAAATAGGATGTAATTACAATAAAATAGTATGAAAAAGTAAAAACAATGTATAATTTATACAAAAAGTAATTAAGTAGATAAGAATGTTTGTATATAATACACATAATAAATGGACAAAATAGAGAATTATTTTGTAAAAGTCATTCACTTTCGGTGAAGCATATGGTATAATCATTATACTTGAATAGTGTCCTGAGGTAGTAGAGGACGGAATGAGGTGATAGCATGATAAAAAAAGAAATGATTGCCATGTTGTTGGCAGGCGGCCAAGGAAGCCGTTTAGGGGTGCTGACAGCTAAAGTGGCAAAGCCAGCAGTGGCTTTTGGCGGAAAGTATAGAATCATCGATTTCCCATTAAGTAATTGTATTAATTCTGGAGTTGATACAGTTGGAGTGCTAACACAGTACCAGCCGTTAAGGTTGAATACGCATATAGGCATTGGTATTCCATGGGACTTGGATCGCAATATTGGTGGTGTAACAGTCCTGCCTCCATATGAGAAGAGTTCTAATAGTGAATGGTATACAGGAACGGCCAATGCAATCTACCAGAACATAGACTATATGGAAACGTATAATCCCGATTATGTACTGATTCTTTCAGGGGATCATATCTATAAAATGGATTATGAGGTAATGCTTGATTTCCATAAGGCAAATGGTGCAGAAGTTACAATTGCAGCTATGCCGGTACCAATTGAAGAAGCGAAAAGATTTGGGATTGTTATCACAGATGAGAATAGGAAAATTACTGAATTTGAGGAAAAACCAAAAAACCCAAGAAGCAATCTGGCGTCCATGGGTATCTACATATTTAACTGGCGTACATTGAAAAGAGCATTAATTGCAAAAGCAGACCAGCCAGCATTGGATTTTGGGAAGCATGTGATTCCCTATCTGCATGAAAATGGTGCACCAATGTATGCATATGAATATAACGGCTACTGGAAGGACGTAGGAACTTTGCATTCATACTGGCAGGCAAACATGGAGCTTATTGATATTGTACCGGAGTTTAACTTGTATGAGGAATATTGGAGAATCTATACAAGAAGCTTGACACTACCACCACAATACGTATCGTGTAACAGCGTTGTTGAAAAGAGTATTATAGGGGCCGGTTCCACAATATGCGGGAAGGTAGTGAATTCGGTAATCGGTTGTGGAGTTACGATCGGAGAGGGCACAATAGTCAGAGATTCCATTATTATGAATGAAACAATGATCGGTGAAAATTGTGAAATAGAAAAAGGTATTATTGCAGAAAATGTAATAATTGGCGATGATGTTCATCTTGGCATAGGAGAAGAAGAGCCTAATGAGGCAGATCCACATATTTATGATCATGGACTGGTGACGGTTGGCGAGAAAAGTATCATTCCAGCGCATATATCAGTAGGAAAGAACTCCGTAATAGCCGGTATCACGAGCATTGAAGATTATCCTGATGCGAAGCTTGGAAGTGGAAAAACATTAATTAAGGCAGGTGATGAACAATGCGAGCTATAGGAATTATTTTAGCGGGTGGTAATAACCACCGAATGAAAGAACTGTCACAGAAAAGGGCAATTTCTGCAATGCCGATCGCCGGAAGCTATCGTAGTATTGATTTTGCGTTGAGCAGTATGTCTAATTCTCATATACAGAAGGTGGGGGTCCTGACACAATATAATGCAAGAAGCCTGAATGAACACCTTAGTTCTTCTAAATGGTGGGATTTTGGACGTAAGCAGGGAGGATTATATGTATTTACGCCAACGGTAACAGCGGAGAATAATAACTGGTATCGCGGTACTGCGGATGCAATCTATCAGAACCTTTCATTCCTAAAGAACAGCCATGAACCATATGTCATTATTGCATCTGGAGACTGTGTCTATAAGATGGATTATAATAAGATTCTTGAATACCATATAGAGAAAAAAGCAGATATAACGGTTGTATGTAAAGAAATAGTGTCCGGTATAGATGTAGAGCGATATGGAACAGTCAAGATGAATGAAGATTTCAGGATTGAAGAATTTGAAGAAAAACCGATTGTAGCAAAATCAAACACGATCTCATGTGGTATTTACGTAATCAGAAGGCGTCAATTGATCGAATTAATTGAAAAGTCGGAAGAGGAAGACAGGCACGATTTTGTAAAAGATATCTTAATCCGTTATAAAAATCTGAAACGTATTTATGGTTATAAGATAAAAGATTACTGGAGAAATATCGCAACTGTTGAAGATTATTTTGATACCAATATGGATTTTCTCAAAACGGAGATTCGAGACTATTTCTTCCGGCAATATCCGGATATCTATTCAAAGGTAGACGATTTGCCGCCAGCTAAGTACAATGTGGGAGCACAGATTCACAACAGTTTGATTTCGAGCGGATGTATTATAAATGGTACCGTGGAAGATTCTGTTATCTTTAAGAAGGTGTTTATCGGAAATAATTGTTATATTAAGAATTCCATTATCTTAAATGATGTTTACATAGGCGACAATACACATATTGAGAATTGTATCGTAGAGAGCCGCGATACGATACGCGCAAATTCTTACCATAAAGGGGAGAATGGCATCAAGATAGTAGTGGAAAAAAATGAAAGATATGTAATTTAAAAAACTACTACGAATGACTAAAACAAGGGGGTAACACAAAATGACTATTACTGACGTGCGTGTGCGTAAAATTACAAAAGAAGGTAAAATGAAAGCCATTGTTTCAATAACGATAGATGATGAATTTGTAGTTCATGATATCAAAGTTATCGAAGGGGAGAAAGGATTATTTATAGCAATGCCAAGTAAAAAGGCAACCGATGGCGAATACAGGGATATCGCACATCCGATTAATTCTTCCACGAGAGAAAGTATTCAGAATACGATTCTCAACAGTTATGAAAAAGCACTTTTAGAGCCGGAAACCGCAGAAGCTTAGAATACGAATAGCGAAACAAAGGGATGTCAATTGACATCCCTTTTTAATTTTAGTAATCTATTAAAAGAGGTGTCCCAAAGTCATGCTTTTTTATGCAATCATGAAACGCATGACCTTTTGACCCTGGTATCATAATAGCTGAAAATAAGATACGCATGATGTACATGCAGGCGGGAGCAGTGATGTATATAATAGTAGGATTAGGAAATCCGGGAAAAGACTACGAGGGAACAAGACATAATATAGGATTCCAGGTAATAGATCAAATAGCAGAAAAATATGACATTAATGTCATGGAAAGTAAACATAAAGCATTTATTGGAAAAGGTTATGTGGGTGGACAAAAGGTAATACTAGTAAAGCCAAGGACTTTTATGAACTTAAGTGGTGAAAGCGTAAGAGCTGTCATAGACTATTATAAGATTGAGGAGCAGAAGGAACTGATTGTAATCTATGATGATGTCAGTATGGATGTAGGGCAGATCCGTATTCGTAAAAAAGGAAGTGCAGGAGGTCACAATGGTATCAAAAATATCATTGCACATCTGGGACATGATGTATTCTTAAGAATTAAAATCGGTGTAGGAGAAAAGCCGAAAGGGTATGATCTTGCGGATTATGTCTTAGGGCATTTTGACAAATCCGAACGAGAGATTATGGATGATAGCGGAAATAGGGCTGCAGAAGCTATCCTGCTTTTAATCAGTGGTAAGACTGACGAGGCAATGAATCAGTATAATAAGAAAGCGCAGTAAGAAAGCGTAATAAGTTTGATAAGAGGTAATAAAGTGTGAAGGCATTACGGACTCCTTTATGGGAGATGGGAGAATTTGAGCAGATTGCGGGTGCAATACAGCAGGATAATTGTAGCATTGCATTAACAGGCTGTGTTGACTCACAAAAATTGCATATGATTTATGGGCTTAGCGGTGGTTTTAATTTTAAGATCATTGTTACTTTTAGTGAGATGAAATCAAAAGAAATATATGAAGATTATAAATTTTATGATACAAATGTGATTGTATTTCCTGCAAAAGATTTGATATTTTATCAGGCTGATATTCATGGGAATCAACTAGTAGCAGAACGGATGAAGTGTTTCCGCAAGATATTGGAAAAAAGACCATGTACAATTATTACTACTTTTGATAGTCTGATGACACCACAAGTGCCTCTTACAGTTTTGGAAAATCATGTCATAACGATAGATAAAGAGACGGAAGTGGACGAGAATTATCTTGCTGCCAAATTAGTAGAAATGGGATATGAAAAGAATTATCAGGTGGAGGCACCGGGACAGTTCAGTATCCGCGGCGGCATTATCGATATTTTCGATCTGACGGAAGAAAACCCATACCGTATTGAACTCTGGGGAGAAAACATTGAATCCATGCGGAGTTTTGACATTCTTAGCCAGCGTTCTATCGAAAAGCTTCAGCAGGTAGTTATATTTCCGGCAACTGAATTGATACTGGCGGAAGAAGAGATTCGGGATGGACTTTCGAAGATTGAGAAAGATGCTAAAATAATAGAAAAAAAGTTCCGCGATGCATTCCGGACGGAAGAAGCACACCGCATTCAGATGCAGTGGAAAGAATTGCAGGAACAGGTCGTAGAATTTAAATCCTATGCAAATATTGAAAGTTTTATAAAATATTTCTATGAAGATACGGGTTCCTTATTAGATTTTTTTGAAGGATACAGTACTTGTATTTTTTTGGATGAACCGTCTAAGATACGGGAACACGCCAATGCAGTGGAATTAGAGTTTCGTGAAAGTATGATGCATAGAGCGGAAAAAGGATATATTCTGCCAAAACAAATGGAATTATTGTATTCTACCGAACAGACGATAGCCCGTCTGCAACGCTGTAAAGTCATTCATACCTCTACGCTGGATGTTAAGAATACATTAATGAAAGTAGAGAAAAAATTTGACATTACAGCAAAGTCAGTTCCTTCTTATAACAGTAGTTTTGAGAATCTTGTAGCAGATTTAAAAAGATATAAAAAGAATGGCTATCGGGTTCTTTTACTATCCGGTTCGAGAACAAGAGCAAAGCGTCTGGCAGAAGATCTTTTTGCGGAAGATCTGATCTGCTTCTATAGTGAGACATTGGAAAGAGCTATCATGCCTGGCGAAGTCATGGTCGCTTATGGACGCGTATTGCGTGGATTTGAATATCCGCTTTTAAAATATGTGGTCATAGCTGACAGTGATATATTTGGTAATGAGAAGAAGAAAAAAAAGAAGAAAAGGATATATGAGGGACAGAAAATACAGGATTTTTCGCAACTGAAAGTAGGCGATTATGTCGTACATGAAAGTCACGGATTAGGTGTATATCAGGGAATTGAAAAAGTTGAGATCGATCATGTGATCAAAGACTATATGAAGATTCAGTATCGTGATGGTGGAAACTTATATGTGCTCGCAACCGGTTTGGATGTCATTCAGAAATATGCTTCCGCGGATTCGAAAAAACCAAAGCTGAATAAGCTTGGCACTCAGGAATGGAGCAAGACCAAGGCAAAAGTACGCAGTGCAGTAGGCGAAGTGGCAAAAGATCTTGTAGAACTTTATGCAATCAGACAGCAGAAAGAAGGTTTCTGCTTTGGGAAAGATACGGTATGGCAGACTGAATTTGAAGAATTATTTGCGTATGAGGAGACAGACGATCAACTTCTGGCAATTGAAGCCACGAAGTCTGATATGGAAAGCAGGAAAATTATGGATCGTCTCATATGCGGAGACGTTGGATATGGGAAAACAGAGGTTGCTATACGAGCTGCATTTAAAGCTGTTCAGGATAGCAAACAGGTCGTATTCCTCGTACCGACCACGATTCTGGCGCAACAGCATTATAATACCTTTGTACAGAGAATGAAGGATTTCCCTGTACGTATTGATTTGATGTCAAGATTCCGTACGCCTGCAGAACAGAAGAAAACAATCACGGATCTAAAAAAGGGTGCCGTTGATATTGTCATAGGGACCCATCGTATCTTATCCAAAGATATGCAATTCAAGGATCTGGGTCTGCTTATTATTGATGAAGAACAACGATTCGGAGTCACACATAAAGAAAAAATAAAAAAATTAAAAGATGATATTGATGTTATGACACTTACTGCAACTCCGATTCCAAGAACACTTCATATGAGCCTGGTGGGGATCAGAGATATGAGTGTATTAGAAGAACCACCAAATGACCGAATGCCGATCCAGACGTATGTGATGGAATATAATGAAGAGATGATCCGTGAAGCTATCGTCAGAGAATTAACACGGAATGGGCAAGTATATTATGTATATAACCGTGTGAATAATATAGCCGATATTACTGCCATAATCCAGAATCTGGTGCCGGAAGCTGTGGTCGCATTTGCACATGGACAAATGAATAAGCATGAACTGGAACGTATTATGTACGATTTTATCAATGGAGAGATCGATGTATTGGTGTCTACGACCATTATAGAGACAGGGCTTGATATTTCGAATGTAAATACGATGATCATTCATGATTCAGATAATCTCGGCTTGTCACAATTGTATCAGCTCCGTGGACGAGTGGGGCGCTCCAACCGCACAGCTTATGCATTTCTTATGTATAAGAAAGATAAGATGCTAAAGGAAGTAGCAGAAAAACGACTGCAGGCGATCCGTGAATTCACAGATCTCGGCAGTGGATTTAAGATTGCGATGCGTGACCTTGAGATTCGTGGTGCAGGTAATCTGCTTGGAGCGAAACAGCACGGTCACATGGAGGCTGTCGGATATGACCTATATTGCAAGATGTTAAATGAGGCAGTGAAGCAGCAGAAGGGCATTCAGAGCGTAGAAGATTTCAATACAACAATAGAGTTGGACGTGGATGCCTATATTCCACCAGAATATATCCTGAATGAAGTACAAAAATTAGATATCTACAAAAGAATCGCAGGTATTGAAAATCAAATGGAATGTGAGGATATCATAGAAGAATTATTAGACCGGTTCGGTAGCATTCCGCATTCTGTTCACAATCTGCTTCGTATCTCGCTCATCAGAGTCAGAGCACATAAACTGTATATAGTGGAAATACAAGGGAAAAATGAACTCTTAAAGATCACCATGAAGACAGATGCGAAGATAGATCCTCTAAAGATCCCGATTCTTTTAGAGCATCATAAAAATAAGCTTCAGTTCAATATAAAGGGTGTACCCTTCTTTCTCTATCGTTATAAAAAATGTGGTGTGGTAGAAAAAGACGCAGAAGCACTTCTGAAGCTGACAGAAGAGATGCTAACAGAGATGGAAATATTAATAGAAGCAAAAAGATGAATCAGGAAGGCATGAGATGATGAAATGCTTTTATAAACTGTTAATAGCTGTTCTTCTTGTAAATGCTATCAGTGGCTGCGGCAGGAAAACAACTGACACAAGCGTCATAAAAGAAAAAGAAGTAAAGCAGATAAATCAAAAGGTAGAAAAAGCACTTACAGTAGAAGAAAAAATTGCACTTACGGAGAGCGTGTTAGAGCCATTACCTTCAAAGGAAGAGGCAGAAGCAATGGAAGAAGTCTGCGATTCAAAAACAACGCTTAATGTACCTACAGATGCTGAAAAAGTAGATGGATTATATTTTATCGTAGATTGCTATAATGATCAGGTCATCTATAGTGATAATCTGGATACGCCCTTGCCGGAGTGGCATGTGATGTGCAATGAAATATCGCGGGGACATACGATTGCAAGCGATGGAACGGTATATTTAATTGATGATACGGAAAATAACAGAGTTTTAGTCTATCAGAAAGAGTATGGGAAATTCATTCATACACAAACGATAAATAATGTTGGAAAAAGACCTCATTATGTGAGATATGATGATAAGACAAACGCATTTTATGTATTAAGTTCTATGACAGGAGAGATTTTTGTATTACGATCAACTCCTGCAGAGTCTGCAGAAGGCGATATTATTAGACAAGAGATATCCGTTTCAGACATAATAACAATTGAGGTTCTGACAAATACCTATTGCAGATCGTTTTCCATTGCAGGAGATAAAATATGGTTTCCTGCTAGTAATGGGCTTATTGTAGAGGCCACCTTTCCTGAATGTGTACCAGTGAAGATGTATCAGGCACCAAGTGCGGTTGCTGGTCTGGCGCAGATTTATCCGATCGGCTCCTATTTTTATCTGACTGTTTCTACAAATGCAGAAGGCAGTCAGGATAATGCAACACTGATCCGTACGAAAAATCTGGAGGCATTACAGAGGGGCCAATATGAGGACATGTATGATACATTAGAGCCGGATAAGACAAGTGTCGGGACTCCCTACCATATTTCATCATTTGATAACCATTATTATATGGTAGAACATCGACATGGACATGGACTCTTCCAATTTAATGTGGAAGATGATCAAATGGTAGAGATACAAATATTACAGTGAAAAAAGAGATATTTACTCAAGTGTTCCGACAACGGGAAGATCTGCAAATACAGAATCTCCATGCGGGGATCTGGGAATATCATTTGTAAGGTCGGTTCCGGCCGTTTTACCAGAATGGCTTCCGCCTTTCCACTTAGGTTCGTTTGTTACATCATAGACAATGCCATTATAAGCTACATAAGCAGGCTGTCCATCTTTGCCATTGTATTGGGAAAGTTCGTCTAATGTAAAGACACGAAGGGTATCCGTTGAATTGTCTGGTGTATCAGTGGAACCCGACACCTCTGCCTTTGCAATAGGAAAAGATACTTTGCTCAATGCAAATGGAAGAAACAGATGAAAAGCAATACCGATCATTAAGAGAAAGGATATCGTACGGTGGATTGTGAACCAGATACCTTTCCGTGGTCTGTGCCTTAAGGAAGCATAAAGTCCTAAGAGAACTTGAAACAATAACAATACTGCGGCAATTAGGCCAGTAGTGCTAATCCTGAAAATCAAAAACTGAAGCAGCAAGTGCAGAATCAAAAAAGCAGCTGTAGCGAACCCGAAATAGTCATGTTTTTTCACGAAAATATTCATAAGGATTTCCATAAGAGAATTCATTTTCATGTTGGCGGAAATTTGCTTTCTCCAGCATTTATTGATCGCCTTTGTAACATAATTCAGCAGTGTACCGATATAAGCTATGATAATGAGCCAACCCAGAAAATTTCCAAGTTTAAAAATCATAAATAACCTCCTTAAAGCTAAGAAAAGAGATAGCAGTGTTATAAATATTATATGTTACCTGATTTAAAATCACAACAATTAATAGTGTCAAGTAAATGGTCGATTTTGCGCTGAAAATGAATAAAAACAGGATAGAAAATAAAAAATGATTGAAATTGCATATTTTAGAGGTAAATATGAAAACATATATTTTTTGTATCTGCTATAATAATATCAGTTGAATGGGTAAGCAATGAAAGGAGCATTCCTAAATGGAACAATTTGACTATAGCAGGGTAAAAGATCCTGAATTTTTTCAAGATAACAGAATGAAGGCACATTCGGATCATATCTATTATCCTTCAAGGGAGAATGCGGTATGTGGTGAGAATCCTTTTCGATATTCATTAAATGGAGTTTGGAAGTTTGCTTATGCAAAAACAATTAATTCTGCCATTAAAGGATTTGAATCTGCAGAGTATGATGCCACAACATGGGACGATATTCGTGTTCCGGCACATATTCAAATGGAAGGATATGATGTTCCGCAGTATGCAAATGTACAGTATCCATGGGATGGAAGAGATCAAATTGAAGCGGGAGATATTCCGACCAGTTTCAATCCGGTTGCCAGTTACGTAAAGTATTTTGAGGTGCCGGAAAGTATGAAAGGGAAGAACTTATTTATTTCCTTTCAAGGCGTGGAAAGCGGCATGATTCTCTGGCTGAATGGCAGCTATGTAGGGTACAGCGAAGATAGCTTTACTCCGTCTGAATTTGCATTAACACCATATTTAAAAGAGGGAAAAAATAAATTAGCGGTTCAGGTCTTTAAATGGACAAGCAGCAGCTGGTGTGAAGATCAGGACTTTTTCCGTTTTTCGGGTATTTATAGAGATGTGTATCTGTATACAGTACCAAGCGTGCATATTTATGATTTGAAGATACAGACGTTGTTAGATGATTCTTTTCTGCATGCGGATTTATGTATCAGTACAATTGCAACAAAAAGAGGAAAAGCTGTATTTACGCTGATGGATCAGAAGAAAGAAGTTGCAAGGCTGATAACTGATCTTGCAATAGAGCAGGAGAACCATATACCAGTGGAGGCGCCGCGCTTATGGAGTGCAGAAGAGCCTTATTTGTATGAGCTGGAGATTCAGATACAGGATGAGAATGGAAATATAACAGAAGTAATCATGGAACAGATTGGATTCCGGCGTTTTGAAATTAAAGACAGTATTATGCTATTGAATGGAAAAAGAATTGTATTCAAAGGGGTAAACCGTCATGAATTCAGTTCTGGAACAGGACGTGTCGTATCTGAGGAAGAACTGGTTAAAGATATTAAGACGATGAAACAGAATAATATCAATGCAATCCGAACCTGCCATTATCCGGATGATTCCAGGATCTATCGTTTATGTGATGTATATGGACTGTATATGATAGCTGAGAATAATATGGAAACACACGGCGCCTGGGAACCGCTTCTTCGAGGCATGGGAGATGAGAGCGTGGTAGTGCCGGGCGATAATCCGAAGTGGCTTCCTGTTTTGCTTGACCGCGTTAATTCTATGTACCAGCGTGACAAAAATCATCCGGCAATCTTAATATGGTCCTGCGGAAATGAATCCTATGGCGGTAAAGATATCTACGAGATGTCTCAGTTATTCCGGAAACTGGATGCAACCAGACCGGTTCACTATGAAGGAATATTCTGGGATCGAAGATACAATGAGACAAGCGATATCGAGAGCCAGATGTACACACCTGCTGAACAAATCAAAGAATATTTAAGTAAAGATAAAAAGAAACCATTTATTTGCTGTGAATATTTACACGCAATGGGCAATTCCTGCGGTGCTATGCATAAATATACGGATCTCACAGATACGGAACCGTTGTATCAGGGAGGGTTCATCTGGGACTATATTGATCAGAGTATTCGTAAAAAAAATCGCTATGGTGAGGAATTTCAAGCATATGGAGGAGATTTTGATGATCGCCCATGTGATTATAATTTCTGCGGAAATGGTATCGTATATGCCGGAGAACGCGATGAATCTCCTAAGATGCAGGAAGTAAAGTATAATTACCAGAATATTAAAGTTTCCTTAAAGGATACCAATGTAACGGTTATCAACAAGAATTTATTTACAAATACCGAACAATATGAATGCATTGTTACTGTGCAGAAAAACGGAGAACTTATTCGAAAAGAAATATTGGAAACCGCGGTAGCACCTTTATGTGAAGCTACGTACGAACTGCCGGTAAAAAGATATCAGGAAGCCGGAGAATATGCAGTTACAGTTTCATTTGTTCTGAAAACAGATACCATATGGGCTCAAAAAGGGCATGAAGTTGCTTTTGGGCAGATCATATATATAAATGAAACAGCAGTAAATCCTTGTACGGAACCAGTAGAGCTCATACAGGGAAAATGGAATATCGGTGTACGCGGAGAAAATTTCGATGTATTATTTTCGGCATTAAATGGCGGACTTGTATCTTACCGTTATGCAGGAAAAGAAATGATAAAAGCAATTCCACGTCCTAATTTCTGGCGTGCTCCGATTGACAATGACTATGGTAATAATATGCCGGCCAGATATGCCCAATGGAAGATAGCAAGTATGTATCTTTCCCACAAGGATTCAAATGGACAATGTAAAGATGCACCAAAGGTAGAAGTCAGAGAACACAGTATTAAAATTGAATTCACTTATTATATGCCGACCACACCCACCTGTAATTGTGCATTGTCCTACGAGGTATTTGGTGATGGAACAATTCGTACGGTATTATCATATCTTCCGGCAAAGGAATTGGGAGATATGCCTGAATTTGGTGTCATGTTCAAATTTGATGCGGATCTCGAAAAATTGGAATGGTATGGAATGGGTCCTGCCGAAACCTATAATGACAGACAGAAAGGTGCTAAGCTTGGTGTTTATCGGAATAGAATAGCAGAGAATGTAGCAAAATATCTGGTGCCGCAGGAATGCGGTAACAAAGTTGGTGTCCGTTATGCAAAAATAACGGATTACAAGGGAAGGGGCATGCTATTTAGCGGTGATCATATGAACTTCTCCGCATTACCGTATACGCCGCATGAAATGGAAAATGCAGCGCATGCTTATGAATTACCGCAAGTCCATTATACAGTTGTCCGGGTAGCAAAGGAACAGATGGGTGTTGGAGGCGACAATAGTTGGGGAGCCAGGACACATGAAGAATATTTATTAAGGTGTACTGAGCCAATGGAATTTGCATTTAGTTTCAGGGGAATTTAGTACAACGTACCCCGGCACAACCTGATCGGTATATCACGAAACACACAATAGCAGCGAATGGATAACCATTCACTGCTATTTTCCTATGATAGATAATCTCCGGAAGCAATGTGCACGAAACTATAAATAAGATTAATAAAGTGAAAAAAAGATTGCGTAATTTTTATTAAACATTTATAATTTAATCTATTCTAAAATAGTTTAAATACTAATAAAGATTTAATGTGAATGATTTCGTTATCAGACATTATGGTCTGTCATGCAAGAACAGAAAAGGAAATTGTGGAAGAACCAGTAAATAACTAAAAATATGAGTACAGGAGGAGCAGTAATGGTAAAGTTATATATTCATGAAAATGAAAAGAAAGGTCATATTAATCCCGAAATATACGGACATTTTGCAGAACATCTGGGAAGATGTATCTATGAAGGAATTTACGTGGGTGAAGACTCTTCTATTCCGAATAAGAACGGTATGAGAACAGACGTCGTAGAAGCATTAAAAAAAATGCAGATTCCGGTACTTCGCTGGCCGGGCGGGTGCTTTGCGGATGAATATCATTGGAAAGATGGGATTGGACCAAAAGAAAAACGTAAGAAAATGGTAAATACACATTGGGGCGGAGTGATAGAAGACAATAGTTTCGGAACACATGAATTTTTTGAATTATGCGAGCAGCTTGGATGTAAGACATATGTAAATGGAAATGTGGGGAGCGGTACGGTTCAGGAGATGTCTGAATGGGTAGAGTACATGACTTTTGAAGGGATATCTCCAATGGCCGATCTGCGTAAAGAAAACGGGCGTGAGAAACCATGGAAAGTTGATTACTTTGGCGTTGGGAATGAGAACTGGGGATGCGGCGGTAATATGACACCCCAATATTATGCAAATGAATATAGAAGATATCAGACTTATGTAAGAAATTATCATCAGGACGCTCCTATTGCCAAAATATGCGGTGGACCAAATGTAGATGATTATTATTGGACAGAAGAAGTACTGAAAACAGCACACGATAATGTTCCGAAAGAATTTCATGGACTGATGGATGGTCTGTCTGTTCACTATTATGTGCATCCGGAAGGCTGGGAAAATAAAGTAAGTGCTACGGATTTTGATGAAACTATGTGGTACAAAACGTTATATAAAGCACTTTTTATTGAGGAACTCATTCAAAAACATGGTACCATGATGGACAAATACGATGCAGATAAAAAGATTGGGATGATCATAGATGAGTGGGGTTCCTGGTATCAGGTAGAACCGGGTACCAATCCTGGATTTTTATACCAGCAGAATACAATGAGGGATGCTTTGATAGCGGGAATAACTTTAAATATATTCAATAAACATTGTGGCAGAGTAAAAATGGCTAATATCGCCCAAATGATCAATGTGCTTCAAGCTGTGATACTTACAGAAGGAGAACAGATGGTTCTGACACCGACTTATCATGTGTTTCATATGTATCAATACCACCAGAATGCAGATCTGGTTGCGAGTTATTTGGATAATGTGAATAGGATTGGAACAGAAGGGTTTCAGATTCCTGATTTACAGGAATCTGTATCGGTAAGTAATAATGGAACCATAAATATTACAATCAATAACCTGTCGGTAACGCAAAGCAAGGAAATAGAAGTTGTATTGAGTGAAAAGACACCGGTTGGTATTGAAGCTGCAATTGTGACAGGTGATATGCAGGCATATAATACATTTGAGAATCCGGAAGCAGTCAGGGAAGAAATGTTTACAGACTATGAGATGACAGACAGGGGATTTAAATTTACCGCACCAGCATGCAGTGTTATTTGCTTCAGAGTTAATGAATGAGAGAAAGATTTTATGATGAAATAGATATGAGAGGTATTTCCATGGGAAAAATAATGTGCAGAAAATGTCTTTTGCAGGAAATTGATCAGGAAAAATATTATAAAAGTGTCTATAAACTCATAGAAAATATAGAAGAAGATATAAAATCAGAGAAGGCGCTCTATGAAGAACGCCTTTTCATCTGTAGAACCTGCAATTATTTAAAGGAAGGAATCTGCGGAGCCTGCGGATGCTTTGTGGAATTAAGAGCAGCCGTTTCTTCCCACAAATGCCCTTATAAAAAATGGTGACTTATAGAATATCATTCCCTTTTGGAATTGGACTGTAATGAATTCTGACAATCATATTCTGGTTGTAATTACCAAAAGATTTCCCGAAGATAGTCAGACCACCAATATGTTCGGAATCGTCAGGGACGCCTAATTTGAATTTGATAGTACTTTTATAATCTAGATTAAAATCTTCTATTGAAACATCCGATATCTGTAGACCATCAATAAAAGTACCTTCTTTATTAATGACTAATAATTTTAAGAGACCATATTGATTCCAATTCGGATACCACCATTCTGGGGTGAACATTCCTTTTACATCACCAAAATCCCCCGGACTTGTCCAAGTTCCGATACATTTATCGTTTAGGTAAAAATGAATATCGGATGGCCAGATATCATTGATGCCCGGAGCTTCGGAACTTAATTCGGTTGAAACCGTAATCTGGTCGATTTTCTGGGAAAAAGGAATAAAATTTGGAACAATGTATTCCACATATCCTTTTGCGAACCATAGGATATCAGCATTATATCTATCGGGATGCGCAAAATATCTCGTATCATCCACTTCGCCGATCAGGGCTGTAGGTGAAGCGAGTCCACAGGTCGGATGAACACTGTAGTCGGTATAGTGTCCAATCTTCAGCTCTGTCTGATATACGTTTTCGGAATCTTTATCAGAGTTGAAGTCAACAAGGATCTTGTCGACATAGACAGAACATTTTTTCTGATTACCATGTCCGCTGGACTCACTTGAAATAGTAACAATTCCTGCGTCTTCCAATTTTTTGATATGACTGGTCAAGGCACCATTGGTTATATTGAGCCGCGTTGCCAGTTCATTCATATTCATGCCATTATTCTCTAATAGTATTTTAATGATTTCTATACGAATATCAGAACCTAAAGCTTTAAAAACAGTAACACCTGCATCTAATGATTTAATATGCAACATACGTTCGAGGTTCCCTTCGTGGAATTTATTCTTTGTAAACTTTAGATAAATATAAATTACTATTGATAATTATACATTTGTGTAAAATATAAGTCAATATGGCTAAATCCAATAATTATACTAAAATTCGAGATTGACAAATGACAAAAAAATTGTCTTAATAAAGATAATCAATTTTTTGTGAAACGTTTAATAAAATTAGAAACGGAATAATCATGAATCTTATGTGGGTGGTGTAAATGGTAACGATAAAGGAAATTGCTAAGGCGTGTAAAGTGTCTGTGGCGACAGTGTCAAATATTATTAACGATAAGCCGGGAGCTTCGGCTGAAACAAGGAAATTAGTACTGGATAAGATTGAGGAACTGCATTATACCCCAAATTCTGTCGCAAAATACCTGAAAAAACAGAGTACAGAATCGATCGGTGTCATAGCAGAGGATATGACAATATTCAGTATACCGGATATAATTGATGGTATTACTGATTCCTGTGAAAAACACGGATATCAGATATTACTGGTGAATCTTCGTCTGTTTAAGAAATATAATGATACCTATTATGCCAACGATAACTATTTTGATGTCGTGGAAAATGCAGTAAAGGAACTTTTATCCAAACAGGTGGAAGGGATTATCTATGTAGCGGCCCATGAGAGAATTATTCATTGTCTGCCGCAGCAAATGAAGATTCCGGCAATCATGGCATATGGCTATAGCAGGAGATCGGATGTCCCTTCTATTGTTGTGGATGACGTGCAGGGTGCTTATGATCTAATCCGTTATGCAACGCAGATGGGACATGAAAAAATTGGTATTATAACAGGGAAACAAGATAGTTTTCATATGCAGGCACGTCTTGTAGGATACCAAAAAGCAATGCTGGAAGCGCAGATTTATTGCGATGCCAGCCTGATCTGCTATGGCGACTGGTCCCGCGAAGCCGGGCATGATAACACCGATTATCTGCTGGACAAAGGTGTTACGGCAATCTTTTGCATGAACGATCTTATGGCAGGCGGTGTTTATGACAGGCTGGAGGAAAGAGGCATGATGCCTGGAAAAGACATTTCAGTTATGGGTTATGATAACCGGGAAGTGTCAGGATATTATAAACCACCGCTCACGACAGTCAATCTGCCGCTTCATGATATTGGTTATTGCGCAAATGAGGTGATTATGGGAATGTTGGGAAAAAACGAAGATAGTGAGTTCAGACCTGTATATCAGATCCCATGCAAATTGGAAATAAGAGAATCAATTGCTCAAAAAACCTAATGATTTAGGAAAGAAATATATATGAAATAAAAGGCGGACTATTTTGCGTATAATAAGCAAAAATAGTCCTTATTTTTTAATTTATAGGATACAAGTGTCAAAAACTCGTTTATATATTTGAATTCGTGAATTTGCACAATTTGCATCACTACAAAATTGACACACAGCATAGTTCATTCGCAACACGCTCCCGCTTGGATTCAGCCGCAGTGGTACATAAGAGCATAAAATACATGCTCTAAGTACCAGCGGCTTCATACAGTTGCTCACTAAACTATGTTGTGCATCAATTTTTGTTTTGCAAGTATATGTGCTGATTGAAGAAGCCAAGTTCTATGATAAAAACGATCCAAATACAAGCTGGTTTGCATTTGGCGACTGCCGCAATAACTATGAGAAACTCGCGAAACGTGTTTCTCATAGTTATAAAAACGTCTTATTGTGCAAAGTGCACATATTAAACGTTTCAAAAAAATAAAAAAATATACAAAGTAGTAATTTTAAGAAAAAGAAAGAATATATTAGATATAAAAAGATATAGCAATATAATATATAGAAAAAGTGATTTAAATAAACTTTCATATAGTTTAAAAACATGGTATAAAATAAGAAATGAGCTAATTAAATAAGATAAGTTGAGCAGAAAAATCTTTGAAAAGTAAGAAAAAGCATTTGTTTTTGTAAAAAAAATGCGTAAATTAGGAAAAAATGATTAAACGTTTCATATAAAATAAGGATAAGGGTACTGGATATGTTACAAAAAAACAAGTCAAATAGTATTCCATTACAGAAAATTAAAATTGAAGATGCCTTTTGGAGCAAGTATACCAGACTGGTCAAGGATGAGATTATTCCTTATCAGTGGAACACATTAAATGATCGTGTGAAAAATGCAGAGCCAAGTCATTGCATTCAGAATTTCAGGATTGCAGCTCATGAGCAGACTGGTGAGTTTGAGGGAGCTGTATTTCAGGATACAGATGTAGCAAAGTGGCTGGAGGCAGTTGCGTATTCGTTAGCGGCTTCTCCGGATGCAGAATTGGAGCAGCTGGCAGATGAGACGATAGATTTAATTGGAAGAGCGCAAGGAGAAGACGGATATCTGAATACGTATTTTACGATCAAAGAACCTGCACTCAGATGGACAAATCTGATGGAAGGTCATGAATTGTATACTGCAGGTCATATGATAGAAGCAGCTGTTGCTTACTATGAAGCGACCGGAAAAGAAAAATTTATCAGGATAGTTTCCCGATTGGCAGATCTGATCAGCAGGACATTCGGACCCGGAGAAGAACAGATACATGGATATCCGGGACATCAGGAAGTAGAACTGGCACTTGTTAAGCTATACCGAATTACAGGTAAAAAAGAGTATTTGGAAACAGCAAGTTATTTTATTACGATAAGAGGAGTTGGGGAGAATTACTTTATAAAAGAACAAAAAACTAAAAAATTCAAACCGATCTTCTGGAATACAGGAGAATTCGAACCAAAATATTCACAGTCAGAGATTCCTGTCCGTGAACAGTTAAAAGCAGAAGGGCATGCGGTAAGAGCCGTTTATATGTATTCTGCAATGGCAGATCTGGCTTATGAATATCAAGATGAAGGTTTACTGCAGGCATGTAAAAATCTTTGGAACAATATAGTGAGTAAGAGAATGTTCATCACTGGAAGCATAGGAAGCTCCGGAATTTTAGAAAGATTTACCACCGACTATGACTTGCCAAATGACAGGAATTATTCGGAGACATGTGCATCTATCGGATTAGCACTGTTTGGACTGAGAATGGCTCAGATTACCAAAGAGGCTTCCTACATAGACACTGTAGAACGTGCATTATATAACACGGTACTGTCCGGAATTGCCATGGACGGAAAGAGTTTTTTCTACGTAAACCCATTGGAAGTATGGCCGGATAATTGTTTATCACATACTTCAATGGAACATGTAAAACCGGTAAGGCAAAAGTGGTTCGGGGTGGCATGCTGTCCGCCGAATATTGCGCGGACACTCGCCTCTTTAGGGCAATATATCTATGCAGCAGATCGGGATACATTATATGTAAATATGTATGTAGGGGGCAGTGCAAAACCAGATTTTTCTAATAAGGACATGGAAATTACGGTTGAAACAAAGTTTCCTTTTGAATCAGGTATTAAAATAAATACGCAGATGAAGAAAGGCACGGCAATAAACATTGCGCTTCGAATCCCACAATATGCTGAAAAGTTTACAGTGAAACGAAATGAGGCAACCATTGAATATGCAGTCAGGAATGGATATGCACTATTGGAAGAGGTAGGGACGGATGAAACAATTAAAATCGATATCTTAATGCCGCCGAAATTCCTGCATGCGAATCCGCAGGTGAGAGCAGATATAGGAAAAGTGGCTATCATGAAAGGACCGCTCGTATACTGTCTGGAGGAATGTGACAATGGACAGAATCTGGCCAATATATATGTAGACACCTCAAAAGAATTGATCGAAAAATATGAACCGGAGCTGTTAGGCGGTATTCTGACGATATGGGGCAGGGGAAGAAAAGTCAGTTTGCAGGACTGGAAAGAAAATGAACTATATAAGAAACAGGAAATGGTTCTGAAAGATGTGGAATTCAGGGCAGTTCCATATTGTAATTGGGGTAACCGTAAAACAGGTGAGATGATCGTATGGGTAAAAGAAATAATTTAAGTTGTATCAGAAACAGGGAATCCTGTTTTTATGATAAAAGCAAAATAATAGTAAAATGGAGGGTTATAAGATGAAAAAGAAAGTATTGGCAACATTAATCAGTGTTGCAATGGCTGCATCCATGCTCGCAGGATGCGGCAGCAGTTCAAAGACAGACACAGCTGCAACGGATGCTGCTACATCAGAAGCTTCAGGAGAGATTAATGGAGCGGGTACCACTGAGATGAAGGTAGAAGGTGATGATGTTACGACATTGAATGTTTGGACATTTATCGAATTACATCAGAAGTTCTACACAGATATGGCAGAAAAATGGAATGAGGAACATCCGGATAAAAAAGTTAAGTTAGTATTAAGCAATATGCAGTATGATGACATGCATAATAAGCTTTCCTTAGCATTGGAGTCAGGCGAAGGTGCGCCGGATATTGTTGATATCGAATTAGGAAAATTCCCGGCATTCATGGTAGGAGATATCGGATTAAGAGATTTGTCAGATGTGATTGCACCATATAAAGATACGATTGTTCAATCAAGACTTGATATTTACTCTAAAGATGGCAAGAATTATGGACTTCCTACTCATGTAGGCGCTACAGTTGCATTTTACAATACTGAGTTATTAGAAGGAGCAGGAATCAACTATGAAGATATTAAGACATGGGATGATTTCAAAGCAGCCGGTGTAAAATATAATGAAGCAACAGGTAAATCATTTGCAACGGTAGAAACTACCGCACAGTGGATGATTCAATTAATGCTTGCACAAAAAGGCGGTAATTATCTGGATGCTGACGGCAATGTTGCAATTAATAATGATAAAATGGTAGAGGTTCTGGAATTCATCAAGGGCATGCAGGATACAGGGGCATTTAGTGTCGTTCCGGGTGGTCAGCCAGATAATGAAGAAGCGTATCCGGCTTATAATTCAGGTGATTATGCAGTACAGATCATGCCTTTCTGGCAAACTTCACGTTTTGTAAATTATATGACAGATTTAAAGGGTAAAGTAGCAATTGCTCCTACACCAGTATGGAATACAACAGATGGTGAATATGCTTCCATTGGTGGCGGCGGAACAGGAACAGCAATTATAGCTTCCAGCCCAAATGCTGATCTCGCAGCAGAAGTTATGGCATATATTAAATTATCAGAAAAATCTAACGAAGAAGTTTGGAATGTGTTAGGATTTGACCCTGTAAATACAGAAGTATGGAGCAAGACAGAGTTAACAGAAAATCCAGACAATCAATTTGTACAATACTTCAAGAATCCGCCATTTGATGCGTTGAACGTAATTAAAGATAATATTGGTGCTCTTGATTCCTTTACAAGTGAAAAATGGCCTTCTATCAACAACGAGTTCTGTACTGTAACTTTGAATAATATTTTTGAAAATGGTATGGACGTAAAAGAAGCATTGGATGAATCACAGGCAACACTGGAAAATGAATTCCAATAAAAAAGAATAGAGTCAAGATAATTAAAAGCTTATACTAAAAGTGATCTGCTATGTGGGATGTAGGCTGGAAAACTACCTGCATCCCATTATTTACTTACGCGAGCAACGAGCCAAATACAAGCTGGCTTGTATTTGGAGAATGCCGCGATAGTTCCCGAAAGGAGTATACATGAAATGTTAAAAAAAATTTTTTACTCGCAGAAAATAGCTCCTTATGTATTTGTCTTGCCGTTTGTACTAACTGTACTTTTATTTTGGGCAGCCCCGATTGGAAATGGTGTGCTTTTGAGTTTTCAGGATGTTTTAAAAAATGAGTGGGTCGGAACCAAAAATTATTCCCGATTATTGAACGATAAAATATTTTTAAAAGCGATAACAAATAGCGCTAAATATATGGTGGGAACACTTGTACTGCTGATTCCTTTTCCCATGTTATTTGCAAGTTTGTTAAATAGCAAACTTATGAAAAGACCAGGTATTTTTAAATCCATTTATTTTATTCCGGCGTTAACTTCTGTTGTGGTAGCCGGTACTATTTTTCGACTAATGTTTGGTGAAACAGGAAGTTCTTTGGCCAATCAGGTGCTTGGACTGTTCGGAAGTTCACCAATTAAATGGCTCAAAGGAGCTAATACAAGTTATTTCGCACTTTTATTATTGGCCTGCTGGAGATGGACGGGGGTAAATATTTTATACTTTTTAGCAGGACTGCAAAGTATATCGACAGAACTATATGAGGCGGCTTCTATTGATGGAGCAAGCAAATGGCAGCAATTTACGAAAATATCATTTCCACTTGTGAAACCAACGACTGTTTATGTATTAACAATTAGTATCTATGCAGGATTATCCATGTTCATTGAAAGTAATATGATTTTTAAAGGGAATAATTCTCCCAATAATATTGGTCTTACCATCGTCGGGTACCTGTATCGCCAGGGGATTGAGAAAAGAGCGATGGGCTATGCCTGTGCGGTCGGAATCATATTATTGTTCATTGTTATGCTTGTTAATCTGATACAGCTCAAATTAACGGGAACCTTCGATAAGGAGGAAAAATAGTATGAAGTCAAAAAAGATAAAAAACAGAATCTCTTCAATGGCTATGATCGTATTTTTTAGTTTTTTGGCAGTGTTGATCATACTCCCAATTTATGCTCTGTTGATAGCAAGTTTTAAGCCGGGGGGAGATTTACTTCAGTATGGTTTAAATCTGGAACTCAATTTACCAAGAATGAGTCTGGATAATTATAAATTGTTGTTTTATGGAAAGCATGACTATTGGATCTGGTTTTACAACAGTATTATCTTAACAGTGATTACGGTTCTGGGAACTTTGATCATAAGTGCATTTGTTGGATATGGATTTGCAGCGTATGAATTTAAAGGAAGAAATTTATTGTTTATTATTGTTTTGATTATTTTATCAATTCCTTTGGAAGTAGTTATGCTTCCCCTTTATAAACAGATGTCTACCATGAAGATGATGGACAGCTATACAGCCGTTGTGTTACCGTTCCTGGCACATGCTTCTACGATATTCTTTTTTCGCCAATATCTTCTTTCCATACCAAAATCATTGCTGGAGGCTGGCAGAATTGATGGTGCTACAGAATATGGAATTTTTTTTCGGTTAATTATTCCTATTATGAAACCGGCTTTTGCAGCAATGGCAATTCTGAATGGTATGAATGCATGGAATAACTATTTATGGCCGTTATTAGTTATCAGAAGTGCAGATAAGTATACCTTGACATTGGGATTGAATACCTTAATAAATCCATATGGTGATAACTACAGTCTGCTGGTCGTCGGTTCCTTCTTTTCGATCATTCCTATCTTCGTGCTCTTCCTATGCTTTCAGAAATATTTTATCGAAGGTATGACGGCAGGCGCTGTAAAGGGGTAAAGACTAAAAAAACATTAATGAAAAATCAGGAGGACTAAAATGTCTAAAAAATATGCAAAATTAATAGTAGATAAAGACTTTGAGATATCTGAAATTGATAAGAGAATTTATGGTTCTTTTATCGAACATCTGGGCAGAGCGGTATATGAAGGTATCTATCAGCCGGGACATATCACTGCAAATAAAGATGGATTCCGCGAAGATGTGCTGGATCTGGTACGCGAACTTCGTGTGCCGATCGTTCGTTACCCTGGTGGAAACTTTGTATCCAATTATTTCTGGGAAGACGGTGTTGGTCCGGTGGAAGACAGACCGGTTCGTCTCGAATTGGCATGGCGGAGCCTTGAAACAAATGAAGTGGGGTTAAATGAATTTTCAAAATGGGCAAAAGCAGCAGATACGGATATCATGATGGCAGTAAACCTTGGAACAAGGGGGGTTGCAGATGCCTGCAATTTATTGGAATACTGTAATCATCCATCCGGTACAAAGTACAGTGATCTCAGAATCAGGCACGGAGTAAAAGAACCACATAACATTAAGACGTGGTGTCTTGGCAATGAAATGGATGGGCCATGGCAGCTCGGGTCCAAGCGTATGGAGGAATATGGACGTATTGCATATGAGACAGCTAAGGCAATGAAATTAATTGATCCATCCATAGAGTTAGTTTCCTGCGGCAGTTCAAATTCACAGATGGAGACATTTCCGCAATGGGAAGCAACTACACTGGAGCATACATATGACCAGGTAGATTATATCTCTCTTCACCAATATTTTGGAAACAGGGATAACGACAGTGCAAATTTCCTGGCACAGTCGATGGAGATGGATCGCTTCATCAAGACAGTTATTTCTACCTGTGATTTTGTAAAAGCAAAAAAACGTGGGAAAAAAGATATTAACCTGAGCTTTGATGAATGGAATGTGTGGTTCCATTCCAACGAAGAGGACAATGATATCATGCAGAACAGACCATGGCAGAAAGCTCCCCATCTATTGGAAGACTTATATAACTTTGAAGATGCTTTGTTAGTTGGATTAATGCTGATTACTTTTATGAAACACGCAGACCGTTTGAAGATGGCATGTCTTGCCCAACTGGTCAATGTGATTGCTCCGATCATGACGGAAACAGATGGTTGTGCATGGAAACAGACGATTTTCTATCCGTATATGCATGCATCGATATACGGACGTGGGATCGCATTACAGCCGGTTATATCATCAAGCAAACATGACACGAAAGACTTCACGGACGTGGAGGATGTTGATGCAGTGGCAGTATACAACAAAGAGAATGAGGAAGTAACCATTTTTGCGGTAAATAGAGATCTGGAGGATGGCATTCGATTGGAATGTAATGTGAAGAGTTTTGAAGGCTATCAACTGGTGGAACATATTGTTTTGAAAGAAGATAATCTGAAAACAACCAATAATGCTGCAAAACAAGCGGTGGCACCGGTAATAAGTAATGATTCGGTTCTTGATGATGGTATACTGACGACCATGCTGCATAAAGCTTCATGGAATGTCATCCGATTAGCCCGTAAATAAAAATAACAACATTTGAACGCATACAAACCTCTAATTTACAAATAATAGTATCAAAGACAAAAAATACTATAATTGTAAATTGGAGGTTTTTAATTATGAAGGCAACAGGAATCGTAAGAAGAATAGATGATCTGGGACGTGTGGTAATACCAAAGGAAATTAGAAGAACTCTAAGGATCAGAGAAAGTGACCCACTACAGACAACATTGACAAGTGAAGAAAACTTTGCTTTGAACCTAATCAACTTAATTGAAAGAGTAGGGAATAAGTAAGGAAAAAGGAGAGGCTTTTGAGATTCAAAGGATCTCTCCTTTTAAATATGTTAATGTGAGGATGTGGGGACATGCAAAAGCTGAAGAGTAAAGTACTGGACAAATTAATAGCATCACATGTAACGAGTACCGAACTTAATCTATTATTATACATATCTCATTACCAATTTGACAGAGGAAATGTAATGGGTATCTATTACCGTGATGTATGTGCAGCCATAGATGTATCTTACCAGGCTTTTTACGATGCCCTAAAAGGTCTACAGGAAAAGAATATTATCATGGCACAAAAGGGCAGCTATTATGATTGGGACGTATTGATCCTAGATAATGATTTTAGTAACGTAGAAGCCAATTCTGAGAGCTATATCAGTACAGGGCATGACTTATTCCATTCGCATGATTTTTATGCCTTAAAAGCCAACGAGAAGCTTCTGGCCATGCATATGATTAAGGTAAGCGGAGCTAATAAAGGAAGGTATTGTATCAGTGTAAAAAATCTTTATAGCATATTTACAAAAATGCTCTGTGTGACAAAACGTGCAATCCAAAATTATCTGAAGAACCTGAAGAAGTTCTTCCTGATCGGAATTCGAGATAATAAATATTGGATTACACCACGCAAGAAAGTTTATAAAGCAAATGCACCAACAGATAAAAAACTATTCTCCCAGGGAATAGCAAAGACAGTTTTGAGAAGAAACAGAGTAAAAAATGCGCCAGAGACATTCACAGATACGGTATCATTGGTTGCACAATATTACAAAGATTATGGCAGCCGGCTTCAGGAATGCTTCTCTAAAGCTTTTGAAAAGAGCCTTTACTGCAGGAATGAAAGACAAAGCAATAAATATAAATGGAACCGGAATATATCGCCGGCATTCGTACATAAATTATTACGTAAGGAATTAGGAATAGAATGTTAACAGATCAGTGAAGGCTGGTCTATTTCACGTTGAAATAAGTCATTCAAAAATATGAAAACGAAAAATGAAAATGAAATTCTTAGATCAAAGACCTAGAGGGTCTTATTTTTTTGTGCAAAAAGAGAAAAAGTATTCAAAATTCATAACATGGAAAAATATTCCATTCAAATTATGTTCCTGAAAAAAGTAGAGCTATTCAAAATTTATTACATATTAGAGAGAATATATTCAAGTTTTGTACTTGTGGATAAGCCCTGAAAGGTGCATATATTGGGAGTTAGAAGTGTTTTTGAAATTCTATTATATCTATTCTTTATATTATATTTACTCTATATCATAGATATTACCTTTCCTTACGGTATTCATCGAAAGCTTCCTGTAGGCTATGCGTTCATGACTCCTATTTAAAAATCAAGGGTATATGAACAGCTAAAGCTGCCCTTGATTTTTAAATTTTTACATGCTATCTATGTAATGCGAGATGAAGGGAACAATTCAAAAAGACAAGTTTCATCATCTCTTTACTTTATAGTCTAGCATGTAAAACCAGATCCATTTGGTTGTCTAAATGTGTAGGTATGTGCTCGAATCAGCTAAACAATTCAAAAAATTAATATCAGATATAATATTCCAATGAATTTATTATTGGAAAAGTTTTTAGGCATTTTTAATTATTGTAGAAAAAAAAATTAACAAAGAGTATAATTAAAAAAGCGTTGGGAACAAAGTATCGCGGTCATCCCAGTGTCTAGAATATATTTGACAGAAGAACAAATGTTCTATAAAATATAAGGGGGGGATTTTTTTGATTTTTATTAGTGGTATACATGGAGTTGGAAAGTCATATTTTACAGAGGAAATAAAAAGAAAATGTAATATTGAAGCTTATACTGCAAGTTCATTAATATCAGATTATAAAAAGTGTAGTTTTGAATCAAGTAAATTAGCTAGTAATATTTCGGACAATCAACAGATTTTGATTGAAGAACTAAGGAGGAAAGAAAGCAAAAATAATAAATTTGTATTAGACGGACATTTTTGTCTACTTAATAAAAATGGTGAAATTGAACGTATTGAATTTAGTACATTTACTCAGATAGCACCTAAGGCGATTTTGTTATTAACGGAAGATGCAGAAATTATTGCAGATCGTAGAAAGTGTAGAGACGGAATAGAAATTGATATAGGGGATATTGATTCTTTTCAAAACGAAGAAAAGCAGTATGCATTAGAAGTGGCAGAATTCTTAAATGTGCCAATTTTTATAAGTTCAGGTTCAAAAGATTTAGAAAAAGCTATTGATTTTATCATTAAAAATATATAAGGAGGCAGTGTATGAGGGGAAAATTTCAGTGGAAAAAATTTCAGGATGTTAACTTAGAGGACTCTTTTTTTGATTCACTTAAGAGTGACTATCCAGAATTTGTTGATTGGTTTAAAAGAAAAAGTAAAGAAGGAGAAGAAACCTTAGTATATAATGACGAAGAGGGCATTGGAGCTTTTTTATATCTGAAGGACGAGAATGAAATAATTGAATTAGTTGACCAAAAATTACCGGCTGTTAAAAGGGTTAAAATCGGGACTCTAAGGCTTTCTGAAAGACAAAGAGGAATAAGGCTTGGCGAAGGAGCCTTGGGTGTTGCATTATGGAAATGGCAAGAAAAACAAGTTGAGGAAATTTATGTTACAGTATTTGAAAAGCATGAAGTATTAATTAATTTATTTGAAAAGTTTGGATTTTGCTGTATTGGTAAAAATGATAGAGGCGAAAGTGTATATCTGAAGAGCAGAAAAAATATAGATTATACTGATGCTTATAAAGCATTTCCTTTTCTTGAACCTAATTTTAATAAAGCGGGAGTTATTCCTATTATCGAAACTTTTCATGATAGATTATTTCCGTATTCAGAACTTATGGGTAATAATAAGGAAATTGAAGAGATTACAGCAGGTAATGGTATAACAAAAATTTATATTGGAACTCCTTGGTCTATGATGCATTATGAAGTTGGAGAACCGGTAGGAATATACCGTAAATATGAAGGCAGTACGGGTGCTACATATAAATCAGTAATAACGTCGTTTGCCACAATAACTAAGATTGTTAAAATTAAAGGTAGCAATAGCTGTAATGTAACAATTAATGATTATATAAAACTTGCAGGTAATAAGACAGTTTTTTCAAATGAAGAATTAATAGATATTTATAATAATAATAGAAATGTAGTAATGATAGAGATGGTTTATAATGGATTTTTTGGAAGAGGACACAATGTAAACCATAAAACATTAAGCATAAATGGTCTTTTTCCAGCACATCCTTATAAAATAGATTATTCAAAGAAAGAATTTATTAGAATATTAGAAATGGGTGATACGAATGTGCAAAATGTTATTATCAATTAATCCAGAACATGTAGAAAATATTTTACGTGGAGAAAAAGTATATGAATACAGAAAAAAAATATGCAAGCGAAAAATAGATAAAATTGTTATTTATTCAACTTTTCCTATAAAGCAAATTGTAGGCGAGGTAGAAGTTTTAGATGTACTTGAAATGGATAAAAAGGAACTTTGGAAAATTACAAAGGAACAATCCGGAATAACAAAGAGGTTCTATGATCAATATTATAGAGACAGAAAGACGGCTGCGGCATATAAACTCGGTGAGGTTATGAAATATGACAACCCTAGATCATTGGAAGAAATTGGTGTAAAGGTAGCACCACAATCATATATGTATTTGTCAGATAAAGTTGTTGTTAGTTAGTAAAATAAAATTCGATAAATGTGATAGGGGAAAACACGCTCGAAAAGGTTTATTCATAATAGAATTTAATAGATTTATGAAAAGCTCTGCCTATGACTATGTCTCGGTGGAGCTTTTGCAACTATTAGTTTAATCTTATATCAGCAGGAAGTTGTAGATAGAAAAATATAAAGAGGGAGTGAGTGTTTAGTGATGCAGTAATCATATTTCCAGATTTAATTGGCACTGACGACACAGAAATTAAGTATAGGAGGGGAAAATGAATAAGGATGAAGAATATTTAGTAAGAAAACAAATAGAAAATATTATTTTACAAAATACAAAAGAAAGTTTAGATAAACTTTTTATAATTTGTGAAAACAATTTTAAAAATATGATTGCATATCCTATAACAGTATTAGAGAACCAGTTTAAAATGATGCGTGATGCTTCGGTAGAAATGGGATTTGATGCAATGGAATTGTTAATTACTGTGAATCCGTTACGTGAGGCAATATATTGGTTTATTCATGAAATGTTAAAAAGGCAAAAACAGATTCAATTTGAGGAATGTCAATTTGATTATGACGAAGATGGCTTTGGAGAATCATGTTGTGACACAATACAAAAATTATATCAAGGATATAAAAATGGAAAACATATTGGAATTCAGAGAAGTGTAGCGAAAGTAAAATTACATGAAATACAAAAGAATACTTTTGAGTTTCATTTTCCCGAGATAAGTGAAGAGTACAATAAAGAATTACTTTATTATTATGGGTTGGATGACGCGTTACAAAATGAAAAAGAATGTAGTAAAGTTGCTAAAGTGGACTTGTATTTGCATGAAAAATTTGATCCTGAGAAACTGGTTAAATATCCTGAAAGAATATTAGAATATATTTATAGAACTGATTTAATGGTTAAAAATATAGATGCAAAATTATTTCGAATATGCAAAAATCGAGTGTCAATTGATGTAAATAAAATTGCAGAACAGGTTGAAAGTTCAATAATCAGTGATAAAAATGAACTAGTTAGATTGATAGCTTTCTTCTACTATATAAGCAGAATAAGTATGCTCAATTTTATGCTGTCATCTCTTGTACCGCCTTTTATAAAGAATAAAAATGTTAATTATTGTGTATATACCAAAGAACACTTAATTAAAAGTGCAGCACAAATAGGCATAAATGAGGAAACACTGAGTAGATATATTGATTATTGGTCAATGGACATAAATGTAGAAAAAGGAGGTTTTTGCGAATTTCCATTATTAGTATTTGACAACAAAGTCTTATGGATTCCGTCGTCGTTTATGTTAAATGATTTTCAATTCTCGATTGTAAATGGACATTACCATAAAAATATCAATTTTCCAAAGCATGAGGAAACAATAGCGCAATCTATAGTAGACTATATTATTAATAGTGTTGATAAATATGAAAACATTATATTTGGCAATAATCACCAATACTCTGTACCTAATAAAAAATTTATGGGTAAAAATTTGCAAAGCGATATAGATGTTGCATTATATGATAAAGCACACAATTGTTTGTTGATTATAGAATGCAAATGGAAAGAAAATGTTTATGCATTTACGGATGATTATGTGAAAATAGAAAGAGCAGTCAACGAAGTTTACAGGACACAACTTAATAAGCATAAATATTATTTAGAACTAGATAAGATTAATTACGATAAAATTTTCGAATATAGAACTAACATAGCTGAAAATGTTGAGACTTTGAAAGTGATGTACTTATTTATAGATAAGAGAATTCAGTTTCATGATACAGAAAATAAAAGACATGTTATATCAACATTTATGTTTTCTTATTTGTTAAAGGAATACGAAGAAAATAATCAACTCGATCTAACAAAGGTTATTAAAAAGATACAAGATCAAAAAACTAATATTAATTATAAAAGATGTCCATTGGAAAAAAGCGTTAAAATGGACGGGAAAACATATATCTAGAATTTTCTTTTGAAGGGTCATATTAAAGATACATATATAATTAATAAAAAATGCTCAGCATGACAAAAAATGCGATTCAAAATTATCTGAAATAGTTAAAACGGAATCTCAAATTCTTGTAATCTACACTTTTTAAAGGTATAATTTGTAAATAATATTAATTAAGGGGGAGTTAAAATGATACAATCACCAAGAGGAATGTCAATTATGGAAGCATACGAATTATATCGTAAAAATGCATTATATGTTAATAGACAATACCAAAGAAAATTAGTTTGGACGGTAAAGGAAAAACAAAGTCTAATAGATTCTATTATGAAAAAATATCCTGTCCCATTAATTTTGTTAGCTGAAATCGATAATGGTAAATATGAGATAATTGATGGTATGCAAAGATTAAATGCTATTTTTTCATTTATCGAAAATCAATTTCCTATTATAGCAAAAGAAGAAGAGTATTTTAGTGTCAAAGATTATACATTTGCAAAGACGATAGCTGATAAAAATATATTTGAAATCAAAAAAGAAGTAAACAATATTTCACAAGAGGAAGTTGCAGAATTTATTTCGTATCAATTTCCGGTTACTATTTTTGAATCTAAGAATTCAGAAGATATTAATGAGACGTTCAGAAGAATAAATGCAAATGGAAAACATCTTTCTCCTCAGGAAGTAAGACAAGCCGGAAACATAAGTCAATTTTCAATGCTTGTTAGAGATGTTTCGTGTGAAATTAGGGGAGATGTATCTAAAGATCAATTACTTTTATCAGAAATGCCTGAAATAAGTATAGATTCAAGAAATGCACCGGTTGGATATGGTGTAATTGCTGATGAAACATTTTGGTGTAAACATGGTGTTTTAACAGCACCTAATGTGAGAGATAGTGAAGATGAGCAATTTGTGGCGGACATTCTACTATCTATTATTATGGGTCAACCATTTGCAGCAAGTAAGATAGAATTTAATAATTTTTATGGAACTGGTGAAACCGATAAGTCAAATGATTTAGAAATAAAAATTAATGCAATGGGTAGAGATAATATTAAAAATGATGTAAAAATAGTTTTTTCTCATATCTTTAATTTTTGCGATTATGGTCTTAATGGTGAACGATTAAAAAATGTATTAAACCCGCATGCCGGAAGTAATCCAGTTAAAGAGGCATTTTATACACTTTTTATGGCCTTCTATGAATTAATAATAAAACAAAATAAAGAACCTTTTGATAATAATAATATTAAAATAGCTGTTACAGATTTGCATTCTAAAATTCCTCGTACTAGTAATTCTAATACAACAAGTGGAAGAACTAAAAATATTAATTTGACTATAGGATTAATACAGAATTACTTCATAAAATCAGAAAATACGTTTAGAAGTCCAACAACATATCTAATTGATTTTCAAAATTATTTAATGAAGTCGAAGGTAGAAAGTGCAGTTTATGATTTTAAACAAGGACTATATGATTTAGGAGATTCTAAACGTAAAATAAGTGATAAAACTTTTGAAGATAAAATTATTAAAAATATAGCAGCCTTAGCAAACTTGGGGAAAGGAAGGAAAGGCTATTTGTTTATTGGTGTAACTGATAATGAAAAGGATACTCTAAGAGTAGAGAAACTAGATGGAATTGGAAAAGTCCCACGATACTATGATTTTGGAATAGTCGGTTTGGAAAGAGAAGCAAAGCTCAAGGAGGTGACTTTAGATGAATACATATCATATATTACATCTAAAATTTCTCAATCAGAATTGCCTGATGATTTAAAGGTTCAAGTAACAAAAAATATAACGCCTATTACTTATAGCAATAGAACTGTTTTGATGATTGAAGTGTTGTGTAGAAATTCACCAGTTTATTACAAAGAAGAAATGTTTGTGCGAGATGGTGCCAATTGTACGGAAGTTAAAGGGTCAAAACAAGCATCGGTATTTGCTCTATTTAATTAGTATTCTGAATAACATAATATAAAATATATTAAAAAAATAACGTAGTTTCATTGAAAAATGAGACTGCGTTATTTTTTTTAATACTTGTAAAAAACTACCAAACAAAGGAAACAAAAAACTTTTCTCAGAAAATGAAAAAAACACTTGACAAATCATACTAAATATATCATTATCTTCTGCCATCAAAAAGGATATTTCAATTAGAGATGGAGGAAAGCACATGAAAAAATTTAAAAACGAAGAAACCGAAAAGGTAAATGAGGATGAAGAATGTAAAAATATTCTTATCGGACTAACCGGCGCAGAGCATAGAGCCGGAGTCACTCATTTATCTTTTTCAATTGGCAACTATCTGGCCGGACAAGGATACCAGGTTGCAATACTGGAAATGAACGATAGCGGAGCATTTGAAAAACTAAGAGAAATGTACAATCCAGTGATAGATGGGAAAAAGTACATAATCGGCAGCGCAGAATATTATATGGACGCTGATCCGGCAGAGCTGGATGAAATACTAGATCAAAAACTCTATGATTTCATCATCCTGGATATGGGAGTTTATTCTGAGTTCGATGTCGATCTATTTCAAAGGTGTGATCAGAAATTCATTGTATCAGGAGGGAAGCCGTGGGAATTTCACCATCTAACAGAAATATTTGAAGAGACTGATATGGATGAATTACAAAAATATTCTTTTATTTTTACATTTACTCCGGAAAGCATAAAAGAGAACGTACTGGAGGGAATGGGGCAGCTAGAAAAGATATTTTTTATCGAATACATAGAAGATCCTTTGATGCCTGGTGAGGAATTAGAAGAACTGCTTCAGGAATATTTACCTGAAGAAACTGGAAGAAGGAAGTTTAGCCTCTTTAAGCGTAACAGATAACGAACAACCAAATTACAAAAAAAGGAGATAAGAAGTATGAACAAAAAAGAATTAGTGAAAAAGGTATCGGAACGTATTGAAATGCCACAAAAGAAAATTGAAGAATTTTTGGCGGTCACTTTGGAAGCGATCCAGGAAGAAGTAGCAGGCGGTGGTACCGTACAATTAATTGGATTTGGAAGTTTTAAAAGTAAAATCAGGGCAGCAAGAACGCAGCGAGCATTTGGCAGCGGTAAAAGTTATAAAACAGAAGCCTGTAAAGTACCTAAATTTGTTCCGGGACAGGCGTTTAAAGATAAAGTAAATGAAAACTCCCATTAATGAAATGAGTAGGTATGGTAACAGAAAAAAATTTGTAATTCAGGAAGATTTAAAGGCAATTGTATAAGTTAAAAAAATAAAAGCTGGCTTCTTGCACTTTCTAATTGCAGTAATCAGCAGATAAAATCAAAAAATTTTAAGACTGGAGGAAAAGAAAACAGATGGATGTAACAGCCATAGAGGAAGAAAAGGAAATCCAGCTACTAAAGCTAAAATGCAATAAGCTTCTGGATATGATTGAAGAAAAAAATACAGAAATTATAAAAAAGGACAATGAGATCCTGAATCTGAAAAAGAGGATAAGTAATCTCGAAGAAAAAAATGAGAGTGATACGGTGTCCATTGATGATAAAAAAGAAAGTCCGGATGAACTAATTTTGATTGCACGGGCAATCAAAAAGGTTATTAAGGCGGCAGTAACAGAGGATGCTTTTATAAAGTACACCAGAGCTTCAAAATATTCAGAACAGTATTGCAAGATTGAAAAAAACACATTTGAAAAAATTATCAGTTCCGCGATTGAGATGGATGTAAAAACATTTATTGAATATTGTGCAAAATTTAAGTTCCTGAAAGCAAGACATAAATTGAACTGCGTTTTTAACAGTGATGATCTAAGAATCTATTACGTGAATCGCGTGTTAGTCGAACTTTGGGGAGGATCTGAGGAGGCAAAGGAGGGTTAATTTTTGCTTGAACTAATGGGAAAGGAGTTCGTTGGGATCTGCAGATATCTGGAAAAAACTAACTGTGAGAAACAAAAAGGTTTTTATGTTATCAAAAAAACTGATCTTGAAAGGTTACTAAAGCAGAATAATTACGAACTTGCTGCCAGGAAGCTTCGTGCATGGAAAATGCTTCATTGGATTGATGCAGACGCTGATAAGTTAACTCGGAAAGTCTATGACACAGATACAAAGACATATATACGTAAAGTTCGTATTGAGATAGCCGTGTATGAGCAACTGAAAAAGCTTATGAGGGAGGAATGAGAGTATGAAGGTAAATCCGAACAACCTGGAACAACTATTTGATCCGGAAAAACTTTGTAAAGAAGATTCAAGCTTGTATTTGGGAATAAACCAATGCCAAAAAATTACATTAGGAACGCTTGGAGATGGGAAAGGTTATCCTGCAGAAGTAACCAAAAATCAAGAAAAAGCATAGGGGGAGAACAATAAGAATAATATGTGATTCTTACCCAGGCTTAAACCCTGATAAATACATATAGAAATAAGATTTTATACCAACCACGATAATAGGCTATATTTCCTTAAGGAAATATAGCATGAATGGAAGGGGGATATATAGGAGCGAATGGGAGGCGAGTATATATAACACTTTCATTCATGTACCTGATATAGCCGTAGTGTAACGGAGACTATGTCAGGTACCTATAGGAGATTTTTAGAATTAAAAATCTCCTAGTATAGTCTTTTAAAAGGAATGACAGGAAAATGAGAAATTACAGACAAAAGAGAAACTATGAAAATGTTGAGAAATGTGTATTTAGGGGAAGTGGAGAATTTAATATACCGGTGATTCATCCGGCAGATTATGAAGCATGTGAATTCATTGGTTTTAATTATGCAAAGAGTACCAGGAATAAAGAACAGAAAGGAGTTCATTTTTTTATTGATGATTACCAGTTTCAAAGGTTATGGACAGAGATTAACAGGTACACAGAAATGCTTTCTAAGTTCAGATGTGTATTGAGTCCTGACTACAGCACCTACACAGATTATCCAATGGCATTACAGATCTATAACCACTATCGGAAGCACTGGATAGCAGCATATTTACAGAATTATGGTGTGAATATCATTCCAACCATATCCTGGAGCGATAAAACAAGTTTTAAATGGTGTTTTGATGGTGAACCCAGGGAAAGTACCGTTGCAGTAAGCAGTGTTGGCGTAATGGGGTCAAAACAGGCTTACAAATTGTTTTTAGATGGTTACTGGAAGATGCTGGAGGTATTACAACCAACCACAATCATTTTTTATGGTGACATACCAAAAGAATGTAAGGGAAATATTGTCAGGATCAAAACATTTCAGGAGAAATTTTCGGAGGTTAAGACAAATGGGTGGTAGAGGATCATCATTCGGGGTGGAAACGATACAAGCGATTGGAAACGCTAAAGCAGAGGGAGTAATAGAGCCACTGATTGTAGCAGATATGAATCCAATGGATAAGGGAAGCAGATTCACGAATCCTGAAAAGACACTAAACTTCATTGAATCTAAAAAAATGAGTTATACAAAGGAGCAGCTGCAGGTGCTGGATGATCATGGTTATGTGACCAGAGCATTTCAGGGTGATGAACACTCGGTTTCGGTAGATGCAGATACGAGAAGGTATATGGAGGGAAAGGTAGTAACGCATAACCATCCGGATGTATACGGTGGAACATTTTCTGATGCAGATATCCGAATGCTGTCTGCCGGCATGAAAGAAATGCGAGCCTCTGCAAAAGAAGGGATATATTCCATGAAAGTAACAGAAAAAGCAGATCCATCCGGCTTTAGTAAGAACTATGAGAAGGATTCTAAGAACCTTCAGGCACAGATGTATGAGATCTCAAAAGATGTTGCAAAGCGTAAGTGGAAATCTTATGAGGAGTTCAGGCAGGAAAACCGGAAAAAGCAGCTCGCAGTAATTGATGGCTGGTATAAAAAGAACGCTGAAAAGTTTGGATTTATTTATACTTTTTATCCAAACAATTAGGAGGAATGAAAGTGGCAAAAGTAATACTCGATAAGGACCTAAACGAGATGATTGAAGAAAATTCAAAAAAAGCCTGGGAAGAAATGCAAAAAGAACAGAAAGAAAATGAGAACAAGGAGAAAAAGGAAAATAATTGAAATATGACATTTTAGAGGCGTTTAAGGAGTATCTGAATGGCTGCGGTATCAGCAAAAATTCAAGTAAAACATATTATTCAGCCGTTGTTAAAATTTTAGAGCCTTTGCAGTTCAATGATTTGTCAGAAATTGATCCGGAGTTTTTGCTGACAAGAATGAAAGAAGTCATGAAAACAAAAAATGAATTCAGTGCTGCAAAAAATGGATTTTTAAGACTAAAAGAAATGAATCCTCACTTTAAGGTACCTAGTGAAAGTAGGTTTAAGGAAATCAGTGAGAAAAAAAGAAACTTTAGTAAAAAGCAAAAAAAGGTGATTTATCTGGATACCGTAAAAAGAAAAATCAATCAGATTGAAAATCCAAAATTAAAATATGCGTATCGCCTTGCACTGATATCCGGCCTAAGAATCAATGAGTTGTCTTTTGTAAAGGACACGGATTTATCTTTTGAAAATGGAATCATAACAGTAAAAGTCACTCATGGGAAAGGAGAATCAAATGGGATTATCGAATGTCAGAGGGATGAATACCTGTATGAGAAGTTACAGGAATATGTAAAAGAACATAAAGGGAAGTTATTTTACACAGAAGCATACATGAGAGAAATAGCGGATAATCTAGGATTTGAATGTCATGATCTAAGAAGAAGTTTTGCAATCACCACAAGAAATGAAGCAAAAAAAGAAATGCCTATAGAACAGGCAAACGCACTGGTGAAAGAAAAATTGAGACATGTGCGCTTTTCAACAACAAAAAGATATCTTTTTAACCGGAAACTGGTAGTAAAAAGAAGAAGGGAGGAAGAAACGGATGGCAGATAATTTGGAAAAAGAAGTGGAAGGAATACTTACGGAAGTGTTCAAAGGTTTTTTTACATGTATCAAAGTAATTTTCGGAAGCTTTTTTTGCGGAATCAAAAAACTAAAAAATAAAAAGGTCTTAATTGGATTTTTAGTTGTTTTAGTCATAGCAGTTTTAGGTTTTTTTCTAATAGATCCAATCTCTAAAAATAAATTAACGGAGCAGGAGATTAAATTCATTTCTATTGGTTTTATGGCATTACCTTTTACTTATTTGCTATTTGTAGGCAGCGCAGAGGATAAAGCAAAAGATAAAATGAAAAAATGCTTTCAGGATATTGGCTTTAAGGGCAGGGATAATAAGTATCCATATTTGTGCGGAGTGCATAAGAATGGGAAAAAACTACTTTATGTATTTAAATCCAATATACCCATCAATGACTGGAAAAGTAACAGGGAACGTCTGGAACAGGCACTTGATTGTAATATCATGCGGATAGAGTATGGAGAAAATAAGAAGATCATAAAACTAACGACAGTACCAAATGAATGTAAGATACCGGAAATGATTGAATGGAATGACAGTAATATCCAGAAAAGTGCAGTGATGATAGTAGGGGTGGGCGCGATAGAAAAAGTGACCTTTAATTTGAACCGCACTCCGCATGTGCTGATTGCCGGTGAGACCGGATCAGGAAAATCGGTAATTTTAAGAGAGCTGCTGTGGCAGATGATTTACCAAGGGTGCCGGCTCTATATGATTGATTTTAAAGGCGGTGTTGAGTTTGGCAAAAGGTATGAAAAATATGGTGAAGTAGTTACAGAAAGAGAAAGAGCACTAGAGATATTGAGTGGTCTGGTATATGAAAATCAGTACCGGCTAACGATATTCCGGGATTTGGAAGTAAAGAACCTGGATGAATATAACCGCAAAACAAATCAGCATCTATGCCGTGTAGGTGTCTTCATAGATGAAATAGCAGAAATGCTGGATAAAAAAGGAATGTCAAAAGAGGATAAGGCTTTATGTGAGCAGTTGGAAGGGAAATTATCTACTCTGGCCAGATTGTCCAGGGCAACCGGTATTAATCTTTTTATTGGTGTGCAGCGTCCGGATGCGAATGTGCTTACAGGACAAATTAAGAATAATATACCGGTCAGAATTTGTGGACGCTTTGCGGATCGTACAGCCAGTGAGATCGTATTAGGAAATACAGATGCAACGGAACTACCGGATATCAAAGGAAGATTCTTATATAAAGTTGGTAATGAAACCATAGAATTTCAATCCTTTCTTTTTGACGATGATACTATGCTGAAGGATATCTCTGTGGAAGTGGGAGATATGCTTACAGAAGCTCCGGTTACATATGAAAAGCCACAGAATAAAGTGGTTGAAATCAATGAAAAAGGTAAAAAGAAAAAGTTTAATAAGGAAAAACAAAATAATGGTTCTTCGGAAGGTGTAGGAGAAAATTCTAGCAGCGCAGCTTATTCAGATGCAGATTTGGAGTTAGATCTAAATTATGATTACGATGAAGAATTACCATTTTAGACGGGAGATGATGAAAAAGAATGATAAAAAAGAAGAAAACAATAAGAGCAAAGAAAGCAAAAAAGCCAGCGCAGCTTACGAAAAAGCCAGTTGTAAAGAAGGAAAAGACAGAAGGGTACATACTGAAAAAAAATTCCTTTATGAGAGTGTTAAGAGTAATTTTTTGGGGGATGTTAGTTTTCTTTTTCCTAAAGGGTGTATTAACCGTATTACGTCCCGATCCATCTGCAGAAGTACATACCTATGTTCAGAACTTCAAGGAAGAATTTAAGGATTATAAGGACTCAAATGAGGAATTATTAGGCTTTGCGCAGAATTTTGCAAAAGAATATTTGACATATCAAGAGAAAGGAGAAGCGGATTACAAAGCGCGTCTGGAACCGTATGTATCAGAAAAAATCAGTAACATGACTGATATAGCAAAGTTATCCGGAAAAGCAAAAGCAATTTATGTACAGGCTTACCGGAAGGAACAGTATTCAGGGACTCAGTTTGATGTATATGTGAAAGCAGAAGTGCAGTACACAAGGGAAGTTGAGGAAGAAAAGAAAGAAGATGCAAGTATTGATCTTCAGACCAGCGTAGTACCTCAGAGCATATCAGAGGATTCTTCGGAAGCAGAATATTCAAGCTTAGAGGAGAGCAGCACAGAAGAAAATGCTGCAGATGAAACTACGGAAGAAACTGCAGCGGATACAATAGAGAACGAACAAACAGTTGAAAAGCCGGTAATGACGAGCAGTAATGGCGGTAAGAGCTATGTTACTAAGATTGATACTAGAGAAACAACTCTGAAAATACCAGTTTATATGTCTGATAACGGATATGTAGTGGAGGATCTACCAATATTTGTATCTGATTTCATGAAGGATGAAGATTACAAATTGGAAGATTATTACGGAACATCCTTAGATGATAATGCAGCGAAAGAAGTAATAGAATCCCTGGTTAATTTCCTGACGGCATATTATACCCAGGATCAGAGCGTCATTGAATATTATTTGACAAAGGATGCTGATAAAAATAAATTTTTAAGCCTTTCTAATCGTTATCACTTTGAAAAAGTGAATAGTATCAAGTGTTATCGTAAAGAAGGAGAAGATAGGATTATCTGTATCTTAAATTACAGCATAACGGATAGTGTAAATGAGGGAAGTTATCTGCAGGAAGTTAACTTTATAGTGATTCCGGAAGGTGACAAATATTATATTCAAGAAATGAACAGTAGAGTAGGAAATTTGAACATTTAGTTGATGGAGGAATTCGAGATGAAAAGAATGAACGAAGTAGTTGCAAAGAGAAAGAAAATTAGTAAGAAGGAAATGATTTACAGATTATCGGTAGTATTAGGCTGTAGCGGATTTATGTTTGTATGTTTTCCGCAGTATGCATTTGCGCTTAACATTGGAGAAAATATTTCGACACTTGTATCTACAAATATGTTTTGGATCGGATTGGCAGTCTTGTGTGGCGCACTATTGCCACAGTTATTAAAGAGAAGCTGGGTAAGTTCCCTAATTACAGTCTTAGGTGGCGGTGTAGTGTTGTATATTATTAAAAATCCTAGTGTAGCAGCAGAGATAGGTGAAAAAATTGGTACTGCTATTTTTAAATAACAGGAGATATGCAGATGAAAGAAGAACAGAAAAAAATCAAATTATATTCCTATACAAAATTCTGGAAAACGGAAAAGAAGATATATTCGATACAAAATTTTGTCCTTCCGGTGCCGGTAAATCCATATGATGTACTTTCTTTTGCCAATGTAATGCTTGTCATGCGTATATTAAGTGGATTTTTACCGACATTTGCAAAGATACCTTTTATGGTTAAATATGGAATAATACCATTTGTAATGTCAAATTATATTATGAAAATGAAACTGGATGGAAAAAATCCAATCAAATATTTTGGAGGCATAATACGGTATCTATTAACGGAAAGAAAGCGATATCTTGAAAATTTTCTAATGCATGGGTTTGGTGTAAAAAGCCAAACCGTGCGTTTAGATTGGAAGTGCAGCAGAGGAATGGAAGAAAGGAAGTGGGAAGATGTATAAATGCCCCATTGAATATTTTAAGGATGATCTCATATTTAATGAAAATGGAAGCTGTTGGGCGGTATATAAGCTGAAGGGATTTGATTATGATTTCCTGGATGATGAGGAAAAACTGACCATGTTGAATAGGACTGCAAGATTTTTGGCAGGAGTAATGTCGGAATTACAGATATTAATGGTACCAATTGAACAAAATAATAAAACTCATTTTGAAAAGCTTCGCAGAAGGTTAAAAAAGTCAGATCCTTTGTATGAAGCTGCAATAAATCACGCAGATCAGACAGAAAAATATCTGGAAGAAACAATCAAAAAAAGCGGATCTGTGAATGATTATGCATTTTACCTGGTAACAAAGCTTCAACAATACGTAGAATCGGATATGGTCAATAATATCCGGGAGGCGTATGAGTATTTTATAAAATCACCTATAAATGCAGTAAATGTAATCATGAATATGGATAAGAAAGATATACTTGGAAGCAAATTAAGAAAATATGAACGTCTTGCATATAATTGGTTCTTTCAGCAGAACCAAAAAATCAGCATGGAACACGTTAGTGGAGAGGAGCTACAATGGCTGCTACGCCGTCCGGCATTTAGAGGATTAAATGAAAAGATCAATCTATTTTATGGTGATCAGAACCTGAATGAATGGAAACCAGACAGTGAAGAAATAAAAGTCGGAGAGGAAACAATTGTAAAACCGTTAAGGCGTGACATCCTGAATTTGTTTTCTGGTGTTATATCGCCAATAGGAAGAGGGATAAAGATAGATCACGATAATAGAAATTCTTATCAATCATTTCTTTCCATAACCAATATTCCAGATGTTGTTGAGTTCCCAGGAACGGAATGGATTTACATGCTGCAGCAATATAATTGCCAGGCTGAAATGTGTATACATATTAAAACCATTGAATACCGTACATCGTTGCGTAAGATTGATGGGAAAAAGAGGGAAATCAACAGTCAGATGGAACATATCGAAGAAGCAAATGCAGACATACCTGAAGATCTACTGGAAGGAAAGGAATATTCAGATGCCTTGGAAATGGAAGTGAAGTCATTCCGAGATCCGGTTTTGGATACGTCTATAACAATATGTCTTGCAGCTGACAATGAAGTGGAACTGGAAGAAAAGGTAAGCACCATAAAGAATGCATATCAGGATATGAATTTTACGGTAGAAAGATCTTTCACAGATCAACTCAAGCTATATATGCAGTGTCTGCCGAGTGTAGGTTGTATTGTAAAAGAATATCAGATGAAGCTTACCCCAATGACATTATCAAGTGGTCTGATAGGAGCTGTACATGAGCTTGGCGATAAAAAAGGATCATTTATAGGCACGACAGGTGCAGAATTAAAACAGGTGTTTCTGGACATGGGAGATGCATGCCTTAGAAACAAATCAGCTTCCGCTACGTTTTTCGGTAATCTGGGATATGGGAAATCCTTTAATGCAAATCTGCTGGCTGTATTAAATGTTTTATATGGTGGCTACAGCTTTATATTCGATCCAAAGGCAGAGCGTTCCCATTGGGAAAAGGATTTTACTCTTTTAAAGGGAATGATTACCACGGTATCACTGTCTGATAAAGAGGAAAACAGAGGTAAGTTAGATCCTTACAATATCTATAAAGGAGATTTAAGTGCTGCCAATTCTCTGATGCAGAATGTGATTGCAGAATTACTTAAAATCAATCCTAATTCAGATGAATATACAGCACTGCTTGAAGTATCCAGGATAATGAGAATTGAATCAAAGAAAAAGTCCTTCGTTCCATCCATGACGAAAGTAATTGAGATACTGAAAGGCTTTGATCCAAAAGATGAATTACATAAGGTAGCAAAGCAATTAGCAAGGAATATAGAATTGCGTAAGGAATCAGGAATGGCACATCTTTTGATTGGTGATGGCAGCGAAAAAGCAATTAATTTAAGTAACCGTCTGAATATCTTACAAATTCAGAAATTAAAGTTACCTAGTCCGGATAAGAAAAAAGATGATTATACGACAGAAGAAAACTTATCAATAGTGCTGATGATGGTAATTTCCCACTTTGCTAAGAGCTGGGCACTTATAAAAAGAAATACGTTTAAGTGTTTATTGTTTGATGAATCCTGGGCTTTGGGAAAAACTGCTGAAGGTGCAGATCTGTATGATTTCTTATCCAGGATGGGACGTTCCCTTTTTACAGGCTGTATCTTTAATGGACATTCCGTATTAGATCTTCCATCGGAAGCTATTAAGAATACTATTTCTTATAAATTCTGTTTTCATACAGATAACGACAGTGAAGCAGAAAGAATGTGTATCTATCTTGGACTAGAAGCGACAGAAGCTAATAAGCAGAAGTTGAAAGAGTTAGAGAATGCAGAATGTCTATTCAGAGATCTGGATGGTCATGTTGGTAAGTTGAAATTCAATGCAGTATTTTCAGATTTAATAGAAGTATTTTCAACTACTCCGACTACTGATGATATAGAGGAAGAGGATCCAGATGAACAGTCTGCAGAACCAGATAATTTAAATGAGCAGGAGGAAGATGATTCATTAGAAGGACTCGATCAAGTTATAAAAATGGATTGGTATAAAAAAGAAAAATGTGATCCGGTCATGTATGAAGATACAGAAATCAATCTGTTTGAACGTGAGAAAGTGGAAGTATAAGGATGGGAAAAAAGGTAAAGATTATTTTGCTGTTGTTAGTCGTTATGAATTGTAGTGGTTTTTTTGTACTATTACTTTTTGGAATTGTAAAAAAGGGGAGTGAGCCTATTCCTATCATAGCAACGGAAGAGGAAGCAGCAACCTATCAATATGTTGGTAGTGAATTAGGTGTTCCCTGGGACATTGTAATGCTCGTAGATGCTATGGATGCAGATGAAAATGGGGAGAAAAGTCTTAAAAACTATAATCCCCTTCTTACCTCTTTACAATTTTGTGATTTATTAGAACAAAAGTATGAGAATCATAGATCTCCGGATGATGATGGAGTTATGCAAGACCACTGGGAACTGGAAGAGACTGTAACGTATAAAGCATGTGATGAAATACTGGGGTATATTGATCTTGCGAAAACTACCCTGATCTATACGGATGCTGCAAGTGTTATAGAAGCTATTACAAAAAAAGCAGAAGATAAGTCAGATGATGATGTGCGGTATGAAACAACGCTACTTTGTAATCAGGACTACGAAGCTGTATTACGGGATTATATTAAAATAGATGAAAAATACATAGACAGCATTATCCAGTTATATGAAGCAAAATATCTGCCTTATCTGTATGGGTTCATGGAACCCATTGAGGATATAGGAGATGTAGAGCTGCCACCAATAACGGTAGGAGATGTGAGCCGGGAAGAATTAGCAAAAGTAGCGGAATCCATTATTGGATGGCCGTATATGATGGGAGGAAAATCCTCTATGAAAGGACAGCCTTCCGGACCCCTTGATTGCTCCGGCTTTGTAGATTGGGTATATATTCAGTGTTTTGGAAAAGGAGTTACAGCCGGTGGCAAACTTCCGTCCGGAGTTGCGATTGCTGGTACAGCGATTCAATATTATGCCAGCAGTGAAATCAGCGAAAGTGAACTAAAAATAGGTGATCTTGGATTCTTATATGATCCGGCTACACTGCCGGCAGGAAAGGTAAATCATGTGGGTATCTATATTGGGGAAATTAAAGGACAACATGCGTTTATTCATTGTGCAGGAAGATACTACGGCTATGAGGCAAGAAAAACCGGTCGTGTAGGTATCTCAGTTTCTAGTGGTACGAATGCTGACATTCCTTCAGGAGGTACATATTCCCCTCCAATGAAAGCTTGTACATTTCATTATTTCAGACGACCTAATTTCCAGTTTACAGATGACGAGTAAAAGGAGGATTCAATGAAGAAACATTTTCTAAAATCAATATGCATGTTCTTATTACTGCTATTTTTATTTCCGATGCCGGCAGTACACGCAAGCAGCGATGGAATAAATCCATCAAGCGAGTTTTCCGGTAATATTACAAAAAAAGATAACTACTATTTGGATTTAGAAGAATGCAAGATATTAGATAGTGGTTATAAAATTATAAATGATCTGGCAAATGTACTGTTTTCGGTGATAAAAACAATTGCTTATATCACATGTGAAATCTTTAGTTTTGCCATTAATTTTAATCTGACTGATCTGTTTGGAGAAAGAATTACGGATATTCAGGAATTTTTAAAGAGAGAAGTATTCGATGTGATGTTCCTGGTATGTTTTGTCGGTACGGCAATCATGTCATTAAAGCATTTTCTGAGAAGGGATATGGTCGGTGTTTTTACAGAAATTGGAAAAGCAATTGTGATTGCTATATTAGCTATGGCATTATCACTAAAAGGTGGTACCATACTGGATAGTCTGAATACGCTTACAAAGCAGACAAGCTTATTAATCTTACAGGCAATGGGGAGTATTGAGGGAACAGATACGAAAGAATATGCAAGTAACACAGGTGAGGTTCTATGGGATACGCTGGTACATGTACCGTGGGAGTCCTTAGAATTTGGAAGTACAGGAAACGGTGTGGATTCATCTTTAGAGGATAGATTATTAAATGAAAAGCCATCCAGTGAAAAAAGAGCACAGATAGTGGAAGCAAATAAATCATATTTTGAGAAAGAAAAGGCTTCTGAACGCCTTGGGGCTTTGATATCATATTTTTTTCCATTTATAGCCAAATGTGTTATTTATATTGCGATCGTTGTGATTCAGATTGTATTCCAGGGTCTTGGTATATTGCTTATGATGATAGGAATGCTGGTATTAATGCTTGCCATGCTCCCAGGATATGAAATGGATTTTGTATGGATCTGGATAAAAAAATTAATAGAAAATCAGATGGATATATTAATTATGACATTTATCATGGGATTCATCATAAGTGTAGATAACTTACTTTATTCGATGTCTTCAGGAACCAGCTTAGGATGGCTTGGGATATCCATGCTTCAGGTAGCGGTCATGGGAGGGCTTATATTATGTCGGAAACAGGTTTTTGGTGGATTAAAGAAAGTCCAGAAAGCAGTAAGAAATCCAGCTCCAGTGAAAACATGGTTAAGGCATTCCGAAACATCAATGGAATATTCACAACGGGTAGGGAACCGACTCGGAGAATGGGGGATGGCAGGACATCGGCAGCTTGAAAAGGGAGTCGATCGATCCGTAGATTATGTCGATGATAAAATAGATACACTAAAAAAATGGAAAGCTAAAAGAGCTGCTAATTACACAGGGCACTCCGCGACAGACATAGAAAAAGTAGATTGCGAAGTGGTATATGATGAAGAAAAAGGAAGAACTGTAAATAAGAGTAGAATACAAAAATCTCAGGCTCCCAGACTATATTTGGGAAATAGGGAGCAGAAAGCATCGCAGCCTACCGCTAACGTAACACAAGCACCCGCAACACGAAGGTTGATACAAAAAAATAATGTTATTGAGAATAAAACATCCAGTGTCCATCAAAAGGTAGAGACTTCCGGAAGGAGATTGACTCCGAACAACGTTAAAAGTGCTATGCACAATAATATTAATGCCAATGGGGCAAAGGCAGAGGCAGGAATTGAAAAAAGGGGTTTAAATTTATCATTATCATCATCCGGGGTTAAAGCTGAAGATATTAAATTAAATCAAATAAGTGATAAAACACAAGAAAATATCAAGTTAAAACAAATAGGAGCTAAAACTGAAGAAAATATCAAGTTAAATAAAATGAACACTAAAACTGTAACAGAACCCGGAAGAAAAATAGAAACTCCAAAGAAATATGCAGATGGAATAGAGTTAAAGAATTTTTCACAAAATACCGGTTCTGTGTCTCAGATAGCAGTTCCAGCAAAAACGAACAAAGAAAAGGTAACTGATCGTCCACGGTTGACGAAGCCGAGAAGTGAAGGCGGAAGAATAAACAGAGAGCGATTAAGTCCTACGGCTGAAGTGGCAAGTCGTAGAGCAGCAGGCAGACGATAATTATAGGAGGGAATTGTAATATGAACATACTTAGAAAAGAGAAGAATGAAAAAAATCTTATACTATACAAAAAATACTTGCATGATAATAATTATCTTCATGTAGTAAAAAATGATGTGGATGATTCGGAAGAATCAAGTACAGCGATAGAGTTTGATTGGAAAAAAGCCGGAAAGATAGCAGCAATAGTATGTATAGCTCTTATTTTACTTGGAAGTGGTACTGCTATAGGATATGTAAGTAATGAAAAAATAAAGACGAAAATTAATGAACAGATAGAAACGGTCAGAAATGAAATAGAAGTTTTAAAGGGAAGTAGTGGAAACAATAACTCCTCTGAAAACTTTATTTATGATAAAGAGTCTTTGATGGGTGAAAAAGGTCTTGATGGAAAAGACGGTTTAAATGGAAAAAACGGAGTGGATGGAATTGCTGGTGTAGATGGCAAAAACGGATTGAATGGAAAAGATGGTTTAGATGGTATAAGTGGGAAAAACGGAATAAACGGTACTAACGGAAAAAATGGGGCAAATGGAAAAGATGGCGAAGATGGAACTAATGGACTAAATGGAAAAGATGGTCAAGATGGCATTAGTGGTCTAAATGGGAAAGACGGTCAGAGTGGAATTGATGGTAATAACGGCATAGATGGAATAAACGGAGCAAATGGAAAAAGTACATATGAATTAGCGGTTGAAGCAGGATATGCCGGAAGTGAAACAGAATTAGCTGGTACATTATCTACTGCTGAATCAAGAATCGTAACAGTGGAGGATGGAATAACTAGAGTAGATGGCGAGATAAATTCTTTAAACAAAAGCTTAGAAGAGGTTTTTACATCTGTCAGTAAAGGAAAAGCGCAAGTGGCATCTGCCATTACTGACAAAGGTGTAACCACAAAATCAGATGCTACATTCAAGGTAATGCACGATAATATACTTACGTTGGCTTCACAGCAGTATAATACAGGATATGCGGCTGGGTTGGCGGCTGCAAACAATGCAAGTGTTACTTATGTAAGACACTATCATGCTGGTAGTAGTAGCGCATATGGGGGATGTTATACGATACCAAACTATCACAGACATGTAGAGGGAGTCTGTTATTACAAATGTAGTTCGCATAGCAAGGATGATATGATTAGAATTAGTTCGGAGCATTATAGTGGAAAAGGAGACTTAACAGAATATTACTGCAAAAACTGTGGTATTCGCATAAATACTTGGAGTGGGAGAGAATCGGCAGCTGCAATATTAAATGGTGGCGGTGGGTATTGGTCTGCAAGCTATATTGTTTATCGTTGCGGAAAAACAGCGGATAGTATCGATTCATATTCACCGTCATGTGGCTTTACAGATGGGCAGATTCTATCAGCGACTATCAAGTACTAATGCTTATTTTAAATTTTGGTGGTGTCCCAATTTGGGACAGTATCTATTACTCTCTAATTTTCTTGTAGTGAGTAATAATATATGATAATATCTAATACATAGAGTAACCGTGTACAGGGTGGTGTAAGCCTTCCAAATTTTGTTTCTTAGAATCTAAGAAAATAAAAAAGATGGGAGGTGGAGCCAATGGATACATATCAAGTTTTAACATTATTGTTTATGTTTGGTAGTTTCCTTATTGCTTTGCTTGCCTATATAGATAGGAATAACAAGACAAAAAAATAACCTACCCTGTCGGCATACAGAGTAGGTGCCTCGTAAAGAGGTAATTCAACCTTGGAAGCTTCCACCTTGTGGGCGGTTGCTCTTATTAATTAGAGAATAGCATATATAAGTATAAAAGTCAATTTTAATGATATTATAAGCCTGTTTATTTTGCATTTTGAGGTGTCCCAATGTGGGACACCTTATTAAATTATAATAATGCGCACAAAATATACGCACATATATATTGACATACGCACGATTTGTGCGTATAATATAATTGAAAGGAGAGATAATAGTAGTAGTAATAAAAAAGGAGAATTAAATGACCGCTAAAGAAATTGTTAAGTTGTTAAAGAAAGATGGATGGATTGAATGTGATACAAGAGGTTCTCATTTGCAATTAGAGCATCCAATCAAAAAGGGAAAAGTCACAGTTCCAATACACTCGGGTGATATTCCAAAAGGAACATTAAATAGTATATTGAAACAAGCGGGACTCAAATAGAGTCCTGGTGTTTCAATCTTAATATAGAATAAATATAACATGGAGAATTGAAATGAGAAGAGTAAGTTATTTTGCAGTTTTTGAAGAAAATCAAGAGGGAGCATTTGGAGTATTTTTTCCGGATATACCAGGTTGTATTAGCTTTGGAGAAACTTTGGAAGAAGCGCAAGAAAATGCCAAAGAAGCTTTAGAACTGCATGTATATGGTCTAGAAAAGTCTGGAGAAGAATTACCAGCTTCGTCGGAAAAACTGGATATTGAAGATGTAAAAAATTGTATTGTAATGCCTATTAGTATATATCCTGATTTAGTAAAAAATGAAATGGATAACAGGAGAGTCAGAACTAATATAACAATCCCATCCTGGCTAAAGGATATTGCAGAAGAAAATAAGGTGAATTATTCAAGAATATTGGAAGTTGCATTGATGGATTATTTAGAAATACCAGTCAGTAAGAACAAGTAAAATGAGGTGTCCCAATTTGGGACACCTCATTTTATTACTCACAGTAGTATGCATCAATATTATTTGTACTTGATCCACCGGCTATCCATAAAGCCTCCCCAGCGTAATCTTTAATGGAAGCTGGAGCATATGTAAAAGTAAAGGTATCTCTTGTTTTAATCTTTTTCCCATCAGTCATAGTAAAAATCATTTCGCCCACATAAAAGGTATCATCCATTAAACAATCTTGATTCCATTCGATTGATTGTATAGTGTCTTTGCTTAAAGTAAAAGAATCCAAATCTTCGTTTTCCATTCCTGGTTCGTGAATATGAACCTTCATGCCAGATGCATAGATTGCTTCATCGCCGAAAGGAATAATTGGAACAATATTAATACTAATATTTTCTTCTGTACTGTCATTAAAAGATAATAGATGTAAAGATTTTTCGCCATTATTTTCATAAATTTGAAACTTAATTTCAGCAGGTTCATCTGTAATATAATATTCATTTTGTAGTTTACCAGAAATTGTGAGTTCCTCTTTTGTTTCTGAAGTAACACTATAATCAGTTAGATAGCATGTCATTTCCAATTCAACCGGAATTGGGTCGCCAGAAGTGTCATATTTATACATTTCGTAATGCCCTGTAACAGGAAAAAGATAATCGGCTAACTGTCCATCTAAGTTTGTAGAATCATTTTTTCCAATATTATCTAATTTAGATGTAGTAGTGGTAGAAGATGTGTTACCGCAAGCTGTAAAAATAGAAGCTGATAAAATAATTGTTAATAGACTGACAAGTTTAAATTTCATAAGAATGAATCCCCCTGTAAATAAATTTTGAAGTAAGTAAAAATATTACTTATGTACTATTATACATAAAATAGTGAGGAAAAACTATAGCATTTTAAAAACAGGCAGTGTCCAATTTGGGACGCTGCCTGTCTAATGCTACACATTATGAATTCATTTTTATATTATAATTAATATAATCAGAATAGAAAATAATCTTAAGTAGTCTTATTTCTAAATTGAATAATTTTTCCTAAGCTTCCCTTCGATGTATTACCTGTTGATCCTGAAGCTCCATATCAGTAATTCCCCTTGCAATCGCAAATCCTTTAAAAATCCCTAAAAGTTCACGTTGATCGGCATAAGACAATTGATTATACAATAATAATATTTGATTTTCCTCAGAAGTTAAATCTGTATTAATATCATTTTTACCAGTATACAAATATGTGGGCGAAACATCTAAAAATTTGCATATAGGAAGGATGGCTTCGGAAGAAGGATTTCTGTTTTGTTGTTTCCATCCAGAAATAGTACTTGGATTGGTATTCAAATAAGAAGCTAAATCTGCCATTTTTAAGTTTTTTTGATTCATAATTTCTAATACACGAAGTCCTAAACGCATAAATCCCCCTACTTAAAACCCTATATAGGAAATAAAAGTTGACAAATTCCCATATAGGAAATATAATTCATAATATAAACATAAAGAAATGATTAGCGAAATGTGAAAACCCCAATTTTCACAATATTCCATAAGGAAAAGGTATTTGTAAAAATACCCATCTTACATTTTATTGTACTACAAAAAGTGCAAGAATACTTCCTTTGAATATAAATCTCGCTATTTTATTTTAGCTTTGCAAGTTCAAAAAGTAAAGTAAATTGTGAAGTAAAAAAGAAAGGAGAATGCCATGCGAAAGAAAATTTTGCCTAGATGGTGTAAAGATGTACAGAAAGAACTGATTGAGAAAGATATGGATAATCAGGACTTAGCCGATCATTGCGGTGTAACAAGATCATTCATTTGCGCAGTGGTGAATGGAAGAGCAACTTCAGATACTGTAGTAGTAAAAATAAGCAAGCTATTAAATGTTCAGGCTCCAGAGGGATCAATTGTATTTACAGAAGAAAAAGAAAAGGAGAATCACTGAATGGAAAAAAGTGAAAATAGATTAAGATGGGAAAAAACAGCATAAAAAAAGACTTGCCCCAAAGCGACCAAACTTTTTAACAAGTCTTTTAACCACAACAAACTGGAAAGAAATATCAAATAAAACTATCTAATAATAACTTTACCTGTTTGCGCATTTATTGAATTTCATATTAACAGATTAAAAGCAAAAATTCAATAGGTTTTTAGATAGAGATAAAATAGATAGGACAAAAAAGGAGTACATACATTATGATGGCAGCAACGCATAGGCTGGGTGGAATAGCATTTGGAATGGCAACGGCAGAATTTATGCTTCAGGGAGAACAAAACTGGATACTGAGTGCAGCAATGGTCGGTGGATCTGTTTTGGGAAGTCTGCTTCCGGATATTGATAATTCTAAAAGTGCAATAAGTAGGAAAATACCGATTGTCAGCTTGGTAGTGACTATTTTTCAAACGATTGTAAGAGGAATTGCAACACTGCTTCCGGGAAAAGAAGAAAAACATTTGCGTGGAGTGATTGGACATAGAGGAATCACACATTCACTGAGCATGGTGGCTATTATCACTACACTTATATTTATGCTCTTAAAGATATCCGGAGCAAGCGGACAAGAATTCTACTTTTTTTCAATAGGCTTACCGGTAGGGATGTTAAGTCATATTATCCTGGATATGTTTGCAGGAGGTGTACCGCTTTTCTGTCCGATCACAAATAAACGTATTACATTAGCGCATATCAAAACAGGTGGAGCAGTCGAGTGGGTACTTAGGATAACAGCGATATTAGTATTTGTAGTGATATTAAAAAATCACTGATAAATTAGACACCTACACGGTGAGAATGGAGAAAATATGGGAAAAGTAATTGCAATAGCAAATCAAAAAGGTGGAGTCGGAAAAACAACTACAACGGTTAACCTTAGTGCTGGGTTGGTTAAAAAAGGAAATAAAGTTCTGATCATAGATGATGATCCGCAGGGGGATTCTACATCAGCACTTGGTTTTAATCCGGAGGAGTTAGAATTCACGATAACAACAGTTTATGAAAAACTTTTGAATAATGAAGAAATAGACCCGAAGCAATGGATTCTCCACAATGAGGAGGGAATAGATCTGTTACCGGCAGATATTAACTTATGTGGTGTAGAAAATTTGCTAGTTAATGCGACATGTAATGAAATGCTTCTGAAAGAATGTGTGGATATGATCAAGGACGAATATGATTACATTTTGATAGACTGTATGCCATCCTTGGGAAAATTGACTTTCAATGCTTTTACATGTGCTGACGAAGTTCTTATTCCTGTACAGGCAGCTGCATTGCCGGCTAAGGGACTACAACAGCTTATCAGATCCATTGGGATTGTGAAAAAGCGTTTAAACCCGGATATTAGATTTTGTGGAATCTTAATTACAATGGTACGTGATACCAATAATGCAAAGAAATTAGGTGAAAAGATCAGAAAAGCATATGGAGAACATATTCGGGTATTTCAAAATAATATACCTCTCTTAGTGAGTATGGAAGCGCAGTCAGGAGCAGGAGAAAGTATATTCAAGTATGATCCGAAAAGTAACGGAGCACTTGCATATATGCAGGTAGTTGAGGAGGTATTGGAGGATGAAAAGGACAAGTGCTGATACTGTTGAAATGAAGTCCTTTGAGGCACTTTTTGAAGGTGGAGATTCTGAAATCGTTAATAAGATCATGGGAAATCCAAAGGAAAAGGATCAAGAACAAATTATAAAAGTAACGTTAGACGATATGTACGAATTTGAAAATCATCCATTTAAGGTAAAAACTGACAAGCGAATGGCAGAATTAGTGGAGTCAGTTGCAGAGCATGGAGTTCTAGTCCCAGGGATCATAAGAAAACGTCCAATTAAGGGAAAAGGTACATATGAAATTGTTGCAGGGCATTGTCGAAAGGAAGCTTGCCGACTAAATCAAATAACAGAGATGCCTATGGTTCTAAAGGAATTATCTGATGCAGAAGCAAAAATAATTATGGTGGATTCAAATATACAGCGTGAGGATATCTCCATAAAAGAAAAAGCTTTCGCTTATAAGATCAAATTCGAAGCTTTAAAAGAATTAAAGGCTGAACAAAGAAAGAAAAAGGCAGATCAGAAAAAAAATGAAGAGGTGTCCCAATTTGGGACACAAGGTCGAAGTGATGAAATAATGGCAAAAGAAATGGGAGAGTGTAGGAATCAGATACAAAGATATATTAGATTGACTTATTTAATAGAACCATTGCTCGATTTGGTAGATCAGGGAAAAATCACATTAATGGCTGGGTATGAACTTTCTTTTATAAAGGTACAGGATCAGCAAATGATATTAGAATGCATTGAGGAAATAGGTAAGATACCTTCACAAGCACAAGCAGAAGAATTAAAAAAATGCAGTAAGTCTAAAGAGTTGAATAAATCTTTTATAAGATTAGTGCTGCAGTATGAGAAGGAGAAAAAGACGGTAGTTTTTAAAAGAAATACTTTAAAAAAGTATTTCCCGGATTCTTATAGTTTTGAAGAAATTGAAACCGTAATGATTCAATTATTGGAAAAATGGAAGGAGGAGCATGGATGAACGTAAATAATAGAAACAATAGAAATGCTGAGCATAAGAGAACTAACAGAAAAGGTAATTCTAATCCTAAGCCTCCCATGAGATTTGGAATAATAAATGCAAAAACATATAAGATACTAAATACGTTAAATCCTAATGCAATAGAAGCAAAAGAAGCCTTTCACCGGAAACCATTTTATTGTAAGTAAAGAGGGTAATAAAAATGACAAAGGTATTGCAACATACAAGAACTAATCAAAATGTCCTTAATGCGTTAAGAAATGAATCAGTTCGTAGACTGATAAAGCATTTGAAAATACATTCAGTGGAAACCTATGCACATTCTTTGAATGTGGCTGCCATATCAGCATATATAGCTAACCAAATGAGTGTTAGTGAGGTAGATAAAAAGACAATTGTGATAGGTGCACTATTGCATGATGTAGGTAAAATGTCGGTACCTAAGAAAATATTGGATAAGCCTAAAAAGCTTAATCCGAAAGAAGCTGCAGGAATGGCGATGCATTCGCAGATCAGCTATTTAATGGCAAAAAATTTTTTTAACAAACAAATACAGGAAATCTGCCTGTATCACCATGAAAAATTAGATGGTAGCGGTTATCCGGATGGAATAAAGAAAATCCCATTATTTTGCCAAATCGTTACAGTTGCGGATATGTATGAGTCAATGGTTGCATCGAGAGTATATAAGAAGCCGGTAACACATGAAGAAGCAATGATAGAACTTGAAAAAGAAAAACTGCAGGGACGTATCAATTCAGAAGTGGTAGAAATCATACGGATCAGTAATCTTTTAAAACAATAGCTGCTTTTAACGTGGTGTATGTACAAGCACCACATTCCCCTTTAATACACAGCGTGGGTACGCATTTTATTTCCCCTAAAAATAAAAAATGCGTACATCACGTTAAGGGCAGCTAATATGTTTGATTAATTATATGAAGCAAAGGATATAATTTGAATGCATGGAGCAGGTCAATTGCAATTAGTGTTAGTCCAGTAAACTAAAATTTTAAGGAGTATGTAGAAAATGAAAGAAGAAGGATTTTATATTGGAAAAGAAACGAGCAATAGAAAACCTATGTTTTTAAAATATCAAAACATAAATAAAAATAATTCTTTTAACATGGGTTCTGCAGGACAAGGAATGTCTTTTTATGCTCAATCTCAAATTATAAGCCAGGTACTTAATGAAGAGAGCATAATAATAACAGATCCTAAAAATGAGTTGAATTAGAAATTATATTGATAGCAAAGGAGTTTGAGTGTGAAAAAGTATAAAGTAACAAAAGAAAGGGTTTCATATGCAATTGATATGTTGTATGGAGTTTTAAGAATACCGACCATCTATATAATTGCATATTTATTAATAGCTGGAATTTTTTATCTTGCCATAATGGAAAGAGATGCGGATCTGAATTATTTCCTTTCACTTTCTGTAACTGAGATTTTTGAGTTCAATTCACATATAAAGTATTTGGCAATTATAATATCTGTGATTGGTACTATATTTACATTTTTCTTTCCAAATAATAAGTGCTCAGGACGTAAGGGACTATGTATAGTAACAATTATTATAGGTACATTTTTGTCTATATTTGTAGTTGGACGATTTTCTATTACTGGTGGTATTACATATTACATAATAGTCTTTGCGTGTATCAGAATAATGCGGAGCAGTCTACAGATGGAGTGTAAAGAATCAGAAAAAAGTAAAGAGAGAAGCGGTCATGAAGTACATAATTTGTAGAATTTTTATTTTTACCAACTTAATTAAAGTTTGCTTAGGAGAAAAATCATGGTTGAGGAATACTCTTTTTTAAAGGATATCTCGAAATTAATACTATTTTTTATATTGTTACTATTTTTTGCGTTATTAGCGTATGTAACTTTCACATCACATAAGTATTTTTGGGTTTTTATATTTATTATAAACTGTATTACTTGTATTTTGAATCTAATTAAAGCAGTTAGTTCTATAACAACAGCAATGTTTTGGATTAATAAACTAAATTAAAAATAACCAATTTAATTGAAAAGGAGATAAACTATATGGTCGATAGCGAACATTTACAGTATGTAATAAAGGAAATCAGTAGAAATAAAAATAAGCCATACGGAATGAACAATGAGCAGCTTGCAGATGAACTTATACAGGAATTGAAATACATTTTTCCAGAAGCCAAATTAGTAAAATGCGACCTTGGACAATGGTTCATCTTATCGGATAAAGCCAATAAGAAAGTAATAAGAATTATTGAAAAGAGCATAAACAAGCATGAACAGATTTTAAAGGACTTAAAAGAAACCCTTATCACTTTAAACTGAAGTATCTGCTAGCTGATCCGAAGCTACAGAGTAATTTGATAGTATAAATAAGTTAAATTAAGAGAAAAATTCTATTGTAGATAAAATGGAAATAATTTCAAAATAGTTTAGGAGTAAAATATGGAAATTATCATTGATAACACAAAAAGAATAGTTGAAATATGGAGAACAAATGCTGATTGTGGCACTTCTAAAGAGATGGAAATACAGGAGAAAATTCAAACTTTTGTTGCTATGTATGAACCAATGAAATATACAATAGCAATATATGAATCCGGTAATTGTGATCTGCTAAGTAATACAATAGAGTTATTGCTCTATAATAGGAAAAAATTGTACGCTTGAAAAAAGCAGTACATTAACTTACAATGTTGTTAGATTACGTTTAATACTATTAACTTCATTGAAAGGAGAATGAATTTGAAAGGTGATAATATACTATCTGAAACAATAGCTGGATACTGTCGTATTTCGGTAGATGAAGAAATAGATAGGGATAATACAAGTATTGAAAATCAGAAGAAAATTATAAAAGATTTCAAAAAAAACAATTTTCCCAATTGTGAACTTGCTATCTATGAAGACAGGGATAGATCCGGATATACATTTGAGCAACGTGAGCAGTACCAGAAACTTAGGAAAAAACTTATTTCAGGCGAAATTAAATTACTTATTGTAAAGGACTTTAGTCGTTTTTCAAGACGAAACAGTAAAGGATTAGTTGAATTAGAGGATTTAAGAGATGCCGGTGTTCGAATCATTTCTATTGGCGATTCCATTGACTATCCCACATATGATGACTGGACTTCTATACAGTTCAGATTTTTGATAAATGAAATGCCTGTAACTGATGCATCAAAAAAAGTGAGAAGTGTAATCAGGCGAAAACAGGAAGACGGCGAATGGGTAAATATTGTACCCTATGGATATATTATTACAAATATGAAAAAGCAGACTATTGAGATCGAACCAGAAGAAGCAGAGGTCATTAGAAAAGTATTTCAATTATATAATGAAGGATGGGGTTATAAAAAAATAGCAAATCATCTTACGGATAAGAACATTCCAACGCCTAGAATGAAAGAAAAATTACGTGCAGAAGCTCGTGGAGATGAATGTAGGAGAGATTATCGAAAGGAATGGAGTATTGTAACCATTCAAGGAATACTAAACAATGACTTTTATATTGGTACATTACGACAACATAAATATAAGAGAAAGAATATTAATGGCATAGATGTAAAAACGGATACAAAAGATCATATAGTTTTTGAAAATCATCATCCTGCTATTGTTGATTATAAAGTATTTGCATACGCTCAGGAACAATTAAAAATGAGGACTAGCAAGCATACAAATTATAGAGGGATTAAAAAGTATGATACAACATATTCTGGATTTTTATTTTGTGGTGAATGTGGATCACCTATGTTTTCAATGAGTAGGAGTGATATGGCGCCGGCGTATGTGTGTGGATCATATCATAAAAGGGGACTGAAGGGCTGCACTTCTCATCATACGAGAGTGGATTTACTAGACAACCTATTGAAACGCTATATTAAAAGGGTAAAAGTTAATTCAAAGGACATGCTGGAAGAATTAGAGAAATCTATTAAAAACGAAAGCATTGAAGTGAAGGAAAATGACAGTACGCTTGATATGCTGCAGCGTAGCCTGGCAGAATATAAAGAAGAATTAAAGATAACTAAAAAGCGAAAAATAAAAGAACTAGCCAAGAATCCAAAAGATGAAGATATCATAGAAGAAACATACCTGGAAATTGAACAGGAATTAATTGACAGGATCAATGGTCTGCAGTATCAGATCGAGCATACTACAGATAAGAGAAATGAGATTATCAGAGTCAACAGAGTTGCTAAAACAGCAATGGAGATTTTCGATGATATTCTGAATAAAGAAAAACTAGATAAAAGAGATCTGGAGCTTATAGTAAACAAAATAGTAATCTATGAAAATCGTATTGATATTAAATTAAAGAATGATATAGATTCCTTGTTTAAGATTGGTAAACTTCCAATAGAATCGGATGAAGTTGTAAATTTTGAGCAAGGCAGTAAGGATATCAAAAAAGCCACAATAGTCCAATCTGCTAGAAATCAGAGGGACAAGGTCTTTACTGTCAATGTTATCAATAGTGGTGACCCACTGGAAATATTTACCGATCGGGAGGGAGAGATCATCCTGAAAAAGTACTCACCAATCGGAGAGATTACGCCGTTTGCAAAGCAATATGCAGAGAGCCTGGCTCAGGTGACAGGACATACTGCACTAATTGCGGACAGGGATCAGTTCATTGCCGTAGCAGGTGGCTTTAAAGATTTATCAGGAAAATCAATCAGTAAAGAACTGGAAGAAAAACTGAGTAACAGAGAGATGGTTCTTGCAGCAAAAGGAGAGAAATCATTTATTTCGATTGCAGAAGGACATGCAGGAGAATATGTACAGGAAGCGATTGCACCAATTATCTGTGAAGGTGATATCATAGGAGCTGTCGCTTTGCTGGGAAGTGATGAGAAAGAAAAAATGGGCACTGTGGAACAGAAATTGATCCTGGCTGCTGCCGGATTTCTTGGAAGACAAATGGAACAATAAAGAGATGTTTTAAATAGATCTATAAAAAATGTATCTGCAAGATGAATCGGTAAGGCGCTTCACTTGTCATGAATTACAAAGAACTCGCAATCTATCGCACTTTCTGCATTGTGAGTTCTTATATTTTGTGCTAAAATATTGGGCATGCATCATTGTGAAGACAGGAATATATTTATTGTGTCAACTGATAACTTTTATGGGATGTGAACGAGTCGAATCTAAATGGAAAGGAAACTATGAAACACAGAAAAATAGATGAAAAATGGCGTTTTTTAATGATACGGTATTTATTCTATATTGTATTGATGATTTTTGCGCTTGAGATAGCAGTACTTTTTTATGTGAACAGATATCATATGCTATCCTCAAATGTCAGTACCTATTTGTTAAAATATACGCTGTTTCCAACATTGACTAATGTTTGCAGTCTCATGCTTGGATATCACATTCTGAAGAGAGATGATGTGTCTTATGCTATAAAAAATTATGTACCCATTGTATGCATGATAATATTCTGTTTTGTGATAGCAACGGTTCACAATTTCTTCTACATAACGGCAGCAGTTTTTATTATTCCGGTCATGATGTCTTCTTTTTATGGAAGTAGAACCATAACGACAAAAACCGTGCTGGCGTGCGCAGTCATTCTTATCTATACTACTATTTGCAACGGCTACGATGCGAGTGACCTGGATAAACGGATGAGAATACTAAATGGTGTTGTGGCTGGATTTCTACTAGCAGCCTCTTATCTTTTGAGTCTTATCATGATGAAGCAGATGCAGGAAAAAGAAAAAGTACTCAAAGATAGTATTCTTGCCAGATATGACTTGGAAGAGCGGCTACGGAGAGATCCGTTGACAGGTCTTTATAATCATACGGAATTTTATGCGTATCTGGAAAATAAGATTAGTCATAGGGAAGAGTTGGAGGCGGGAATTCACCTTGCAGTCATTGATATTGATTATTTCAAACAAGTGAATGATGTTTACGGACATGAAAAAGGAAATGTGATATTAATAGAGCTTGCAAAAATGATGGTTCGTTATTGCGGAAGCGAAGGCCATGTCTGCCGCTATGGGGGTGAGGAATTTGCGATTATATTTACAAATATTGATAAAGAAGAAGTGATAAACCGGATGGATGGAATGCGCGAAGAACTGACGAGACAGACATACATTCCGGATGTCCGCATTAGTGTAAGCATTGGTATAGCGGCTTATAGACCTAAAATGACATCACAGTCGCTGTTTGACAAAGCAGATCAGGCCATGTATTTAGCAAAGAAAAAGGGAAGAAACCAAGTCATAACTTATTAATTATAATAGTAAATAAAAGACTCCGGGAGAAGACAAAAATGTATAGTTTTATGAATGATTATAGTGAGACGGCACATCCGAATATTATGGAAGCGATTAACAGAAGTATATCGGAACAAAATACAGGGTATGGATTAGATTTGCATAGTGAACATGCCAGACAATTGCTATTGAAATGTCTGGGTGATAATACGGTAGATATTCATTTCCTGCCGGGAGGTACTATTACAAATCTGACAATGATATCGTATGCGCTGCGTTCCTATGAGGCAGTTATTGCAGCGGATACAGGTCATATCAATGTACATGAGACCGGTGCAATAGAAGCCACCGGACATAAAGTAATCGCGGTGAGGACACCAGACGGCAAATTGACACCTGAACGTATCCAGCCACAACTGGATCAGCATGCGAATGAGCATTATGTGAAACCAGCCATGGTCTATCTATCTAATCCTACTGAACTTGGCACTGTTTATTCAAAATCGGAATTAGAAACGTTATTTGCGTATTGCAAAGAACAAGGACTGCTGCTTTTTATGGATGGCGCAAGACTTGCAATGGCACTTGCGATTCCGGAGTTATACCTGACATTGGAGGATCTGCCGAAGCTGACAGATGTGTTCTATATCGGAGGAACGAAAGCAGGAGCGATGTTTGGAGAAGCACTGGTCATTGTAAATGACACTTTAAAACAGGATATGCGTTATAATATGAAGCAGCATGGAGCATTAATGGCCAAAGGCTGGTTGCTTGGAATACAATTTGAAGAATTGTTTCAAAATAATTTATATAGAAACATTGGAGCGCATAGCAATGCAATGGCAGACATCTTACGTCAGGCTTTCAGGGAAGCAGGATTTCCATTTTTGGCAGATTCTCCGACCAATCAGGTGTTTCCGATTCTTCCGAATGTACTGATCGCAAAAATCAATCAAAGTTATTTGACCTCACCGGAGAGAATCATAGATGATGAACATACATGCATACGTTTCTGTACTTCGTGGGCAACTAAAGAGGAAGATGTACGCAGGTTCGTAAAAGATTTCAAGAAAATGTTGTAAAAAGCCGCAGGAAAATCATACTGCAAATAGGAGTCATATGGTAAAAAAAATATACGAAAATATAACTAAAAATATTGAAGTACGTCAGAATCTGAGTCAATTACGGAAAGAGATAAAAGAACAGATGAGTAAGGTACAGTTCCTGCAGCATCTTGAAAATAAATATGATACACTAATTGCACTTCTATCTCATGAAGATGCTAAAACACGTAAAAATGCCGCATTGCTGATGGGTGATTTAGCATGTAAAGAGTTTTTGGAGCCTCTTTATGAAGCATATTGCCGTGAAAAACAATTATTTATTAAGAGCTCTTATTTACTGGCAATTCAGCAGATGGATTATCGGAAGTATTTAAATGAATTTAAAATTAGAATGACAGAATTGTCAAAAATTGTAACAGATGATGATAATCGTAAACACATAGCAGAAGAACTGAGAGCACTGACGAATCTGGTCGTTACGATGGAAGGCGTGAAAATGCACACGTTTGTTGGTTATCGCGAACCGTCGGAGATCATACTGCTGACGAATCGAAGACATACGGAGGTAACGATGGAGCTATTACGTGCGATTGCAGTACTGGATACCAGTAAGGCAAAGGTGATGAGCGCAGGAATCCGTTTGCCCGAAGGTTGTCTGGATAAGATTCTGCCAATCAGAACGTATCAGGAGATTTTATTTTTAGTACGAGGAATGAAGACCTGTGAGATGAATCCGGAAATGGCTGCCAGGACAATCGCAGAATCACAGTTACTAGATTTTCTTACCATAAGACATAAAGGAAAGACGCCTTTTTATTTTCGTGTGGAATTAAAAAGCAAGATGCCGTTGGATAAGAAAAGTGCCTTTACGAAAAAACTTGCTTCTGAACTAGAGCGAATGACTAATAGAACGCTCATAAATACAACATCACAATATGAATTTGAGATTCGCCTGATTGAGAATAAAGAGGGGAAATGCAATGTTCTGGTAAGATTATTCACCATTCCAGATGACAGGTTCGAATATCGGAAGGAAGTGGTTGCGGCAAGTATTAAGCCTGCAAATGCAGCACTTCTTGCAGCACTGGCCAGAGAATATATGGTAGAAGACGCAAGGGTATTAGATCCGTTCTGCGGTGTGGGAACCATGCTGATAGAAAGACAGAAACAGATACCAGCAAACACATCATACGGAATTGACTATATGCCGGAAGCAATTGAAAAAGCTAGAATAAATACGGAAGCGGCCGGGCAGATCATTCATTATATTAATAAGAACTACTTCGATTTTACTCATGAGTATTTATTTGATGAAATATTTACCAATATGCCATTTGCAATCGGACATAAGTCAGAAGCAGAAATTTATGATAGTTATCAGCATTTTTTTGCAAAGACAAAAGAGCATCTGGAAAGCCGCGGAACGATCATCATGTATTCGCATAATAAGGAGTATGTGAGAAAACTTGCACCGTTGAACGGATATCGGATCATAAAAGAAATAGAAGTAAATGTGAAAGAAGCAACCTATTTGTATGTTATCAAAATAGGTGGATGATAAGATTAAGGTTTAAAAGCGTGTTTGTATTTTGAATTCGTCGATTTGCACAATTTATGTTTAGACAAAATTGATACACAACATAGTTCATTCGCAACGCGCTTTCGCTTGGATTCAGCACGTAATGGTACATAAGAACATAAAAAACATGTTCTAAGTACCAACGGCTTCATACAGTTGCTCACCAAACTATGTTTTGTATCAATTTTTATTCTGCATGTATGTGTGCAAATTGACGAAGCCAAGTTCTGTGATAGGCTTATGCCACCCTAAATATGATAATATGCAAATATTATCATAAAAATTATAGTAACAGGTAGGACTATTTTTCAAACGCTATGAGCATTCAGCTCAATCTTGTTTACATTTCCGGACTCTTTCTCAAAATCTCCATTCATGATGTGTTTTACTGCATGATGATAACCTAATAATATTCTTTCCCATGATAACCTGGCATTTAAAAAGATAGTATAAGTGTCGTCCTTATTCTTAACCACCTGTTCTGCAATAGCAGTGTCCATATCAATTACTTGTGTGTATATTCCGTCCATTCAGTCATCCCCTTTGTGACTTAAATGATAGCAAATAGTTTGTACAATAAAAGGTACTATTCACTTTCAGAGTCATATAATTTTTTCATGAACTCAATATGTGCCTTCAACCTTTCAGGAGTCATTTTTCGTGACATGTCAAAAAGAGTTTTCATGTCCTGGTTTTCAAAGATTTCTTGCGCTATTTGAGCGGTTTCATCATTGAGATAATACTTACCATCATTCTCTTTTTCTTTGCCTGTCATAAGATATTCGACACTTACATCGAAATAATCAGATAATTTTTGAAGTATCTCCATGCTTGGAGAACTTGTTTTCCATTTTGAAGAAGCACCATTGCTAATCCCCATTTCTTTTTCCATTTTCCCCTGTGATATTCCACGATTTTTACACAATAGTTTTACTCTGTCTAATAGGTTCATCTGTTCCTCCTGAAAGTGCAGAAATATTTCAGCGAAAAACTATTGACAAACTGAAAATAATCAGTATAATTACAAGTGTAGCACAGAAAGATTTCAGTAATATAGGATTCGCTGCTAGATATGCTGTTATTGGCCAAACAACAATATTTATACATATAATAGAATATTTTCAGCCTGATGTCAAATAAAAACTGAACACCTTCTGTGCAAATAAAAAACGAAAGGAAGTAATATTTATGGAAAGAGGATTTGAAGTAGTTAATTTGCATGGTTGTGCAAGCGGAGTTATCGCAACTCCTGTAATCGGAGAAAATGGTAATTGGTTTATCGGAAATACGGATACCGGTGTGTACGCGAAAGGTGCTGATGGAGCAGCCGGACCGGAAGGACCACAAGGAGAAAAAGGAGAACAGGGAGAAATCGGACCAGCAGGTCCGCAGGGAATCCAAGGGATCCAGGGAGAAAAAGGCGACAAAGGTGACAAGGGAGATCAAGGAATTCAAGGTGAAAAAGGAGATAAGGGCGACAAAGGTGAAGATGCAGACAAAAGTGAATTAAAACGACTAGGCAGTGCGGTAGATACATTGAACCTTGGTTTAAACGGTTATCAGATAACAACTGGAACATTAAATGCAACCCTTACTGCGGGTTGGGCATCATACACCGTCTCGTTCAATGAAGAATTGAATAATATACCACTATTTTATTCTTTTTCAGTAAAAAAAGATCCAACTGGTGGTGCTATAAGAAGATTCTATGAACCACAATGTTTAGGTGCAAATAAAATAGCAGCAGATTGTGCTATATATAATGCGGATACGGATTCAATGGTTGTTGATATAGATGTATTTGCTGTTTGTAAAGTATAAATTTAAACGCAATCGTAAGAACAAGGAGAATGATAGACAATTAAAAGTAACAACAACTTTAGTTTAAGCGTCTAAGAATTATAGGGAGATGTCTTTACAAAGGCATTAAACAGAAAACTTTTAGTAATTAATAGGATTAAAGGATCTCTCTATTATTGGTCAATTAAACATATATGAATAGAATGTTTCAGTTAATCTCAAATAATGTGCCAAATATCTTACGTGTTAATTAAAAATTAAAAAAGAGAAAGGATAAAACTTATGCAAAAAGGATTTAAAGAAGTAAACTTACATGGTTGTGTCAGCGGAGTAATCGCAACACCAGAAATTGGAGAAAATGGAAATTGGTTTATTGGAAACGATGATACCGGAGTATGCGC
>JAEWSH010000023.1 GCA_023398375.1 Bacillota bacterium | reverse complement strand
TTAAAATGAAGGAGCTGTTTGGAATGAAAAAGAAACAGGACAAAGAATTTAAGCGGGTTGCAAGGAAACGGATTCTCCATGCGAGCGGTGCCTTTCTGACGGCTTTGGCAGCCGTCTTTGCAGCGGCCCCCTGTTTCGCCCATTTTTATGAACCCGAGGTCCCTAGGAAGCTTAGGTAAACGCGGATTACTTTTACAGGAAGCTCTGCACGTAAAACTGGAAACTGACAATTCCTTAAATATCTAGGTTTACTGGTTTTAGTAGGAGACGCAAGTAACTACCTGTAATAGCGTGAAGGTACTGCACAGAAGCAACTTTGAAAAGAAGGGGGTGAGTCCCGTGCAGCAGGAAAGCGGAAAGCCGGTTCCGTAAAGAAGTCCCGACAGAAAACCCTTTAAAAAGACTTTACAAGAAAAGAGAAGGAGCGTATTGTATAATGCATAAAAAATTGCTGAGCTTGGCTTTGGCACTGGCCATGTGCATGTCTTTGTGTGTCCCAGCGTTTGCATTGAACTCGTCGGGTTCCAAAAGCCATGATTCTTATGTGAACCCAGAAAACAACTCACAAGGAAAGACAGACACAGAAGTTGCTGAAGAGTTTATAACATGAGGTTGCACATGAAATTACATTTCCCGCAGATGAAATGCCTGAAAATAGGACCAACGCATTGACTATAGATTCCGTTTCATGTGATGATGCACAAAAAGAGACGGCAAAAATCCACAATATTCGCGCAGCACAAACGGCAAAAGAATATGTTGAGTCCCTAAATTTAGCTGCAAAAGGTTTGGGCTATATCGAAGATTCTTGCCTTGAAGAACTTGATTATTATATGACTATAGAAGACGCTGAGTTGACATCATATACGGTGTATACTCCAAAGGTGAATTCTCCAAAAACGAACGCAGTTATAAGATCATCTCCTTCTTTATCAGGCATGGTTTATTTTGGATCTTATAATAGTCGTGACTTTTACGTTTTCTATCCATCGTCTGGTTCATTTAGAACAAATTATGAAAAGCAAACATCAAGCTCAATATTGCAGGAATGGATAAAAAACATTGTTAGCTGCACTGTGCAATTTCAAGATGTACAAGCGAGTGTTGTATGGTCAGCCTTTCATTTGGCAATGGGTACACCTAACAACTATATTGTTCACGACGAAGCCTTTACAAAAAGCTATTGCAATCTAAATACATATACAAGAGGCATCTATACGTTGGGTGGAAATAACACGTATCTATTACAAACTTCTCAACAATATGCCATGGTGTATCCATATACAGAATTTCATCCGGTAGATTCTCCCAAATATAATGGGTCGTATAACCAAGACTATGATCCGGGCGTGGCTTATTCTCCCAAATACAGGGAATCCATTTATCTTCTATGTCAAGAAGCTTGGCAGGTTTTTTATGGCGCAGTCTCATTTAATAAATTTGATAAAATTAATATCAATTCGCTTAAAACCTTCTGGAGATAAAACACGGATTTAATCAGGACAAGCAATAACCTTTTAATCATTCTATAAAAGGAGATTAGCATTAATGAGGATGCGATCTAGAACTTCAATTATTGCTATTTTTGTGTGTATAATTTTTGTGACTATAATTGTATATGCGTTTGTACAAAAATCAATACCATCGGTTGTGGGCTTTAACTCTTCCGAAATACGTTCATGTAGCATAGTTGTTAACGGAACAACCGGACATAGTGTTGATTTTCAGGATCAACGATTAAATGCACTTTGGGAAGTCCTAGAAAATGCTGTTGTTAAACGCACCGGTTCCGATCCATCGATTCAGACTCCACTGGATGTTACAGTGTATAATCTGTATTTTGAGAAGAAGAATGGTAAATTCGTAGAAGCTGAAATCAGCAATGACGGTTATTTTTTTTATCATGGAGGAAAATATGAGATACTCGATAAGGGAAAATCTTCAATTATGAGCTTTTTGCAGAATCAGGTTCCACTTCAATCATAAGAAGTGCTATAAACTCAGTATTTGATGTCACTGACTTTTAGCTTGCCCAAAATACATGGGGTAGTTCTTTAATCTCACCCGACAGACGGAAGCAGGGACGGAGTAAAACGCTTCGCCCCTGTTCTTCTTGAACTCTCGACAATTTAGCCCAGTTTTCTGGACAAGTCAATGCTATATGTGTCACCTCTTGATTTTGCAGTCTGCAAAGTATTGGTGCAGAACGATTGTTTACTTAACACAACCAGCTTGGTAAGGATGAGGTCCCCGGTCCGAATCCGGGAGCAATACCGGAAGATAAGAACTGCAGAATAACACTCAAAAGTTTCACTGCGTAGCGTACACAGTAGTGTACAAGCAGCGATCAATCCATTGCGCTGCAATGATCTATTCTCCCCTGCTAAGGGAGTAGTGCGGTTAAACGCAGCGAGGGTTCAAATCCCTCCTTCTCCGCCAAAAAGTACCTATAAATCGCATTAAATTGCGATTTATAGGTACTTTTTATACGCTAATTTTATTTATTCTGACATGCAAGCAATCTTTAAAAGTTCCGTAAAATTCCGCCAAGAAACATAAAATGATAGAGTACAATAGAGTTCACAATTTTCTGCAGGGATGGAAAAGCCATTGGGACTCCGATAAAATGAATGGTGTCTAGACATTCAAAGAAGGAGTTGAAACCCAATGGCTCAAGGAAAGAATAGCACAGGTCTCACAGATTTGCAACTGAAATGTATGGCGGCGCCGGACCCGATGCTCAGCATGCTTGAGTGGCTGTGCGCGCAGCTCATGGAGGCGGAGGTCTCCGGCATTGCGGGGGCGGAAAAGAACGTACACAGCTCATCCCGCAGCGATTCCGCTGTGGTTATCGCCCCCGGCGGCTGGACACCCGCATGGGAGCCATGTACCTCATGGTGCCGAAGCTGCGCAGCCGTGGATACATCCCGTTTTTCGTGACGGGACGCAAACGCAGCGAGGCGGCACTGATTCAGGTCATTCAGGAGGCGTTCGTACAGGGCGTGTCCACCCGAAAGATGGAGAAGCTGGCCCGCAGTCTGGGAATCGAAAACCTCTCCCGGAGTCAGGTCAGTGAGATGACAAAAGGCCTGAACGAACAGGTGCAGGACTTCCGCAGCCGGCCTTTGAC
>JAEWSH010000083.1 GCA_023398375.1 Bacillota bacterium | reverse complement strand
GGTACTGAAGATAATGAAGTTCAATTTAATAATATAACATTAAAGTCTTTTAAGAAAAAAGAATGTGGTGAAGGTATTTGTTGTGTATCAGATACTTTTACATTAAAAAATGGTATACCATTAAATGGTTTAGAAGTTAAGGTATATGATATAGAAAATATAAATGAAGTTTATGCAAAATGTGTTACAAATAACGATGGTGAATGGAAGGTATTTGTCGATCCAGGATTTTATTTAATGAAAATTGAAGGAAATTCAATGAACGAATATTTTGAAAGAAGTTTTAGATTAAGAGTAGATGATGATTGTAAATATGATATAGATGACATGAATAAAAATACAATTAAGGCTACTGAAAAATATATGTCTAATGGTGATGGACCAATTGATTATATAGATAAAGTAATAGATAAAAACAATAACCCAATACCAGATGTACAAGTAAATATAATAGTTGGTAGCAGAATAATAGCTGAATGCTATACTGATATCACTGGAAAATATATTTTTCATTTATACCATGGAAGATATACAGTAAGAATGTATCATCCAAATTATACTAATTTTAAAGATTTTGTAATAACTTTGTAAAAATTAAAAAGCGGGGTTTGCGTATGAGAGTACAATTTCTAGGGGCAGCAAAACAGGTTGGTGGTTCATGCCAATTGTTTGAAGTTGATGATTTAAAAATATTAATTGATGTTGGATTAGTTCAAAAAAATGATATTAGAAGTGACATGATTTTTAACACAAAAGAATTTACCTTTAATCCTAAAGAAATAGATTATGTAATTTTGACTCATGCTCATATAGATCATATTGGATTAATACCGGCGTTGGTAAAAGCTGGATATTCAGGTCCAATATTGTGTACCGAACCAACAATGAAAATAAGTGAAATATCTTTAAAAGATTGTGCATTTATTTGGCAAAGAGAAATAGAAAAAGCTCTCAAAAGTGTTGAAGTAAGAAAAGGAAAAATAAAATTAAATAATGGAACCTTATGTGCACCATATTCTGTTGAAGAAGCAGAAATGTCAATGCAATTTTTTAGGGGATATGGATTTGATAAAGAAATTGTATTAAATGATAATGTAAAATTCTATTTTAGAAATGCAGGTCACATATTAGGTGCAGCTAGTATAGAATTTCATATATTTGAAAATGAAAAAGAAAAAATAGTTTTGTTCACAGGCGATATATCGGGTAAAAAAGATTTTCATCCTTTTGTAAAAAATGTAAAATATATAGATAAAGCAGATTATGTTATAAGCGAAGCTACTTATGGTAATAGAAAACATTCTAAAACTAATGTTATTGAAGTATTGGAAGAAAAAGTTAAAAAATATTGTATTGGTAATAAAAAGACATTATTATTAGCTACATTTAGCGTTCAAAGAACACAGGAATTAATGTATTATTTTAGTAAATTATATGAAAAACATCCAGAATTTAAAAATATAAAAATTTATATTGATAGTCCAATGGGAATAAATGTTACTAAAAATGTTTATAGAACAAGTAGCGAATTCTTTAATGATTCAGATTCAAAAGAATATCTTTTAAGTATATTAAATAATAACACAGAAGAAGATGGTATATTTAGTTTTATGGAATCATCAGCGGAATCAATGAGCTTAGCAAATGGTGAACCAAAAATAATTATATCATCGGCTGGAATGATGTCAGCTGGTAGAATAGTAAATCATGTTGAATCGTTTTTACCTAGTAAAGGTTGTTGTATTATATTAACTGGTTATTGTGCTGTTGGAACATTTGGAAGAAAATTACTTGATATTGTTGAATCAGGTGGCAAAAAAATAAATTCAATAGCAAGTGGAAAAGAATTAACAATAAGAGCTGATGTTTATAAGTTAGAGGGACTTTCAGGACATTCAGATTGCAACAGTACTATTAATTATTTAAAAAATATTAAAGGCGTTAAAAAAATAATCTTAAATCATGGTGATATAGAAGCAATTGATAATTTAAAAAATGAAATAGAAAAACAAATGAAAAAAGAAGTTATAGTGCCAAGTTTAAATCAAATAGTAAAACTTTAAAAGATAGGACTCTGTATGAGTCCTATTTAATTTTTGAAGAAATTTTGAAATGAGAGGTGGTAAAATGGCTATCATATTAGAATCTGTTAATGATCAGGATGATGAATATGTATTTACTCCAAAAGAAAAAACACTTTTGCATGCATTAAGAACAATGCTTAAAGATTTACCAGCTAATTCAAAAATAAAAAGTCTAAACAGTTTAATGGAAACAAAATCTGAACAAAGATGGACAGACCAACAACTGTTAATTTATTTAGAAATGGCTATTGGCGATATTAATTCAGAACCACCTTATACAAATTATACATTAGAAAATTTCCCAAGTAGTCTTCAAACAACCGTTATACTGGGAGGATTAATTTTTAGTTTAATAGCTGAATCAGTACTCCAAGCCGGCGAAGCATTTTCATATTCTGACAATGGCATATCATTAAACATAAATTTAGCTCAAGCTTATCAGTCTATCTTTACAACATTATTGAGTGGTTATACTCAAAATAAGATAAATATTAAAAGAGCTATTAGACCAAAAGCTGCTGGTATAAAATCTGGTGCTGGTGGAACTTCAATGGTACGTATAAGAAGTTATGCTCCTAGAATGTGGACTTATAGATAGGATGGTGTTTTTAATTGAAAAGATTAATAAAAGCTGAAAATGGAAATTATATAGATAAGATTAGAAGAGAAGTCATGGAAAAATCAGATAATGATACAAATATGATTAAATTACAAGAATTAGATGCGGCTGATGTAAAGAATGATTTTTGTATAAAATGTGGTGATAAAACATTAGTTAAAAAAGATGGTTTTAAAATTTGCGAACTTTGTGGAACTGTTTATAAAATAATGGATGGGAAGGTATATGTAGTTAATGAATGATAATAAATTTATTAATGATATACCAATAGAACGTAGCAAAGTTCCAAATGATAATTTTCCAGTTATTACAGTATATACAAAATCAATAAATATTATTAATAGAGAAGAAACAGACTATAGAGATGCACTTGATATAGTTAACATAAACATAAATCAAGAGAAAAGCCATTCTACAATTAGAGATGAAAATAAGTATAATAGAAGTATAATAGATTGTGGGAATATAAATATTAAAACTGGCGGATATTGTCAAAATGTAATTGAATTTGATATTTGGAATAATGAGCCAGATATATCAGAAGGCTTTACACAAAAATACTTTGATGATGCTAAAGAATGTAAAATATATATAACAGATGAAAACTATAATAAATTAGATGCAGATTATTTACAAGTATTTATAAAATCGTCAAATGAAAAAGCATTTGAATTATTAGATGAATATGTACCAACCGGAAATTTTACTAATATACCAGGGTTATTATGTGGAAAATCAGATCATTTCAAAGTACAAATTTTAATTAAGGTATATCCTTTTAAATTTAAAGCTTTTGATAATGACGTATTTTTTAACGTGTGTTTTGAATACAAAACTGATAATGTATTTAAAGATTATTTAGGTGAATATACAAATGTGACCAAATTAAATTTTCCATGTAAAATAAATATTTCAAATGATGATAGAGAAGCTGAATTTGAAAAAATTGGTATGTCATCTGGTGGTGTTACTACAGGTAGACTTAATATTAATAATAAATTTTTAAATATAAAAAATTCATTTCCAATGACAAAGATAGTAGCAAAAAGAGTAGATAGTATTTTCATATATGATTATTGTAATACAAATAATGATGTATATGCTCTTTTTTTACCGAATGGAATATATAATTTAAATTTTAATTCAAGTAATTTTAATAAAGATTTTAGAGAATTTGAAATAAAAAAAGGTATTGAAGAATACTATACTAAAATAAATAATAGTGATATCATTGATATAATAGATGATACATTAGTTTTATTAGACAAAAGAAGAAGGAATAATCAAATTCAAGGATATATAGTTGACGAGTATGATAATCCTTTAAAAAATGCTGAAATAATAATATCACAATTTGAAAAAATGATTATATATTGTAAAACCAATGAAAAAGGTATGTATAATTTTATATTAAATAATAGTGGAAATTATGATATTAGAATAAGAACCAATGAAAAGAATATTAAATTAATAAGTAATTTTAAATATGATAAATCAAAGGGATTTATAAAACAATTACAAGAACAAAATGTTATTTTCAATAAAATAAATTTAATTGTGAGGTGATTAACATGGGAATCAATTTTAATTTAGGCGGTAAAAGATTAAATCCACCTAGTGGAATAATAGTTAATTATCCTAGAACAATTAAGAAAATTGTTGTATCATGGAATAAAATTACGAGTAATGATTCATCTATTGAATGCATAAGATATAATATTTATAGAGGTCAATCAATAAATGGATTGTTTGTAAAATTGAATACTCAAGAATTAAGTACAAATATTTTTGAAGATAAAAATATAAATGTAAATCCAAATATAAGATATTATTATAAGATAAGTACAATAGCGTATTTTAATGATGGTACAAGAACTGAAAGTAAATTTTCAGAACCAACATCATATAAAATCGAGACAGATAATAAATGGTTTAAAAAAATAAATGAGAGAAATATGTGGATTTTAAAGAATGACGCTGTATTAATGGATTTATATGTTAGAAAAATAGATGGTGAACAGTGTCCAAATTGCTACGACGAATATAGAGGACAATCTAGTAATTCAAACTGTCCAATATGTTATGGTACTGGTATAGTAGGTGGATATGAACCTTGTGTACAATTATATATTAGACAAAAACCAGCTAATATACAAATAAATCAAGAAAATTCAGGTTTTGTTTTAAATAGTACTCCTGGAGCTTGGACAATATCATCTATTCAAATTAGAAATAGAGATTTGTTAATAAATCCAGAAGGAAAGATGTTTGTTATAACTAGTTCACAAGTAAATCATGCTGCTGGATATTTATTCCATCAAGAATTTCAAATGACTGAATTAGATCCAAAAGATAATAGATATAATATCGAAAGAAAGACATTATATACGGAGTTTTAAATACACATATGCAAACTATTTTTTTATAAAGCGGGTGAATTTATGCTAGAAAATAAAGCAATCACTGAAGCTAAAGATACTCTAATAAAATATATTAGAGGATATTTTCAGAATGTAGAAAACTATAATAATATAACAAATTTAGATTTCACTAATGTTATGGTATATGATAAACAACCTCAAGAACTTAGAAGTTTTCCATCAATATTAATTACCGCTGCTAGTGGAACTTTTATAAATGCGGGTTTAGGTGATGTCGCTGAAGAATTATTTGACGATGATAATGTCTGCATTGGTTGCAGATATAGTGGAATTTTAGAATTTCCAATTACTATAGAAACAGCCACAAGAACAACTCGTGAAAGAGATGTTGTTTCAGATTTGCTAAATTTTATGCTTAGAGTTTATGCAAGAAGACAATTAGAAGCAGAAGGTATTTTAATAAAGGATGCAAGATATTCTGGTGAATCAGAAATAACTTATGAAAATGAAAAAGTTTATATATCAACATTAAATTGTACTATTTGGTTACAATGGTTTAGGGATGTTAATTATATTAACATTAAAGAAATCAATTTAGACGTAAATCATTAAAAATTTTATTTTTAAGGAGGTTCTCTTGAATGAAAACTTATAGAGCACCTGGAGTGTACTCAAAATTTATTCCTTCTACAGAAGCTGTTACAGGAAGTTCTCCAATAAGAAAAATGGCTATAGTAGGTACAGGCCAAAGATTTTTTAATGTATCTAATCAACCAATAAAAAGAGGTAATGATAAGATATATGATGAATTTGATCAAGATAATGTTTTAGAAATTTCAGGTATTTATAGTTGTCCATTAGTAAATGGTAAATTAGCATATTCTAATGGTATTGCTTATACTGGGTATAGATTAGGAAAAAATGGTAAAATTGAATGGCTACCAACTGCAACTGATGGTTCAGCTTTAAATGATTATTTGACTCCAGCTAGATTTGAAAAATCAGTTAATAGTCAATCAATTGGTAGTGAAATATTAATGAGAGAAAGTGTTACTTCTGTAGCATTTAAAACTAAAGAAGATGGTGAATTAGATTTTACTGATATTAAGGATGGAGATTATATATTAGAGATAACAAGTACAGATTTAGCTGGTGCTTTTACAATATATAATGAAACAGCTGGTGAATTAATCGGAGAATATTTAATATCAGAAACATTGGATTATAGAGATGATATAATTCCAGGTATGAGAATAAAAGTTTGTGGAACAATGATAAGTGAAATTTCAGGCGAATATTTATTTGATAAAAATATTGCTGTTGGAGATTCAATTAGAATATCAGTATCGGCTCCTAGAACTTATTTAGAAGCAACTGCAAATCTAAATTTTGCTCCTAAAAATAGAGATTTAAATAATTTAGACATAGTTGTAATTGCTCATTCAAAAAAATATGAAGATGGAACTCCAGTAAAACAAGGAGATTTGGGAGCTAAAAAAGTATTATCAAATTCACAAACTCCTATAAATGACAAAACTGAAATTCAATATAAAAATATTAAACCAAATAAAGGTGAAACAATAAATATTGGCGATGTAGTAAGAGAAATAAAAATAGTTCAACCTTTAGTTTTAGAAGGTGAAGATGAACAAAATTTAATGCCAAGATATGTATTAGCAAATGGTGAAGCAACTACTGAATTAACTACACAAATAAATATTAACTTACCAGAAATAACTCTAGCTGATAATGCAGGTTATGATATAAATGGTAAGTTTATATGTAAATATAGTTCAGCTAATTTAGATGCATATAATAGTGCACACGGAACTAATTATGCGTTAGAAGATATTCAATTCGATATAAATGGTGATTATGTAGAAGAAAGAAATGAACTTAGCTTAAAACTAAGAGTTTTAGTTAATGGTGATGCTACTGATCCAAATACTGGAATAGTATCAGATCAATTAAACTTTATAATTACTAAATATGATAGTAACGATGATGGTACTTATGAATTCCAAGAAATTAAATTAACTGATAGAAATAGAAAAGAATTAACTGAAATACCAACTGGATTAAAATTTGTATTAACTGGTTCAAGAGTTGCTAATGTATTCGATCAGGCTGCTGAATGTGTATATGATGGAACTGTCGGAAAACAATTAGCTGATTTTAAAGTTGATTTATTAAAATTAATAAATATAACTTCTGAAGATTTAGAAGATAATTCAGATGCTATAGAAAAGCAAAAGAAATTAGCAGCTATATATAAATTAAATTCTTTAATAAATCCATTAAATGCATTAGGTATTTGTATGGTTAGAGGATTAGAAACATATATAACAGATGTTACTATTAAGAAAGAAGCTATAATGAAAAATGCTGATTATTTAGTAAGATATGTTAGTGGTAAAACTACAGCCAATTTAAAAATTAAAGTAGATAAAGTAGTACCTAAGTTAAACAAAAATGGTAAAATAATGCAAACATTAACAACAATTGCAGGACCAATAAGTGCAGTTGATTATGCAGATGGATTAATGAATACATTAATTCCAGGTGTAGGATTTAAATTAGATGTAGATGGATTAATAAATGCTATAAGAGCAGGAAGAGTTTATAGTGGATCAATTTTGGGTATAGTTTCATCAAGACCTAAAGCTTATTCATTAAATCAGCCAAAACCAAATACAACATATTATGTAAATTACAAATATGCTAAGACTGATTTTGAACCAACACTATTTACAGATTATGATGATATAGTTGCTGAATATGGTAATTACTCAGTTGCTTTAAATGGTCAAGTAACTAATGGTGTAACATTAGCAGCTAAAATAGCATTAAATAATGGTGCTTCTGAAATAATTATAGCTCAAGTAGAAAATAATACAGTTCAAGGTTATAAAGATGCTATTGATAAACTTTCAGATGTAAATGTTGAAATATCAAATGTTGATTTGATAGTACCATTATCTACAGATTATGAAGTTCAAAAATATGTATCAGATCATGTTACTAAGTATAGTGATAATTTATACAATATGTATAGAATGGCATATGTTGGTGCTTCAAAGAACGAACCAATTGATTCTGATGATTACACTTATGAAGGAACTGAACTTGGTTCTGTTCAAAGAGCAATGGGATTAAATAATGAAAGAGTTGTTTATGTTGTTCCTGGTTCAATTAATATGTCAGTATTAAATTCTATTACTGGTTATTATTCAATTAGAAATTTACCTGCTTCTTACGCAGCAGTAGCTGTAGCAGCATTATCAATGAGAAATGATGTAGCTGAACCATTAACAAATAAAGAATTATATGGATTCTCAAGCGTTGGTACTTTCTATAAAGAATTAGAAGCTAATAAATTAGCAGCAGCTGGTTGTTTAGTACTTAAACAAGATGGTACATCAGTTAAAGTAAGACATGGTATAACAACTCATTATGAATTTGAAACATTTAATGATATTCATTCAAATGAAATAACTTTAGTTCAGATAAAAGATAGAATAATCAATATTTGTAGACAAGAACTTGGTTCAAAATATGTTGGTGGAAAATTAAGAACTACAGCTTCTCAAGATGTTGAATATACATTAACTCAAATATTGAATACATTAGCTTCATCTGAAATAATAATCGGATATGATAATTTATCTGTAAAGAGAGATACTAGCAATCCAATGCAAATCAATATAAGATTCTTTGTTGAAGCGGTTTATCCATTAAACTTCATCGAAATTGCATTCGGCTTTTCAACACAAATAAGTCAAATATAATACTTTCAGAGAGATTAATTTCTCTCTGATTTTATAATGAGGTGATAAAAAATGTCAGTAAATGGTGCACAATATGCTTACGATTCAAGTGTTAATAATAATTTAAACACACAAAGAGCAAGTGGTATGCCAAGCATTGGCGATAATGGCAGTAAATTAGCTGTACTTTCAACTAATATATCTGTTTATTCCAACGAACAAAGAGTTGGTTTTATACAGGATATATCACCATCAGAAAGTAGAACTATAACTCCAATACAAGAATTAGGAACTGAAGGAGTAACTTATTTAAATTATGAGTTTAAATAGACAGCTCCCTTAAAGAAGTGATTCTTTAAGCAAACTCCTTTAATTGCTGGAAACCCGTAAAGCTTTTTAAACTACAACATAAATTTGAAATAAAGTTAAGTGTGATAGTTGAGGAAACTCAGAAAAAATTAAAAAGATAATATATGATGATAGTAAATCTAAGTATTAAAAAATCGGCAATCAGCAGCTAAGCTTCGAATAGAAGAAAGTTCAACGACTAGTCTTTTATGACGTAGGGCCAAGTGGTTCGAAATGGGGAGCATCTCTAAAAAATATAAGAGATGATGATATAGTCTGCGCTATATGGAAAGCATATAGAAATCATAATAATAAGTATTAATTATATTTTTGATAAAAAATCTAGTTAATATTTGTTAATTATGATTATAATCAAATTAACGAAGTGATTATTAACATTACGGTTGTACAAATGGTAGCGTCCAATACTAATGGTGGTACATTAAGTTGTTCTAGATTTGCAGTATATAATGCTAGTTTATTCAATGCGTTAGGTTTAACTGGTACAGGAACTTTTACAAAAGCTACTAATAAAGCTTTTGGAACTACAAAGTATAATTATGATGGTAAAGAAATAAATCAAACAAATACTAATAATACTTTAAGTAATCCTTTTAAAACATTAAAAGATCAAAGAGTTCCTATTGAAATAAAATTATCAATTAGACAACCAGGCAGAAACGCAAAACCAATTACTCAAACTTACATAGATTGTTGGTTAACACAATATAGTAAAGCTGTATCATCGTCTACTATAACTATTACAGAATCATGTACTATATCATATAGTGATGTAATATAGAGGAGGTGGTATTGTGGCTACAAATAAATTAAATACTCAAAGAGGTATAGGTGAAAATCTATTAAAGAAACCTTATAATAATCTTAGAGAAATAGATCATGCCAATGCTAATGGTATGTTAGTTACATCAACAAATATAAGAATAAAAGCTAATGATGTTGTTGTTGGGATGATTCAATCATTTTCAGTATCACAAAGTAGAGATGTAACTAAATTACAACAGATAGGTGCTGAAGGTGTAGCACAAGCAGTTCCACAAAATTATAAAGGTGGAACTTTACAATGCTCTAGAGTAGCATTATATGGTAGTAGATTTTATGATGCTTTTAAAATGGAACAATATTCTGGAGAAGATACAAAGGATACATATTTTAAAACATTAAAAGACCAAAGATTACCATTTGATGTTGTTTATGAACAAAGTGCTTCTAATAATGGACAAATGGGTCCTCAATACACTGAAACTTATATATCTTGTTGGATTTCTTCTTATAAAGCAAACTATACAGTTTCAAATATAACAGTATCAGAAAATGTTTCTATTGCGTTTGCAGATATAATATAAATATTAGAGATGGTTTTTCTCCATCTCTTTTATTTATTTTTTCTTTAGAAGAGATTTTAGAATGGAAGTGTTATTTTGAAGAAAATATTAGAAGATTTAATATTTAAAGGTAGATACGATGAAAGCAAAAATGTGTTTGGAAAAAAATGGACTTTAAAAGCATTAGACTCTAATGAACAAGAAGAAGTTAACGAAGCTATAAAAAAATATGATAATGCTTCTAAAACGCAAGCTGCTAAAATAGAGATATTAGCTAGATCAATTTTAGCATATGAAAATATAGAATTAAATAATAAAAGTGAAAATAGAGAATTGATTGGAAAATTACCATCAGTTATTATAGATGAAATGTATAAAAAACAATTACAACTTCAAAATGATGTTAATGATAGTTTTTCTACAATGGATGAAGACCTAAAAAACTAGTTTCCGATGACATGAATAGATTAAAATGGAAAGTAATGAAAGAATTTAAATTACTTCCTTCATCTCCAGATGTTAAAAATATGAATGACCAACAATGGATATATTGCTACATGAATATAGTTAAAGATCTTGAAGAAGATGAAGAACTTTTCAAAATGAGAGCAAAATATATGGGATTATTTGTTAATCCAGAAGCTGTTAGAAAAATATCTCAAGAAGAGCAAAAAGAAAAAATGCGTTCAAAATCATATGAAAATTTCTCTGAAGAAAATAAAGAAACAATAATCAATAATGGTGGTTTGGTAAATGATGATTTTGAAAGAGAGATAAGAGAAGCTTTAGGTCAAGATAATTTTGTAGCTATACCAGATGATGATGATATAAGAGGAGATGATACCATGTCATCGGATGATTTCGAAAAAATGTGTTTACAAGAATTTGAAAAAGAAGAACATATGAAAAATATAGAAGATGATTTAGATGAAATCTTTATAGAAGACGATGAAGACTGATAGGAGGTGATTAGTAATGGACGGAAGACCAAGTTTTACCAACATAAATCAAGCGAATGCAGAACTAAACAATATTCAAACCAGTATCTCTAATGGTATGAATAACGTTTTAAGTGGTGATTTTTCATCTGCAGTTGATCAACTAAACAAGATTAATGTTCAATACAATAATTTAGTAAATGATTTAAAAAATAATAATATTTATGAAAATTTACAGGAAAAAATATCAAGAACAAACCAAATGCTTGATGATTTTAGAATTAAGGTTGAACAAGGTTTAGAGGCCCAAAAAAAATCAGTCACTGATATGGCTGAACAATTACCAAAAATACTAGAATTATTTAGACAAATTCAAGAGATAATTGATAAAATATCAAGTACATTTAGTAACACAGCATCAATAGATAAATTTAAAAATGAAGTAAATAATATAAAATCAACTTTTAATGCATTACTTGAAGCACCATTATTAGATGAAACAAAAGTACAACAATCAGCTAATAAAATATCTGAAACATATATAAGCTCCTTAAAAAGTGCTTTTTCTATGGCTGATATTGGAAAAGAATTAATAATAGATTCTATAAAAAATAATCATGGTGAAATTGCTGATCAGATAAAGAAGATTCTTCAAGATACCAGTTCTGTTGTTTCTAACGTTTCAAACAATGTTTCTGGTGAAAAAACAATTGGTGGTATGGATGCCGTTACATTTAATAAATTTGTTACTGATATAGTAATACAAAAAATATCTAATAATAGTGCTATAAATGATTCTGTTATAGATAAGATAAATGAACTATTGGAAAATGTCACTGGAACAGACAATAATGCATCTAAAGAATATTTAGAAACAGTTAAAAAAGGACTTACAGATTTTTTAGAATTAGAAAAAGAAAGTGTCTCAAAAGTTGACCAAATAAAAGCATCTCCTGATAAAAAAGATGATTTAGTTTATGAATTACGAGAATTAATAGCTCAAATGGTAACATCCGCACAATGGGTATCAACTATTGTTTCAACAGGAAACATAGATGGTATGGAAGATATAAATAATATAATATTATCAAGATTGAAATCTTATGATGGTAATTTAACACAGGTAAATGAAATAAAAGACTTATTGGACAGATTAAATAATTTTGATAGTAAGGGTTTTATGTTAATAAGTGACGAGAATGTAGAAAATATGAATGCTATGAATTTTGGTTTAGCTAAATTATTATCTACTATAGGATATTCCGAATTATCAGCTAATATATTAAAAATGTTTGATGATATTGATTTAAATGAAAAAATGACAAAAAAAATTGCTGGTATTAAATTGGGTATAACAAGTGGTTCAATATCTAATTATGCGGCTAGTAAAATGCAACCAATATTAGATCCTAATATAATAAATTCATATTATCAAGTTTTAAGTAATTTTTATGGTATAGGTCATGAAGATTATGATGAAATGATGGAAAATTTAAATAAATTTAGAGGATCTAGAGATAATTCATATTATCCAGTTAGAAAAGTAGCACAAGAATTAAATTATCTTAATGATTCATTAAAACGTGATTCAACAAAAAGAACAATTTATGAAGAAATTCTTGGTTTATCACCAGATGATATAAAAGAATATGAGGATATGATATTAAGCTTTTATGATAAGGGCGAAGATAAATATGATAAATTAAATGTGCTTAAACAATTATTTGATGAATATCAAAAACTGAATGAAGCTTTTGAAAATACTGATGATGCAGATAAAAAAGATGAATTAATGAAAAAATTAGCAGATAATCATGATAAAATCGCTACAACATTAGATGATATAGCTAAAATACAATCAGAATTATTCGACATATTATTATCATTTGATAAAATAAAAGATATTGCTTCTTTAACAAATAATGATGAATTAAATGCAGCAACTAGTGTAATAAATTCTGCAATGAAAGCAAATTATAATAATACTGATGCATTATTTAGATTGATAGAAATGTTAGGTAGTACAGAATCAGAAAATTATGAAAAATTAAAAAAATCTTTTGAGAAACAAAAAGATGCTGCAGAAAAAGATTATTTAAGTAATACTCCAGGTTCGGTTTCAGCTTATTTGATGCATCCAAGTAAAAGTGGTGGTGGAGGAGTTCTTAATGTATTAAAAAGTATATTTTTAAGTGCAAAAAATGATATAACTAAAATAAATCAAACTATTGAAAAAATATTGGGAATAAAAATATCTATACAAAGTTTTTTATTTGGTACACTTAATTATTATAAAAATTTTGCTAATATGGATATAGAATCAGCTAAAGCTCAAATAAACCAAGGAACATCAATAAAAGAATATATTTTGAAAGAAAATAGAGATATGGGGTTAGACTATTTTCATAAATTTCATGGTTTTATATCATTAGATGATTATTCTAAAATATCAAGTGGTTTAATTGGCAAAGTGCAAGGACATTATGGTGGAAATAAAAATGAAGGTAAAGATGTTTTACAGGGATTAACAAAATCTATGCTTTTTTTAGAAAAAATGTATGATGTAGATACAATAGATGCTGTAAAAACTTTTTATAAAGAACTTGGAAAAACTGCTAATGAAACTGAAAACTTGATGTATAGAATGGTTAATACTGCACAAAGCTCAAATGTTCCAGTTGCAGAATATATTAAAACATTAGAAAGTTTAGGGATGACATTTAAAACAATAGGTATAGACGTAGATATTGCAGAAGGTTCATTAGATAAAATGGTTAGAGATGGAATGAGTCTGGATTCAGCTAGGTCGATGTTACAGAGTTTTGGTAACGCAATAAACTCATTCGGTAACAACTGGGGAGAAGCAGGATTTTATGGTGTAATGTCTGGACAATATTCTGATCCATTTAAAGCAGGTTGGGAAGCCGTAGATAGATGGGATGAGAATGGAAATGTAAAAGCTGGAGCTGCAGAAAAAGTAGCTAATTCATATGCTACTGAATTAGCTTTATATAGAAATTTAGGTACTGAAGATGTAGGAAAAACATTAATGAGAAATAACCTAATGAGTCATGGTTTCACAGATAAGGACGCTGTAACCTTAATAAATAAAATAGGTGATGGAGACATGTCCGGATTTGTAAAAATGTTTACTGAAAAATCTAAGGATTTAGGTAAAGATACAATAAGAATTAAGGGGCAAAAAGAATTAGAAAGTGATTTAGTAGTTACTAGTGAATATATTGATAAATTTTCGCAAGCTACTAATGAATGGCAATATACACAAGCAAAAGTAGCTAATACAAACAAACAACTTGTAGATATAGTTGCTGATGGTTTTAAAAATTTTATAGAAACATTTGCAAGTATAATTTTATTAGCATCTGAAAAAATACATGATTTTACACGTTATCTAGCTGATAAAATTAATTCTATTGAAAATAGCCCATTAATGGATGTACTTAAACAAATAGGAAAATTAGTTGGCGTATCAGATGAAGAAATGGAAACAAATAAAAGTGAAGAGCAAGATAGTGAATTTTTAGATGAATTACATAATGATACGGATGAAAGTGCTGATGCTGATGCTAATGTAAGTACACAATATACTAGTGATTTAGCAAGTTCTGATTCATCAAAAAAAGATTATAAAAATTTACAAATACATCCAACAGCTAATAACGAATATATGAATAATCACTTTTTTGATACATTTGATGATTCAACGACATTATCACAAGATATTAACAAATTTAGTGATATGTCTGAAAAAGATTTTCAAAATGTATTTTATACTACCACAGGATTAAAAGAATTTTATAGAAATGATACAGAATTAGATGAAGAAAAAAATAAATTGGATAATAATATTTATAATCTACAAGAAAAATCATTTAAAAATATAAATGAACAACAAAAGACAAATAATTCAAAATATTCAGATTTAATAAATGAAACCGTAGAAACAAATAAAAATAATTTAGAAATAGTATCTGGAATAAATAAAGTTACAAAAACTTTGGAAAGTAAAGCTACTGGTGGTAGTTCATTAGGAAGCGGAAAAAGTGGTAAAAGTGGTAAAGCCGCTACTTCAAAAGGTACATTAAATGCTAATGGAATATCAGTTGGGACAAAATCTGTATCAAGCAACGTATTACAATACGAAGAAATATTTAATGCAGCTGGTGCAAAATATGGTATTGATCCTAAATGGATAGAAGCTGTAGCCATGCAAGAATCTGGTGGAAAAGCTGATTCTAAGGGAGCAGCTTGGGGTATAATGCAAATAGAAAATGGTGGTACAACGGATGATTTTATTCAATATGGTAAAGATGAATTTGGACAAAATTGGAGTTCTAATGATAGACTTGATCCTGAAAAATCAATTTATTTTGGTGCCCATAGATTAGCATTTTTATTAGATCATTATAATGGAGATATGGCTAAAGCAACTCAAGCCTATAATTTTAGTCATTATTCATTAGATATATTGATAAAAAAATTTGGTGATGATTGGCTAAGCCATACTGGTGAAATGGGGCAATATAATGGTTTTGGATCTAGTTATGGTGATAAAGATTATGTTCCTCATGTATACCAATATTATAATGGAAATGGTTCAGTTCCAAAAACATCTTCTAGTTCATCAACTTTAACTACAACTAATTTATCAAATACTTCTGGTACGAATAATTTAAATTTTTCTCCTGTATCAGTTACATCAGGAGGTTCTAGCTTAGGTTCTCAAATGGCTGGTTTGATGGTATCAGCTCCAATATATATAAATGGATCAGCCGAATATTCT
>JAEWSH010000073.1 GCA_023398375.1 Bacillota bacterium | reverse complement strand
AATCGCAAGACTTATTGATAAAATCCATGTGATATAGTTTTTCCCAATGGTTTATATTTAAAATTCCCTTTGTGAGATGAATTGCTAAAAAAACGCAATTTTCATCCTTTTCATTATTTGCCATGTCGTACCAATCGGAAAAAGCTTTGCGAAGCTTGCTTCTTATTTCAGCATTTTTTGGGTCAAGCACCCAACCGAGATTTTCACCTACTCCGCAAGCAGTAAACATCTCAGGCCAAGCCGCAATCGAAACTTCCGCGTTTTGTGCAATTTGCCGCATTTTGTTTGATTTTCCGTATGTGACAACATAAAATGTACCATCTTCATAGTAAGCGTCCACAACACGGACGTTAGGGCAAGGTCTTCCGTCAGCACTCATCTCAAGCGCAATTGTTGCGAGCGAGATATTGTTATCCTTACCGTTGCCGAATTTTTCCTCAATTAACTTTAATCCTTCTTCATACATACTCATTTGTTTTTCCTCCTAATTAATTTTATCATTCTTCCTTTTCTTAAATGGAATCCATAATTCTACATAAGCAATGTCGGACGTGCATTGATAATACATCTCGGGGAAAAATCCATCGGCAATTAAATCATGCTTTTTCAGCCAAAATCGAGTGTATTTCATCGCTTTACCTATGCAAATCATCATCTGGTCGTGATTCTCTATCTCAAGACCACAGACTACATATTCTCGTGCAGGCAGTTGCCAATTTGCAAAGTTGTGACTTTCCTTATCTTTTTCGACTTCTGGGCCAATAAAATAACTCGAATAACCTTCGGGTGCATCGCCGTGATAAGATACACCAATTAAACGTCCCTTGGAAATATGCGAAATATTCGGAAGTTCCCTGAAAAATCTGTTCCAAATCTCACCAACCGTATCGACACCGGTTCTTTCGCCGAACATTTTACCATATTTGAATGGATAATATCCTGTCACGCCAAGAAAACTAATGGGCTTTTCAAGAAATTTGCGGTTCATTTCCAGAACTAATCCGTCACTAATCAGCGACACCCCTTCCTCTATTACGATGCAGCCAAGCAGCAAATCAGGTTTGTCAAAATTTTGTAGGCTAACAGGTTTATCTCGATACTGCGATGGGGTAATGCCGTAGGTTTCCTTAAAGGCTCGCGTAAAAGTTTCGTGACTGCCAAAACCGTATTCTATTGCAATGTCAATAATAAGATTTTTCTTATCAAGCAGTGGAGCGGCAGCTCTTGCCAATCGACGCAATTTAATATAGTCTCGGACCGATGTTTTTACCAGTCGTGTGAATAATCGCTGATAATAGAACAGTGAAAGTCCCGCAATTTCTGCCAGTTCTTCGATTTGCATTTCCTCGCCAATATGCTTCTCGATGTGGTTCAGCGTTTTCTGTATGGTTTCCCATGCATGCATATAATTTTCCTCTCTATTAAAAACAGTATACCACGGACGAAAAACAAATGTTTGACCGTGTCTGCCCTTTTTGGCAAACGCATGAAATATAAATTCGTAACGGCTCTGACTAAAAACCTGCCTAACGTATAATATCATTTTATATACAGCAGAGTAAATTTTCAATACCTTTACTACCTACGGAAAAAGAAGTTGCCAATCGGCAACCTCTTAAACCTGTATGTACCCTAATCGTTTTCCTCTAGTTCGTCCTTGAAAACACCAACTTTTGTCTGTCAGTTCTTCCGCATCCTCATAATCAGAAACAATCGGTGTTACATTGCAGTAAAGATTAAATGCCATTCTGACTACCTTCATGCTGCCATTGGCTGCCAGCTTTCATGCAGACACTCTGTTTTTACACAGCCTGTCTTAAAGTAATAGATACGGCTTCCTACTACCTAGGCGCGTTAGGGACTTTGACCCACAAGAATCCGTCCATGGCGAGCGAACTCTTTATCATTATGTTATTTCTCCTTAAAACTTCTTAGTCCTTTGTAACAAGAGGTAATGTCATGTTTGCAAATAATTTTCAAAACCTACATTAATCTTCTCGATCAGAGTAACATCCGCCGGCAACCATTCCACATCTCCTAACTGCTCTTTTGTTAGCCATTTTGCAGCTTCATGCTCTTTCAATACAAGTTTTCCTTTTATAATTTCGCACCAAAAGCAATCCATTGACAAATGAAATGTTGGATAGTCATATTCGATTGTGTCAATAAGTTCTCCCACTTCAATCTCTGTATCAAGCTCTTCAACAATTTCTCGTTTGAGTGCTTCCTGTGGCGTTTCCCCTTCTTCAATCTTTCCTCCCGGGAATTCCCAACCATCTTTCATATCTCCATAGCCTCTCTGCGTCGCAAATATAATTGGTTGTCCTGTTTCATTAACTGCCTTTATTACAGCTGCAACTACTCTTACAGTTTTCATATTACCTTTTCCTCCGCTGTATTTCCGCTCTGCAAATATCGTAACAAGTCTTCTCTTACCGCCGTATGCATTTTAAATCTCAGTTTACAAATTGGTTTTAAGACTCCTCTATTGCTTTTCTTTTGATCTTCAAATGCATCTATGATATCAAATTCACCCATATAAAAGAAATTGTTCTCTGCATCTGTTTTCTGTACAAGTAAGTGTTTTCTTGGCGTATTCAAAACTTTATTCATATATGCACCATCCAACTTCTTATCAATCTGAGAATCCCATCTAAAAATAACACTATCGACAAACTCATCTGCATAATCGGGCTTGCCATCTACATACTGTTTTTCTTCATCTGTATTCTCTTCTTTATGATATGTAACAAAGATAAACACATCGTCACCTAATTTAGACATTCCGTACATAGTTGATGACAAATCTTTGCCTGCATCCATTAAAAGGCTTACATCTCTTCTTGAATATTTTTCATAAAGAACAAATGGCCGCTCTACCCTATAAGGATGATCATATTTATCTTGATATCGAGCCAAGCCAACTGCTACGATATCTTGAACCTGCTTATAGAAATCATTATGTTTCAATCTTTCTGCATAGCTTAGAATTCTATTAAGCTGAGCTTTTCCATCATATTCTAAAATATCAATATGACAGAACTTATCATATTCTGCGCTATTCGTCACAAACTCTCCTTTAAGCACATCAAATGCTGCATTAATTTTAGAATTTGTAATCTCATAACCATACAAGTTCTCACAGTTTTCTATAACTTCAGAAGATGTAATGCTGTTCTTTGTTAACAATAATCTTAAGATTTCTAATTCAGCAGGTCTAACACCGCTTAAAATTGTCTTTGACAAGTATTCAAGTGTCAACTTTTCTTGCTCTGTCAGTATAAATAACTTATCTGTTTTCTCCATCTGCTCAGCAAATGAAAAATAAGTCTTATACTCGCGAATTATAACAAGTGGATCTATTTCATCATTTTCATAAAAATCAATCAGCATTGGCCGTCTTCCAAGCCTATTTTTCAAATTGATATATCCTTCTTTGATCAAATACCTAAAGGTACTAGGCTTAATACTGTCAATTGCATGAAAAATCTTGTCCTTTGAAATCTCATCAAAGTGAATCGTCGACGCCCCTGGAATTGTACTATTTCCACTGATGACATATTTTCTAATCACATCTGCATTGTAAGTGCGATCTCCAGACAAAGCCACTGGTATCATAAAGTTATTATCATAGTTACCAATAAAATCTAAAATAACTACATATTCTTTTCCATCTGCTGTACGCAAACCTCTTCCAAGCTGTTGAATAAAAACGATTGGAGATTGTGTAGGGCGTAACATAATAACCTGATTCACCTCTATAATGTCAATTCCCTCATTTAATATATCTACTGAAAAAATGTAATCCAAAGGTTGTAACTCATCTGTTGCATCTTCTTCCTTCATAGCCAACCTTTCAAAAGCTGTCTCACGAAGTTTCTGTGGTGTTTCATTACTAAGAGCCAGTGTTCTATATCCTCGCTCATTAAACATCCATGACAAAATCTTACACTCTTTATTTCTGCTACAGAAAATCAATCCTTTTACACGTTCACCACTGTACCCATAATACTGGGCCTGTTCAATCACATGATCAACTCGTTCTTCACTAGTCAGCTGATTAAAATCTTTCTCTGTAAGACTTTTCTTTTTAAAAGCTTTATTATCCAGAAGTGCTATATCGCTGATTCCAAAATAGTGAAATGGGCACAGCAAATTATCCTCCATTGCCTTCTGCAAACGAATCTCATGAGCTATCTGGTGATGAAATAGTTCATAAACATTTCTTCCTTCAATATGATCATCTCGCTTATCCGGAGTTGCTGTCATTCCAAGGAAAAGTTTTGGTGTAAAATAGGCCATAACTTTCTGATAGGTATTCGCCGGACTATGATGTGCTTCATCCAATATGATACAATCAAAAGTATTTTTTTCATATTTGAATAAATGTTCATCTCGATTTAGAGTCTCAACCATTGCAAACACAAAATCACAATCATATTCATGCTTTCCATCTCCAACAATTCCCAGTGAAACTGAATTATTAAATACACGCTCAAATGATTTCTTTGCCTGCTTCGCAAGCTGAGCTCTATGTACAATAAAAAGCACTCTCTTAAATTCCAATTCTCGCATTGCAAATGCTGATGCATAAGTTTTTCCTGTTCCAGTCGCTGATATTAATAGAGCTCTTTCTTCGCCCTTCTCAATAATTTTTCGAAGATTCACTATGAATTCTTCCTGCATAGAATTAGGTTTTAATGTGTATTTTTCAAAAGAAGGTAATGCATCCTTCTTTGCTTCTTCTCGCTGATGTTTTATAATCTCGTAGCGAGCTTCATAAACCTCAAAAAACCTGTCGAAGTCTAATGCATAATCAGAATTCCAAAGTTCATGGAATTCCTTAACAATCTCACAAGCCACTTCCCCCTGATCAGTGGAGATAATCTTCGTGTTCCATTCGATATTGCTTGTAAGTGCTGTACTTGTCATATTGGAGCTTCCAAGTATAATTCTATAAACCTCTTCTTTCTTGAAGATATATCCTTTTGTATGAAAGCCATTATCTGCAGCTTCTACATCATACATTTTTAATGTTATATTACTAAGTTCATTTAGCTTAGCCAATGCTTTTGGTTCACTAAAGTTCAAATAATTTGTTGTAAGAATTTCTCCATTAATCCCTTTGTTTTCTAGTTCCTTAAACGTCTGAAGAAGTGGTGTAATTCCTCCCATCGTAATAAATGCAACACTAATTTGAAACTTCTCACATCTTAAGAGTTCTTCCTCAATAGAAGAAATTACCTTCTTGCCTTCACCAGGATTATTGGATACGAAACTCGGCTTATATGCAAGATTAGAGGCTAATAATCCATTTATATATGCTGTTTCAATTCCTTCTCTTAAAACTTTAATTACGTCAATTGCCAAAAATTATTCCCCCCTTATATCATACGTCGATTAATTACATCTTGGTTCCCCACATATATCTACTGATTAGCTTCCCAATAAATCTTTTCTCTAAAAGCTCCTCGTTTGTCTTTCTTCTCATTACGAACTTTCATTAATTCATCTATCGTATATCCTCTTGCTTCACAGATTGCAAACAAAACCTCTAATACATCTGCCATTTCTTCAATAGACTTTTCCACCTGGTATTCCTGAACCTCTTCGTTCAGTTTTATATCAAGTTCATTTATGTATTCTTCATTATTTAGCAGTCGAGTAATTGGAATCTTTCCATCCTCTTTAATGATTTGTGGAATCTTATCTCTCACAAGTTTACCCATATACTATACCCCTAATCTATTGGTCCATAGTTTATATCCCGCATTCTGCGCTGACATATAAAGTGGCTCAATTATTTTAATAAGTCCATCCGTATATTCGTTCTCATCAATACTCTTTGTATATAACTCTAACCTTATAGTTGTATCATTAAGGTTATGGTTCAAATAAGAATCCAATAATTTCTTAATCTGCTTATTCTCTTCTGCAAGTCCAATTGCAATATGATGTTGATGTATCATTAATTTCAAATCTACATTCATATCCGGCAAATTGTTACTCTTATCTATATTTACTCTTTTGAAGGTCGGAGTAAGATTCCATATTTCATCACTGGCAATAAAAGACCATGGAATAAAATGATCAATTTCTAATTTACCCAAAGTATCAAATCCTTCTTGCTTAAGTGGCTTTCCTGTATAACAATCCAAAATTTGAATTTTAGAAATAACAGCTTTCCAGAAAGCCTTTGCCTGCGTAAGATCACGCTTCTCTGGTGGTGCAATCTTATTTGGTATACCTGGTATAGTCGGATTACGACGTTGTAAATATTCAATAAGATTGTACTGTACCCATCCTTCAAGAATCTCTCTGTTTTCTGAAAGATACTTAAACCAGTCATTCTCCAGAATAATTTCAGTGTTGTATTGCATATAGGCGCTATAATAATAAAGCAATCTGCGCTGCTGATTTAGTTCTTGAACTCTCTCTTCTTTTTTTTTAGAGATTTTTGACATAGTTATATCATGCAGAAAACAAGATTGTAGACAATATGGAACATCATTAATCAGATTGCTTCGCAATTTACTAATGTCCTTATGCCGATATTCCAAAAGCATTTCATATATCTTTTCAATCTTCTCTGAAGATTTCATTTGAGTATGATCAGCAATAATTTTTACAATTATTTCCAAACTATCATTTGGTCCAAGATTCAGATGATATTCATTAACCATATAATAGGCATCTGCCATCATAAGACAAATAAGCTCATAATAGGTAATTTTCCGCTTTCCTTCTTTTACCTTCTTAAGAATTGCTTTAAACCAAAAGAGCTTATAACATTCTGACTTATCATCAAAAATACGCTGTAGATCCTTAATATTTAGTTTTTCTGATTCAGGTAGTTGAATTCCCATATCCATATCCCCTATAACTGATCGTACTTATCCGCTTTTCCTTTTGCCTTCTCAACTGGATACTTAGTTTCATTCTGAGACATTTTCATATTAATTATTTCATCTGCATCCAAGTCAAGCTTATCCAATAGATTCTGACTATATACCATAACGTCCGCTAATTCTTCCTTGATATGTTGTAAATCATATTTATCATCTGACCACTGAAAACATTCCAACAGCTCAGCTGATTCAATTACAATTGACTTTGCAAGGTTTGCTGGTGAATGAAATTGATCCCACTCTCTATCTTCTGTAAATTTTCTGATTCGGTTTATTGTTTCTTGTTTCATAATTGTCTCCTGTCCATTACTGCTTTCTTTAAAACTTCTCGGAGTTCATCGTCACATGCATATATGTACATTCCATTCACACCTCTAGTCATGAGAACTCTAACTTCATGCTTAAGCAATTCTTCTCCGAAATTTTTCATAGTTCCATCACTCATAGTTCTTCGCTTATGTACCTTGTCATTACTTGAATTAGAAGGCTCAAATACAATTTTTCCATCACGATATTTAATAGATTCTCCTAAGATAATACCTGCATAATTCAAATCAAACCCTTGAATCGTATAAGTTGAACCAACCTCTTGAATCGTATGTTCCTGCTCCGCCCATGCTTGATTCTTAATTTTTCTCTTATCTTTTTGACTCAATTCCTTTTTCAGTTCATAATTCCACGGTTTATGCCATTGACCAACTATAACTTCCCAATATTTACGCAGTCTATCTTCAGGTCTCTTACCATCCTTGTAATCCCAATCGTAATTTGCAATAAGTCTAGATAATTTACTTTCCTCTTTTTGGGCTTTTTTATTAATCTCCATTTCTAGTTCAACTGGTGTATCAAAAATCCTAATTTCATAATTTCCATGTGGTACACAATTTATTGTTTGTTCTTTTGTAAATGCATCAATCCAATTCAAAGTTTCCTTGTCAGCTTGCATTCTAAGCTGTTCCGTCAAAGTTATATGATTATCCTGTTCAATTGCCTTATTGCGATACTTATCAATCATCTGACTTTCCCAATACTGATCCATTCTAAGTATCTGGTTCTCATCAAATATAATCACCGTAACTTTAGCTCTCTTCACAATATCATCCAACTGATTATTTCCACTATATCCCTGATTCCCCTGTGTAAAAAGTAAATGTGCTTCATCTATAAAAACGACATCGACTTCATCATCATTTGAATGTTTATTCAAAAATGGAGATGCTTTGCTTACTACTTGTCCATATCTTTCTTCGATGCCTAGTTTTCTGCATACATCTGCATATACTTTTACCTGCTCATCATGATTTACAACTATGTAACATTTAAAATCATGATTTTCCTTTTTTTCTTCTCTACAGAAAAGTTCATAAAAGACACTACTATTCAGTACAGTTTTTCCTGTGCCAGCTTCACCATCGACAAAAATAATTTGTTTTTTATCCTGCGCCATTGCAGTTTCAATACGATCAATAATTTGTAATTTCGCTTCTTCTTGCCCTTTCGTAAGCTTATGTAAAGGGGACGCTTTATAAATAGCAGAATCTTTAATTACACTTTCATTGGGAAATAGTTCCTCATTTCTTAAATGAAGCTCCCGCCATATTTTTCTAAAAATAGTATCAAATTCATTTGATGGATAATATTTACCCTGAGGATTTCCTCTTCCGTTATAAACTTTGTGTACGTTTTCAACACTCATTAAGTAATGCATTAAACGATTTTCAATATCCATCGTCAAGGATTTATTAAAATGCTCATGTCCGATAATATACAAAGAGGCTTCTTTTCCAATTAGCTTATGCTGCCAATTTTCGTTTTTAACACGATTATGAAAATGTTCTCTGGTTCTATTAAAAATATTATGGGATTCTCCAACATAAACCTCATACTTTCCGGCTTCCGGCCAGTTATGAATATAAACTGTTGGAAAATTCATGATTACATCCTGAACCTTGTCAGATTCCTTTGAAGAGATTTCCTTTTCAAACTCTGCAAGTGCACTCTCATTATCATTTATTTCTTTAATAATTGGTTTCGATATTTTCATAATATTTCCTTCTTTTGCTTTCTAGGATCCTCAGGCTTCACTGCATCAGTTGGCATAAACCACCTATTTCCAATTAATTCAGCACTTGGAACACGTCCTTCTTTACATAAAATTGCTACTCTTCGTTGTGAAATTCCCCATTCTTTTGCTTTATCAGCTGATGGCACAAAATTCATATAAATCCTCCATATACCAAATGACAACATATTTGTTTAATTATATTCCTTATGGCGAATAGTTTCAACGTATATTTATACTCTCTCGCACCGTAAAGTGAAATTATTAAATTCATACTCATATCAGCTTCTATCTGTTGACAGCACGAACCTACAACAGTGCTGCAAGGTAAAAAGAAAGGCACTGATTAACTACTAATAATAGAAACCAGAGCCTTCATTCAAATATTATCTTTGAATTTTTAGTCCTTTAACGTCATCACTTTTTCCTGTATCTCATCTAAATTATCCTTGTCTGCAATTGCCCCAAAAATTCTTTTCAGATTTTTCCCTTTCAGAATATTCGCTTCAATCGTTGAATAGCTTTGGAACTCACGAATTAACATTTCTCTAATTTCTTTTGTTTTAGTTTTTTGTCTCCAATCATTTACGGCTTAATATTATTTGATAAGCCGTAGGTCTTTTTAAGTTACCCTTCTCTATCAAAAACAATTTAATTATGTTCTTGACATATTACCAAATTGCTTTCTGATGTTTTGAATTGGATGGTGATAGGTCCGATAGGCAATGCTTACATGTGAGCATATTAAGCTGTCAATCGCAGACACTTCGTGTATTGCTCATGTCTGCTTGTAGCAATACAAAAAGGACACTTCTCTGCCCATTATCTGGGCTTCGAAATGTCCTAATATCTTTACAACACTTTTGACCACACGCTATTTCTCGCATGTTTGTTATTTTTATTTGACTGTTGCTGACTTCATAAATTATCGTATCAGCTTTCATATCCTTTATAGAAGTCTATTATGCTCCATTGAAGCACTTTGAGATTCGTTGTAAATAAGAATACTTTGGTGGTACATTGAACCAATTTGGATTAATTATTTCTTATTTATCAAGCGATTTCATCGTCGGGAACAACAACACGTCCCTGATTGCTGATGAGTTTGTCAGCAGCATGACCATACGGTCGATGCCGAAGCCGATACCTCCTGTTGGCGGCATACCTATTTCCAATGCATTCAGGAAATCTTCGTCGATGCTGTTGGCCTCTTCATCGCCCAGCTTTTTGAGTTCTTCCTGAGATTCAAAACGTGCTCTTTGATCGATCGGATCATTGAGCTCAGAATATGCATTTGCCATTTCACGGCAGGTAATGAATAATTCAAAACGCTCTGTATACTCCGGATCTGTTGGTTTTCTTTTCGTCAGCGGAGATATCTCAACGGGATGATCCATAACGAATGTAGGCTGAACCAACTTATCTTCAACGAATTCTTCAAAGAATAGGCTTAGAATATCACCCTTTTTATGCCTGTCTTCGTAATGGATGCCATGTTTATCGGCCAATGATTTTGCTTCCTCGTCAGAAAGCACTTCCTTAAAATCAACACCTGCATATTTCTTTACTGCTTCAAGCATCGTAATACGTTCAAATGGTTTCCCAAGATCTATTTCAACATCTACGTACTGGATCTTGGTTGTACCAAGTACTTCCATTGCAACAAAACGATACAGATTCTCACTCAGATCCATCATGCCATTGTAATCCGTATATGCCTGATATAATTCCATCAATGTGAACTCTGGATTATGTCTTGTGTCGACGCCCTCATTACGAAACACGCGACCGATCTCATATACTCTTTCAAGACCGCCGACGATCAATCTCTTTAAATATAGTTCAAGAGAGATGCGAAGCTTTACATCTTCATCAAGTGCATTGTAATGTGTTTCAAAAGGTCTTGCAGACGCACCACCTGCATTGGATACCAGAACAGGTGTCTCCACTTCCATAAAACCTTCACTGTCAAGATAACGACGGATCGCACTGATGATCTGTGAACGTTTTACAAATGTATTTTTTACCTCTTCATTCATGATCAGATCTACATATCTTTGGCGATAACGGATATCCGTATTGGTCAGACCATGGAATTTTTCCGGAAGGATCTGAAGACTCTTAGATAAAAGTGTAATTTCGGCTGCGTGGATGGAAATTTCTCCTGTCTTTGTTTTAAATACTTCCCCTTTGATTCCTACAATGTCACCAACATCATATTTTTTAAAATCTTTATATGGTTCTTCTCCAATACTATCTCTTGCCACATAAGATTGAATGGAACCTTTCAAATCCTGTAGATTGCAAAAAGATGCTTTTCCCATAACACGTTTTGACATGATACGTCCGGCTACTGTTACTGTTTGTCCTTCTAATGCATCAAATGTATGTTTAATTTCTTCGCTATGATGTGATACGTCATATTTCATGATTTCAAAGGGATTTTTCCCATCTGCCTGCAAATTTGCGAGCTTTTCTCTACGTACCTTTAAAAGCTGATTAATGTCCTGTTCCTGTTCATTTCCATTGTTTTGTGTTTCAGCCAATGTCTTACACTCCTTCTTATCCATTCCAGTTAGTTGGATCTCTGAATCTCAAGTACTTTATATCTTAAGGTACCAGCTTGTGTCTCTACCTCTACCACTTCATCTGCTTTTGCTCCGAGCAGCGCTTTTCCTACTGGAGATTCATTTGAAATCTTACCTTTTAAACTGTTTGCTTCTGTGGATCCAACAATTTTATAATCTAACTCTTCATTATATTCCATATCAAGAATCTTAACTCTGCATCCGATGCTGATTTTATCAAGATCGACTTCCTCTTCAACAACAACTTCTGCATTCTTAAGGATTTTCTCTAATTCTTCGATTCTGCTTTCGATATCGCGCTGTTCGTCTTTTGCCGCATCATATTCTGCATTTTCGGATAAGTCACCTTGTTCTCTGGCTTCCTTGATCTTCTGCGCTACTTCTTTTCTTTTTACTACTTTAAGATCATGTAACTCGTCTTCGTATTTTCTAAGCCCTTCATAGGTTAATATGTTTTTCTTCGCTTCCATGATAGTTAAACCTTCCTTTTATCTTGTATAGTTTCACATCTAATGTGTTATTACCCATTGCCCCTATTTAACTAAGGTATTATAGCGCACTTACTGCGCAAGTGTCAAGGCATTTTGGGAAGCTGACATACCTGATATCTTTCCGCTTTCCTTCTATAATACGCTGCTTCTCTTTCGTCATTGCAAAGTCGAAATAAATAGTCCCTTTGGGAAGCATCCGAAAATCTTCCGGATCACGGTCGCTGAAATCAAAATAGTGCAGTGCTCTGTTTCCTCTGTTCAGATGCATTGGTGCACTATTATATTGAATGATCAGGCCTGTATGCTCATATGCGAACCGTTCCAGTTCCTCCCATTTTTCTTCCTCATCTGTAAAAACAAACAAATAATTCAGCATCTCATAAATTTCCCATACAAAGCTTTCTGCTTGTTCTCCATCCCGGACCACAAGAATTCCATCTTTAATATGCCGTAGATACACTTCTTTTAAAAAGGACAATGGGAAGTGTATTCTTGATGCCCGTATATAGGATGCAAGTTCCGGCTCGTACCATATATCAGTAATTACTTCTATATTTTTTCTTATGCTGTTCAATGCCAGTTGTATCAATTTTTCAACTTGTGGGACAGTCAAACTGTGCATGTACTTCCTGCCGAACTCCAACTGACAGAAAATGACATGTATGCCGAAACATTTTTTAGGATGATATAATACCGGCTTTCTTCGATACTCATAACACAATTTCAGATAATGCATATATATCCGTATGCTCATTTTACTGCCTGCCATTGCAGGCAATGCATTATTAGTATCTGCTGTTCGTAAATAAAAATAGACGATTGTTTCATATTCAAAATTCTTCATAATGAAGGGTATGAAACAATCCTCTTCTTTATTCATAAAATCTATATGATTCAAGTGTCAATTTGTAGTAACGTAAATTGTGCAAATTGACGAATTCGATTATAAGAAGCTTTTGACAATTGAATCATTCATAATACTTTATAGTATTACCCAAATATCAAATCTATACTTTCTTCCAATTCCTCAAAGCTTTCCATATTATTGATCTGCTGTCTCAGCTTGGATGAATGCGGATATCCTGCAGTATACCATGACAGATGTTTTCGCATTTCTCTGATTCCAATAAAGGCACCTTTGTACTGTAATTGTAACTTTGCATGACGCAAAATAGTCTGTTTCATGATTGCATTATCCGGTCTTTCGGGTATTTTTCCCGTATCAAGATAGGACGTTATCTCAGAAAAGATCCACGGGTTTCCACGTGCTGCACGCCCTATCATAATACCATCACAACCCGTCTGTTCGACAATTGCCTTTGCAGATTCCGGTGAACTGACATCACCATTTCCAATGACCGGAATACTGACTGCCTCTTTTACCTGCCTGATGATATCCCAATCCGCTTCTCCGGAATAATACTGTTCTCTGGTTCTCCCATGTACCGCGACCGCCGCTGCTCCGGAAGCTTCTGCAATCCTTGCAATTTCTACAGCATTCACCATAGTATCATTGAAGCCTTTACGAATCTTAACGGTAACTGGCTTTCGAATGGCTCTCACTGTCTTGCTAATGATCGCTTCCACCAGCTTTGGTTCTTTCATTAACGCGGATCCCTCGTGGTTGTTCACGACCTTGGGAACCGGACACCCCATATTAATATCTAAAATTGCAAAAGGTCTCTCTTCAATGCGCTTTGCCATTTCACTTATAATATCAGGATCAGATCCAAATAATTGCATTGACACCGGCTGCTCTTCCTCGTGAATCTCAAGAAGTGCTTCCGTATTTTTATTATTATAGTAGATTGCTTTTGCGCTTACCATTTCCATACACAGAAGCCCGGCTCCCTGCTCTTTGCATAGTAAGCGAAATGGCAGGTCTGTTACGCCTGCCATAGGAGCCAATATCAAATTATTCTCTAATACTACATTTCCAATCTGCAGCTTACTCATGTAGATTACCGTTCCCGCTTTCTATTTCACATTTTTCTCGTATATAAGGCGAAGTCCCTCTAATGTGAGTGTATTGTTGTATACATCGATACTTTCTGTTTCATCTGCTATGATCCTGCCAAGTCCGCCTGTTGCGATTATTTTCATGTTCTGATAACCGCTTTCCTTCCTTACTTTATCAATAATGTATTCCGTCTGACCGATTTGTCCATATACAAGCCCCGCCTGCATACTGCTGATGGTTTCCTGTGCCAGAATAGAAGATGGCTTCTTGATCTCAATCTCTGGAAGTCTTGCTGTATCTTCCCATAATGCCTTTGCTGCAATACGAATCCCCGGTGCTGTAATACCCGCCGCGAATTCTCCCTGCTCTGTCACAAGATCATACGTGGTAGCTGTTCCAAAATCGATCACAAGAACAGGACCGCCATATATTTCATATGCTGCGACCGCATCTACAATGCGATCCGCTCCAATCTCTCTGGGATTTTCTGTTATGATCTTAATTCCTGTCTTTACCCCCGGCCCGATGCTTAACGGACGTATTCCCAGATACCTCTTTATAGAGCCTGTCAATGCGTGCATAATATTAGGAACTACACTGGCAGTCACCGCACCCTTTATGTCCTTTTTTGTGATTCCGTCTGCCTTCAGCATTTCAATAATTGCGATTCCAAATTCATCTGAAGTTCGGGCTAGTTTCGTCGTCATACGAAATGTTGTTATCAATTTTTGTCCTTTATACACACCAAATGTAATATTTGTATTTCCCACATCAAGCACTAACAGCATGGTTTTTCCTCCTAGTCTTCCAATGAATCCGAAATATCTTCACGCAATACGACGGCCCTGTAATAAAGGCTTAAAGATTCTAATAATTCCTGTCTTTGTCGGCGAATCTCACTGACTAGCAGTCCACTGCTGATCTCATCATATGTAATATCTTCTTCATGCGCATCTGTTTGCAATGCAAGTGTTCCGTCTTCTTCAAATACGATCATGAAAACGCCGCCCACTTCTCTTGTAAATAAGACACATATAATTCTAAGTTCTTCTTTAATGGAATCTGGTATTTTATTAAATTCTTCATTAAAATAATATTTTTGTTCATATGCATTTGCACCGCATAAAACTACTTTTTTGTCACTCATATATCATTCACCATTCTATACATAACCATATAATCCACGTACGGAGACCTCTCCGGCGTAGACCACTGCAACTTCACCATCTTCTTTTTTGACCAGCAATTCACCCGACTCATTAATTCCCAAAGCGATCCCCTCGAATTCATTTTTGGGATCAAGCACGCGTACTCCCTGCCCCTTGTTGATCAGCAACTCGTTATACTCTTTCAATACATCTTCCAGATTCTGCTTCTCTATAAATTGTTCATAATAGCGTTCAAAATAATACACACCTCGCTCTATTAGCGCTGCCCTTGCATGGTGTTCTCCACTTTCCAGATATAATGATGTCGCTGTTGCACAGATTTCTTCCGGAAAATTGTCTTGATTTACATTAATACCGACGCCGATTACCACATGGTGAATGTAATCCAGTTCGGCACTCATTTCTGTCAAAATTCCACAGATCTTTTTACCATTCAGGACGATATCATTGGGCCACTTGATTTTCACTTCCATCCCGCTCACATCTGTCACCGCATTCCCAACTGCAAGCGCCATAAGTAATGTAAGCATAGAAGCCTTATCAGGCGAAAATTCCGGGCGCAACAGGATCGTCATATACACGGAGCTTCCCGCAGGAGATTCCCATGCTTTGCCGCGCCTGCCGCGTCCGGCATTCTGTTTATCCGCCACCACAAGGGTTCCATGCGGTTCACCTTCCTCGGCCTGTTTCTTTGCTTCCATATTGGTGGAGCTAATATCCTCATAACAGTGTAAGTGTCGTCCCGCCCATTTCGTCCGTAATCTGCTTGCGATCTCGCTCTTTGTGAGAACGTCTGGATATTCCATGATTCTGTAACCTTTATTTTGTATGGCTTCAATGACATAACCTTCTTCTTTTAACTGGTTGATCACTTTCCACACTGCCGTTCTGGATACGCCCAAATGTTCACAGATCTCCTGACCCGAAATATATTCCGTTGTATTTCTTAACAGCGATAAGATCTTTGTCTTCATCATACTATCGATACCCAAGTGTCGCTGCCATAACTGCTTTTATTGTATGCATGCGATTTTCCGCTTCTTCAAAAACAACTGATCGTGGTGACTCAAATACCTCATCCGTTACTTCCATCTCTGTAATACCGAATTTTTCACCCATTAGTTTTCCTGTTTTTGTTTTTAAATCATGGAATGCCGGTAAGCAGTGCATAAAGATAGCTCTATCTGCTGCCTGGGCCATGATCTTACCATTCACTTGATAGGGAGATAATTCTTTGATTCTGCTTTCCCACACTTCGTCCGGTTCTCCCATGGATACCCATACATCCGTGTAAATAACATCCGCATTCTTGGTTCCTTCTTCAACATCTTCTGTCAGCGTAATTGTTGCGCCTGTTTTTGCTGCAATCGCCTTACATTCCGCTATCAGTTCCGAATTTGGAAAATATTCTTTTGGCGCACATGCCGTAAAATGCATCCCCATTTTTGCACAGGCAACCATCCATGAATTACCCATGTTGTATCTTGCATCACCCATAAAGGTAAGTTTGATCCCCTGTAGCGTTCCCAATTTTTCACGGATCGTCAACAGATCCGCTAACATTTGCGTAGGATGGAATTCATTTGTTAAACCGTTCCATACCGGAACACCCGCATACTTTGCCAACTCTTCTACAATTGACTGTTCAAATCCCCGATACTCAATTCCTTCATACATACTTCCAAGTACCCTTGCGGTATCTGCAATGCTTTCTTTTTTTCCGATTTGTGATCCCGTTGGGTCCAGATAAGTCGTACCCATACCAAGGTCATGCGCTGCAACTTCAAAGGCGCATCTGGTCCTTGTACTTGTTTTCTCAAAGATGAGTGCAACATTCTTACCTTTTAATCCATCTACTAAAATACCATTTTTCTTCTTTTCCTTGAAGTCTGCTGCCAAATCAAGTAAATATACAATTTCTTCCGTTGTATAATCCAGTAATTTTAAAAAATGACGTCCATTCAAATTGATGCTCATGGTATATTCTCCTTGTATGTGTATAAGTCCGCAAGAAGACACAAGAGGATTCCCCTGTGCCTTCAATGTCTTATAAAATATATTTATCAGGTCATTTTATAATTTCTTTCAAAGAACTTGCAAGCCCTGCTATCCCTTGGATTTCTGATGGAATAATGATCTTAGTAGCCTGACCGTCTGCAGCTCTTTCAAAAGCTTCTAAGCTCTTAATTCTGAGAACTGCCTCATCAGCTCCGGCTTCTTTTATAAAACGAATACCATCTGCAGTTGCCTGCTGAATTTTTAAAATTGCAGCAGCTTCACCTTCTGCTTCTCGAATCATCTTTTCCTTCTGTGCTTCTGCACGAAGAATTGCAGATTGTTTCTCACCTTCTGCATCCAAAATAGCAGATTCTTTCCTACCTTCTGAAACAAGAATACTGGATCTTTTCTCACCTTCTGCACGCAAGATAGATTCACGGCGTTCACGTTCTGCCTTCATCTGCTTCTCCATAGCATCCTGAATAGCGGCTGGCGGAATAATATTTTTCAACTCAACACGATTTACTTTAATGCCCCAAGGATCTGTAGCAATATCCAGAGAAGCTCTCATTTTTGTATTGATTGTTTCCCTCGACGTAAGCGTCTGATCAAGTTCCAAATCACCAATGATATTTCTAAGTGTAGTTGCTGTCAGATTTTCAATCGCCATAATCGGGTTCTCAACACCATAGGCAAATAATTTAGGATCTGTAATTTGGAAGAACACGACCGTATCAATTCGCATCGTAACATTATCCTTTGTGATAACAGGCTGCGGAGCAAAGTCAACAACTTGTTCTTTTAATATTACTCTTTTGGCAACTTTATCAAAAAATGGTACTTTTACGTGCAGACCAACTGACCAGGTTCCCTGATACGCACCCAGACGCTCTACAACGAATGCCTGTGCCTGCGGTACGATTTTGATGCAGGAAGCAAGTAATAAAATAACAATTAAAAGCATAACTAATAAAATAACTGGACCTAACATTAACATAACTCAATCCCTCTTTTCCGGCATTCCAATATGCCTTATTTACAGTATTATAATTCTTTAACGATTAACTTAACACCTTTAATGCCTTGTACTTCAACAACAGAACCCAAAGCAATCCTGCCTTTATCATCTGCTGATCTTGCGGACCATTCCTGTCCTCCGACTGTGACCTGGCCTATTCCCTGCAGGTTATTGATTTCACTGATCACAATTGCTTGTCTCCCTACCAGACTCTCTGCATTTGTTCTAATTCTATCTTTGTTGAAATACTTCACCGCAACAGGTCTCGTAAATATTAATAGTACAAGTGACACAAAAATGAATAGTGCGATCTGCATGAACACTGGTGCATTGAATGCCGCAGCAATTGTTGCCACCAAAGCACCTGCTGCGAACCAGATGGTAGTCAGTCCCAAAGTCGCGATTTCTATTGCTATCAGCACAACAAACAACACTAGCCATACAATTGTTATACTCATTTCCCTTCATTCCCCTTTCTGCTTCTTCCATATAATACTATACTTTTTCGGTTTATTCAACCATTCTTCCCTGATAGATTAAAAAATAGCGAACTATTCGTTCGCTATTTTTTTACCAGAATACATGATTTCCGATTACATACCCGTCATGTGCTCCTGAACGTTTGAAATGAGTTGCTGCCCCAACATTGCTTACACCATTTAAAGCTTCCTGAGCTGCCTGAACACAACTTGCCTTCGGTCCTTTTGCTGCAACATTATTCACTTTACCATTCAAGGCCGGAGTAAATTGACCTGACGCATAAATAACGCCCTGCATGGTACTAGGATAAGCTCCGCTTCGTAATCTATTCATAACTACGGCACCTACTGCGAGCTGCCCTTCATAACTTTCGCCGCCTGCCTCACATTGAATCAGCGCTGCCAATAACGCTGTATCTGGAATATCGGCTGCAACAGCTCCCCTGTTTTCTGTTAATTTCGTCTTAACTTCTTCTGCTTTGGCTTTCTCTTCCGCGATCTGCTGTTCTCTTGCTTTAATTGCATCCATCGTTTCTCCGGAATCAATTTTAAAATCTACCTTCACATAGTCTTTATCGACATATCCTGTATTCCCATCAAAGTCAACAGATACCCAGTCACCCATATCTTCCAAAGCAATTACTTCATCATTCACTGCAAGCAGTCCATAAATCTCTGCATTTTCGGTTGCTCCTTTTCTCACCCGAAGAGTTTCCGTATCCACTTTGGCTACCAGATTCCCAACTTCACTGGCTAACTGTTCTGCGTCATTGCCAAACAATAAATATTCATCCTTTGCCCAGCCAATTAGCTCACCAGATTTAATTTTTGTCCAGTCACCTTTTTGTTCTAAGATCTCTCCACCGCAGTCTTTATACAATAATCCGACTTTTTCTGAATCTTCATCTGCCTCAGCTCGTATATTCATTGATTCTTTTACATTCGCCATGACCAGTTTAGATTCCTCTGAACCGCTTGACTCTTTCTCAGGCTCGTTCGTTACTTTTTCAACTACTTTATTCAATTCTTCTGTATCAAGCGTAATATCCGCATCTAATACAATTGCGGCGCCCTCATTAAGAGAACTTAGATAATCACTCACTTCTACTGCTTCTGAATCTGTTGCAGATACCATCATAGCAAGCATCATAAATAACATTGCCATCATACCACCCAGCAGTATTTTGTTTCCTGATCTCATATTTACCTCCAAATATTTTACCATTCACATCTGAACCACTTTTAGATATTTCATTATTCTTACAAATGTTACAAACTTATTAACACTTTGTAAGATTTTCATATAATAGCAAAAGTAAAACTTTTTGTCAAGTTTTCCCGTCTTTCTGTATTTTATGCATCACTACCCTTTTTATACACAAAAAAAGTGCAAAATAGCTTTTCCTATTTCACACTTTTTTTAATAATAGTAATTTCTGTATAATAATTTCGTAATTTCTTACATACTTCTCGCCTTTGAAATACAAGCCTCAACCGCTTCTATCACCGCTGAACGCAATCCTTTTTCTTCTAATACACGAACGGCCTGAATCGTCGTTCCACCTGGTGAACACACCATATCCTTCAATTCTGCCGGATGCTTACCAGTTTCCAACACCATCTTCGCACTTCCCAGTACCGCCTGAGCTGCAAATTCATAAGCCTGCTTACGTGGCAGGCCTTCTGCAACTGCTGCATCTGCCATCGCTTCTATAAACATAAATACATAAGCCGGAGAGCTCCCGCTCACTCCTACTACAGCATCCATCATATGTTCTGCAACTACAATAGCCTTTCCAAAACCTGATAGGATAGTCTGAACATTTTGTATCTCCGCTTCCGTGACCCATTCATTATAACATACTCCGGTACATCCTTCGCCTACCAATGCAGGTGTGTTCGGCATGCATCTGACAATTTTTATTTGTTCCTCAAATAAATGTTCCAACCATTGCAGGGTTTTTCCAGGTGCGATCGATATTACAATTTTATCTGTTGTTACACAGTCCCTGATTTCTTCTATCACTGCAGGATAAAATTGAGGTTTTATGGAAAGCACTATAATTTCGGATTTTTCCGCCACTTCTTTGTTTGATAAGGCTGTCATAATATGAAACTTCTCTTTTATTTTTATTAGCCCGTTTTCTGAGCGGTTCGAACCTATTATTTCTTCCGGCTTGAAAATTTGTTTTTCTAATATTCCACCTATCATGGCATTTGCCATATTACCAAGTCCAATAAAACCAATTTTGATCATTTTTTTCTCCTTTTAAACGTTTATATGCTTCTCTGCCGCCTTGCTTCATATATCAGAAGGGATGTTGCAATTGCCGCATTCAGTGATTCCACCTGCCCTGCCATGGGAATCTTAATATAAGAGGTTGCTTGTCCAGCCGTCTCTTCACGTAAGCCATTCCCTTCATTTCCAATCAGGAAAGCCGTACCTCCAGTAAAAGTATAACTATTATAATAATTATTTCCGGCAAGATGTGCAGCATATGTTTTTATGCCTTTTGTATGCATTTTTTGTAATACATCGGTTAAATTCTCTTCATACAAAAAAGGAACTCTATAAATAGAACCCATGGTTGCCCTGATTGTCTTTGGGTTATAAATATCTACCGTATTCCTGCTCATAATTACGCCATCAATTCCAGCACCCTCACCGGTTCTGATAATTGTCCCGAGATTTCCCGGGTCCTGTAGATCTTCTATCATTACGATCAGCGGATTAATTCCACCGATGACCTGATCCAGTTGATACTGAAATTGTTCCACAATACACAAAATTCCTTGGGGCGTTTTCGTATCCGATATCTTTTCAAATACTTCCTCTGATACAAATTCGTACTTACAATCCTGCATTTTTATTTGACACTGAGGATACTTATGATAAAAAGATTCGGTAACATATACGTCCCGAATCTTCTCTGCAGGCGCTTCTAAAAACATCTTAAGTCCTTCTACAAGGAAGACATTTTCATCCCTTCGCGCCTTTGCTTTTTGATTTAACTGCACTACTCTTTTTATTTTACTGTTTCCAGCAGATGTTATCATCTATTCTACTCCGCTTTACAATTTCTTAAATAATGTTTGTGCCACGCTGTTTTGTGCCAATACGATCAAATGATCGTTTGCTTGTATCTCATAGCCGGCCGCTGGCATAAAATCAGGTTTTTTCCTTTCTCCGCCTTTGATTCCAAGGATAGATACATGATATTTTGCAGCGATATCCGATTCCCGGATCGTCTTGCCGATCCATTCCTTCAACGGCAAGATCTCAAAGATTCCATATCCTACTCCCAGTCCAATATAGTCAAAAATGTGATTCATACTGCACCTTGTTGCTAACCGCTCAGCAATATCCTTATCCGGATACACTACTTCATCAGCTCCATTTTTCAGCAGGAATTTTGCCTGAATGTCTCTGGTGGCTTTGCTGATGACACGTTTACCACCCATTTCCTTTACCAGACTCGTAATTTCAAGACTACTCTGGAAATTTGTTCCAATACATACGAAGATCAGATCAAAATTACCAATGCCCAAGCTTTTTAGCACATCTGGATTCGTACAGTCTCCAATTTTAGCACTTGCCGCATACGGCACCAGATCCTCTATTTTCTTTTCATCCTGATCGATGATCATGACATCATTTCCCTGATTAATAAAATCCATCGTTAAATGATGCCCAAATCTTCCAAGTCCAATAATTAATATTGATTTCATTTCTAATATTCTCCAATTTCATTCTATAATTTATCCAACTATAATTCTTTCTACCGGCTGTTGAACAGGTGCTATGACCTTACTTTGTGCAAAGGTCAATGCAAAGCTAAGGCTTCCCAGTCTTCCGCAATACATCAGTAATATGATGACCACCCTTGATACCGGAAGCAAGTCTCTTGTAATACCTGTTGACATTCCAACTGTTCCGATTGCTGAAAGCACTTCGAACAGTACCTCCGAAAAACCAAGCGGTTGTACAAAAAGTATAACAAATGCTGCTCCAAAGGCTAAGGATAGATTTATGAACAGAACAGCATTCGCCTTTTTCAAAGTCTCATCCTCCAGACGCCTGCCAAACAAATTCGTCCCCTGTGTCCTCTTGATCATAGCATATGCAAAGCAAAGCGCCACTACAAAAGTAGTTGTCTTTACACCACCAGCAGTAGATCCAGAGCTGCCACCTATGAACATAAGCAGCATGGTAAGCATTTTACCCGGATTGGTAAGTGATGCAGTATCCGTAGTATTAAATCCTGCCGTTCTGGCCGTTACAGAGCTGAAAAGGGCACCTAGAACTTTTCCTTTCACTGATAAACCTTCCAATGTAGCATGATTCTCGATTAGCAGGAACAACAGCGCTCCGCCAAATACCAATACTATCGTTGCAGTAAGAACAATTTTAGTATGTAACAGATATTTTCGGAAATGGAACTTATTTCTATTGATATCATCCCATACAATAAATCCGATACCACCTACTATAATCAAAAACATAATGGTAAGATTTACAATAATATCCCCTTCATAGGCCACGAAAGAAGAATATGCTTCTACGTCGCCCATTAAATCAAATCCGGCATTACAGAATGCAGAAACTGAATGGAATATTCCATAATAAATTCCCTTTATCAATCCTCTCGTTGGAATAAAGCGAATTGCAAGTAATATAGCACCAATCATTTCAAATGTGAAAGTACCGCGTATAATAAAACGAACCAATCGGACAACACCCGCAATTTCAAGTGTGCTTACACTTTCATGAATACCCTCTCTTTCCTTAAGTCCTATCTTCTTTTTCAGAAGAACAGATATATATACTCCTATGGTCATAAAACCAAGACCACCGATCTGAATCAATCCCAATATAACAATCTGCCCGAACAACGTCCAATTTTGGTAGGTGTCATAAACAACAAGACCCGTAACACATGTTGCAGATGTAGCTGTAAACAACGCATCCAGATAAGAAGTACTTCCGTCTCTGCTCGCGATGGGCAAGGTAAGAAGCACAGATCCTAATAAAATGATCAGTGCAAATCCAATCGCCAACACCCGCGTTGTGGGCATACCTAATTTTATTTTTTTCATAATTTTCCTTAACTAAATAGAAAGAATTCTACTTACCTCATATTGATATTCTGGTATATCTTTCTGCATCTTTAATGCTTCTTCAATATCAAAGTCAACAAATTCTCCATGCTGGTAACCAACTACACGATTTGTTTTTCCCTGACACAAAATATCTGCAGCATATGCTCCCATAATAGAAGCATAAAAACGATCTTTACAGGTCGGTGAACCGCCACGCTGCATATATCCTAAGATCGTTGCTCTTGTTTCGATTCCTGTAGCGGCTTCAATTCTTCTGGCCATAGATGTAGAATGTCCGATTCCTTCTGCATTAATAATAATATGATGTGTCTTACCTCTTTTTCTGTTATTAATAATATTATTAATAATACGCTGTTCATCAAAATCATATTTTTCCGGAATCAGAATATCCTCCGCACCATTAGCTATACCGCACCACAATGCGATATATCCGGCATTTCTGCCCATTACTTCAATGATACTGCATCTTTCATGGGAAGATGATGTATCACGCACTTTGTCAATTGCCTGCATAGCAGTATTGATTGCCGTATCAAACCCAATCGTATACTCCGTACACGCAATATCCAAATCGATGGTCCCCGGAAGACCTACTGTATTGATTCCATGAGCAGCCAGTTTTAATGCACCCTGATAAGAACCGTCTCCACCAATCACTACCATTCCATCAATACCGTATTTTTTGCAGACTTCTGCGCCTTTCTGCTGCCCCTCTTCCGTTCTGAACTCTGCGCAGCGCGCAGTCCCGAGAATCGTTCCTCCCCTTTGGATCGTATCCGATACATTTTTAGCTTCCAAATCTATGATTTCTTCATTTAAAAGTCCCTGATATCCTTTTTTAACACCCTTTACTTTCACGCCGTTTGCAATGGATTTACGCACAACTGCTCTGATTGCTGCGTTCATACCAGGTGCATCTCCACCGCTTGTTAATACTCCGATTGTCTTGATCTCCTTGGACATGCCGATTCCTCCTGCCTATATTTCTTTACATTTTAATCCTTTTCCTTATGCTTTTCAACCTATTTCATGGGATGTTACACGATTTTTACATTTTGTTCGCCCAAAATCGAGGTTAATTGTTCCACAAGTTCTGCTGTTGCATTAATTGTCCGATTCGCAGGCAGCTGTTTTATTTGTTTTGTTTCTTCTATATAAATAACCACATAGTCTTTGCCATCTGAATTATTTAAAATTTGAAAGAGCCTTTCTGCTTTATCCTCATATGCTTCTTTTGTACAGAATTTTATCCACATTTTCTTTGGAATATCCGTAAAACTTGTAATTTGTTCACAGATCAGTTTACCATCTTTATCTTCTTCCACAGAGGTACGGCCTTTGATAAATACTTTGCTGTCTTCATTTAAATTTGCAGCATTATTCTCATAGTCTTTTGGAAATATAATAACTTCCACACTTCCCACAAGATCCTCAAGGGTAATAAATGCCATTACTTTATCATTTTTTGTATATTTGATTTTTTTCTCAGCGATCATGCCGCCCACAGTAACTGATATTCCATCCGCGATTGCGACCGCATTGATTTCTTCATCCAGCATAAAATCAGCAGTCGTGGCCGTAATATGTTTCTTCCAGATTGCTTCATACTCCTCTAACGGATGTCCGCTTATATAGATACCAAGCACTTCCTTTTCAAAACCAAGCATCATTTCTTTCGCATATTCACCCACATCGGGAAGCTTGATATCAAAATCATCCTTTTCCTCTTCTGATACAATATCAAAGAGAGAAATCTGCCCTGCCATGTTGTTTTTCTTATCCTGGTGCATGTGATCCATAATACCGACATATACACTCATGAACTGTTTTCTGGTACCGCCAAGGCTGTCTAATGCGCCTGCCTTAATAAAGTTCTCAACTGCTCTTTTATTTACATCATGATCTATATTTCTTGCAATAAAATCTTTTAAATTACTATATTTCCCATGATTTTTACGTTCTTGTACAATTGCTTCGATAATTGGTCTTCCCACACTCTTGATTGCTGTTAATGCATAACGGATCGCACCGTCAGATACTGAAAATCCAGCTTCTCCCTCATTGATATCCGGAGGCAGGATCGTAATGTTCATATTTCGGCAGGTCAGAATATAACCAGCTACTTTACCCGGATTATCAATTACAGAAGTCAGTAATGCTGCCATAAATTCGACTGGATAGTAATACTTTAAATATGCCGTTTGATAGGAAACGACCGCATAACACGCTGCATGGGATTTGTTAAATGCGTACTTAGCAAAATCCATCATATCATCATATATTTTACTTGCAACCTCTGGTAAGATTCCATTGGCCTCGCATCCCGGGACACCTTCTTCCACATTACCATGAATAAAATTCTCCCGTTCCTTTTCCATTACATATTGTTTTTTCTTTGACATTGCTCGACGGACCAGGTCGCTTCGTCCTAATGTATAACCACCAAGATCCCGCACGATCTGCATAACCTGTTCCTGATAAACAATACATCCATATGTTGGTGCCAGGATCGGCTCCAGCTGCGGACAGGAATATGTAATAGCATCATTACTGTTCTTTCCTTTGATATATTTAGGAATAAAATCCATCGGACCTGGTCGATATAGAGATATTCCCGCAATTACATCCTCCAGATTCTGTGGCTTCAATTCTTTCATGAAGTTCTTCATTCCTGCACTTTCCAATTGAAACAGACCATCCGTCCGTCCGGTTCCGATCGAAGCAAGCACAGCTTTATCATCATAATCAATCTGATCCATATCAAGCTTAGTGCCCGTTGACTGTTCAACGAACCGTACTGCATTCTGAATGACGGTCAAAGTCCGCAAGCCTAAGAAATCCATTTTTAACAGTCCCAGTTCTTCCAATGTCGTCATTGTGAACTGTGTTGTAATAGAACCGTCAGACCCCCGCGACAGCGGAACAAATTCATCGGCTGCTTTCTGACAGATAACGACACCTGCCGCATGCATGGAAGTATGCCTTGGCAATCCTTCCAAACGTTTACACATATCAATCAGAAAATGTACTTGTTCCTCTCTTTCATAAAGCCCACGAAATTCCGGATTTATGTTAAGTGCTCTGTCAATTGTAATATTCAGTTCATTTGGTATCATTTTTGCAATAGTATCCACATATGCGTATGGGAGATCCATAGCACGCCCTACATCTCTGATAACTCCCTTTGCCGCCATAGTACCAAATGTTACAATTTGCACCACTTTATCAGCGCCATATTTTCTCCCCACATAATCAATGACTTCCTGGCGTCTCTCATAGCAGAAATCAATATCAATATCAGGCATGGAGACACGTTCCGGATTCAGGAAGCGTTCAAACAAAAGATTGTACTTGACTGGATCAATATCTGTGATTTCCAGACAATAAGACACAATACTCCCTGCCGCTGAACCTCTGCCAGGTCCCACCGGTATTCCATTTTTTTTCGCCCAATTTATAAAATCCCATACGATCAGAAAATAATCCACATATCCCATTTTTTGTATGGTATTAAGTTCATACTCCAGTCTTTCTTTTAATGTACCGTCATCATCAGGGTATCTGTCCCCCAGCCCGTCAAAACATAGTTTTTCAAGATATGTCCAAGAATTAAATCCTTCGGGCACCTCATATTTCGGCAGTTTGGTTACTCCAAATTCTATCTCTACATTACAGCGCTCCGCAATTTTATGCGTATTCTCCAGCGCTTCCTGTGCATATGGGAACAACAGGTGCATCTCGTCTTCGCTCTTTACATAATACTGCCCGCCATCATAGCGCATACGGTCTTCATCCGTTACTTTCTTTCCTGTCTGAATACAAAGAAGAATATCATGTGACTTCTCGTCATCCCGATAAGTGTAGTGGATATCATTCGTTACGACAAGTGGAATATCAAGCTCCTTGCTCATCGTAAGCAACGCAGTATTCACTGTTCTTTGCTCTGGAATCCCATGGTCCTGCATCTCCAGAAAATAATTGCCCTTTCCAAAACAGTTCTCATACTTCTTTGCACATTTCTTTGCTTCTTCCACCAGACCTTTCGTTATATATCTTTGTACTTCACCGGCAAGACATGCAGATAATGCAATAATACCTTCATGGTATTGCTTTAATATTTCCATATCGACACGTGGTTTATAATAGTACCCCTCCGTAAATCCGCGGCTCACTATTTTCATCAGATTGGCATATCCTGTATTATTTTCAGCCAGTAACACCAAATGATAATAACGGTCCTCACCGCCGGTCAATTCTTTATCAAATCTGGAATTTGGTGCCACATAGACTTCACAGCCCAAAATCGGTTTGATGCCCGCTTCATGCGCTGCCCGGTAAAAATCTATTACCCCATACATAACTCCATGATCTGTAATTGCAACACTATCCATGCCCAATTCCTTCACACGTTTCACACATTCTTTTATTTTGTTCGAACCATCCAGCAAACTATATTCTGTATGCACATGAAGATGCGTAAATGCCATATGTGCCTCCTTTTCTTTCCTGATTAAATTATTCAATTAAATTTTTATGCCAATTCCGTTCATTATCAAAAGGAGGTTCTTCTATCGAAGTCCCTCCTAATTTTACTTTATCTAAATATGCAATTCAACTATAAATATTTTTTAAGCTCATCTACTTTATTAAGTTTTTCCCACGGAAGATTCAGATCATTACGTCCAAAATGGCCATATGCTGCGGTCTGCTTGTAGATCGGACGGCGTAAATCTAACATTTTAATAATTCCAGCCGGACGAAGATCAAAATTATCACGAATAATTTCCACTAGTTTCTCATCGGATATTCTGCCTGTCCCAAAAGTATCCACCATAATAGACATTGGATGTGCCACACCAATAGCATAAGACAATTGAATCTCACATTTATCTGCAAGACCAGCTGCTACAATATTTTTAGCCACATATCGTGCTGCATAAGCTGCTGAACGGTCAACTTTAGTACAATCTTTTCCCGAGAACGCTCCACCGCCATGACGCGCATATCCACCATAAGTATCTACAATAATCTTACGTCCTGTTAATCCACTATCTCCATTTGGTCCGCCGATTACAAATCTGCCTGTCGGATTAATAAAATAGTTCGTCTTATCATCTAACAATTCTTTTGGAAGAACCGGGTCAAATACATACTTTTTAATATCTGCATGAATCTGTTCCTGCGTTACATCCGGATCATGTTGTGTAGATAATACGACAGCTTCCAGGCGTCTTGGTTTTCCTGATTCATCATATTCTACAGATACCTGACTTTTTCCGTCCGGCCTTAAATAGGTTAAAGTACCATCTTTACGCACTTTTGTTAATTGAAGCGCTAATTTATGCGCAAGCGAAATCGGATAAGGCATATATTCATCCGTTTCATTTGTTGCATATCCAAACATCATTCCCTGATCTCCGGCTCCGATTGCTTCCATCTCTTCTTCTGTCATAGTATGCTCTTTGGCTTCCAACGCTTTATCAACGCCCATTGCAATATCAGAAGATTGTTCATCGAGTGCCACTATGACTGCACAGGTATTTCCATCAAAGCCATATTCTGATTTTGTATAACCAATTTCTTTCACCGTATCACGAACAATTTTCTGAATGTCTACATAAGCCCGAGTCGTAATCTCACCCATCACCATGACCATTCCGGTCGTTGTACAAGTTTCACAGGCTACCCGACTCATTGGATCCTGTTCCATCAGTGCATCTAAGACTGCATCTGAGACCGCATCACACATTTTATCCGGATGCCCTTCGGTTACTGATTCTGAAGTAAATAATAATTTCTCCATTTTTTTTGTGTCCTCCTTAATAGAAATAAATTAAAAAAATCCGCTTAAGCGGATTCAACGTTATGATCATTAAATCCTCTTATTGTTCGTCCTATCCTAATGGATAAGTTTATTCGCTCAGGTTGGCACCTTCCCAAAATACAGGGGTTGCCGTGGCTTCGCAGGCCCTTTGTGCCTCCACCACTCTGAATAAGAGAAAACTTACAATATGGAATTAATGTATCTGCTATCAGACTACACTATGCCTATATCCTTGTCAACCATTTTATCTACAACTTTCTTGATTAAATTGACATAAACAGTAAAAACCAATATAATTATATGTAGGTATTTATAGTTTATACAGATTGAGGGTAGCTTACTATGAAAAGAATTAGTACAAAAGATTTAATCCCTGGTATGAAAATAGCCGAAGATGTATACACATACAATGAGCAATTAATTCTATCAAAAGGTCTTATTTTGACTGATAAAGCCATTACACGATTAGAGTTCTATTCTATACTTGCTGTAAAAGTAGAAGAAGAATTGGCTTTTCTTTCCACTGAAATAAATGAAGAAAGATCTTATTCAGAACGTATTAGATCAAGCAGCGCTTTTAAAGAATTTAAGCACCATTTTGATCGGAGCGTAGACCGTTTTCATTCTTTCCTGAATGATATCGTGGAGGAAACAACCTCCCTGGATACCACCCAGTTGCTTGATAATACCTTGGAATTATTACATACGAGTGAAGGTTCTGTTAATGTTTTTGATATGTTGCATAACATGCGTCAATATGACGACTCTACTTATGCACATAGTCTGAATGTTGCTCTCATCTGCAATGTATTTGCAAGATGGCTTCAATTTTCAGAGGAAGATATCAATCTGGCTACTTTATGCGGACTATTGCATGATGTCGGCAAGATCATGATACCAGACTCCATTATTAAGAAGCCTTCCCGCCTCACTGACAATGAATTTTCTGTAATAAAGACACATCCCCTGGAAGGCTATCAGATACTAAAAATGCAGAATATTAACGATCATATTAAGAATGCTGCCCTTATGCACCACGAAAGATGTGACGGAAGCGGATATCCTTTAGGACTTGTCGGAACTAAAATAGATAAGTATGCAAAAATCGTATCGATTGCTGATGTGTATGATGCTATGACCTCAGCACGTGTTTATCGTGGTCCTCTATGTCCTTTCAAAGTAATCGAACTTTTTGAGGCAGAAGGTATTCAAAAATACGATACCAAATATGTCCTTACATTTTTAGAGTGCGTCGTAAATACTTATCTTCATAATCGTGTCCATTTAACGAATGGCATTGAGGGTGATATCGTATTTATTAATAAGAATGCATTATCCAAACCAGTAATCAAGTCAGGCAATAGTTTCATTGATCTTTCAGAGCACCCGGATCTCCAGATTCAGTTCCTGATTTAAGCAGCAAAAAGGATTGTGAAATATCTGCTTTGACATTTATAATACTGCCTTAACAAAAGGAGCTACAGTTCGCCGCTATACTAAGTGAACTGTAACTCCTTTTTTATATTTTTCTTATACTGCTTGTAATTGAAATTTCTTAAAATCTTTCTCAGTCATGACTTTATCGATCTGCGCCCCAAGATTACGGAGTTTAATATAAAAATCCTCATAACCACGCTCAATATATTTAATATCATCTACCGTAGTCAGACCTTCAGCCGCAAGTCCCGCGATCACAAGCGCCGCTCCCGCGCGTAAATCAGGTGCTGAAACACTGGCTCCCGTATACTTGCTGACACCTGTAATAATAGCTGTATTACCTTCCACCTTGATATCAGCTCCCATACGTGTTAATTCATCCACATATTTAAAACGGTTTTCAAAGATACTCTCTGTAACAATACTGGTACCAGTTGACAACCCCAGCGCAACCGCTATCTGAGGCTGCATATCCGTTGGGAAACCAGGATAAGGTAATGTCTTAACTTGTGTATGCACCATTGGTTTCGCACTTACCACACGCACTGCATCGTCAGATTCTTCTATTTCACATCCGATTTCCAATAGCTTTGCCGAAATAGATTCCAAATGCTTCGGAATCACATTCTTAATGGTAACATCTCCTTTTGTAACAGCCGCTGCCATCATAAAAGTACCTGCTTCAATCTGATCAGGAATAATTGCATATTCAGTCTTATGAAGCTTTTCTACTCCTTTGATCCTGATCACATCTGTACCCGCACCTTTGATATTGGCACCCATACTATTCAGAAAATTGGCAAGATCAACTACGTGTGGTTCCTTTGCCGCATTTTCAATAATTGTCAATCCGTCTGCCATAGAAGCTGCCATCATAACATTAATCGTCGCTCCGACTGTCACAACATCCATGTATACATGACTTCCGACCAGTCTTTCTGCTTCCGTAGCAATCAAGCCATATTCAATTTTAACATTTGCTCCAAGCATTTTAAATCCCTTGATATGCTGATCGATCGGTCTGCTTCCGATATTGCATCCACCAGGAAGCGATACTTCTGCCTTCTTGTATTTTCCTAATAATGCACCTAAAAGATAATAGGATGCTCTTATTTTCTTAATATAATCATCTTCTATTGTTAAGCTATGAATCTGAGAACCGTTGATCTTAAAAGTATGTCTGTCTATTCTGGTAACAATGGCTCCTATACTTTGCATCGCCTGTAATAGTACATTTGTATCTCTGACATCCGGTACATTTTCAATAATTACTGTTTCATCCGTCATGATAGAAGCTGCCAGTATAGCCAATGCAGCATTCTTGGCTCCACCAATTTCCACTTCCCCTACTAATGGAGTTCCTCCCTTAATTGCGTACTGTTCCATAACGTACCTCTACTATCTAAAATAATATAAAGCATCAATTTATACTCATACTTAAGGTATTATATACTACATCCACCTATTTTGCAAATTCTTATGTTAATTAAGATAATCCATCGGGTTGACCTGCGTTCCATTAATCAGTATTTCAAAATGAACATGCGGTCCCGTACTTCGTCCTGTATTTCCACTCAATGCGATCTTGGTTCCCTGCTGTACGGTCTGTCCTACTTTTACCAGGACTTTACTTAAGTGACCATATCTTGTCTGACGTCCATCTGTATGATTAATATAAACTACATATCCATATCCGGTCGCCCAGCCTGCCCTGGCGACTGTGCCTGCTGAAGATGCCATGACCGCTGTTCCGACCGGGGTCGACCAATCAACACCTTTATGAAAGGTAGATGCACCTCTTGTCGGTGCCTTCCTTCTGCCAAAGCCGGAAGACATTCTTCCGCCCGAAATAGGTTTGATATAAGTAGGCGGTATCTTTGTTCCACGCTCTACAATCTTAGGAACCGCTTCATAAGTAATTTCTTCTTTTAGAATCTCTCGTCCAGTTTCCTTATCGTTTCGATACGATATCAACGATACAATATTGCGGCGTCCTGCTGAAGGTTCCTGCAGCGTCACCTGTTCGTTCGTATACCATTGATCATTATCGATATATTGAACTTCCGCTTCATAGTTTTCTTCCAGATATGTTTCTTCTTTTCTAAGGATAGACAATTCAGGTTCCGGAATTGTAACAATAATCTCATCGCCTACACGAATCGTTGATGTTTCGTTTTCAAGTGTATCATTCATCTCTATCAGGCTGTCCATTGGCAAATTATTATTCTCCGCGATCTGAGAAAGCGTATCTCCTGCTTGTACTTCATAGATCGTTTCTTTTTCCTGATCCTTGGTTACTTCTTCAACAGCCTGTTCCAACGAGGTTAACTCATCATCTAAAAGGTAGGCTTCAACAATTTCTACATTATCTCCAAATTCCAGCTCCTTCAGACCAAGATCATAATCAGCAAACTCTTTTTCCTTTATTGGCTCAACAGCATCAAACATCTCTTCCAGTGCAGCTTCTGCACCTGCTTGTTGAAAAATTGTAACATCCTCTTTTTTCTTTTCCGCTGACGTAACCATATGTGCTGTTAATACATTTATTTCTCTTGTCGGATCTAATACTAACTCCTCAGAATACTGTCCAGTTGTATCATATCGGTCAATAGCCGCCTGCAGCAAAGCATGTACATCATTACAGGAAGCTAAATTCACCATATATTCATTTATCTTTACCGTATAGGCACGTTTCAATGTTTCCTTTTCATTTTGTTGTAGAACAGAACGCAGGTTATCCCGCACTTTACTTTCAGAATCAATGACACCAAACAGCGCCTCTTTTCCTTCAATCTGAATATTGGTGTCTATCAGTACCAATTTATCTGAAGCTTTCGCGATCTGCCTTCTGGCTTCCAGAAGATATTTGTCAAATTCATCCATACTTCCTATGGTACCAATTGCAGTGCCATCTAAGGTAATCTCAAATATATTATTTCCTTCTCTTGTGAATTTCATAAAAGACGGCAAAAAGAATGCACTGACAATGATTGCCAGCACTGATATTTTTATGTAAATAAAATTTAATTTTTTATAATATTTCGATATTTTCTTCATATAATTCCAGTTTCTCAATTTCTTTACTAATCGTTATCAGGTAAAACAATATAAGTTACATTCTAACAGTATTTTTTTTGCTTGTAAAGTAGTTGTTCGCTTGCAAAGTCTAAGTTATACTGATAAATGAAACTATTATTTTACGAGGTATTGGACATGGAACAGATTTTTTTTCATATTGATGTGAATTCAGCATTCCTAAGTTGGACTGCAATAGAAAATTTGAGAAATGGCAGCACAGAGGACTTACGTCTTGTTCCTTCCATTATCGGAGGTGATATCGAGAAACGCCATGGCATTGTATTGGCTAAATCTATTCCTGCTAAAAAATATAACATTCAGACAGGAGAACCTATCATGAACGCAATTCGTAAATGCCCAGGACTTCTGATTGCATCTCCCGATCATTCTATGTATGAAAAATGCAGCCGCAGACTTTTTTCATACCTTTCAGATATCTGCCCGGATATTGAACAAGTAAGCATAGACGAATGTTATATGAATTATGCACCTATTGCTAATCGATATCCCGAACCTTATAAAGCTGCCTGCCACATCAAAGATAACATCTACAGAACTTTTGGATTCACAGTAAATATTGGGATCTCTGATCGCAAAGTATTAGCAAAGATGGCTTCTGACTTTAAGAAGCCGAATCTGGTTCATACTCTGTATCAATCTGAAATTCCCGGTAAATTGTGGCCTCTTCCTGTAGAAAGCCTCTACATGTGCGGTAAATCCAGCGTACAGTGCCTGCACAAATTAGGTATTCTGACCATAGGTGAACTAGCGAATGCAGATCCTGATATTTTGTTATCTCACTTAAAAAGTCATGGAAAATTATTGTGGAATTATGCAAATGGATATGATGATTCTATTGTTATCACTGATCCTGCAGAATTAAAGGGCGTCGGCAATTCCATTACTTTGGCAAAAGATGTAGAAACAGCAGAAGAAGCTCATCTGACCCTGCTTCACCTTGCGGAATCTGTCGGTGCAAGACTCCGTAAGCAGGAACGTACCGCTAGTATGATAAGTGTAGAGATTAAATATAGTACTTTTCAATCGGTCTCCCATCAATTAACGATTGCGAATGCTACCAATTCAACTGATTGCATCTATCAGAATGCCTGTAAGCTATTTGATGAGATTTGGAATCATAAGGCCGTCCGCCTTCTTGGAATCCGTACCTCCAAATTAACAGATGAACATGAACCAATTCAGCTTAATCTATTCGATTATACTAAAGAAACTGCTAAAACTGAAAAGCAAAAGCAGCTAGACCAGACAATTGACACAATCCGCGGCAAGTATGGTCGCCATTCCATCACACGCGGCAGTTTGCTTCACGTAAGCGATTCTTTTAAGAAGCACTAGAGTTTTCATAAGATAATACCATATTCATAATGAGTAATTCTTCTCCGTCATTCATATAGGTGTGTTCCTGATCCGAATCGAACCTGATTGCGTGTCCTGTTGTTATCGTATATTTATTTTCACCTACCAATAGAGTTAATTTTCCATTTACAACAGTCACATACTCACTTGATTTTTCACCATGTGAGGCGCTTGTCATAACTGCTCCTGGTTCAAAATTACCTTCAAACACTTCAAACTTCCTTAATTTATCATATGGGAAAATTATTTTAATCTTATACTCATTTTCCTTTTCTTTATAAATAGGAAGTTTATTGTAATCTACTATTATTACCGAATCCTCTTTTATATACAGGAATTCTTCAAAAGGCACCTTTATTCCTTCTACAATTTTGGCAATTGTCGCCACCGTAGGATTCGATTCGCCTCTTTCTATTTGTCCCAGCATACTTTTACTTACACCAGTCCGCTCAGCTAACATATCCAGACTCAGATTTTTAGCTTTACGAATCCGTTTCAAATTTACTGCTATATTTTTATCTAATTGATTCATAAAGTTTGCTCCCTTCTTTCTTATAGTACTAAAAATCCGCTCTTTCGATAAAAGAAATATACTATAAGTCAAAAAAAGCACCAAGCTCCCGCTTGATGCTACCTCGTCGTAACGAATTCATTCAATATTTTCTATTATCATACTTGGAAACTGACCTTTCGTCAAGTAATTTTACAATTATTCGTGCTTCATGATTTAAATCTGTTCCTGTGTTTCTTTGGAACCGACTTCTTTTTCTTCTTTTGTACAGAATATCCAAACTTCCCTATCCTTTTCCCAAGTTCAAAATACTCCCCATGAGAATATGCTACTAACCCGGTACTGTTCAAATCAAATTTGTTCGTTTCATCGACATACTTATCATCTATATTAACGCCGACAACTTCCGCAATAAACATGTCATGTGTGCCAAGGGATCTGATCTCTACCACTTTGCATTCAATATTAACCGGGCTTTCTTCAATTCCAGGTGTTTTTACAACTCTGGACTCCGACGGTGTCAGATGCGCCTCTTTAAACTTATCAATCTCCCTGCCAGATTTTACACCACAATAATCTGCTGCAAATGTAAGTTCCTTAGTAACCAGATTAATAACAAATTCTCCTGTTTCCTTAATGATCTGATAGGAGTAACGAGTCGGCCTTATTGATATTGATACCATTGCCGGTGTAGAACAAATGGTTCCTGCCCATGCAACTGTTATGATATTAGCTTTTTCTTCTTCCCTACCGCAGCTGACCATAACTGCCGGAACGGGATACAACATATTTCCAGGTTTCCAAGATTGCTTTGCCACGTTAACATCCTCCTGACTGTAAACCGCTTTCCGCCCTTTTCAAACAAAATGAATCAGCAAGCGTGTTCTATTTGGTTGTTGCTCGCGTAAATCAAAAAATACCCAACATTTGTACCACACCAAGTGCAATATTCCCTATTAATAGTAGCAAGGTCACAATCAATAATGGTTTCACACCCTTTATCTTTTTTGAAAATTTCTCATTCTCCTGTTTTAATTCTTCTGTTTGTAACTTCAGATTATCTACTACAACTGCCTGCACATTACGGTATACTTTTATATTTTCCTTATGAACAAACTCTTCCGTTTTGGCAGCAATGATATCAGCAATCTCCTTTTGCTCACTTTGATTGCTTAATAATGCCTGTAATTGTTGCAGTTGTTCTTCCATTTTGGCCAGTGTTTCTTCTATATTATTATCTTTTTTTGTATCTGATAATAATTTTTTGATTTCACCTACTCCATGATTCACCAGTTCCCGGGAGCTTTCGGTTAATTCTGCATTCTTCAGATTCAGCTTTCGCATTTCCTGTAAAATCGCCTCATATTCAGCGACTTGTTCTTGAAGCCTCCTAAGTTCCATAGCTTCAGCTGCTGAATTAGCCTTGATTAATTCACTCGCATTCCACTTCTGCGCCAACTTATCCATAAAGTTATCCATGATTTTTCCTCCAAACATACTCACATACCGCTTTCTTTTAATCTATCGATTACAATTATCAGTATCTTTATATCCTCTGTCGTAGTATTATTTTTCATATAATTATCGATAGTTTATCATTTTTTCTATTTATTTACAACAACTTGGCATTTATTATATCTGTTATTTATATCGCTGATTTTTGTTTTTTGTGCAATATGTATGCTTTTATTTTTTACGTTCTTTCTATTTTGTAATAATTAACGATATCTTCACACCCCGTTCATATTTTATTCATAATTAATTGCTATACTAAATTTACATCAAACAAAGAACATGTCAAACAGATGTATTTTAAAGATATATAAATTTTTTCATAATAGCTCAGGTACCGAAAGGTATCTGGGCACTCCTCATTATATGGGCGTTTTTGGCATTTCCTTTTTTATCTGTTCATTTTTTATTCACATTTTCTCCTTTGTGCATATTTTCCGTTTACAATATTAATTAAATATTCATATTTTGTTCACACTTTGTACACATTTATGCTTTAATATTAGTTCTTGTCAGCAGAACATACAAATCAAAATAAAATAGCTGACGAGGGATTACCCTAAGGAGGAAAATAATTATGAAAAAGAATTTAGTAATGATGATGTTATCAGTTGCAACATGTGCAATGTTATTAGTTGGATGTGGTGCTAGCACAACAGAAGAAGTAGCTACAACAGAAGCTGCTACAGAAGCAGTTGTTTCAGAAGAAGTTGCTACTACAGAAGAAGCTACTACAGAAGCTGCTACTACAGAAGAAGCTACTACAGAAATCGCTACTACAGAAGCTGCTACTACAGAAGCTGCTACTACAGAAGCTGCTACTACAGAAGCTGCTACTACAGAAGAAGCTACTACAACAGCTGAATAATTAATACACGAAGGCCGCATCACTATTCATTAGTGTTGCGGTCTTTTTTTGTTCTTTGATACTGGTATGCAGCTATATCTTTTCAAATTATTGTAATACACAGTATTCCACTTCTTTTTTATTATCTATCTATCATGTATCCATACTTTTGTTTTATTCCATACATCTTTTCTTTCTGATTTTTTCACCACCTATTCATAATAAGGAAATTACAGGCAACCATAATATATTATAATTAAATTTCAACAGTGCGGTTTTTAAATTTTATAAAATAAATGAAAAATTTTATTGACTTCAGTTGTATTATAAATGAAAGGAGTTGAAAACATGATTTATTCATTCGGTACCAATGAATATATGCAATACGTATTGGATAATTATTCCAAATTACTGATCAGACTAGCTTTTACGTACGTAAAAAATATGCATGATGCAGAGGATATTGCACAGGATGTCTTTGTCAGTTTAATGAAAAGAGGATATGGTTTTGAAAGTGAGGAACATGAAAAGGCATGGCTTTTAAGAGTCGCAATAAATAAATGTAAAAATGATTTAAAGTCATCCTGGAAAAAGTTAAATGTTCCTCTTGATGAAGACATAAGCTATCTGCCAGAAGAGGATAGTGAAGTATTAGATATTGTATTAAATCTGCCTGTTAAATACCGTACGGTCATACATCTGCATTATTATGAAAACTATTCCATTAATGAAATTGCAGAACTTCTTCGCAGAAAGCCTGCAACCATAGGGACCTGGCTGGCCAGAGGCAGAAATTTATTAAAGTCCAATTTAATCGGAGGTCTTGAATATGAATAAGAATAAGAATAAGAATCATTATATGAAATCAGTAGATCAACTTAAAATATCAGAAGATTTTAATGAAAGGACAATAATACTAATGAAAGAAGCAAGGAACCAGTCTAAACAAAAAAGTCGCACCATGAGAAAGATGGTCTATTCTGCTGCCAGTATTGCTGCGATTATCGTAGCCGGCACTGCTGCCATCCACATAACGAATACCGTTTCCGACCAAAAAAATAATATTATTAAGTTCGAGAATGCCCAGACCGCAGATCAAACACTGGCGACAGAAACAACTTCAAGCGCAGTGACCATTCCCAATGTGGAACTGTCAAAAACTCAAAGCACGGAAATCAAAGGAAGAATGCAGCCGTTGTTTGTCTATCAAGGACATATCTATATGCAAAGCAGTACCACTTCTTTTACCGCTGGGGGCTCTGCTCCGAACAAAGAAGACGTGCTGAAATTAAGAGGTGATTTATTAGGCACCACCAAGAAAAGCATAGACGAATGGGCTTCCCAGGATGAATACACAAAGGAATTTGCTTCCAACTTAGGAGAGGGTGGAAAAGTCTATACTTTGAAAGGGTATGACAGCAATTACCGTTTAATGGTTTATTTTGAATATCCCGATGGATTTAACTGCGACATTTATGACAGTTTCGGAGGTTTGACTTTGAAGAGCGGCGCAGATTATTTTAATCTTTTAAACTTAAAAAATAATGTTGTATCTTATACCTGGGAAAGTTACGACAGCTGGAATAACGGTAAAAATGAGGTAAAAGAGGTTAATGCAGATGATACTTTTCATAACTTCCTTAACAGCCTTTATAATGCGGTTCCCATAGGTGAAAATACAGATATGTTAGTGGAAAATACGGACTATGATAGTCAGAAATTTATAACCATTAAAACAAAAGACAACTTAAATACTACCTTAAGATTATTTAAAAATGGTTATGTTTATGATACTCAGGCTGGTTTCTTTAAAGTTGACGATAATGCTTTTCAGAGCTTCTGGGATACTATGCCGGTCACTACTCAATCCAATACTTCTGAAACAGCAGGACAGAATACTGTTTCTGCAGAAGTTTCCCTTCCGGAGACAACCATACCGGAAGGTTCCAAAGAACTGACATTGATACTTAAAAATAACGGCACTGAAGATATCTTTTATGGCGCTGAATTCAGTATAGAAGCATTAAACGGAAGCAACTGGGAGGTCATTCCTGCTGTTCGTGATCTCATGTTTATAGAAATAGCTTATATCCTTACAGCCGGTTCTTCAAAAGATTTTGTCATTGATCTAAGCACCTTGCACCCAAGTCTTACCGCAGGTAACTACCGGGTGGTCAAAAATATCAGCGGCGTCCCGTTTTATGCGGAATTTGAAATAACATCCACATAAACGAACAGGAGAACCTCTCGGTTCTCCTGTTCGTTTATTTATGCTGTATCATTGTCCGCAATACTCTTGATCCGCTCGTTAAGCGATAGCATTCTGGCATCCAGTTCGGATACCATCTTTGCGCATTCAATCAATTCCTCTTTAATCTCCTGCGGTGCATTCCCTTCAAATTTATAATGTATCTTATGTTCAAGGCTTGCCCAAAAATCCATTGCTACTGTTCTGATCTGTACTTCTACTTTTGCATCAACGATCCGATCCGATAAAAAAATGGGTACAGTCACCAACATATGGTAACTTTTGTAACCACTCAGCTTTGGGTTCTCAATGTAATCTTTAATAGAAATGACTTTAATATCATCCTGTTTGGCTATCATTTCAGCAATTCTGTATATATCTGATGTAAAAGAACATATAACGCGGATTCCTGCAATATCATTTACATATTTTACCATGTTGGCTATTGTAGATTCGTAACCATTCTTTTTTAGTTTTTTAACGATACTCTCTGGCGTCTTCAAACGCGATTTGATATGTTCGATCGGGTTATATCTATGTACATGTTGAAACTCATCATTCAAAATTTCCAGCTTAGTCCCAATTTCTTTCAAAGCTGAATTATAAATCAATGTAACTTCTTTCCAGCTGTCTACCTCTGTGCCTTGTCTTGGTTCAAATTCCATAATTTTCTGTCGCCTTATTCCTTTCAGTGCATACATCGATGAATCAGGGTGTAGAATATCCATAATTACACAAACTCTGTTTTATCCTTTTGTAGTATATCATATTTATCAAATATTGTACATTTTACGTTGATTTAAAATTAACTTCTTTTAATCTATTTACCAGCTTTTTATGATACTCTTTTTCTTGATTCTTTTTTCTATCTATAGTACATTATGTACATAAATAAAAGAGGTGCATATCTATAAAATAATCTAAAAATTAAGAAAAGAGGATATAAAAAATAATGTTTCGACTATGGGCTAAAGAATTTAAGGATAATCATCTCATAAAGGATACTGTTATCTGTAATGATGATGATGACTCCAGAACACACAAGGTTTTTCATGCGCTCGAAACTATTTGTTTTGAATTCGACCTTAGTAAACCTATCTGGTTAGATGCAACGATCAGGGAATTCAAACAACATAGCAAAGCTCGCTTTACAAAAGATAACTTTGTGGAAGAAATAGATTTTGATTATTTGGAAATACAAGTCATTGAAGAGGATTAAGGCTTCAATGGCTTTTTTTATACCATAATATGTATAAAAACAATTGACATATTGCATAATAAATAGTAGTATAGTTAACATATAGTTTTCATTACTACGTTAAGTATTATTTCTTTCTATGTGTTGTTAGTTCTATCGTTTTAAGTTAAGGAGGAGTTATTATGCAAATAACAATTAGGGAACCAGGTAGTGCAATTACTCATTTTATCGGAATGATGCTTGCTTTAATTGCTTCAACTCCGTTGCTGGTAAAAGCTGCAAGTACAATGAATCATACAACTATTGTAGCAATGACAGTTTTTATTCTCAGTATGATTCTATTATATGGGGCAAGTGCAATGTATCACAGTGTTAACGTCAGTGGTAAAATACTAAAAATATTCCGGAAGATCGATCATATGATGATCTTCATACTGATAGCAGGTTCCTATACGCCTGTCTGCATGATTGTTTTGGGCGGTAGTTTAGGATATACCATGCTTGCTATTGTATGGGGAATCGCAATTGCTGGTATGACAATCAAAGCCATATGGATCACATGTCCAAAATGGTTTTCTTCCATTATCTATATTGCTATGGGATGGGTATGTGTTTTTGTATTCGGACGTTTATTCCACACATTATCAAGACCTGCTTTTATATGGCTGTTAGCAGGCGGAATTATTTATACGATTGGTGGTGTCATCTATGCCCTGAAACTTCCCATCTTTAACTCAAAACACGCAAACTTTGGATCCCACGAAGTATTTCATCTGTTTGTAATGGGCGGCAGCATCTGCCACTTCATATTCATGTATCAATACGTAATTACAATGTAGCATAACAACCTAGCAAACTATGAGAAACACGCTTTGCGAGTTTCTCAAGTTATCGCGGCAGTCGCCAAATGCAAGCCAGCTTGTATTTGGCTCGTTGCTCGCGTAAAAAGGATGATATACGGGGGCATTTCTTCCCACATACCATCCTTTTGTCATTTCTATATAGATTAAAATGTCAAAAGCTTATCATAGAACTTGGCTTCGTCAATTTGCACCTATACATGTAAAACAAAAATTGATGCGCAACATAGTTTGATGAGCAACTGTATGAACGCCGCCACTGCGTGCTGAATCCAAGTTACAGTTCAGCCCTAAATACCGCAAGGTATTTTTTGTGAGCGAAGATCACAGAAAATCCGAGTTTTTCATGCGCGAAATGATACATTGTATCATTTCTGTGCATCATTTGTTGCTATGAAGCCTTTAGGCTGAATAGTAACAATCCAAGCGGAAGCGTGTTGCGAATGAACTATGTTGTGTATCAATTTTGTATAAACATTAATTGTATAAATTGACAAATCAAATATATAAGCAAGCTTTTGACAATTAAATCCTATATAAGATTAATCATCATATCCGTTCGGGTTATCCGACTGCCATCTCCAGGAATCTTCACACATCTCTTTGATACCTCTTTCGGCTACCCAGCCCAGTTCATTCTCAGCTTTTGACGCATCTGAATAACAAATAGCAATATCTCCGGCACGTCTTGGTTTTATCTCATATGGGATCCTGGTTCCAGATGCCTCTTCAAAATTCTTAACGATGTCAAGCACACTATATCCATGCCCTGTACCAAGATTGTATATCTCAAGTCCGCATTTTTCTTTCAATTTTGCCAATGCCTTTACATGGCCAATCGCAAGATCTACTACATGGATATAATCTCTCACTCCTGTTCCATCCGGTGTATCATAATCATTACCGAAGATTCCCAGACTTTTTAATTTACCAACTGCGACCTGCGTGATATATGGCATCAGGTTATTTGGGATACCATTCGGATTTTCTCCAATCGTCCCGCTCTTATGTGCACCGATCGGATTAAAGTAACGAAGTAAGATAACATTCCACTCTGGATCAGCCTTTTGTATATCGGTTAATATCTGTTCCAGCATGCTTTTTGTCTGTCCATATGGGTTCGTGATCTGACCCTTAGGGCATTCCTCCGTAATAGGAATGAACGCAGGATTACCGTATACAGTTGCTGAAGATGAAAAGATAATGTTCTTAACACCATATTTTCTCATGACATCTACCAGAACTAAAGTACCTGCAATATTATTGTAGTAATATTCCCATGGCTTCGCAACGGATTCACCAACTGCTTTTAATCCTGCAAAGTTGATACAGGAATCAATCGATTCCTTTTCAAATACTTCTTCCAATGCATCTCTGTCCAGGATATCCACTTTATAGAACTTTACTTCTTTTCCTGTAATTGCTTTTACTCTCTCCAGTGATTTCACAGATGAATTAGAAAGATTATCTACGACCACAACATCATATCCTGCGTTTTGTAATTCCACTACTGTATGGCTTCCGATATAACCGGCGCCGCCTGTTACTAAAATTGCCATTACAATTTTCCTCCTCTTAACTATGCTGACTGTGTAACAGCTTTTTATGAACTATTACCACAGCTTTTCCGGATAAACGCCTTCTGCCTTTAATTTCTTTACAGATTCTACTACAAAAGGTTTATCCTCTTTATAAGTGACACCAAACCATTTGTCTTTCGAAGATAGAACTTTAACAGTAGCCTTCCCTTCTTTTAACAGCTTATCTACTTCTATCGGTAAGAAGCATTCCGATTTCAAAGGATTCTTCTCAACTTCAGTATGAAAGAACCTGTTTACTGCTAATTCCAATTCTCCCAAAATACTTGGCGTAAATCCCCACATATTCATAGAAACTGGCGTATCCATTGCGATTGGTATAAAATTTGTACCATCTTCTGTATAAGCGGCTCCATCACCTCTTTTTTCAATCTGGGTCCTTTCAGCAATTGTGACAAGATAACCGTCTTCGTCCGTCACGCAGCATCCCCTGGCAACAGATCCATTTTCCGTCAATGTATTGCCGAGTTCATAACCGACCATAGCATAACGATATTTGTCATCGTCCTGATGGGTAGTTAAGAAATCATATAATGTCTGAAAAGCACTTTTCCCATAATAATCATCTGCATTGATAACTGCAAATGGTTCTTTAATGACATCCTTACAGCAAAGAATCGCATGTGCTGTTCCCCATGGTTTTACCCTGCCTTCCGGAATCCTGAAATCATCCGGCACCTTAGCAAGATCCTGAAATACATACTCCACTTCCATATAATTACTGACTGCATCACCAATACATGTTCTAAAGTCCTGCTCATTTTCTTTTTTAATAATGAAGATAACTTTTTTAAAACCGGCTCTCATCGCATCATAAATCGAAAAATCAATGATTTTGTTGCCCTGCTCATCTACAGGATCGATTTGCTTTAGTCCGCCATATCTGCTTCCCATTCCGGCTGCTAATATTACTAATACTGGTTTTTCCACTTTTTATTTCCCTCCTAGTTTATACTATAATTCTAAGTGAAAACAATTGCTTTATGTTAGTTTCACCATTCTTTTTGTTATATCTGCATCTTTCTAATTATAAGAGTTCTATTCCCAAAACGCAACGAAATTAATCTTCTTTTAAGTATTTCCATTCTTTGAATGTTTCTTACAAATTCTGCTTAATTCTTCCGCTTTATCGGTCTGCCCTGCCGCTTCCATATCCTGCGCAATGCAACGCAATGTATCCGTGATGTCCTGTTCATTCGTGCAGCGTATCATTGCCGCTATCTCAATGGCTATCGGAGACATCTTGTGTTCCCGCAAATACACAGCATCTTCCTGGCTTGCCTTTTTGAATTTGTAGCGCTCCACAATATCATTCAGCTTTCTAAAATACAACATCAAAACTGCAAATTCGTTTATCTCATCCAGTACACTTGTCTTCCTATCCGCGTACTCTATGTCACTCGTGGCTATCACCTGCATCGCTAATTTCAGCTCTCCATTAATATCTGAAGCCTCCATCAGAACATCTGGTCTTTTCCTGAGCGATTCGCTAAAATAATTTTTGGCTCCTTGTATATCCTTCTCCTGAAAATAAACCGCGAGGGTATTTTTCATTTCCATGGTTTCAATCTTCTCACAAAGCATTCCTACTTTGCATTCATAAGGACGCAGCCCCTTAGCCTTCACCCATACCAATAATAAAATTTCTGAAATAAATCCAAATACTCTCTTATGATAATCGTCATAGGAATCTATCTCTATTCTCTTCTGTACTTCAAAAAAAATAGAAAAGAGCCACGCAGCATATTCGTCAAAAAGCGCTTTTGATGTTACGCAGATATTTCCAAAGTAGGTATAATTAGAATGAACTGTCTTATCATATATTTCATAATACTCCGGATATTTTTCCTTGATCACTTCACCTGTTGCGATCAGATCTTTTATATGATGATTGGCGGCATATCCGTCATAATAATCACAATTTAACTTAAGTCGTTTTGTAGTTATGATATCGTATTCTTTCAGAATATCCAAATATTCAGCTTCTGTAAATGTTCTGTCATTCTCATTTACAAGATATCGTCTATAGTGACAGACACCGACATAATCAGATTCTGTATAATTTTTCCATATCCAGTACACGCCCGTTAACTCACTATAGTAACAATTCAAATCAGATATATGATCCCCCGTATTATCTCCCATAAATCCAAGATCTGTACCGGCTGCCCTTCCGACGTGCAACGGTACATACATTTGATCCCTGGGCGGGTTGAATTTCTTATGTGCCATTGTAAATATTTTTATCGACATGGTCTCCTCCTTATGACATCCCTTCCTGTATTTACCATCCCATTTAGATATCATATCATAATTTATGACCGAAAAGAATATGATCCTGCATAAAAGCGGGAAGAATTATTATAATCCTTCCCGCTTACTGCCTAACATAAATAGTGATTTCAGCTGTTATACTTAAAACGTAACTTCTTTTCCTTCTTTGATCCATTCGCTATATTCTGCTGTCGCGGCAAACAGAACATCTCCTGAAGAATTAATCGCTGTTTCAAAAGAATCCTGGACCACTCCAATGATAAATCCAACACCCACAACTTGCATCGCTATATCATTAGAGATACCAAACAAAGAACATGCGAGTGGAATTAACAGTAAAGAGCCTCCCGCTACACCCGAGGCTCCACATGCGGCAATTGTAGAGAGCAGGCAAAGAATCAGAGATGTCGGGATATCTACAGGGATTCCAACGGTATTTGCTGCTGCCAGTGACATAACCGCAATCGTAATTGCTGCTCCATCCATGTTGATAGTTGCGCCAAGCGGAATGGATACGGAATACATATCTTTATCCAATCCAAGTTTTTCACACAATGCCATATTAATTGGAATATTGGCAGCTGAACTTCTTGTAAAGAATGCAGTTATTCCGCTTTCCTTAAAGCATCTGAATACGAGCGGATATGGATTTCTGCCAAGACAGATTGCTACGATAAGAGGATCTACAATTAATGCTACAGCAAACATACAACCAACCAGCACTAATAACAATCTTCCATATGAGGTAAAAATATTTAATCCATTTGTTGATACTGAATTAAAAACCAATCCAAGAATACCAAGTGGTGCAAAACTAATAATCCATCTAACACCCTGAGAAACCGCATTGGATAAATCACCAAGTGCTTCTTTCGTGTGTTCGGATGCCCCTCGTAATGCAATACCGAACATAATTGCCCATGCAAGAATACCAACATAATTAGCATTTATCAGTGCACTGACCGGATTAGACACAACATTCATGAGCAACGCCTTCAGCACCTCCACAATTCCACTTGGTGCTGCCTCATTTACCGCATCTGTTAATGTCAAAGACACTGGAAATAAAAAACTAGCGATAACCCCGACAAAAGACGCTAATAATGTACTGATTAGATATAAGGCAATTACTTTTGTAAACTTCTTGCCGATTTTTTCTTTTGCCTGTGCAAGCGAACTCATTACCAAAATAAATACAAGAATCGGTGCGATCGCCTTCAACGCACCGACGAACAGCGTTCCTAAAAATCCTATTCCTGTTGCCCCTGGTAATATAATCCCCAGTATGACTCCTATGACGAGCCCTATCAAAATTCTTAATATCAAACTTGTGTTATTCCATTTTTGAAACATTTTTCTCATGATTTTTATCCCTTTGCCCTGTTCTTTTTACTCTCATCTGCTGCATCAATATACGAAAAAATAAATACCAGCGCCTATTTTACAGAGAAGTCAATGAACTTGTCAAGACTAGTTTCCGTTTCTTTCAATTCTATAAAATATTGATATTATCATTTGCTTTTGGGGGGTAAAATATTCTGTGCACTTAGAATCAGTTGGTCTAACTGGATATTTTCACTGTTAAATTTTCATAGAACCTTGCAATATGAAGTCCGTCAACTAACGCATGATGGCAGAGAAGAGATACCGGAATCAGTATTTTTCCGTTTTGTTCAAAATATTTACCCCACGTGATTCTTGGATTGCTATCTGCGGGTGTCGGAACCGGTTGTATTAAAGATGTGTAAGAAAACCAGGGTGTCGTTGAAATAAAAAGCAAAGACAAGGATTCCTCCCCATCCTCAATGCTTCCCTTTTGCTTAGATTTTTCCTGTTCTTCTTTTGCATATGACAGGAATTCGTTAAGCGGCATACGGCTGTCTAAACTGCAATAGGAATAGGTATCATTTTCGTGGGCTACCGTATGTGATGTTCTGCACCATGAATACTCCACGATTTCGTCTTTCTGAATTCTCTGCCTTAATTCGGGTACTGCATTGGCCGCATTTGCAATATGATACAGGAACGTCAGGAAAAATGGCTGATTTTTTTCTTTTACTTTTACTAAAAATTCTGTGATATCTACATTGACAGTCACTCCGACATACGGATATTGCATATTTTTAAAGTATTGAAAATGTGCACGTCTTGTATAACTATTCATATCTATTTTTTTAACTTCTATCATTTTATCCTCCCGTAACACACTCTGTGATACAAAATAAGAATTTCTTAAATTTTTAATTTCATTGTACCATATTTTGACACCATATAAAACGGAGCTTTTGCAAAACAGATGTGGCTCATCTGTCTTGTGCAGCTCCGCTTTTTGTTGCCTATATCAATTTATTTTTAGCACATCTCAATGACACCCTTTACAATGTCAGCTTTGTTCTTTAAACAGGAATCCATAGCGTTTTTTATATCATCCAGCTTATAGGTATTGGTTACAATTTTTTTAATATCTATTTTCCCACTGGAAACAGCTTCGATCGCCATTGGATAAATATTCCTGTAACGGAAAACTGTCTTAAACGTCAGCTCTTTATCTAATGCCATTCCGATTGGCAATGTCACCTCTCCGCTTGCACTATAACCAACCAATACGATAGTAGAACCTTTCTTCGCCATATGGATCAGTTGTGTGGTCGTGATCTGTGTGCCGGCAGTTTCTATACCAAGATCACAGCCCTTCCCTGATGTCAATTCCATGATTCTTTTTACAGCATCTACTTCTTTTCCGTTAATAATGCCATCTGCACCAATTTCCAGCGCTTTCTGGAGTCGTTTTTCCACAACATCAATGACATATACTTTGGAAACACCCATTGCCTTCAACGCTAATACCGTGACCAATCCGATACACCCTGCTCCGGTGACCACTGCGGTCTGGCCGATTTTGGCATCTCCCTGCATTGCTGCATGCATACCTACTGCCAATGGTTCAATCAAAGCGCCTTCCACAGTGCTCATATTTTCAGGAAGTTTAAAACAAAGCGATGCTTCATGCGCAACATATTCCTGAAATACCCCATCTACAGGCGGCGTCGCAAAAAATATAACATCTGGGCATAGATTATATTTTCCGGCTTTGCAAAATTCGCACTCGCCGCATGTCTTTCCCGGTTCCATTGCAACTTTGTCGCCAACTTTAATGTTCTTTACATTTTTTCCTGCTTCTACTACAGTTCCGCCTGCTTCATGACCTAATACAAAAGGTGGTTTCACAATAAAGTTACCAATTCTTCCAGATTCATAATAATGTAGATCAGACCCACATATTCCAACATTTTCCACTTTTACAAGTACTTCATTGTCTGCCGGTCTGGGAATCGGTCTCTGCTGGATTTCCACCTGCAAAATATCTGTCATGACTGCTGTTTTCATCGTGCCTTCCACAATATCACCTCACTTTTTTAATCATTATTCAGAATCAATCCTCTGGATTTATACATTTCCACATATTCAGAAGCATTGTCTTTTGTAATAAGCGGTGCATCAATATCAGTATCGATCTGACTTTCTTCACCTGTTAATAATTTGTGTACAGTTTCCATATTTAAAGCTGCCAGATCGATAGCGGACTGTAGACACGTGGATGTCATGGTCCCTTCCTGAATCAATAGACAAGCTTCTGCAGTTCCATCTACCCCATAGGATAAAATATCTTTATACTCTTCTTTTCCTGCAACTACTTCTAGAGCACCTGCTGCCATATTATCATTCATGGATATGATCGCATCGATCTTACCATTCGAGGTGACCCAGTCTTCCATGTATTGTACTGCTTCATCCTTGTTCCAGTTAGCGATCTGCTCTCCCACGATTTCTACATCCGGCCGTTTATCAAAAAATTCTGCCTGCCATGCTTTTCTTCTCTCGTCAGCATGAAAATTCCCGGAAGGTCCATTTAAAACTACTACTTTTGCATTTTCAGGTATCTGCTCCAATGCTGCCTGCGCATTTACAGCCGCCTGCACATATGGATCTGCATCCACGGAAGAAGCTCCTTCGATACCGTCGATACGGGCATTTGTGGTAATGGCAATAATACCATTTTCAACAATCTTCTCAACATAAGGTCTTTGCGCCTCCCCATTATTAGGCTGTACGATAATCGCATCATAACCATTTGTGATCGCATTTTCAATTGCTGCATTTTCTTTTTCATCATCTGCCTGTCCATCAAAAACATCCAATGTAATATCCGGATATTCATCGGCTGCCGCCATCATTTCATTTGCGAGCCAGGCCGCAAATGAATCTGATTGCGCTCTGGCAATGTAAGCCACACGATAGCCTTTTGCTCCCTCTGCTTTTTCCGTCGATGCTTCATCTGTTTTTGCTGTCTCTTCTTTGGATGCTTCTGTAGATGCTGTTCCGGTACCGGAAGAAGTTCCACACCCCGTCAGTAATGTTGCAGCCATTGCTGTACCTACTAAGATACTGATTAATTTCTTTTTCATACTTTTTAACCTTCCCTTCTCATTTTTGCTTGCTAGTTTCTATGTTAATAATTAATTAAAATTATTACATTTATTTATTGCTTTCCTTAGTTTCTTCGACCAGGATCAACTTCGTTTTCTTTTTGGATTTCGATCGAATATCCCAGATGACCGCAACCGCAATTATGATTCCTTTCACGATCTGCTGTATATAGGAGTCGACTCCTGTCAGATTCATGATGTTATTCAGACAACCAATAATAAATGCTCCTGCCAGCGTACCCATCGTGGTACCCACACCCCCTGAAAAACTGGTTCCGCCTACAATGGCTGCTGTCAATCCTTCCATTTCATATCCTACGGCACCATTTGGAAGTCCTGCGTTGACACGTGACATAAATAATACTCCGGCGATCCCAACCAGCACACCGTTGATCATAAATACAATGTACTTATTTTTCATAACGGGAATTCCCGATGCAATGGATGCCTCCTCATTTCCTCCAATTGCGTATAGGGAACGTCCAAATCTTGTATGCTTTAACAGATACCAGATACCTATGGTGATTATTACCGTTATTAGGATGGATATCGGAACTGGTCCCCATGTTCCTTGTCCAAATATTACGTATCTGTCCAACTGAAGAATATTCTGTCCTTTGGTAAAGAAGAGCGCGATTCCCCTTGCTACCATCTGCATTGCTAAGGTGGCAATAAACGGTGGGGTCTTAAAATTCGTAACCATCAGGGCATTGACCAGATTGCAGACAACTGCCACCAAAATAGCCACGATGAATGCAAGCAGCAAAGAGTCCGTTGACTTATAGGTACTAACCGAAAAAACTCCTGCCAGTGCCAGAACTGCTCCGGATGAAAGATCCAGCATTCCACTAACGATCAAAAGCATCTCACCATATGCCAATATGGTTCCGACCGCTAATTGCTTCATAATATTAGTAATATTGTTGAACGATAAAAAGTTTTTGTTTAGAAAACTACAGACAATGATCATTGCGAATAACACTACAAAGATAGAGTATTTTTCCATGATCAGATTGTTTTTGTTTAATTTTGTTCTCATGATTTCGTCTCCTGTTTTATTTTGTGGCAAATTTCATTATTGCTTCCTGACTGAATTCCTTTTTAGACAATTCTCCGGCTATCCTGCCCTGGTTCATTACGTAAATTCGATCACACATACCGATAAGTTCCGGCAGTTCAGAAGATACCATAATGACCGCTCTCTGCTGTCTAGCCAAATCTGTCATAAGTTTGTAAATTTCAAATTTTGCACCAACATCGATTCCTCTTGTAGGTTCATCCATAATTAAGACATCCGGGTCTCTGAGCATCCATTTTGCCAAAAGTACCTTCTGTTGATTTCCTCCGCTCAAAGATTGAATCGATGTCTGCAGCGTAGGGGTCTTTACATTCATTTTTTCAAAATAAGAGGAAACCAGTTCTTTTTCTTTTGCTTCATGGGTATATCCACCATAGATAAATTTTTCCAGGCTGGATATACTTGCATTTTCCATAACACTACGAATAGGAATAATGCCATATCTTCTTCTGTCTTCCGATAACATGACCACTTTATTGCGGATACTATCACGGACATTATGGATGGTAACCGGTATGCCTCTAAGCTTTATTTCTCCTTCTTCATACTCATCCAGTCCAAATAGTGCTCTCATCACTTCTGTTCTTCCTGCCCCTACAAGACCTGCAAATCCTATGATTTCTCCTTTTTTGATATAAAAATTAATATCCTTAAAGGATCCTTTACTGCAAAACCCTGTTACTTCTAACATTTTTTCACCGATGGATACTTCCTCTTTGGGATATATATTTTCCATTTTCCTGCCTACCATTAGGGAAATGATCTTATCCATGTCCACTTCATCCGCCGGGTGACTTTCAATCACGCTGCCATCCCGTAAAACGGTGATATCATCTGCTATCTGAAATACTTCATCCAGCTTATGAGAAATATAAATAATGCTTACACCATTTTTCTTTAATACTTTGATTTTTTCAAATAACATCTCAACTTCTCTCTGGGTGATCGCAGAGGTCGGTTCATCCATGACGACTACCTGTGCATTATTGGAAATAGCTTTGATGATTTCCAACATCTGAATATCCGATACCGTCAACGTCTTTAGTTTTTGATCCGGTCTATAAGGAAGTCCTTCTGTCTTAAGAAAGTCCACTGTCTGTTTCCTCAATAACTTCCAGTCTACATTTCCGAATTTAGTGACAGGTAATCTTCCTAAGAACAGATTCTCTTCAATAGACATCTCCGGTATATAATTTAATTCCTGTGCGATCATAGCGATTCCTAACTGCATCGCCTGGATAGGATTCTGTATTTTAACAGGTTTTTCATCGATAAAGATCTGCCCTGCATCCGGTTTATAGATACCATTGATAATTTTCATTAAGGTTGATTTTCCTGCTCCATTTTCACCACACAGAGCATGCACGGTTCCCTTTCTGACGGAAAATTCGATACCATCCAGTGCCTTTACACCAGGAAATGATTTTTCGATTCCCCTGACGCTTAGTTTAATTTCCTCTTTCATTGTTCTCCTTTCCCTCTCCGACACCTTTTTATTTCTTTTAGTAAATACAATATAACAAAAAAAGAATCTCTCAATAAGAAAGATTCCTTTTAACATTTTGCACTATTTTGCAGACTTATGCTTAAAAAAAATTACTTTGTAAAATCTAGTGATAATTTTGTATTATTTTGCTCTATATTCTGTTACAGTCATACCTGTGTATTTCTTAAATATTTTACTAAAGTATTGCTGATCATTGAACCCTACTTCATCAAAAATCTGATTTACGGTAATCTGTGGATTTTTTAACAACTCAATTGCTTTTTCAATTCTTACTGTATTTATATAAGATGTAAAATTGATTTCTTTTTCCTTTTTAAATAAATACGAAAAATAGTACTTGGAAATTCCTACGTATCCCGCTACATCCTCCAATAACAACTTTTCCTTATAATTATCCTCTATATAATGCACTGCTTTTTCTATTAAGATCCGTGAATTATCCAGTCCGAAATTTAAAATAGAGTCCAGCATGGAAAATATATATTTTTCCACGATATCCATCATTTCAAAGGCGTCCTCGACCTGCATGATCTCCTGCTGTATTTTGAGGCTCTCTGCTTTTTTCCCAAGATAATTTTCAAAGTATTTATTCATATCACTGATAAGCCGGGCCATCATATACTTCATGTCAAAGGAAGCGGTATTTGTTTGCAATATTTCCATCTTCATTTCCCCTAATTTCTCACAGATACTCTTCTCATCATTTTTTTCAATATCCCTGCATATTGCCTTAATAAATTCATAACTGTATTTCTGTTCTTGTAAGTTTTCCGTCTCCTTATAAGTCAGATGTCCGCCCTTTTCCACATAAAATAATAGATCCGCCGCCCGAAAGAGCCATCCTACCTGCGTCCTTATTTGTTCTATCGAATTCACAATTGGTGTACTCGCACTTTTTACATCTATATTTAAATATTGTTTCATAGACTTCTTAAGATACATGATCTCGTTCTTTAATTGCAATTCTCCCAATTCATCTGCCATAAGAAAAAGCGTAATTGTTTTCCCAAATGGTTTGGCTAAACAGATATAATTTTCATCATTGAACTTGTTCCGCACTAGTTCCATACATGCCGATACAATATTCGTAATATTTTCTTTCGTATACAATTCGTCTTTAAGGCTTGTCTTAAAATCGAACTGAATAAAACAATAGTTGTGGCTATTCCACTGCAAATGGTTTTCTACGAAATGATCATGTATCGTCTCAATAGATTTTCTTTCATCCAACAGCAATGCGAGCAAATATTCCTGCTGCTTACGTTTATTGACCTCAATGCTTTCTTTTTCCGATTGTACATAATTACTCTTTCTATCTAAATTTTCCTTAATATTTTTCATGATATCACAGATTTCCTGCTCTTCCATTTCCACCTTCAGAATATAATTACTCACTCTGTGTTTTAATGCTTCTCTCGCATAATTAAAGTCATCATAGCATGTCAGAATGATCACTTCCGTGTCCGGATCACTCTCTTTGATCTTTCCGGTCAACCATATTCCATCCCTTTTCGGCATCTTAATATCTGTTATGACCACTTGTGGTTTTAATGCAAGGTATTTCTCATATGCAGCTTCTCCATTACTGGCTTCGGCAATGATCTCGAATCCCGCCTCATTCCAATCCATGATAGAACGGATGCCGATCCTGACCAGCATCTCGTCATCAACTACCATTACTTTATACATGTTCCTCCACCTTCTGTCTGATCGGGATAGGTATTATGACCTTCGTTCCCCTCCCCTTCTCAGAAATAATCTGAATTTGATACGCTTCTCCAAAATACATTTTTACTCTTTGATTTACATTGTTCAACCCTACTGTACTAAATTTATTAATATCCTTTTCATCCTTTAGAATGTTATTTAATACATCATCTGCCATCCCCGGTCCATTATCCTCTACGATAATATCCATTCTTTCCTCCAATTTCTGCGAATAGATGCGTATCATCAGAGTCTCTCCCCTTTCTTCCAGTTCTTCAGCACAATAGATCAATGCATTTTCTACGATTGGCTGTAAAATAAGCTTGGGAATAAAAAGCTCCTCTGCCTCACTTAGGATCTCATACCTCATTTCAAACTGCTGATTAAATCGAAGTCTCTGAATCAGCAAATAATTCTCCACATAAGTAATTTCATCCTTTACCCTGATCATGCTTTTTCCCATATTAATACTTACCCTCAAAAGTTTGACCAAAGCCACCACTGCATCACTGATATTGTCTTCTCCTTTCATTTTAGCCATTAAGCGAATCGTATTCAAAGTATTATATAAAAAATGGGGATTGATCTGTGCATGAAGTACTTCCAGTTCCATTTCATTTTTGTTACGTTCCGTCTCTACCACTTCATCCACCAAATGTCTGACTCTTTGAACCATATGATTAAAACTATTTCCAAGATCACGCATTTCTTTGTTTGTCTGAATGTCTACCGTAACATTTAAGTTTCCCGCTTCCACCTCTGCCATCTGACCGATCATTTTGGAAATAGGTCTTGTAAGCATTTTGGAATACAGATAAGAAACCAGGAACATAATGATACCAACAATAAAGGCTCCTATAAGGACCATATCCTGCATCTTATTGATTTCCGCGTATAGTATTTTTTTAGGCACTGTTTTTACGATACGCCAGCTATTCTGGCTTAGACTGGAGTAGATTGCAACATAAGGTATCCCTTCTTCTTCATATTCCACATAACCAGTATCCTTACCAGAAAATATCTCGTTTAGATACGTATGTTCGGATTTTGATATAGATTCAAAGTCCTTCTTCATATTACTTATCATATTGCCTTTTTCATCGCAGATAAATACTTGTGTACCTGCTTCCATCAAAGTACTGTAAAACTGCCTTAATACATATTCGTCAATAGTTACATTCATATATCCCAACTCTTCCAGAGAGTTTACATCTATCATTTTTCTGCCTAAAGTAAAATAGCTTTTATCCAGTTTTCCCGTAAGAATCTGCACCGTTTGTTTTCTGGTAGGAAACCATAGTATCTCACCGGAAGTGCTCTCCAACTCCTTCTTAATAAAATGATCTTCTCCCTTTACAATATTACTGCCTACATATTGGTATCCATTTTTTGATTCTACATAAATGCCCTCCACATAAAAGCTGGATACATAAAAACTATTCAGCTTCTCAAGAAATTCATCCCCTTGCTGCATCTTTAAAGCATCCATAATATCATGATTGGTAAGTATGGAATTGGTAATATTCGTAATATCTTCCAAAAGATAATCGATATTATCAGCGGCGATCCTGACAGATTGCTGCGCCGATTCGCTGTATTTTCGAATAATAATTCCCTTTACACTGTGAAAAAGTAAAATAACAAAGAGTATCGGGATGATAATACAGGCAGACATCATGATCAGCAGCTGATGTTGAAAAGTTTTTCCTTGAAACGTTCTGTATTTCAATCTTCATCCATCTCCTTTACTATCTTTTCCCAATCACTCTTCATATTTTGGGCAGTTGTTTCTTCATCTACATTTTCGTGAACCATAAGATATAAATGATTTACCATGATTTCTTCAAATTCATAATTTTTGCCCATTTTAGGTCTGTAATACGCATAATTTTTCTTTAAAGAGCGGATTGCCGCAGAAGATTGTGGAAGCTGAAACATGTATTTTGCCTCAATCAGTCTGATCAGACTTGTCCTGGTTGGAAGATTTCCACCTTCTTCTCCCAGAAAGGCTGCTAATTGTACTTGTGGAGATGTTGCCCATACAATAAACATCCATGCTGCTAACTTCTCATGTTCTCCGGCATAGGAATTGATTCCGATTCCGGATCCCCCATAAATGCAGGCACTTCTCACATCCCCTAAAGGAAGGATCCCATATCCCACTTTTTCTGCAACTGCCGAGTCTTTCTTACTCTCAATCGCTGCTGCATTTTCATCCCAATTAATCATCATGGCAACGTCACCCTTTTTAAATGCATCCGTTACCTGGGTCCAGTTAAATCCTGCTTCTGAAGGTTCCAGTTCAGCGTACTCTTTATAGACAGACAGTGCCTTTCTAAATTCTTCCGTATCTGTCTGTAAATCCTTAGCTGCCTCCACTCCATATAAATGAGCATTCCCTTCTTTAAAAAAGTTCCCTCCATAAGCACTCAGAAAATTAGAAAATTCCGTATAGATAGAATTATGCTTTGCTGACATGTTAAGACTGCTATATTTTATTTCTGATTTGGGAACATTTTCAGAAATCCACTCTGCCGTTTCCAAATAATTTTCCCATGTAAAGGATACCGTTCCGGGCTGTGGAACGTAACCCAGATCTTTCTTCATCTCTTCTCCATATTTTTTAAAAATATCTTTTCTGTAAAATAGAATCATACTGGTAGAATCAAAAGGTATGGCACACAGCTTTTCCTTATTTTTAAAAAAAGAGCAGATATAGGTATGCTCTTTCTGAAAACTTTCGAGCCCTCCCACAATATGAGGTAAATTATTATTATTTTCATAAAGATACAGATCTTCCAGGCTGTCTGAAAAGCGATCCAATGTCTGATAAGGGTCTACATAGATCAAATCATACTGTGCTGTCTTGGAAATAAAATCCATATTGATTTTTTCTACTAAGGTATTAAAATCTACACATTTTATATTGACTTCTATTCCCGTGGCATTGGTAAATTTTTCAACTTCCTTAGACAAGATATTCGCATTGATATTATCTTCCAAAAGGAAATTCAGAACCGTTCCATCGCATTGTCTCCAGTCAAAATCAGAAGGAGCTGTTATATTTCCAAATGCATTTTTTTCTTCTTCGAAATAGGCCACTTTATCCGTATTGACTGTAATCTCTTTTTTTACAGAATTTCCACTGTCACTGACCAAAAATATAATTAGTATTATGCATAATAAAAATGCAAGCAGACTTTTCCTGGTTGAAATTCTCACACAAGTCACCTCTTTATTTTATAAAATAATGTACATGTTGTATTATTTTCTCTGATACACATTCAAATAATCCGTAAACATTAACAAATTCTAAGACTATTGGGTCAATTATATGATTATTTTTACGGACTTACAACCTTTTGTTCTATTTTTACTATTTTACTACCCTTTTCATACAACTGTGATAAAATAAAAAAAGGATACCGACACGCGACCTTTGGCCGCAGATAGGAATGTTTATGAAAAAAGAACAAATATCAGAATCATTACAGCTAGGAATTCTATTAGCGTTGGCAGGCGGCTTTATGGACGCTTATTCTTATGTATGCCGGGGACATGTATTTGCAAATGCACAGACTGGTAACATTTTACTGATGGGAATCGACTTATCAGAAGGCAATTGGCTGGCAGCATTGCGATACGGGTGTCCAGTATTTGCATTTGCAGTAGGTATTGCAATTGCAGACGTCACAAGACTTACCTTAAAAGGAACTAAAATACTGCATTGGAGACAACTTACCATACTCTTGGAAGCAGTTGTACTGCTCTTCGTAAGTTTTCTTTCGCAGAATGTTAATCTTCTGGCGAACAGCCTGACCTCTTTTGCCTGCGGGATCCAGGTAGAAACGTTTCGAAAAATTAACGGTCATGGGATAGCCACTACTATGTGCATTGGCAATCTGCGTACCGCAACACAGTCGATTTCGCAATTCTTCCATACGCAGAATAAAGAGGACGCAAGAAAGGGAATCCTGTTCTATGGAATCATTCTTTTCTTTGTGATTGGGGCCGTTCTCGGAAATTTCTGCGTCACAATATGGCAGGAACGAGCTATCATTGCCTGTGACTTGTTTTTACTGGCAGGATTTCTAATGATGTTCATAGACAGGGAAAAAGAAAATGTAAACAATCAAAGACACCTCTCGGACTAATATCAATTAATCCAAGAGGTATTTTTTATTGTTCACATTTTTGAACTGGTCTTGCTTCAATATATCCGCGATAGCCCATAGGGGCTAACTGAAATCTTGGTCCTTTTTCCGGTGCCCATTGATAACCGTATAACTCTGGATTGAATTTATCAATATGCTCCCATACTTCTCCGATCGCTTCCGAAAACTTCTCATCTTCATAGGGTTCTCCCTGAAATACCATCATACTGCAAGGCGGCAGCACAATGATCTCGTAGCCTTCCGGAACTGCCTTATCGTAACCCATCGGCACTTCCACGCCCTGCACATATTCGGAAGTATTCCCTCTCAGGTTTTGAGGCATCCACATTCCGATCGGTTCATATAAAGCTTCCTTTACACTGGTCAAGACATTCCATACATCGCATCCTACCTCTTCACAGTATTCAAAATATTCTTTTGCTTGTTTTCCTCTTTTTAAAAGACATTTTCTTTCAGGTCTTTCAATGATCTGCACAAAAACTGTTTTCATAACTTCATCCATCCTTTCCTTTTTGACCGGCACATAATGCAATGCCCGGTAATTGTCATATACCTTGGGAGGTACAAAAAGTTTGATCGGCGGTGTCTGCTTGTGATATTTGTATGGCGAGATTCCAAATTCCTTTGTAAATGCCCTGGTAAAGCCCTCCTGACTGTCAAAAACAAAATCAAGTGCGACGTCTATCACTTTTATGTTTTCATCTCTCATCAAGAGCGCTGCCTTGGTCAGCCTTCTTAATCGAATATATTCATATGGACTTTTACCGGAAATTTCCTTAAACATATGACCCACATGCCACGGCGAATAACCTGAAAAATCTGCCAGTTCCTTTAGTGAAATGGTTTTTGTAAGGTTTTTCTCAATATACTCCTGCAGCATTTGAACAACTTGCAGAGAATTGGTTTTCTCCATACCAGCACCTCCGATATCAAAAGATTAACATATTGCAGTGTGCAAATCTTGACCGATTTTGCTGTATCATACACCTGTTTTTTACTCCAAGTCAATATACCAAAAAACACTATTGCAACTTTCCCTTAATCAAGGTAAATTATAATTGTGCGTTTATGCGACCGAATCTGCTGTTATAATCAGTCGAATTTTATTAGTACATAGACGTATTTATTCATTGAATCAAAAATAACGTTAAGGGAAGGTTTTCAAATGTTCGAAAAAATCAACAATTTTATCTCATGGTTCGACGGTATCGTATGGGGAGTTCCCCTGATTACCCTGATCCTGTCTGTAGGAATTTTTCTGACAATCAGACTGGGCATCCTACAGCTTTTTCATTTGCCAAAGGCGCTTCGTTTTATGGTAAAGAATGAAGAAGACGGAACTGGTGAAGTTACAAGTTTCGGTGCTCTATGTACAGCTCTTTCAGCAACTATCGGAACCGGAAATATTGTAGGTGTCGCGACTGCTATTGTCGCCGGCGGACCCGGTGCACTTTTTTGGATGTGGATAGCCGCTTTCTTTGGCATGGCTACAAAATATGCAGAAGGACTACTTGCTATTTTATATCGTAATATCGATAAAGAGGGACATGTTCTTGGTGGTCCTTTCTATTATATTGAAAACGGTATGGGACTTAAGTATAAGTGGCTTGGAAAAGCTTTTGCATTCTTCGGGATGGGTGCTGGTCTTTTGGGGGTAGGGACTTTTACTCAGGTAAATGGTATTACATCTTCCATCAAAAACTACTTTGATCCGAACAGTATGATGACTGTGCCTATACTGGGTACAGATCTTTCTATCGCTATTATCATTGCCGGTGCGGTAATAACTCTTTGCGTAGGTCTCGTACTTATCGGTGGAATCCAGCGTATTGCGCGCGTATCCGAAATCATTGTTCCATTCATGGCAATCATCTATGTCGTTATCTGTGTCTCTTTAATCATCTATAATTATAAAGCCATCCCAGGCGCTTTTATAGAAATTATGGAAGGTGCTTTCGGCCTCAGGGCAGCAGCTGGAGGCGCACTCGGTGCAATCACCATAGCAATGCAGAAGGGTATTGCAAGAGGAATCTTCTCAAATGAAGCCGGACTTGGGAGTGCTCCTATCGCAGCCGCTGCCGCACAGACAAAAGAGCCTGTACGACAGGGGCTTGTATCAATGACAGGAACTTTTATCGACACCATACTGATCTGTACCATGACCGGATTAAGCATTATTATCACAGGTTCCTGGAATATCGGTCTTGAGGGTGTCGCAGTCACTACCAATGCCTTTAATAAAGGTCTTCCTCTAAATGCCGCACTTTCTTCATTCCTGCTTATGATGTGCCTTGTATTTTTTGCTTTTACCTCAATCATTGGATGGAATTATTACAGCGAACGCTGCCTCGAGTATCTGACGGGAGGAAGTAAAAAACCGCTCAGCATCTTTAGATGGCTCTATATACTGGCAGTCTTTATCGGACCTTATATGACCGTCGAAGCCGTATGGAATATTGCTGATATCTTTAACGGTCTCATGGCGATACCTAATCTCATTGCCATACTGGCACTGAGTGGAATAATCTGTTCCACAACAAAGGAATATTTCGCAAGAACAGCTTCCAGCTCTAAAACAGCAAGCTTTTCTTCCCCTATAGAAGATCAGTAAACAATTTGCCGAAAACTGTCCGAATTAAATACTTGTTTTCCCTTTTATAAAATTAACAAATATAGTATAATCTAATTGTGTTTACACATGGCAGCATATGATTATTCTGTCAGAAAACTATAGGGTAAAGGGGTAAAAATTGTATGGAAAGAACACTTGTAATCATTAAGCCAGAGGCAGTAAAGAAAAAGTTGATTGGAAAAATTATTTCTATTTATGAAGATAACCGTCTCGAAATTATTCATGCACACAGAGTTCTGGCTACAAGAGAAGTTTTGGAGAAACATTATAAAGATCTGAGAGAGAAGGATTTTTTTAAAGAAGTGATTGACTATATGTCATCCTCTGAAGTCGTAGTATTAGTTTTGGAAGGAGAAAATGTTGTCAGCATTGTAAGAGAAATTAACGGTGCAACGAATCCAGCAAAGACAAGGCCCGGAACAATCCGTTATATGTATGGTACAGATGTTCAGGAAAATGCGGTACATGGTTCAGAATCGGTTGAAGTCGCAAATCGGGAAATTGAAATTTGGAGAGACTTGATTCGATATGAAGGTTAAAAAGAGGCTCTATAGCACATCCTCACAATATACACTTTGAATGTATATTTGTGAGGGTGTTTTTTAATTTATAGGAAAACACATCTATTAAAGCCAAGAACATATTTCATTAAGGCGAATATACTATACTGTGGCCACATTATGTAAATCATTAATAACTATAAAAAAAATCATGGCATGAAAGGATATGATACAATGGCTACTCAAACTCTTTTAACTACAGGTACCACCTATGTTTCAAGTTTATTATCAACTTATAATCTGTCATCGAGTGCTGTTATAGTAGTGGGAACGGATCCGATTTTTTTAAATACTATCAGTTTACTGAAATTTGATTTATCTTCGATACCCGTTGCATCAGTAGATAGTGCTGTACTTCGTTTATTTGTTTTCGATAAAAACGGAGTTTTATCAAGTCCAATCGTTATTAACCGCGTTACCACGGATTTTGATATTAATACGGTAACGTATAATACAATGCCCACTTATGTCCCGACGGCAATTACCACTGATATTACAGTGGAAGAAATACTCACGTATATTGAGATTGATATTACGAGCTTAGTAAATCAGTGGTTAAATGGAGATTTTCCAAATTACGGAATTGCACTCACAAATCCAGATGGTACCACTTCGATACAATTTGGGGGTAAACCTGTTGGTGCTGCATTTGAACCTCAGTTAGTTATTAATTATTCACAAGGAACTACCGGTAATCTAGCCGGAATCCAGACACAGCTTCAGGGAAGTCCTGGCGTACTAATCAATGACAGTGCTAATGTAATTTTCGACACCGTAATTAATGACCAGTCCGAAAATATCAGTTATAATGCGGCAACTGGTGAATTTACTATTTCAGCTGCAGGCAATTATTATATTAACTGGTGGGTTACTACAGATGGTTCAGCAGGACCTGTAAATATGGTATTTTCCGTGTCTGTCGACGGCATCAGTGTTGCGCTAGGCAATTCACCTATTGTAACTGGACAATTGAATGGGGATGCATTTATTACGGTATCTGACACCCCTGTTACTGTGACATTGGTAAATCAAACTGGTGCTGAGGTAGTATTTGCAAATATACCGGTTCAGGCTAATCTTTCAATTTTAACTATCACTTAAAAGCAAATTAACGTTAGGGCTGTTGCAAGATTGCAACAGCCCATTTGATTGTGTGCCAAGTATTATCTATCCAGAGGAGTGACGTACATAAATTTTGTGGTAACAGAGGCGTAACAGTAATGGAATTAATAGAAATGACTGTAGCGGAACTTAGAGACTATACGTTAGCGCCCGCCCATGGTGTGCAAACAAAAACACTCCAACTCTATATTTAATGGAGTCGGAGTGCCTAAGCTTTCTTTTTAAGAAAAAGTCCGGTCCAAGACCCGAGCCAGCAAATGGAGCCCATCAATCACTGTCTTTCTCTCTTTTGGTGTGAGTAACATAAATGCTTTGATTTCAGTTGCCTTCAATTCTTCCATCAAGGACTTTGCATAAACTTCTCCTTCCGGAGTAAGTGTAATGATCCGATTTCTTTTATCTGTCCTATTGACTTCTCTTTTTATCAATCCTTGCTTTCCCAAGCTATTCAGTATTTGAGAAACAGTCTGCTTCTGATACGATGTATGCTCACAAATTAATGTCTGCGTACATGTTCCTTTTGAGTTTAGTATCTCATATAATACGAAAAGAGCTTTTTGTGAAATATTATGTTTTTTAGCCCATACATAATATATTTTATTGATTTCAAACCAGTCATCATAATATCTTCTGATTAATTCGGATATTTCCTCATGCATTACCGTATTCCTTCTTTATGATGTATTATACATTCCAATACAATTCCAATCGCCCTATGATGAATAGAGATAACCGTTATAAGAACTATTATAATCTAGCATCTTTCATATTGTTTGTCAAAATATTTGATCTGCTGCTTTTCATTTTATTTTCAGTCTATTTATTCTGCTGGAATCCATGACTGAACCAGATCTTCGTTTTCATCCATCCATTCTTTTGCTACAACTTCAGGATCTTCATCGCTGTCAGAGATTGCCCCCATCAGGTCGCCCAACTGCTGGCTGTCCATAAAGAAATTCTTGAAGAATTCTGCTGCTTCAGGCATATCCCCGCTAAATCCTTTTCTTGTGATGGTATGAATAGTTTCAGAGTCTCCGTATACACCTTCCGGGTCATTTAAAAATTTCAGATCCCATCTTGCAAATTTCCAGTGAGGTTCCCATCCGGTAACAACGATAGGTTCTTTCTTTTCAATTGCAGTATCTAAAGCTGCCGTCATGGCCGGACCACTTCCTGGCAGCAATTCCAGATTAAGATCATAAGTATCAATTGCTTCTTCTGTTGTTGTCATGATTCCTGCTCCTGAATCAATTCCGATAATTTCCCCGTCCAAATCATCCGCTATGTCGTTCAACTCTGTAATACTATTAATATCCATATAGGACGGTACGACCAATCCGATCTTGGCTCCTTCAAAATTATTTCCAAGATCTTCTAACTCTTTACCATATTTATCCATGTAGCTCTTATGAGTAATCGGCAGCCATGCATCCATAAATACATCCTGATCTCCACTTGAAAGAGAAGTAAAGATAGGTGCTACATCAGCCATCGTCACTTCAACATCATAACCCATTTTATCTTCCAAAATGACTTTTGCAAGATTTGTCATGGCAATTCCTTCTGCCCAATTAACATAGACTAATTTAATAGTTCCTTTCTCTTCCTCTACAGTATCTGCTGTATTGTTTTTTAATTCCTCTTTGAGGACTGTACTCTCTGTTTCCAAAGATTTCGAACTTTCTTTCGCATCTCCGCAGCCTGCGAGTATAACTCCTGACATTGTCATTGTTACTAGCATAACGATACATTTTTGTAATATTTTTTTCATAGTGATCTCCTTTTTATAATATTATGATGTGGGGGGGGCAAAAGGTATTTTGCCCCCTGATACCTACGGATCGTTACGCCCTTTGTGCTCTCACAATCCTAAAAACATTCGAAATCCGTCCTATTCGGGCTACTTTCTCATGTTTTGCGGGTCACAAAGTCATGCTGTTTCATGCAAGCATGAAACGAATGACCTTTTGACCCTGGTATCATATTATTTGGTAACTGGTCTTCCTGATTTTTTCCCGACCGACTGTGTCAGCCTATCCAGGATAATCGCCAGAATAACTACAGCAATACCCCCTTCAAATCCCTTTCCAATCTGCATCTGGGTCACACCGTTCAAAACGATCTCCCCCAGTCCTCTCGCTCCAATCATAGCTGAAATGACGACCATAGAAAGCGAAAGCATGATCGTCTGGTTCACGCCTGTCAATATCGTGGGCATGGCAAGCGGGATCTGCACCTTACGAAGCATCTGTCCCGATGTAGATCCAAACGAAACTGCAGCTTCTATCACATCTTCCGGTACCTGTCTGATTCCGAGGTTCGTCAGACGTACCACTGGCGGCATAGCAAATATGATCGTAGCGATCGCTCCCGGCATTTTTCCCAATCCGAAAAAGATAACGGATGGTATCAAGTAAACAAAAGCAGGCATCGTCTGCATGAAATCCAAAATCGGTTTGATCATCTTTTCTGCCATCTCTTTTTTAGCCATCCATATCCCCATTGGAATTCCAATTAACAAAGCCAACAAAGTCGAACTGAACACCAACGCCAGTGTTTCCAACATTTCATCCCACAAATCTATCGAATATATCAAGCAAAGACCAATAGCAGTCAATAGTGCCAGTTTTTTCCCGGATATTCGCCATGCAAGCAGTACCACTACAATGATCAACAGCCACCATGGAATAAAAACCAAAAAATCTTCTAATCGGTCTATTATAAACATCACACCATCTTTCATTCCGTCAAAAAATGAATCTCCGTGCTCTTTCAACCAATCTATTATTACTTCAAAATAATCTCCCAAAGGTAATCTAAACATTTTCCATCTCCTCTCCGGCTATCCCTGCAAGCACGGTGACCCTTACAATAATTCCAAGCAGTCTGTCCTGATCATTTACGACCGCTATCGGATATTTGGTATGAACTGCAAGCGGCACTAAATCAATCAAAGGTGTATCCGGTCCAACTTTTTCCATATCTTTAATCAGTAATTTACTGATATCTGATTCTCCATTTTTAAGTGCTTCGACTGCTGAGTCTATGGTTACAATCCCTTGTAAGATTTTTTCTTTGTTGACAACAAATATACTCGAAATCTTTGCTTCTTCCATTTTTCTGACAGCCATACGAATGCCGTCTTTTTGTGCTATGATCGGATCCGGTTTTTTCATTATGGTAGATGCAGTCAATACTTTCGTTCTGTTCACATCTTTGATAAACATTCTTACATATTCATCGGCCGGATGTTCCAGTATCTCTTCCGGTGTACCAATCTGAACAATTACTCCTTCTTTCATAATTGCAATACGATCACCGATTTTCAATGCTTCATCCAAATCATGTGTGATAAAAATAATCGTTTTTCTGACATTATCTTGTAAGGCAACCAGTTCATCCTGCATTTCAGCTCGTATCAATGGATCTAAGGCACTAAAAGCTTCATCCATAAGCAGTATATCTGCATCTGTTGCCAATGCTCTGGCAAGGCCAACTCTTTGCTGCATTCCGCCGCTCAATTCACTTGGATAAGATTCTTCATAACCTTTTAGGCCAACCATAGCTAATGATTCATATGCTTTTTTCTTTCTGAACTCTTTATCTTCTTTTTGTACTTCCAATCCATATGCTACATTTTCAGCAACAGTTCTGTGCGGAAACAATGCAAAATGTTGAAAGACCATGGCTATTTTTTTTCTTCTGATCTCTAACAGCTTCTTATCATCACAGGCACATATATTTTCTCCGTCAATGATCACTTCTCCGTCAGTGGGCTCTATCAGACGATTGAGACATCGGATCATAGTTGATTTTCCACTTCCCGATAATCCCATTACAACGAATATTTCACCTTCTGACACTTCAAAACCTGCATGATTGATTCCTATTCCATTCCCTGTTCTTTTTAATAATTCTTCTTTTGTAATACCATTTTTTACAAGTTCCAGAGCCTTTTTAGGCTTAGAACCGTAAATTTTGTAAAGATTTTTTACTCTTACTTTTACCATTTCAGTCTCCCCCTTTTCAAAATTATGAGAAACAAGATGAATCAGCAAGCCGCTTCACTTGTCATGAATTAAAAAGACACCCTAACTCTATTATGATAAATAGAGTTAGAGTGTCTAAGTTTCGCCATAAAAATGACTCACATTATACCACCGGATGATAGTATAGCACATTCCCATCTGAGCCTGTGCAGACCCCAGTTCTAAAATTTGTTTTTTTAGTAATAATTTCATCAATTGATCATTTACATAATAGGATTGCTTGCCTTTCATCAATCCTATTCCCAGTACCTAACTTAAATCTATTTTATAATTAAAACATACTTATGCTCAGTACTAAAAACTACTTTTATTACTTACTTCAACCATCGATTCTTAAAAAGTATAACATAACAGTGGGTCGAAAGTCAAATTTTGGACTTTCTTTAAATATAATTATCCTTACAAATGGAATCTGGTTAACTATGAGAAACACGCTTTGCGAGTTTCGATAGTTTCAGATAACAAGGTGTAATTAAAGTAAAAAATAAATCAAAAAACATAACCTTAATATTTCCCATTAAATTAACTCCGTTCATTTTTCAATTGTTTTCTTTCTGTACAATATTTTCAACTAATTCTTTTGTTTTAGCAGCATCCTTTTCATTAACAAAAATATCTTCACCAAACATGGAATTACCAGCGTAGATACCCATAATACCAACACCTTGTTTGTATGCAGGAATATTATGTTGCTTTAAGATATCAATAAGTATTTCTGCCTCTATTGTATCCCTGGCGGAACATATTTTTACAGTCTTCATTGCATCCATATCGCACCTACTTTCAGTTTTAATCTAATCTTCATATTTTTTCTCGTTCATTGTTCTGGAACACTCCGCAATAGGAAACTTAATGGTTACTTTGAACATATCACCCTCAATTGAGATGTTAAATTCACCACCGCAGACTTCCGAATATGTTCTGGCAATAGCAAGACCAAGCCCATTTCCCCCATCGCTTCTGGATTCATCTCCCCTTACAAATCTTGCTGAGATCTCATCCGGGGTAAAATCCATCTCATATGCAGACGTATTTTGAATGCTGAATACGACATTCCCCGGTTCTGAATATGTCTTTATATAAATTCTGCTGCCTGATAAAGAATATTTTACTGCATTGCTTATTAAATTCTGACAGACAAGGTATAGCTTTTCGCCATCCCCCCAAAACACCAAACTCTCTTCTGCATATCGTGTTTTTATAATAAAGCCGGAGTTTATAATGGTATCTTCCATATCTGCAATAGTCTGCATGATCAATTTGTTCAAATTCAGTTTTGATTTTTCTATCTTTATATTCCCACTGGAGGCTTTGGATAACTCAAATACAACTTTAATCATATTATGTAAGTTTTCTGCCTTTTTCTTAAGTTCAGTAATATAATGCTTATCTTCACGATTCAGATAATCCTTAGCCGCTAATAAATCGATGTAACCAATAATTGAGGTGAGCGGTGTCTTCAGATCGTGGGATATATTTGTGATCAAATCCACCTTCAGTTTCTCATTCTTCATCTGCTGCTGCATACTGTTATAGAGATTGAAAGAAATATTCTTTAGCTCTTCACCGGTCTCATATAGAAAAGAATTAGCAGGTATTTTATTTTCAATCTGTTCTTGTCCCAACTTTATCTTATGAATCTCATTTACTAAAGAACGGATATCCTTTTCCTTAATTTCCACTTTACATTTCCACCCTATCAGGATACTTTCGCACAGTAAGGGCAGCGCAACTAAATAGCTATAAAATTGAATACTATTAAATTCTCGGGCAGCCATCTTATTGCTGATCATAACTTCATAAAGAAAAAGTGCCAATTGAAAAAAGATAAAAAGAATATCATTCACATACATCCTTCTTAAGGGACTTACTCTATTTTTGTTATAGTGACGGAAAAGCTTTAAAAGCAAGCTGTCTTCTCTCCAGTACCTGCCTTTTATTTTTACCGTAGCAGCCGTTAAGATCCATAAATATCCCATACCAATCAATCCATTTTTGATAAATGCAAGGATGCTTTTCCTAATTGCTTCCCCGTAAATAGACCCGAATAGATATATGTCGTCATAGAATTCTTCTTCCTGCCGAATCGAAGACTGCTGGTCATGAAAGCTATAGAGATATATCCCAACAGTACTTAAAACAAATACTATAACGATTAGTTCTGATGGTATTTTTCTAATAACGGAAGCAGTATGACTTTCCGTATCTTTAATAAAATAAAGAAAGAAAGCCAGCATAATAATTTGCAGAGTAAATCCAATATAAAAATAAACACTCAGATGCATTTCAAAAAAATCATAGCCCCATTCATCATAGAAGATACGGCTGTTCATTAAGCTGAGCATCGTCCCCATTATGCCGTATAGGATTATATTAATAATAAAAAGCAAGTGATACTTCCTACATTTTTTCAATTTTGTATCCAATTCCCCACACCACCTTTAAATAGACCGGCTTTTTTGGATTTATCTCTATCTTCTCACGAATCCGCCTAATATGTATCATTACGGTATTTTCAATACTATAAGCATCCTCATTCCATACACTTTGATAAATCTGTTCTGCTGAAAATACTCTTCCGGCATTCTCCATTAATAATTCCATTATCTTGTATTCCGTAGCTGTTAAATTACATACCGCTCCATTTATTTTCATTTGCTTACTGCTGCGGTCAAGCTCTAGTAATCCGTTTTTAATAATTTCATCCCTGACATCCATTTTTCCATTTCCAAGTATCATATATCGTCTGATCTGAGCCTTCACTCTGGCAAGTAATTCAGGTGTATTAAACGGTTTCTCAATGTAATCATCTGCACCAAGCTCCAGGCCGGACACAATATCACTTTCTTCTGTTTTTGCTGATAAAATGATGATCGGAATATTCTTCTTCTCTCTTATTTTAAGCATTACTGTTAACCCGTTCATTTTCGGCATCATAACGTCCAGTAATACCAATTGGATTTCCTGTTTCTGTAGTATTTCCAGTGCCTCAATGCCATTAGATGCCTGATATATATGGTAGTCCTCCTGTTCTAAGATTCTTGTCAGAACCTCAACAATATCCTTATCATCGTCTGCTACCATTATATTTATCTGATCCATATGATTACCTTTCACTACTTTTTTGCATATATATGTTACTTACACGACTTAAATTTATGACTCAACATAAAATAGTTTATCAGACAATGACAAAAAATACCATCATCGTTTACTTATCTCCTTATGCAATCAAGCTTAACAAATACTATCCAATATTATTTACACATTTTTCTTTCAGATTTCTTTCAATTTTCAGTATGTACTTGAATTATCTTCTCTTTCTATTAATATATAAACATAGCAAGAACGGCTAATTAATTATCTACAGGAGGTTACATATGGACACTTTTTCATTAAAAATGATCGCTCTGGTTCTAATGGTTATCGATCATATAGGTTATTATTTTGACGGAACACCTATATGGCTTCGATATATCGGCCGGGGGTCTTATCCCTTGTTCTTATTTTGTATGGTATGGGGATATCACTATACATCCGACAGAAAGAAATATTTGCTTCGACTATATCTCATGAGTATTTTTATGACGGTCTTTATTTATTCAATGGACACCTATATTAAAACAGATCGTGGATATGGCAATCATAATATTTTTCTTTCCCTGTTCCTGGTAGGTGTTCTCATCAGTACGATCGAACTATTTCAAAAGGACCGGAAGAAGGGTTATCTCATGCTTGCCTCGATTTTCTTTGTTCAGGTTCTTTACTATATTGTTCAGACTACCATCCCGTTTGTAAGACATCATGTCAGCGGCGATATTCTTACGGGTATTATCCCAAACCTCGCACTAAACGAATATGGATTTTTATTTATCATATTAGGGGTTCTGATGTACTTTTTAAAGGAGAAAAAAGAACTCTTCTGTGTAATGTATATCCTGTTCTGCATCGGTCAGTTCAGTATGGAGAAATTAGCAGGTGAATGGACGGTTCAGTGGTTTATGATCATCGCACTTCCACTGATGCTTCTGTATAATAATCAGAAAGGCTATGGCATGAAGTACTTTTTCTACATCTTTTATCCCGCACATACCTTCCTGCTGTTTTATATCTCCAACTTTCTTCTTACAGGAAGATAAACAGCTTCACTTCTGCAAAAGATTTTCCACCTGTGAAGGTGGCAATTGTGTCTTTTTTGCCACCTGCTCCACAGTCATTCCTGTTTTTAAAAATCTTCGGGCCACATATTCCAACGACTCCCCAATCTCAATCACATGCTTATCCGGATCATAGATACGTATCACTCGCTGTCCCCAATCATGTTCTATACACTTATTCAGGTATTCTATGTCGAAATTGCTTTTCTCCAGCTTTCCCAGAAAACCGTCAATATCATTCTCCTCAAAATACAGCTCTGCATCATTGCCGTCTGTACTGACATTTCTTTCAATAAATTTTTCCCACAGCTTTTTTTCCTGCAATACAAGTCCTTCTGTTAAGATTACATTTTCACCAAAATCAGTAATTATTTCCAGACCGAATAAATCCTTATAAAATGTTTTAGACCTTTCTATATCCTCCACAACGAACAATATATTTTTAAGCTTCATCATATCCTCCTTCTTCAGCCTTCCATACTCCCATGCGTTAACTGCTTTATTTTTTATATTCTTTTTCTATCTCTTTGACTCTGTCGTACAAGAAACAGTTCACCGGCACATAAATATCATGTTTTTTGGCAAGGTTTATCACTGTTCCGGCAAACATCTCCACTTCCGAGGCTTTTCTGTTGATTCTGTCTTGTCCCATGGATGGTGTCCCTTCCGAACTCAGTGTTTTCAGGATTCCGATATATTGATTGATATCTACTTCCGAAAGCGGGATTCCTTCTGCATTTGCCAGCGCGATGACTTCCCGCATGGCTGATATCATGATCAGATTCGGTTCGCCTTTTTCCAACACACCGGAATAGGTAGTACCATAGACCATACAGGTCTGATTAACACCCACATTTAGCATAAATTTGCTCCACATACGGTATCGTATGTCAGCCTCCTCTACATAAGGCATTTCTAACTGTTCAAAAAAGTTTTTTACCCTTTCCAGGTTCTCTTTCTGAGAGTCTGTAGCTGCACCTATATGTAAATGTCCCATCTGTGTATATTGAAAAACATTCCCAAACTTCATTGCATCCATACCCTGGGCCACTGTATAAATAAGCTTATGCATGCCATAGCGTGCGGCAATGATTTCTTCACTGGAAATTCCGTTAAGTACAGAGAAGATGATCGTATTCTCTCCAACACAAGGCTCCATGAGATCAAGGGCATCCATAATCCCATTATATTTGACCGCAACAATGACAAGATCGGCTTCTGCTGCTCGCGAAACAGGTACCATGTGATAAGTCTTCTCAATCCCGTTATTGACAATGACTCTGTCCGCATATTTTTTATACCGGTCAGCATCCATAATATAAGTTACCTCTATGTCGGATGCTACTTCTGAGATAAATCCACCATATAGGAGTCCAAGAGCTCCCATACCAATAATGCTTACTTTTTGAATATCTGAATGTTTTTCTGCCATTAGGAACAATCCTTTCATTTTTTACAGATTTATAGTCTCTTTTATAATGAATGTTTTGCTTTACATAAAATTTTAACATTTAACAAGTTCTTTTTCATTATATTTCTGCATCTAATTAAGCTTTATTTTTATACCTCTCTACAATATCTCTGTCATATACTTATGATATTACTTCCCTTAATTGAACCCTCATAAAACAAGAAAAACAATAATATATTGTTATTAAATAATAAATCGAATAGTAATATGATTGGCGACAAAGACATCTGCATAAAAGATAATTCTTATATACCTTTTTCAGCATCCAATGTACTGCTATTTACAAATACAAATAAATTTGAACGACTTTATGTGGGAGTTCTGGATCAACCAACAATACCATTTACACAATACGAGGCAGGTAAATGGGAGGCTTATAAATTTATTAGCAATAAACTAATCAAAGGAAATATCCAAGCACAGGAATCTCAGGATATACGGAAATCATACAGCAAGATTTCGTCCTCGCAAGCAGGTGCCTATTTTTCAAATTTGGATAATATAGTAAGACCTTCAGCAATTGACGTAAACGATTGGAACGTTGTAAAAAATGAGATTGCCTATGAATTATATAATCTTGTAAGTACCCTGTCACTATGGGAAAGGATGGCGTTCTTAACTCATTTGAGGCAGACAGTGAACAAAAATGCATTAGATTATACCCGTGCCTACCTGGATTTACCAACTGTAGTTTCTATAGACTCTTCTGACGGAAATGTTTCTGCATTAACCATAGCAGGATCGACCTGCAACATAATCGGAAGTGTTGCAAATATGATACCCGGCGTTAATTTCTTTTCTGGTGCAATATCTGCAGTTGGATCTATTTTAAGTTTAATGGCATTCTTGAAGACCCAGAATCCAAATGCAAGTGTAAATGATACACATTTTTTATTATCTATGAAATATTCCGAAATACTCGGCAACATGGCAGCTACTTTTAATAAAACAATTGATTTGATCGAAACATCTTCCATAGATTCCGTAAGTAATTTAAGTTCATTAAGTCTTTGTGGAAATCTTGTCCGCAATGGCATGTGGGATATTTCAGGAATTCCAACTTCAAATGAAAGATTATTTAATATGCCATTAATGGAACATTATTACAAGCAATGTTGTTTAGCATATATACAAGCGTTCATCCCTTTAATGACCGGAATCGTTCTTTCAAATTATTATTTTGTCTGCGATTTGCCATTTCGAACAAATACAGAAACTTACTCTGCTGACACACGCCATGGAAGATTTTTGCATTGTATGCTGCTTCAACACACTACTGACGCTGGAAGTCAGACTCTAATAGGAAAAGATATTGAAATATTTTTAAGAGAGTTAGGGATAGACATAAAAGATATCTTTGAAGAAAAAAATGGCTGGAATCCAATAGAACAATATTCGTTCAGTTATATAGATAATGAGATGTGAGACCATATACTTTTAGTACTTTTTTCATTAGCAAGGTGAATAGGCAAGCCGCTTCACTTTCATGAACTATTGCGGGGCAGAACTGGACTTTCCAGTTCTGCCTTTGCTATTATTAAAAACTAGAACATGTACTGTCTTTTTCTTATGTATCTTATATTTGTCACTGGACTTAATTAACTATCGATTAAAAAAATGTCTCGGTATTTAATTACTGCTCAATTGTATTATCATCTTATCCTTGCTAGAATATGTTTATGAAAGGTCATTTTATATATTTCCACATAATAAGGAGGTCATCGCATGTCTATAAGCACTGTCATTCGCAGTAAAAGAAAGGAGCTGCAGTTAACGCAAGAGCAAATCGCAGGTTATCTTGGCGTAACTGCGCCTGCTGTAAATAAATGGGAAAAGGGCGTGACTTTTCCTGATATTTCTTTGTTACCCCCTTTGGCACGTGTCTTAAAAATAGATCTAAATACTTTATTATGTTTTGAAGAAAGCCTTACTACAAACGAGATTGCTCAATTCAGCATACAGATCATGAATAATATAGAAAAGAATGGCTTCGAAAGTGGATTTTCCATGGCAAATGAAAAGATTCAAAAATATCCTAACTGTGCTGAGCTTATCGAAACCATGGCTTCGATTTTAGAAGGTGCCATCCTGTTTTTTGGATCAGAGCTGGCAAATAAGGAATTCTACGAGGAACAAATTTTCTGCTTCTATGAACGAGCAGCAAATGGTGATGATGAAAAAATACGTAATAAAGCACTTTATATGTTAGTATCCAAATATATCAATAAAAAGGATTATGAAAAAGCACAACAAAAGTTAGACTTATTGCCAGAAAGAACGGCACTCGATAAAAAACAGCTTCAGGCACATTTATTTAAGGAACAGGACAAACTGGGCGAAGCAGCAGGAATCCTGGAGCGAAAATTATTAATGGAATTAAATGAAATTCAAATGACCATTTTCAGCTTAATAGATGTTGAAATGACATTGGGAAATGATAAAAAAGCTGAAAAATTGTCAGATGGATTACGAGAAATTGTAAAACAGTTCGAACTTTGGGATTATAATGCATATGTAGCCCCACTTATGGTTGCTACGAAAAGAAAGAAAGTGCATGAAAGTATCTCTATTTTGAGATCATTATTAGAAAATGTGATACATCCTTGGACTCCCCAGAATTCAATTCTGTACAATCATTTGCCCAAAATAGAGAATCCAAAAACCGATAAAACTCAAATGAAACTGAATCAAATGGCGGTGAAAATACTTCCTTCTTTACTGTCTCATATAGACAATAATGCAGATTTCGAATTCCTGCGTTCCCATAAAGATTTTTTAAATTTAATCGAAGAATACCGGAGGAAGTGTAATAAATCCGTATGAATTGAAGTCCGGCTCAAATGATAGCTTTTGTGCAGGATCGCCAGCATCAACAAATTTGCAGCTGCCCCACCTAGATATCATCCATTAGATGTTTTGCCATCTGCTTTTGTTTTCAATCCTAAACTTAGGTCACCAGTTATTGTTTTTTTCCTTTTATATGTGTTATAAGAGATAATATCAAGCATATTACAGTTGAAGGTAAAAACAATACACTGTGAATCCAAACATCAAGATCAGCTCCTGCAGAAGCATATGGGTCATAATCTTTAATATTGTAAATATAAAATAAGCCTCCGAGGTAACATATTAATAATACAATTCCAATTCCAAGTAAAATTCCTGCCCTGATATTTTTTGTTATATTCATTTGTCAACCTCCTTACTCTGTGGATTTAACGTTTAATTCTTTTTCATGTTAATCAAACTTTTATTCTGCTACGTTTACAACGTAAACATAATAGAATTGTCTTCTCTTAAAATATCTATGATAAAGAGCAGATAGTTACCTGCCCTTTTCAAAAACATGACTGCTTATAAAATACTTTATCTCACGTTATAGCGATTATACGATCGTATGGTAAGAGTTATAAACAATGGAATCTCTACTATTGCTGCTATGATAATGACATATGGTGCCCACATTGTAAAGGAACCAATCGTAAGGTAATCATAACCTATAAAATCATAAAGTATACTATCCTGCAATCCAATTGCTCCTGTTGGCCAAATGCAGTGAAACCATATTCCGATTGTATCTGGCAGGGCAGAAGTTAAAAAAATCGGAAGAATACAGGTAAACAGTGCTAATGACATAGCGGCCATTTGATTTTTACATCTTGAAGAGATGAATAGAATTGAACTAACTGTTGCCATTAAAGAAAGAATTCCAACAAGTACAATATTCCATTGTAATTGCACTATATTCCATGGTACCAGTGAAGTAATGGAAAACAATATCTGTACAGATGTTCTTACACTCTCCCAACCGAAAAGACAATTCGTTGTTACTATCCAGACGCTGACACACACCAAAAATAAAACTCCGCAAATAATCAGTGCTGATAAAATTTTTGTGACAGCCAAATGGAAACGTCCATATTTTGTGCATCTTAAAATGCTATCTGCTTCTGTCTGGTAATCAGAAGAAAAAACGGGTGCTGCAATCATGGCACAACAAATTAATATCAATACTAGCAAAAGAGTCTCATAGTCCATCGCATCTGATGTAATACCCGAATAATAAACATATGGCTTTGGAACGTTAGCATACTTCTCTTCTGCGTCACTCCATGCTGCAGTGTTTTTCGGCTGCTCCAGCTTCATTAAAGAAGCAAGTCTGGCATCACAATCCTGATAATAATGATCCAGTTCTGACGAATCAATGTTCAATAATTCAGGAGCCATTCCAGTTTTCGGATTCGCATATACTTCAAGCAATCCGTGAATGAGAGGGGCACGCGGCAGATAGTTTTTTTGATAAACATCATTTGGCAGTTCATAGACACCTGTTACCTTATTTTCTTTTAGCATTGTCTTTACACTTTCTACCGCATTTTTCACCTTATCACCTGTGACTTCACCTGAAATGTCAGCCCTGATTTCTTTATATTTTCCAATTGCCTGTATCCCTTTTACTGTTACATCCGATTCCTCTGTAAAATAAATAAATGTAGTAGGGATATAGGCAAATAAGATCGAACATCCCAATGCAAATAGCAGTAAAATCCAGGTTATTCTTGTTCTTAGAACTCTTTTGATCTCCAATAATAAAAGCCTCATCTATTTCACCTCCGACCTTGCATCCGTTTCTTGTGGAAATAACCATAAATACAAGTCTTCCAATCTTGGGGCTGCTGAAACGGAACTTTCCGAATAAGCTTGCTCTGCAAGATAACGAACGGATACGCTACCATCATTTTCATTACGAAGATTCACTATCTTTAATTTTTGTTCATAAGTATTCAGGTCCTCCGATGGAACTCTGCATTCCCATACCTTTCCTTCCACTTCTTTTACCAGTTCCTCTGTTGTTCCGGTCGCAATAATCCTTCCATCTTTCATAATTGCATTTTTGGAAGCAATGTATTCAACGTCAGGTACTATATGTGTGGAGATCAATACGATTCTGTCCTTTGCAAATTCAGATAACATTTTCCGAAAACGTACTCTTTCTCCCGGATCAAGTCCACTTGTCGGTTCATCCAAAATCAACACCTCAGGATCATTTAATAGTGCCTGTGCAATTCCGACCCGGCGCTTCATTCCCCCAGACAATTTTTTGATTTTTTTATTACGTACGTCCAACAGCGTCATTTTTTCCAGCAAAATGTCTATCTTTTCTCTTGTCTCTTTTTTTGTGAGACCTTTTAAAGCTGCAACATACTCTAAGTAGTCCTTTACCGTAAATTCCGGATAAAAACCGAATTCCTGCGGCAGATAACCAAAAATATCTCTATATTTTTCTTTTAACATAGTAATTGGCAGTCCATCATACTCAACTGCTCCCGATGTAGGCTCCATAATTCCAGCTATCATATGCATTAATGTTGTTTTTCCAGCGCCATTAGCACCCAGCAATCCCCATACTCCTGGTGTAATATGAAGACTTACCTCATTGACTGCATTCTTATCTTTAAACTGTTTTGAAATATGATTGATATATAATTCCATACTTTTGCCTTTCTGTAACTCATACTATCTGGAGTTCTACGATAGCAGAATGATTCATAATATACTTGATCTGGTGAAACGAAAATGCACCCAGTGCCAAGCAGAATAGTATCCATTCCGCCATAAATGCTTCTTCAAATATCCATGGATAAATCTCTCCGCCAAGCAATACAACGAGAAAAAGGATAACGCATGCACAGATGCATCCTGTGGCATACTTTTCCACAGACCTATGTCCGATCAGATACAATACCACACTGCTCAGTATCAAAAATGGCAGCATCACAAACGATATAGCCTGAAGTATTGGCAGAGATGTCTGGTATATGGTAAACAACATCAATCCTGCAATCATTGCACTATCTCCAAATCCTATCGTCAATAATTTTGCTGCTAAAATACTTTTAACAGAAAATCTCGTTGCAGCTTCTACTGTATTCATCTGATACCGAATAGAACGTTCCATAACGGGAATTGTTGTTAGCAAAATCAGTATGACGCAACTACATAAAAGTACTGCTAACTGCTTTTCACTTGTCACTGTTAATTCACCATATACATACCCTAATACTGAAACAATCAAAAATAATATCATGCCTTGCGCACACCAAATTGGAACTGACAAATACTTGATCTGCCTGACAAAAAATTCTATCGACCCAATCCTTTTGTGTTTTTGTATCTTTGATAGTTCTATCTCTGCCATAGTAAGCGTTAACTTCATACGTGACTCTTCCATTATTTGATTCTCTCCATGTAATGCTGTCCGCATCCTTCTTTGAAACTTCTCATCCACACTATCATCCTCCTTCCGTGCAGTTCTCTTTCACTTGTTTTAAAGCTCTTCTCAACCGGGACTGTATCGTTCTAAGAGGCAGGTTCGTTATATCTGCAATCTCTTTTAAAGTTAGTTCTTGTCCAAAACGTAGTAACACGACCTCTCTCAGCTCCTCTGACAGGCCACTTACAGAAGAACGGATCTGCATATCCGATTCTACTTTTTGATAACCATATTCCATATAGGAGAACTCTTCCTGTATCTCTTCCATGGATACATCTGTTATACTCTTTTTGCGGTATAGATCTTTACAGGTATTTGCTGCTATTTTATATAAAAATGCTCTGAATTTTCCTACACTGACATAATGGTCAAAGTATCGAATTGCTTTTAAAAATGTCTCCTGGACAGCATCTTCTGCTATATTTTGATCCGGAGCACGCCAGAGACAATATCGTAGAATATCTGGATAATACATCATGATCAGCTCATTCCATGCCGTATTGTCACCATTCCGTATCCTTTTTACTAAATCTTTTTCGCGCGTCAAAATAGTACCTCCCTGAGGCGTCCCCCTGATAATATAACGAATCAAATCCACCTAATGATTTGCCTTGCTACATTTTATTATATTATTTTTTTTACTTATCCTTTTGTTATAATTTAAATGCGGAGTAGTTTCCTACTCCGCACCTCATATCATTGATTGCAACCATCGATTTTATTTTTTCTTTTCTCTTTTTGTTCTCTCAACTAATAATAGTATGAATAGAATACCCCAACACACCCAGGCAATGAGGCTGCCTATCCCAGAAATAAAGCCGTCAATAACTGCTCCAATCATAAACGGAACAGCCATAGCCATCATTCGTTTTCCATAAGAAATACACATTTCAACTTCATCGTAATTTTTCCGTTCTTCATCAGGTCTTATATTATAACCTGTTAAGATGTTTGCTGCTTTCCCGTTTGATTTATAAAAATACAATCCCAATAAAAACATAATAAGCGCTGCGCTTAAGTCAATCATGATGTATACAATATTATCATCCATTTCATACCTCCGAAAACTTAAAAAATGCCGCTCTAATCACACCAAGATGATTAGAGCGGATATCCAATTACGTCTCATTTTTATGCCCATCTGAAATCTCTGTAATATGCTTATGAAATTGAGAAGGGGGAATTGATTCCATTTTCTTAAAAACCTTAGAAAATACCCGGTAATCTTTAAAACCTACTTTTTCGGCTATGTCAGATACTGATGTTCCGCTGGACATTAGTAATATTTTAGCTCTTTCAATACGTATATTGGTCAAATAAGTCAGAAAATTAACTCCTATTTCGTTTTTAAAAAGCTGGCTTACATAAACTGGACTCAAAAAAAATTTTTCTGCCAACACTTTTAGTGTTATCTCTTCCTGTAGATGCTCCTGAATATATTTTGTGATTTCAAAAATCAGTTTATCCTTTTCACCAATTATATTTTCCTTATGCCGCAATGATTCCTGATACAGGGCAATCTTTAATTCATCAATAACTTCTCCGAACTCTTCATAATTAACAGGTTTCAGTATGTAATCGGTAATTTTTAGTTTAATTGCCTCTTTGCAATAATTGAAATCATCATATCCGCTTACAACAATAAAAGCCATTTCCGGATATTTCGCTCTCAATATTCTGATGACCTCCAGTCCATTCATGATCGGAATATTGATATCCATAATTATAACATCCGGTCGGCATATGTCAACTTGATTAATTGCCTCGACACCATCGCTGGCTTCTCCAACTACTACACAATCATGTTCTTCCCATTGAAAAAGTTTTTTAAACCCTTCCCGCATAGTGAGTTCATCATCTACGAGCAAAACCTTAAGTTTTTTCATATTTAAAATCCCACCAGCTCTAATTATTCTGCATTAGAACTACCGTTACTGCTCCATTGGAATGACGCCCCTCAAGTGATATGCTAACAACAAATTCCAGTTTAACTTCATCAAAATTAACGGCATTAAATTCAAACTCAGCTTCTGCATGAGAGCCACTTAAGTTGTTTAGGGGAAGCATTACGGATCTACTGCTTAGCATCTCAACTCCGTCTGGCATATAGATACGTATTTTTGCCCACTGCTGTTGATTTAAATAAAAAGCATTATAAACTTTGATCTTAATTTTCCGATCCTCACCTTTTTTAAAGTAAATAGAGTCATTATAATCTACAAGAACACGGAAAGCCGGAAATTCATACTTTGTAATATAAGGTGACAACGTAACTAATTCCTTTATATTAATATCTCCATCCTTACAATGAGAATTAATACCCGCCATATATGCTCCTGGGCTTTCTGCATAAAGTTCAACCTCATTCTTACATCTTATTTGCATTCCACCTTTACTAAGTACATTACAATACTCTAGCCCGAGAAAGCCCGGCATGATACGAACTACTCTATCGGTAAGTTCATTAGCCGTTTCAGGAACCCAGATGCCTCTGCTTGTCTTGTCGATACACAAAGTAGCTATCTTATCATTGAGAGGCTCTTTCCATTTATCCGGAAGCTTTGCTTCTCCTAAAATAATTCCAAGAGTAGCCCCTAGTGTTGCACAGGTGCAATCCGTGTCTTCTCCCATTGAATTGGCAAGAATAATGCTCTTTTCAAAATCTTCTTCTCCATAGAGCCATCCCGCTATAGCAAATGCAACATTTTCCGGAGCATCAAATCCAGGTATTCCCAATTCCATGTCTTCATTGCCTTCTACTTTTATATCTTTCAGTTTAATGCCCTGAATTCCAAAGGTACCCGGAGCAACATTGTGTATCAGTTTCCTTGCTTCCAAAAATTCGACCTTATTATCATAGCACTCCACTGCCTTCTTAATTGCTTGGGCCATCATACTGTTTTCCGGAATATATGACAGACCGATTTCTATTAATTTTCTGTTATCACTTATAATAAACGCTGCACTCTGAAGGGCTGCAAAAAATATTTCTCCATACATTCCTTCTCCTTCATGGTCAACAATAGCATCCTCATAAGCATACCGGGCTGCAATATCCGGATGCCCCGGTGCAAGGCAGGCCCATATTTCGGAGCGAATAAAACAACCACAACTTTCTTTATATGTATTATCGATCATACCACTTAATGGTGGCTGCAGACCTGCTCTTAAATTAGATTTACCGGTTCCATATTCCACCCAGTTAGGAATGATATAGGACAGCCAGTATTCTCCTAATATAGACGCATTTACATTCCGTCCATATCGTTCTACTGCTGCCAGCCACACAATCTGTAAATCCAGATCATCGTTTGGCGGTGGACCCATTGTCAGATCTTGTGTGTAAAATTCCACATTATTTACCTGTCTCAAACATTCAAAAGGCGCTCCCAGTACACCACCAATATTTTTCCCTGTCCAGCAGCCCCTGACTTTATCTCTATACACTTCATACGTAAGTTCCATAATAACCTCCCTGTTAATTATCGTTAAAATTTATATTTTTCTTCAATTATAATATGCGCTGTTACTCCTTTATCGGCATTATCCGTATAATGTAACCCGCAGTTATCCTTATAAAACATCTTCAAGCGCTTCTGAACATTCATGATTCCAATACTGTTCCGTTTATTCAGGTCATTATTACTGCTACTTTCATATTCACTCAGCATAGTATTAATACGCTCCTTCGTATCCCTATTAAATCCTACACCATCGTCCTTAATAATAATTTCGATCTTACCTGCTTCCTCCATTCTGTGCGCACCAAGATAAATACTGCCTCTGTACCCTTTATCACGTAATCCATGAATCAGACTATTTTCAACAATCGGCTGTAGAATAAAATTAGGTACCATTACATTCAAAAGCATTTTATCAATATCGTACTGATACTTTATCTTCTCATAACGATAGCACATCAATTTCAGGTAAGAATCGATCAGGCTGAATTCATGGTCTAACGTAACAAATTGATTATCCACTTTTACATTCAAGCGGAAAAATTTAACCAGTTCCATCAACATATAGGATACATCTTTATCATTATTTATCTCAGCCCGTATCTTTATGGTATCCAGCGTATTATATAGGAAATGTGGATTCACTTGGCTTTTAAGGTACAACATGGAAAGCTTTTGCTCATTTAATTGACTTTCCTTAATTTTTACCTTATCAATATATTGTGTCTTAATTAAGTGATCCAGCATATTCACCATGCTATTGAACGCTTTGACCAGCTGTCCTATTTCGTAATTTTGGGTGACTGGATATTGAACTTTCAAGCTTTTCTCGCTAAAGTTAGACATTTCATTTGCGAGTAATTTCAGTGGTCTCAGTATGGCACCTACATTTCGAAACGTTAAGACTACGATGAACATGGCAATAAATAGACCGATTACTATGCTGTACCATATAAATTCTGTGGCTTCCTCTGCAAAATGATTTACTGACTTTCCTGTCACAAGAATCAGATTACTATAATCAGACTGCCGGTTCATTGTTTTACAAATCTGTCCTTCCCACTCAGCCTCTGAACTTCCTTCTGTCTGAAGACTTTTATAAATACCTGGCGATATACTCCTTATATTTTTTCCGATAAGAGTTCCATCCTGACAACAGATAATATCACCGGACTGCGTTAAGAGGATATAGAACATTTCCTCTCCTATACTCTCATCCAATGTATCTTTTATCGTCTCCACCTGTACTGTTAATGCGACACTGCCTATCTTTTTATGGGGAGAAAAACTATAAACATCCCTCAGAAGCCAGATACAGTTCTGGGCAAACGGATTTGTTTCATAATTTGAAGTATACCTCATAAATCTTGGTTGATTATCAACCGCCAGATAACAATTTGACTGTTGTAACTTTTCAGACTTTTTCATTATTTCCTGTAATATTGCAAAAGCATCCACATTTCTTCGGAAAGAAGGATTCATACTGTCGTGATAAAAAATCAGCGTTTCCAAGTCATACATATAAATACCGCTGATATCACTTCTTATCTCTACCAATGAAGTATAGTATTCCTTAAGATATTCTTCATCCTGATTCTTCTCATAGATAATCCTTTTCTGATAATTTAAAAGAATGTTCTGTACCCTGTCGCCAGATGTACTCATAAGAGAAACTCTGTTCATATCTTTCAGCTTATCATCGACAGAAATTAATGAATTAGCCAAGTAAGAACGAAATGTCAGTTCTTCCTTCCTACTGATTATTTTGTAATTTAATGCACTTGCAACCATTAGAATAATAACAAATGCAATAAAGAAAAATACACTGTTTATTATGCTTATTTTAAAACTAATCCTGCTTTTTAGATCGTGAAGTTTCTTTCGAATATCCATTCTCTTTTTCAGTTGATCTACCCCTTTACAGCCCCTTGTGTTAATCCGGAAATCAAAGATTTAGAAGCAAATAGATAAAAAACCGCTATCGGAATAAGGCATATCGTCAGGGCCGCAAACATGACTCTGGTCGGAAACTGTGAGGAAACGATGGAAGCTGAAAAACGGGTAGGTATCACCGACAAGGGTAATTTGCCTGAATCACTGATAAATATCATTGCCATTTGTAATTCATTCCATGAGCTTAAAAAAGTTTGAATTAAGACAAATGCCAGCCCTGGTCTGGCAACAGGCATCATAATGGAATAGAAAATACGAAATCTGCTCGCCCCATCAATATGGGCTGCTTCCATCAGTTGATTTGGCAATGCATCAAAATAATTCTTAAACATCATTAGGCTGAAACAACTGTTGAGTGTTACATACGGAAGCACTACAGATAATCGGGAACCCAACATTCCCATGCCTTTTACCGTATTAAATAAAGGGAATATCAGGGCAGAGGTCGGTATCATCATTCCCATGAGCAATACATAATATAGCGTTTTTTTGAAAGGAAATTCCAATTTTGAAAACGCAAAAGCTGCGAGTGACAGAACAATACAAACCAGTAGTAACGTGCATCCGACTATAAGGATACTGCTAATAAAATTAGTGAATAGATTATATGTATCAAAAACAAGCAAATAGTTCTTAATTCCATCCACAGCAAATGATTTTATCAGCATCAGACCAATCGGATACATAAATATCGCGGCCGCAATGATACATATGCCATGCAGTATTATTTTTTTTATATTTTTAAATTTCATTATTAAGACAGCTCCTTATCCTTATCATTCCTATAATAAAAACGCAACTGAACAGCAGTTATTACCATTGCCAGCAGGAACATTATCACAACAATTGCCGAAGCCTCTCCCTGTTTAAATAAATCGAAAGATTTCGTATATATGTATGTTGAGAAAAATTCTGTAGCATGATTCGGACCAGCAGAAGTCAACACATATGGAATATCAAATGTTTTCAGCGAACCGATCATCCCCATAATAAATATCGTATAGTGGGTTCCTCTTAGTAAAGGAATCGTGATCATAGTGAACTGTTTCCAGGCTCCTGCTCCATCTATTCTTGCAGCTTCGTACATATCTTCAGAAATGTTCAGCATGTTTGTGTAATATAACAACATACTGTATCCTGTCCATTGCCATATATTGACGAATATAATACAACCTAATGCAGTCTTCGGGTTGGAAAGCCACTGCTGACACAATCCCTCCAGATGAATCATCTTTAGCATTTCATTCAGATATCCCCTGTTAGTTTCAAAGATCTTCGAAAAAATTTGCCCGACAATAACAGGAGTTGCAATAATTGGCAGGTAAATCAATGTACGATAAAACTGCGAAAATCTTATTTTACTCTTTAGGATCGTAGCAAAAAACAATCCTATCAACGCCTGTATTATAATCGTTGTAAATGCAAAAATAATAAAGTTTTTAACAACCAGAAGCATGACCTTATCGTTCAAAACTGATCTGTAATTCTGGAGACCATTAAATTCTTTCTGTATACTTATTCCATTCCAGTCATAGAAACTAACTTTAATGTTATAGACAATTGGATATACAATAAATAACAGGAATAGAACCACCAGCGGTAATATATATAAGTATCCTGTAATTCTCTGTCGCTTCATGATATGTCCTCTTTCAAAAATTATTCTGACCGTTTCATTTAGTCATTTACTCTCTCTCAATCGTCTGTGAGACAGCCTCGATTTGTTCGGCAGCTTCCTCCGGCGTAAGTTGTCCCGCAGCAAGTGCCTGTAATTCATCTGAGATCTTAGTATTTAATTCTGCATAAACAATTGATCTGGTACCCGCTACATTATCAGAAGCATTGTCCAATACAACTTTAAGGGCTTCCTGTCCATTTTTACTAAGTCCTTCTATATTTAGTTCCATATCGGTGCGGGATGGCATATATTCAAGATATTTATTTACAAGAAGATCCTGTCCTTCATTAACCAGATAATCCATAAATTTAAATGCAGCATCTTTTACCTTGGAGTCCTTATTCATACATAAAACAACATCAGTTGATGCAGTTACAGGACAGACTTTTCCATCATTATTCCAGTCAATCAGAAATATTTCATGATCTGCTCCTTCCGAATTGAATACCTTTTTCGTTTCTGAATCTGAAAGCGTATACATATTTAAAGCCCATGAACCGTTGATGAACATTGGAATACTGCCTTCTTTTTGGAACATATCGTTAACATCATTGTATAGGGTCATACCAATAGCTCCATCTTGGAAAATACCATCTTTAAAACAGTCCTGCCATATTTGAAAAGATTTTACTAAATCAGCATCTGTGAATGGTGTGTTCCCTTCAATAGCCGAATAAAGCTTGTCACTATTCACGTCATTTGCTATACTCATCCATGCATCAATATCTACCCAGGCATCTTTTGCACCAATTGCCAGAGGCAGTTGATTGTTTTCCCGCAATACCTTGCTTACGTTTAATAAATCATCGTAAGAAGTTGGAACATCGAGAGAATAACTTGCCAGCATATTTTTATCAGCCCACGCAAAGCCTGCATAGGTAATTCCAAGTGGCAGACCATAATACTTACCGTCTGATTCCAGCAAATTCTTACAGGTTGAATAAAATTTAAATTCCCATTCATCTCCCCATGCATTTTTACAATAGGATGTAATGTCTTCTTCAAAATCTCTGAATTCATTATAATTTGCACCTGTACTCATCCCATAAATGTCAGGTCCTTCGCCACCCATTAATTTTACTTTCAGCTGTTCCATATGACTTCCCGAATCAACATAAATATAATCTATTTTGATATTCGGGTTCTCTTTTTCAAAGGCTGAGATTATTTGATAGATCGGACTATCCGGTCCTGCATCGGCTGGATTCCATGTTTGGAATGTGACAACTGTTTTTTCACTTTCTGTCGGGACTGCCGTGTTTTCGGTACTATCTTTTTCGGGCTCATTACTTGGGGAACTACAGCCTGCCAAGACCATAGTCGTAATTAAAATTACTGATAATACCTTACTTAATAAATTCTTTTTCATCTTTTTGTATACCCTCCCAAAATTTTATTATGTGGTACTGCAAGTTAACAAGACGAACCGGTAAGACCACTTCACTTGTCATGAATAAGTTTCATAAAATTACACTTTGCAAAGTATATACAGAATGACTGACATCATCTGTTATTGGATAAACATTGTTTATTCTATTTGAAATCATAATCTATTCACTGCTCTTAAAATAGTTACTTTTTTACACTAAATGTGGCTATAATATAGTTTTTTTTGTTATCATGCATTATTTTTTTCCATTATTATTCTCTTTTCCAGCCAGGCAAACAATAACTGGATCCATTCCTGACATGGTAAATTGACCTCTTCCGGTCGGCAGGCCGTAAATTCATTCGCCAGGGCCAGTCCATGAACTCCATTTTCAAATATATGTACTTCATATGGAATTTGGTATCGTGATAACTGCAGCGCATACAACAGTGAATTTTCTGCCGATACCATTTCATCATCCGCAGTATGCCAGATAAAGGTGGGCGGAGTATATTCATTCACAAGACAAGTAGGGCTGTAGTATTCTGCTTTTTCCCCGCCTGGATACTTTTCACCACATAATGCTATCATTGACAGTTCAAGGAAATTTTTAAGATCATCACTTATTTTTACATCATTTTTCAGCGTATTGACCATAACTTGTATATCACATAGCGGGTATCCTAAAACTACTGCTTTTACTCTTAATTTTTCACTCGTAGTTCCCAGCCTTTTAGCAATCCATGGTTCCGACCAGCGGTTACTGAACATAGCTATCACATGTGCGCCTGCAGAAAAGCCTGTTAAAACTATATTAGATGTATCCACTAACCATTTATCCCCATTATCACGAAGCTCCTTAATTGTCATAGCAAGTTCCAGCACAGCCTTGGGAGACATATTTGATTTCGTTCCATCCATGGCCCCTATACTGTAATTCAGGACAAAAGCATGATAACCCTTCTGTAAGAACGCCAATGCTATCGGTTCTCCTTCCCGTTCTGACAGCTTTAAATACCCACCACCGGGACATATAATAACTGCCGGCCGTTTTTTGCCCTTCTGATACTCTTTGTAATCATCTATTAAATATGAAACAAAATATGGACTGTTCTTTTCTTTATATAGCTTATACGTCTCTACTTTCATTTCTCTCTCCCTTGTTTCCATTATTTACTTTTATCCTATCGCCGGAGTACTTAAAAAAATAGGCATATTCTTTAGGCAAATACATTCATTTTTATAGAGGGAAAGAAAATCAGAAAGTGAAAAAAAGACTGGGAAAAAAGAGATAGTGAAGATACAAATCAGAACTATAAAGATATACTATAAGATTTGCTAAGAATGGACTAGATGATTTTAAATACGTATATACGTATTTATATCACGATTTAAAATTCTTGTCAATCAAAAATGCTTTTATTTTTATATGAACGTGTTGGGTTACAATTGATGTGACACCTACAACTATACAAAAACGGTTGAGTCCTATAGAATGTTAATCACCACAAAAAACAATTCTATATAAAAGGAACTTCAACCGTCATGAATACAATAACACAT